>PLWV01000013.1 GCA_003153155.1 Gallionella sp.
GCTAAAAAGGCAGCAGCCAAGAAACCAGCAGCCAAGTCAGCTGGGAAGGGTATTCTGGGCGCGTAGTTCTGCCTCGCAAGGGGCGCGGTCTGCTTCCTCGCCCTTTTTAGCTTTTTCAGAATCCTCCACAACAACCCGTGTTTCAGCGCGGGGCGTTGTTCTTTCCGCTCTTAAAAGTACTTCTATAAATCCTGAGTTCGTTCAAATGCCCCACAACGGGACTATCGATTCGCTAACAGGCTGATAGCCAAGACAGGCAAACCGCTGAGCAGATGCCCGCAATCCGGATTTACATAAATATTTTTAAACCAGGAAGATTGTCGCCAATCCCAGGAAGATGAAGAATCCGCCGCTGTCGGTAATAGCGGTGATCATCACGCTGGATCCGATGGCCGGGTCGCGCCCAAGCTTTTGCATGACGAGCGGGATGGCCAAGCCGACGGTCGCAGCCACCAGCAGGTTAAGCAGCATCGCACTGGTCATCACGATGCCCAGCGACACGCTGTGATACAGGAAGTAAGCGAATAATCCCGCAACCCCGCCCCATACCAAACCGTTCAAAGCACTGATGGCCAACTCCTTCAGCAATAATCTGCGCGCATTGTCCTGGGTGATTTGTCCCAGGGCCAGTGAGCGAATGATGATGGTGGTGGTTTGATTCGCCGAATTGCCGGCAATACCGGCGACTATGGGCATGAGGGCGGCCAGCGCGACGAATTTTGCAATCGTTCCCTCAAAACTGCCGATCACGCGCGAGGCAAAAAATGCGGTGCAAAGATTCAGTGCCAACCATGTCCAGCGATTCTGCGCGCTTTTCCACACCGAGGCGAAAATATCTTCCTCTTCGCGCAAGCCGACCTGGTTTAACAAGTCGCTTTCCGATTCGGTACGGATGAAGTCCAGCACCACGTTCACCGTCACCCGTCCAACCAGCTTGCCGTCCTCGTCCACTACCGGTGCGGAAACCAGATCGTAGCGTTCAAAAGACTGGGCGGCTTGTTCGGCCTTTTCTTCCGGATGCAGTTGTATGGTATCCGTGATCATCGCCTTGCTGACGATCATTTCCGGCTCGTTCACCACGATCCGATTGAGCGGCAACACCCCTATGAAGCGGTCATCACGATCGACCACAAACAACTGGTCGGTATGGTCGGGAAGTTCATCGAAGCGGCGCAAATAGCGCGATACCGCCTCCAGCGAGATATCGCCGCGAATATGGATCATATTGAAATCCATCAGCGCACCGACTGAATCCTTCGCGTAAGAGATCGCGGCGCGCAACTGCTCGCGTTCTTCGATAGACAGCGACTTGAACACGTCGCGCATCACGTTTTGCGGCAGATCCGGGGCGAGATCGGCGATTTCGTCAGCATCGAGCTGCCCCGCAGCGGCACTCAACTCTTCGCGATTCATTGTGGCAATCAACGAATCGCGCACCGCATCAGAAACCTCGATAAGAATTTCACCATCGCGCTCCGACTTGACCAAGTCCCATACCAGCAACCGCTGTTCGATGGGCAAGGCTTCCAGAATGTAGGCAATGTCCGCAGGATGCAGGCTATTCAACTTGCGTCGCAGTTCGGCAATGTGTTGCTTGTGTACCAGGGTGTCAACCAGTGCGTGGCGATCTTCGCGCGGCAGTTCCTGCCGATGAATAACCTCCTCCAGCAAGGCGTGTTTGTGCAGCAGCGATTCAACCTGCTTGAGGTTATCCTGCACATTTTCGGTGTAGTGATGGTCTTGGTTGGTATCGGTCATGGCACAGTGTCTGGAAATTCGCGTGCTATTGTAAAGAAAACCTCGCCCAGCCGCTCAAGGAATTTCCACATCGTTCATGCGCGCCATAATGATGTCGGTCTTGAGCAGCAGGCCGCGCGCTTCAGGGTGTTTGTCGTAGTAGCGCGGGTTGGGCACCATCGCTGCGAGCTTCGCGGCCTGATCTGCCGAGAGCTGTGCCGCACTCACCTGAAAATAATGGCGTGCAGCCGCTTCCGCGCCGAACACACCATTACCCCATTCGATGACGTTGAGATAAATCTCGAAAATTCGCTGCTTATCCATTACCGCTTCCAGCATCAAGGTGATCGCCGCTTCCTCCAGTTTGCGCCATGGCGTGCGTTTGGTGGAAAGGAATAGATTCTTGGCAAGCTGCTGGCTGATAGTGGAACCGCCCGCCACGATTTTGCCCTTCTTGAGATTTTTTTCGTAAGCCTTTTGTATGCCTTCCCAGTCGAAGCCTTCGTGGTCGACAAAATTCGCGTCTTCGGCGGCGATCAGCGCGCGCTTCAGATTGTCAGAAATCTTCGCGTAGGGGACCCACTGATGTTGAAGCGCCGCATCAGGATTTTTGTCCTGCATGATCTCCAACCGCGTTTCCATGAACGCGCTGCTGGAGGGATTGAATTTCACCCACCAGCAGACATGCGCGAATAGCCACACTTGATACAGAAACAGCAAAGCGAAGAATATCGCCAAGCCGCGCCAGATCCAGCGCAACAGCCAACCCCGGGATTTTTTCATTGTTGCTTGCCCTTTGACATTCCTGTCCTGAGTTTATCGAAGGGCTCAGGGCAGGCGTAGTGTAGCGATGACTGGCACGGTGTCAGGACGCTCGCCACGCCACAGGAAAAAGGATTCGGCAGCTTGCTCGACCAACATACCGAGGCCATCGGAAACAGTGGCGGCACCGTTGGCGCGCGCAAATTTCATGAACGGCGTGTCGCGTCCGTACATCATGTCGTAGGCCAGCGCGCCGGGTGCGAAGATACCGGGCGGCAGCGGCGGCATTTCATCAGACAAGCCACTGGAAGTGGCGTTGATGACGAGGTCGAATCGTTGACCAACTAGTTCTTCGTAGGTATTTACAGTTGTCTGATCCTGTTTGTCAAAAGCATCCGTCATGTGCCGCGCTTTCTCTACTGTGCGGTTAACAACGGCAAGATTTCTGTTTATATCAAACAGTGGTTGGGCTACACCATGTGCAGCTCCGCCGGCGCCCATCAATAGAATATGTTTCCCGACGATGTCAAAGTGGAGATTTTCTTTGATGTCGCGGACTAATCCTTTACCATCAGTATTGTCGCCAAATATCCTGCCGTCATCAAAAAATTTGAGCGTATTTACCGCTTGCATTATTTGCGCAGGCCCGGTGCGTTGTGTTGCTACTTGAAACGCCTCGAATTTGAACGGTACCGTGACGTTGCAACCCTTGTAGCCCTCTTTGCGTAATCGTTCGATGGTCTCGGCAAAGCCATCCAGCGGGGCGAGGATACGATCCTTATAGACCATATCTCCTGCGGGCTTGCCTTTGAATTGTTCAGAAAACATCGTATGGATTTCAGGCGACTTGCTGTGTGATATGGGGTTGCCGATGACGGCGTAACGGTCTGTCATTTAGGATGCGCGTAAAAATTCAATGCGCGCATTGTAAAGAAAATCAGCCGACTTTTCGCGGATTCAGCAACCAGGCCGCAAGAACTCCGGTAGCAGCCATCGTCCACACCACCGTTGCGCCGCTCGGCAAATCAAACCATGCCGACAGCAGCAGGCCGACGGCATAACCGGCGATGCCGATCGCAAAGGCATAGTGCGTGCGCCGGTATTTGATGCGATAGGTGGCAAGTGCCGGCACGATCAGGCTGGCGAACACCAGATACACGCCGACCAACTGCACCGAGGCGGTGACGGCCAAGGCGAACAGCGCGTAGAAACCCAAGTAATGGGTCTTCAGCTTGCTCCACTGCCACAGCGCGAGTAATGCGACGGTCAATAAAGCGGTGGCGATCAATTGACCGGTGCTCACCCAAAGGATTTGCCCGACCAGCAAATCCTTGAGGTGCTCTCCTGAATGCACGTCGCGGCTCATCAGCAGAATGCCGCCGCTGGCGGCGAGCACGAAGGTCAGCCCGATGCAGGCTTCCTTGACTTCAGCCAGACGATTTTCGATCCACGCCAGCAGCCCTGCGCCGCACAGCGCGCTGGCAGCGGCGATCAGTTGCACCAGCAGCGGCTGCCCGGTCAAATCCAGTAATCCGGCGATGACCACCCCCATCCCGGCAATTTGCGCGACGGCGAGATCGGCGAAGATCACGCCGCGCTCCAATATCTTCATGCCGAACGGGATGTGCGTTGCGAGTACCAGCAAACCCGCGATGAACGCAGGCAGCAGGATGTTGAGTTCGATTTCGTTCATTTCAGCCCCGCCAGCAAACGCTGAATTGTGTCATCGAACATCGTGAATAAATCGGTCGCCTGCGGTGTGCCCCCCACGGTGAAGGGCAACATTACGGCGGGAATATGCGCGCGTTCCGCGATCCATTCCGATGGCCGCTCATTCTGATAGGCGGCGCGTATCACCATCTTGGCTGGATGTTGTTGCAATTCGTTCAGCACCCTGCCCAAGTACGCCGCGCTGGGTTCCATACCGGGCTTGGGTTCCAGTTCGGCGACTTCTTTCAGACCCAGCCAGTCGTTCAGGTAGGGAAAACCTTTGTGGTGCGCAATGACCGGCACACCCTTCAGCGGGGCGGCCTGCTTTTCCCACTTTGCAATTGCTGCTCGCCACTGCTGATTGAACGTGGCGAGTTGCTGTTGATAATATGCGGTGTTAGCCGGATCAAGCTGGATCAGGCGCTGGCTGAGCGCTTCGGCAATCGGCAGAAAGTTGCGCGGATCGGTCTGGATGTGCGGATTGCCCGCCGCATGCACATCACCTTCGGCGCGATCCAGCCGTGTAGGGACTTCCAGCATGGCCACATATTGCGCCGCTTCAAAATTGCCACTGCTGCCCGGTTGTATGGCGCTGTTGCCGGATTCGCGCAGCACCACCGGCATCCAGCCGATTTCCAATTCCGCGCCGGTGCACACCAGCAGATTCGCGCTGCGTGCCTTGGCGATCAGGCTGGGGCGTGCCTGCACCTGGTGCGGGTCTTGCAGCGCGCCGGTGGCGGTGTAGATGCTGGCCTGATTGCCCGCGAGTTGTTGCGTGAGCGCCGCCCATTCCGGTTCGCAGGCGAACACGTTGAGTGCAGCGAATGCGGGCGCGGAAACGATTGCAAGAACTATCAACCCCATGGTGTAAAATAATTTATTCATGTCATTGCTCCAATAAATTTATCAATCACTTGTAGGAGCGGGCCATGCCCGCGATATTTTTGTGTTCGCGGGCATGGCCCGTTCCTACCCTTGTAAAATCTAATACTGGTGCGCGCCGTGCGCGCCCAGACTCATGATGTATTGCAGGAACATCTGATTTTCCGCCAGTCTTTGCCGCGAGTCGTCGCGCGCCAATTGCAAGCGTATGCGGGAAAATTCGCTGGGGTTGTAATCCACCATCCAGGTGAGACGCGAGGGATTGAACGCGTAATTGCTGATGACATTGGCCGCGATAGACGCCCCCACGCTGGCAGTACCCGAATCGAGCCGGTCGTAGCGCAAGCCGGTGCGCCAGGTCGGCATGAACTGGTACACGCTTTGCAGATACCAGCCGCTTTGTGTGACGGAATAGCTGCCGGGGGTGTTCGCGCCTGGAGGGGAAACACCTTGAGCCGTGAAGTCATAGGTCAGCAGGCCATTTTCCTTGCGGCGGAAATATTCGCTCTGCACCTTGAGATAGCGCTCGCGGATATTGCCGTTGTGTGAGTATTTCCACACAAAATCCAGCCCGGTAGTCTGACTGTCGCCGCTGAAACTGTTGCTCACCCCGCCCGCTGTATTAAGCAAATCTGGCACGGCAACGCTGACCGCGTCGACGCGCCTGGTCTCATGCAGCGAGACACCGGCGCGCCAGCTTTGCTCGATGCCGATGTCGTCACCGATGTGCGCGAACAGAACCCCTGATCCTGCGCCATTCTTGTTCTGATTAGTTCCCGGGAAGCCGAGCCCGCGGCCTAACTCCCCGCCGATCTCGACGAATATGTCGGTCGGCGCCAGCCATTTCAGTTGCAGGCCGTCATCGGCGATCTGGTTGTCCCACAGCACGCGATACACCAGCGGCTGATCGACGAAATCCCAGACGTGCGAGTGTTGCTCGTTGAGATAGCCGAGGCCGGAGAAGAAGCGTCCGAATTTGAGATTGAGGCCGTTGCCCAACGCGCTGCTTTGCACGAAGCCATTCTCCACGCTGATGCCACCCTCCGGAGCCAGAGAGAACGTGCCTACACCGCTGAACTCCGGATCGATGTTGGCAGAGATGCTCAGCTCCGATTCCTGGAGCGAAAATCCGCGCGTGTACCCGGTGTTGTTGGCATTCATCGCAAAACCTGTTGCGGGTATGGCAGGGTCTTGCCTGAGTTGCCCGTAAGTGCCGGACAAAATCATAGCCACGGCGGGGTTGAAGCTGTTCACATTGCTTGGGCCGGCACTGCTGCGAACGGGCTGTTGCGCGGCGGCTTGAGCTTGTGCCGCATCTTTTTCTGCTTGCTGCAAACGTTGTTCCAGTTGCAGGTTACTTTGCTCACTGCTTTGCTTCAATTGTTGAATCTGATCGCGGATAGATTGCAGATCGGCATCGTCTGCGGCGAACGTATTGAGCGGATTGCCCAACAGCGCGGCAACAGCCGCGCACCAATAAATATTTCGGGACATGTTTACTCCTAAAAAGCATGGCAAAACCTCGCACACTGACGGCGAGGCAGTTGAATGGCTTAAGCGGAGTAAGGCGGGGCGCGCGCCGCAAATGCGACGAACGTAGTGGAGGTGTAGGAAGCTGGTTCGTTAAAATGCAACGTTTCGAAATTTTCGCTGCTGGCGAAGCTGATACTGCTGCTACCGATTGCGCTGCCGATTTGCCCATAAGCCGCACACTGGTCGCAATACTTGTCATGCGGCAGCGACTGTTCCGAGCCATGCGATCGTTCAGCCAGGATGTGTGAAATGCCATGCGCCAAACTGCCCATCTGCGCGAACAGCAGGGCGAAAATCAGCAGGAGTCTGGTGAACAGGGAGCTATGCATGCGTCACACTCTAACCAAGAAACCTGAATAGGGCAAGATTCTATTCACTTTCTATTCACTTTCCAGTTTGTCCGACGACGTGAACGTCCAGGTGCGCGTGATGGTCAGGATGTCGGTATCCTTGGTGATGTTCGGGGGCAGCGGAGAATAGGGTGCGGCAAGTTTGACGATGCGCATTGCTGCCGCATCCAATATGCGCTGGCCGGAAGATTTGCTCACCTCTATGCTTTCCACGCTGCCATCCGCGCGTATCGAGACGCTGAGTTTCAGGCTGCCGAAAACTTTTTGTTGGCGCGCCTGTTCCGGGTAATTCAGGTTGCCGATACGCTCCACTTTGACACGCCAGTCTTCGATGTATTGCGCGAAGCGGTATTCCTGCGTGCGCGCGCCGATGAATTTGCGGCGCGGTATCTTTTGATAGTCATCCCAATTTTTGTCGATTTGTGCTTCGAGGCGCACGATTTCCAGGCTTTTTTGTACCAAGTCCTCGCCGTTGCTGGCGGTGTTGTTTTTCTGCTTCTTGAGTTCCTGTTGTACTGCGGTGTAATTGCTCTTCAGTTTGGTCAGCATCCGCCTCGTTTCCACTTCCAGTTCGGCGACGTGCTTGATGCGTTGCTCCGGCGTGAACTGCCGGTCATCGCGTATCGTGGGCAGCAGGCTTTTGGCGCGCCGGTCCTCGGCGGTATTGCCGCCGGCGTCCAGATTGTGCTGCGCCAGCGCGTCGGCTTTTGACGGCTTGGATTTTGACTTGCTGTTGACCAACACCACTTGCAGCGGCTGCGTGAAGTTGGCCGCGTTGCGCGGATCGGGCAGCACCAGCGCGATGCCAAACAAAATAAAAGCGTGCAGCGCGATGGAAAAAGCCATCGATAAAGACAATGATGTCTTCAAGTGCGGTGAGATCATCGACGACCATGTTTTAAGCCTGGCTATCAAGCAACTTCCTCCAGTTTTGCTACAAAGCGTGTCTGTACTTCAAGATCAAGCAAATCGATCTCACCGATTGCCAGTTGCACCCGGGTATTGGCGGGCAATTCCGGCAGCGAGGGCACACGGAAGATCAGCGGGATGTCGTTCAGCTTCACCAGATTTTCGCGCAGCACGATCGCTTCAACTTGCCCGATTTTTTCCTGTTGCAACCAGCGCAAACACCAGTAGCGCTCCATGCTGCGCTGGAATTCGTTATAGATGCCATACATGGTATCGAAGTCGCGCATCGTGGCGTACAGCGCGGGGTCGTTTTTGGGATAGGCTGGTTCCTCATCGCGCAGCATTGCGATGATCTGGCGTTGATTCACCATATCCACATAGCGGCGCAGCGGTGAGCTGGACCACATGTATTGCGCCACGCCCAAGCCATGATGCGGTGCGGCGACCGTGCTCATTTTCACCTTGCCGTTTTGCTGGGTGCGATAGATGCCGGCGAAGCCATGCTCGGCAAGATGCTTGCCCCATTCGCTGTTCACCAGGATCATCAGCTCGGAAACCACCTTGTCGATGGGCGAACCGCGCCGGCGTTGCGTGATGCTGACACGGTCATTCGGGTGCCCGGCCATAACCAGCGACTTGGCGGGCGTTGTTTGCCCGCCTAGTCGAATGGCTAGTGGTTCCATCAAAAGCTCTTCGGATTCGATATGAAAGTTGTAATCCATTTGCTGCGTGCTGTTGTCGGACGGTTTGCCGCGCCCGGCTTCCATTTTTTGCACCAGATTCCACAGTAAGGTCAGTTCGCTCGCATAGGGATAATCAAGCTTGCCAGCCGCCAGCGTCTCTTCGTTGAACAGCGGCTCCAGTGTGTCATGGCGCAGATTCGCCGCGATGTGTATACGCTCGACGCGGCTTTCATAATTTAAAATTGCCAGCGTTTCGCCGTCCACTTCGATGTACATCGACAGCGCGGGGCAAACGCGGTCTGCGCACAGCGTGAAGGCTTGCACCACGCTGTTCGGCAGCATGGTGATCTTTTGGCCGGGCATATACACGGTGGAGAGGCGTTGTGCGGCGACCTTGTCGCCATCCGAGTCGCGCGGCAGTCCCAGTGCGGGAGCGGCAATATGCACACCGATACGCCAGTTGCCGCTGGCTAATTTTTCCACCGAGAACGCATCGTCAATTTCCGTGGTGGACGCATCGTCGATACTGAAGGCATTCACGCCGGCCTGCGGCAATTCCTCCCACGCACTTAATTCGACAGGCGGAAAGTCCGTGCCTTTGGGGAAATGCTCGAACAGGAAACGCTGCAAATGGTAATCCTGTAGGGACGGCAACGCGCCGCAGCGATGCAGCAGATGAGCGGCGGATAAATGCGTTGTCGCGCAAGCCGCTTCCAGAGCCTTGGCCTCAATGGTGTTGCGATCCGGTTTGTAGAGCAACTGCGGCAAGTGTTCGGCAAATTCGCCGGGTAATTCAAAACGGCTGAGCTGTTCGGTGTAACGCGCCTGCAACGCCAGTTGCTGACGCTTGCGCTCGGCTCCAGCCAGCGCGGCTTTGAGCACATCAGGCGGTGCGGCGCGATAGCGGCCTTTGCCTTTCTTGTGAAAATAGATTGGCGCGCTATGCAGGCGTATCAAGGCGGCGGCGGCCTCCAATGAACTTGGGATATGGCCAAAATATTCGGTGGCGATTTGCTCGAAGCCAAATTCATCCGCTGGACAGCATTCCCACAGAAAATCCACCTCGATGCCCGAGGCGATGGACTCTGCCTGGGCAATAAATTCGGCTAAGGCGGGCTGGGTGAAACGCAGCATCACATTGGCCGCTTTGACCTTGCTGCGCTTGCCGGACACACTTTCAATCTGGAGTGAAGTGGTGTTGTCGGTCATGACGTTGCCGACCTTGAAACTGCCGTCTTCTTCGTAAAGAATATTCATGGAGTGTTGCGAGAAAATTTGGCACAAATTATAACAGTTCGGCTATGCACGAGCGGTTTGCCGCAGGCAACAAAAAAGCCGACTTGCGTCGGCTTGTTGCGCGGGTGGGATGGCCTTATTTCTGGCTCAGCGCCCATTCCACGATGGTCTTGATGCTTTCATCGCTAACTGATTTCGCTGTGGGCATCATAGGCACAGCGCCCCATGAACCGGAACCGCCATTGCGTACCTTCTTTTCCAGCCTGGCTTGGGCTTCCTTGTCGTCCTTGTACTTCGCGGCGACATCCTTTATGGCTGGGCCGACCAATTTTTTGGCTACTGCATGACATGCAGTACAGCCGCTTTTCTTGAACAGAGCCTCGCCATCGGCTGCGGCAAACGCGGTAGCGGAAACAGACAGGGCAGCCATCATTGCAATAAGATAAGAAGTTTTCATAACAGTCTCCTTTTAGAAAAAATCTGATGCGCGCAATCTACTCCTTTTTGGTAATACATCAAATGTAGACGAGTAAAACCATCAAGAATAAATATTGCTTGTTTATACACAAAGCAAAATATGTCCCTATGTCTTTGCACCCGAGCCGCACGGTGGAATAGGTTAAACTTGCGCGTCTGTTGGCAATGCGACCGATACAAAACATGGAAGAACCCTTCATCACCGAAACCCGCTTAAGACTTCGTGCTTGGCTGGCTTTCGGCTACACACTGTTCATCGTGTATGGGAGCCTGTCGCCATTTTCCGGTTGGCGCGGGCAAGGTTTGGATTTTATCGAGGTACTTCGCGCACCTTTTCTGCTCACCTATACCGCGTTCGATACGGTTATCAATTTGCTGGCCTATATGCCGTTCGGCTTGCTGGTTGGACTGATGTTGCGCACACGTTTTAGTGCGCTTGTCAGCGTGATTCTGGGTCTGTGTCTGGGCGTATTGTTGTCAGCGAGCATGGAGTATCTGCAAATGTATTTGCCGATGCGTGTCAGTTCCAATATGGATTTGCTGACCAATAGTGCGGGTACGTTGATAGGCGCATTACTGGCGGTGAGCATAACTTCGTGGACCTGGTTTTTCTCGCGACTGACGCGCTGGCGCAGCGGTTTGTTTCGTCATGGCAAAGAGATGGATTTTGGTCTGGCCTTGCTTGCGCTATGGATGTTCGGACAGATCAACCCGTCCCTGCCGATGCTGGGCAATGTGTTTATCAGCGGTGTGGCGCGCCAGCCTTTTGTGACACTGCGGTCCGCCCCGTTTAATGGATGGGAAACCAGTGCTGTCACACTGAATTTGTTGATGTTGGGTACGTTGATGCTGACCTTGCTGCGTGCGCCGCGCAATATCGTCACGGCGTTACTGGTGATATTGAGCGTGGTGGCGCTGGCGAAATTCATTACCGCCGCGCTGCTGCTGAAATCCTGGGCGCTGTTGTTATGGATCAACAGCGAGGCGTTGCTGGGAATGTTGCTGGGGATATTGCTGTTGTTTGTAGCGATGCGGCTGCCGCGCAGTGCGGCGATGGGTTTCGGCACTGCAGCGGCTTTATGCTACTTTGCCATCGTGAATTTTGTGTTTGACGACAACACCCCTTCTGCCGCAATGTCCATCTACCACTGGCATTACGGGCATTTGCTCAACTACAACGGGCTGGCGCAGACCATCACTTTAGTCTTCCCTTTGCTGCTGATATTTCATCTGTGGCGTATCAGGAAAGTATAATTCGATTTTTCCGGAGTCTGCCATGAGCTTTTACGATAAGCATGTTTTTTTCTGTACCAATCAACGTGAGGACGGCAGCGCTTGCTGCAACAATCACGGCGCACAAAAGACGCGCGACTATGTGAAGAACAAGGTCAAGGAACTCGGCATTTCCAACCCCCAAAATAAAATCCGCATCAATTCCGCCGGATGCATGGATCGCTGCGAGGAAGGCCCGGTCATCGTGGTATATCCCGAGGGCACCTGGTACACCTACATAGATGAAAGCGACCTCGATGAAATCATCGAAGAACATTTGAAAAACGGGCGGGTGGTGGAACGGCTGAAAATTTAGGGTATCCGAATTGCTTGTTGGGGTCAGCTAAATTGTCAGGGTTAGGTCAACTCACCGGATGGCAATTTCCCTTCAGCAGGAGATGGCGATGCTTCAAGACACTAAAGGCATACCCGGCGGTTCGGTCAAATTCCCCGCCGCAAGCGGCGGGGAATTTGTCCCTGAGAGATTGAAGGCTTTGATCATGCTTGCTGCTGGTGGGATCAATAACCTGAATTTTTTTTACAGATTTTACGATAACCGTCCATTCCAGACGGGAAGGAAACAAATTTGAAAACCATCGTTCTGCAGTCATATCGCACCCACGACATCCCGAACTGGATTGCCACGTGCTTGCGCACTGTAACGGAATGGTCGAAACAATGCGGTTTTGACCATGTGCTCACAGGCGACGAATTTTTTGATTACGCGCCGGCCTGGGCGAGGGAGCGCTGCGGCACGCAGATTTTTCCGGTAACTGATCTAGCCCGCCTGAATCTGATGCGAGACTATCTGGACCGTGGGTACGACCGGGCGGTCTGGCTCGATGCCGATGTTCTCGTTTTTGCCCCCCAGTTACTGAAAATAGACACCCAGTCCGGCTACGCCTTTAGCCACGAGGTTGTCTTGGGCGAATTGCCTGACGGGCGCATTCATATTTCTGCCCCGAGCATCAATAATGCGGCCATGGTGTTTGAGAAGAACCATCCCATGCTTGAGTTCTATCGTTTTGCGACCGAGGCCATCCTGCGCAATGCGCCGCCCGGCGAGATCGCGCGCACGGCGGTAGGGCCGCAATTCCTGCGGGCGCTCAACAGCGCCATGCCCATTGAACGCCTGACCTCAGTGGGATTGTTCACTCCCAGGCTGATGATAGATATTGCCAAGGGCGGCCCCGATTTCCATCTGTGCGCCGCGTATGCACGCAAGTTCGGCTACCCCATGGCGGCCGCCAACCTGTGCCATTTCATACGTCATATCAACGATACTGCCAGTCGCCAACGGATCGACAGCCTGTTCGAACAGGCCATCGAAAGGCTGCTGGCAACGCAGGGGGAAATCCTAAACTGCCATTTTCAGGTCGCTCCGGCTGCATGACATGTGCTGTCACAATAATCACCCTGAACCGATGTGACTAAAACCCACGTAGCAGAGAAAATGCGATCCATGTCACCCAATATTCCATTACCCGCCAGCTGTGACTGGCATCCCTGAAATCAGATCACAATTGAGTTTTCGCACAACCTCGGAAGATAATAGCCATTCATGCCGCATCAACTCTTGAATCTTCCTGCTGGATTTCGAATACCCGAACTTAAATGCCTACCCTGAAAAAATTTTCCATAACGGGCGCAGCCGGAAACCTCGAGGGCATCGCGCACCTGCCTGACGTTGCGCCGCGCGCCATCGCGGTGGTGGCGCATCCCTTGCCCACCATGGGCGGCACGATGGACAACAAGGTCGTCACGACCCTGGCGAAAACTTTTGTGGAACTGGGTTTCGTCGCGTTGCGTTTCAACTTTCGCAGTGTGGGAGCCAGCGGCGGCGAATTCGATAGCGGCAACGGTGAGACGGAAGATGTGCTGGCGATAGTGCGCTATGCGCAACAGGAGTATGGCAACCTGCCGCTGATCCTTTCCGGCTTTTCTTTCGGTGGCTATGTGCAGGCATGCGCCGCACAACATTTGCACCCGCATCCGCACCGGCTGGTGCTGATCGCGCCTGCAGTGGGGCGTTTCGCGATGCCGCCCGTGCGGCATGACACGCTGCTGGTGCATGGCGAGCTGGACGAGGTCGTGCCGTTGGCCGATGTGCTGCAATGGGCTCGTCCGCTGCATCTGCCCATCGTGGTGCTGCCGGAGGCGGGACATTTTTTCCACGGACGGCTGAACCAGATCAAGCAGATCGTGCTGCATGCATTCAACGGGCATCCGCTATGAACCAAGATTTTCCATTTGAGACATACCCGTTCCTTCCCACTTGCAGGGGGAAGGTTAGGATGGGGGTAGAACAGTGGCATTGTGGAGTTTCTACCCCCTCCCTGATGAAACTACTAGCCATTCGACTTGGCTGGCAGAAAACGCCAGCCAAGTCGCTGGTTATAGCCCTCCCCCTGCAAGTGGGAGGGGATATTGCGGCTTTGCGCTATTGGACTATTTGAGATGGCCATCGTCCTCTCCGCACAAAACCTGCGCAAATGCTACGGCGATCAAGTGGTAGTGGATGGGCTGAATCTTTCCATTCAGCGCGGCGAATGTTTCGGTTTGCTGGGGCCGAATGGCGCGGGCAAGACCACCACGCTGCGTTTGATGCTTGGCTTGATCACGCCGGACACGGGCGAGTTGCAGCTGCTGGATCATGCCGTGCCGCAACAGGCGCGTGCTGCCCGGCTGCGCGTCGGTGTCGTGCCGCAGATAGACAATCTCGACCCGGATTTCACCGTGGCGGAAAACCTGCTGGTGTATGGCCGCTACTTTGGCATGAGCGACGCGGCAATCGAAGCGCGTATGCCGGAGTTGCTGGAATTCGCCAATCTGACCCACAAGCGCGATGTCAAAGTGCCGACCCTGTCCGGCGGGATGAAGCGGCGCCTGACCCTGGCGCGCGCGCTGGTGAACGACCCCGAAGTCATTTTTCTCGATGAGCCGACCACCGGACTTGATCCGCAAGCGCGCCATCTGATCTGGCAACGCCTGCGCGAGCTGACCGCAAGTGGCAAGACCTTGTTGCTCACCACGCACTTCATGGATGAAGCGGAGCGGCTATGCCACCGCCTCGCGGTGATGGATAACGGACGCATCATCAGCACCGGTTCGCCGCGCGAACTGATCGCACAAAACATCGAGCCGCAGGTGGTCGAGGTGTTTGGCGAACAGGCGGCGGCATGGGCGCAAAGCCATGCGGCGCGTCATGCACAGCGCTTCGAGGTGAGCGGTGAGACGGTGTATTGCTATGTGGCCGATGCGCAGCCGCTGCTGCTGGAATTGCAGCAACATCCGGAACTGCGCTACCTGCATCGGCCTGCCAATCTGGAGGATGTGTTCCTCAAGCTGACAGGTCGCGAGATGCGGGAGCAATCTTGAAAAGGGGGACGTGGCGTGTGCTGTGCGCACGGCATAGATCAAAAGTCGTGCGCGCAGCGCACGCTACGCTAGACGAAGTTTTACAAGTAATACCAGCATGAAACCAAATATCTTTGCACTGCCGCAATTCAGCCGCCGTTTCATCCCGATCTGGCGGCGCAACTTTATGGTGTGGGAAAAAATGGCAGGCTCCGCGATACTCGGCAATCTCGCCGACCCGGTGATTTACATGCTGGGCATGGGCTACGGGCTGGGAGGCATGCTGCCGCAAATTGGCGGAATGTCTTACATGGCCTTTCTTGCGGCGGGAATAGTGTGCTACAGCACCATGAACAGCGCCAGCTTCGAGGTGTTGTATTCCACCTTCTCGCGTATGTACGAGCAACGCACCTGGGATGCGATTCTCAACACGCCGATCACGCTGGACGACATCGTATTCTCGGAAGTTGTCTGGGCGGGGAGCAAAAGCCTGCTCTCCGGTCTGGCGGTGCTGCTGGTGATTTGGCTGCTGGGGATGTCGCACTCGCCGCTGTCGTTGTGGATCATTCCGCTCGCTTTGCTGGTGGGGCTGTGCTTCGCGGCACTGGGACTGATCGTCACCGCGCTCGCACCGGGCTATGATTTTTTCATGTACTACTTCACCTTGGTCATCACACCGATGGTGCTATTATGCGGCGTATTTTTTCCGGTCGAGCAGTTGCCTCCATTGTTGCAAAATGTGTCATCTGTCCTGCCGCTGACACATGCAATCAATCTCGCGCGACCGCTGCTGAATGACGCCATTCCGGCACATTTTTTATTGCATATTGCAGTGCTGTTGGGCTATGTGCTGGTCGGATTTTATGTGGCGCTGGTGCTGTTCAGGAGAAGGTTGTCCCAGTAAAAGTATTCCAAACACCTCTAGAAATTCGTTTTGCGGGATGAAGTGCGAGAAGCCGCGCAGCGAACGACGAGGCATATCGGATGGATAGACGAGAAGTGAGCGAGCACGCGACGACGCGATTCGCCCGGAAAACGAATTTATAGAGGTGTTTTATGTTGTGGGTCAAAGCGTTTCATATTATCTTCGTCGTAAGCTGGTTCGCCGGATTGTTCTATCTGCCGCGCATTTTTGTGAATCACGCGATGGCGACCGAGCCTGCCGAAATCGCGCGGCTGAAGCTGATGGAAGGCAAGCTGTATCGCTTCGTCACCCCGATTGCCTGGCTGGCATTAGGCTTCGGCATGTGGTTGTGGTTGGGTTACGGCATTACCGGAAACTGGCTGTACGCCAAACTTTTTCTGGTGCTGGTGCTGATCGGCTATCACTATTATTGCGGCAAGCTGGTCAGACAATTTGCCGCCGACCAGAATACCCGCGACCATGTTTTTTATCGCTGGTTCAACGAAATTCCGGTGCTCGTTCTGATAGCTGTAGTTATTCTCGTCACCGTAAAACCTTTCTAATTTATGCCTGATTTTTTCGCCCCCTGTCCGCGCGGACTGGAAAATATATTACTTACCGATCTTGAAACCTTGGGGGCGCAAAGCGTGCGCAGCACCGAGGGCGGCGTGCATTTCTCCGGCGACTGGGCGCTGTGCTATCGCGCCAATCTGGAAAGCCGCATCGCCAGCCGCATCCTGTGGCGCGTCAAGGAAACGCGATACCGCACCGAGCAGGATATTTACCAGGCCGCGTTTGAACTGCAATGGCAGCGCTGGTTCGATGTCACCCACACCATCCGCGTGAATACCACAGCGATCCGCTGTCCGCTGAAAAGTCTGGAGTTCATCACCCTGCTGGTCAAGGATGCCGTGTGCGACCGCTTCCGCACGCACTGCAACGAACGGCCCAGTGTGGACACGCTGGAGCCGGACGTGCGCATCCATGTGTTTATCGAAGACAACAAGCTGATGCTGTATTTGGACACCTCCGGCGATGCGCTATTCAAGCGCGGCGTGCGCCATCACACCAACATCGCGCCACTGCGCGAAAATCTCGCGGCGGGTATTTTGCGTTTGATGAACTGGCAGCCCGGCACACCGCTGCTCGACCCAATGTGCGGCAGCGGCACGTTCCTGATCGAGGCGGCGCAAATGTCGCTCAACATTCAGCCCGGTATCGCACGCAGCTTTGCCTTTGAAAAACTGAAAAATTTCGATGCTGCAATATGGCATGCGATGCGCGAACAGGCGATTGCTGCACAGCTGCCGGTCAAACCGTTGGAACTTTATGGCAGCGATTTATATGGCGACGCGCTGAAGGCCGCGTGGCGCAACCTGGATGAAGCGGGACTGTCGGAATGCGTGGAACTGAAGCAAGCCAACGTGCTGGAAATCTCGGCACCTGCAGAGCATGGCATGCTGGTGGCAAACCTGCCCTATGGCGAGCGCATGGGTGAACTGGATGAATTGGCCGAGCTTTATCCGAAGCTGGGCGACGCGCTGAAAAAGAAATTCGGCGGTTGGACGGCTTATCTGTTCACTGCTGACAAAGCCATCTTGAAACTGATGCGCCTGTCTCCGTCCAGGCGCATCCCGTTATTCAACGGCGCAATCGAATGCCGTTTGCTGGAATACAAAATTGTGTCCGGAAGCAATCGCCGTTAGGTAATCTTCATATTTTCGGTACCACTCATCAGGTCCCGATCCGTCGACAGCTTGCTTTCCAGTTTGATGTGCAGACGCAAATCATTGACTGAGTCTGCGTTCTTCAAAGCTTCCTCATAAGAGATCGTGCCGGATTCATACAAATTGAACAACGCGCCATCAAAAGTCTCCATGCCCAGCTCGCGCGATTGTGCCATCACACCCTTGATCATATTCACTTCGCCCTTGAAGATCAGGTCGGCAATCAGCGGTGAGTTGAGCATGATTTCAACCGCGGCAGCACGCCCCGTTCCGTCCATTTTCAGGATCAGGCGTTGCGAAATAAATGCCTTGACGTTAAGTGACAAGTCCATCAGCAGCTGCGTGCGACGTTCTTCCGGGAAGAAGTTGATGATGCGATCCAGTGCCTGGTTGGCATTATTGGCGTGCAGCGTGGCCAGACATAAGTGTCCTGTTTCCGAAAAAGCCACGGCATATTCCATGGTTTCACGGTCACGGATTTCGCCGATCAAAATCACATCGGGTGCCTGGCGCAGGGCATTCTTCAGCGCGTTGTGCCAGGACTCTGTATCCACACCGACCTCGCGGTGCGTGACGAGGCAGTGGATGTGTTCATGCACGAACTCCACCGGGTCTTCGATGGTAATGATGTGTCCATAGCTATTTTTGTTGCGATGACCGAGCATCCCGGCCAGCGTGGTCGACTTGCCGGAGCCAGTCCCACCGGTCACGATCACCAGACCTCGCTTGGTCATCACGATGTCTTTGAGCACCGGGGGCATGTCCATCTGATCGAGATCTGGAATCTGGGTGGTAATGGTACGCAACACCATGCCGACGCGCTGCTGCTGCAAGAACACATTGACGCGGAACCGGCCGATACCGTGCGGGCTGATCGCAAAATTACATTCGTGGGTAGTTTCAAACTCTGCCGCCTGGCGGTCATTCATAATGCTGCGTGCCAGCTCCTGAGTGTGCTGCGCGTTGAGAACCTGGCTGGAGACCGGGGTCATTTTTCCGTCCACCTTGAACGCCGGCGGGAAGCCCGTCGTGATGAACATGTCGGAAGCTTTTTTGCTGATCATGCCGCGCAGCAAGTTGTGTATCAGTTCGGTGGCTTGATCTCTTTCCATAATATAAAACTCCTAATGTGAAGACTGTGATTAGCCGGGGAACGAGTCTTTATTTGCAGCCTTGGTGCGCGCTTCCGCAGGGGTAATTTTATTTTCTTTGATGAGGGTGGCGAGGCATTGATCCAACGTCTGCATACCCATAGCTTGGCCGGTTTGTATCGCAGAATACATTTGCGGCACTTTTGCTTCGCGGATCAGGTTGCGGATCGCCGGGGTGCAAATCATGATCTCATGCGCCGCTATCCGACCCGTGCCATCCTTGGTTTTTAGAAGGGCTTGCGAAATCACCGCGCGCAGCGATTCGGACAACATCGCGCGCACCATTTCTTTTTCGTCGGCGGGGAACACGTCGATGATACGGTCGATGGTTTTTGCCGCCGAACTGGTGTGCAGCGTACCAAACACCAGGTGGCCGGTTTCCGCCGCAGTCATGGCCAGGCGTATGGTTTCCAGATCGCGCATTTCGCCGACCAGGATCACGTCCGGGTCTTCACGCAGGGCACTGCGCAAAGCATTCTGGAATGACAAGGTATGCGGGCCGACTTCGCGCTGATTGATCAAACACTTTTTGCTTTCGTGCACGAATTCGATCGGGTCTTCCACGGTCAGGATGTGGCCCAATTCTTTCTCGTTACGTTGGTTGACCATCGCAGCCAGCGTAGTGGATTTTCCCGAGCCGGTTGGTCCCGTAACAAGCACCATGCCGCGCGGAAAATCAGAAATGGACTCGAAAATCTTCGGGCACTTCAGGTCTTCCAGCGACAGTATCTTGGAAGGAATGGTACGCATTACCGCACCCGCACCGCGGTTATGGACAAAGGCGTTGACGCGAAAACGTGCCAGTCCGGGAACTTCGAAGGAGAAGTCGATCTCCTTGTTCTCCTCGTAAGCCTTGCGCTGACCATCGTTCATGATGTCATACACCAGGGCGTGCACATCCTTGTGCTCCAGCGCCGGCAGGTTGATCCTGCGTATGTCGCCATGCACACGAATCATCGGCGGCAGACCGGCGGAAAGATGCAAGTCGGACGCTTTGTTTTTGACGCTAAAAGCAAGCAGTTCGGTGATATCCATTATAATCGTCCCGGTTTGATGAGGTGGCCCTGAACCGCCCGAATTAGGAGCCGCCCGAATTAGGAAAGTTTGGCGGAATGTTTTTGCGTACGGGATTATGACAACAATCGCTTCCAACTTGCAAGCTGTGCGCGACGCGATTGCGGCAGCCGCTGCAGGAGCAGGTCGTCAAGCAAATGAAATCAGCTTACTGGCGGTCAGCAAGACTTTCGCGCCGGATGCGTTACGCGAGGCTTACCGCGCGGGACAGACGTGCTTTGCGGAAAGCTATGTACAAGAAGCGCTGGACAAGATCGCCGCGCTGCAGGATTTGCCGATAGCATGGCATTACATCGGGCCGATTCAAAGCAACAAGACCCGCACCATCGCGGAAAATTTCGCTTGGGTGCACAGCGTGGACAGACTGAAAATCGCCGAGCGCTTATCCGAACAACGGCCCGCTCATTTGCCAGCGTTGCAGGTATGCTTGCAGGTCAACATCAGCCTGGAGGCCAGCAAAAGCGGCGTAGCTCCAAATGAGGTTGGTGCATTGGCTCACGCCATCGCGAAACTGCCCAACTTGAAATTGCGCGGATTGATGGCAGTTCCCGCACCCAGTAATGATGTCACTGCACAGCGTCTGCCCTTCGCGCGGTTGCGGAGGTTGCGCGATCAGTTGAATCAGCAGGGCTTGCAGTTGGATACTTTATCGATGGGCATGTCGCATGATTTTGCCGCAGCTATCGCAGAAGGTGCGACTATGGTGCGTATCGGCACCGCAATTTTTGGTGACCGGATTTATCAAAAGGCCTAATTTATTACGAGGAAAGCGGTCATGAATATTTGCTTCATCGGTGGCGGCAACATGGCTACCGCACTCATCGGCGGATTGCTTGGCAAGGGCTTCCCCCCACAGCAGATCAGCGTGGTGGAAATTGATGCTGCCAACCGGAAACGGCTGGAATCAGCATACGACAAAATTATCGTGTTTGCGGAACAAGACCAGCTGACTATAGCAAGGAGCGATGTTGTGGTTCTGGCAGTTAAGCCGCAACAAATGCAAGCAGTCGCTATTCAACTTGGCCAGATGCTATCGGCAAGGACAATAGTGCTTACGATTGCAGCGGGTATCCGGATTAAAGATTTGGCATATTGGTTGGGAAATCAGAGTCAAGGTTTTGTTCTTGTACGTGCCATGCCCAATATGCCGGCATTGGTCGGAGCGGGTATTACTGGCATCGGGCTGTATTCATTTCCTCCGGAACACTTTCTTACGCCAGAACAAAAAGAGAAGGTAATTAGCATTCTTGGGTCAGTGGGACAAACCGTATGGGTACGCGGAGAAGATGACATGGATGCAGTAACCGCGATTTCCGGCAGCGGCCCTGCGTACTTTTTCTATTTTATCGAAGCACTGGAGCAAGCCGGAAAAGAGCTCGGTCTACCAGAACCAATAGCGCGCAAGCTCGCTCTGGAAACCGCCTTTGGGGCTGCCAAGCTTGCACATGAAAGCACGGAAGACCCCGCCACACTGCGCGCCCGCGTCACTTCCAAGAACGGCACCACCGAGCGCGCCCTGCTCAGCATGGACGCGAATAATGTGAAGCAGCACATCATCACGGCAGCCAAGGCTGCCGCCGCGCGCGCCAAGGAAATGGGCGATGAACTTGGTAGCGAATCGGGGGGAAATCAATAATGCTCAACGAAGCCCTGCAGTTCCTGCTCGACATCCTGCTGCAACCGTTTGCAGCGATATTGCTGCTGCGCTTTCACTTGCAATGGCTGCGCGCCCCGCTACGCAATCCTATCGGCGAATTCGTCATGGTGCTCACCGATTTTCTGGTGTTGCGTGTGCGCCGTTTCGTACCTTCCGCACGGGGACTGGACATGGCGACGCTGCTACTGTCACTGTTGGTTGAAATGCTATACCTGACCGCACTGTTGTGGGTGCTGAATACCCCGACGCATGGATTCTTGTTGCCGGGACTTTTGGTTATGGCGATGGTCAAGCTGCTCAAGATCAGTCTGTACTTGTTGATGGCAGCGGTGTTTGCTCAAGCGATTTTGTCCTGGGTAAACCCCTACACGCCAGCCGCACCGCTGTTGACAGCCATCACCCAACGATTTCTGCAACCGTTACGCCGCATCGTGCCGATGCTGGGCAACGTGGATTTGTCCTCGTTGCTACTGCTCATCATCTGCCAGCTTATCGTGATCGTGCCGGTCGGTGCGCTGGAACAAGTCGCGCTCAGGCTCCTTTAATGGCTGACTGGTATCGCCGCGACGGGGAAAACATCACCCTGACTTTGCATGTGCAACCCGGAGCAAAGCGCAGCGAAATCGTCGGGCTGCACGGTGATGCACTCAAGATAAAGTTAGCTGCCCCGCCCATCGAAGGTCGCGCCAACGATGCCCTGTTGAAATTCATCGCTGCTTTGTTTGCCGTCCCGCTGCGCAATGCCGAACTGAAGCAGGGCGGACAATCACGTCATAAAGTGGTGGCGGTTACCGGTAGCAAAGTCGAGCCGGAAAGTCTGTTAACAGGGCAATAACAAGATATTCTGAATCCACGACTGATGACGGCTATGAGGACGGACCGCTTAGTGCCAATAGCCGAAGTTCAGCATAGAGTTCTGGTTGGCTCGACGGTTCGGACACAAGCTGGCGACCCAGTATTTCACCCTATAGTATTAGGACTCATTCGATCATATTATTGGCCTAATAAAAGTACTAGCTATGGCGCCTTCTAGCTGAGATGGCCTCAGCAACAATAACAATATTCGGGATGCCATTCTCAAGACCATGGATATAATGATGCTCGGCGATGTTCACAACCTTTCTCTGTCCATTTTTATAGCATCACGTTTGCTTTAGATAATAAGGAAAATATGAAAAAAGTAGTGCTGGTAATACTTGCTTGTTTCAGTATTGGTATGACAATGAACGCAGTAGCACTAGAAGACTACGTTGGCATTTCGCTGGACGCAGCCAAGTCGAGTGAAAACGGAGTAAATAATTCGTCGGCAGGTTTCACGGGCATGATCTCCGCAAGACCAAACGAGTACTACGGCTATGAAGTGCAAGGTGGCATCTTTGGTAAAATCGGCCCGTTCTCCTCCAACGGCGAAGCTGATTTTTCCATTGCTGGCTTTTTGCCATTGGGTGATAGCGGCATCAATCTGTATGGCAAGGCTGGGGTGGATGCTATCTATTCATCTGGGAATGTATTCAACACTGGTTTGACATATGGTGCAGGAGTTGAATATCAGCGTGGCAATGGTGCAGTTCGCTTGGGCTTCCAACACTTCAATGTGGGCAAGTCCCCATCGCTCAGCACCAAGCTGATTGGAGTTACATTTTTGGTCAAATTGGACAAATAAGTGATCTGACCTTCCAACGTGTAGCCGCACGTCGCGAGCGACTGCTGTAGGGCAGCGTAATGGTGATGTTGAATTTCCAGACCGTGCCACAATCAGACATTCATCTGTCATCACTATTGACCAAAAGATGAGGGCGACGGGCAATCAATACCATTACACATAGCAATATACAATGGCAATATGCGCGTCCGTACTATTAAATAAGCCCGGACGCAATCGTCCGGCTATTACCTGTGAGGTTTTCTACAGGCAGTTTCCCACAGGTCTTCATCTATAGAATCAGGTATTATCCGTCTCCATTTGTCAGGATCAGTGTCGCTATATACCGTCTCGCCCTCGCCCATATTTCCAGAGTAAAAATTGAGCGCAAGTGTTCGCATTTGCTCTTTCTTGCAGTCGTATTCCTGTTGCTCTATCTGCGACATATACGGCGTACTATCGAGTTTATCTGCCGTCTTGAAGTCCAACAGACTCCTCATTTTCACCCTGTTGCCTGCCCTGTGGATTGAGGCGGGATCAGCGTAGGCGGTAAAAGATGTATCATCGCCGATAATTTGTACCCAATCAGCTGCTGCACTACTGCTCACAACAGCTAGTATCATCATCAATATAGCTTTACGCATTCCAACTCTCATAGTTTGTTACAGGTATTTCGCCGCCAGCTCCTCGATGAGTAGCGCCTTGTTTGGCGTGGACAAGATACTAGGATTAGACTGTACGATAAGTGTTTCCACCAAGAGTAAATTTGTAATGATTTGTTAATTATTGACTTTAGCCCAGCTATTCAAAATAGCTCAGCATGCGTTTCTGTGCGGATAAAGATGATTGCGCCATCAGCCTGTAGCTCGTAAATTAGCAAAAAATCCCACCAGTATTGATCATGCAAACGCTTTAGTTGCAAAAATAAGGAAATCAAAGCGCATGACAATTGAAGCAGAATTCTATGGAGGAGAAAAACGCCCGATAGAATTCAATGTCGCAGGATTCGAGGCAACAAAACTAGCGAAGGTCACAGGGCAAGACTTATCAAAAAGGAAATATTGACAAGCCAGTTGCCTCGAGCCTCGAATGTTCGCAATGTGTCGTGAGATGCACGTCACCAGTATCCGCTTCCGGGTGATCTGAATAATTGGCCTGATCACAAAGCTCCACTATCCGCTTTCGGGAAAGATAAAATGCAACATGGAGTTCGGCTGTGTACCACAAGCAGTCGTTCGTCGCGGACCTGCCCCCGGCATCCCCGGACGGGGAGTTCGGTTGCTGCTCTAATTTTTGCGGGGATGCGATTGTCACTATGACCTAGTTAGCGTAAGCTGGTCTATTGGTACTGGACTTGGGGAAGGCGCGGACTGTGCGCAGACGCTTCTGGCTGTCACTAATGTGGGCGACGTATCTCTTACTCATCTGCACAGGTGCGAGTGCCGCGGGCGGGCCGCTTGGTATAGACCACCGCTTGAGTTACGACGATAGCGGAATCTGGAAACGCTCCAACCAGATCGCCTTACTGGAGATTATGGTTATTGGGGAGCTTGCAGGTGGAGTCTGGGAGGGCGGTGAGACGCGCTTGGGCAAGACGTTCTGGCAGTCCATTGACTCCTCCGTGCTCGCCGGCATCTCGGCTCAAGGGATGAAATATGTGTTTACCCGCGCCAGGCCCGGTCAAACTGACAACCCCAATCTATGGTTCCAAGGCGGGTCACACAATAGTTTCCCGAGCGGTGAGGTGGCGGCTGTCAGTGCGATTGTGACACCCTTCGTGCTGGAATATCGTCACGATTACCCAGCCGTGTATGCGTTGGAATTACTCCCGGTCTATGATGGCATCGCGCGGATGAAAGTGTGGGGCCACTGGCAAACGGATGTATTGGCTGGCTTTGCGCTAGGAGGGTTAACCGGATATTACGCTCACAACAGGGATAGCCCCTTTATCCTGGGCATCCTCCCTCACGGCTTCACGATCGGTCTGCACAAACAATTCTAGTTTCTCCAGCAAGATGTCGCCCGGTGATAGATGAACAGGCCGAAGGATAGGGTCGCTTCCTGCCCCTGAATGAGGAGGTGTGATGTTTAAAGGTGTGGTTTCGGGAGTCGCATTAACGCTTGCCGTTGCCCTGATCGGCGCTTACTCTCTGGTGCGAAGCGGCCTTATTCCAGCCAATTCCGATGCAAAACCCGGTAGGCTGGAAACCTGGATGGCCCGTACTTCGCTAGAAGCGACACTGCGTCGCGACGCCCCAAAGGGCCAAAATCCGGTGGCGCTGACCGACCAGAATCTCCTCGAGGGAGTTCATCTTTTCGCGAAGAACTGCGCTGTTTGCCATGGTTCCGCGAAGGGGGCTGAGTCGGCATCTCCGATAGCGAAAGGCTTTTATCAAAAGCCACCGCAATTGGCGACCGATGGGGTTGAGGACGATCCGGAAGGAGATTCGTTCTGGAAGATCAAGCACGGCATTCGTCTGACGGGCATGCCTTCGTTCGGGGACTCCCTCAATGACCGGCAGATATGGACACTTGCACTTTTCCTGAAGCACATGGATAAGCTGCCGCCCACGGTACAGCAGACTTGGTTGCAAGTCCAGAATTGGCCGGTGACGTCCGTGAACTAGACGGAAGAGGACATTCAGCACAGTCTTCAGGAAGATTAGCTCGTAGTTCAGAAAACGGAAAAACTGGTAGCATGAAATCCACCTTTTGGAAGACGAAAAACAGAGGGAATCTCACCAGGATTTCCCATCACCCAGTTTTTACCGCTTCGTGCCAAAAGCCGACATTTGAGTATTCGTTATTGAACGGGCAGCATCCCCATGAATGATGTTATTGCGAATAGCAGCACTAAGGCGTTATTCCTTCATGCCACTCTGGAGAAGTTGGTCTTCAAACTGTTTGTCTGCATATTGAATATGCGCGAGTACTCTGGCGAACGGCCAGTGATTGAACCAATCCGTGAACATTTCTTCTCCAACATAGGCTAATTTCCCTTTGAGATGGAGCGCGTCCTGTATCAACTCCTTGTGCTTATCCTTGTGCCATTCAATATCAGTGTATCCAGACTGAATCATAAGCTGCTCTTCGGTTGCAAAGTGTAAACGTGTAAATGCAATTACGTCATCAATGATCCGGTAAATATCTTCCCGCGACTCGTTATTTTTCACAGCATCGTTCAATCTGTTAAGCAGGTTAACAAGCTCCTGATGTTGCTGGTCAATTAGTGTAACAGCGAACATTTTCACTCCTCTCCCTTAATTGCAAATAATTTTGAAAAATCAGATCTGACGCATTGCTGAGTAATAATCATCGCTTGCAAAAATAACACATCGTCCATTGATTGAGAAATGCCTGATGCTTGCGTTACGTTGATCCAATGGGTTGAAGGTCCGCTATGTAGAACCCTGTACGACCGCTTGGGGTCGGGAGCCGCATTCGGTGAACGACGGCTTTCGGGCGGTGTAGTACGTGGCATGGCCGACCGGTAAGTGCCAGAAGCTGCCAGCCAACTTGATATTTCATCCAGCAGCCGTAGGGCGTAATAACCAACGGGCATTGCGCCGGATGGTTCGCTTTCACCGTTAGTCATTGGACGTACCTTGGGTAATCGTATACCCTGACCATACCAGAATGACAGTGCGATCTACCAAGATATTTTGTTCCAAAATGAATAAAGACCAGCAACTCTCACACGATCTTGCACATCGCCTCCGGCTCATGGATGTTTTGGATCGGATTACGCAAATCAGTCTTGCCAACGAGAACATGGGAGATGTTCTCCGTGGCGTACTGGATTTAGTGCTTGAGGTTTTCAATGCGGACCGCGCCTGGTTCTTGTATGCCTGCGATCCTGATGTGCCATTCTGGGGTGTTCCTATGGAGCGCACGCGTCCAGGGTGGCCGGGGCTAGCTGCACTGGGTGAGAAGATCGCGATGAACAGCGATTTATCCGAAATATTCAGCGAGTTGCTCAGGATCAATGGCACGATCCAATATGGTCCTCATACCGATCATCCCATCCCGCATTCCATTGTCGAGCATTTCTCAGTCAAATCCCAATTGATGATTGCGCTACGGCCGAAAACCGGAAATTCTTGGGTATTCGGCCTGCACCATTGTGTAAGTGAAGTTATGCATGATGAAGAAGATATGCATCTTTTTACGGCTATCGCCCAACGTATTTCGGACTTCCTCAGCGGCCTGATTTTAATCGAGCAACTTCGCGAGAGTGAAGAGCGCTGGAAATTCGCACTGGAAGGCGCAGGAGACGGAATGTGGGATTGGAACCCCCAAACCGATGAAGCCTTGTTTTCCAAGCACTGGAAAGAAATGGTCGGCTACGCCGAGCATGAATTTCCGGATACCGGAACTGCTTGGGTAGAACATCTGCATCCCGATGACAAGGATCACGTGTTATCCGCCATCCAGGAATATTTCGCAGGTGAACAACCGCTCTATGTCGTTGAGTTCCGCATGCGCTGCAAAGATGGCTCTTGGAAATGGATACTGGCCCGGGGGAAGCTGGTCAATCGTGATGCTGATGGAAATCCATTGCGGATGATCGGTACACACACCGACATTACCGAGCGCAAGCAGGTTGAGGCCACGCTCCGGAAATCGAAGGAATTGCTCCAGTCCATCGTAGAACATATGCCAGTCCGCATATTCTGGAAGGATCGCGATTTGCACTATCTGGGCGGCAACACTCAGTTTGCGAAAGATGCCGGGCACTCCAGTCCTGACGAACTGAGCGGTAAAACCGATTTTGAAATGGGGTGGAAGGATCAGGCCGAGTTGTACCGCGCCAATGATAAGGCAGTGATAGAATCGGGTAACCCCAAGCTGGATTACGAAGAGGCATCGACAACACCGGACGGCCACATGATCTGGCTGAGCACCTCCAAGGTACCCCTGCGTGATGAAAGCAACCAGGTCATTGGTATACTGGGCATCTACCAAGATATCACCTTGCGCAAAAAAGCCGAGGCGGAGATGCGCATCTCCGCTATCGCCTTTGAATCTCAGGAAGGCATGATGGTCACCAATGCTAATAACGTGATCCTTCGGGTGAACCAAGCTTTCACCGGAGTCACCGGTTACACCCATGAGGAAATCATTGGCAAGAAAGCAAACATACTTAACTCTGGCCATCATGATGCAAACTTCTTCGCGGCAATGTGGGAGAGCATCAATCGCACGGGTGGATGGAAAGGTGAAATCCGGAATCGGCGCAAGAATGGCGAAATCTACCCGGAGTATCTCAGCATCACCGCAGTGAAAGACAAAAACGGCACCGTCACAAATTACATTGCCACGTTCACCGACCTCACCGCGATCAATGCGGCGACGGATAAGATCAAACAGTTGGCGTTCTACGACCAGCTCACTGCCCTGCCCAACCGGCGGCTTCTTATGGACCGGCTCCAGCAGTCGTTGGCTTCCAGTGCGCGCAGTGGCCGGAAAGGTGCGCTGCTGTTCATTGACCTGGACAATTTCAAGGACATCAACGACACCCTCGGCCATGACATCGGGGACTCACTGCTACAACAGACCGCGCAACGCCTAAAGTCCTGTGTGCGCGAAGTCGACACCGTGGCCCGTCTGGGTGGTGACGAGTTTGTAGTGGTGCTGGAAGGCCTGAGCGAACATGCTCTTGAAGCGGCAACACAGACGAAAACTGTCGGCGAGAAAATTCTCGCTACGCTCGGCCAGCTTTACCAGCTTGCCAAGTATGAATACCAAGGGACCGCCAGCATCGGCGCAACCCTGATTAACGGCCACCAGCAGACGGCAGAGGAACTGATGAAACAAGCCGACATCGCCATGTATCAGGCCAAAAAAGCCGGTCGTAACACCCTGCGCTTCTTTGTCCCACAAATGCAGGCAAGCATCACCGGCCGTTTCTCATTGGAAGGGGAATTACACAAGGCACTTGAGAACCAGCAATTCCAGTTGTATTACCAAATTCAGGTGGACAGTTCGTACAGTCCATTGGGAGCAGAGGCATTGATCCGCTGGATACACCCCTTACGCGGAATAGTATCACCTGCTCAATTCATTCCGCTGGCGGAAAAAACCGGGCTGATCCTGCCCATCGGGCAATGGGTGCTGGAGACGGCTTGCACCCAGCTCAAGGCATGGCAGCAAGAGGTGCTAACCCGTGACCTCGTTCTGGCGGTGAACGTGAGTGCCAAGCAATTCCACCAGGCTGATTTCGTGGCCCAGGTGCAAGCTGCCGTGCAACACCATGCCATCAACCCGATATTGCTCAAGCTGGAACTGACTGAAGGCATGTTGCTGGAGAACATCGAAGACACTATTGCAACCATGAACACATTGAATGAAATCGGCGTCAAGTTCTCATTGGACGACTTCGGCACCGGCTATTCATCCCTGCAATACCTCAAACGGCTGCCGCTCGACCAGATCAAGATTGACCAGTCGTTCGTACGCGATATTGTCATCGATGACAGCGATAAAGCGATTGTGCGCACTATTATTGCGATGGCACAAAGCTTGAACCTGGATGTCATTGCCGAAGGGGTCGAAACGGCAGCACATCGACAACAGCTTTTGGTCATGGGCTGCCATAACTTCCAAGGCTATCTGTTTAGCAAGCCGGTACCGATTGAGCAGTTCGAGGCGCTGCTGAAACAGGGCTGATTGCTGTTGATGGTGTTGTGGCGGAAACCGAACGGCTGCTTCGGAGCAAGTCGAAGGTCAGCTTTGTGTCGATAGTTCCGCTTGGTGAATGGCAGGTTTCAGCCCAAGTTGTGTAAAAACTCCAAGCGAAAGGGGGTACCCTAAAATGATATGGGGACGTAGCTCAATTCTTAATCTACGAAAATCAATGGGGCTCCGTCCCCATATTATCAATCAAGCTTAGGAGTAACGAGATGAAAAAAGACGAAACAAGAAAGATACTGTTGGACGATATCGATAATTTTCGGTTGAAAGCCAAATACTACGAGTCACTTCGGTTATTTGAGGCGGCAAAATATGCTGGCAACCTTGCCTCAAACCTTGAGCTGGCACTCACGACAATGCCCTCCGATGACGATCCGGAGATTTCCTGAAATGGAATGATATGGTGACGTAGCTCAATGCTTAATCTACGAAAATCAATGGGGCGCCGTCCCCATATCAATCCCATATGAGCACGGCCACATCCGACCGATTTGCCATCACAACGTCTGAACTGACACGCCAGTTCGGGCCTTTGACTGCGGTGGATCACGTCGAGCTGTGTGTGCCCTATGGGGAAATTTTCGGCTTGCTCGGTGCAAATGGCGCGGGCAAGAGCACCGTTATCAAGATGCTCACGACGCTGCTGTCGCCCACATCAGGGTCAGCCGAAGTCGGAGGATTCGACATCATCAAATCTCCGGGAGAGGTCAGGCGGCGCATCGGCTATGTGTCGCAACTCGTGTCGGCCGACGGTGCCCTGACCGGCTACGAGAATCTGCGCCTGTCGGCCAAACTCTATGGCCTGGCCAAGGCAGAGAGGGGCGAGCGCATCGCCGATGCGCTGGACTTCATGGGCCTTGCCGATTCGGCGCACAAGCTGGTGAAAACCTATTCCGGCGGGATGATCCGCAGGCTTGAGCTTGCCCAGGCCATGTTGCATCGCCCTGCGATCCTGTTCCTCGACGAGCCGACGATCGGGCTCGATCCGGTTGCGCGCCGTATGGTGTGGGATCGCCTGCTGGATCTCAGGCATGACTATGGCATAACGGTTCTCATCACCACGCACGATATGGAAGAAGCCGAGATGCTTTCCGACAATTTAGCGATTCTGCATATGGGGCGAATAAGTGTGATCGGGAAGCCTGCCGAGTTGCGCGCGGGGCTCGGAGCGGACGCGACCATGGATGACGTGTTCGTTCATTACGCGGGCGGCTTGATTCACGAAGGCGGGACTTTCCGCGAGGTCGCCCAGACCCGCAGGACTGCTCACCGCCTCGGCTGAGCGACGAACAGATGGAACGATTCATCCGCGAGAATGTTGCGATTGTTGAAGTAGAGCTGATCAAGCTGATCCGTGATCCGACCGAAATCATTTCCCGCGCGGTGCAACCCGTACTGTGGCTGGTGGTGTTCGGACAGGTTCTCGCCCAGGTTCGCGGCATCCACACCGGGCAGTTGAGCTACCTTGCGTTCATCACGCCCGGAATCCTCGCGCAGAGCGTTCTGTTCAGCGCGATCTTCTATGGCATCGCAATAATCTGGGAGCGCGATCTTGGGGTGGTGCATAAACTGCTGGTGAGTCCCGCCCGGCGCAGCTCGCTGGTTTTTGGTAAAGCGGTCGCCGCCGGATTCCGCGGCATTCTGCAGGCAGTTGTCATTTACCTCGTCGCTCTCGTTATGCATGTTTCGCTCAGGCTAGATCCACTGGCAATTTTCGCAGTGCTGGCCAGCGTGATGCTGGGATCGGGAATCTTTGCCACCTTCTCGCTCATCATCGCGTGTATCGTAAAAACGCGCGAGCGTTTCATGGGCATCGGGCAGCTCCTGACCATGCCCATGTTTTTCGCGAGCAACGCAATCTATCCGCTGGACATCATGCCAAGCTGGCTGCGTGTCATCGCGCAGATCAATCCACTCACTTATCTGATTGACGCGCTACGCGGACTCATGATCACAGGAGGGGAAAACGTTCACGGTTACGCTGTTGATTTCGCGGTTATGCTCGTGGTGTTCGCTGCCCTGCTATTCGTCGCAGTGAGGTTATACCCGACGTTGGCGGAATAAGTACTGCACTGGGTTTTGGCCTGCGTGTAATCTTTTCGAAAAAGCAATATTCAAATATTGACCTCAGTGGACGGCAAAAAAAACTGGCTGGGCGCATTACTGAATGTCTATGTTGAATTGCACCTCAGATTGACCCGTCCTGTGTATTATTGAAAGAACGGAGGTGGATCAATGTTAAATGCAAAATTCAAAACCAAATGGCTCAATCCAGAAAGCGCTTCAACACGCTGGGCTATGGCATACCGGATGATCACTCCATGAGAGTGATCGGCTTTTCCCGATAATGCTGCCAGATAACATATCGCTCTACCGGAGGGGCGGTTGGGTGCGGAATCTGAATCGAAGGTTGTTGGTCGCCGCCCGAGTACTGGTTCATTGAACGTCCGCCATATTGGAATTGAGATGGACGATGCTTTGGAGATGGCGGAACAAACTGAAGTCTGATTTGGCCATGGGATCGCGACTATCCACTCGGTCGCAATCCGAGAATAATTTCCAAAAGCGCGCTCATTGAATTCTGGCAAAAACATCCGGATGCCGAGACACCGATGAAACTATTTTAAAGTTTGCTTGCCTTATTTTGCTCATAGCGCAAGCTTCACCCGTTTTTCCTCCCTGAGCAGGTGTCTTAACTCATCACAATTTGTTAAGACGTTTGCCTATGAGCTTCCTTTTTGGGTTCAGGGGCACTTTTTTCAAGGCTTAACGATTGAAAATGCCTGAACGTAACGATTTATCCCGTCACATATTGCCTAACTCGGCACAATTGGTAGGAGTGTGCATGATGGTTATTCCAGTAGTCAAGCTACTACACTTTGGCCAGGTGGGGTCACTGCTGGATAAATTGCTGGCGGTTGATACCATAATATTTGTAGCGAGTGCGGGCCTTTCTTATGCGGCAATGCGTGGAGTCAAATCGGCAATTTTAGAAAAATATGCCGACCAGTTTTTTATGCTGGGTCTTTTTGAATTGGCGCTCTGTGCAGTCTTGTTGGCGTTTGAAATAATCTAGGCAGAAAGGCAAGGCTCTTTAAGGGGTTGTTGAGTATCAACATTGCTTTTGCCACAAATTATTTGCTTGGCCAACTTTGCGTTATTGCGCAATGAAGAGATAAAAAGTCAATGTGATTCGTAGGAATGCGACAATCAAATGGGTAATCACGCCGCCATTGACGCTTTAGCCGTCAGGGGTTTACACACAACCACTTCATATCTCGAACTGCTTCTTCGGTCGGGTTCAGACCGACTCAAACGGACAAAAACGTTCATCCATATGCTATTAGAATGCACCCCAGACTTCCCTATATCCGTAAAAAAGGATGGTCACTATGCAAACGGCTACAAAGGAACCCGAAACAGCGCCCCCGCGAGTGATGCCGGCAACTGCCCAGAAATCTGACATCACATTTGACATCGCATCCGCGTCGATTCCCGGCACACTCGCGGCGCTCAGTGTGAGCCCCGAAACAGGTCTCACGCACGCCGAGGTGAACACACGCCGCAAGGAGCACGGCTACAACGAAGTAGCCGAACAAAAATCCCACCCGGTCCGCAAATTCCTCGGCAAATTCTGGGGCGTGTCGGCATGGATGCTCGAACTAATCATGGTTTTGTCGGCCGTGCTCGGGAAATACTCGGACCTCGCTGTGGTGAGCGCGCTGCTGGTGATCAACGCCGTGCTGAGCTTTATGCAGGAGCGCCGGGCCGCCGGCGTCGTCGAAACGTTGCGGCGACGCTTGCAGGTCAGTGCGCGCGTGCTGCGCGAGGCGATCTGGCAGGTCATCCCCGCACGGGAGTTGGTCCCCGGCGACATCGTCCGCGTGCGCCCCGGCGACATCATTCCGGCGGATGTGAAACTTCTCACCGGAGCGCTGAGCATTGACCAATCCGCCCTCACCGGCGAGTCGAAGGACGCGGACAAGGCACCCTCCGAAATGCTCTCGTCGGGGTCAGTCGTCCGCCGTGGTGAAGGCAACGGCGTGGTAATCCTGACCGGGGCGAAGACCTACTTTGGCCGCACCACGGAACTCGTGCAGAAGGCGCGTCCGAAACTCCACATCGAAGCGGTGGTAGCCAAGGTGGTGCGCTGGCTGTTCGTCATCGTCGGCGCGCTGCTCGGCTTAGTGATCGTCCTGTCGCTGATCCGGCACGTGGCGCTTCTCGAAATGATTCCGCTCATGCTCGTGCTGTTGATGAGTGCGGTGCCAGTCGCCCTCCCTGTGATGTTCACGGTCAGCATGGCTGTCGGGGCGAAAGAGCTGGCGAAGCGCGGCGTGCTGGTCACACGCCTCAGTGCTGCGGAGGATGCCGCGACGATGGACGTGCTCTGCGTGGACAAGACGGGCACGATTACGATGAACCAACTGGCCGTCACCGGCGTGATCCCGCTGGAGCATGCGACAGAATCCGATGTGCTGTTTGCCGCCGCACTCGCATCCCAGGAGTCCAACCAGGATCCGATTGACCTGGCGTTCCTTGCCGCAGCAAAAGAGCGGCACGTCTTTGATAGCTCGCCTGCGGTCACGCCCATCTCCTTTGCGCCGTTCGATGCGAAAAACCGGCGGACTGAAGCCGTGGTTGAACAGAATGGCCAGCGGTTGCGCGTAATGAAAGGCGCCGTGCGCACCGTCGCCGAAGCCTGCGGGCTCCAGTCCCCGGCGATCGAGGCGTTGGAGGCGCGGGTCAGCGAATCGGCACTGAAGGGATATCGGACACTGGCGGTGGCGCGCGGCCCTGAGACCGGCACCCCCGCATTGCTTGGATTGGTGACCTTGTTTGATCCGCCGCGACCGGACGCCAAGCAGCTCATCGCTACACTTCACGGCCTCGGCGTTTCGGTGAAGATGCTCACCGGTGATGCGCTGGCGATCGCGAGTGAAATCGCGCAAGGTGTGGGACTATCCAATATCCAGCGCGTGTCGGATCTGAAGGCCGCGAGCACTCAGGCCGGCAACGAGGCGGTTGACTTGTTGGCGGGCGCCGATGGTTTCGCCGAAGTGTATCCGGAGGACAAATACATCGTGGTGCAGCACCTGCAGGCCGCGGGGCACGTGACCGGCATGACGGGCGACGGCGTCAACGATGCGCCCGCGCTACGCCAGGCCGAAGTGGGCATCGCGGTCAGCACCGCGACCGACGTTGCCAAGGGCGCCGCCAGCGTCGTCCTGACCGAACCGGGGCTGACGAACATCGTGGCGCTGGTCGAACAGGGACGGACGATCTACCAGCGCATTCTGACCTGGATCATCAACAAGATCAGCCGGACGATCCTGAAGGCTGCCTTCGTGGCTATCGCGTTCGTGGTAACCGGCAAATTCGTCGTCTCGGCCTTTGCGATGCTGCTGCTGGTATTTATGACGGACTTCGCGAAGATCGCCCTTGCCACCGACCACGTTCGACCATCCAATAAACCTGAGACGTGGAACATCGGCGGCTTCATCACCGTGTCCGTGGTGCTGGGCGTCGCGATGGTCGCAGAGGCACTCCTTCTCTTGTGGATAGGCTGGTCGCGTTTTGGTCTGGCGACCAACGATAACGCCCTCTACACCTTCAGCTTTCTGACACTACTCTACATGGCCGTGTTTTCCATCGTGTCCGCGCGGGAGCGCCGCTGGTTCTGGGCGACGATGCCCGGCAAGACGCTCATCGCAGCCCTCGCGGCGGATGCGCTGATAGGCACCGTTCTGACTTTCGTGGGTCTCACGGGACTCATGCCATTACCCTGGTGGCAGACGCTCGCGATTTTCGCCTATGCGTTGGTGGCGTGCCTTGTCGTGAACGATGCCGTGAAGGTCGCGATGATCAAATGGCGTGTTCCTTCGGCGGTGGCTTAGAAGCACCTATCGGATTTTCCATCGACGCAGATGAGATCATGGGACAGCACGCATCGAACCTGCTCCTGCCCATGAGCTGCTTCCTTGGAAGCTGCCGTTCGCCAAGGGCAGCACCCGAAGCAAGCCAAAAACGGAGTGTTTGCAAACGAGGAGGAGTCCATATACAGACATTCGAGGCTCGAATGCAAATGGCTCGCCAACTCGGACTAATCTGGTAACTGAATTATCACGGTTCCAATTTGATATTGACGCGCCCGAAGAGATAATTCTGGGCACTGGACAGAGCTTATTACCCTGTGCTAACCGGCTGGTCGGCAACCTAAATTTGTGTTTAAACATAACAGAAAAATCCCCCGGGCGTCATAAGCCGCAACGCTAGAGTGTTCGCTTAAATAGCATTATCGCGGCCGCCATCATCACGGTCGTGAAAACCGCAAGGAAGCCAATGTCTGCCAAAACGGTGGTCAATCCCGCGCTCTTGAAGAGCAACGCCTTCAATGCATCTACGGCATAAGCCTCCGGATTTACCATGGCAAAGCTTTTTAACCAACCAGGCAAACTCGCCGTCGGGTAAACGGCACCACTCGGGAAAAACAAGATCACGTTCATAAACCCGCTCAACACACCAACGAGCCTCGGATGGTTAGCCCTTCCAAGAAGAACAAACATCAGACTCTGCAGGCAAAGTGTGGTGAGGATGATGACGACGAGCAATGATGCCAGCGACCCTGTGTTAGTCGGGAGTGGAATGCCAGTCATGACAATGCCTAACCCGAGTACTAAAATTGACACTGTAGTCGTAATGGCAAGGCCGCTCAATATGAGCCCCCCCACGATGTTGGCCTTTGTAAGCGGAGTCAGGAGATAGCTTTCCTCGGTGCCCAGAAACCGATCCATGACAACGTTAAATACACCCGTGGTGAGGGTTCCGAGGAAAATAGCCATAACCACAACACCGGGAACCAGAGACTGGAAATAATCCACGTAGCGATACAGATTGGCGTCGCGGACATGTATTTCGTCAGCCGCTTCCCGAATGGCAACGTAGCCGGGACGAACCGCGGCAACAGCTCCATTCACGACACCTATTATCGTCCCCGAAGATATGCCGTCGGTGTTATCGAGAAAGAGTCCCACTTCGGGTCTTGATTTGAGAGCCACCCTCTTGCTGAAATCGGATGGAATGATAAGTGCCGCTTTGTATTTACCGTTACGGACATCGGCGACTGCTGCCTGTTCATCCTCGGTTTGAAAAATGGTCAATGTCGCCGGACCGGACTCGACGGCACGGAGGTTGTCAAAAAGATTCCGCGCATATCGCCCAGAGTCATGGTTGATGACTACAAGAGGCAACGATTGCAACTTCCCCTGAAACGAATTGCCCATAATCACCAGATAGATGATCGGCAATAGAAAACTCATGCCGATCACAATCGGATTGCGCATAAATTTCTTGATGTCCCGATCTATCACTGCGGACAATCTCAGGATTGTCTCCGAAAATGCATTCATTTTCTTCACCGCTGAGGCACTCCGGCGCCAATAAAAAGGCTTACTTTTTTCGCTTCTCCCTCTCGAATCGATTTTCCGGTGAAATGGATGAACACATCCTCAAGGGTCTGTTCATGGATGCTCGCGGACAATATCCGCCCTCCCGACGATCTGATCGCATCCATCAATGCTGGAAGGCTCGTTGCCCCACTGTCGACATAAACACGCAAGGTCTCATCCTCCATATGCAGATTACGCACGAATGGTAATGCTTTTACGCAACTGACCAACCCATCTGACAGACTCTCAAGCGCAATCGAAACGATGTCACTGCCGGGAATTTCCCGTTTGAGTTGCGTTGGACTGCCGATAACAATCATCTTGCCTGCATCGATAATGGCAATTCGGCTGCACAGGGCATCCGCCTCTTCCATGTAATGGGTCGTCAGAAACATCGTTGTCGAGCTTTCCTGTCTGATTTGCCGTAACAGCTCCCACATCACGCGCCTCGATTGCGGATCCAGACCGCTCGAAGGCTCATCCAGGAAAAGTATTTTTGGTTTGTGTACAAGGCCTCTTGCAACTTCAAGTCGTCGCCTCATACCGCCTGAATATGCTGCAACGAGTTCGCCCGCACGAGAACTCAGCCCGACCATATCCAAGAGGTACTTGATCCGCTCTTTTCTTTCCCGCGCAGGAACCCCATAGAAACGCCCGTAGACATCCAAGTTCTCATAGCCGGTAAGATCCAGATCGCTCGTCATCGCTTGCGAAATTACGCCTATTTGACGCCTTACGTCAGCGGGATTTGTCACGACATCAAAGCCAGCAATTTTCGCGATTCCGCCGGTAGGAATGACCAGCGTGGTGAGCATCCGCATCAGCGTCGTTTTGCCCGCGCCGTTCGGGCCAAGATAACCGAACATTTCGCCGTCGGGCACATCGAAACTCACATTATCAACAGCGGTGAATGAACCAAATCTCTTTGTCAGTCCAGTCACCTCGATGGCTTTGCTTTCCGCGCTCATTGTTCCGTTCTTTTCGCTATTTCTACGTCCACCGTCATTCCTGGTTTCAGTAGCCCAGCTGGTTCCTGAAACGCAATTTTGACGCGAAATGTTTTAATGTCCTGACGACCGCTCGTTACGTCCTTTTGGGTTGCGAACTCGGCATACCGCCCAATCTCCGAAATTTTTCCTTTGAATTGTTTGCCCGAAGTGCCTTCGGTTCTTATCGTCACATCACCTCCGACCGCAATCTTGTCCACCAGCGTCTCATCGACGTCCACCCGTGCGTAAAGGCTGGCGAGGTCGACCACAGTCAACACCGTCACACCGGGGCTGACGGTTTCACCCTTCTCCAATGCCTTGAACACCACTGTGCCTGAAATAGGGGTAGCAATGGCCATGTCGGCGAGCTTAGCCTCGTTATAAGCCAATGTTGCTTGCGACTGCTTGAGATCAGAGTGGGCCAACTGAAGTTGATTTTGGGTGGTGCTCAATTGCGCAATGGACGCATCTCTTTTGTACTGCGCTTCGATCAGTTTCGACTTTTGAGATAAGTAATCAGCCACCAACGCAGCGTGTGCCGTTGCAGAGGTATCAAGTGCTTCCTGCGAGATAAATTTCTGTTGGAAAAGCGCCTGCAACCTTGCAAGCTTGGTGTTGGAATCGTCCATCTGAACCTTGGCTTTTTTGGTGTCCGCTTGAACTGCCTTGATCTCGGCTTCTGCGCTCTCGATATTTGCCCGTGCATATCTAATCGATGATTCCGCAACACCGATATTCGCTTGAGCCCGCTCTACTCCAGCTTTTGATTGCTCGACTGCGGCGGAGAGATCATCGCTTTCGAGCCGGATGACAATCTGGTTTTTCTGAACGTGGTCACCTTCGTTACAGCAAATCTCCGAAATTCGTCCAGCAGCCTTTGGCGCGAGATTGACTTCCGGCCCCTCGACGATTCCAGACGTGCGTACGCTGGTGTCTGCCTGTTTGGATCCGTAGATTGCGTAATACGCCACCCCCGCTATCAACAGCAGAGCCGCTGCTACACTTAGACCTCTTGCCCAATTAGGCATGGAGCACAATCCCCAAATGAAATATAGCGTTTACACAATAACAGGGCCGGGTGTCATCAAACTGAACAAGTTCACTGTATTGGCGGCATTTTCAATTCCCCGTTCAAGTAACGGGGCAATAAAAAACTTGGGGTCGATTATAGACACAATTCGTCGTCGGCATCATGGCAAAAATATCTGGGCATCCTGAATGACCTGTTCTTTGGTTCGAGTCCATGTCGGTGAACCCGCAAGCAAAAGCATGCATTTATTTGTGCAGAATGAGCGTATAGTAAAATGAAGTGTAGTTCGTACCTTCGGTCTCGCGATCCTCTAGACTAATTCGCGCATTAACAGGTGGCAGCCATGCCAAAAAAATCCGCGATCCCGCCATTCTCAATCTCGCCGCTGGCACAGCGGAGGGCATCACCGAGGCCCGACGCCAAGAGGCATTGCTTAAAACCTGGGTATTGCAGAACGCGATTTTCAATAGCGCCAACTTTTCGAGTATCAACGCTGGCGCTAAGAGCAAATAAGGAGCTGCGATTTTCATGATAAGTGCATCTGGCATTCTTCACGGCAAAGTCCTGATCGTTGACGATCAGGAAGCCAATGCCCTTCTGCTCGAGCGGATACTGCACGGTGCCGGCTATGTTTCCATCACGTCCACGATGGATCCGTGCGAGGTCTGTGAGCTGCACCGCAACAACCGCTACGACCTGATCCTGCTCGATCTCGAAATGCCCAACATGGACGGATACCAGGTGATGGAGGGGCTCAAGGAAATTGAACCGGACGGCTATCTTCCTGTCCTTGTGATTACCGCCCACACGGGTCACAAGCTGCGCGCGCTCCAGGCCGGGGCGAAGGGTTTCATCAGCAAGCCGTTTGAGTTGGCTGAGGTGCTGGCGCGCGTTCACAACATGTTGGAAGTGTCCCTGTTGCACAAGGAATTACAACGACGTGCTGGAACAACGAGTGCTTGAAAGGACCGCCGATCTTAAGGAAAGCTGTCTGGAAACCATTTTTACAATGACGCGCGCGGCGGAATACAAAGATGATGACACCAGTGCTCACGTGCAACGCATCAGCTATTACAGCCGCGAGCTTGCCAGAATGCTCGGCTTGGATGAAGCGTTCGTCGACAAGATCTTTTTCGCAAGTCCGATGCATGACATAGGCAAAATGGCATCCCCGACCATATCCTGCTCAAGCCGGGCGGCTTCACGCGGGATGAGTGGAAGGTCATGAAGGAGCACTCCTTGATAGGCGCGAAGATCCTCGGCAACAGCAAGTCATCCTCTCAGGCGCGCCAATATCAAATTGGAACAGTGATAAGCCAGTTACCAGATTTGTCCGAACCGGCAAGCCAACCACAACTCGAATGCTGACCGTCCGCTTTTGGCACACTGCTGCCTACCTTGCCTCGTTACTTCACTGCCCGACAGCGGACATTGACAACCGAAAATCCGTAATCAGCCAAAGGCTGGACGGAATTGGCACAGCGGCAACAACCACGCACTGCCCGCCGGATTAAGCCTGTCCTGAGCCCTTCGATAAACTCAGGAGATCCTTGTCGAAGGGTTGTCGGGCGAGCTTTGCATAGCCATCGACTAAGCTGGCAAACAACGCCAGCAAGTCGCTGGTTAAGCCCGACCTACGGATTGTTTTACTTTTGAAATGGAAATGGAATTAGGCGGCTAAGCGGCATTGAATGACTGCTGACACGGAGCAGATGTCGAGTATCTCGTTACTAACGACTAATGAAGTAAGCAGGTAGCCATCGGTTTATCGCTACGATAGGGAGAAAATATTTGCAGCTTCCACGAACCTGAAAAATGGGCAGTTAGTTGCGTCATCTTATTTGCGACATCGGCACAAATATTCCTTGCCACCTCATCATCATTGCTGTCGATTATGACGTCAACTGCACTATAGCGACTGTTGACAGAGCATTGTTTGGCGAGGCCGGTGTCCTCAATAGACGAACACAATTTGGACGTATCGTCCGCTGCACCCGGCTTTCCTGGAGTGGACTCCTGCTGCGAATCGGAATTATCGCATCCGGTGAACGTCAGGGGCAGAGCGAGTATCACAAGTAATAGAGCTGTCTTGGTCATTTTGGCCACCTTTAAACTTTGCCCGCTTTCAGCGGTGCTTTACATCAAAATCACATCGTATTGCCCTTGGTTGTACATCGTTTCGACTTGCATTGAAATCGGCTTGGCGATGAAGTCGGAAAGCATCGCGAGGGCTTGCGATTCCTCATCCAGAAATAAATCTATCACATGCGGTGAACCGAGGATGCGGTATTCGCGCGCGTTGAACTGGCGCGCTTCGCGGAGGATTTCGCGCAGGATCTCGTAGCACACCGTCTGCGCGGTTTTTACTTCGCCACGCCCCTGACAGGTAGGGCATGGTTCGCACAACACATGCGCCAGGCTTTCGCGGGTGCGCTTGCGGGTCATTTCCAGCAAACCCAGCTCGGAAAAATCGTTCACGGTGATGCGTGTGTGATCGCGAGCCAGGGCTTTTTTGAATTCTTCCAGCACGGCATCACGATGTTCCTGGGTATCCATGTCAATGAAATCGCAGATGATGATGCCGCCCAGATTGCGCAGACGCAGTTGCCGCGCGATGACTTGTGTGGCTTCCAGATTGGTCTTGAAGATGGTGTCATCAAAACTGCGCAACCCGACATAGCCCCCGGTATTCACGTCTATGGTGGTCAGTGCCTCGGTTTGATCGATGATGAGATAGCCGCCGGATTTCAGATCGACGCGCTTGGACAAGGCGCGCTCGATCTCTTCTTCCACACCATACAAATCGAACAGCGGACGAACGCCGGGATAGTGCTCGAGCCTGTCGCTCGCAATCGTATTATAGGCTTGCGCGAACTCCAGCATTCTTTGGAGGGTGCTGCGCGAATCGACCAGAATGCGCGTGGTTGTGTGATTGACAAAATCACGCAGCACACGCAGGCTGATATCGAGTTCCTGATACAGCAATTGCGGCGCACTGGCGGTTTTCGCAGCGGTTTGCAAATTGCCCCACAGTTTGTCCAGATAAGCGATGTCGGCGACAAAATCCAGTTCTGCCGAGGTTTCCGCCACGGTGCGAATGATGTAGCCGCCCTGATGTTCCGGCGGCAGCACGGCTTGCAGCTTGGCACGCAAGGTGTCGCGCTGTTCCACGCTCTCGATGCGTTGCGATACACCGATGTGCGTCTCCTGCGGCAGATATACCAGCAAACGTCCGGCGATACTGAGCTGGGTGGACAGCCGCGCACCCTTGCTGCCGATCGGTTCCTTGATGACTTGCACCAGCAGGGTCTGTCCTTCAAACAGCACCTTCTCGATCGGTTTGGCCGTCTCGATGTTGTGGCTATTTTCCCAAATATCCGCCACATGCAAAAACGCCGAACGCTCCAGGCCAATGTCGATGAAGGCAGACTGCATCCCCGGCAATACGCGTTTGACCTTGCCGAGGTAAACGTTGCTGACGATGCCGCGACTGCTGCCGCGTTCGATGTGCAGGTCTTGCACCACGCCGAGTTGCATCACCGCGACGCGGGTCTCTTGCGGGGTGACGTTGATGAGGATTTCTTCGCTCATGATTTTTGGGCCCATGATTTTTGGCTCAACGGAATTTCACGGCGTGGGGTAATCAAAGCGTTGCAGTAATTGAACTGTTTCGAACAGCGGCAAACCCATCACGCCGGAATAGCTGCCGGAAAGGTGTTCGATGAATGCCCCGGCCTGCCCCTGTATGGCATAGCCACCAGCCTTGTCCGTGTACTCGCGGGTGAGCAGGTAGCGGCGGATACGCTCTTCGCTGAGCGTAATGAAGCGCACCGTGGAGGTGGAAAGCGCAACTTCGACATGTTCTTCCAAAGCGATTGCAACCGCACTGAGCACATGATGTTCTCTGCCGGAAAGCTGACGCAGCATTTCAGCGGCCTGTTCTGCACTGTCAGGTTTGCCGAAGATCTTGCCGTCCAGCGTGACGGTGGTATCGGCGGCCAGCACCGGAAACTGGGGCAAGTTGCGCAACTTCAACACGTCGTAGCCCGCTTCGGCCTTGGCCTGAGAAACCCGTCGAACATAGTTCTCCGGCTGCTCATCGGGATGTTGGGTTTCATCCACCTCCAAATTGCGGCGCGGATCAGAGCGCATCAACAGCATCTCGAAGTTGATGCCGATTTGTTTAAGCAATTCGCGGCGGCGCGGACTCTGCGAAGCGAGGTAGATGCGTGGCTGGATGATGCGCATGACGGTTTCCTATTCCCGATGGTAGGGGTGATTGTGCATCAAGCTATGCGCCCGATACAACTGTTCGGCAAGCAATACTCGCACAACAGCGTGAGGCAGGGTGAGCGCAGATAACGCCAGCAGTTGTTGCGCAGCCTGTTTGACCGATTCATGCAAGCCATCTGCGCCCCCGATGATGAACGCAACATCGCGCCCTGCCCGCATCCAGTCCTGCATCTGGGCGGCAAGCTGCCTGGTGGTTGGCTGTATGCCGCGTTCATCCAGTGCGATGCGCAAGCAGTTTTGCGGCAGGGCGGCGAGAATGCGCTGCGCTTCGGCTTCCATGATCTGCGCCGTGGTTTTTCCGGTGGTGCGCGGTTCGGGCTTGATTTCCAGCAGCGCTATCCTCGCTTCGCGCGGCATGCGCTTGGTGTATTCGTTGAAACCCGCCGTGATCCAGTCCGGCATTTTGTGGCCAACCGAGACGATGATGAGCTGCATTTATACTAAAAACTACAATTCAAGCCTGTCCTGAGCTTGTCGAAGTGGCCACAGAGAACACAGAGATGAAGCGGGTTCCACATATTTTTTCGGTTCACCTGATGGGTGAAGTCAATATTTACGGCAACCAATTGTTTTTTCTTTGTGAACTCCGTGTTCTCTGTGGCTAGATGTTTTTCGGGTTTCATGTTTATTTTGGAGCTTTAGCCAGTTTTGGCCGCGCCGCCTGCGCCTTGCTCCACAATTCTTCGAGGTTGTAGTAATCGCGGATGGCTGGCTGCATGATGTGTACCAGCACTTCGCCCAAGTCCACCAAAATCCACTCGCCGCTGTCTTCCCCCTCGCGGCCAAGCACCTCTTCGCCGCGCTCCTTGAGCTTGACCACCACGTTGTCGGCAAGCGCTTTGGTTTGCCGTCTGGATGTTGCACTGGCGATGATCATGCGCTCGAACATCGAACTGAGTTTGCTGGTGTCGATCACGGTGATGTTTTGTGCTTTGACGTCTTCAAGTGCGGCGATGACGGCTTTGGTTTTTTCTTCAGTAGTTAGCATGCTCGTATAAATGATGTTGATGAATGTAATCGGCCACTGCGTTGGGCAGCAGATAGCGTATGGAGCGATTTTCCGCCACGCGGCTGCGAATCAGCGTGGCAGAGATTTCCAGTTTGGGAATAGCCAGTTCGGCAATCCCGCCAAACGGCTGCTGTGATAAGTCTTGCGCAGCGCACAACCGCTGCTGATAGTGCCGGCGCAATTTCTCCGTCGCACTGTGTATGCGTTCCTTCAGCATGAAGCCGGGACGAAAACCTACCACAATGTGCGCCAGCTCGAACAATCGTTCCCACTCGTGCCAGGTGTGCAATTGCAAAAATGCGTCCCCTCCCATCAACAGGCACAGCGGTTGTGCTGCGCCCAACTCGGCACGCAGCTCGCGCAAGGTATCCACCGTATAGCAGGGCGCGGTGCGCTCGACTTCGCGGTCGTCCAGCACGAAAGCCGGCTGATCGGCGATCGCCAATTGCACCATCGCGCTGCGATGCCGTGCAGATACTTGCGGAGAATCGCGATGCGGCGGCGTGCCGGTGGGGATGAAACGAATTTGCCGGAGATTTGCGAGTTCAAGCATTTCCTCGGCGAGCCGAAGATGCCCGAAATGAATCGGATCAAACGTGCCGCCTAATATCCCGATTGCCCTGCTACTGACCACAAACTACAACGCCAGGCGGCGAGTGTCAGCCAGCACTTGCGCAAGGAAAACGGTAAAGCGCGCTGCGGCTGCGCCGTCGATCACGCGATGATCATAAGATAGCGACAACGGCAACATCAAGCGCGCCACAAATGTGTCGTCTTTATGCATCGGCTTGATGATGGCTCTGGACACGCCGAGGATCGCCACTTCCGGCGCATTGATGATAGGTGTGAAGGCCGTGCCGCCAATGCCGCCCAAACTGGAAATCGTGAAGCAGCCACCTTGCATATCGGCAGCGGTAATTTTTTTCTCGCGTGCTTTCGCGCTGATTTCGCCCAGTTCTTTGGCGAGTTGCACGATGCCTTTTTTGTCCACATCGCGCAACACCGGCACCATCAATCCGTCCGGCGTATCCACCGCCACACCGATATGACAGTACTGTTTGATCACCAGATTTTCGCCGCCAGCATCCAGCGAGGCGTTGAACTCCGGATATTTTTGCAATGCGGCAACCGCTGCCTTGAGCAGGAAAGCCAACGGTGTGATTTTGATGTTTTGTTTGGAATATTCCGCGCCGAGTTCCTTGCGGAAGGCTTCCATTTCGGTGATGTCAGCCTCATCGAATTGTGTGACGTGCGGAATGGTCACCCAGTTGCGATGCAGATTCGCACCGGCGATTTTCTTGATACGCGACAGCGGCCTGGTTTCAATCGCACCGTACTTGGCGAAATCCACCACCGGCGAGGCCAGCACTTGCAGACCGTTGCCGCCTGCGGCACCGCGCGGTTGCGCAAGAGCGGCCTTGACGAACAGTTGCACGTCGTCTTTGGTCACGCGGCCTTTTGCACCGCTGCCTTTGACTTGCGCAACCTGCACACCGAGTTCGCGCGCGAAGCGGCGTATGGCGGGGCTGGCGTGGGCTTTACCTGCGGAAGGATCGCTGTGTAACAGCGGGGCTGCGCCAAGACCGCCCGAAGGGCGAGTGTCTGGCGGCGTACCCTTTACGGGTGCACCCACCGGCGTACCCCTTGCGGGTGCCACCGCAGGTTGCGATGCTTGGGCGACCACTGGTATCGCTGCAGGTGTTGCTGCAACCGGTGCTGCCGCTGGTGCTGCAGTCGGAGCAGGCGTTGGCTGCACAGCAGGTTGGCTACTTTGTGGCGCACCCGCCGCGTCGCTGCTTTCCAACAACAAAATCAGCGAGCCTTGCGACACTTTGTCGCCGACCTTGACCTTCATTTCCTTGATCACGCCGGCGTATGGCGACGGCACGTCCATTGCCGCCTTGTCAGTTTCCAGCGTCACCAGATTGTCTTCAGCTTTAATCGTGTCGCCGACTTTCACCATTACTTCGATGATACCCACATCTTTGTAGTCGCCGATGTCCGGCACCAATACTTGCTTTATTTCAGCCACGGTGTGTCTCTCCTAACCTGGAACAGGATGTTGAAAAACGTCGCGAGCGATGACAGAACAAGGCGCGAAAGGACAAAAAAGCGGAGTTTACATTTGAGTAAATGAGCATTTTTAGTCCTTGAGCAACGCAGTTATGCAGAGCGCAGTAGTTTTTCAACATCCTGTTAAACAGTCGTCGGGTTGGGTTTGTCGGGATTGATGTTGTAAAGCTTGATCGCCTTGCTGACTTCGCCGGCGCTTATCGTGCCTTCATCGGCCAAGGCCTTGAGCGCCGCAACTGCTATGTAATTGCGATCGACCTCAAAGAACCGGCGCAATTTCTTGCGTGTGTCGGAACGGCCGAAACCGTCCGTGCCCAGCACCTTGTAATGCTGGGGCAGGAAGCCGCGAATCTGGTCGGCGAACGAACGCATGTAATCGGTCGCGGCGATCACCGGGCCGCTGCGTCCGGACAGACATTGTTCGACATAGCTGGCACGGGCCTTGGCTTCCGGATGCAGCATGTTCCAGCGTTCGCAATCCAATCCCTCGCGGCGTAATTCGGTGAAACTGGTCACGCTCCAGATATCCGATGCAACTCCAAAATCTTTTTCCAGCAAGGCGGCTGCAGCAATCACTTCGCGCAGGATGGTCCCGCTACCCATCAACTGCACGCGAGGATTTTTCCCTTGCTCCTTTGTTGCCCCTTCACTGAACAGATACATACCCTTGATGATGCCCGCTTCCGCGCCCTTGGGCATCGCCGGATGGACGTAGTTTTCGTTCATCACCGTGAGGTAATAGAACACGTCTTCCTGCTCGACATACATGCGGCGCATGCCGTCATGAATGATCACGGCGAGTTCATACGCAAAAGTCGGATCGTAGGATATGCAATTCGGAATGGTTGCCGCCTGCAAGTGGCTGTGGCCGTCCTCGTGTTGCAAGCCTTCGCCGTTCAGCGTGGTGCGGCCGGCTGTTCCGCCGAGCAGGAAGCCGCGTGCGCGCATATCACCGGCAGCCCAGGCCAGATCGCCGACGCGTTGGAAGCCGAACATCGAATAGTAAATATAGAACGGCAGCATCGCCTTGCCGTGGTTGGCGTAGGAAGTGGCGGCGGCAATCCAGTCGGCCATGCCGCCCGCTTCGTTGATGCCTTCCTGCAAAATCTGCCCGCTCTGGTCTTCCTTGTAGAACATCAGTTGATCGGCATCCTGCGGAGTATAGAGCTGACCCACCTGCGAGAAAATTCCGAGCTGGCGGAACATGCCTTCCATGCCGAAAGTGCGCGATTCATCCGGCACGATCGGCACGACTTGCTTGCCGATATTTTTATCTTTAATCAGGATGCCGAGCATGCGCACGAACGCCATCGTGGTGGAAATTTCGCGTTCATCCGTGCCTTTCAGTAACGCATCGAACGCCTCCAGACCGGGTATCTGCAGCGGCTCGTTGACCGGCGTGCGCTGCGGAACCACGCCCATCTCCCGGCTGCGCTCCTTGAGATATTTCATTTCCAGACTGTCTTCGGCTGGACGATAAAAATTCAGGCTGGCGACTTGCTCATCGCTCAACGGGATGTTGAAACGGTCGCGGAATTTGAGCAGTACCTCACCGGTCATTTTCTTTTGCTGGTGGGTGATGTTCTGGCCTTCGCCCGCCTCGCCCATGCCGTAACCCTTCACCGTCTTGGCGAGAATCACGGTCGGCTGGCCCGTGTGTTTGCTGGCCGCCGCATAAGCGGCGAAAACTTTTTTCGGATCGTGACCGCCGCGATTCAAGTGCCAGATTTCCTGATCTGTCATGTCGGCGACCATCTCCAGCAATTCGGGATATTTGCCGAAAAAATATTGGCGCACGTACGCGCCATCCTTGGATTTATAAGTCTGATAATCGCCGTCCACCGCTTCCTGCATGCGCTTTTGCAACAGACCATTCTTGTCCTTGGCGAGCAAACGATCCCAATGATCGCCCCATACCACCTTGATGACATTCCAGCCCGCACCACGGAACACGCCTTCCAGCTCCTGGATGATCTTGCCGTTGCCGCGCACCGGACCATCGAGGCGTTGCAGATTGCAGTTGATGACGAAAATCAGGTTGTCGAGCTTCTCGCGCCCGGCCATGGAGACCGCGCCCAGCGATTCCGGTTCGTCGGTCTCACCGTCGCCCAAGTACGCCCACACCTTGCGTCCGGCGGTTTTCACCATGCCGCGAAGTTCCAGATAACGCATGAAGCGCGCCTGGTAAATCGCCATCAGCGGACCGAGGCCCATCGATACGGTGGGAAACTGCCAGAAGTCCGGCATCAGCCACGGATGAGGATATGACGGTAGCCCGCCGCCCTCGGTTTCCTGGCGGAACTTGTACATTTGTTCTTCGCTGATACGCCCTTCGAGGAAGGCGCGTGCATACATGCCGGGCGACGAATGACCCTGGAAATACACCAGATCACCGCCGTGACTGTCGGTCTTGCCGTGGAAAAAATGATTGAATCCCACGTCGTACAAAGTGGCTGCCGAGGCAAAGCTGGCGATATGCCCACCCAGCTCGGACGAGTCGCGGTTGGCATTCAACACCAGCACCATCGCGTTCCAGCGCATCCATCCGCGGATGCGGTGTTCCAAATCCTGGTTGCCGGTGGAGCGTTGCTCTTCGGCCACCGGAATGGTGTTGCAGTACGGCGTGGTCGCGCTGAATGGCATGCCCGCATCGGAGTTGCGGGCTTTGTCGATCAGTTGTTCGAGCAGGAAATGGGCGCGTTCCGCGCCTTCGTTTTCCAAAACCGACTCGAGGGCATCCAGCCACTCCTGGGTTTCTTGCGGATCGTAATCAGGTAATGAAGCCATCTTTGCGTTCTCTCATTATTACAACGTTATTCTTCTGCTGAACAAGCGATTGTTTCTTGCTCGGTGATAATCCATCCGACTTTTACATCCGTCGATTCCTGCGGGATTTGTTCGACGATTTGCAGCGCGAACGCTGCTGCGGCCAACGCAGGTTGATGCGTCATGTGTGCAAGCAGTTTGTCGTAAAAACCGCTGCCATAGCCCAGCCGCGCCCCATCCCGGGTAAACGCCACCCCGGGCAGCAGGACGAATTCTACCTCATTTAGCGTGGACAGCCTCTCACAGCGTTCGACTATCGGCTCGCGTATCCCCCATAGCCCTGCTGCCAACTGGTTTTCCAAGTCATCCACCCAATATAAATCAAGCTGGTTGGTGTGGCGGTTCACCCGGGGCAAGGCTAATTTTTTGCCATCCGCCAACACCTGTTGTATCCAAAGTTCGCTGGCGAACTCCGCGCCGAAATTCATGTAGCCCAGTATCGTACTGGCCTGCCGGTAAATTCCCAGTTTGACGATGCGTGCGCTGATCGCCGCGCTGTGCGCGGCGCGCGTGTCGGCGGAAAGCTGTTCGCGCAGGGCGAGGAGCTTCTTGCGGATGCCGAGCTTGGTTATGTGCGGCGAAGCCGGCATGGTCGCTTAACCCAAAAACAAGCGGTACGCCGGGTTGTCGCTCTCGTCCCAGTAGCGATAGCCGAGCGTGTCGAGGAAGGTCTTGAGCGCCTTCTTGTCGTGATGCGGCACTTGCATGCCGACCAGCACGCGGCCGTAATCCGCGCCATGGTTGCGGTAGTGGAACAGGCTGATGTTCCAGTTGTGGCTCATACTGTTCAGGAACAGCATCAGCGCGCCGGGGCGTTCGGGGAACTCGAAGCGGAACATGATTTCGTCCTTGACTTCCGGCGCGTGCCCGCCGACCAGATGGCGCAAGTGCAGCTTGGCCATTTCGTTGTCGCTCAGGTCCAGCGTGTTGAGTTTGTTGCGCTGCAATTTGTCCACCAGCTCGGCGGTTTCCGACTGGTTGCGCACCTGGATACCGACGAACACATGCGCCGCTTTCGGGTCGTCATAGCGGTAATTAAACTCGGTGATGTTGCGCTTGCCGAGCAGCGAGCAGAATTTGCGGAAGCTGCCCGGCGTTTCGGGAATCGTGACGGCCAATATCGCCTCGCGCTTTTCACCGATCTCGGCGCGTTCCGCGACGAAACGCAGACGGTCGAAATTCATGTTCGCGCCGCTGGCGATGGCGACCAGCGTTTCGCCTTTGAGCTTTTCGCGCGCGGCATACAGCTTGGCTCCGGCGATGGACAGCGCACCCGCCGGCTCGAGGATAGAGCGGGTGTCTTCGAATACATCCTTGAGCGCGGCACACGCCGTGTCGGTGTCCACCAGGATGATTTCATCGACCAGCTTGCGGCACAGCCGGAAGGTTTCCTGTCCGACCTGCTTCACCGCCACGCCGTCGGCGAACAGCCCGACATGGTCGAGCGTGACGCGCCGCTTGGCTTTCAGCGAGCGGTACATCGCATCGGAATCCACCGGCTGCACACCAATGATTTTGATGTCAGGACGCAATTGTTTGACGTAAGCCGCCACGCCGGAGATCAGTCCGCCGCCGCCGATGGCGACGAAAATCGCGTGTATCGGCTGGGTATGCTGGCGCAAAATTTCCATGGCGATGGTGCCCTGTCCGGCGATCACATCGGGGTCGTCGTAGGGATGCACGAAAACCATCCGGCTTTGTTGTTCCAGCTCCAGCGCATATTGATAGGCATCGGAATATGAATCGCCATGCAGCACCACTTTCGCGCCACGGCTGGCAACCGCCTGTATCTTGATTTGCGGCGTGGTCGAAGGCATCACGATGACCGCTTTGCAGCCGAGCTTCTGCGCGCTGAGTGCCACGCCCTGGGCGTGATTTCCCGCCGATGCGGTGATCACGCCGCGCTTGAGTTGCTCCGGCGTGAGTTGCGCCATCTTGTTGTAAGCGCCGCGCAGCTTGAAGGAAAACACCGGCTGCATATCCTCGCGTTTCAGCAACACCGTATTGCCGATGCGCGCCGACAGGTTGGGGGCAAGCTCCAGCGGGGTTTCGATCGCCACGTCATACACACGAGCGTTGAGGATGCGTTTCAAATATCCGTTCATGATTTTGCTAGCCGAAAAATATTCGCGCAGATTAGCATAAAAGTACCGCGAACCCCTTGCGACACAAGGCAAAATCGGTTCAAATGCCGCGCATGGAAGAAATCAATCAACATGGTGTCGTCATACAGACGCAGGTGAATTACCTGCCGGAGCAATCCGATGAGTCGGGCAACCGTTTCGTGTTTTCTTACACCATCACCATTACCAATCTCGGTCATTCGCCCGCCAAGCTCATCAGCCGCCATTGGGTCATCACCGATGCCCATAACCATGTGCAGGAAGTGCGCGGACAAGGTGTGGTGGGCGAGCAACCATTGCTAAAACCGAGCCAGAGCTTCGAATATACCAGCGGCACGGTGCTGACCACACAGGTCGGCACGATGCGCGGCAGCTACCAGATGCAGACTGATGAGGGTGCGCAGTTCGAGGTCGAGATCCCTCAATTCGTGTTGAGTGTGCCGCGTGTTTTGCATTAGCCCAGATAAATCATTAAAACCAAACTGTCCCTTCCCCCTTTTAGGGGGAAGGCTAGGATGGGGGTTGGCACGGCTGGAAGGTTGCGTTTCTACCCCCTCCCTAGCCCTCCCCCTGCAAGGGGGAGAGCTTGCGAGGGGGCAGGACATTGGGCCTAACAAATTATCTGGGATTAACCCTTCTTCCAGCGCACGGCTTAAAGCCGCGCTGCTGGTGCTGATTTTTCTTGCTGCCTGTGCCTCGCCCAAGCCGTCCATGGTGCCGCCCTCCGTTCAGCCTTTCGCACCGTTTGCGGTAAGCAAGTGGGAGATGTTGCCGGATTGGCAAACGATAGATTTGCAGCCGACCTGGGGAGCTTTTTGGCAGAGCTGTAACGCGCTGAAGAGCAAGCCGGGCTGGCAAATAATATGCGCGCGCGCCAACGAATTGACGCAACCGGACAACAACTCGTTGCACGCTTTTTTTGAACAGGGTTTTACGCCCTACCAGGTTTACAATCCGGATGGTTCTTCACAGGGTTTGATCACCGGCTACTACGAACCGAAACTTTATGGCAGTCGCGTTAAAACCGCCCGCTTCCGTTATCCGCTGTACGGTGTGCCGGATGATCTGCTGACCATAGACCTGAGCGAGGTGTATCCGCAATTGAAAGACTTGCGTTTGCGCGGGCGGCTGCAAGGTAATCGCGTCGTGCCCTACTACAATCGTGGCGAGATCGATAGCGGAAAGGCTCCGTTGCAAGGCCGCGAATTATTCTGGGTGGACAACGCGGTCGACTTGTTCTTCCTGCAAATTCAGGGCTCGGGGCGCATCGAATTGCCGGACGGCAGTCTGGTAAAAGTCGGTTATGCCGAACAGAACGGACATCCATACAACTCCATCGGCAAGAAACTGGTCGAGATGGGTGCGTTCAAGATTGAAGAGTCCTCGATGCAGAACATCAAGCTGTGGGCGGCACAGCACCCCGAAAAGCTGACCAGCCTGCTGGAACAAAATTCCAGCTACGTGTTCTTCCGCGAATTGCCCAATGGACTGCCCGCCCCGCTGGGCGCTTTGGGTGTGCCGCTGACCAATGAATACAGCCTGGCGGTGGATGCGCGCACCATCCCGCTCGGCGCACCGGTATTCCTCGCCACCACTTATCCGAATACCACCGAGCCGTTGAATCGCCTGATGCTGGCGCAGGATACAGGCGGCGCGATCAAGGGTGCGGTGCGCGGCGATTTCTTCTGGGGTTTTGGCGAACAGGCCGGAACTCAGGCGGGACGCATGAAACAAACCGGTCAAATGTGGGTGTTGTTTCCCAAGGGCGCGGAACCGCCGCTTAGTCCGTAGAGACCTTCTTTCCCATCAAAGCAATACCTGCTACACATCGCAGTAGTGAGTGACCTTGACTTATCCGCTTTCGGGCAAGCATTTAGCAAATGTAACGGGCAGCTTTCGACACTGAGCTGACCTTCGATTGTCGCAAGAGCGGACGTTCAGCGTTGTGCTCTGTGTCATGCCACAGCAGACAGCCGTTTATGTTTTTCTCAACTTGGAAAAGATGCTTGGTTTCCAAGGACGTAGCGCTACAACCATGCTAAAGGCAGACCTCTGCTCGATGGGTAGACCAGCGTCCTGATGGTTGATCGCATTGAACTCACTAACAAGCAGCTCCATTTTTTTTAGCATGGTCTTGCAGGATGACTCGGATAACATTCCAGGAGCGAACATAATGGCTTCGTTATCTGCCTGGAAATTTCCCACGAAATAATCCTGCTTCATGCGTTCAGTAAAGAATGCCAGAATGGGCCCGTTTTTCCGCCATGAAAAATTTGTGGTCGTGAGGAGCTTGAATCGATTATTTGGCAACAGTTCAATCAGTTTTAATTTATCCAGTTTTATAAAACAACTAATTAACTCAACTTCAGTAAACTTATATTGCCTGAAGATGGCATCAAATGACCAGCCATTGATTACAAGAAAAGACACCAGAAGCATCCTTGGATCCAATACAAGTTCCTTTTCCTGCTCCTCAGTTAGTTCGTTTAATCGATACCTGTTAGAGTCAGCCATCCTTACAAGGTCAGCTATTTCGAGACCCATCAGCAAACAAATCTGATCCAGACGTGCGAGAGTGAAATTACCCGTTGCAAAAAGACGCTTGATACTGGCTTCACTCAAGCCTAAACCTTGGGCGACCTGACGGTAGGTCATGTTGCGAGTTTTTAAAAGCTTTTTTAAGGTATTCACCAGTATGTGAGATTTCGTCATAAATTCACCGGGTAATAAATAAGTATTATAAAACAATACCAGTCGTTTATTTATAACACGTTATTCGAGATAAATGTTGCTCATTATGATACTTTCGTCAATGATCCCTCCCGTCTTGTGCAGCAGTTTGCTGCTCAGACTATGCAAATTAGAGTTTTTGTGAAATTCGGTAGATGTGTTTTGTAATATTTTTTGAATTGGCAGCAATTTTTAAAACAATCTGTAACATAATGCAACAGAAGAAAATTTTGTTTGGCATGTTTAATTTTAATAATAGAGAAATGGAGACTGCAATGCGTAAATATTTTAGTGTACTTCTGATAAGTGTGTTTTTTATTACGGCGTGTGCTGCGCCGCAACAAGGCGGGCCGAGCGCCGAGCATGGACTGAGCGGCGCCTTTCAAGGGTTGATGCACTTGATTCTGTCACCCATACAGATTGCCGCCGGATTACTGGAGGGGGTGGCTGCCTTGCCCTATTACGCAGGGACGGCGCTGGCTGACATCAATCAGGGAATGGTGCAGGCACAGGCAAAAATTACCTTGGACGACACCTATGAGGGTGCTTATGGCAAGCGCATCAATCAGGTGAATCCATCCGGGGATACCGGGAAAGTGTTCCGTCGCATGAAGCATGCTTCGGAGTATTTCCAGAAAGTGTTGTCCCATCAAGGGGTGGCGAATGCCTCCAGCTACATCCTTACCAGTATTGATACCGCCAAGAATGATGGGTTTACCCTGTTTGCCATTGTGTACCGTCCCGCCAAGAGCATTAACGTAATTGACAAGTACGACGGCAAAACAGTGCGCAACTTAACCAGCGATGACCGCCTGTACTACGAGCCATTCCAGTTCGATGCCAAGGGCAATCCACAGGATGTAATTGTGGACTGGGCTGGCATACCCACAGACCAATCTGCCAGCCAGAAACAACAGGCCGTGTTGCTTACCCTCGCCGCCAATGCCGTCGCTTCCGAAAAAAGGCGTGCGGATTACTGGGTAGCGGAGAAGCACTGGATAGACGGGCAGTTCTCTGAGATCATGAAAACGCAAAACCAGAAAGTGGAACAGGCGATGAAGATTTAGTCTTTGCCATTTTGGTATTAGCAGGGATGTCAGCATGATTGTTTCTTGAGGTGTTCCAGTTATCCGGCACACCTCTTTTGTTTTTGGAGCCAGACCACAGGGGGCAATGATGAACCGATTTAACAATGTGCTATTGGGAATTTCTCTGCTGTTATTGCAAGCATGTGCTGCGACTCCGCCGCTGGAGGCACGGCATCAGGTATCCGGGTTGAATACCCAGTTCAATGGGGATCAATTGGCCTTCGCGGATTATGTGGCGAGCAGCCGCGCCACGATTGCCAAGACACATGCCGGACTCAAGCCCACCGAGGCGGAGAAGGTGATTGATGGCAATGCGCCGTTTGAACTGAAGCCGGCGGCCAGTTGTCCGGAGGGGCATGGCAAGCCCTACCGGCGCGGTGTGCTGCTTACTCATGGCCTGACCGACTCCCCTTATTTCATGCGCTACCTGGCTTCATTCTTCCAGGAGAATTGTTTCCGCGTCATGGTGATACTGTTGCCGGGACATGGCACGCAGCCAGGCGACCTGCTCGATGTAACATGGGAGGAGTGGGCAAAGGCGGAAGCCTATGGCACCGATAAGCTCGCTGCTGAGGTCGCTGAAGTTTATCTGGCAGGGTTCTCAACTGGCGGTGCGCTGAGCGTTTACCAGAGCCTGCGCGATAATCGGGTGCGCGGCCTGTTCCTGTTTTCCCCGGCATTCAAGGTCTCCCCCATGGCTGCGTTGGCCAATCTACACAAAATTTATAGCTGGGCATCACCACCGGCCAAGTGGCTGGACGTTATGCCCGACAAGGACATCTATAAATATGAGTCATTCCCCAAAAATGCCGCAGCCCAGATATACGCTCTGACGCAGGAAGTAGGTTCGCAATTGCGGGAGCATGAGGTGAACATCCCGGTATTCGCCGCAGCCAGCCAGGACGATACATCGGTTTATAGCTCGGCAACCCTGGAATTCATGGCGCGTACGCATCACCCCTCCAGCAGGATGGTGCTTTACACCACCGATGCGAAAAAATTCCCGCCGGGCATACCGGCAGAAAAACTGGAGCTGGTGAACAGCGTGCTGCCGGAGCAGAAAATATTAAGTTCTGCACACACTGCGATTGTGTTACCCCCGGAGGATATGCACTATGGGGTGGCGGGTAATTACTCCAATTGCATTCATTATTACCCTGACGAGATGGGAAAATATGATGCCTGCAACAAGAATCCAAAGGAGGATTTGCAGGGGGAGTTGACCGAAGAAAACCTGAACGACGGTGTCATGCGCCGCCTGATGTACAACCCGAATTTTGCGGCGCTTAAAATTTCGATGAAGAAGTTTATTGATAGCTTACCGTGATTATTGGTACAAGCTTCGGCCATCTTTGCCTAATATATTGAGGATTACATAATCCCGCACCAGGCCGGATTGGTGGGTCTTGAGGTCATCTCAGACGATTAACATCGGCCGGTCAGTCTGTTTGACCAGTGCATTGAGGAAATCGATGATCTGCGAACTCTTGATCGTTCCTTCATGTAGATTTTCATGATGAATGATGAACTTCTGCTATTGGGAACATTCTCGAATGACTGCAATTGGCACATTTCTGCTATTCACCAGAGCCTGCTTTTGGGCAACGATCTATCCGATGACGTGCACGCGGTCGCGTCCGCTGCGCTTGGCGGCAAGCAATTCCTGATTGGCCAACTCGATGAGCAGCTCTTCCGTGGTATCCCGATTCGGCAGACGATGAATGCCGCCGATACTGATGGTGACCACTCCATGCGGGGAATCGCCATGCGGGATATTGAGTGCGCGCACTTGTTCGCAAAGTTTTTGCGCGTGATTACGCAAAGCCTCGATACCGGTGGAAAATGACACGATGGCAAATTCTTCGCCGCCATATCGCGCTACGCAATCCGACGTGCGTATGAATGATTTTGCGATGCAATCGCCCACCATACGCAAACATTCATCTCCCGCTGAGTGCCCATAATGCTCATTGAATATATTGAAGTGGTCCAAATCAATCATCAGCACCGATATCCCGGTGTGGATGCGTTGTGCGACATGCAGCAAGTCGGCGAATCGTTCGTCGAAGTGGCGGCGGTTACCCATACCGATCAGCGGGTCAGTATAGATCGAGGTTTCCGGCTGTTGTCCTATCTGGCCTCTGGCCGCCATATCTTTCAGGATACCGATGAAATGGGTGAGTGTGCCTTGCGCATTATGCATCGGAGAAATGTTGAGTTCGCTCCAGAACATTGAGCCATCCTTGCGGTAATTGCGTAACGTGACAACGCAACCCTCGCCTTTGGCGATAGCGGCGAGCATTACGGCTATTTCAGGCTGCTCAGTATCGGTTCCCTGCAAGATGCGATAATTTTTGTCCATGACTTCGTCAGAGCTATAGCCAGTCAATCTTTCAAAACCCTCATTGACATAGATCAGCGGAAAATCCTGCTGCTGCGCATCGGCGATGGTAATGCCCTCGCGCGCTTCGCTCACGGCTTTGACGAGCAAGTCTTGATAAATTTCCGCGTTGGAATTCATGACGTTCCCTGTTTTTTTTCGGTCTCGTTCAGGTTCTTTTCCAATTCTTCCAACGGCAAAAAGCCCGGGGATTGTATGCCGTTACCAAAAATCAGATTTGGCGTGCCGTTGACGCGGAGTTTTTGACCCAAAGCCATGACTTTTTCAGTTTGGGTATCGCAAATTGCTTTTGCAGGTGCGATTTCGCTCAACATCCAATCCTCCCATGCCTTGTTCGAATCTTTTGAGCAGAGCACATTACGCACAATTTCATCCGAGCCTGGGAAAATCGGGTACATAAAACGGTAAAGCGTGACATCGGTAACTCTGCTTAACTCTTTCTCAAGGCGTTTGCAGAAGCCGCAGTTGGGATCGGTGAAAATAGCCAGCTTGCGCTTGCCGTTGCCCTTCACCTTTTTCACCGCAAGCTCGAGCGGCAACTTGTCGAAATCAATCGCGAATAACACCTGACGCCGTTCCCCGCTCAAATCTCGACGGCTTTTTGCTTCGATTACATTACCTTCGAACAGATATTCCCCTTGCGCATCCGTATATAAAAGCTGATCGTCAATGATAACTTCATACAGTCCCGCATAAGGCGTTTTGACGATATGTTCGATCTTGCCGATGCCGGGGAATTTGCTTTGCAACGACTTGCGAATTTCGTTCTCTCCGGCGTGCGCGGAAGACAACAGTGTGAACAGAAACAGAGCGATTAGTATTTTCATGGGTTATTCTTTTCGTTTAATTCAGGGCGTGTTGCATCAACATTTTTTTCAGCGGGATGAGGTGATTGGTGGCATTCAGCCCAAAATTGCGCACGGCACGCAACAGCGGAACGTCATTATTGAACAAATGCTTCAGGCCGTAAGTCGTCGCCTGCATCGCATAGATGTCTTCTTTGCGTTTTCGTTCATAACGGCGCAGCAATTGTGCATCACCGCAGTCGTTTTGCGCGTCCCGTTCGACCAGTATCTGCGCCAGTTGGCGCGCATCGCGAAAGCCGGTATTCACACCCTGCCCCGCCAGCGGGTGCATATTGTGTGCGGCATCGCCGATCAATGCCACGCGTGGCGCGCTGATCTGCGGCAATACCAACAGTCGCAACGGGTAAGCGGCGGGTGGCGTAATGAGTTGCAGATCACCGAGTGTGTGCCGCGATGCGGTAGCAACTTGTGCGCATAGCTCATCATGCGACATTGCAAGCAGTCGCGCTGACTGCTCGGGGCTGACCGACCACACCATGGAAACCCGCAGACCGGGCAGCGGCAGCAAGGCAAGAATGCCCCCGGTTTGAAACCATTGGTAGGCAATACCGCGATGCGGCAGCTCAGTGGAGAAGTTTGCCACTACGCCATGTTGTTGATAGTCCACCGGCGCGGCACTGATTCCTGCTTGCTTGCGCACCCAGGAATCGCGCCCATCCGCGCCTACGATGAGTTTGGCACTCAGGGTATGGCCATCTTCCAGTGTAAGCATGGCCGCATCCGCAGCAAACTGGAGTGATGCGCAGCGTTTCGGATGCAGCAGGGTGAGGTTTTCTTGCGCTTGCAGCACTTGCCACAGCGCGTGCTGCAACGCGCGGTTTTCCAATATGCACGCCAGTTCCGCCACGCCCATTTGATAGGCGCTGAATTCCAGTTCCGCTCCTGTGTCGCCAAACACACGCATCGCTTCGACCGCTGCGATGCGGCCGGCATCCAGCAAAGACCATGCGCCGGATTGCTCGAGAAAGCTGCGGCTGCCCGGGCTGATCGCGTAAATGCGGCTATCCCATTCGTTAATGTGAAACCCGCGCAGCGATTCGTTCGCCCCCTCACCCGCTTGCGGGAGAGGGTTGGGGAGAGGGGAACGGGCGTTATTGGTCGGCGTGTTGCCCAGCTTTGGCGCGGGCTGGCTTTCCACCAACGCCAATGACAGCCCGCTGTGCTTGAGAGCGGCGGCCAGACTGGCTCCCACCAATCCCCCGCCTATGATCACGACATCGAATTTCATGCGCAGAATCATAACACGCCGCCAAGTTTCATTTATAATCCCTCCCCCTCGCGGAAAAACCCCCTAGCGGAAAAACAAGATGCGCATCGGTCCCTATCAACTGAAAAACAATCTCATCGTTGCCCCTATGGCAGGGGTGACGGATCGCCCTTTCCGCATGTTGTGCAAACGCATGGGAGCGGGCATGGCGGTGAGCGAGATGGTATCTTCCAATTCACTGTTGTACGGTTCGGAAAAGACCAAGCGCCGCGCCAACCATGAAGGCGAGGTCGATCCGATCTCGGTGCAGATCGTTGGCGCCGATCCTCAAATGCTGGCACAAGCCGCACAATACAACGTGGATCACGGCGCGCAGATCATCGACATCAATATGGGTTGTCCGGCTAAAAAAATCTGCAACGTGATGGCCGGTTCCGCGTTGTTGCAAAATGAACCGCTGGTGGCGCAATTGCTGGAAGCGGTGGTCGGCGCGGTGAATGTGCCCGTCACACTCAAGATTCGCACGGGTTGGGACAAGCAGAATCGCAATGCCATCCGCATCGCCAGGATCGCCGAAGCATCGGGCATTCAAGCCCTGGCGATACATGGACGCACGCGCGCCTGCGCCTACACCGGCGACGCCGAATACGACACCATCGCCGCGGTCAAGGCCAGCGTGAGCATTCCCATCATCGCCAACGGCGACATCACCACGCCGGAAAAAGTCAAATACGTGCTGGAACAAACCAGCGCGGATGCCGTGATGATCGGCCGCGCGGCACAGGGTCGTCCGTGGCTGTTCCGCGAGATTTCTCATTTCCTCAACACCGGCGAACATCTGCCCGCACCGCAAGTCGGCGAGATCCATCGCGTGCTGCGGGATCATGTGCATGAGCTGTATGGCTTCTACGGCGAACACACCGGTTTGCGCGTGGCGCGCAAACACATCTCCTGGTACACCAAGGGCTTGAGCGGCTCGGCACAGTTCCGGCATCGGATGAATCAATTGGAAAATCCTACAGAACAGTTGGCGGCAGTGGATGAATTTTTTGCGGAGCAAGCGCAGCGTGGAACACAACTGCATTACATCGAGGAACTGGCAGCATGAGCGATGGGTTGATCAGCGAGAATGAAATGGCGCGCTACGTGCGCAAAACGCTCAAGGAATATTTCAAAGACCTCGACGGCGAAGCGCCCTGTTGCGAAATGTACAACATGGTAATTAACTGCGTCGAAAAGCCGCTGCTCGAAATGGTGCTGGAACACGTTGGCGGCAACCAGACCCGCGCGGCGGAAATGCTGGGTATCAATCGCAATACCTTGCGCAAGAAGATGCAACAGCACGGCATCGCGTAGTAGCGGCACGGCATCGCGTAGGGGCACGGCATCGCGTAGGGGCACAGCATCGCGTAGGGGCACGGCATCGCGTAGGGGCACGGCATCGCGTAGGGGCACGGCGCGCCGTGCCCCTACTCAATTTATTTTTCATTGGAATCAACATGGCAACAATCAAGCAGGCACTCATCAGCGTGTCGGACAAGTCCGGCGTTCTCGAATTCGCGCAAGGGTTGAACCAACTGGGCGTAAAAATCCTCTCCACCGGCGGCACCGCCAAGCTGCTCGCCGACAACGGCATTCCGGTCACCGAGGTGGCGGACTACACCGGCTTTCCGGAGATGCTGGATGGAAGAGTAAAAACGCTGCAACCGAAAGTGCATGCGGGCATCCTGGCACGGCGCGATCTGCCGGAACACGTTGCCACACTAAAGAAACATGGCATCCCGACCATCGATCTGGTGGTGGTGAATCTGTATCCGTTTGCGGCGACCGTCGCAAAACCGGATTGCACGCTGGAAGATGCCATCGAGAACATCGACATCGGCGGGCCGACCATGGTGCGCGCGGCGGCGAAGAACCACGGCCATGTCGCCATCGTCACCGATCCGGCGGACTACTCTGAAATACTCGCAGAGATGCAAACCAACAACGGCGCGGTGAGTGACGCGACACGTTTCGATCTGGCGAAGAAAGCCTTCTCGCACACTGCCGCTTACGATTCCGCGATCAGCAACTACCTCACCGCGATCAATGCGGACGGCACGAAGAGCGCGTTCCCGGCACAGATCAATTTCAACTTTGCCAAGGTGCAGGACATGCGCTATGGCGAAAACCCGCACCAGAGCGCCGCGTTCTACCGCGACCTCAATCCGGTGGTGGGCGGCATCGCCGACTACACCCAGTTGCAGGGCAAGGAGCTGTCCTACAACAACATCGGCGACGCCGATGCCGCCTGGGAACTGGTCAAAACTTTCGAGCAACCGGCTTGTGTCATAGTCAAACACGCCAATCCGTGCGGCGTGGCGATTGCCGACAGCGCGCTGAATGCTTACAAGCTGGCCTACGCGACGGACACCACCTCCGCGTTCGGCGGCATCATCTCCTTCAACCGCGAGTTGGATGCCGACAGCGCGATGCAGATCACCACCAACCAGTTCGTCGAACTCATCATCGCGCCATCCGCCAGCGAAGCCGCACTCAAGGTCACGGCGGCGAGACAGAACGTACGCGTGCTCACCGTGCCGCTGTCCAACGCGCACAACCAGTTCGACTTCAAACGCGTCAGCGGCGGCCTGCTGGTGCAATCGCCGGATACGCTGAACGTGCAGGCAGCGCAACTCAAGGTGGTGACCAAGGCGCAGCCCACCAACGAGCAACTGCAAGACCTGCTGTTCGCCTGGCGCGTGGCGAAGTACGTAAAATCCAATGCCATCGTGTTCTGTAAGAACGGCCATACCCTCGGCGTGGGCGCGGGACAGATGAGCCGCGTGGACAGCACGCGCATCGCCAGCATCAAGGCGCAAAACGCGGGCCTGAACCTGGCGGGTTCTGTCGTGGCATCGGACGCCTTCTTCCCGTTCCGCGACGGCATTGATGTGCTGGCGGCGGCAGGCGCGAAAGCCGTGATCCAGCCGGGCGGCTCGATGCGTGACGCGGAAGTGATCGCGGCGGCGGACGAGCATGGGATTGCAATGGTTTTCACTGGCTACCGTCACTTCCGGCATTAAGCCTGCTGATGAAACTACTAGCCATCTGACTATGCTGCCAAAAGACGACAGCCGAGTCATTGGTTATGCGCTCGGCATAACTGTGTTGCTCAAGGGCTCGGAATGCGGGATCACGAAGTGATAGACACTTTCGTAAACTCCGCTTTCTCGCCCTTTCGCGCCTTGTTCTGCCTTCGCTCGCGACGGCTTAATCGCGCTCCGTTGATAGAAAGGTTTATAGGTTTATGAAGATTCTGGTTATCGGTTCCGGCGGACGCGAGCACGCGCTGGCGTGGCGTCTGGCGCAAGGCGCCAAGGTGCAGAAGGTGTATGTCGCGCCGGGCAATGCGGGCACGGCGCTGGAAGACGGCGTGGAGAATGTCGCCATCACCGCCATTCCCGACCTGATAGCATTCGCGCAACGCGAAGACATCTACATGACCGTGGTCGGGCCGGAAGCGCCGCTGGCGGCGGGCATTGTGGATGCCTTCCGCGCTGCCGGGTTAAAAATTTTTGGCCCGACCAAGGCGGCGGCGCAACTCGAATCTTCCAAGGATTTCGCCAAGCGTTTCATGGTGCGCCACAACATCCCCACCGCTTTTTTCGAGACCTTCAGCAACATCAAGGCAGCACGCGCCTATGTCGAGAAGCATGGCGCGCCTATCGTCATCAAGGCCGATGGTTTGGCGGCAGGCAAAGGAGTCGTGGTGGCGATGAGCAAGGACGAAGCGTTCGATGCCATAGACATGATGCTGTCCGAAAAACTATTGGCCGGGCACCCGTCCGACAATAAACTCGGGGACGCCGGCTCGCGCGTGGTGATCGAGGAATTCCTCGAGGGTGAGGAAGCCAGTTTCATCGTGATGGTGGACGGCAAGCATGTGCTGCCACTCGCCACCAGCCAGGATCACAAACGTTTATTGGATGGCGACCAGGGCCCCAACACCGGCGGCATGGGCGCGTATTCTCCTGCACCCGTCGTCACACCGGAAATCCATGCCCGCGTGCTGCGCGAAGTGATACAACCGGTGGTGCGCGGCATGGAACAGGAAGGTCACGCTTACACCGGATTCCTGTATGCCGGTCTGATGATAGACGCTAATGGCGGCATTAAGGTGCTTGAGTTCAACTGCCGCATGGGCGACCCGGAAACCCAGCCCATCATGATGCGCCTGAAGAGCGACCTGTCGGTGCTGATGGAACACGCCATTGCCGGAACGCTTGATCAGATGGAGGCGGAATGGGACAGACGCACGGCGCTCGGCGTAGTGATGGCGGCGGCGAATTATCCCGACACGCCGCGCAAGGGCGATGTCATCACCGGCTTGCCGAAGAAACTGGAAGACGCGCATATATTCCATGCGGGCACGACCATGCTGAACGGGCAAGTGGTCACCAGCGGCGGGCGCGTGCTGTGCGTCACCGCGCTGGGCACGATGGTGAAGGTGGCGCAGAAGCGCGCCTATGAGATCGCCGACGGGATCCACTTTGACGGCTGCCAGATGCGCCGCGACATCGGCTATCGCGCAATTGCGGCCAACAGGAAGTAATTGTTTCGACACAGCGCATCGTATCGCCGGATCGCCGCACACCTCAGACGCGGCGGTTTGATCGCCTATCCCACCGAATCCTGCTACGGCCTGGGCTGTGATCCGGACAATCGCATCGCGGTGCAACGCCTGCTCAAACTCAAGCAACGCCCGCAGCACAAGGGGTTGATACTCATCGCGGCCAGTTACCGGCAAGTGGCGCGCTATCTGCAACCGATCATGCCAGCGCAACAGCAGCAACTCAAAATAGCGGGGGCGCAAGCGATCACTTATCTCATGCCTGCCCTTCATTCCACGCCGTGCTGGTTGCGCGGCGGTCATGACACCCTGGCAGTACGATTGACTGCGCACAAGCAAGCGGCACAACTCTGCCGAGGCGTGAACAGCGCGCTGGTTTCCTCCAGTGCCAATCGCAGCGGACAACGTCCCGCCAGGACTTATGCGCAATGCCAACGATTGTTCGGGCGCAAGGTATGGGTGTTGCCGGGGCGTGCGGGTAAACACAAGAAGCCTTCGACCATAAGCAGGTGGGCTGATGGTAAAATCGTACGCAGTTAATCAACATTGAAAAAAACATGAGTGGTTTCAATTCCGCAGCCGTAAGAGAATACCTGCTTGAACTGCAAGACCTCATCGTCACGAGGCTGGAACAAGTGGACGGCAAAAAATTCCGCCGCGACAGTTGGGACAGACCGGAAGGCGGTGGCGGCAGAAGCTGCATCCTCGAAGAAGGCAACGTGCTGGAACGCGGCGGCGTGGCGTTTTCGCACGTTATGGGTGACAAGATGCCGCCTTCTGCCACCGCGCATCGCCCTGAACTGGCAGGCCGCCGCTGGGAGGCGATGGGTGTGTCGCTGGTGTTTCATCCGCACAACCCTTATGCACCCACGGTACATATGAACGTGCGCATGTTCGTGGCGATGAAGGACGGTACCGAACCGGTATTCTGGTTCGGTGGCGGCATGGACTTGACGCCGTATTACGGCTACGCGGAAGATGCGGTGCATTTCCATCAGGCCTGCAAGAATTCGCTCGCGCCGTTCGGTGCAGACCTGCATCCCAAGTATAAAAAATGGTGCGACGAGTATTTCTATCTCAAGCATCGCAACGAGCCGCGCGGCGTGGGCGGCATCTTCTTCGATGACCTGAGCGTGCCGGATTTCGACACCGCTTTTGCCGTCCAACAAAATGTCGGCGATCATTTCCTGTCTGCCTACGTGCCAATTCTGGAACGCCGCAAAGACACCCCCTACGGCGAGCGCGAACGTGACTTTCAACTCTACCGGCGCGGTCGCTATGTCGAATTCAATCTGGTGATCGATCGCGGCACTATTTTCGGCCTGCAAACCAATGGTCGCACCGAGTCCATCCTGCTGTCCATGCCGCCGTTGGTGAAATGGCGCTATGACTGGCATCCCGAAAAAGGCTCGGCGGAAGCGAAACTGTATGAAGAGTTTTTGGTGGTGAAGGATTGGGTGTGAAAGGATAGCAACATCCATTCTGCAGATAGCAAATCGCTTGTGTAATCAAAAACCCTCATCGGGCAACTGATGGGGAGTTTTTTTGTGGCTTGCAATAGCTGGTGACAGTACGGCCCGGACGGGCGGCAGATATGCAATGTGCTATGCTCCGCGCGGTTGTTTTATTGATGGTTTGTAATGAGGTTCATACTTTACTTTTTGTTGCTGGTCGCCTCTCCCGTGCTGGCGGATCAGGATGCGGATTTTCTTGCTGCGCACGATGCATTCCTTGCCGGTGATACAGTCAAGCTGGGACGTTACGCACAGCGGTTGAAAAAGACGCCGCTGGAGGTGTACGTCAGTTATTACCAGTTAAGCCTGGGCTTGGGAAACGCCGACTCTAAGCCTGTCCTGAGCTCAGTCGAAGGGGCGGTGAAAAACTTCCTTTCCCGTCCGGAAGACACGCCGATGATTGACCAGTTGCGCGTGGAGTGGCTCAAACTTCTCGGCAAAGGACAACGGTGGGATCTGTTCGATGCCGAATATCCGCACTTGCTTAACGAGGATACCGAGCTGACTTGTTATGCCCTGCAATCGCGCCGCCGCAGCCATGAGTTGGCTGCGTTGCGCGAGTCGCGTAAATTGTGGTTCACCGACAAGGGACAGCCGGATAGTTGTGGCACGCTGTTTGAAGCTGCACTGTCCGCCGGCATCATCAGCAAACAGGATGCTAGTCAGCGGCTGCGCCTGGCTTTGGAAGGGAACAATGTGTCGCTTGCCATCAAGCTGGCCGAACAACTGGATGGCAAATACGCGGGCTTGTCTGCCATGCTGAAAAGTGCCGCCGTCGATCCGGATCGTTATCTGAAAAAGCTGACGCCGGACGATTCCAATTCTACAAATAGTTCAGACGTGGCGGCTACACAAGCGCGCATCAACGTAGCTGTCGAAGCGCAAGTTCCGGGCATCGAACAGCCGCTCCCTTCCGGGGGAAACTTGGAAAATCCCCTGCCCTCTCCACGTGCGATCACCCCCTCCCCGTCCGCGGGATGGTTTGGATGGAGAAATATTTTGTCGCGGCTTGGCTTCGGCAAGGCTGACAAACCCCCATCAGCTGTGGCTGACAGCGGATCATCTCTATCCTCCTCACCCGCAATGGATACATCTCCAAACACTCGCCCTTCGGGCGGTCTTGGCGCAGGATGCGAGGCTCCTTGTATGGATATTAGTGATGACTATGCAGTTCTGCCGATCGGATTGAATTCGAAATTGGCAAGCGAGGGTCAGCGCACCGTCGCGCTGTTTGCCTTGCAGCGCCTGGCAAAACAATCCCCCGACTTGGCCGCCGCGCGCTGGGCGAAGATCGCCGGATATTTTCCCGTGACCGAGCAGCATTATTTTTATGGCCGGCTGGCTTATGAGGCGGCGCGCAATCTGGATGCGCGCACGCTGCGCTGGTACAAGGCAGCTGCAGACACGCCGCTTGACGATCATCAATCGGCATGGCGGGTGCGCGCGGCATTACGCGCGCAGGATTGGCCCGAGGTGCTGGCAAGCGTGAACGCAATGAGCGAGCAACAACAGCGCGATGCAGCCTGGCAGTACTGGAAAGCGCGCGCGCTGCAAGCATTGGGCAAGCCCATCGAAGCAAGAGAGATATTTGCGCCATTGAGCGGCGAATTTCACTTCTATGGTCAACTGGCAAGTGCGGAACTGGCTGACCTTCCGGTATTAAGCGAGGCAATACCAGTATACAAACCCGACAAACAGGTCATCACGGAGATGTTGGCACTACCCGGCATTCGGCGCACACTGGCGTTGTATCGCATGGACTTGCGCAGGGAAGCGCTGGAGGAATGGCGTTGGGTGCTGCGCAATTTTAATGATCGCGAGTTGCTCACCGCAGCGGAAATCGCAAGACGCAATGAAATGTACGACCGCGCTATTGGTGCGGCGGACAAAACCGTCACCGTGCACGATTTCAGCTTGCGCTATCTCGCGCCGTATCGCACCGAATTGCAGGAGCATCTTCGCGAGCATGGCCTGGACGAGGCTTGGGTGTATGGCCTGATGCGCCAGGAAAGCCGTTTTGCCACCGGCGCAAAGTCCGATGTCGGCGCATCAGGGCTGATGCAGATCATGCCCAGCACGGCGCGCTGGGTGGCGAAAAAACTGGGATTAAAAAGTTATCGCAATGCGCTGATCCACCAACTCGACACCAATTTGCGCATCGGCACCTATTACATGAAATCGGTACTTACCCAGTCTGAGAACAACCCGGTGCTGGCTTCGGCGGCATACAATGCCGGGCCGCTTCGGGCGCTACAGTGGCGCGGCGACCAGCCACTAGAAGGCGCGATTTATGCCGAGACCATCCCTTATGAAGAAACGCGCGACTATGTGGAAAAGGTGATGAGCAACACCGTGTATTACGCCGATCAATTCGGTAACCCGCCGCGCTCGCTCAAGCAGCGCTTGGGCATCATCGCGGCCAAGTCTTCGGATAACCCGCCTGCGGATAACCAGATCGCAATCCCGAATGGAAAGTGATGCCAAAATCTATTGCGTGGGCGGCGCGGTGCGCGACCGCTTGCTGGGGCTGACCGTTCAGGATCACGACTGGGTAGTGGTGGGCAGCACGCCGGAAGCGATGGTGGCGCAAGGCTTTCAGCCGGTAGGCAAAGATTTCCCGGTGTTCCTCCATCCAAAGACGCATGAAGAATACGCGCTGGCGCGCACCGAGCGCAAGACCGCGCTCGGCTATCAGGGCTTCTCTGTGTATGCCGCGCCGGACGTCACGCTGGAGCAGGATTTGCTGCGCCGCGACTTCACCATCAACGCCATCGCGCAGGATGCCGACGGCAAGCTGATCGATCCGCATAACGGCATCGCCGATCTGCGCGCGGGTATATTGCGCCATGTCAGCGCGGCGTTCAGCGAAGACCCGGTGCGCATCCTGCGCGCGGCGCGTTTTGCGGCGCGCTTCGGTTTCACCATCGCTTCCGAGACACTGACGCTGATGCGCGACATGGTGAGCAGCGGCGAAGTGGATGCCTTGGTGGCAGAGCGCGTCTGGCAGGAACTGGCGCGCGGACTGATGGAGAAAAAGCCGTCGCGTTTTTTCGGGACGCTGCGCAGTTGCGGCGCGCTGGCGAAAATCCTCCCCGAGGTGGACGCGCTGTTCGGCGTGCCACAGCCAGAAAAACATCATCCCGAAATCGATTGCGGCATCCACACCATGCTGGTGGTGGACGATGCAGCACTTCATGATTACACACTGGAAGTGCGCTTCGCCGCGCTGACGCATGATCTGGGCAAGGGCAACACACCAAAAGATATTTTGCCGCGCCACATCGGCCACGAACTGCGCAGTGTGGAGTTGGTGAAGAAGCTCTCGCAGCGCTTGCGCGCGTCCAGCGAATGCCGCGATCTGGCCCTGCTGGCCGCGCGCTATCACCGCGACATCCATCGCGCCAAAGAATTGCGCGCCGAGACCATCATCCAATTATTTCAGTCAGCTGATGCGTGGCGCAGGCCGGAACGCTTCACACATTTGTTGCAGGCCTGCGCTGCGGACGCGCGCGGACGCACCGGCCACGAACTGGATGCCTATCCGCAGGCGGATTACTTGTTGCAACTGTTAGCCGTCGCACGCGCGGTGGATGCGGGCGAGATATCCAAGCGATGTGCCGACAGCAGTGCCATCGCTGCCGCAGTTCAACAGGCGCGCATCCGCGCGATAGAAGCATTGGTAGAAAAACAGCGCAGTGGTTTTTCAACACCCTGTTAGTGCGTTTTATCGTGACCTTTACCCACTGTTCTCATTCATACGACCAGCCATTCTCAAGGTCGGTTACCATGTGTTGCCGCACGTCACGAGCGACAGCTTTCAGAAAGGCTGTTACAAGGAACGAAGTTCTGCTCGGTGCCACTAGCGGAACTTCAAGAACGGACTCCAATTGGCCAGTGTTTCATCAAGGGGTAGCTCACCGTACTTTGATTGATAATGTGCCACATTCATGGCCAGTAACCTCGCACATTCTGCAATATCTTCCTTGCTCACCTTTTCGATTAACTGGTCGGCGAGTTTGTAGTATTGTTTGAGCGTTGATAGGTCAGACATGGGGGAATCTCCGATGATGAAGAGCTACTTTAACCGAATCCTGCTTCTTGTAGCATTGTCGTTAACTGCGTTTAGTCTCGGTGGCTGCTGCGTCCTTGCAGGTCATGGACTTAAATGTGTGGCCGCTACTCCCTGAAGTTACCCTTCAGTGAATCAAAAAGGCCATCGTGTATTTCATAAAAATATATTTTATCCTCGGCCTAGCAATGTTGTTTGTCGTGCTTTGGGATCAAAAAAATGTACCAAAGACTGCAAGCCGACTAACAAAACAGCCAGAGGATAATGGATCTGACTTTTCCCGTATTGCCAACGCAATTCGTAATTGGACGGTGATGGCATTGTTTGCCTTTTTTCTTTGGCCGGTGGTTGTGGGAATGGAGTTGTCCGGCAAAAAGGAAAAGTAGTTAGACTGAATCTATTAGCCAGACAAATAATTTCAATGACCGCTTCTGAGAAGGCAACTACAATGTTCGTAAGGCAGCTGAGTGCCATGAGCCGAATTTCGAGGTTATCACCATTTGGCTTGAATAATCGATTTGGCTACGTTAACTATTTTGCAAATTCATATCCGAAACAAACTTCCCAGCTTGAATTACTCTAAATGGTGAACAATATTTATTTGCGTTAGAATTTTTAATGATAATTGGGTCAATTTCTGTACTAGAAAGTTTCGGTGACCAAAGCGCACGTACTTCAAATTGACTACCGAAAACTCTATTTTTGATCAAAGCAGGATGAAAATGCCCTTCAAAAATCTGATTACTTTTAGTTTCGTCAAAATAATGAATCGGACCAAAACATACGAAATTGCCTATGTCTATTTCCATAGAAATTGCCCTGAAAAAAAGCCTTGCTGAGTGGATTAAATAACAAGCGTCGTAACCTTCTTTCTCATACCATTTTTTATGATCTTCTTCTGTGTAAGCTGATGCTGCGGAAAAAGTATATAAATTGTCCGTGTATAGAGTTTCGTTCTTAAAGTGCCTTAACTGGTTCTCACCTTTGCCAGTAGTATTGACGGAGCTTTTTACCAAAATTGATGATATGTGCTTGTAATCATAAAATATAATATTTCCAGTTATTTCTGTTCTTCCTTCGTTTTTATCAGATGACATTTCTCCATACTTACCTCGGTTACGATAATCAAACAGCGTTCCAACCCTTAACCCACCTTTTTTAAGCAACAATTGCATGTGTTCAAACTTGCAGTATTTGTATAACTCCATTTTGTTGTACCTAAGAAATAAGACGGCTGAGGTTCCGATATAGTCCAAAAAGTACTATTGAAGTAATTCTGATTGTGGAATAAGCTGCGCCAGCCTCGAAGAATTATAGTTTAAAAATAAAGGGTTTCCCATGACAAAACTCACCCCATCATTATTTATCCTAAGCTTCATACTGACGCTGTGTCTTTTTATAGAGACACCTGCATTTGCTGGTGTAACTTATTCATATACGGGCAATAGCCTTGAAACATCGGGTGGGACGGCCCCAACTTACGACCCAATCATTATGTCATTAACATTCTCTGGCAATGGTTCTAGCCTATTAAATTGGTCTGTATCTCAAACGCAAACTGGTACGATAACAAAGTCAGATACCAGCGGAATAACCTACTCTGGGTTGATACCGCAATTAGACTTAACAACAAATTCATTTGGCCAAGTAAGTTCTTGGTATGTTAGCGTTTATTCCATGTATGATTTGAGTAGTAATAATGTTTATAAGGAATCAATATTATCCTATAACGGACAAATTGCAGGTCTGCCTATTGGGAGCAGTTTTGGTGTTACAGCGAGGGATGATGCAGTTTTAATGTCACCCCTTCCTGAAAGAAGAGCTCTAAATTGGGGGTTAACTGAATTTAACCCAGGAACATGGTCATCTAGTGGAAAGCTAGCAAACTTAAATTATCAATCTCAAAAAGCACTTGTTCCTGAACCCGAAACCTATGCCATGATGCTGGCTGGTTTAGGTCTGATAGGTTTCATTGCGTATCGCCGCAAGAACAATTCTTCGAACATGCTTATGGCCGCATAATCATTACTTCACATGAAGCCACACAGGGGTGATTCCCTTTGTGGCTTTTTCTTTTGGTTCGCCTCGCCGGTTCGGACGAATCTGGGCACTGGATTATCATTGTTCCAATTTGATATTGGTGCGCCCGAAGCGATAAATCTGGGCACTGGCAAGCTGTCGTTTTATTACCATGACCTTTCGCTTTCGGGTAGGAAGTTGGTAATTGTGACATGTGGCCTTCGCATCCAAACCAGTCGGTCTCGATCTAATTTAATGCTTGGGCGACGTGGCATGGCTGTTTAGAAAGAAAGGTGAAGCAGACCACTTCAGCTTACACTAACCTGCTGCAAGTTTTCGCTCTACAGACTTCAATACTTCATATGCAATTTGACGCATTGAATGTAGCTCTATGTCAGCAACTCTCTGTTCAGTTTCCCCGTTCACCGATGCTGTTATACCAAGCGGGTTTCCACGCAGTAGCTCTGCAAATGCAAGATCAAGCTCCGGGTCTACGTGGGCGCCCCCGACCTTGTTGCTTAGGTCAAGAACGATATTCCTTCTGGTGAAAATTGCCTTGTCCGTGATAACGACTGGCTCATTCCACCACTTCGGGAAGAACACGATCTTGTGCCTTTGATATGGTGGCGGTGGAATTCTGTCTGTCGGGGCGTTAAATCTCACACCGTCAGACCCGGCGCTGATTAGCACAAGCCTTGAGTTCTGCCCGATCAGAATATCTGGAGACTGAGGGCGCGCAGTACAAAGAAAGCCCATTCCGGGCATGAGCTTAAGCTGGGTGAGCAAGGACTTAGATGTCTCCGTGTTATGAACAAGAACCCTGACCGTTACAGCCAGTCGCTTTGCTTCCTCCCAATGCCCGGCATCAAAAGAATCAGAGGAACGACGCAAGAAATCGAGTTGCTCTTGCAGGGATTGCCAAAGCTCGTTTTTGGATTGCTGCGTTTTCATGAACCAGAAGTCCTCTGCGCTTATGGAAGGTGGCCGGACGCCTGACGATGTTGTATAAAAACCCAATTTTCGTCAGCCACTAGCGCTGAGCGAAAGGATTTTTGGTTAAAGCCTAGAAGTGACCATCCGTATCGCTGATCAAGTTGATTGATATAATTAGTGATGCTCATATGTGCCTAGATAGAGAATATCTAACGTTAAATATCCCCCCGTTCAAGTAACACGGGGGGCTACAGATACATGGGAAGGCAATCTATCAGCAAAAACCATATACTGCTAGTAGAGAAAATTTCTGGTTCGAGTCCAGATCGGGGAGCCAACAAAAACTCGAATTCTGAGCGTCCGGTTTTGGTAAAAGTGAATAGCGGGAACGTGTCGAAGGTGACTGTTCGAAAAACTTGGAACCGGACATTCCTGCAGGCTCAACCGACAGCCCTTTAAGTAAATCGCCACAGTCCGCTTTGGCCGAAGAGCAGCCGGTCGTGGCAATCGCGCTGACCGTCTCCAAAGTGTCGTTAGCAGAACTTTGTGAATGACAGGTTTCGGGTAGTGAAAAATTCTATGATTGTAAAATCACTTGAAAGCGGCAATTGCTGATGTGTGGTTAATTCGCAAGAGCGCTTGGTGAGTTTGAAGAAGAAATGGTGGTCACGCAGAAGGAAATAAGCAGTTAGAGCTTAATTCACAAAGAGCGTGTCAAATCGCCGCGTGCGAATCCACACAACGGATTCGACATACTTTTTCCCAGCGCGATCACCTTGAACAGCTCGCCCATTTCCGCCGGGCTGGTGAGTTTCTGCAATTGCGCCGAGAGCGGCAGGTAGTCGCGCAGGTTTTCCGGTGAGGTGTCTTGCAGCAATGCGGTAATGCCGCAGTTGATTAAAAAGAACGCCTGCGAGGTGTAGCCCATCAGCTCCAAGCCTGCATCAATGCCGCATTCGGCGATGTCGGAAAAATTCACATGCGCAGTGATGTCCTGCAAGCCGGGCAGAAAGAACGGATCATCATGCGCATGGTGGCGGTAGTGGCACATCAGCGTGCCGTTGCGGCGCTGCGGATGATAGAACTCGCGCACGCCGAAGCCGTAGTCGATGAACAGCAGCGCGCCCTGCTCCAGTCGTTGCGCGAGGCTGTTGATCAGGCCGCGCGCGGCGAGACAGATTTCGCTGACATAATCCTCCGGCACTTTGATTTGCTGCGCGGCATGCAATAGCACAGCATCGCTGATGGCGCGTTCCTGCCAGATAAAACCGTTATCGCCCAATGCCACGCCGCGCTCGGTAATCGCGCTGTCCCGCCAGTGCACCAGATGCACGGGTAATGCGTCGAGCACCTCGTTGGCGATAATTGCGCCGCTGAATTTTTCCGGCAGCGTGTCCAGCCAGCGCATGCGATCCATCAGATGCGGCAAACGTTCGCGCATCAGCGCTTGCTGGCGCGCGCGCAAATCGGCACTGACTTCAAGGATGGCATAGCTGTCCGGCAGGCTACCGAGTTGCTCCAATTCAGCAAGCATATCTGCCGCCAGTTTGCCGCTGCCCGCGCCCAGTTCCAGAATGTGCGGCGCACTGTGTGCCATGATTTCCACCACTTGCCGCGCTACGGTACGCCCGAACAACGGCGAGAGTTCCGGTGCGGTGATAAAGTCGCCCGCTTCGCCGAACTTGTGCGCGCCCGCCGTGTAATAGCCAAGCCCGGATGCGTACAGTGCCAGTTCCATGTAGCGTGCAAAGGAAATCCACCCGCCTTGTGCGGCGATGTCGCGCCGGATGAATTCAACCAGGCGTGCGCTGTGCTGCGCGGCTTCCGGGCTGGGTGTGGGTAGAGGTGTAGGCATGGTCAGGTATAATTCACAAAGTGGTCGAGTTTAATGGAGGCTGGCGAGTTTAATGGAGAGCGGGATGCAAGGCAAAGTGGTACTGGTGACGGGTGGGGCGAAGCGCGTCGGCGCGGCGATTTGTCACCGCCTGCACGCGGCGGGCGCACAGCTCGCTGTGCATTACCGCAGCTCCGAACAAGAGGCGCTGGCTTTGCGCGATGAGCTGAATGGGCTGCGTCCGGACAGCACAGCCGTATTTCAGGCTGATTTGCTCGACTTGAATGCGTTGCCGCAACTGGCGCACAAGGTCATCAAAAAATTCGGGCAACTGGACGCGCTGGTCAATAATGCTTCAAGTTTTTACGCTACTCCTTTGGCGGATATTGATGAACAACAATGGCACGATTTGCTCGGCACCAATCTGAAAGCCCCGCTGTTCCTGGCACAAGCGGCAGCGACCGAATTGCGCCGTCGTCATGGTTGTATCGTGAACATCGCGGACATCCACGCCGAACGCCCGATGCACGGCCATCTGCTATACAGCGTCGCCAAGGCCGGGCTGGTCGCGCTGACCCGCGGACTGGCGCAGGAAATGGCACCGCAGGTGCGCGTCAACGCCATTGCCCCCGGTGTCATCGCGTGGCCGGAAGGCGCGGCATTGATGGATGAGGAGCAACGCCGCAGGATCGTCGCGCATACCCTGCTCAAGCGCGAAGGTGAACCGGATGATATCGCCAGGACGGTCGCCTTTCTGATTCAAGACGCGCCTTACATTACCGGGCAGATCATTGCGGTGGATGGGGGACGGAGTGTCAACCTTTGAATCTGGAAAGCGACAGCAGCTTGTAGCCTGTAGCTGGTAGCGAGTAGCCAACCAGCTTTGCTACAAGCTACAAGCTACAAGCTACAAGCTACAGGCTACGAGCTAAAAAACATGAACGACATCACTCAACCCATCCATTTCGAGCACCACTCCACCAACTTCAATCGTCTCAAGGGGCGCTTGGAGCACCATGTCGGCAAGGCGATTGCCGATTTCAACATGATCGAAGAGGGCGACAGCGTGATGGTGTGTCTGTCCGGCGGCAAGGACTCTTACACGCTGCTGGATATTTTGCTCACCTTGCGCAAGCGCGCGCCGATCGACTTTCGCATCGTCGCGATGAATCTCGACCAGAAGCAGCCGGGCTTTCCCGCCGAGGTGTTGCCGAATTATCTGAAGCAGGTCGGCGTGGAATACCACATCGAAACGCAGGACACTTATTCCATCGTCAAGGAAAAGATTCCCGAGGGCAAAACCACCTGTTCGCTGTGTTCGCGGCTGCGGCGCGGCATCATCTACCGCGTGGCACAGGAGCTCGGCGCGAACAAGATTGCTCTTGGTCACCACCGCGACGACATGATCGAAACGCTGTTCCTGAATATGTTTTTTGGTGGCAAGCTCAAGGCCATGCCGCCCAAGTTGGTCACCGACAAGGGCGCCCACATCGTGATCCGTCCGCTGACCTATTGTTCTGAAAAAGACATCGCCCGCTATGCGCGCGGCATGGAATTTCCAATCATCCCGTGCAACCTGTGCGGTGCGCAGGAAAATCTGCAACGCCAGAACATCAAGGAAATGCTCGCCGCATGGGAGCGTGAGTATCCGGGGCGCAGCCAGACCATCTTTACCGCGATGCAAAACGTCGCGCCCTCACACCTGCTGGATGGCAAACTGTTTGATTTCAAGAATATTCAGATAGGTGAAAAAGTAGCGGAAGGCGATACCGCGTTCGATCTCGGTCTGTAAGCGCCAAGGGGAACCTGTTGAAAGGAATCTGGTCACTCATTGCCGTATACCCGCGCAAAGCGAGTCAAATCGCAGATCGCCGATCTGTTCGTGATACGAATTGTCTGTGATATGCTTGCACGTGTTTAACCCGAAAATTATAAGGAGTGAAGTTATGTTATTGCGCCGTATTGTTGCACTTTCCCTATTAACCGTCAGCACCACGGCCCTGGCGGATACCATCGATATCAACCTGAGCGATACCAGCGCCCAATTCCAGTACAAATCCTCAATGGGTCGCGATGCCCTCGGAAAAACCGAATTCCATGTGGGCGTTCTTTATGTTGATAAAAATAATCTGCTCAGTGATTTTGGTCTTTTGGTGAAAGACGAATTGGGCGGCAACGCGCCCGGGTTTTCTGTCGGTGTCGGTATAAAGGGCCTGGTCGCCAAGGTCAAAGGCAACAATCCTACGACCAGTAACGCTTCGGCCATGGCATTGGGCGCAATGGCACGTTATTCCCCACCCGCGACCCAGCGCCTGGGCTTTGTCGGAGAAGTGTATTTATCCCCGAACATCGTCACCTTTGGCGATGCCAACCGCTATGTTGAAACCGGGGTTCGAATGGAGTACGAAGTGATACCACAGGCGGTTGTCTATCTCGGTTACCGGAAAATTGGATTTGGCCTCAAGAACCAGCCTGACGCCACACTTGATGAAGGTTTCAATTTGGGTGTAAGAATCTCGTTCTAAGCGGGAAACGGCTACCTATTTCTGCCGCCCGTTCTGTGCGGCACTCGGAAAAGCCGTGATCGTTTCCTCAACCCGTCTTCAGCGCGATCTTGAAAATCACTTTGCATATCCTGCCTGCGCTGACCAGCGGCGCGTGCGCATCTTCCGGAAAGAAAATACAGAACGCGCCGGGCGGCGTGGCAATCCAGCTTGCCGGGACATCGCGAAAAAACTGGATGTCTCTCTCCGCGCTGTAATCGTCCACCGGCTCGCGGCAATCAGAAAGCGGCTTCCAGCCCATCTCGTCCACGCCTTCCAGCACTAACTGAATGTCGATGTACTTGCGATGGCATTCCAGCTGCGCCGCTTCGCGGCTGCGCCCAGTAACATGCTCCACAATGGCGAAGAGTTGCTCCCCGACGATGGGATAGTGCCCCGGCGCCAACGCGCGCAGACCGGTGTTGCGTAAAAATTCAAAGGCGCGCGGAAACAGCGGATGCAGAGCGGAGTAGCGGTCAATATTGGCGATAGTGTCGAGGATCATAGTCGTAATTTTCTGAGGTAGTCCGCATGAAGCGTAGCGAAATGCGGGAAGTTATGCTTCCGGTATTCCCGGATTCCGCAAGCTCCATCCGGGCTACGCTGGCTGAGTCATGTTCGACTCGCCATTTACAAGAACCTCGCCACCATGCCCTTTGCCAACTCACCCTGCAACGGTATCTGCACACGATGGCCGCTGCCGGGCGCGGTGGTGAGCGTTTCGCCTTTGAGGCTGCGCATCTCGCTCAGCGTGATAATGCGGTTGCCGGATGGGTGGATTATTTCGAGTTTGTCGCCGACCTGGAATTTGTTTTTCACATCGATTACGGCAATGCCATTCGCGCAATTCACGATATCGCCGACGTACTGCTGGCGGGTGCTTTCAGAATGGCCGCGCAGGTAGTTCTGTTGTTCGTGGGTGTGGTGGCGTTCGTAGAAGCCGTCGGTGTAGCCGCGGTTCGCTAAAGCATCCAGCGCGCCTAATAAACTCAAATTGAACGGACGGCCAACCACCGCATCATCAATCGCCTGACGATACACTTGTGCGGTGCGTGCTACGTAATAGATGGACTTGGTACGGCCCTCGACTTTCAGCGAATCAATGCCGATCTTTGCCAGCCGCTCGACGTGTTCGACGGCGCGCAGGTCTTTGGAGTTCATGATGTAGGTGCCGTGCTCGTCTTCCATCACCGGCATCAATTCATCCGGGTGATCCTGACGCGAGATGAGGTACACCTTGTCAGCCGCAGGGTGGCGCGGTTGCGAGCCGCACGCGGAGAGATTGGATGCGCCCATCGCTGCATCGAAATTGAAATCGATTTTTTGCAGGTCGCCGGTGGCATCTTCCCCGGCATCTTTGACCTGGTAATCCCAGCGGCAGGAGTTGGTGCAGGTGCCCTGGTTCGGGTCGCGGTGATTGAAGTAACCGGACAACAAGCAACGCCCCGAATAAGCGATGCACAGCGCGCCGTGCACGAACACTTCCAGCTCGATGTCCGGACACTCCTGGCGTATCTCTTTTATTTCATCGAGCGACAATTCACGCGACAAAATGATGCGCGACACGCCGAGCTTTTGCCAGAATTTCACGCCGGCAAAATTTACCGTGTTGGCTTGCACCGAAAGATGGATAGTCATGTCCGGAAATTCCTCGCGCACCATCATGATCAGGCCGGGGTCGGCCATGATCAAAGCATCCGGCCTCATCGCGATGACCGGGCGCATGTCGGCCAGATAGGTTTTGACCTTGGCGTTGTGCGGCATCAAATTGCTCGCGACAAAGAATTTCTTGCCGAGCTGATGCGCCTCCTTGATGCCTATTTCCAGTTGTTCCAGCTGAAATTCGTTGTTGCGCGCACGCAGGGAATAGCGCGGCTGCCCGGCATACACCGCATCCGCACCAAAGGCGTAGGCGGTGCGCATTTTGTCCAGCGTGCCGGCAGGCAAGAGTAGTTCCGGTGCGCGTAATGTGTTCATCGAGATAATCCCAATCGTTGCCAGATCGCCACCGTCGGCGCGGCCTGGTTCAGCGTGTAGAAATGCAGGCCCGGCGCGCCGCCCTTTAACAAGCGTTCGCACAATGCGGTGACCACATCCTGGCCGAATTCCTGTATTGATGCGTTGTCGTCGCCATAGCCCTCCAGCTTGCGGCGCATCCAGCGCGGGATTTCAGCGCCACAGGCATCGGAGAAGCGTGCCAGTTGCGCGAATTTCACGATCGGCATGATGCCCGGCACGATGGGAATGGTGATGCCGAGCTTGCGACAATCATCAATGAAATAAAAATAGCTGTCGGCGTTGTAGAAATATTGGGTGATAGCGGAATCCGCCCCGGCAGCGACTTTACGCTTGAAGTTGAGGATGTCGTCGCGCGCTGATTTGGCCTGCGGGTGAAATTCCGGATAGGCCGCCACTTCGATGTGAAAGTGCTCGCCGGTTTGCGCGCGGATGAATGACACCAGCTCGTTGGCATACTGGAACTCGCCGATGCTACCCATGCCGGAGGGCAAGTCGCCGCGCAGCGCCACGATACGCTTGATGCCCATGTCCTTGTAGGTGTTCAGGATGGTACGGATGTTTTCGCGCGTGGAGCCGATGCACGAGAGGTGCGGCGCGGCGTTGTAACCCTCGGCCTTGATCTGCCGTATGGTTTCCAGCGTGCGGTCTTGCGTGGAGCCGCCCGCGCCGAAGGTGACGGAGAAAAATTCAGGACGCAGCAGCGCCAGCTGCTTGCGCGCGGCAGCGAGTTTTCCCACGCCTTCCGGAGTTTGCGGCGGAAAAAATTCGAAACTGAAAAGTTGCCCAGTCATAGGAGCCTCATTGCTTCCTCATCAGTTGTGCAGCAGCTGCGGACAGCGCCCACGAGAAGATACTATATAACACTGCACCCAATACGCCATGCCAGAAACTGTCCACCACAAAACCGCGCAACACCGAGCCGACCAGCCAGAACAGTGTGCCGTTGATGACGAAGATGAACAATCCCAATGTCACCAGCGTGACCGGCAGAGTGAACAGCAGCAGCAATGGACGGATCAGAGTATTGACCAGCCCCAGGAAAAACGCCGCGATCAAAGCAGAACCAAATCCATCGACATGAATACCCGGCACGAAGTTCGCCACCGCGAGCAACGCGAGTGCATTGAGTATCCAGATTAACAGTAACTCCAATTGCATTTTCATTTGCATTTCCCTTTGCTGTATTTACCCGCTTTAGCAACTTGCGCACGCAACGCCACGGCATAGGCCAGTTGGCACCACTCGCCCATTCGGGTGCCCGGACAAAAGCTTTTCGTCTCGGCGGGGGTGTCAAGGCAGAGGTTGGCGGTGCGGTGCAATTAATAACGGTAGTGGTTGGCCTTGTATGGACCTTCCTTGGGCACGCTGATGTACGCAGCCTGCTGGTCGGTCAGCGTGCTCAGCTGTGCATTCAGTGTGGTCAGTTGCAAACGCGCAACTTTCTCGTCCAGATGCTTGGGCAAAGTGTATACACCGACAGGATAGTCCTTCGGGTGCCCGTCCAAAAGTTTTTCGGAGGTGCGCGTGAATAGTTCAATCTGCGCGATGGTCTGATTCGCGAACGAAGAAGACATCACGTAGGACGGATGGCCGGTACCGCAACCCAGATTCACCAAGCGACCCTCGGCCAACAGCAGAATGCGTTTTTCCGGCTTGCCGTTCACAGCAGGGAAAATCACGTGATCGACTTGCGGCTTGATGTTTTCCCACTGGTATTGCTTGAGCGAGGCAACGTCGATTTCGTTGTCGAAGTGGCCGATGTTGCATACGATGGCCTGGTTCTTCATCTTCTTCATGTGCTCGTGGGTGATGACATGGAAGTTGCCGGTGGCAGTGACAAAAATATCACCGTGCTCACAAGCGTAGTCCATGGTCACGACGCGATAGCCTTCCATCGCGGCCTGCAGCGCGCAGATCGGGTCGATTTCGGTCACCCAAACTTGAGCCGACAAGGCACGCAGTGCTTGTGCGGAGCCTTTGCCCACGTCGCCATAACCCGCGACCACGGCGATCTTGCCCGCCACCATCACGTCGGTCGCGCGCTTGATCGCATCCACCAGAGATTCGCGGCAGCCATACAGGTTGTCGAACTTGGACTTGGTGACGGAGTCGTTCACGTTGATCGCCGGGAATTTCAGTTCGCCGCGCTCATGCATCTTATACAGGCGATGCACGCCGGTAGTGGTTTCCTCGGTGACACCCTTGATCGCGGCAAGACGTGTGGAATACCATTTTTTATCTACTGCCAGCTTGGCCTTGATCGAAGCGAACAAACAAGTCTCTTCTTCGGAACCGGGGTGGTTCAACAGCGAAGCGTCCTTTTCAGCACGCGCGCCCAGATGCAGCAACAGGGTGGCATCGCCGCCATCGTCCAGAATCATGTTGGACAGATTTTTTTCGCCTCGGGGGCCGTCCGCCCATTCAAAAATGCGGTGGGTGTAGTCCCAGTATTCAGCCAGCGTTTCACCCTTGTAGGCGAACACCGGCGTGCCGGTCATAGCAATCGCAGCGGCAGCGTGATCCTGGGTCGAGTAGATATTGCAGGATGCCCAGCGTACTTCCGCACCGAGCGCCTTTAGTGTCTCGATCAACACACCGGTCTGGATGGTCATGTGCAGCGAGCCGGTGATGCGCGCGCCACGCAGCGGTTGCGTGGCCGTAAATTCCTTGCGGATCGCCATCAGGCCGGGCATTTCGATTTCGGCAATGGCGAGTTCCTTGCGTCCCCATGCAGCCAGGGATATATCGGCGACTTTGTAATCGGTGAATTGTTTTGTGACAGCGTTCATATGTTGCTCCATTCATAAAGTTAATGAATGGGTGCAGTTGAAACGTTGAACCACTGACTCCGAGCCTGACGGGGGACTGTGGTGTCCAGCCCCGCTGCAGCACCCCTCGGAGGGTGGTGTAATTCGTTTTGTGGGCGAATCGCGGTGTCGCGTGCTCGCTCACTCCTCGTCTATCTATACGATATGCCTCGTCGTTCGCTGCGCGGCTCCTTGCGCTTCATCCCACAAAACGAATTACACAGGTGGGCGTAGTCCAGCCTACGGTTACTTTAACTTGCCGGCATCTGCGCGTAATACCGCGGCCTTGTCTGTCGCTTCCCACGTAAAGTCCGGTTCTTCGCGGCCGAAGTGACCATATGCGGCAGTCTTTTGATATATCGGACGCAGCAGATCTAGCATTTGCACAATGCCTTTGGGGCGCAGATCAAAATGGCGCTGCACCAATTCGGTCATTTTTTCATTGGAAATTTTTCCGGTTCCATAGGTGTCCACCATCACGCTGGTCGGCTTGGCCACGCCGATCGCGTAGGAAATTTGCACCAGGCATTTGGTTGCCAAGCCGGCAGCGACGATGTTCTTGGCAACATAACGGCCCGCATACGCAGCTGAGCGATCCACTTTGGACGGATCCTTGCCGGAAAAGGCACCGCCACCGTGCGGGGCAGAGCCGCCGTAGGTATCCACGATGATCTTGCGTCCGGTCAGGCCGCAATCGCCTTGCGGGCCGCCGATGACAAAACGTCCGGTCGGATTGACCAGATATTTGATCTCGCCTTTGATCAGTTCTTTCGGCAACACCGGCTTGATGATTTCTTCGATCGCGGCTTCGCGTATTGCGGCCAGCGTCATTTCCGGCGCGTGCTGGGTGGAGAGCACCACGGTATCAATTGAGTGCGGCTTGCCATCCACATAGCGTATCGTCACTTGCGATTTGGCATCCGGACGCAGCCAGTTCAGGCGGCCATCGCGGCGTAATTGCGCCTGGCGTTCCACCACGCGGTGTGCCAGATAAATTGCCAGCGGCATCAGCGTCGGCGTTTCATCGCAGGCATAGCCGAACATCAGACCCTGGTCGCCGGCACCCTGGTCAAGGTCGTCGTCATAGGCCTTGTTCACACCTTGCGCAATATCCGGGCTTTGCTTGTCGTAAGCCACCAGCACGGCGCAGCCCTTGTAGTCGATGCCGTACTCGGTGTTGTCGTAGCCGATGCGCTTGATGGCGTCGCGCGCCACGTGAATGTAGTCCACATTGGCATTGGTGGTGATTTCGCCGGCAAGCACCACTAAGCCCGTGTTGACCAAAGTTTCTGCCGCGACGCGTGAATGGATGTCTTGCGCTAGAATAGCGTCCAGGATGGCATCAGAAATCTGATCCGCCACTTTATCGGGATGACCTTCGGATACTGATTCGGACGTAAATAAAAAATCGCTCATGGTTCTCCGCTCAAACAAGTAAAAAATTAAAGGCGCGCATTGTATCAAATAGTTCGCCTCACCGCAGATGACCTCTTTTTTCTTCAAAATAATCTTTCGTCTTCTGGCGAGTTTGCCACTCAGCTGGCTGCACGGCTTGGGCGCGCTGCTAGGACACCTCACATTTGCGATGTCCAAACAATATGCCGCACGCACTCAAGAGAACTTGCGTCAGGCACATCTGGCTGCGGATGAAACCCACTATGCCACCCTTCTCAACCAGACCATTACCGAGGCGGGTAAAAGCATCGTTGAGTTGCCGTGGATATGGGGCAGACCGCTGGGACAAGTCTGCGCCAAAGTGCAGAGCTGCGAGGGCTGGAAGTATATCGAAGCAGCCCAAGCCTGCGGCAAAGGTATTGTTTTTCTCACGCCACATTGGGGTTGTTTTGAAATAACCAGCTTATATGTGGGACAACATCTGCCGGTGACGTGTTTATATCGCTCATCCAAACAGGGCTGGCTGGAAAAAGTGATGCGTAGCGGTCGCGAACGCGGACTGGTACGCCTGGCAACCGCCGATGTAAGCGGTGTGCGCACACTCTACAAGGCGCTCAAGCGCGGCGAGGCGATTGGTTTATTGCCCGATCAAGTACCCAGCCAGGGCGAAGGCGAGTGGGTGAATTTTTTTGCGCGTCCCGCTTACACCATGACTTTGAGTGGGCGCCTGGCTCAGACCAGCGGTGCGACAGTACTGCTGGCCTATGCCGAACGGCTGCCGCACGGAGCGGGATACAACCTGAGTTTCGAGCCGCTGTCATTAGACTTTTCCAAATCCGTGCCGCTGCAAATCAATGCGGCCCTGGAACGCGTGATCGCGAATTCTCCCGCCCAGTATCTATGGAGTTATAACCGCTATAAAATTCCGCGCGGCGTGATGCCGCCAGACACAGCCAAGGAGCCGTGATGCTGGTACGTTTCGGTGTTTTTATTTTGTGGCTGATCCATTTCCTGCCGTTTCGCATTATCGTCGCCATCGGCAACGGCCTCGGCACGGTACTTTATCCGCTGGCTGCAGAACGTCGCAAAGTGGGCAACATCAACCTGAAGCTTTGCTTCCCGGACATGGGCGATGAGGCGAGCGAGAAGCTATTGCGCGAACACTTCAAATTGTTCTGTCGTGGCCTGATCGAACGTTCCATCCTGTGGTGGTCGAGCGCCGAATACATTTCCAGCCTGATCCATGTCGAGGGTGTGGAACACTTCGAGGCGCTGAAAGGCAAGGCAACCATCCTGCTCATGCCGCATTTCGTCGGCATGGATGTCGGCGGCCAGTGGATCGCACAGCGGGCCGATTCGGTAAGCATGTATGCGAACCAGAAGAACCGCTACCTGACTGAACTGCTGCTGAAGATGCGCGCCCGCTTCCGCAATCAGCGCCTTTATTCGCGTCAACAAGGACTGCGACCTATCCTCAAGGGGATGCGCGCAGGCATGCCGTTCTTCTATCTGCCGGATCAGGATCAGGGTGTCAAAGACGGCGCGTTCATCCCTTTCTTCGGTGTGCCGGCTGCGACGATGACCACGGTACCGCGTATTGCACTGATGACTGGCGCGAAAGTCGTGCCTTGTATCACGCGCTTGCTGCCCGGCGCAGCAGGATATGTGTTGACCTTTTATCCGGCCTGGGAGAATTATCCGACCGGAGATGATATCGCGGATACGCGCCGCATGAACGAATTCATCGAACAGCGCGTGCGTGAAATGCCGGAACAGTATTTCTGGTTGCATAAACGATTCAAGACGCGTCCCGAGGGCGAAGCGAAGTTTTATTGAATAATATGCGGCGCGGACACTCTCAGAAATTTATCTTTCACGGATGAAGCGCAAGGAGCCGCACAACGAATAACGAGACATACCGCGAAAGGTAGGCGAGGAATGAGTGACAACGAAGTTGCGGTGGAGGCTCATATCGGCGCAGCCGATGTGAAGCTGTGAAGTAGTGGCCAGAACCAACATGCGACACTGCGATTCGCCCTGACAAGTAAATTTATGAGAGTGTCCTAATGAAATATCACGACCTGCGCGACTTCATCGCACAACTGGAAAAAATCGGCGAACTCAAGCGCGTCACCGCACCGATTTCGCCGTATCTGGAAATGACCGAAATCTGCGACCGTGTGTTGCGCGCGCAAGGTCCTGCAATCCTGTTCGAAAATCCGGTCGGGCACAACATGCCGGTGTTGGCAAATCTGTTCGGCACTCCGCGCCGCGTGGCCTTGGGTATGGGCGAAGAATCCACCGCTGCATTGCGCGAAGTGGGCAAGCTGCTTGCCTATCTCAAGGAACCCGAGCCGCCCAAAGGATTGAAGGACGCCTGGGAAAAATGGCCGGTGTTGAAGCAAGTGCTGAACATGTCGCCTAAAGTCCTGTCCAGCGCGCTCTGTCAGGATGTGGTGTGGGAAGGTGAGGATGTAGACTTGAGCAAGCTGCCGATCCAGACCTGCTGGCCCGGCGATGTTGCGCCGCTCATCACCTGGGGCTTGGTGGTCACACGCGGCCCGAACAAACCGCGCCAGAATCTCGGCATCTACCGCCAGCAGGTGATTGCGCCGAACAAAGTCATCATGCGCTGGCTGGCGCAGCGCGGCGGCGCGCTGGATTTTCAGGACTGGCGCAAGACACACCCCGGCAAGCCATTCCCGGTCGCAGTGGTGATCGGGGCCGATCCGGCCACGATACTCGGCGCGGTCACGCCTGTGCCGGACAGTCTTTCCGAATATCAATTCGCCGGATTGTTGCGCGGCAGCAAGACCGAGCTGGTCAAGTGTTTGGGCAGCGATTTGCAGGTACCTGCCAGTGCCGAGATCGTGCTGGAAGGCGTGATCCATCCCGATGAATTGGCGCTGGAAGGGCCGTTCGGCGACCACACCGGCTATTACAACGAGCAGGACAATTTTCCCGTGTTCACCATCGAGCGCATCACGATGCGCCGTGATCCGATCTACCACTCCACCTACACCGGCAAGCCGCCCGACGAACCGGCGATGCTGGGCGTGGCGCTCAACGAAGTGTTCGTGCCGCTGCTGCAAAAGCAATTTCCAGAAATCATGGATTTTTATTTGCCGCCGGAAGGCTGCTCGTATCGCATGGCGGTGGTGAGCATCAAGAAACAATATGCGGGGCACGCAAAGCGCGTGATGTTCGGCATCTGGTCTTACCTGCGCCAGTTCATGTACACCAAGTTCATCATCGTGGTAGATGACGACATCGATATCCGCAACTGGCAGGAAGTGATCTGGGCGATCACCACGCGCGTCGACCCGGTGCGCGACACATTGCTGGTGGACAACACGCCGATCGATTACCTGGATTTTGCCAGCCCGGTGTCAGGACTGGGCGGCAAGATGGGCTTGGATGCGACCAACAAGTGGCCGGGCGAAACACAACGCGAGTGGGGCACACCGATAGTGATGGACGAGGCGGTGAAGCAGCGCGTGGACAGTATGTGGAATGGGTTGGGTTTGTGAATTGTAGGGTGCGATGAATGAAATGAACGCACCAAACACCTATGGCAGATTGCGCCTTACGCGCGTTTTGTTGCATAAATCATACATTGATCTTGATTGATATTGACGAAACCCGCTTTTGTATGGAAACTCCTAACTGCTCTGATGTCCTCGCTTTACGCGTTAACAAAATATGAGCCGTTTGATTGCCCCAGTGACTTCGGGGTGGTTATTGATGTGATGTTTAATTACGGGAGTTTTGAAAAATGAAAAAAATTGCATTGGTAGGTACAACATTGGCGTTGGCAATGGCTGCTGGAAGCGCATCCGCAGCCGCAGCAGCAGCCGCAGCGAATGGCCCGACCGCAGGAAGTTTTGGCATTAATGTAGGTTTTACACAAGCCACAGCGGTGGGGGATACTACTACGCCGGCAGATTTTATGATTAACGGCAAGTATTTTATTACCAAGGATATGGCTGTGCTAGCGGGTGTTGGTTTGGTTATGGTTGATTCCGGCGCCCCTTCCAATAGCAAGTCTACCAATATCGGATTTCAGGGTGGCTTCAGAAAATATTTAAAGACTGACGATTTGGCACCCTTTGTCGGTGGCAGGCTTCAATATTTGTCTACACGAACTGGGTTTGGGACGAATGCGCAAGATGTGACCGACTTTGCACTTATGGCTGAAGCAGGCGCGGAATATTATTTCCGCAAACAATTCAGTCTCGAAGCCTCGGTTGGTGCTGGTTATGCTTCGGCAGAATTCAAACCTGTTGCTGGAGGACCATCAACCAAAGCCACAGCATTTGGCACAACCACGTTTAGCGTGAGCGCCAACTTCTACTACTAAGCATAGTTCAGATATTTCCAAATAACTTTTAGTTTTGCAGCGACAAAAAAGCCGGAACCAGTCCGGCTTTTTGCACGTTGCGTTAAGTTTCGTTTGGAACTTATACCTGCTCAATTAAAAATTGAAGTTTACTCCGGCGGTCAGGTCGCCGGATTGTTGCGCGGCAGCAAGACCGAGCTGGTCAAGTGTTTGGGCAGCGATCTGCAAGTACCCGCTTCGGCCGAGATCGTGCTGGAAGGCGTGATCCATCCCGATGAATTGGCGCTGGAAGGGCCGTTCGGCGACCACACCGGCTATTACAACGAGCAGGACAATTTTCCCGTGTTCACCATCGAGCGCATCACGATGCGCCGTGATCCGATCTACCACTCCACCTACACCGGCAAGCCGCCCGACGAACCGGCGATGCTGGGCGTGGCGCTCAACGAAGTGTTCGTTCCGCTGCTGCAAAAGCAATTTCCAGAAATCATGGATTTTTATTTGCCGCCGGAAGGCTGCTCGTATCGCATGGCGGTGGTGAGCATCAGGAAACAATATGCGGGGCACGCAAAGCGCGTGATGTTCGGCATCTGGTCTTACCTGCGCCAGTTCATGTACACCAAGTTCATCATCGTGGTAGATGACGACATCGATATCCGCAACTGGCAGGAAGTGATCTGGGCGATCACCACGCGCGTCGACCCGGTGCGCGACACGTTGCTGGTGGACAACACGCCGATCGATTACCTGGATTTTGCCAGCCCGGTGTCAGGACTGGGCGGCAAGATGGGCTTGGATGCGACCAACAAGTGGCCGGGCGAAACACAACGCGAGTGGGGCACACCGATCGTGATGGACGAGGCGGTGAAGCGGCGTGTGGATGAGATGTGGAGTGCGTTGGGGTTGTAGAAAAATTCACCCATCGGCGGCGGGTGAGGGGCAGATTGAACTGGAGCAGAAGAGCTTTTGATGGAACTACTAGCCATTCGACTAAGCAAGCAAACGACGCTCGCCAAGTCGTTGGTTATGGCCGGGCACCCGTCAGAATTGCTGGCTGGCCTTCAAGCCGAACTCAACGGTGTTGTTTTTCGGCTCCCAGGCAATTCCATACAGGGTGCCATTTTTGTACAAAAGTGCCGTATCTGATTGGCCGATATTCCAATAGTGCGCATAGGGGCCCATCGCCCAATTGTTTTTCTGATACATTACGCTCAGCTTCAGGCCATAGCCGCTGTTCTGATTGTTCGTCAGGTCATTGAACCCCTGTCCTGTATCAGACAAGCTGGTAATTTGTTTACCTGCCAGCAGATGGTCGTATTCCAGCGTGCTCTCCAATCTTGCCTGGTCATTGAGCGTTATGCGATGGATGATACCGATGGGCCAATAGAAATAATTACTTTCGCGGCGATACCCCGCATAGCTGGTGCTGGAAATACCACGCCCATCGTTGAACAGGTAACGGTAGCCAAGTCCAGTGTAAGGCGAAAGCACCGCATCATTGATCGCCCAGTCTTTACCAACCAGCCCTCTGGCCTCGATATACCAATCCTGCTCCCCATTTGCACTGCCTGAGCCATTGTAATCAACCGTGCCAAAGGCATAGCGCAGATCGCCGCGAATGAACTGCTCGTTCTGCAACACCTTGGTGGTACGCAGATCCAGCCCCATTTTGCTGCCCTTTAACGACATGATCCCCGGCTCTTGGTATTCGTAAGAGGAAAAAGATAAGCCAATGTTCTTGCCCGTTTGGGTTTTCAGGGTGGGGAGTTCTGCGCGGGCCGTGGTTGTCACTGCTAGCGCCGCGATGGTGATCAGCACTGCAGCCATTTTCTTCACGATTTCATCTCCGAGTATGTTATTCATATTCATATTCGTCTGCATCTGTGCGGCGCTGGCTGCTAATGAAAAAGCCGGGCAAGCCCGGCTTTATACAAGCTGCGTTGCTGCAAATTTAGAACTTGTAAACCACGCCAACGGAAACCACGCCAGTTTTTGTATTGTTGTTGAAGACTGGAGCGTCGCCGCCGATACTATACATATCGTAACCAACACGCACACCCAAGGCCTGATTGATATTGTACTGGCCGCCGATACCATAAGTTGCTGCAGATTTTTTAGAGTCGGTTGGAGTAATTGCAATTGATGTGCTGGCGTAGCCCAGCTTGGCAAAACCAGACCATTCCTCGTTGAACGGATAAATACCGACGGCAACTAAGCTGTAGCCGGTAACTGAGTGATTATTTCCGCCGGGATCGCCGATATTGCCCAAGTGGTTATATTGCGCTTCCACGGCAAAATACTTCATGACCTGGTAGCCAGCCAGCACGGTGAGCGCAGTATCGGATTTTTTGGTTAGGGTTGTATTATCCATCGAGGTGCTAGCCTGGCCAACATTGGCGCCAATATAAAAACCTTGGTCAGCTGCGAAAGCAGGAGCAGCAACGAAAGCGGACAACAGTACGGCAATAGTAATTTTTTTCATGATTTACCCCCTGTGGTTAAGTTAAGGCTGCTGGCGTGCCGCAAACAGAGGTACACACTACTCCCACCCACTCGGCTTAGTCAACGCCGAAAATGCAGCTGCAAAAAAGCCGCACTATAACCAGACATTTAGCAATCGTTTTTAGATTGCTTAGTGGAATGGCTATAACCAATGGCTTGCCCAGCGTCTTTCGGGTGCCCGTCCAAAAGTGTTTCGGATGCTGGGTTATAACCAGTCACTTGGTTGTCGTTAACCAATGACTTAGTTGGCGTAGTTTACCAACTTAGTCAGATGGCTATACAAAGCCTTTTGACAACCTATAACCAACCACTTGGCAACCGTCTTTTGGTTGCTTAGTGGGATGGCTAGTTGTTTCATCAGTGGAATGGCTAGTGGTTTTATTAGTCAAATGGTAGTTCTATCAGTAGTTCCATCAGTGCCCAGTTTGCAGCCACTCAATCAGCGCGTCTTGCGCGGGCTGTGCCAAAGCGGCATTAGGGTGATTGACGATGAACACCACGATCCACTGCTTGCCGCTGTGCGCTTTCACATAACCGGCGATGGATTTCACGCCTTCCAGCGAGCCGGTTTTGAGGTGCGCATATCCCGCGATCTCGCTATCCCTGAAACGTTTTTTCACCGTGCCGTCCATGCCTAATATCGGCAATGAGGCTTCCATCTCAGCGGAAAATGGGCTGTGCGTAGCACGTTGCAAAATCTCGGCAAGATGCAGAGCGCTGATGCGCTCCTTGCGTGACAAGCCCGCGCCGTTTTCCAGCACCAATTCCGGAAATTGCAGTTGTTGTGTCTTTAACCATTTTTGCATCGCCGCAGTACTGTGTGCGATGTTTGCTGCGGGAGGGTCGATGCGAAGCAGCGGGGCACCCACCGGCGTACTCCCTGCGGGTGTTGCGGGAGGGTCGCCGCCTGCGCCAAGACCGCCCAAAGGGCGAGTGTCTGGCGGCGTCACCTTTACGGGGGGCAGCGGCGGGACACCCACAGGTGCCGGCAATGGGACTGATAATTCCGCATCCGCGGTATCCCCGCCTTCCTGCTCAGCATGAAGGGATGTTTCACTAAGCGCTTGCGCTCTTGAAAAATCGTCACGGCTGTCTTTGCTATCAGTCGGCAACAGTCCTCCTGCACTCCAAGAAGCACGTGCCGCATCTCTTGCAGTTCCTGCCGCTCCCATTGTCAAGAATAGTTGCCGTGCCATGATGTTGTTGCTGAATTTGTTGATGTCACGTATCACTTCCGACAACGGCGGCGAGATATACTTGGCAAACGGAACCTGATCGGCAGGCGCAGTTCCTACCCGCAGCTTGCCTTGCAGCGTGCCGCCGAGTTCTTGCCATAACGCGCTGAACACCGCGAAGAAATATTCATCTTGCGGCAGTAGCGAAAAATAATCATCCGCCTCGCCGCAAGCAGCTGGAATACTGCCTTCCAGCACGATGCTGTGCCCGTCCAAACGCGCGTGGTAGGCATCCTCACCGTTACAATCCAAATTTGCCGAAGTCGTGATGTGATTGTGCAGTGTGTAGCCGGCCAGATCGGGCTCCAGCAGCGCAATGGTTGCATGGGCATCCGGAATCAGATGCAAATGCAGCGCATTAAAGTTGATCAGCAATGCGCTGGTGCCGACGTTGTAAGCGCGAGTCGGATCATGGTCGAACTCCGCCGGATCGTTGCGGACAGCCTCAAAAAAACTGTGATCCAGCACGATGTCACCGCGTATTTCGCGCAGCCCGCGCTGGCGTAATTCGCGCAGCCACATCCAAAATTGCTCAACGGTCAGCTTCGGATCGCCATACCCCTTGAACACCAGATCGCCCTGCAACACGCCGTTTTCCAGCTTGCCGTTGAGATACGCCTCAGTCTTCCAGCGATACGCCGGGCCTAATGTTTCCAGTGCGGCAAAGGTTGTGAGCAACTTCATGGTAGATGCCGGATTCATCGCCTGCTTGGCATTCAGGCTGATGATGGGCACATCCTCATGTTCCTCCTGCACCACGACAGCAACACTGGATAGCGGGATATGCGCGTGCCTAAGCGCCGCGCTGACAGGCTCCGGCAAAGTGGTTGCAAACACGGGACCGGAGAACAGGCTGAAGAAAAACAATTCGATGAAAAAATTTCGCATTACACTTAACTCAGTTGGTTGACGATGTGCAAGGTACGATTTACCAGCAAATCCATTTCTGCTTCGCCGATTATATACGGCGGCATGAAATAAATCGTGTTGCCGATGGGGCGCAGCAATAATTCATTTTCCAGCGCGAGCGCGAAGCATTGCCGGGCAAAATTGCGCTGCGGCGTTTCCACTTCAAAAGCCCAAATCATGCCGGTGTTGCGCCAGTTTCGAACCGAGCGATGCTCGCGCAACGGCAGTGCGATCTGATTCAGGTATGCCGCCTTGTCACGGTTCGCGGCCAGCACATTATCCTGCGCAAAAATATCCAGCGTGGCGAGCGCTGCCCGGCAGGCCAGCGGATTGCCGGTATAGGAGTGTGAATGCAAAAAACCGCTGGTCATTTCATCGCCATAAAATGTCTGGTAAATTTCATCACGCGTCATCACCACCGACAGCGGCAGATAGCCGCCGGTAATACCTTTCGATAGACACAAAAAGTCCGGAGTAATTCCATTCTTCTTTATTCCCTCCCCCGTACTGTCGTGCTCCCCTCTCCCGCTTGCGGGGAGAGCGTAGCGAGGGGGGCGAAGCCGGTTGGGGGAGAGAGTGGTTGGGGCTTGCTCGCAGGCGAACATCGTGCCGGTTCGGCCCATGCCGACGGCGATTTCATCCGCGATCAAATGCACGTCATATTCAGCGCAAAGCTGCCGCGCGCGCTGCAAATAAATCGGGTGATACATCGCCATGCCCGCCGCACCTTGCACCAGCGGCTCGATGATGAAAGCGGCCAGTTGCGCATGATGTTGCTGCAAATGTTTCTCCAGCGCATCCGCGCAGCGCAGCGCGTAAGCCTCGGCACTTTCCCCAGCGGCGGCTTTGCGCCAGTCCGGGCTCGGCACGGTATCCTGTTGCCGGATCAGCGCGCCGTAAGCAGCGCGAAACAGCGCGACATCGGTCACCGACAACGCACCCAGCGTTTCGCCGTGATAACTGTTTTCCAGGCTGATGAATTGCATCTTGTCCGGCTTGCCGCTGTTGCGCCAGTAATGCGCGCTCATCTTGAGTGCGATTTCCGTGGCCGATGCCCCATCAGAAGCATAGAAACAATGTCCCAACCCTTTCGGTGCCAGCTCGCGCAATCGCTCCGAAAGCTGCACCACCGGCTCGTGGGTAAAGCCCGCCAACATCACATGTTCCAGCGTTTCCAGTTGATCGCGCAATGCGGCATTGATGCGTGGATTGCAATGGCCAAACAAATTCACCCACCAGGAACTGACCGCGTCCAGATAACGCTTGCCACCAAAGTCATACAGCCACACACCTGACCCGCGCGCAACCGGCAGCAGCGGAAAATGTTCGTAGTGTTTCATCTGCGAACATGGATGCCACACGGCAGCGAGGCTGCGGACAAGGAGATTGGTGTTGTTTTGCGGGTGATTCGACATGCGCAGAATCATAACGGGTTTTGCAGCTTGTGCGCATGGCAAAGTTTGGATAGTCTGCAACCCAACCTGATTTCAGGCGGAGGGAATGTGCATATTCTCATCACCGGTGGCACGGGCTTAATCGGCCGGCAGCTTTGCAAGGTACTACTGGCGGAAGGGCATGAGTTGACGGTACTGAGCCGCAACCCGGATTCTGTTCCGGCAAAATGCGGTGCAAGCGTGCATGCGATGGCTGGGCTTGACGAGTGGCAATCCGGCCAGACTTTCGATGCGGTCATCAATCTGGCCGGTGAGCCGATAGTCGATGCACGCTGGACAGCGCAGCGCAAGCAAGTTCTATGGGATAGCCGGGTATCTTTGACAGAAAATTTGGTGCGGCGCATCGCCGCCGCGCGGCACAAACCCGGCGTATTGTTGAGCGGCTCGGCGGTAGGCTACTACGGTAATCACGGAGATACCGGGCTGGATGAATCGGCTGCGGCTGGTGAAGATTTTGCCGCCCGGTTATGCAAGGCCTGGGAAGACGCGGCGCGCGGCGCGGAAAGCTTTGGAGTGCGGGTGTGCCTGCTGCGTACCGGCTTGATACTAAGCAACGACGGCGGTCTGTTGGTACGCATGCTGCTGCCGTTCAAGCTGGGCTTGGGCGCGCGTCTGGGTGATGGAAAGCAGTGGATGAGCTGGGTACATATTGATGATTATGTGGCGATGTTGCTCAGCTTGTTGCGCAATTCCCAGGCCAGCGGACCATACAATATGACCGCTCCACAACCGGTCACTAATGCGGAATTCACTGCGGCCCTGGCGGTGGTATTGCATCGCCCCGCCCCATTCATTGTGCCGGCAATGTTGTTGAAATTAGGCATGGGTGAACGCGCCTGCCTGTTGCTGGAAGGACAAAGAGTGTTGCCGAAGAAGATGGAGGCGGCACGCTATCGCTTTGCCTTTACAAATCTCGCAGACGCGCTACACGACTTGCTGGGCAAGTAGTTTTTGCAGTTTATGTCCATGCCATAAAACTGACCTTGCTTTCCGTATCACCCCATTTGTGTCATCCTTCGCACCTTAATGTATGTGCACAGTGTTTATTTCTGTCCCTTTTGTTAAATATTATGGGGCGGTCGGAGGATGGCAGTAATGAAACGGGTTGATGATTTCCGCCTGCGCTTTGGCAAGCGCGAGCTGGTGCCGATTATAATTGGCGGAATGGGCGTGGATATTTCCAGTCGCGAATTGGCTCTGGAAGCCGTGCGGCTGGGTGGGATTGGGCATATATCCGATGCGATGTTGCCTACCGTTACGGATCGCCACTACAAAACAAAATTTGTCAGCGACAAACAAAAACAATACAAACTTAACATTCTGAAAGCTGACAAATCGATCGTGCAATTCGATCTGGCGCAGGTGACTGAATCGACCCACTTGCACGTCGGCAAGACGATGGAAGCCAAACGCGGCGATGGCATGATTTTTGTCAACTGCATGGAAAAATTGACCATGAATTCGCCGCGCGAGACTTTGCGCGTGCGGCTTTGTGGCGCACTGGATGCCGGGATTGACGGCATAACATTAAGCGCGGGGCTGCACCTCGGATCATTCTCGTTGATGGAAGATAACCCACGCTTCCGCGACGCCAAGCTGGGCATCATCGTCTCCTCGTTGCGCGCCTTGCAATTGTTCATGCGCAAGACAGCCAGACTCAATCGCCTGCCCGATTACATCGTGGTGGAAGGCCCGTTGGCGGGCGGACATCTGGGCTTCGGATTGGATTGGGCGGAATATGATTTGCACACCATCGTGGCGGAAATCGTTGCGCACTTGAAAGCCGAACAACTGGATATCCCGGTAATCGCAGCGGGTGGTGTCTTTACCGGTAGCGATGCAGTCGACTTCCTGGAAAAAGGCTGTGCTGCGGTACAAGTGGCGACGCGCTTTACCGTTGCCAAAGAATGCGGCATCCCGGAAAAAGTCCAGCAGGAATACTTCAAGGCCAGCGAGCAGGACATCGAAGTCAATATGATTTCACCGACCGGCTACCCGATGCGCATGTTGAAGAATAGTCCGGCGATCGGCGCCGGCATACGCCCCAACTGTGAAGCATACGGCTACCTCCTCGACGCTCATGGCCATTGTGCTTACATCGATGCATACAACCGCGAAGTGGCGTTGTATCCCGATGCCAAAAAAATTTCCGTGATGGACAAGACTTGTCTGTGCACCCATATGCGCAACTATGATTGCTGGACCTGCGGGCAGTACACCTATCGTCTCAAAGACACCTCGCACCGCAATGCCGATGGCACTTATCAGATTTTGACCGCCGAACACATTTTCAAGGACTATCAGTTCAGCACCGATAACAAGATCGCCCTTCCCCCGCCTCACTCTTGAAATAAAAATAAACCTCCACCCTGCCCTTGAAATCGGGCGGGGTTGCCCCGATTATTGGCACTCGCAGGCAGAGAGTGCTAAACTTCGCCTCCACATTTTTTAACCCCTTAGTTTTAGGAGACCTCAGTATGAAAATTCGTCCTTTGAACGATCGCGTGATCGTTAAACGCATGGAAGAAGAACGTAAAACCGCCTCTGGAATTGTGATTCCGGATGCCGCCACCGAAAAGCCCGATCAGGGTGAGATCATCGCCGTGGGCAAAGGCAAGGTTGGCGATGACGGCAAATTGCAGGCCATGAGTGTCAAGGTTGGTGACCGGGTACTGTTCGGCAAATATGCCGGCCAAGCCTTCAAAATGGATGGTCAGGAATATATGACCATGCGCGAAGATGACATCATCGGCGTGGTTGAAGGTAAGTAACTACCCCCGAAAATTAAAAAGTATTTGGGAAATTAAAAAGTATTTAAGGAGAAAAAAATGGCAGCTAAAGACGTAAAATTCCACGACGTGGCACGCAGCAAGATGGTGATCGGCGTGAACATTCTGGCCGATGCAGTCAAAGTGACCTTGGGCCCCAAGGGTCGCAACGTCGTGCTGGATCGCTCTTATGGCGCACCAACTATCACCAAGGATGGTGTATCGGTCGCTAAAGAAATCGAACTGAAAGACAAATTCGAAAACATGGGCGCACAAATGGTGAAGGAAGTCGCTTCCAAGACCTCCGATGTGGCGGGTGACGGCACCACCACCGCCACCGTGCTGGCGCAATCCATCGTGCAGGAAGGCATGAAGTTCGTCGCTGCCGGCATGAACCCGATGGACTTGAAACGCGGCATCGACCAAGCGGTCATCGCAGCCGTTGCGGAACTGAAGAAAATTTCCAAGCCATGCACCACCAGCAAGGAAATCGCGCAAGTGGGCAGCATTTCCGCCAACTCCGACACTGTGATCGGCGAGAAGATCGCTGCCGCGATGGAAAAGGTCGGCAAAGAAGGCGTGATCACGATTGAAGACGGCACCGGCCTGGAAGACGAGCTGGACATCGTAGAAGGGATGCAATTTGATCGCGGCTACCTGTCACCCTACTTCATCAACAACCATGATCGCCAACTGGCATTGATGGAAAACCCCTACATCCTGCTGCACGACAAGAAGGTCTCCAACATCCGCGACCTGCTGCCGGTACTGGAACAGGTCGCCAAGGCCGGCCGTCCGTTGCTGATCATCGCCGAGGACGTGGACGGTGAAGCGCTGGCCACACTGGTGGTAAACAACATTCGCGGCATCCTGAAGACTGTTGCCGTCAAGGCGCCCGGCTTTGGCGACCGTCGCAAGGCGATGCTGGAAGACATTGCGATTTTGACCGGCGGCACCGTGATCGCTGAAGAAGTGGGGCTGTCTTTGGAGAAAGCGACCCTGGCCGAAATGGGTCAAGCCAAGCGCATCGAAGTGGGCAAGGACAACACCATCATCATCGACGGCGCAGGCAAGCATGATGTGATCATGGCACGCATCGGCCAGATCAAAAAGCAAGCCGAAGAATCCACCAGCGACTACGACAAGGAAAAACTGAAAGAGCGCTCGGGCAAACTTTCCGGCGGCGTGGCGGTGATCAAAGTCGGTGCGGCGACTGAAGTGGAAATGAAAGAAAAGAAAGCGCGTGTCGAAGATGCATTGCACGCGACTCGCGCAGCCGTTGAAGAAGGCATCGTTCCCGGCGGCGGCGTGGCATTGCTGCGCGCCAAGGCTGCCGTAGCCAAGCTGAAGGGCGGCAATCATGACCAGGACGCGGGCATCACCATCGTATTGCGTGCCATGGAGTCCCCGTTGCGCGCCATCGTGGCCAACGCAGGAGACGAGCCTTCAGTGGTGGTTAACAAAGTGATGGAAGGCAAGGGCAGCTTCGGTTACAACGCAGCGACAAGCGAGTATGGCGACATGCTGGCCATGGGTGTGGTTGATCCGACCAAGGTGACGCGCGTCGCATTGCAAAATGCAGCCTCCATCGCCGGCTTGATGCTGACCACTGCATGCATGGTGGCTGAACTGCCGGAAGACAAGCCTGCTGCAGGCGGCATGGGTGGCGGCGGAATGGGCGGCATGGATGGCATGATGTAATTGAACCTACTGCGCGATTCGATTGCTGTGTTGCGCGGTTCTCACTTCCTCGCCTACTCCAAAAGTATGTCTCGGTCGTTGCGCTGACCAGCGACTTGGCTGGCGTTTTTTGCCAGCTTAGTCGAATGGCCATGCAGAGTTCCGTGCGCCTTGCACTCGAACCGCTCGCTACGGTTCAGTACATAAATTAAACAAACCCCGCTTCGGCGGGGTTTGTTATTTGACGCGGTACCGGTATAATGCGCGGCTTCCAAAGCCTGTCCTGAGCCTGTCGAAGGGTTGGCTGATTTGCTTGGTTAACGGAGAAATGCAGCAACAATGGCCTGGTAGCTCAGTCGGTATAACCAGCCTGCGTGTGTTGTTGGGGCTTTAGCCCCTTACAACCACGGCGTACCCCTTGCGGGTGTACTTGGTGAGTGTTTTTTCTCACCTAGTCGAATGGCTAGTAGTTCCTTCAGAGCAGAGGATTGACAACACGCTGCGTAGCGGCTTGTTGCGGCGGAGATTAACCTTAAGGTTATGTCCTAGCCACAACAAATAGCGAAGCAGCTTGTTGCGGTGCAGGCTAACTTGCAACGCAAGTTAAGCTTGGCAAAAGCCAAGCGGCCGAAACCAAAATCCTCGTACGGGATGCAATGTTGTATTTGAAAAATTTGGCCTGGTAGCTCAGTCGGTAGAGCAGAGGATTGAAAATCCTTGTGTCGGTGGTTCGATTCCGCCCCGGGCCACCAAATATATGGGGTTGCAGAGATGCAGCCCTTTTTCATTTCCGCGTAATAGTTGCGCGAAAGAAAGCAGCCTAATGAGCAACTCTGCAGAAGAAACAAGCTCCAGCACCCCATCAGCCAGTTCTGAGGGTATCGTGCGCGAAGTCAAACGCCGCCGCACTTTTGCGATCATCTCCCACCCAGATGCGGGCAAGACCACGCTCACCGAAAAACTGTTGCTGTTCGGCGGCGCGATCCAGATGGCGGGCACGGTGAAGGCACGCAAGAGCGGTCGCCATGCCACTTCCGACTGGCTGGAGATCGAGAAGCAGCGCGGCATTTCGGTGGCCAGTTCGGTGATGCAATTCACCTACGACGATTGCGTGATCAATCTGCTCGACACTCCCGGTCACCAGGATTTTTCCGAGGATACCTATCGCGTGCTGACCGCTGTGGATGCGGCGGTGATGGTGGTGGACGCGGCCAAGGGCGTGGAAGAACAGACCATCAAGCTGCTCGAAGTATGCCGTTTGCGTAACACGCCCATCATCACCTTCATCAACAAGATGGACCGCGAAGTGCGTGATCCGCTGGAAGTGCTGGACGAAATCGAGTCGGTGCTGAAAATAAAATGCGCGCCGGTGACCTGGCCGATCGGCATGGGCAAGCGCTTTCAGGGCGTGTATCACTTGCTGAATGACGAAGTGCTGCACTTTTTGCCGGGCGAAGCAAAGGCCGGGCAAGAAGTAGAAGTATTGCAAGGCGCGCAAATCGAACAACTGGCCAAGCTGTGCCCGAGCGAGATGAAGACCATGCGCGATGAGACCGAATTAGTCAGCGGCGCGGGCGTGTCGTTCGATTTGCAGGAGTTTCTCAGCGGGCAACAATCCCCGGTGTTCTTCGGTTCCGGTATCAACAACTTCGGTGTGCGTGAAGTCTTGCGCGCCCTGGTGGATTGGGCGCCTTCACCGTTGCCGCGCGCCACCGATGTGCGCATGGTGCAACCGACCGAGCCTGCCTTCACCGGCTTCGTGTTCAAGATACAGGCCAACATGGACCCGAATCACCGCGACCGCATCGCCTTTCTGCGCGTGTGTTCCGGTCGTTACAGCTCGGGCATGAAGGTCAAACATCGCCGCACCGGCAAGGAAATGAAACTCGCCAACGCGGTGACGTTCATGGCCAACGAACGCACGCGCATGGATGAGGCCTACGCGGGCGACATCATCGGTATCCACAATCACGGCCAGCTACAGATCGGCGATGTGCTCACCGAAGGTGAAGCGCTCACTTTCAAAGGCATCCCCTACTTCGCACCCGAACTGTTCAGCCGCGCGCGGCTGCGCGACCCGATGAAGGCCAAGCAGTTGCAGAAAGGCTTGCGCCAACTGGGCGAAGAAGGCGCGGTGCAAGTGTTCGAGCCGCTACTGGATACCACGCCGCTGATCGGCGCGGTGGGTCAACTGCAATTTGAAGTGGTCGAGCATAGGTTGAAATCAGAATACGGCGTGGACGCGGTGTTCGAGCGCGCCGGTATCCACACCGCACGCTGGGTGACCTGCCCGGATGCCGCGCATCTGAATGAGTTCGTGAAAGCCAACCAAAGCCGCTTGGCGCGCGATGTGGACGGCAACTACGCCTACCTCGCCGACACCGGCGTGAACCTGCGCCTCGCTCAAGAGCGTTGGCCGAAAGTGCAGTTCCACGCCACGCGTGAGCATGGGCAACAACTCGGCTAGCTTACATTCTTAATAACGACCGTGCTCAGCCACACGCTTCAGCGCGAAGTCAGGAAACAACACCCTCATTGATACAGACCTGGAAACTGCTTGCGCAATTGCGTCAGTTTGGGTTGGTCGTACATCACGATATAAGGTTTATACGGGTGCAGTGCCAGAAAGTTCTGGTGGTAATCCTCGGCCGGATAGAACTGCGTGAGCGGAACGACCTGGGTGACGATTGCAGAGGGGAAAGTGTGCGCAGCTGTAAATTGCTGGATCTGGCGTTGCGCGACTTGCTGCTGCTCGGTGTTGATGAAAAAAATCGCCGAGCGGTACTGACTGCCGACATCCGGGCCTTGGCGATTGAGTTCCGTCGGATCGTGCGCTACGCTGAAAAATACTTGCAGCAGTTGTTGATAGGATACCTGCGCCGGATTGAAACGGACGCGCACCGATTCGGCATGTCCGGTATCGCCATCGCTGACTTGCTCGTAATGCGCGGTGGCCGCGCTGCCACCGGCATAACCGGATACCACCTCGGACACGCCCCTGACGTGCTTGAACACCGCATCCACACCCCAGAAGCAACCACCTGAGAATACCGCCGTTTGTTCGGCTGGTGCTGCGGTGGCGTTGGATAGAGAGTACAGGCCGAGCATGAGGCACAAGCTGCCGCTGAATAAATAACTACGGATGAGTTTGATGATTAGCATGATGACACTCCTTGAAATCAGCCAAAGGTGAAGGCAAACGCCTCTGCATCGGTATCTAAAAATTCAATGCGAAAGGTGTGAACTGCAATTTTTCCGCTTTGCCGGATGAGCTGGTACAGCCGCTGTTCGCGGATCACGCCGTTGCCCTGCGCATCAATATCCGCGCCGTGATCCGCATCGGGGGCGGCGCTATCCAGCGTGACCTTGAAGCGTACCGGCTTGCCATTGCGCGAGCCCAGCACCAAATGCAAATCGCGTCCTTGAAAGCGGTAACTGATCGCACCGCCGGATGCCTGCACAGCGGCTGCTTCGGCAGATACCCGCCACTTGCCGCTCAACGCCCATTGGTTCAGTTTGAGCGCGCGCGGTGCGCTGTATTGCGCCGCAACATCCTGCTTGATTGCCTCGGGTGAAACCAGATTCTGCTGGCGCGCATAACCCAGATAGGTTTCCGGCGAGCGTTCCATATCCGCAGCGGCAGCCGTTGCACCTGTCCCCGCCACTTGCACCAATCCATCGTTCATCGCCAGCACGCCCTGATGTGCTTCTTTGAGCAGGGTTTGTATCATAAGCTCGGTTTCCTGATACGCGCCTTCGCCGAAGTGTTGATGACGAATCCGGCCTTGCGCGTCGATCAAATAATGCGCCGGCCAATATTCGTTTTTGTACGCATTCCAGATCGTGTATTGGTTATCCATCGCCACCGGATAAGTGATGCCCAGGTCGCGGATTGCCTGTTCGACATTGTGAGCATCCTTTTCAAAAGCGAACTCTGGCGCATGCACGCCGATGATCATCAAACCCTGGTCGCGATATTTTTCATTCCAGGCTTTCAGGTAAGGCAGGGTGCGCAAACAGTTGATACACGAGTATGTCCAGAAATCCACCAGCACCACTTTGCCCCGCAACATCTCGCCGGTCAGCGGCGGCGAATTGAACCACTGCGTCGCTCCGGTCAAAGACGGAGCCATACGGCTATCAGCGGAACTTGCCATGCCGGGTTGCCTGGCCAATTGCGAAATCAGTTGTTGCTCGGTATTCGCAGTACTCAAAAAAGTGAACTGCGACAGGAAGCGCGTATCCCAGCCCAGTGCGATGACCACTACACCGCCCAACACGGCGACCCCCAAGCCACGCCGCAACCATTCCTCTGCACCCAGCCCGCGTTTCATCAGGCTGAACACCCGCCCTCCCGCCAGTAAGGCTACCGCCAGCGAAGTCGCCGCGCCGGCAGCGAACACCAACAGCAACAGCGCGCTGTATAGATTCGCGCCGTTCAATGCCGCGCCTGCCAATACCAGGCCCAAGATCGGCCCGGCACAGGGAGCCCATAAAAAACCGACCGCAACACCCAACAACAGCGAACCTTTGAGGCTGGTTTGCTGGTCGGCGCGCTGTTGCAAGCGCCCGCCGAAGGCAACGAATGGGCGCATCAGGCGTTCCGACAAAGCCGGGAAAATCAGCGCCAATCCCATCAGCAATAACAGCAACATCGCCGCATAGCGGCCATATTGATTCAATGCGATCAGCCAAGCGCCACCGACTGCCGCGAGACTGGCGAGCAACGTGAATGTCGCCGCCATGCCGAACAATATCGGCAAGCCGGAACGTCGAAACGATTGATCCGAGCGGGCAAAAATGAAGGGCAATACCGGCAACACGCACGGACTGAAGATAGTCAACACACCGCCGAGGTACGCCAAAACAAAGATCAGCATGATGTGTCAGATCCGTTTGGGTTTCGGCACAAAGCGCATCGCCACCGTATTCATGCAATAGCGCAAGCCGGTTGGTTTCGGGCCATCGTCAAACACATGGCCGAGGTGTGCATCACACAACGTACATTGCACCTCGGTGCGCGGCATGCCGAACAGGTGATCGGCAATTTCGCGCACATTCTCAGGCGCGATCGGCTGCCAGAAACTCGGCCAACCCGTACCTGAATCGTATTTAGTCTTGGCATCAAACAGTGCGTTGTCGCAACACACGCAACGATATAACCCAGGCTCATGCCTGTCGTAGCCCGGCTGTGAAAACGCCCGCTCCGTGCCCTGCTCGCGCGTCACCTGGTAAGCCAGAGGCGATAGCCGCTTTTTCCATTCGGCATCCTTGCGGACCCTGGATAAGGTAGCGCGGCCCATGGCTTTCCCATCATCGGAAAATTGCACCACGGTCACTTGGTCGTTGCCGGATGCTTCGCCGGCAAACGAGCGTGTCGCCAAGGCCATAGTGATTCCTGATAGTGCGAATAAGAAATGTCTGCGTTGCATAATGCGTTCCTCCTGCTCATTAGTCTTGTCCAAGGTGCAAACCTTACACCCAGATTGGGTTTTTGCTTAGCGAATCGTGGATGGTAACTACATCCAACTTCAGTTGGAACACTGGCCGGAAATACAGTTCCACGCTGCACGCGAACATGGTCAACAATTGGGCTGAGAAGTGCTGAACCAAAAGGTTTGCCGTTATTTTGACTAGCCTTTCTATTCGCGAAGCATCGTCTGAATGGACAATATCGATTAAAGCAATGTCCGCACCGGCAATTACAGTTAGTCCAAATATGGCCCAACTCGAGATCAGGAACGTCACACGCCGCTTCGACGATTTCATCGCAATGGACGATGTCAGCCTGAATATCGAGGCGGGCGAATTCTTCACGCTGCTCGGGCCCTCCGGCTGCGGCAAGACCACCCTGCTGCGCATGATCGCCGGTTTCGATCTGCCCGATGGCGGGCAGATTCTGCTGGATGGCAAAGACCTTGCCGATACCTCCCGGAAAAGCGCCCGATACATACCGTGTTCCAGAGCTATGCGCTGTTCCCGCATATGACGGTGGAGACGCAATGCGCGTGCCGCGTGGTGCAGGACTACTACTCCGACAACGAGGAAATGCTCGCCAAGCTGGCCGCCGGTGCGAGCGGTTACGACCTGATCGTGCCGGCCGGCAATGTGGTGGAATCGCTGATCCGGCAGAAAATTCCGCATCGTCTCCAGCATCCCCAAAGAAGGCGCGGTGCTGGCGCTGGATTCGATGGTGCTGCACAAGAGCGGCCCGCGTCCCGACCTCGCACACCGCTTCATTAATTTCATGCTGGACGGGCACAACTCTGCCGAACTCACCAACCTGATCGGTTCCGGCAATCCCAACCGCGACGCGCTGCAATACATTAATCCGGAAATCGCGCAAAACCCCGCGGTGTTTCCCGACCGCGCAACAAGCGCGGCTGGAAATGCTGCGCGATCTGGACCGCCATCAACGCCGCGTGCTGTCGCGCATCTGGACCAAAATAAAACTGGGATGATTGCTACCCGTGCATCGTAAACCCTCACGCGGGATGCTGAATTTTTTGTAAACGGAACTTATTAATGCTGCGGCATCCGGCCACCAAAAATACGTGTCTATCCGGCTTCGCAGTTCAACCATGGCAGGCAACCTGAATGTCACATATTGAAAAAACGAACCCGATTGCGGCCGCTTTCTTTAGCTTGATACATCACCATATCGGCCCGTTCAAGAAGGTCAGCCGGCCTGTATTCGTGATTGATGAACATCACCACCCCAATGCTTGACGTGCAATGATATTCGACGGTAGTTTCCGTATCGCCTTTATGCTGAAGTGCCAGCGCATAAGGTTTGGCAAGAATGACGCGAATTTTTTCAGCAACGATACCGGTTTGAACAATGGAAGATTTTTGATCGGTATCCAGTTCGCTGAGCATCACCACGAACTCATCACCACCGAAACGCGCGACAGTATCCATTTCACGAACGCAACTGCTAATGCGGCGTGCCACTTCCCTCAATAGCGAGTCGCCCGCACTATGCCCATAATGATCATTAAGCGGTTTGAAATTGTCCATATCCAGGAACATCAGTGCGCCATAACGGCCACTGCGTTTGCTGGCGGCCATGGCCTGGTTCAGCCTGTCATCTAACATGTGGCGATTGGGCAGCTGCGTCAATGTGTCATAGAAAGCCAGATTTCGAATTTGCTCCTCGACCTGTTTGCGCTCGGTGATGTCACGGGATACGACGACTACACGCAATGCATGGCCCCGACTGTTTCTGATCAGCTCACCGCAGGATTCCATGTGACGGATACTGCCATCAGCCAGCACGAAGCGATATTCTGTCCGAAGGCTGATGCCGGTTTGTACGGTTTCCTTGAACACACGTTTGACACGCTCCCGGTCATCCGGATGTATCTCGGCGAAGGAGTCTGTACCCTTCATATCTTCAGGATCGCCAAAAAGCCGGGCGTATGACGGGCTGTTGTAGAGCCGTCGTCCTTCCAGATCAAGCACCGCGATAAAATCCTCGATATTCTCGGCGATCATGCGAAAGAATTCTTCCTGCTCGCGCACTGCCTGCTCGGTGCGCTTGCGCTCAGCGATGTCAGACAACACGATGCGCACCACGGGTAATTTGTCATCCCTCAGCAGGCGCAGGCTATCCAGCTGAACTTGTAGACGCGACCCATCACCACGCAAAATGACCAGTTCGCAAGTCAGTTTGTCATCGCGCTGCAGTACGCTCATGAAATATCGATACCAGTGATCGCGGTCTTCCGGAGCGATGAAAGCGGCGAAGCGGTGGCGCAGCAATTTGCCACGCTCGTCTCCCAACAGAGTAGCGCCAGCGAGATTGATTTCGTCGATCAGAGCCTCGCGGCTAAGAATGATATAGCCGACGGGCGCGAAGTCATAGAAGTCGACGTAACGGTCGCGGGATTCTTCTATGCTGACCTGAGCGCGCCTCAACTCATCGTTCTGCATTTCAAGCTCGATTTGGCGTACCTGAAGTTCATGAAGGATTTCCTCGACTGGACGAGTCGGGGTATCTGCAGGCGGCATTTGTGCCAGTTTCCTCTCAGCCGCCGCCCGTAACGTGCAGGCGAATTGCGCCTCGGCTTCTGCCTTCAGCACGTCCTGTTCGTCTGGCTTGTTGGTCATGAGCACCTCATTACAGTTTTTCCTGTATGGTATATCGCACCAGTTCCGCAACACTTTTCAAACCAAGCTTGTTGAGCAGATTATTTTGTGTGTGCTGACCGTTTTGTCGCTGATAGCAAGTTCTTTAGCAATTTCCTTGATGTTTTTTCCATCCATGATCAGGTGAAATATCTGCCTTTCCCGGTCGGACAAAATAAGTTCAATAGGGTTTTGCTCTATTGGACCGGGTAAAAACGCGATCTGCTCGGCCGTTGCCGGGCTGAGGTATTTGCCTGTTGTGCTGACTTTACGAATAGCTTCCAGCCAAGTCTGTGGCATGCAGTCCTTGCAGATGTACCAGATGCGCCTGCTCTCAAGGCGCGCAACACCACCCGTGTTTCATTATGCATGCTGAGCACCAGAATACGCAGACCGGGATAGGAACTCCTGACTCTACTGATTAACTCCGTCCCGCATCGGCCGGGCATGATCAGATCGAGCAACAGCATATCCGCGAAGGTGGTGTGCACGCAATTGAACCACTACCCGGCTTCATCTATGGTACGCCAATTAATGCAAGCTTGATATGGCGCTCCGTGTTGCTTCCCGGCAACTGGATATCATCATGCAGTTATCAGTCATGGATGCGGAAAATATGGAGTTTGAAGTCAGCAGCTTTGACAAGGTGATCGCCATGTATGTAGCATCTGTCGTGCCTGATCCGGAACGACTCGTCGATGAGATGCGCAGGGTGTGCAAGCCGAATGGCCGGATTATTTTTGTGAATCACTTCCATAGCCGGAACCCCTTGTTTGGGGCTTTCGAAAGCCTCCTTGCTCCGTTATCGGCGCAACTTGGCTTTCGCCCCGATTTTTCGCTGGACCGATTCCTGGACGAAACCGGGCTGAAGACAACTAACATTCATCCGGTGAATATTTTTCATTTTTGCACCATGGTGGAGGCCAGCAACAACAAGCAATTCCTCTCTGAGATTATGGCGCCAGTCTGCGCAATGTCATAGAGGGGCCGGATTTAACAAGTATGTTAGCGGGTCATGGCAGGCAGATTCGGTGGTAGCATCACGGCATGATTGCGAGGAGCAAAGGCATGAAACAAGAGCAAACCGAGCCATCCGGCAAGTCGATAAGCAGCGGAATCAATTACCCGGTGCCGGCAAGAAAACAGCGCGGAACGCTTGGCAACATGGTATTTGCGACGGAAAAGCTGCTGTTGACGAGAATACTGCGCGCCATCGGCAATCCGCCCGTGCAGCTTGTGCTGTGGAATGGGCATGGAATTTCGAATCATGGGGGGAACGCGGTAGCGCGCGTTCTCATTCGCGACCGTGGCGCACTTTTGAAATTGGTCACCAATCCCGAGCTTTACTTCGGCGAGTTGTACACGGCCCAGCGCATAGAGGTGCAGGGAAACCTGCTGGATTTTCTCGAAGCGGTCTATCGGGTCTGGCTTCTGCGCAACCAGGGCAAGATTGGCAAAAAACTGTTGGCCCCGTTCTACGACGCACGACGCAACTCCCTCTCTGGAGCGCGCCGCAACATTCACCACCACTACGATATCGGCAACGATTTTTACAAGCTCTGGCTCGATGAACGCATGCTGTACACCTGTGCATATTTCACAAGCTCGAGCACCAGTCTTGAAGATGCCCAACTTGCCAAGCTGGATCATATATGCCGCAAACTGTGCCTGCGACCGGGCGAGAAAGTGGTGGAGGCAGGCTGCGGCTGGGGGGCTTTGGCGTTGCATATGGCCAGGCACTATGGCGTGACGGTGACAGCCTACAACATATCCAAAGAGCAGGTCGCCTTCGCCCGGCAACGCGCTCATGCCGAAGGGCTGGACGGACAGGTTGAGTTCATTGAGGACGATTACCGCAACGTGCGCGGCGAGTTCGATGCTTTCGTCTCGATCGGCATGCTCGAACACGTGGGGACGGATCATTATCAGGAGCTGGGGGCGGTCATCAATCGCAGCCTCAAGGATAGCGGGCGCGGGTTGATCCATACCATAGGCCTGAATTACCCCCGACCCATGGACACATGGACAAAGCGCCACATTTTTCCCGGTGCCTGCCCGCCGAGTCTGGCGCAAATGATGCAGATTTTCGAGCCTTTCGATTTCTCAGTTCTGGATGTGGAAAATTTACGGCTGCACTATGCCAAGACCCTGGAGCATTGGTTGCAGCGGTATGAGGATAATGTCGATCGCGTAACGGAAATGTTCGATCCGGCATTTGTGCGGGCATGGCGCTTTTACCTCGCCGGATCTCTCACTGCCTTCAAGCTGGGGGGTATGCAACTATTCCAGGTAACCTTCACCCGCTCGACCAATAACCAGATCCCATGGACCCGGCAATACCTGTACGAACCACAGGACACCTCTTTGGGAGAATCCGATGGAAAGCTGTGATGCACTCATCGTCGGGGGCGGCCCCGCAGGCTCAAGCTGCGCGTGGCAGCTGCGCCAGCAGGGCCTGGATGTGATGGTGATGGATAAGGCGCTGTTCCCGCGCGACAAGGTTTGTGCCGGCTGGATTACCCCGGCGGTGGTGGAGGCACTGCGGCTGGATACCGAAGATTATGGCCGGCAGCATGTGCTGCAGCCGATCACGGCCTTCCGTACTGGTTTGATCGATGGCGGGGATGTGGAGACCCGATATCCGACCACAGTCAGTTATGGCATACGCCGCTGCGAGTTGGACGACTATTTGCTGCAACGATCGGGTGCGCGCTTGCGACTGGGTCAGCCGCTGAAATCTTTGCGAAGAGACGGCAAGCAGTGGATCGTTAACGATGTCATCTCGACTCCGCTGGTCATCGGTGCGGGAGGACATTTCTGCCCGGTGGCGCGCTTTATGGGAGCGAAGCTCGGGGCTGACGAGCCGGCAATTGCGGCAAAAGAAATCGAATTCGAGATGAGTCCGGCGCAACGCGATGATTGCAAGGTGCAGGGGGATACGCCTGAACTTTATTTTTGCCGGGATCTGAAGGGTTACGGCTGGTGTTTTCGCAAAGGCAGTTATCTCAATATCGGGCTGGGCCGGGAGGACAACCATCGTCTTTCGGAACAACTCAAGAATTTTTGCGACTTCCTCAAGCAACGCGGCAGAATTCCGCAGGACATCCCGGATCATTTCCATGGACATGCCTACCTGCTATATGGACATACGGTGCGAAAACAGCTTGATGACGGCATGCTGCTCGTCGGCGATGCGGCCGGGCTGGCCTACCCGCAAAGCGGCGAAGGGATACGACCGGCGGTTGAGTCCGGTCTCATGGCTGCCGCCACCATCTTGGCAGCTCAGGGAAACTACCACCGTCAGCAGTTGCTGCCTTATGCCAGTCGGCTGGTTGCGCGCTTTGGCGCTACGGCGGCCCCAGGCGGAGTCGGGCCAGCATTCCTGCGCAACTTTCTCGCCGGGATATTGCTGGGCAACAAATGGTTTACCCGCCATGTGGTGCTGGATCGCTGGTTTCTCCACACCCATCAGGCAGCCATACAAACCGTTTGAGACTATGAGGACTATTCCATGGTTAAATCAATAAGCTGGCGACAGGCTGGAGTGAAGAAAAAATAACGGATGCCGCACACTACTTGATCGTCGTCCATTATGATTTTTCTGCCACTGACCAGAAAGATTTTTCGCAGGGTAAAAGCCCGAGCAGATCTCGCGTAAATTTTACAGAAAAGAGAAGTGCTGAGCCACCGCTAATGCGTCTCGAATTTTAAGGAGGAAACTATGCAAATACCATTACAAATTACCATCCGTGATATTGACCATTCAGAGGCGCTGGAAACGCACATCCGTGACAAGGTGAAAAAACTCGATGAATTTTTCAATCACATCATGTCCTGCCGGGTAGTGGTTGAGGTGCCGCACAAGCACCATCATCAGGGCAAGCAGTTCAATGTGCGCATCGACATCGGCGTACCGGGCGGCGAAATCGTGGTTAACCGCGATCATGCCGAAGATGTTTATGTGGCTTTGCGCGATGCCTTCGATGCCGCCAAACGCAAAATTGAAGACCACGCACGAAAAATTCGCGGTGACACCAAAACTCACGAGCCCAAGCGCCAGAACGAAAGCGACGATTTAACGGCCGAGTAAGTGCATTTGCGGTTCGATCAAATTATCGCGGATAGCCAAGCGTTTGGACTGGGTAGTGTTCCAGGAGGCTCATCTGTATCTCTGTCAGCGCAGCCAAAGCCGGCCTGCTAACAGGCAGAAAGGAAAAGATCGTTATGTCCCTGATCATCATGTCGCCATCATTTATGCATGATCGCGTGATTCCCGCACGCCATACTTGTGATGGCCTGAATATTTCTCCCCCGCTTGCCTGGACTGGCGTGCCGGTTGGCACGGAAAGCCTGTCCTTGATCGTCAATGATCCCGATGCGCCAGATCCGGCCGCACCCAAAATGACCTGGGTGCACTGGGTGCTATACAACATCCCCCACTATGCAAGCGGTTTGACAGAGGGTGTCGCAGCAAAAGATCTCCCGGCCGGAACCTTGCAGGGGATTAACGACTGGCACCGTACCGGCTACGGCGGGCCCTGTCCGCCGGTTGGCAAACATCGCTATTTTTTCAAACTTTATGCGTTGGATATCGTGCTGCCGGACCTGAAACACCCCGTCAAAGTGGCACTGGAAAAGGCTATGCAGGGTCACGTGCTTGCTCAATCCGATCTGATTGGATTGTACCAACGATAATTTTGGCCGTTTGGACAGCCTGGAATTAAATCATCGGAAAAGGCATGGATAGGTTTCGGAGAACAATTAAATGTCTGCAATCACCCATAAGAGACGGTCGCAATCTAATTATATGCGTGGGGGACGTGGCATGGCCGTTCGAAAAGAAAAGCGAAGCTGACCCCGTTAGCTCGCATTTATCTCAGGTGTATGTTTCGCCGAACAGTCCCAGCAATCCGACAACGATCAGATATGCTGCGACGATAAGTGAAAGCCATTTAAAGATATCCCTTTGCCGCGGAGGCGGGTCCGAAAGCTTTTTTGTGGTCCGCCTCGAGAAAGTGAAAACGCTGGCGGGCGCTGGCAGTACGCCGCTTGCCGGCGCCGCCCGGCGGTGACCTTTTCACAGCAGCTACTCTGCCTCGCGGCTGCACGACTCCTGCGCAACTGAGCGCGTCGATTACGTTCCGCCTATGTGCGCCAGCGCACAGCGCTTTGCGCATGGATGGCGATAATCGAAGCAACGATTAACAACGGCCGGCGGGGGCCGCCGCTTTCCCCGTCGCACTGCAATGCTGAACGAGGTCGTCTACGATGCACAGGATGCTGATCATGGGTCTCGCAGGGTTCGCCGGACTTGCCGGGTGGGCAAGTCCGGCAGGCGCGGGACTTTTTTCCTCCACAGGCCCGGTCATCGCGATAATCGCCGGCGAGTTGTTCTTGGGCGAAGCCGAAGGCAATCTCGACGGTTCCGGAACGATTAAAATCCAGTCGCGCACCAAGCCCGACGTTACGTGCATTGGGCAGTTCACCTCCAGCGCTAAACTTGGCGGCGTGGGAACCATGCGATGCAGCGACGGCGCCACCGCGACGATTCAGTTTCAGCGTCTGAGCGTTTTGCGCGGCTACGGGACGGGCAGCTCCAGTCGGGGCCCGATGAGTTTTACCTACGGACTCACCGCAAATGAATCCGACCTCTACCTGAAGCTGCCCCCGGGCAAAGCGCTCAGGCTGGACGGAAAAGATCTGGTGCTTGTGGACGTAAGGCAACCGGTTCCGGCGATACTTCCGGTGACGGGCCCGATCTCCCCTGCATCAGAGGTCGCGCCGTCAAGGTGATGTAGATAATCCCCGGGGCGGTGTCAGGCACTTGATATCGAGTAAAGGCTATTACTAGGCTCACGAAACCAACGATCATTGAGTCATCCTCTATCCCGGCGCGTTCCGGGTTAATCATGGAATGTCTGCTAAAGGAGAAATTCTCGGCTGTCTCTTTTTGGCACTAAGCTGACACTCGTTTCCGGCACATTCTGTAAAAACTCGACTACTCGAAAATCAACCCGCACGCTGTGTGACCCACTCAACTTCAAAAGAGGCATAGAATTGAAACGGGCCTGCGCATCGAGCAGGAATAACGGGGGAGTAATCATGTATCAACGTATTCTGGTTCCTATTGACGGCAGTGCCGCTGCTGAACATGCGTTGCAGGAAGCGATCAAGCTGGCGGCTGGCAAGGCTCAATTACGCTTGGTTTATGTGATCGAGGAAAAAACCTACCCGCTGGATGCCGAGGCCTATGCCTTTATCGATTATGCCGCCCTGCAGAAAGCGGTGCGCCACACCGGTGAGCGCGCTCTCGCGCAGGCCGCAGAAAAAGTGCGGCGGTCAGGTATGACGGCGGAAACTGCGCTGCTTGATGTGCCCGGTGAGCGTGTCGCCAGTGTGATCGACGGCGAGGCTCTGAATTGGGCGGCCGACCTGATCGTTATCAGCACGCATGGGCGTTCCGGTTTAAGCCGTTTGCTGTTGGGTAGCGTCGCGGAAGATGTGGTGCGCGGGGCGTCGGTTCCTGTGCTGTTGGTTCGCGCTGAATGAATCCAACCGACAGTTTTGAGACATTCAGCAATGCTCGCTATTGACTCCCGTCATCGAATTGTCAGGAGCGTTATTCCAATTCGCATTAAAAACGACAATAATTTTGCCGGATGTAGGAGCGGCTTTAGCCGCGATGTATTTTAGTTTCGCGGCTAAAGCCGCTCCCACCAATACATCACTTTTGAATGAAAATTGGAATTAGCTTTATTCCTGCCCAGCTTCGCTCAAATCCAGCGCATCATACTGCGCGTTCCTGTATTTTCCTATTCCATGACCAGCACGGCTGCGCCGCGTATGCGGCCATTCCGAAGACGATCAAGAGCCTTATTGGCGTCCTCCAGGCGGAACGTTTCAACCTCTGTTCTGACGCCCGCCTTGGGGGCGATCTCAAGAAATTCCTCACCATCGCGGCGGGTGAGATTGGCGATGGATCGAACAGTGCGCTCCCCCCACAGGATGGAATAGGGAAATCCGGGTATATCGCTCATGTGGATGCCTGCGCACACGACGGTGCCGCCTTTGGCAGTGTGACGAAGAGCTTGTGGTATCAGCGCGCCGACCGGCGCAAATAAAATGGCTGCATCCATCTCTTCGGGCGGCGCCGCTGTGGAGTCACCTGCCCATGCCGCGCCAAGCTCGCTGGCGAAGCGCTGTCCGGCTATGTCGCCGGGTTTGGTGAAAGCAAAGACCTTGCGTCCCTGCCAGCGGGCGACTTGGGCGATGATGTGAGCGGCGGCACCAAAACCGTATATACCGATTCTCTCCGCATCACCGGCGGCTGTCAGCGCCCGGTAACCTATTAACCCCGCACAAAGCAGGGGTGCGGCTTCAGCATCGGTATAGCCATCCGGCAAGGTAAAGCAATAGTGCTGGTCAACCACTGCGTATTCAGCATAGCCTCCATTCAGTGTGTATCCGGTGAAACGCGCGTCATCGCAGAGATTCTCGCGCCCGCTCATGCAGTAGCGGCAATGCCCGCACGTATGGCCGAGCCACGGTACGCCCAGCCTTTGACCGATGGCAAACCGCTCAACCTGTTCACCCTTTGCCGCCACGACGCCAACGATTTCATGGCCGGGGATGAGTGGCAGCTTCGGCTCAGATAACTCACCGTCCAAAATGTGCAGGTCGGTGCGGCACACGCCGCAGGCGCGCACCTTGAGCAGAATATCGTTAGCGCCGTATTCAGGCAGCGGCAACTCAACTTGTTGCAGGGCCGATCCGGGTGTGTCCAGAACCATTGCGCGCATGATGTGCCTCTGTTTTTCTGGTTACGGGTTTTTCTGGTTACTGGTTTCTCTGGTTGCGGGTGGTTGCCGACTGGAACCAAAGCCTTGAGCCACACGGCCTGATGAACGAGGCCGCAAGCGGAGATGGCCGCCATTATAATTCGGAACGAAGTCTGTATTGCGTGCGCAACTGCAATGACGCGAGGAACCGGTGCCAAAGTATTGCCGGAGAAATATTTTCCTGATTGGAATTTCGGTTAATAAAACCGCTGGATTCCGGGTCGAGCCCGGAATGACGACGGATTTTTAGTTAGCCGTTTTTACTTATCAGGGCTTTGCGGTAAGCTACGCGCTTTCCAAAATCGCATGTGAAATTCAAATGGCCCAATATGTAATGTCGATGCTTCGCGTGAGCAAGATTGTCCCGCCCAAGCGTCAGATCATCAAGGACATCTCCCTCAGCTTCTTCCCCGGCGCCAAGATCGGCCTGCTCGGCCTGAACGGCTCGGGCAAATCCACCGTACTGCGCATCATGGCGGGTGAGGACAAGGAATACGACGGCGAGGTGCAGCACCTGCCGAACATCCAGATCGGCTATTTGCCGCAGGAACCGCAGCTCAACCCCGAGCACACCGTGCGCCAGGCCGTCGAAGAAAGTCTGGGCGAAGTGTTCTCCGCGCAGAAAAAACTTGATGACGTGTATGTCGCGTATGCTGAAGAGAATGCCGACTTCGACGCGCTCGCCGCCGAACAGGCGCGGCTCGAAGCCGTCATCGCCGCGTCGGGCAGCGATGCCGAACACCAGCTCGAGATCGCCGCCGATGCGCTGCGCCTGCCGCCGTGGGATGCGCTGATCAAGAATCTTTCCGGCGGCGAGAAGCGCCGCGTCGCGCTGTGCAAGCTGCTGCTGGAAAAGCCCGACATGCTGCTGCTCGACGAGCCGACCAACCACCTCGATGCCGAATCGGTGGAATGGCTGGAACAATTCCTGGTGCGCTTCCCCGGCACCGTGGTCGCGGTCACGCACGATCGCTACTTCCTTGACAACGCCGCCGAATGGATACTGGAACTGGATCGCGGCCACGGTATCCCGTGGAAGGGTAATTACTCGAGCTGGCTGGAACAGAAGGAAGCGCGGCTGGAGACCGAGAACAAGCAAATCGACGCGCACATGAAGTCGATGAAACAGGAACTGGAATGGGTGCGGCAGAATCCGAAAGGACGCCAGGCGAAATCCAAAGCGCGTATCGCCCGCTTCGAGGAACTCAATTCGCAGGAACACCAGAAGCGCAACGAGACGCAGGAGATCTTCATCCCGGTCGGCGAGCGGCTCGGCAACGAAGTCATCGAGTTCAACAACGTATCCAAAGCGTATGGCGACCGCTTGCTGATCGACAACCTCAGCTTCAAGGTGCCGCCCGGCGCGATCGTCGGCATCATCGGCCCGAACGGCGCGGGTAAATCCACGCTGTTCAAGCTGATCACCGGAAAAGAAAAACCGGATTCCGGCAAAGTGAAGATCGGCTCCACCGTCAAGATCGCGCACGTCGATCAGGCGCGCGACTCGCTGCAGAACGACAAGACCGTGTTCGACGCGATCTCCGGCGGCAACGATATCCTCACCGTGGGCAAATACGAAACTTCGGCGCGCGCCTACATCGGCCGCTTCAACTTCAAGGGCGGCGACCAGGCCAAGAACGTCGGCCAACTTTCCGGCGGCGAACGCGGACGGCTGCATCTGGCGCAGACATTGATCTCCGGCGGGAATGTTTTGCTGCTGGACGAACCGTCGAATGATCTGGACGTGGAAACCCTGCGCGCGCTCGAAGATGCGCTGCTCGAATTCGCCGGCTGCGTGCTGGTGATCTCGCACGACCGCTGGTTCCTCGACCGCATCGCCACCCACATCCTCGCGGCGGAAGGCGATTCGCATTGGAACTTCTTCGACGGCAACTATCAGGAATACGAAGCAGACAAGAGGAAGCGTCTGGGTGAAGAAGGCGCGAAGCCGAGGCGGATTCGGTATAAGCCGATTAGTCGGTGATGTTGGGGGAATGATAACCGTGGTCTTTCCCTCATTGTTCATATTTTGGGAGCACCAATAATAAATGGCTGGCAAATATCCAGATAAATATTGGACTAAAGAGCGAGTTATTGCCTCTGCTAAAGAATATGAAACCTTAGGAGAATGGAAAAAAACAGCAGGTGGCGCCCGGGCGGCTGCTACCAAAAATGGTTGGTACGAAGAAGCTACAGCACATATGACCAAAATACATGGCAGTAGGTCTTGGAAGTGGACAAAAGAAGCCGTTTTAGCAGATGCAAAAAAATATAAATCCAAAAGCGAATGGCGAAAATCAAGCCGAGCTTATCAAATGGCACATAGACAAGGTTGGTTGGATGAAGCTTGTCAGCATATGACTGAACTTTGGCAAGCGAAGTGGGATAAGGAAGCAGTTATTGCCGATGCAAAAAAATATCAGTCCAGAACAATATGGGAAGAATCTAGCAGCGGAGCTTATGCCTCTGCAAAAAGGAATGGCTGGTACGAGGAAGCTACTGCTGATATGCCAATGCTCATTGAGTCATGGACAAAGGATAAAGTCTTAGAAGACGCAAAAAAATATCGAACGCGTGGGGAGTGGTTTAGCAATTCTTCGAGCTACTCGATTGCACATATAAACGGCTGGTTAGACGAAGCCAGTGCGCATATGATTACCACCTACTCATTTGGTGAACTGGTTATTTACACCTATCTTCTTGAACACGACATTGAGTTCATTCACCAGAAAAGATTTGCAAATCTGAAACACATCAACTTACTACCCTTTGACTTCTTCCTGCCCGAGTTTAATCTACTTGTTGAATACCACGGCATTCAACACAAGAGGGGTTGGAGTGGCAATAAGGATAACGCCAAAGACATTCAGTATCGGGACTCCTTAAAAGAAGAGTATGCCAAACGCAACAATATTCGTTATCTGATGATTGATGCTCTTGGGCAAGAAGAAATTATCGAGATGCTGAAATCAGCGCTTTCTAAAATTGCCGCTGAATTGAATCTGCACTTTGAGCCTATAAGAAGAAACTTAACCATTGAGGAAAAAAGCGTAATTGCAAATTTAGCTAAATGGACTAAGGAAGCAGTTCTTGCTAGTGCCAAAAAATTCAACTCAGTAACCGAATGGAAAAAATTTGAAGATGGGGCATACAACAAAGCCCTCAAAATGGGATGGAAAGATGAGGCAACAATGCACATGACGCCTCGAATAAAAAAATCAGGTCATTGGACTAAAGAAAATGTTCTTGAAAGTGCAAAACCTTTTAATACACAAATAGCTTGGAAAGATGCTTGCGGTGGAGCATGGAGTAAAGCAATCAGAATGGGGTGGATTGCTGAGGCTACAGCACATATGCCGATAGATCCGCTAAAAAAGCCTAATGGATACTGGACCAAGGAACGGGTATTGGAGAGCGCCAAGAGATTTTCAAAGCATAGCGAATGGCGAGCAAATGAGCCTAGCGCAGTATCGATTGCCAGCAAAAATGGATGGATTGCTGAGGCTACAGCACATATGCAAGGGTTAAGGTTAAAGGGGCCAGGCTCGAAATAGTTCCAGGACGCCACTGTGGAAATGAAGAAGATCAATTCGGGCAGGTTGCGCGCCATCGGCTACGATATGCACAACCATCCCCTTGCAGGTAATAATTAATGACGTTGCCATCCTCGCCCCGGAAGAAATTTCACTTCAACTTCAAGTTGCCTGGCAGGGCGGTTCGCCTGGTCGCGCTGCTGCTTTTGCTGGGGCTGTCCGGCTATATTTACTATCTTGACGTTACCATCCGCGAAGCTTTCGAAGGCCGCAAGTTCGCTTTGCCTGCGCGTGTCTATGGCCGAGCGCTGGAGGTGTATCCGGGGCTGAAGCTGACGCGTGAGCAATTCGTCGAGGAGTTCAAGTCTATCGGGTATCACGAGAACCCGCAGCCGGACGAGGCGGCGACCTACAAAAACACATTGAATGGCATCGAGTTCACGACCCGTGACTTTGTGTTCGGGGATGGCCCGCAGCCTTTGCAGCATCTGCGCATCGAATTCGCCGACGGTAAGGTGTCGTTGCTGCAGGTGCGCGGTAGCAAGGATGTCGATCTGCCTTTGTTGCGCATGGAGCCTCCCCTTATCGGCGGCATCTATCCCGGCCATAACGAGGACCGGGAGTTGGTGAGGCTCAGCCAGGTTCCCAAGCCGCTGATCGACGCGCTGATTGCGACCGAAGACCGGAAATTCTATTCGCACTGGGGCATCGATCCGCGCGGTATCGCACGCGCGCTATACAAGACCGTCACCGGTCAGCGTATCGAAGGCGGCAGCACGCTCACCCAGCAGCTCGTGAAGAATTTTTTCCTGACTTCCGAACGCACGCTGTCGCGCAAGGCGAACGAGGTGCTGATGGCGCTGCTGCTCGAGATGCATTACAGCAAGGATGAGATTCTCGAAACCTATCTCAATGAGATCTTTCTTGGGCAGGATGCCAGCCGCGCCATCCATGGCTTTGGCCTGGCCAGCTATTTCTATTTCGATCGTCCGCTCGACCGGCTGGAGCCGCAGGAGATCGCCACTCTGATAGGCATGGTCAAAGGGCCGACGGTGTATGACCCGCGCAAACATCCGGAACTGGCACTCAAGCGGCGCGACGTGGTGTTGCAGGAAATGGTAAGCCAGAATGTCATCACGCAGGCGCAATTCGTTGCGGCCCGCCAGAAACCGCTGGGTGTGGTTCAACGTGCACCCGCCGGCACTTCGCCGTATCCGGCTTTCTTGCAGTTTGTTCATCGCCAGTTGGAGCGCGACTATCGTGAAGAGGATCTGCGCAGCGAGGGTTTGCGCATCTTCACCACCCTTGATCCGTTCGTCCAGCACCAGGCTGAGGAGGCTTTGAAGTCACGCCTCTCGGCGATTGAGAAGGCGCGCAAGTTTGCCGCCAATACGCTGGAGGGGGCTGTGGTGGTCAGCAGCACGCAGACCGGCGAGATACAGGCGATGGTGGGTGGGCGCGATGCGCGTTACGCCGGATACAACCGCGCCCTCGATACACAGCGCTCGATCGGTTCGCTGGTGAAGCCCATCGTCTATTTGACCGCGCTTGAAGATCCGCAACTCTATACGCTGATCACGCCACTGGATGACAATCCGCTGATGTGGCGCCAGCCGGGCACCACTGACTGGAAGCCGCAGAACTACGATAACCAGTTTCACGGGCAGGTACAATTACGCACCGCGCTGGCCCATTCCTATAATGTCGCGACCGCGCGTCTCGGCATCGAGCTCGGTGTCGAGCATATCCTCGACAAGCTTCCGCTGTACGGCATCGAACGGCGGCCGCCGCCTTTCGCCTCGTCGCTGCTCGGCGCATTTGGACTTTCCCCGGTCGAAGTGGCGCAGCTCTACCAGACCTTTGCCGACGGGGGTTTCCGCACACCCTTGCGTGCCATCCGCGCGATCGTCACGGCAGACGGCAAGCTGCTGCAGCGTTACCCGCTTAACGTCGAACCCGTCGCCCCGCCTGCGCCGGTCTATCTGCTGACAGCAGCCTTGCAGGGCGTGGTGCGCGAAGGTACAGCGCAGTCGATGACGAATTGGCTGCCTGTCGAAATGAATGTGGCAGGCAAGACCGGCACCACCGACGATCTGCGCGACAGCTGGTTCGCCGGATACACCGGCGACCGCGTGGCGGTGGTGTGGGTTGGCCGTGATGACAACAAGCCCTCCGGATTGACCGGTGCCTCGGGGGCCATGACCGTCTGGGGCGAGATGATGAAGAACATCCAGCATGAACCGCTGGAGCCTGCTATGCCGGAGGATATCGAGATGGTTAATGTCGATCCGGTCAGCGGGCTGCGTTATGATGAAAGATGTAAGGCAGGCGTGTTGCTGCCATTCATCAAGGGTTCTGCACCGGCAGAAACGTCGCCCTGTGGCGCTTCGTCTGCGGACGGACAGGCCAATGACAGTGCGGGCGCCAAGGCTGAAGCGAAGCCTGATGCGAAACCTGGGGGCAAGCAGGATTCAGGGAAGAGAAACTGGTTCCAGAGGTTATTCAATTGAGAAATAGATTCGGTTGGTTTTTTGTCTCGGCATGGCTGCTGTTGCTTGCCGGATGTGCAGGCGTGGCAACACAGCCATCAACAACACCCACTCCGTCCGAGACACATCCATCAACAACACCCGCTCCGTCCAAGACACAACCTCAGCAACCTGGTGAGGGCGCCATCAATGAACCGGTGCCGAAATCCGCCATGTCGGGCAACCGCGCAGTCATCGCGTTACTGGACCGGGCGCAGGCCGACAATGAGTCCGGGCAGCGTGAAGCGGCAGGGGCATCGCTGGAGCGCGCGCTGCGCATCGAACCGCGCAATCCCTGGTTGTGGCTTGAGCTTGCGCAAGTGCGCCTCGCCCAAGGCCAGTATGCGCAGGCAATCACGCTGGCCCGCAAATCGAACAGTTTCGCCGGACGTCAACATCGTGTGCAAGCCGAAAACTGGCAGGTGATCGGCCAGGCACGCGTTGCACAGGGCGACTCGGCAGGCGCCGGGCAAGCGTTCAAACTTTCCGCAGAGCTTGCTCAACAGGCTAAGGCAAAGGGGTATCACGATTCCGGATTCAACTTCCAATGATCACCATATGGAAATGAAGAAAATCAATTCGGGCAAGCTGCGCGCCATCGGCTACGATGCGCGCGCCCGGATGCTGCAGGTCCAGCTCGACGACGGCAGCACGCTGCAGTACGGCGGCGTTGGCGAGGATACCTGGCGCCGGCTCAGCAGCTCGGGGGCGGCATGAATCAATGGGTCAGACTCAAAACAATTCAAGGAGATCAAGCATGTTAACGAAAATGTTGCGCCCCGCTATCTTGATATTGCTTGCCCTCGCGCCGCTCGGCGTCGGCCATGCGGCGGATATGGCGATCGATTGCAGGCTCAAGGGTGGGACGGTGGTTCAACTCCCTGCCGAGGCTTGCAAGATGGAAGGGGGCGCACCTGTAAACGCAGCGGCTTCTCCGGCTTCAGGAGTGGTGCTCAAGCCCGTTGATGGAAATACATCCGGGAATCAGCCGCCCCCCAGTGATGCTACAAGCCATTCAAAGCTCCAAGAAACCCAGAAATGGATCATTGATTTATTGGCTAAGCCTGTGGAAACAAAGACCCCATTGAATAGAAACCCTGAAGGCATAGAAAGGACTGCAAAATTTGACGGATGCCAGTTAGTTGTTGACGAGAATTTACACATCCAATACGGCAATCTCTTTTCTGCATCGAAGGATTTCAAGATTAACGCTGTTATTGATTTCCGGAATATCAATCGGGAAGAATTCGGTGTATTGGGAAAAATAACTTCCAAAGGGGGCGACCTTAGTGGGGTAGCCGTCTATTTTGAGGAACCCAAGAGGAAGGGTGGCAATAATATTTCCATATCGGTGCTTAATCTAAGAGAGGGTAACTACACAAAATATACATCACATGGGCCGGGGGCATACTGGGATGCACCTCGCGACGATTTGTGGATGGCAGATGAGTATGGATATGCGAAAGATAATGGATGGGACAATGTGGCCACGGATAAGATCAGGATACTTCTCATTGTTAACTCATCAGACGATGCAGCAAGACTGAAAAATGCATTGGAAGAAGTAAATACGATGTGCAAGACGCAACAAGTCGAAACTAAATAATCAAAGGGGCCAATAATCAAACGTGCCAGGCTCGAAATTGTTTCAGGATGCCACCATGGAAATGAGGAAGATCAGTTCGGGCAGGTTGCGCGCCATCGGCTACGATGCGCGCGCCCGGATGCTGCAGGTTCAGCTCGACGACGGCAGCACGCTGCAGTACGGCGGCGTTGGCGAGGAAACCTGGCGCAGTCTCAGCAGCTCGGGAGCGACATGGAGCTACTATCGCGACAACATCGAGGAGGAGTTCGCAGCGAAGCGCGTCTCCGGAAGCGCCCCTGCAGACAAGAACCCGCTCGACGAGTTATTCCGGAAAACCTGATAACCAGCGACTTGGCTGTCGACTTTTGACAGCTTATAACCAACCACTTGGCAACCGCCTTTCGGGTGCCCGGCCAAAAGTTCTTCGGCTGGTTGCTTAGTGGGATGGCTAGTTGTTTTATCAGTCGAGTGGCTATAACCAGCCGCTTGCCCCGCACTTTGGTGCTTAGCGGAATGGCTAGTAGCCTCATCAGTAGTTCTATCAGCACGGCCATGCAGGTATCGCGAAAGCTAATGAGAAAGCTAATGGGGTCAGCATCACATTTGTTTTGAGCCGCTGGCGGCTTGATGATGGTTCGGCAAAATAAATCGTGGTCTGTCCCCGATTGTCTGGGCAGCGAGCCGGGCTTGTTTCCTCTAAAATCATCTTATGCAACACACTAAAGATATTTCGTCATGATTCCGATCCGATTGACTAACAGTCTTCTTGTCCTGTTCATGCTCGTCGCATGTCAGGCATCTGCCGGTCCGCTGCGCGACAAGCTTGCCGAGCAATTGGCTGCGCATCAGGAAGAGGGAGTTGCTGAAAATGGCGATGCCGAGGCTGGAGCAGCATCGCTACCCGCCGGAGTGAAACTGTTACGTGATGTTGCTTATGGCAGCGAAGCGCTGCAATCCGTGGATGTGTATATCCCGCCGCAAGCCAGGAATGCGCCGATGATTGTGATGGTTCACGGTGGCGCGTGGTTTTTGGGCGACAAGAAGTCGAGCACGGTCGTCGAAAACAAAGTCGCCAGGTGGGTGCCCAAGGGTTTTATTTTCGTCTCTGTGAATTACCGGATGCTGCCCGCACTGGATGCGTTGGGGCAATCCAAAGATGTTGCCCGGGCGCTTGCTTTCGTGCAGGCACAGGCGGCCGCTTGGGGTGGCGATGCTTCCAGATTGATTTTGATGGGGCATTCTGCGGGCGCGCATCTAGTCTCGCTGCTGGCGGCAAATCCCGCGCAAGCTTATGAGCTCGGCGTTAAACTCTGGTTGGGTACTGTGTCGCTGGACAGTGCAGCGCTGGATGTGGTGAAGGTGATGGGGTCAAGTCACCCGCGATTTTATGACCGGGCTTTTGGGCGCGATCAAGCCAACTGGAAGCTGGCATCCCCCGCGCATGTGCTGACCAACAAGGCGACGCCACTACTTGCGGTGTGTTCTATCCAACGCAAAGATCATCCCTGTATTCAAGCTGGAGAGTATGTAAAAAAAGCCAGTGAGCTTGGCGTGAAAGCGGAGATGCTGGAGCAAAATTTATCCCATAAAGACATCAACAAAAATCTTGGACTGAGTGGCGCTTATACGGATGCCGTTGAAAAATTCATGGGGTCTCTTGATCCATCGATCAAGGCAGTCTTCAGGTGAGCGAATCAATAGCGAATCAATAGCGAATCAATAGCGAATCAATAGAGCTAATGGGGTCAGCATCAATTCGAAAACTCAGCGCACCGTTTTCATTGCCTGCACAGCATGCTGCTGGCCCTCGCCATCCTTGCGACGATCAGATGTCGATCAAGACTTGTTGTTCAGGCTGGTGGCTTCTTTTTTGGGTAGAGTCTGGGCCATCGCTTCATAGGCAGGTTGGCTTTATCCAGCCTTGTCATTTTCTTGTTCAGCCGTATTCTGACTGCTCCAGATTTCCAGAAGTAATCTGGTGACTGTGAATATCACGGGACCCAGGATCAGGCCGGACGGACCGAAAACAATCAGCCCGCCAACGAGAGAAATAAACGCGAGGACAGTGTGCATTTTCAACCGGCTTCCAACCAACATCGGATACAGCAAGTTGTCGATTCCGCCGACCACGATCGCGCCCCAAAGGGTGAGCAACAGGGCTTTCCCTCCGCTGCCTTCCAAAACCAGAAAGATGGCCGCAGGAATCCAAATGATAAAGGCACCCAGCACCGGCACCACGGCAAGCAGCGCCATTACCACTCCCCAGAGCAATGGTGCCGGCAAGCCCAGCCACCAAAACATCAGCCCGCCCAGGGTACCCTGCACGGCGGCGACGGCAAACGTACCGTAGATGGTCGCATGAACGGTATCATTTACACCGTCAAACACACGGGTCATGTCCGCCCCCGAGAGTGGCGATAGGGACCGAAGCCACTTGAGCGCCGCGCCCCGGTCGCGCAGAAAATAGAAAAATATGTAAAAGGTCAGAACAACGCCAATCAACTGCAGCACGGATCCCTGGACGAAAGAAGCGGCGGTGCCAGTCAGCCATGAGGTAGCGTTATTGACCATTTCCGGCAGATCGAACTGCCGCTCGATCCAATGGCCGACAGGCGCAATGAGCGGGTGGGCATCAAGGGAACGGCGCCATTCTCCAGACTCGACCATAATCTTGATGGTTTCCGCGCCACTGGCGGCTTCGCCAATTATCCGCTCCGCCACGAACATCGCCGGCACAACCACGATCAGAGCGGCCGCCAGAACGCAGATCGTGGCGGCCAGGTTGGGGTATTTTACTTTCGGCTCAAGCCACCGATGGAGTGGAGCGAACAAGACTGCTAGCGCCAAGGCTCCAGCGAACGCCGGAATGAATGGTACGGCCAGCAGGTAACAAAAATAAATTCCGGCGACGGTCACCGCCATCAGCAAGAGCGTATGAACGTGGCTGCGCGAACCCCAGTCATTCCGGGGTGGAGCAGCATTATTTTTGGTTTCAAGTTCGTTCATCGACGGTTTAATTTAGACTCAGATAATGGCCAATGTTTATGATAGATCAAAAGTGATAGATTAAAAGGGCCGCGCTCGGATTGTTCGAGATGCCCGCGTAGCAATCGCCCCACCCATCCTGCGAACAATCAAATGGCTTCCAATGCCGCCAGCGCCGCGTAGTAATTCGGTTCGTTTTCGATCGCGCTGACCAGTTCGGTGTGGCGCACCACATTGTTGCTGTCCAGCACGATCACGGCGCGTGCGGTGAGTCCGGCCAGTACGCTGTCAGCTATCTTGACGCCGTAGTCGCGCATGAACTCGCGACCGCGCATGGTGGAAAGATTGATCACGTTGTCCAGTCCTTCGCTGCTGCAGAAGCGCGCCATCGCGAAGGGCAGGTCGGCGGAGATGTTGATCACGACGGCGTTGTTCAGGCTGGCGGCTTCTTTGTTGAAGCGGCGCGCAGAAGCCTGGCAGGTCGGCGTATCCAGGCTGGGCACGATGTTCAGCACCTTGCGCTTGCCGGCGAAGCTGTCCAGCGTGATGTTCTGCAAGTCTTTGTTCACCAGCGAGAAGGGGGGCGCGACTTTGCCCACCTGCGGAAATTCGCCATACAGTTTTACGGGTGAGCCACCCAGAGTTGTGGTTGGAGTCGGGGTCAGGGTGGTATTTTTGGTCATGCTGCTCTCCTTTGGTTGAGTACGTGACATGAGACCTTAGAGTTGGGCTCGAGTTATTTCGCGGCTAATGATAATCCTTTTCGCGCTGGTGCCGTACCGCAAGGATGGTCACGGTCTTCGCATCTACTGAGCTAATGAAGTCAGCATCAATTCGAAAACCCAGCACAACCTGTTCAGACCATCGGAATTGATTTGAGTATTATTCCCTTGGCAAATATGCAATGGGCGAATTTAGAAAAGAAGTATTTTAAAACCCATCAGTATCAAAACTGTTCCGCCGAAAATCTCAGCTTTGCTTTCGAGCCAGGTGCCGCTGTTCTTGCCGATGAAAACGCCGACCCAGCTGAAGGCGAAAGTTATTGCTCCTATGACGAGGCAGGCGATATAAGGGTTTGCATCCAATAGCGTCAGGCTGAATCCGGCAGCCATTGCATCAATGCTGGTGGCGATGGCCAGGATCAGCATCATCTTGTTGGTGATGGCCAAGATCTCTTCTTCTATGCCTTCTTGAACGCCTTCGTAAATCATTTTTGCGCCGATCAGCGCCAGCAAGCCAAAGGCTATCCAATGGGCATAGGCGTTTATCCAGCCTAAAACGCTCTTGCCGCCCAAATATCCGATGAAGGGCATCAAGGCCTGAAAGATGCCGAAGAACAGCCCTGCTTTTAGTGCCAAGCCGGGAACGTTTTTCTTGGCACCCAGCCCGATGGAAACTGCAAAGGCGTCCATGCTGAGTGCGACTGCCAAGATGATTACTTCTATCATGCTGTCCCTTTTGTGGCTTGTTGTTTCCTGAAGGCGCGAAGCCGAAGCGGTTCAGGCTAGACAGCTATACGACCTCGCAATAAAGGAAACAAAACCCACAAGTATCAACCCGGCCAGTGCTGCCGGAAGCGGCTCCGCTTGGGCAACGCCGTTATGCCGGGCGCGATACTCTCCCCCGATTATTTGCGACGGCCTTTTTTGGTACAGGTGACGGCGACGATGTTCAGGGTGTCTTTGTCAAAGGCGGTGCTGATGGGTTTGATCTCGCACATCAGCTTGGCCGGTGTTGTCTTGATGGCGACGCTGTAGTCGCTGCCGTCGGGCAGACGGATGCCGGGGAAGATGAAATTGCCGTTGCGTGCGATCGCCAGGTCGTTCGCCCCATTGAGCTGGAGCACCAGCCCTTTGCCGGAAAGTCCGGAGACCGTGCCTCCGACGGCGTAGCTATTGGTGGTGCAGGTGACGGCGATATTGTTGATGGCTGCGCCGGCGATGCTGCCGTTGCCCTCACTGACCGTACAAGCCTGTTTGACAGGTGCGGAAGGCGAGGCTTTGACGCTGACGACGTAGGCGCTGTCTTTGGCTAATGCATTGGGGAAATTGAATTTGCCGTTAGCGCTGACTGCCAGATCGTTCGCCCCGTTAAGCTGGAGTACCAGTCCGCTGCCGGAAAGCCCGGAGACCGAACCGCCGACGGTGAGAGTAGCGGCCGGTAAAGCGGCGGCCGGTAAAGGGGCGGCCGGTGGCGCCTTCTCGCCCTTATCGCAACCGGCCAACCCGGCAATCATGGCCCCCATCAATACCGCACTCACTGTCTGTGTGAACTTTGCCATCACTCGCTCCTTGTCGTTCATTTCACTGAACATCGATTGAAGTTTGTTATTCAGGCGGCCATTCATGTCCTGAGATAACGCCGAAACTTTATGTCGTGCGTGATTGTACACAATTTATACAGGCGATTTGCTATCGACAGCTATTTGGCAGTGCTATTGCACCATGACGAATTAGACGCAACCAAAGGGGCCAACATCAATTCTAAAATTCAGTGTACCGTTATTCATAGTCCACTTCACGCTGAGCGATAGTTGTTTTGCGCGATGAGTACAGCAAGGCGATGGCGTTGAAGCCGAGATAAACGAGATAGCTGACAAAATAAAGCAGCGCTGTCCGTTCCAGCGTCATTCCGTCGGCAAACAGCCACAGCAGCAGCGCGTAAAGCGGGAGCGACAATATTTCTCCTGCAATGATCAGTCCGGTGCGGTGAGCGGAGAAAAGGCCGAACAGGAACAGCCACGAGGCGATGCGTATCCAGCTGCCCAGCATGATCAACGCGGCAGTTTCATCGCTCACCACGAAACGCGCGTCGTACAGCGTCGCCAGCATGGCGCGCTGGTTGAAGAAGATCAGCAGCAGCAAACACGCCGCCGGGATCAGCACCATCACACCGGCACGCGTCATTTCGCGTTTGAATCGCACGGAGCCGTAAGTGGCGCTGAAGCGCGGCAGGAAGATCAGCGACAGCACGCCTGCCGCCGTGGCGGTCACCCACTCGGTGGAACGCCACAACGCCTGCAGGAATCCCACATCGCTCCAGGAAAGCGCGCCCGACAACATGCCGCGCACCAGCAGCATCGAAACCGGACTCATGATGCCGATCGCCAGACCGACCGGCACGAACTTCACCAGCTTGCGGAAATATTCCGCGCCATCCTCTTGCCCGTCGCGAGCCCGCGACAGCTTGTCCAAATAGCGCCAGATCACGATGCCGATGATAGCCAGCATGAGGGTTTGCACCCACATCAGCCCGCCCAAGGACAGCCCGAACCATGCACTCGCCGCCACCAGCAGCAATATCACGCTGGTCAGCAGCGCCAGCCCCAGCATGCGCTGCTGCTGGTGTTTACCCAGCCAATAAGCGTTGAGCGTGGCGGGGACGACGGTGATACAGCCGGCCAATGCGGCAAGCAAAAATAAATCCGTTTCGATTCTTCTCTGGGTGAGCCAAACCGCCAGCTCAGGTGAGGCCAGCGCCACGATCAGCGCCACTGCCAGCGACGTGCCCAAGCCCAACTTGAGCGCGCCACGCAGCAGACTGCGCTCGTCGCGCGACGCGCTCATCTGGGTGATCAACACCGTCAGCCCCTGCAACACTCCCGCCATTGTTACAGCGCTGACCAATTCCACCACCGACTGCAGTTGCGCCCACAGCCCAACCATGACAGGGCCACCGGCCAACGCCAATACTTTGTCGAGCCCCGCCCGCCCAAGAAGATCGATCAGGATGATGACAAACGCGGCCAGGACGCTTTGGATGGAAGTCAATGCTACCTCTTGTTATGTTTTGTACGCTGCAAAGAGCCATCGCAGACAAGCCACTATTATTTTTGCAGAAACAACAAGGCCGGCTTAACACTGGTCTTGTTGTTTGTCACTTCTGGCATTTCTACATCGATTGCGACTTTCCGCTCATGTACATATTCTTGCCGTGATGCAACAACAGCATCGCGTCAAAGTATTCCTGGCGCATTACCTTTCCATCCATTTGCCCATGATGTTGACCGTGCATATTCTCATTACACGCCTCGCCTTCAGCGTGCGCCAGGTTGACACTCATCACAAGGCCGGAAACGACAGCAAGGTAACTAATGGTCTTTTTCATACATGAATACTTTCTGGAAATCGGGGTTGCGCGGGTAGTTGAATATGACTCTATCACGTTGATAGTTGCGTGCGAAGTGAAGCGATGCAACAAGAAGGGGCAATGTGCTTTAGGACACCTCTAAAAATCCGGATTTCATCCCAACTGATGGAACTACTGATATGACTACTAGCCATCTGACTAACCCAGCAAAAGACGCTGGGTAAGTCATTGGTTATAGCCATGCCACTGATGAAACTCCTAGCCATTCCACTAGGTTGTCAAAAGGCTTTGCATAGCCATCTGACTAAGTTGGCAAACTACGCCAACTAAGTCATTGGTTAACGACAACCAAGTGGCTGGTTATAAGTCGCCAAAAAACGGCAACCAAGTGGCTGGTTATGCTGCGCTGCGAAAAAACTCCTTGCTTGCATATCGATACATATGCGGTGCTGCAAAATTTTTTAGTTCCGGCCAACCTGAAGGTTACCCTACACTGAAACTTTGTTTTCCGCGCCTAGCTGACGATTCCGCACGAGCTGCTTTTGCCCGTAGCGGATCGGCGTCCCCTTGTGGGGCATTTGGGCGAACTCTGAATTTTTAGAGGCACCCTATAGCTCTGGTGCCCTGTTCGTCCGCAGCAGATCCTTCGTATTTCAACTCAGTTCAAGGCTGACCGCCGGAAAGTTCCAACATGGTGTCGCGCGTCCCGGGTGTCTCCAAACTGATGCGGCCCAGTTTGCCGCTGCGATATTCCGTCAGCAATATCATCGCCGCTTTTTCCAGATCCGGTTCACCGCCCCGGCCTTTAAGCAGGCAGCCGCGCTTTTTCGCGATGGCTTCGATCACAGCCACGCCATCCAGCCCTTCCTCAGCAACACCGTAGCGCGCGGCGAGCAGGCCGGGGTAGCGCGCGAGCAGCGTGGTGGCGAGATATTCGGCGACTTCCTCGTCGATGGTGGCATTGCGTCCTATGGCGTGGATGGTGGCGAGCTTGAGTCCATCTTGCGGGCTTTCGATCTTGGGCCACAGCAGGCCGGGTGAGTCGGTGAGTGTCATGTGGTCGTTCAACTGATGGCACTGCTGCGATTTGGTCACGGCGGGTTCGTCGCCCACGTTTGCGACGCGGCGTTTGAGCAGCATATTCATCAGCGTGGATTTGCCGACGTTGGGGATGCCCATGATCATCATGCGCAGCGGCTTGAAGGTGCTGTCGCGATGCGGTGCGAGCGGCTGGCACAGGCTCGGCACCCTGGCGGCATCGCCGGCATTTTTGCAGCTCAGTGCCACCGCCTTGACGCCCGCCTGCTTGTTGTAAAAGTTGAGCCAGCCTTGCGTGACAACCGGATCGGCAAGATCAGCCTTGTTGAGTATCTTCAGACAAGGGCGCTGGCGGTGCAGGCGCAGCTCCCTGATCAGCGGGTTGCAACTCGCTTCGGGCAGGCGCGCATCCAGCACTTCTATGACGACATCGATGAACTCCATCGTCTCGGCCGCTTTTTTGCGCGCCGAGGTCATGTGACCGGGAAACCACTGGATAGACATTTGCGATTGGCTTTATGAATGAAGGCGGATTTTACTCTGGACGGCTGGCACTCACCTTAAATAAAAACTTGTAGCGGGCCATGCGGGTGCCCGAACAAAAGTTTTTTGTGCCCGCGAACAATATGGCTATCGCGGGCATGGCCTGCTCCTACAAACATGGTACATCGGCGTTGCAGGTGAATCAGTCCGGTTTCAACAGCACCAGCTGAGCATCGTCGAGATAACACCATTCGCCTTCAGCCAGTCCCAGCGCATCGAGTTTCAAACCGCCTATCTGCGAACGTCGCAACGCAACGCAATGGTTGCCGGCGGCAGCCAGCATGCGTTTGACTTGATGATATTTGCCCTGCTCCAGCACGATTTCCAGCCGGTGCGGAGCCAGCAAGCGGCAAGTCACCGCCGCCAATGGCGCCGGCTCATCGTGCAGTTTCACACCGGCCAGCAACTTCGCAACCAGTTCGGGGGTTACCGGATCGTGTGTGGTGGCCGCATAGACTTTGGGAATGTGCCGCTTGGGTGAAGACTGGGCGTGTATGAACGGCCCATCATCCGACATCAGCAACAGACCGGTGGTATCGTGATCGAGACGTCCCACCGGTTGCACATCACGCCGGGTGAATTGTTCCGGCAGGATAGTCAGCACACCGGGGTGGTGACTGGCCTTTCTGGAGCATTCAAAATCGGCCGGCTTGTTCAACGCGATATATACATGCCTGTGGTAAACCCACGACTCATCGAATATCTTGAACACGAGTCCGCTAGTCTCAATAGCGACACGGTTATCGGTAATGGTCTTTCCCGCGATGCTCACTTCACCAGCGGCGATCAGTTCACTGCACCACTTGCGAGAGCCAAAGCCCTGCGATTGCAGGATCCGGTCTAAAGTCAATTTGCTCATGGCCGGACTGTAGCAGAAGGCAATGCATAAAAATTTATTTTCCGGACGCAAAATTTGCACTTAATAGGGAACCTCTAAAAATTCAGAGTTCGCCCAAATGCAAGGCGCGGAAGTGGGCTAAGCAGGCAAGCCGCGTAGCGGCTGCTCGCAAAAAATTTTAGTTCCGGCCAACCTAAAGGTTACCCTACACTGAAACTTCGTTTTGCCGCGCCGCATATGGGTTATATGTAAGCAAGAAATTTTTTACGCAACATAGCAGCTGGGATGAAATGTGGATTTTTAGAGGTTCCCTTAAAAGTTGAGTCCGCCTAGAATGCAGCATGAGCCATTTCCTTCCCCTTTCCCGCGTCACCAAGCTGGTTGGAACGTCGCGCCATGCGCTACAGGAAATGATACGCGGCGGCACTCTGGATACTTTCGACGGCATGGTCGAGCTGAACGAGTTGCTGCGCGCTTTTCCCGAGGCGAAATGGGATGATGATGCGGAATTCCGCCGCATCACCGAGATCAAGGAGAAGGCCTTTGGCAAGCGCGTGTTCGAACGCGCCCTGCCGGACAAGGAGGTGCTGGCGGCGCGGCTGTTCGAGCTGGGCAACGATTATGCCGCCACCAAAGCGTTGTTGATGCATTACAGCCAGGTTTTGTCGTGGCTGGATGAGAAGATCGACGAGATTGAGGAAGACCAGAGCACGGAGACGCGTCATGCACTGCACACGGTGCGCGCTTTTATAGTACGCCATTTGGCCGAAATACCTCCCGATGCCGCGAAAGCACAGGCGGTGATCGCGCAAGAAAGGATATTAAAAATCATGTCGGCACATGTCACGATCCAACCCAGCGGCCACGAATTTTTCGTCGAGAGCAACGACACGCTTTTGGAGGCCGCGCTGCGTGCCGGGGTGTCGCTTAATTACGGGTGCAGCAACGGAAATTGCGGTGAGTGCCGGGCGCGTTTGATATCAGGCGAAGTCAAGAAAGTCCATGCGCATGACTATGTGTTAAGTCAGGCCGAAAAAGATGCCGGCGTATTTCTGCTGTGTTCCTGCGCGGCGGTGAATGATGTGGTGATCGAGGCCAATGTGGCCGGCGCGCAAGACATTCAAATGCAGCAACTGGCGGCCAAGATCAAGTCGGTGGAAGTGTTCAATCCGCAGGTAGCCGCGCTGCATTTGCTGGCACCGCGCAGCCAGCGCCTGCGTTTTCTCGCCGGGCAGTCGATCCGGTTGTCGGCGCATGGCGTGAGCGGACATTATGCCATTGCCAGCTGCCCATGCGAGGAACGGCATATCGAGATCCAGATATTGCGCAAGCCAGGCGATGCATTTTCAGAACTGCTGTTCAGCGGTTTGAAAGCACATGACAGTGTTGAGGTGGAAGGACCATACGGCGAATTCGTGCTGGAGGATGCGTCGACGCGCCCCGTCATCTTCCTTGCGTTTGGCGTGGGCTTCGCGCCGATCAAAAGCCTGATCCAGCATTCCATGTCGCTTGATCTGGCCGAGGCTATGGATTTGCACTGGCTGGCGGACGGGGCGGGGCATTATCAGAACAATCTTTGCCGGGCCTGGGCCGATGCGCTCGACAATTTCACTTACATTCCGCATGCGCACTCTGACGACGTGGAAACGACCCTGGCCAATATCGTTACGGATTATCCCGATCTTCATCGTTTTGATGTTTACGCAGCCGGTACTGCGGCACAACTGCAAATCGCCAGAAGTTTATTCCTGAAACATGGCTTGCCGGAACAACGCTGGCTGGCCAGTTCTTATTGAGTCTGCCATTAAACAGTGAGCCGTTCGCCCTGATAACCAGCCTGCGTGTGTTGTTGGGGCTTTAGCCCCTTACAACCACGGCGTACCTCTTGCGGGTGCACTTGGTTGTCGTTAACCAGCGGCTTATGTCACCGTCTTTAGGTGACTTAGCCGAATGGCTATGCAAAGCCCTTTGACAACCTATAACCAACCACTTGGCAACCGTCTTTCGGGTGCCCGGCCAAAAGTTCTTCGGCTGGTTGCTTAGTGGGATGGCTAGTCGTTTTATCAGTGGAATGGCTAGGTGTTTCATCAAGAGCGTAGGAACGATAAGATTCGCTAAGCGGAACGGAAACTGCCCTGTAAAATTTTCGGTTCGATTTCTATCATGCCGGCATCGCTGGTCATCATGATGTGACCCTCCTGTATGATGCATTGCAGTTGCATGGTGCGGCTGGCCAGAGCAGCAAGGGCCAGGGTGGTTTCGCTCGGCAGCTTGAGCACGGTGAGGTTGTTCAGACGTTGCAATTTGTCTCGATTCTCATTCCACCAAATGTCGGCGGCGCGACCATAGCTGATGACCACGACCTGATTCGCACGTCCGCTGGCTTTGCGGATGGCGCGCTCGTCGGGCAGGCCCACCTCTATCCAGCGCTCGATCGCGCCGGTGAGGTCCTTGTGCCACAGGTCGGGTTCGTCGTCGTTGCTCATGCCTTTGCCGAAGGTCAGCGCGTCGTCCGCGTATAGCGCAAAGGCGAGCAGGCGCACCATCATGCGCTCGTCGGTTTCCGATGGATGCCGCGCCAGCGTCAGGGCATGGTCGGCGTAGTAGTGGCGATCCATGTCGGCGATCTGGAGTGCGGCTTTGAAGACGGTTGCTTTGATGGCCATATGGGTGCCGCTTTGATCGAGTATTTTGCAGCCGCGCATTCTAGCCCGAATGTTTCATGAAGGCACACACCACCTTTTGTAGGAGCGGCCACTTCGACTTGGCTGAATTTATGAAACATCCGGGCTCGCAGGTTCCCAAATCTCGCTGGATGGTATTACGCCGCCGTCCCGACTATAATTCGCATCAATTTTAGAACTCACTGTTCGACACACACTAAAGATGCAGCTATTCACCTTTGGCATCAACCATCAAACCGCGCCGCTTGCCGTGCGCGAACAAGTCGCGTTCAATGCGGACGGGATGGAGGACGCCCTGCGCGACCTAGTGGAAAACGGTGCGGCGAAAGAGGCGGCGATCCTGTCCACCTGCAACCGCACGGAGTTGTATTGCAACGCCGCGCACCCCGACCAGGCCATCGACTGGCTGGCGCAATATCATCACATGCCCCGCAAAGACATCGAACCCTATCTCTACACTTTGCCGCGCGAGCAGGCGGTGAAGCATTCGTTCCGCGTGGCGAGCGGACTGGATTCGATGGTGTTGGGCGAGCCGCAGATCCTCGGGCAAATGAAACAGGCGGTGCGTCAGGCCGAGCAGGCAGGCACGCTGGGTTTCTTGCTGCACAAATTGTTTCAACGCACTTTTTCGGTGGCGAAAAACGTGCGCACCCAAACCGAGATCGGCGCGAATCTGGTGTCGATGGCCGCCGCTGCGGTGAAAATGGCCGAGCGCATTTTCCCGAGCATCTCCGAGCAGCGCGTGTTGTTCATCGGCGCGGGCGAGATGATCGAACTCAACGCGGTGCATTTCGCGGCGCGTTCACCCAAACAAATCACCGTCGCCAACCGCACACTGGAACGCGCACAAGTACTAGCGCGGCGCATCAACGGCCACGCGATCACGCTGACCGATTTGCCGGAACAACTGGCACAGCATGACATCATCATCACCTGTACCGCCAGCCAGCTGCCGATCCTGGGCAAGGGCATGGTGGAGCGCGCGCTCAAGGCGCGCAAGCATCGTCCGCTGTTCATCGTGGATCTGGCCGTGCCGCGCGATGTGGAAGCCGAAGTCGCCGAACTGAATGATGTGTTCCTGTACTCCGTGGACGACATCGCCGAAGTGGTGAAAGACGGCCTCGACGCGCGTCAGGGTGCGGTCAAGGAAGCCGAGGTCATCATAGATTCCAGCGTATCCGATTTCATCCACTGGATGGAATCGCGCGAAGCGGTGCCGACCATCCGCGCGCTGCGCGACCGTGCCGAGCGGGATCGCCGCCACGAACTGGAAAAAGCCCTGCACCTGCTGGCCAAAGGCGAGAGTCCGGAGAAAGTGCTGGAAGCCATGAGCAGCAGCTTGACCAATAAATTTTTGCATGCGCCCACCCACGCGCTGAATCAAGTGCAAAGCGATGATCGCGAGGCTTTCCTCAATGTGATCCATCGTCTGTACCATCTCCACGCCGACGAGTAAACACCAGCCGAATGAACTCCAGTATTACCGCCAAGCTCGCTCAGTTGAGCGAGCGTCTGCTCGAAGTCAATCAACTGCTGAGTACCGAACAAGCCACAAAAGACATGGATACGTTTCGCAAGCTGAACCGCGAACGTGCCGAACTCGAGCCGGTGGTGGAGTTGTTTCACGCCTATCAAGGTTGTCTTGCGGACATCGGCACCGCGCAGGAAATGGCTGCCGACCCCCAATTACGCGACCCAGGGATGCGCGAGTTTGCCGATGCCGAGATCAAGCAAGGGCAAGAACATCTGGTGCAACTCGATACTGAATTGCAAAAGCAATTGTTGCCAAAAGACCCCAATGACGAGCGCAGCGTATTCCTGGAAATACGCGCCGGGACCGGCGGCGATGAAGCAGCGTTGTTTGCCGGTGATCTGTTCCGCATGTATTCGCGTTTCGCCGAGCGCAAGCGCTGGCAGGTGGAGGTGATTTCAGAAAGCCCCGGCGAAATGGGCGGCTACAAGGAAATCATCGCCAGAATCGTCGGACCGGGCGCGTACTCGGTGCTGAAATTCGAATCCGGCGCGCATCGCGTGCAGCGCGTACCGGCTACCGAGACGCAGGGCCGCGTGCATACCTCGGCGTGTACCGTGGCGATCATGCCGGAAGTGGATGAGGTCAACGACGTAGTGCTGAATTCTGCGGATTTGCGCATCGACACTTTCCGCGCTTCCGGTGCGGGCGGTCAGCATATCAACAAGACCGATTCGGCAGTGCGCATCACCCACCTGCCGACCGGCGTTGTGGTGGAATGTCAGGATGGTCGTTCTCAGCATCAGAACAAGGCGCAGGCGATGCGCGTGCTGGCAGCCCGTATCAAAGACGCACAGGTTCGCGAGCAGAACGCCAAGACCGCCGCCACGCGCAAGAGCCTGGTGGGCAGCGGCGACCGCTCGGAACGCATCCGCACTTACAACTTCCCGCAAGGCCGCATCACCGACCATCGCATCAACCTGACCTTGTACAAAATGGATCAGATGATGGACGGTGACATCGGTGAGTTGACCAGTGCGCTGATGGCCGAACATCAAGCTGAACAACTTGCCGCGATGGCGGAAGATGTCCTCAACTAAATTTCCGTTTGTGCCAAGCCTGCACCAAAGGCAGGCAATCCACTGCCCGGCAAGCTGTGCGTGGAATTGACACTCGAAGCATGAGCGGTATACCCTTCGACTTCGCTTTGCTACGCTCAGGGCGAACGGTGCGAGTGTTGCTTAACCACCACAGTACAGCTCTGGAAGCCGCGCTGGGTATAGATTCCAGCAGCGCACGCATCGAGGTGCAATGCCTGTTGCAAGCCGTGCTGCAAGCGAATCGCGCCTATCTGCTCACTCATCCGGAACGGCTGCTCAGCGATGAGCAACGAGCTCGATTCACCGCTTTATTTGAGCGTCGTCTGAGCGGCGAACCGATTGCCTACCTGCTTGGTGAGCGCGAGTTTTACGGACTGACTTTCAAAGTATCCCCTGCGACATTGATCCCGCGTCCCGAAACCGAATTGCTGGTCGAACGGGCATTGCAGCGCATCCCGCAACAAGGCACGTGCCGCGTACTGGATTTGGGGACAGGCAGCGGCGCAATCGCCTTGTGCATCGCCCATGCGCGCCCGAATGCGGAAGTGGTGGCGGTAGATGCTTCGGCCGCCGCGCTGAAAGTGGCGCAATTCAACGCACAGCGGCTCAACCTCGGCAATGTGCGCCTGTTGCACAGCGACTGGTTCGGCGCGCTACAGGATGAACGTTTCGATATTATTGTTTCCAACCCGCCCTACATCGCCGCTGACGATGCGCATCTGACGCAAGGCGATGTGCGCTTCGAACCGCCCTCTGCCTTGGTTTCCGGCGCGGACGGGCTGGACGATATCCGGCGCATTTGCGCGCAAGCGAAAGCGCATCTCAACGTCAATGGCTGGCTGTTGTTCGAGCATGGCTACGGCCAGGCGGCGCAGGTACGCGCGCTGTTGCAGCAATCTGGATTTACCGGGATATTCTCTGCGCGTGATTTGTCGGGGATCGAGCGGGTGAGCGGCGGATCATGATTTACCATTGTAAAAAATTCGAGTATTACTCTATTTTCAGGCGTGTTGTTATATCAACGTGAAGGCGTAGAATGAACGCTGTAATTCTGTATATCAATTAAACTGGGAGAGTAACATGGCACATATTGTAATCATGGGCGCAGGGATCGGCGGTATGCCGGCAGCTTACGAAATGCAGGAAAAGATCGGCAAGGGCGACAAGGTGACGGTCATCACAAATGGCGAGACTTTTCAATTTACGCCGTCCAATCCTTGGGTGGCCGTGAAATGGCGTGAGCGAAAAGATATTGAATTCCCAGTGCGCACCTATCTGGAGCGCAAAGGCATCAACTTTATCTCGACCGGGGTAAAGCGTGTGCATCCGGAAAAGAATCAGCTTGAACTTAACGACGGGAAAACGGTTGATTACGATTACCTGATAATTGCCACCGGGCCCAAACTGGCCTTCGATGAAGTCGAGGGCCTTGGGCCGCACGGCGGGCATACTTTTTCGGTTTGCAATGTGGATCACGCCATGAAATCGCATGACGAATGGGAAAATTTCACGAAAAATCCCGGCCCGATCGTCGTAGGTGCGGTACAGGGAGCGTCCTGCTTCGGGCCGGCTTACGAATACGCCTTCATCATGGATACCGATTTGCGTCGCCGCAAGATACGCACCAAGGTACCGATGACATTCGTCACAGCCGAACCCTACATCGGCCACCTCGGGCTGGGCGGCGTGGGCGATTCCAAGGGTATTCTGGAATCGGGTATGCGCGACAAGCATATCAAATGGATATGCAACGCAAAAGTCACCAAGGTCGAAGCCGGCAAGATGTTCGTCACCGAGCATGACGACATGGGTGTCGAAAAGCGCAAGCATGAATTGCCGTTCGCCTACAGCATGATGCTGCCCGCGTTTAAAGGTGTGGATGCGGTATTCGGCATTGAGGGGCTGACCCAGGCGCGCGGCTTCATCATCGTGGACAAACATCAGCGCAACACCAAGTACAAAAACATCTATGCAGTCGGTGTGTGTGTGGCGATCCCTCCGGTGGAAGCCACCCCGATACCGACCGGCACACCCAAGACCGGTTACATGATCGAGTCCATGGTGACGGCAACAGTGGATAACATCCATGCTGAATTGAATGGTTTGCCAGCGGACAAAGAAGCTACCTGGAATGCGGTTTGTCTGGCCGATTTCGGCGACGGGGGTGTGGCGTTTGTGGCGATACCGCAGATTCCGCCGCGCAACGTGAACTGGTTTTCGGAGGGTACGTGGGTGCACCTGGCCAAGGTTGCGTTTGAAAAATATTTTATCCGCAAGATGAAGAAAGGCTCTTCCGAACCTTTCTATGAGAAGAGCATTCTGAAGATGCTGGGTATTGAAAAGCTGAAATAATCAACGGTCAGTTTACAACTCGCTTACCGCAACGCTACAGAGAGAAAACCCTCTCGCTCCAGGAAAATGTCTCAGCACAAGTTCCTCTCGACTTTCCGCCGGAAGATCTTGAGGAATTGCTGAAACACGGCATACTTCCCGGATACAATGTAGCCAGTCGGAACTACTGGAAGGAGTACTTCATGTTGATTTCACAATACGGTTCAGGGGCACGATGGTTTCCGGCGTTACTCGTCATTTTGGGATTGGCATGGGGGATGAACGGATACGCATCGCCTCAATCGGATGGCTCGCAAGCTGTATCCGAAAGTTATAAACAGGCGGTTGCCAGCCCGATACGAACCGATGAAGACAGGAGTGCGGATGCCAAGCGCAAGCCGCTGGAGTTCCTGCAGTTCACTAATGTGCGACCCGGTATGCTGGTGCTGGATATTGCAGCTGGCGGCGGGTACACCACGCAATTGCTTGCGCTGGTTGTTGGAAGCAACGGGACTGTATGGGCGCAAGGGGCCAAATCACGGTCAGCACTTGAGGAACGATTGGCCAATCACCCACAGTCGAACATCGTGCCGGTTATACGACCTTTCGAAGATCCGGTACCCAATGATCTGCCCAAGCTGGATTTGATCACCATCATCATGAATTACCACGATATCGCCTATATGCCCGTTGACCGCGCAAAGATGAACCAGCGGCTGTTCAATGCGTTGAAACCGGGCGGACACCTCGTTGTGCTGGATCACTCGGCCAAGACGGGTAGTGGTATTTCGGCGGCAAAGTCGCTCCATCGTATTGACGAAGCGGTCGTGGTGAACGAGTTTCGACAAGCCGGCTTCCAGCTTGAGCAAGAGGGTGATTTTTTGCGCAATCCGTCCGACCCTCGCGACCAGGCTTTCTTCGATATGAAAATCCCGACAGACAAATTCGCATTGCGCTTCGTCAAGCCTTGATGGGTGAAATGCGTCGTTGAGGATGGCCGTGTGAAGCCCGGTGCCAGTGAGGTCAGGCCGCCTTACCAGGAGACAACCGGATCCTGAGCGTCTGCTCTTGGCCGAAAGCCGGTACTCCTGATCGTCCTTCACAGCGCATTTCGAATTATGGAATGAGAAACCCTGCCGTCTGGAACAGTATCTCCACGGTGTGCCAAAAAACCTCCGCTAAGACTTGGCGTATGCCTACTTTAAATTATTGGTGCGCCCGAAGAGATAAATCTGGGCACTGGGAAGTGTCATTACCTATCGCCTAACCGTCGCCTAAGAAAAATATTCTACGTCAATCTCCCGTGAATGATGCAACACTCGAACGACCAACAGCCCCTCTTCATTCGCCACATAGAAAATAATATACGGTGTACGAGTTGGGATACTGCGTAACCCATCTGCGAGTTCTGGACGCGCTATCTCCATTTCTGGCTGAGTAGCCAATAGAGAAACTTCCGCCTGAATGACATCTAACGATTCATCTGCTGCGACCTGATTTTCTTCCGCTATGTTTAACCACAACTCCAGCAGATCGCAGATATTTTTTCATTATGATCTCCAATAAAAATGCTTTCCATGTTTCCCAGTGAACGTCATACCCCGTGTCCAGTTTGTCTCCAATAAAAATGCTTTCCATGTTTCCCAGTGAACGTCATGTCCCGTGACCAGCCGGGTGCCCGGATGTAGTCGGCATAATAGAATCTTGCGCCATTAGTGATGTCAGGCATATCACCGCGCAGCACCGCCATGGCTATGTTCTTCGTCTCACGCCATGCTTTCCCATGTGGAAGGTATTCAGGTTTCAAGTTCCCAAGATCATCCAGCGCATGGTTGAGCGAAGAAAATTGCTTCGGCTCGAACACCACGTCGCATGGCTTCCATCCGTAATCGTGAGCCCGGCCCACCACAACGAGCGCGATGCTATATTGGTCATCAATTGGTTGATTGCTGGATGCGCTTTCAAACCAAATTGCAAGTGCGACGCACATGGTGGAGGTCATCGTAATCGACCATTCTTTGCATCGTTCAGTCCAGAAGCGATGTCTTGGCGTAGATTATCGAGTTTCGCCATCTTGACCTGTTCGTAAGACTCAAATAACCGCAAAGCCTCACGAATTACCTCGCTTGCAGAGCCATACATGCCGGACTCGACATGCTGACGAACAAGTGCCTCTAATTCAGGTGGTAAAGATACATTCATTGACATGGCAACTCTCCTAAGTAGTTCAGTTCGACTACAGTATAGCAGTTTATGCCATTAATTGCCATCAGCATCATAAAAGTGCCCAGATTTGTCCGCCCAGATGGAAATAAAAAAAGCTTACCATTACGTAAGCCATTGATTTGGTGGCGCGCCCGGCGGGAGTCGAACCCACGACCCTTGGCTTCGGAAACCAATACTCTATCCAGCTGAGCTACGAGCGCGTACTGAGAAGGCGCGCAGCATAACGGTTTTTGACCAGACAGTCCATGTCACGGCACGACGGAAATGAAGTTAGCAGGGATGGGCGATATGTCGCCCAACTCGCAAAAGTGCTATTTTGATATCCTCAATAGATATCAACTCAACATGCCATGGCTTTCAGCAATCCCGAACCAGAAAAAATCCGCCAAATTTTGCGTAACGTGCACAGCATCGCTGTGGTGGGATTATCGCCGAATCAGGCGCGCCCCAGTTTTCGCGTTGCACGCGGCCTGCAAAGTTTTGGTTATCGCATCATTCCGGTGCGTCCATTGATTGATGAGGTGTTAGGCGAGAAAGCGTTCCCGAACTTGGAAAGTCTGCCCGAACTTCCGGACATAGTGGATGTGTTTCGCGCGGCGGAACACGTCCCCGCCATCGTGGAAAGTTGCATCAAGCTCGGCATTAAAAACCTTTGGCTGCAACAAGGCGTCATTCACGAAGCCGCCGCGCAACGCGCCAAGGAAGCGGGCATCACCGTGGTGATGGATCGCTGCATCTGGCGCGACTGTATGCAATTGTGCGAACATGAACCATGAACCTTTATTAACCACGGAACACATGGAATAGAGCAATGAATTGCACATTACTTTTTTACCCATTAGATAACAGCACAAAGCTAACTGCCCCTTCGATTACGCTCAGGACATGAGCGCATTTTTCCTCGTGTTAGGTGGTTATGCATTAGGTGGTTATGCATTTCGGTTTTTAAGATGAATAAGTCGCGCTGTGCTTGGGCAGGCAGTGATGCTTTGTATCAAAGTTATCACGATACTGAGTGGGGTGTACCGCTGCATGACGATCAGCGCCTGTTTGAATTTTTGATTCTGGAAGGCGCCCAAGCGGGATTGAGCTGGATCACCATTTTGCGCAAGCGCGAAAATTATCGCGCCGGCTTTGATGGTTTCGACGCGGCGCGCATTGCCGGCTATGGCGCAAATAAAATAGAATCGCTGCTGCAGAATGAGGGTATCGTACGCAATCGTTTAAAGGTGGAAGCAGCGGTGATCAACGCGCAGAGATTCCTGGAAGTGCAGGATGAATTCGACAGCTTTGCTGCGTTCATCTGGCAATTCCTCGAGGGCAAGCCGAAACAGAATTCATGGCGCAGCCTCGCCGATATACCCGCGAGCACGCCGGAATCCGATGCGATGAGCAAAGAATTGAAACAACGCGGTTTCAAGTTCGTCGGCTCGACGATTTGCTATGCTTTCATGCAGGCGACCGGCATGGTCAACGATCACACTACGAATTGTTTCAGACATAAGGAATTACAATAATATAAGCATCTCCAGAAATCTATTTTTGCGAGCATCCGCTACGCGGATTGCCTGCTTAAATCACTTCGGGATGAAGCGCAAGGAGCCGCCAACCCTCATCCTAACCTTCCCCCAGAGGGGGGGAAGGAACGATCGCCTCCTCCCCCTTGGGGGGAGGATTGAGGTGGGGGCTGAGCGAATGACGAGGCATATCAGATTGGATAGACGAGGAATGAGCGAGCATGCGACACCGCGAGCGGGAGGGTCACTGAGTAGCAGCGGGGAACCCACCGGCCTATCCCTTGCGGGTGGATTCGCCCGACAAATGGATTTATTTAGATGCTATTGAAGTTCACCAAAATGCATGGCGCCGGCAATGACTTCGTGGTGCTGGATGGCGTGCGTCAGCACATCAAGCTCAGCCCGGAACAACTGCGTCTGCTGGCCGACCGGCATTTTGGCGTCGGATGCGACCAAATTTTATTGGTTGAAAAAGCCCATACTAAAGAGGCCGATTTTCGCTACCGCATCTTCAACGCCGACGGCGGAGAAGTGGAACAGTGCGGCAATGGCGCGCGCTGCTTTCTGCGCTTCGTGCATGACCAGAAATTGACCCCCAAGCGGGAGATCGTGGTGGAAACACTCGGCGGATTGATCAGTCCGCGTCTCGAACAAGACGGGCGCGTGACGGTCGATATGAGCCCGCCGGTTTTTGAACCGTCACGCATTCCATTCAATGGCGGCAGCGGTGCGGTAAGCGAGCCGCTGGAAGTCGCCGGCGAAACGCTGAATATCAGCGCGCTGTCGATAGGCAATCCGCATGCCGTGCAACTGGTGTCGGATGTCGAGCGTGCAGCGGTGGAAAAACTAGGGCCGCTGATCGAACATCACCCGCGCTTTCCCAAGCGCGTCAATGCCGGTTTCATGCAGGTAATGGATCGCCATTCCTTGCGGCTACGCGTGTATGAACGCGGCGCGGGGGAAACCCTGTCGTGCGGTACCGGGGCTTGTGCCGCAGTCGTGGCCGGCATTCGGCGCGGGTTGCTGGACAGCCCGGTGAACGTTGCCACACGCGGCGGCGTGTTGACCATCACCTGGGATGGCGATGGCCAGCCGGTGCTGATGACCGGTCCGGCGATTACGGTATTTGCAGGCGAAATCAATTTATAGGGAGTGGCGATGAGAGCTGAAGAAGTAGCGCAATATTTGCAGAACAACCCGCAGTTCTTTGAGGAACATGTCGAAACGCTGGCGCAAATCAACCTGCCGCACCCGCATGGCGGGCGCACGATTTCGTTGAGCGAACGACAGATGCTTGCCTTGCGCGAGAAGAACAAGGAGCTGGAAAAAAAGCTGCGCGAAATTATCACGTTCGCACAAGATAACGATGCACTGCAACACAAGGTGCATGAATTCGTCGTTGCGCTATTCGCCGCGCGCGACCTGACCACGCTGCAGGAAATGATCCCGCATTTGTTGCGCGATATCTTTGCCATACCGCACACCGTGTTGCATCTGTGGCAGACCAACCCGCCCAGCGCGGAAGTTTTGGCCTTTGCGGATGCACAATCGCAACCGGTTTGCCTGCATCATGCCGCACACGACACCGCCGTATGGTTTGGCGAGCGTGCCGCGCAATTGCACTCTTACGCCTATTTGCCCTTACATGCGGGCAATGAGACCATAGGTTTGCTGGTACTCGCGAGCGAAGACAAGCAACGTTTTTACCCGGAAATGGGCACGGTGTTCTTGCAACGCATCGCCGAAGCGGTGAGCAGTGCGCTGCATCCGTATCTCACCCATTAGTTATGCCAAATATGAAATGACAGATGCCGCCACACCCAACCAACAATATCTGAATGGCTACTTGGCGTGGCTGCGCAACGAGAAGCAGTATTCCAAACTGACCGCAGAGAATTATGCCCGCGACCTCAAACATCTGTTCGAGCTGGCCGCAGAGACACGGCTAGCCAATCTTAAGATCCATCACATCCGCCGCTTCATCGCGCAACTGCACAGCAAGGGTTTAGGCGGTCGTTCGCTGGCGCGCATGTTGTCGGCTTGGCGCGGCTTTTTCACTTATTTGATGCGCGATCACGGCCTGACCGACAATCCCTGCGTCGGACTGCGCGCACCCAAGTCGCCGAAGACTTTGCCGCAAGCCTTGTCGCCCGACGAGGCTGCGCGAATGGTCGACCTGCCGACTGACACAACTGAAGCGATACGCGACAAGGCGATATTCGAATTGTTTTATTCCTCCGGCCTGCGGCTGGCGGAACTGGTCAACCTCGATCCCGGGCAACTCGACTTGAGCGCAGGGGAAGTGCGCGTGACCGGCAAAGGCAGCAAGACGCGCATCGTGCCGCTCGGCCAGTTTGCCATCACCGCGCTGCAAGCCTGGCTGGCGGTGCGCAATCAACTGGCCAAAGCGGACGAAACCGCGTTGTTCGTCGGGCAACGCGGGTCACGCATTTCGCCGCGTGTGGTGCAACTGCGCATGAAGCAATGGGGCATCAAACAGGGCATCACCAGCAATGTACATCCGCACCTGCTGCGCCACTCGTTTGCCACTCACGTGCTGCAATCCAGCGGTGACTTGCGCGCCGTGCAGGAAATGCTCGGCCACGCCAGCATCTCCACCACTCAGGTTTATACCCATCTCGATTTTCAATACCTCAGCAAGATTTACGACGCGGCTCATCCGCGCGCCAAGAAGAAAACATGACCCTCCAGAAAACAAAATCTCGCTCCACGCCGCACCGCCCTTCACTAGGTAACCGGGATTTTCGCAACCGGACCAAACGCAGCGCTCAAACTACTGATAGCCAGAACACTCGCGGTGCGGCGCATGCCGGAGAAGCTACCGCACAGCCCGGCATCATCCTCAAAGCAGGCCGCGAAAAATCCCTGCTGCGCCGCCACCCGTGGATATTTTCCGGCGCAGTCGAGCGCGTGGATGGCGCGCCCATCAGCGGCGACACGCTATCCGTGCGCAGTGCACAAGGCGAATTCCTCGCTTGGGCAGCATACAACGCCGGCTCACAAATCACCGCGCGGGTCTGGTCGTGGCGTGAAGAGGAAAATATTGACGCGGAATTTTTTCGCAACAAAATTTCCAGCGCGCTGGCGGCGCGCAGCGAGCTAAATCTTTCGCGCAACAGCAACGGCATGCGCCTGATCCACGCCGAATCCGACGGCCTGCCGGGACTGATCGTCGATCAATACGGCGACGTGCTGGTGATGCAAATTGGCAGCGCGGGAACGGAGCGCTGGCGCGACACCATCGCCGACATCCTGCAAGAACTCTGTAAGCCTGCGTGTATTTACGAACGCTCTGATTCCGAATCGCGTGCACTGGAAGGGCTGGAGCTGCGCAACGGCGTGCTGCGCGGCACGTTGCCCGATACCGTGGAAGTGATTGAGAACGGCCTGCGCTTCAAGGTGGATGTGGTATCAGGACAAAAGACCGGCTTCTATCTCGACCAGCGCGACAACCGCGCGCTGACCGGGACATTGGCGTGCGATAAAGACGTGCTGAATTGTTTTTGCTACACCGGCGGCTTCTCGCTGTATGCGCTGCGCGGCGGCGCAAAATCGGTGCTGTCGATCGATGCGTCGGGTGATGCGCTGCGCATCGCCGCAGAGAATTTAACCAGCAACGGGCTGGATACATCACGTGCCGAATGGGTGGAAGCGGATGTGTTTCAGGCGCTGCGCAAACTGCGCGACCAAGGACTATCATTCGACCTCATCATCCTCGACCCGCCCAAGTTCGCCCCCACCGCCGCCTTTGCCGAAAAGGCCGCGCGCGGCTACAAGGACATCAACCTGCTTGGCTTCAAGCTGCTCAGGCCGGGCGGCTTGCTCTGTACCTATTCCTGCTCCGGCGGCATCAGCGAAGACCTGTTCCAGAAGATCGTCGCCGGTGCCGCACTCGATGCCGGCGTGGATGCGCAAATCATTCACCACCTGCACGCCAGCGCCGATCATCCGGTGCTGCTCAGTTTTCCAGAGGGTGCGTATTTGAAGGGGTTGGTGTTACGGGTGGGATTGTAGCCAGTCCCTATGCAGCAGGAACAATTTGCCCGTTAATCTGAACACCATAGGAAAAACGAACATGTTTATTGTCTCGCTGCATATGTTCTGGAGGTAATTCGATCACTTGCGTCGGGAAACCACCGATGTACTGCACGTGTTTACGGCACAAATGGGCAAGCATATTTTCAAATATTCCAGATAAGCCATCAACTGCATCCGCCATAAACCAAGAGATAGGCACTGGCGAATAACGTTCACTTCGGTAGACTGCCTCAATCATAGGCGGAGAAATCTTCCCATCAGCGCCAAGACTAAAATCGCTAACTATGGCCATTTGGGTTGGCGGCTGTGGGTGCTCGAGGCAATTTCGAACATTCCGGATGTATTTCAATCTCGGCGCGACATCTTTCGCAAACCTTGCGAAGGGATCGTCTTCACCATATTTCTGCACAGCCAATTTAGCGAGGGATTCAAACCCTCCAGTTCCCACATCTTTTTCATAGAACAACTTGACGATGCTAAACATGCTTTGCGAAGCATGATCTGCCTTTTGGTAAAACGTCTTGCAGCGTACTGCCACATCGCCAATCGCAGGCATTATCATGGCACCATGCGTTTTTTGGCGGTTGTTAAAAGCATCAATTTCTGTACGTTCCGATAACCGAAACGCTTCCATTGCTTCTTGCATAGCCACAATATCTTTCAAAGCATCAAACGACAACATGACAGCTCGTTCACAGTCGAATGTCGGCGGTAGATATGTTTTTTTAAAGAGACTGTTGGCAGTAAGCAACGTCCGCCCCACTAACTCAGACTCAGAACCGCAAGTAAGAACCCGTTGTTGAATATTTGGGATGTTTGGGTTGAGGCGCTCTGGATCGATGGAGTCGGCAAGCTTAACTGCGTAAATACCGTTTTCTTTAACGATATATAAAACATCACAAATAGGAATCATTGCCGTAATCGCACTACTATCATCGGCAGATCCAATTTCCATTTTGCCTGCGGACTCTCGCAAGCGGTCAATTGGTCTTTTTTCGCTCATTTTCCTTCGTTAAATCTTTAGAACCTTCGTGTGCTTCCCCTCCCCTCATTCGCCACCGAGTAGCACAGGCTGGTCAGGGGATTTCGGCGAGCACTATTTGAGCATGTGGCCGCGCAGCGGATCATGCGAGTTGCGCAGCCGCCTGACCAGACGAGCAACGCAGGAAACCCCGTGAGGGGTGGCGGATTGGGGTCGCCTTTTCTTGGGTTACTTTCTTTTGGCGAAGCAAAAGAAAGTAACTAGCTGCCGGGCTACCCCCGGCGATTTCCCCTTGAACACTGTATCAATTCATTCACCCTTCGATACCTCAGGGCGAACGGCCAATCAATTACGGCAAATTCACCATCGGCTTGAACCCCAGCTTCCCTTCCAAACTCTCCGCGCTGCTGCGCGCTTCGCTCTGGTTGGCATACGGGCCGATATGCACGCGCACCAGCCCGTCTTTCGTGGTGGACAATTTGAACTGCTTGCCGGTGTTGCCGAGTTCGGTGCGCATACGCACCAGAAAGCTCTCGGCATTCTGTTGCGATTCGAATGCGCCGAGTTGCAGATAAACATCGTTGTCGCTGTTTTCCAGCGATGCCAGTGCGACCGGTACAAGTGCGGTTTCAGGTACATCAGCCGCGGCGGCAGGCGCGCTGCTTTCCAGCGGCTTGCTTTGCACCGGTTCACTGGCGGCCATGGGGATGATGCTGGCATTGGCAGCCAGGCTTTCCACTTTGACTTCCGCACTGCCGTCGCCGAGGATGCCCAGTTTGTACGCGGCGGTATAGGACAGGTCGATCACACGATCACTCAGGAACGGGCCTCTGTCATTGATGCGCACGATGACCGACTTTTGATTGGCGAGATTCGTCACGCGCGCATAGCTGGGCACCGGCAATGTGGGATGCGCGGCGGTCATGGCGTACATGTCATAAGTCTCGCCGCTGGAAGTGCGCTCACCATTGAATTTTTTGCCATACCATGAGGCGATGCCGCGCTCTTTGAACTTTCCAGCCACGGTCAGCGGCTTGTAAGTCTTGCCCAGCGCGACATAGGGGCGATTGGCATAACGATGCAACGGTTCGTTTTTCGGCACAGCATCCGGTATCGCATCAAGATTAACGGGGATATCCGCCCCCGGTCCATCCCCGGCGAGGTAGCCGCCGACACCGGGCGCGCCGGCTGCGCGATTTTCAGCCGGTGTGGTGGTGCCGGGCGTCGCAGCCTTGCGGTGCGGCAGTGCGCCGCAAGCGGCGAGCAGCAAGGTTGCCAATATCAGAACTGCGGTTTTTTTGCTCATGCGATCTCCTATTAACCAGCCACTTGGCTAGTGTATTTTGGTGGCCTAGTGGAATGGCTATAACCAACCACTTGGCAACCGTCCTCTGGTTGCTTAGTGGGATGGCTAGTTGTTTCACCAGTTGTTTTATCAAGACTTAACCAATTTCTTGTGTGTCTCTATGCTCATCAGCATACCAAAACCGAGCAGCAGGGTCAGCATGGATGTGCCGCCGTAACTAATGAGCGGCAGCGGCACACCGACCACGGGCAGGATACCGCTGACCATGCCCATGTTGACGAACGCATAAGTGGCGAAGGTCAGCGTGATGGAGCCAGCCATTAAACGCGTGAAGTAAGTGGAGGCATGCGAGGTGATGATGAAGCCGCGCCAAATCACAAAAGAGTACAGCGACAACAGGATCAGATTGCCGAGTAGGCCGAATTCTTCCGAGTAAACCGCGAAAATAAAATCGGTGGTGCGCTCCGGCAGGAAATCCAGATGTGTCTGTGTGCCGTTCAAATAGCCCTTGCCGAGGATGCCGCCTGAACCCACCGCAATGGTCGCCTGGATGGTGTGATAACCATTGCCCAGCGCGTCTTGTGAAGGGTCGAACAGCATCATGATGCGGTGGCGTTGATAATCGTGCATCATCGACCACAGCACCGGCGCGCTGGCGAGTGCCGCGACGAACAACCCGCCTATCACGCGCCAACTCAGGCCGGCCAGGAACAACACGTAAAATCCGCTCGCGGAGATCAGCAACGAAGTGCCCAGATCGGGCTGGCGTGCGATCAGCACTATCGGCATGAACAACAGCAGGGCGGCGATGAAATAATTTTTCAGCGTAAGCGTGGCTTCGTGCTTCTCGAAATACCAGGCCATCATCAACGGCACGCCGATCTTCATCAGTTCAGATGGCTGGATGGTCGTCACGCCAAGGTTCAACCAGCGTCGTGCGCCGTGGCTGATATCGCCGAACAGCGCCACGCCAATCAGCAATACCATGCCCAACACATAGATCGGCACGGCGGTGCGCATCAAATAATGCAAAGGAAGATTGGCGATCAGCCACATAAAGGCGAGAGCCACCACGATGTTGCGCATCTGGTTGAGCGGGCGATCCCAGCTTGCATTATCGGCACTGTACAACACCAGTAGGCTGGTCAGCAGCAGCAGGCTGATACCCAGCAACAGTTGCCGGTCGAGATGCGCGATGAAACGCAACCAAAATTGCCGCCTAGTCATGTTCGCTGCCCCCTTTCACTTCCACATCGGCCAATGGCTTCGGCACTTTGCCGAGCAGGTAATAATCAAGCACTTTTCGCGCGATGGGTGCCGCTACGCCGCCGCCGTGTCCGCCGTTCTCGGCCAGCACCACCAGCGCGATTTTGGGTTGTTCGGCAGGGGCATAAGCGATGAACCAGGCATGATCGCGAAGTCGCTCGTCGACATTTTTAACGTCATATTTTTCGCCCTGCTTCATGGCGATCACCTGCGCCGTGCCGGTCTTGCCCGCGATGTGATAGGGCGCCCCCAGGGAGGCATATACCGCCGTGCCGCCGGGTTGTGTGACAGCGACCATGGCACGCCTGACTAAATCCAGATCCTTAGGGTCGATGTGCAAATCGTACAGGGGATCCTTGGCGATGAAACGATTTTCGCTGCTGCGCGGACTTTGCACTTCTTTTACCAGGTGGGGTTTGTATGCCAAACCATTGTTCGCCAGCGTGGCGGTGGCAAACGCCAGTTGCAAGGGTGTGACCAGGCTATAACCCTGTCCGATGCCGACCGATACCGTGTCGCCGGGATACCAGATTTGCTGGTAGCGTTTCATCTTCCATTCCTGCGAAGGTACCAAACCGGAAGTTTCGCCCTCCATATCGATGCCGGTCTTCTTGCCAAAACCGAAGCGCGACAAAAAATTGGAAATATTGTCTATACCCAGCTCGGTTGCCAAGCCATAGAAATAGGTGTCGCATGACATCTGGATGGCCTTGAACATGTTTACACTGCCGTGGCCGCCCGCTTTCCAGTCGCGGTATTGGCGGCTGCTGCCTGGCAAATAATACACGCCTGGGTCATTGATGGTTTGCTCGGGCGTGCGCGTGTGGAAATTCAAGCCGGCGAGTGCCATGAAAGGCTTGATGGTCGAGCCGGGCGGATATTGGCCGCGCAGCGCGCGATTGTTGAGCGGCACATCGGGTGAGTTATTCAGCTCATCCCAGCTCTGCGTATCGATGCCGTCGATGAACGGGTTGGGGTCGTAGCCCGGCTTGCTGACGAAGGCCAGCACTTCGCCATTGTTCGGATCTATCGCCACCAATGCGCCGCGATAGTTGCCGAACGATTGCTCGGCGATTTCCTGCAACTTCGCATCGATGCTCAATACCAGCGCGTTGCCGGAAACCGGCGCGGTGCGGGATAGCATACGCACCGCCCGTCCGCCCGCATCCACCTCGACCTGTTCTATGCCGGTGGTACCGTGCAGGTCACTTTCGTAGCTCTGTTCCAGACCGGTTTTGCCGATGTAATCCGAGCCGCGATAATTTGCCGCCAGATCGTTTTCTTCAAGTTGATCCACTTCGGTATCGTTAATACGCCCGATATAGCCGATCAAATGGGAAGTCTTTTTACCGAACGGATAATCGCGAAATAATCGCGCCTTGATCTCGACACCCGGAAAGCGATATTGCTGCGCGGCAAAGCGCGCGACTTCTTCATCGCTCAAGCGATTGCGGATCACCAGCGTTTCAAAGTTGTGACTCTCGACGAGCAGTTTTTTGAAACGCTTGCGATCCTTGTTGGTGATCGCTACCAGCGTGGACAGATCATTGATCGTGGCCTCAATATCCGCTGTTTTGTTCTGGTTTATCTCCAGCGTGTAGCCGGAATAGTTGTGCGCCAGCACCACGCCGTTGCGGTCGAGTATCAAGCCGCGATTGGGAACGATGGGAACGACAGCGATTCGGTTACTTTCCGACAGCGTCTGGTAATAGCTGTGGCGCGCCACTTGCAGATAGACGAAGCGCACCAGCAGAATCGCCAGCAATACCGATAGAAAACCGATGCCAACGACCAGCCGCAACTGGAAGTGAAAAATCTCGCGCTGATGATTTTTAAACTCAACGCGCTTCTTCATGAGCGATTACGATCCACTCTCTTCTGCCGCATCGCCTGGAACATTATGCTAAGCGGCGTCCACAGCAAAGTCGAAGTCAGACAACCGAGGAAATACGGCCACACCACATAGTCATTCACCTGCCAATTCACCAGCGCATACACTGCGTAAGTCAGCGCGAATATCCCGAACACCTGAATGGTCTGCTGGCGCAAATCAAACATCTGCAACCTGCGATGCAGCACCACACCGCCAAAAGCGAGCAATGTGTACGCCAGCGCGTGCTGGCCGAACAGACTGGCATCCGCCACGTCAGCGAGTATCCCCACTGCCCACGACAATCCGATGCCGACGCGCAACGGTTTGTGCATACACCAATACAGCATGACCAACGCCACAAAGTCCGGGCGCAATATCAGCCAAATGCCCTCCCAGGGCAGTCCGTTCAGAAACAGCGCGGCCAGCACGCTTAACACGATAAAGGCGTTGCTGATCGGACGCTGGATTTCCGGTTTGGTGTGCATGGAGAGGTAGGGCATCTAATTATTTCTCCTGACCTTCACACGATTATCGGCATCTGCCGCCGCAGACTTTTCATCCGGACGCTCGGGCAACTTGGGCAAGCTGGACAAAATCAGCAGATGGCGGTGTTTATCCACTCCCGCCACCGGCAAACAAGTAACGTGCGCAAAGGGATAGGCTGCATCGCGTTCAATCTTGACCACCCTGGCGACCGGGAGGCCCGGCGGATAGATGCCGTCTATACCGGAGGTGACCAGCACGTCGTCGTTTTGAATATCCGCACTGACCGGCATATAGCGCAGCGACAACTGGCTGGTATCTCCCGCGCCAAACACGATGGTGCGCAATCCATTGCGCAGCACTTGCACCGGCACGGCGTGATCTTTTTCGGTGATCAAGGTGACTTCGGAAAGCCATGGATAGACGCGGGTGATTTGCCCGACGATACCAATGTCATCCATCACCACTTGTCCGATCCGCACATCGGCATCCGCACCCTTGTTGATGAGTACTTTGCGCTTGAATACGTCGCGTTCGGCATAAATGACTTCGACTAATTGGCTGGTGAATTCGTTGCGTATCGGCAGCGCGGCCAGATTGCGCAATTGCTGGTTTTCCAATTGCAGTGCTTGCAATTGCAGCAATTGCGCAGCATCGCTCTGATGCCGCTGGCTCAAATCATCATTCTGCTTTATCAGACCACGTTGCGTGCTCTGCGTGATAAAGAAATCGTCGGCCTGTTGCCACAATGCGCTCGGCAAGGTCGCCAGCCACTGTATCGGCGAGACCAGTACCGACAACGCGCTGCGCGTCGATTCCAGATAGCGATAGCGAGCGTCCACGAACAACAGCAACAACGAGAGCACTGCAAAAAACACCAGCCGCGCCACCGGACTGGGGCCGCGATTGAAAAATCGGAAAGATTGCGTGCTGTCTATCATGGAATGGGAGTAGGAAGACGTAAGTTGGAAGTNNACTTCCAACTTACGTCTTCCTACTCAAGTCTCCCCACTTACGACCTCACTCTGTAGTAAAAATGCTGGTCGACTTATCCATGTGTTCGAGGGCCATGCCGGAACCGCGCACCACACAGGTCAATGGATCATCGGCGATCAACACCGGCAAACCGGTTTCTTCCATCAACAGGCGATCCAGATCGCGCAACAGCGCGCCACCACCGGTCAATACCATGCCCTTGTTGGCAATGTCCGCACCGAGTTCCGGCGGAGTTTGTTCGAGCGCCGTCTTCACCGCGCTAACAATGTTGTTGAGCGGATCGGTCATGGCTTCAAGCACTTCATTGCTGGAAATGGTGAAGCTGCGCGGCACGCCTTCGGCCAGATTGCGCCCGGTCACTTCCATCTCGCGCACTTCGCTGCCCGGGAAGGCGGAGCCTATCGTCTTCTTGATTTCTTCGGCAGTGGTTTCGCCGATCAACATGCCGTAATTGCGGCGTATGTAATTGATGATCGCCTCGTCGAACTTGTCGCCGCCGACGCGCACCGAGCCGGAATACACCGCGCCGCCCAACGACATCACGCCCACTTCCGTGGTGCCGCCGCCGATGTCCACTACCATCGAACCGGTCGCCTCTTCCACCGGCAAACCTGCACCCATCGCCGCAGCCATCGGTTCTTCGATCAACTCCACACGACGCGCACCGGCACCGACAGCCGATTCACGAATCGCGCGCCGCTCCACTTGCGTGGAGCCGCACGGCACACAGATCACGATGCGCGGACTGGGACTGAAAATGCCGGCCTTGTAAACCTTGCGGATAAAATGCTTGAGCATCAGTTCGGTGACAGTGAAGTCGGCGATCACGCCATCCTTCATCGGGCGAATCACGGTGATGCTGCCCGGCGTGCGCCCCATCATCTGCTTGGCGGCCAGTCCGACCTGCTGGATCACCTTCTTGCCATTCGGCCCGCCCTCCTGGCGTATCGCCACCACCGAAGGTTCATCCAGCACGATGCCCTGTCCGCGCACCCAAATCAGCGTGTTCGCCGTGCCAAGGTCAATCGCCAAATCATTAGTAAAATAACCTTTCAAAAATCCAAGCATGTTGTGTCCTGTAGTCAAAGAGGTGCGCCAATATCAGGGTGTTGAAAAACGTTGCGAGCGATGTTAGAACAAGGCGCGAAAGGGCGAAAAAGCGGAGTTTACATAAAGTCTATCGCTTCGCGATCCCGCATTTTGAACCCTTGAGCAACGCAGTTATGCCGAGCGCACTAGTTTTTCAACACCCTGAAAAACCCTTGTATGATACCCTATTAGCCATATTTCAATAAAGCTTTTCCTATGTCCCTGACCAATGCAGATGTCCAGAAAGTCGCCCGTTTAGCCCGGCTGGCAATGACCGAAGCGGAAATCGAATCCGCCCGCTCACAACTATCCGGTATTTTTGACCTGATCGCCGAAATGCAGGCCGTCGATACCAAAGGCATCACCCCCATGTCCCATGCCCAGGATTTGTCGCAACGGCTGCGCGAAGATAAGGTGACGGAAGCCGATCAGCGCGAGCTGTTCCAATCGATTGCGCCGCAAGTCGAAGCAGGGCTGTATCTCGTTCCACAAGTCATCGAATAGCCCGCACCATGCTTAATTCAAGTTTGCAACAACTCGGTAGCGCGCTGCGCGCCAGGAAAATCAGTAGCGTCGAACTGACGCAGCTCTACCTTGACCGCATCACCGCGCTCAATCCCGCGCTGAATGCCTACGTCACTACCAACACCGAAACCAGTCTGGCGCAGTCGCGCGCGGCGGATGTACTGCTGGCCAGCGGCAACGCGAAACCGCTTACCGGCATTCCCATCGCGCAAAAGGACATCTTCTGCGCCAAGGGCTGGCGCACCACCTGCGGTTCGAAGATGCTGGCGAATTTTGTTGCGCCCTACGATGCGCATGTCATCGAGCAATTTAATAACGCCGGTGCGGTGAATCTGGGCAAGACCAACATGGACGAATTCGCCATGGGCTCGTCCAACGAAACCTCATATTTCGGTGTAGTGAAAAATCCCTGGGATCAAAACGCCGTGCCCGGCGGCAGCTCCGGCGGCGCAGCCTGCGCGGTGGCGGCGCGGCTGTGCGCGGCCGCAACCGGAACCGATACTGGCGGCTCGATCCGCCAACCCGCCGCGCTGTGCGGCATCTCCGGCATCAAGCCGACTTATGGCACGGTGTCGCGCTACGGCATGATCGCCTTCGCCTCCAGCCTGGATCAGGCCGGGCCGATGGCGCGCAGTGCGGAAGATTTGGCATTGCTGCTCAACGTGATGACCGGTTTCGACCCGCGCGACTCAACCAGTTTGCAACGCGACAAGGAAGATTACGTTCGCGACTTGAATAAACCATTAGTTGGCCTGCGCATCGGTCTGCCGAAAGAATTCTTTGCCGTAGGATTGGCGCAAGATGTCGCCGGCTGCGTGAACGCGGCGATCGCCGAATACAAAAAGCTCGGCGCAACCATTGTTGACATCAGCCTGCCGAATTCCAAGTTGGCGGTTCCGGTTTATTACGTGCTGGCCCCGGCAGAAGCCTCCAGCAACCTGTCGCGCTATGACGGCGTCCGCTACGGCTACCGCGCGCCGGAATACAGCGACCTCACCGAGATGTATGAAAAGAGCCGCGCGCAGGGCTTCGGCGAAGAAGTGAAACGGCGCATCATGATTGGTACTTACGTGCTGTCGCACGGCTACTACGACGCCTATTACCTGCAAGCGCAAAAGATCCGCCGCCTGATCGCGCAGGATTTCGCCGATGCGTTCAAGCAATGCGATGTCATCATGGGGCCGACCAGCCCGAGCACCGCGTTCAACCTCGGCGAGAAGTGCGACGACCCGGTGCAGATGTATCTGTCCGACATCTACACCATCGCGGTGAATCTGGCCGGTCTGCCCGGCATGTCGATTCCGGCGGGCTTCGGCAGCAATGCTCGCCCGGTCGGATTGCAAATCATCGGCAACTATTTCGCTGAAGCGCAGATGCTGAATGTGGCGTATCAATATCAACAGGCGACCGATAGTCACAATCGCGCCCCGCAAAACATCGGGCTGTAAGGATATGAGCATGGAATGGGAAATCGTCATCGGGCTGGAAGTGCACACGCAACTCTCGACCAACAGCAAAATATTTTCGGGTGCGTCCACCACCTATGGTGCTGAGCCGAACACGCAGGCTGATGCAGTGAGCATCGCGCTGCCCGGCGTGCTGCCGGTGCTTAACAAGGGTGCGGTGGAACGCGCGATCAAGTTCGGGCTGGCAGTCGGCGCTCACATCGCGCCGCGCTCGGTGTTCGCGCGCAAGAATTATTTTTATCCGGATTTGCCCAAGGGCTACCAGATCAGCCAGTTCGACCTGCCGGTGGTGGGACAGGGCGCGTTGACTATACAAGTGGAGCCGCTATCCGGCAGCGGAAAGCCCACTTCGACAAGCTCAGGACAGGCCTATGAAAAAGTGGTGCGCATCACCCGCGCCCACCTCGAAGAAGACGCGGGCAAATCAATTCACGGTATTACCCATATCGTCACTGAAGATGGTAATCGAATCACAACTGAAAATGGAGACTATCTCATCACTGAAGATAGCTTCCCTCGTGAAAATGTAAGCGGCATCGACCTGAATCGAGCAGGAACACCGCTGTTGGAAATCGTTTCCGAACCGGACATGCGCTCGGCAGTCGAGGCGGTGGCCTATGCCAAAACCCTGCACTCACTGGTGCGCTGGATCGGCATCTGCGACGGAAACATGCAGGAAGGCTCGTTCCGCTGCGATGCCAACGTGTCGGTGCGCCGCCCCGGTGAACCGCTGGGCACACGCCGCGAAATCAAAAACCTCAACTCGTTCAAGTTCATGCAACAGGCCATCGACTATGAAGTGCAGTGGCAGATTGACACGCTGGAAAACGGCGGCAAAATCCATCAGGCGACGGTATTGTTCGATTCGGATAAATGCGAGACGCGCATGATGCGCAGCAAGGAAGAGGCGCACGACTATCGCTACTTTCCCGATCCCGATCTGTTGCCGCTGGACATCACACCCGCGATGCTCGAACAAGTGCGCGCCACGCTGCCTGAATCTCAGCAAGCTAAGCAGATGCGCTACGTGAAGTTAGGTATCTCCGGCGAGGATGCCAACATCCTTACGGCATCCAGAGAAATGGCTGAATTCTTTGATGCAACACTCGCCTCATTGCTGAAGAAAGGCGTTGGGACGCTAATTACTCCAGAAACACCTTCAGCTGAAATATATGCAGCCAGATTATCCAATTGGCTAATTGGCGAAGTCAGCGCCCAGCTCAACCGCGACGGGCTGGACATGGCGCAATGCCCGATCACCCCGCAGCAGCTTGGCGGCATCCTCAAGCGCATCGCCGACGGCACCATCTCCAATGCGGGGGCGAAAGAGGTGTTCCGCACCACGTGGGTAGAGCAAAGAAATTTCGACGTTCAATTTACTGATGTATCTGCGGCATTCTCAGTCGAACGTGTGGATGCCATCATTGAGGCGAAGGGGCTGAAACAGGTCTCCGACAGCGGTGCGATCGAAAAGATCGTCGATGAGATCATTGCCGCCAATCCGGCCCAGGTAGCCGACTACCGCAGCGGCAAGGATAAAGTGTTCGGCTTCTTTGTCGGCCTGGCGATGAAGGCCAGCAAGGGTAAGGCCAATCCGGCGCAGTTGAACGATGTATTGAAGAAAAAACTGGCTGGTTAAATTTGCCTGAGCCAAAAAATATAAAAAGCCGCATTGCTGCGGCTTTTTATTTGCCAGCCCGATTAACAAAAATTACTTCAGCAAACCTTCTGCTTTCATCGCCGCTTGCACAGCGGGACGTGCAGCAATCCGCGCCAGGTATTCCTTGATGCGTGGAAATGGACCCAGATCGAAGCCGGCGTGATTGCTCCAGTTCGCGACCACGAATAAATACGCGTCCGCCACGGTGAATTTATCACCCAGCAAATAGGGTTTGCTCGCCAGCTGAGTTTCCACATAGCCCAAGCGTCTGGTGAGCAAATTACGCGCATTGGTTTTCACTTCTTCTGCAGCCGCCTTGTTGAACAGCGGACTAAACGTTTTATGAATTTCAGTTCCGATGAATGTGAGCCATTCCTGCAGGCGATAACGCTCCATCGTGCCGGCCTTGGGCGCCAGACCGGAATCAGGCTTTTGATCGGCAATGTATTGCAGAACGGCAGCACCTTCAGTCAGGATGCTGCCGTCATCCAGCTTGATAGTCGGCACGTAACCTTTGGGATTGATCTGATTGAAATCAGAACCGCCAGCCGTCTTCTTGCTGGCGAAATCCACTTTTTCGATCTCGAACGGCAAGCCCGTCTCGTGTAGCGCAATGTGCGAAGCCAGCGAGCAGGCACCTGGTGAATAATATAATTTCATGTTGACTCCTTGACGTGGCGGCGAATTCAGAATTGCATGCGGCGTGGGTGGGGGCGAGTGCACCAAGTTCTGGCGATAAGTCAGCAATCTGCCCTTCCTTAAAATAAACAGGTTGAGGAAAAGCCTCATAATCTGGAGGCCTGTCGGACTTAGGGTCTAACAACTTCCCAGAATACAGAAAACTTGCCGCGTTGACAAAGAGGAATCGCTACGCCCGTGCGCCTTGCTGACAATTCCACACGGGGCTTGCTGCGCAGTGGATTGCGTACCTTTGGCGTTTTTGAACTGCTCATTACAATTTTTAGGGATTTGCCTTAGATGCGTCCGCGCGGTTTGTGCGGCGCATTGGCGAACAAACCATCATATAGCCAGCGCGGCAACCACTTGAGTACGCGCCCGACCAAGCCCATTTGCCATGGAATCACGGTGAATGAAGTTTGCCGCTCAATGGCACGCACCATGCGCCTTGCGGCCTCATCGGCATCCAGTATGAACGGCATAGGGTAAGGATTGATGGAGGTCATCGGGGTCTTAATGTAGCCCGGACAAATCGTAACGACTTTCACGCCGCTGCCATGTAACTCGACTCGCAAGGATTCCAAGTAGGAGATTGCGGCAGCCTTGGAGGCGGAGTAGGCACTCGCCCCCGGCAAGCCGCGAAAACCCGCCACGCTGGCGATGCCGACTAACGTACCCTGTTGCGCCGCACGCATCGCCGCAACGAAGGGTTGGAAGGTTTTCACCATGCCCAACACGTTGATATCCATCACCTGCTGAAAAACACCAAGGTCTTCGGCGTATTCGGTGAGCGTGCCGACACTCACCCCGGCGTTGGCGATGACCACATCCGGCACGCCGGCACGCGCGATAAAATCGTTTGCGGCATTTTGCACTGCAGGGACATCGCGCACATCCAGCGCGTAGCAAAAAACCTGACCGGGAAATTTTGTGGCAAGGGCTTGCAGCAACTCGCCGCGTCTGGCGAATGCGGCAACTGTTGCGCCGCGTTCAAGATAATGGCGCGCAAGGGCCAGACCTAAACCGCTCGACGCGCCAGTAATGACCAGCCTGCGTGGTTGTTCCGGCTTTAGCCGGTTTACAACCACGGCGTACTCCTTGCGGGTGGACTTGGCTGGCGTCTTTTGGCAGTCTAGTCGCATGGCCATGCAAGGCTGACTACACGCAGCGGCATTTTTCACCTTTCATCGCAATCAATGCGCTGCTGGTTTCCGGGCTATTGCTTTGGTGAATTATTTTAGCTTCGGTGCGCCTTGCGCGCCATCACGATCACCTCTTTCAATGCTCGGATGGTGTCTTCCGGTTGTAAGCCTTCGATCACATATTTGCCGTCCACCACCAGGGTGGGTGTGCCACTGATGTTATAACTGCGAATCATTTGCTTGGCGCGCGTCACCTTGCTTTGCATGGAGAAGGAGTTGTAAGCAGCGGTGAACTTCGCGCGATCAACGCCATGTTTGGCCACAAAATCGGCAATCTTGTCTGCATCGGTCAAGGCCAAATTTTCTTCGTTCCAGGCACGATACAGTGCGTCATGCAACTGTTGCTGTTGTCCCATACTTTCCAGCGCGTAGAAAGTATTTGCCATCGGTTCCCATGAATCACGGAAAATGGTGGGCACGAAAGTCAGCTCCACATCTTTAGGCATGGTCTTTTCCCACGCGCTTAACAGCGGATGCAAATGGAAGCAGTGCGAGCAGCCGTAAAAGAAAAACTCCAGCACTTCGATTTTCTTGGTGCCGGTCGGTTGTGCCGGATTCAGTAAACTATAATCTTTGCCGAGTTGCGCATCGGCCAATGCCGCTCCGCTGATAAACAGTGCTACCGCAACGACCAGACTCCTAATCAAACTGTTCATGTATCGCTCCTCTTGGTGATTGTAAATACGCTTATTGCGCCCGCATCGGAGTGCTTTCCACCCCATTTTGTTTCAGAAAACCGCGCGCATGATTCATCTCGTCCGCATTTTTGTACGGCCCCAAACGCACACGATACCACACACCTTTATCCGGTATGGTCGCGGTTTGAATGTTGGCTTCGACACCCAGCAATGCAAGTTTAGCCTTGAGATTTTCAGCATCGTTGACATTGGAAAATGATCCCGCCTGCAATATCTGCGGTTCATTGACGGCAGCAAGTTTGCTGTCCGCCGGCCGGGGTTTGGCTGGCTGGGATTTATCGGCGGGCTTGGTTTTATCAGCGGGCCTGGTCGGTGCAATGGCCGTCGCACCCTGCTTGTCGGTCAGCACCTTGTAGAATTCAAAACGCGGCTTGCCGTTGTCGCCTGAGGCTGCCGGTTGCGCATTGGGAACTTTGGCTCCGGCGGGTGGCGGAGACTTTGCGGCATCTACCGGCGGATTGACCGCCAGCTGCTCTTTTTGCAAAAAAGGACTGGGCGATTTCATGAGGTACCAGGCCACTCCTGCCGCCATGCCGACACCAACCAGCACGCCAACGAGCATACCGGTCCATAACGAATTCCCGCCCTTGCGCGGCGCCGCGGATTTGTTGCCGTTGTCCCTGCCCATGTTATATCCGTTCTTTCTCATCACATTTTCTCAGGTGCACTCACACCGAGTATTGCCAAACCGTTGCGCATCACCTGTGCCGCCGCGGCGATCAATGCCAGCCGTGCCAATTTGATCGCCTCGTCCTCAACCAGAAAGCGCGACGCATTATAGTAGCTGTGGAAATCGGCCGCCAAGTCCTTCAGATAAAAAGCGATCAGGTGCGAGGCCAAATCCTGCGCGGCATTCTCGATCACTTGCGGATAGTCGATCAACTTCTGCAACAACGTTGTCTCGTAATCGCTATCCAGCAGGCTGACATCCGCTTGCAACAAGGCTTGCCGTTCGCCGCCCCACAGCCCCAGCACAGCGCTGATGCGGGCGTGGGCATACTGGATGTAATACACCGGGTTGTCGTTGCTCTTGGATTTCGCCAGATCGATGTCGAATACCAGTTGCGAATCCGGATGGCGCGCGGCAAGGAAATAACGCGTGGCATCGCAGCCCACTTCGTCGATCAGATCGCGCAGCGTGACATAGCTGCCCGCGCGCTTGGAAATTTTCACCTCCTGACCGTTGCGCAGCACCGTCACCATCTGGTGCAACACAAAATCCGGCCAGCCTTGCGGGATGCCAACGTCCAGCGCCTGCAACCCTGCTCTTACACGAGTAATCGTGCTGTGATGATCGGCACCCTGCTCGTTAATGACGCGCGTAAAACCGCGCCGCCACTTGTCCAGATGATAGGCCACGTCCGGCACGAAATAGGTGTAAGTGCCGTCGCTCTTGCGCATCACCCGGTTTTTATCGTCGCCAAAATCGGTGGTGCGCAGCCACAGCGCGTCATCCTGTTCATAGGTATGGCCACTGGCGATCAGCTTGTTGACTGTCTCCTCGACTTTGCCACCGGTGTACAGCGCGGATTCCAGCGCGAACACATCGAAGTTCACCCCGAAGGCGCGCAGATCGACGTCCTGTTCGCGCCGCAGATAAGCCACCGCGAAATGGCGGATCGCCTCGGTGTCGTTCACATCGCCGGAGGCGTGCACATGTTGATCATCCGCTTCCACCGTCTCCTGCGCCAGATAAGCCTGGGCGACATCCGCGATGTAATCGCCGCGATAACCCGTCTCCGGCCACGACGGATCGTCCGGCGTGATGCCCTTGCAACGCAATTGCACGGAATGCGTCAAGTTATCGATCTGCACACCCGCATCGTTATAGTAAAACTCGCGCGTCACATTCCAGCCTGCCGCGTGCAACACGCTGCATAAACAATCGCCCACCGCCGCACCGCGACCATGCCCCACATGCAACGGCCCGGTAGGGTTCGCGGAAACAAACTCCACCCCCACCTTGCGTCCCGCGCCGAGGTGGATGTGACCATAGCCCGCACCTGCCTGCAACACACCACGCACCACGCCCTGTTTCGCCCCCGTGGTGATGAACACATTGATGAATCCCGCCCCGGCGATCTCCATCTTCGCCACCGCGTCGGAAGCAGGCAATGCCGCGATCAACGCCTGCGCGATGTCGCGCGGCGATTTGCGCAAAGGCTTGGCCAGTTGCATCGCCAGATTACAAGCGTAATCGCCATGCGTTGCCAGCTTGGGTCGTTCGATGAGTATCTCGGTTTGTGTCGCGTCGGGAGCGACCTCGCGCAACGCCTGCGCGAACAATTCGGACAAATGGGATTTGAAATTCAAGACGACAGACATGAAACGGCACCATTAACGTGAAACTCGCGTAGCGATTCGTTTGTCCCCTGTGTCAATTCCGCGTTCGGCTTGCCGGACAGTGGATTGCCTACCCTTGGTACTCCCTCTGGGGGAGGGTTGGGGTGGGGGAAACGGACAGCGAGTTTTATTATCAGGGGGTGGCATTATCGCCATGCCCGTTAGAGAGGCGCGGATTATATCACTTGGGTACTATCGGATTGTTTATGAACTTGCTTCCAAATCAGGATTGGAGTTTTGTTTAACGTCAGCTTACGACCCATTACGGTCACACGAGCTTATGAAAAGCGGACACTCAACGAGTGATACTGAAGGCGACCTATTCTAATTGAATGGATGCCCACTTCCTAAAACGGCATCTGAGTGCCAAAGTAGCGGTGACATTACTACCACTAAAATAGAAAGGGGCATCTCATCCTGCATAAGCCTGCCTCATGGTATGGTGATAACGGAGATTGAGCCCACGCCTGCCGCGACCCATCGCCGTGGTCATGGGTGTCAACGCGGCCCCGCGCCTATGGTGAATTGCGAGACGTTATTGCTGACCTCGTTTTGGTTCATCCGGCCGGCTCAATAAACATGTGGCTTGCGGCGATGCGGGTGGCTTTGATTGCCGCAAACACTCAATCGAAAATTACCAGCTGAAACGGTAGGCCAAACCGAAACCATAAGATTCAAGCGAAGTGTGTTTGCCATCCTGGGCCTGCAGCCACTTCCCCATGATGTCGAAATACCAGTGGTCTACCTGAAATTGCCAGCTTGCGGCATTGTAGATTGCGAATACCGCAGAGGATGAACCCACATTGTTAATCACTGTACCTTGCGGGGTGTTGAATTGCGCGGTGCCGGATCCCTTGAATATCCCGGGGCCGATGCCGTACCCAACTTTCCAGTAAATATCTCTTCCCGGATATAGCGGCCCCATTTTCAGAAACAGGGCCGGCGCGACTCCAATATAACCGCCTTTGACATCTGTCCCGATATCCTGACCGCGGAAAGCGGAATTGACCAGTTGATCGTGTGTGTCGAAAAAACTCGCGGAAGCGGTGACGTCCCAGCCGATGATGGCTCTTCCGTTGCTCAATGGCCAGGACTTCAGGATTTTCTCGCTGCTGGACAGTTCGATTATCGGGCTAGGCGCGCCATTGTCGGTGATCTGCGTATTGCCGATCGCGTTGGCGTGCGTGGTTTTATACGTAACCTGGGCATAGGCCAGCCCCAGCGTAAAGGATTTTTTCTCGAGCTTGAAAATCGCCAGATCGGTTATGCCCACCGATGCGGACTCCGGCGCCTGTGCGGTATCGCCCGCCGCTTGCGCCACGGACGAAAATGCAGCCATAGCTATCCACGCTATCGCTGCCGTACCAGATTTTATTACCGCGCCGAAATCCATTATGCCATCCCTTAGTGCCAGCGATAAGTCAGGTGCAGCCGAACTGCATTTCGTCGTATGCCCGAGGTGTTGGTTGATTCGAACGAATCCGTCTGCACCTCGGCGCCCCATCCGCTGGCGTACTCAAAACCGGCCAGCACTCCCGGGGCAGTGCCGTATGCGCTGCTTTGCACATTGCCATTGCCGGATACTATCCTGTCGTGTTCGAAAACATGCGCCCCCACAAACCAGTCGCCGAACCAGCGACGAACTTGCAGGCCGACGAGTGCATCGGCCACGGTTCTTGAAGCGGAATCCCGCTCATCCGACACCATCAGGTAAGGGGCCAGCGACCAATTGTCATTGATTGCGAACTGGGCATCCATGCCTAAACTCAAACCGTTGCTCCCCGATCCCCCTTCCGTCGCACTGATCAACCCGACATAGGTGCCGATGCCGTTTTGCGGAGCCGCAGCCGCAATTCCGGAACAAATCGCCGAGGCTGCGATGAAGCCGGTGCACAAGTGTTTTCGCCACTTACCCATCATCATCGCTTTCCGTAGCAGCATCTCTCCAATCCTTAGGTGTTGTTACCGACATCCTTCATCCGGTCAACTTGCAGTCATGGCTTGCGCCAGCGGCAACGACTCAAATATCAGAACCAGAAAATTTATTATGTATTTCATGCAACCACCCATTCCGTAAAGTTATGATGAGTTCTGACGTTCAGTGCATGAGCAGCCAGCAGTGAATTTGTATTACATACCCACAACTATAAAAGCGCAATCTAAACATGCATTCTGGTGAGCCGTACGCACCTACACGCGTTATTGAGTATCCATGGCACGGTTATCTGGCCAAACCCTGATGTCTACCAGTGCTCTCTTTCAGCGATAAAGTGATCGAATGACTGCTATGGAGGAAATACTCGACCGTCCGCTCATGGCACAAACCGGCTGTTTATCAACATCACTTATGGCAGTAATCAGCCATTTCCATAGACCAGTTCGTTAATCAGCCGCAGGCAAACGAATGGTGTACTGACCCGACTTCTCATCGCGCACCACCATCAATAATCTGTGGCGCTGCGCGTCCTCCACCAATTCCTTGAACGAGCGATAGCCGTAAGACGATTCGGTAAACCCCGGCGTGCGTCGCTGCATGGTCGTCTTGACCATCGAGCCCCAGATCTTTTCATCCGAGCCGCGCTCGGCGATCAAGGCCTCGACGGTCTCGACGATGAAATCGAGCGCCTCCTGACGCTTGTCGTCTTCGCCCTTCGCTGACGGCGGCTTGGCCTTACTTGCTGCGGCTTTTATCGGCGCTTTTTTCTCGGCACGCTTTTGCTTCGCCTCTTGCTCCCGAACCAGATCGTCATAGAAAATGAACTCGTCGCAGTTGGCACTCAGCAAATCCGATGTCGAGTCCTTCACGCCGATGCCGATGACGTATTTATTGTTCTCGCGCAGCTTGGAAACCAGCGGCGAGAAGTCCGAGTCGCCGCTGATGATGACGAAGGTATCCACATGGGATTTGGTGTAGCAGAGGTCCAGCGCATCCACGACCATGCGGATGTCGGCCGAGTTCTTGCCCGATTGGCGCACGTGCGGGATCTCGATCAACTCGAATGCCGCCTCGTGCATCGTCGCCTTAAACTCCTTGTAGCGATCCCAATCACAATAGGCCTTCTTGACGACAATGCTGCCCTTGAGCAGCAGGCGTTCCAGTACCTTCCTGATATCGAATTGCGAATACTTGGCGTCGCGCACGCCCAGCGCGATGTTCTCGAAATCGCAGAACAATGCCATGTTGGTAATCTCGGGTTGAGCTGCCATTTGTATCTCCTATTTGCTCTGGTTTGCCTAACGGGCATGTCAAATCGCCACCCCCGATGAAACGTTACCGTATCCGCTCCTACAGAACCTTGCCGGGATTCATCAACCCTTGCGGGTCGAGTGCCTGCTTGATGTTGCGCATCAATTCCAGCTCCAACGGGTCTTTGTAATCGCGGATGGTTTCGCGCTTGAGTTGCCCCAAGCCGTGCTCGGCACTGATGCTGCCATTGAGTTCACGCACCACCGCATACACCAGCTTGTTCACCGCGCCTTCCTGTTGCGCGATGAAAGTTTTATTTTGTGCGGCATCCGGCATGGAAACGTTGTAGTGGATGTTGCCATCACCCATGTGTCCGAATACCACGATACGCACGCCCGGGAATGCGTTGCGTAATGCGGCATCGGCGCGCGTGATGAATTCCGCCACACAACTCACCGGCACCGCAATATCGTGCTTGATGCTGAACCCTTCGCGCTTTTGTGCCTCGCTGATATTCTTGCGTAACTTCCACCAGTTTTCCGCACCATCCGTGTCGGCGGCAATGTCGAATTCCAGAACCGCACCGCCAAAACTCAGCAATCCGTTCCGCACTGCGCCATCCGGTGAGTCCTGCAGCACATCGGAAACCTGGATCAGCAGATACCATTCATAACGCCGCATGAAAGGCTCTTGCGCATCTTCAATATGCTTGAAAACCAGATCAAGGCTGCTGCGTGAAATGATTTCGAATCCGCTCAGAGCATGTCCGCAACTGGCGCGGATATGCGCCAGCAGCCGCACCGCCGCATCCGGGTTGGCAATCGCCACGCAGGCCGTGGCGGTGGATCGCGGACGCGGAAACAATTTCAGCACGGCAGCGGTGATGATGCCGAGCGTGCCTTCCGCGCCGATGAACAAATGTTTCAAATCATAGCCGGTGTTGTCCTTGCGCAAGCTGCGCAAGCCATTCCACACGCGCCCGTCCGGCAGTACCACTTCCAGACCCAGCACCAGCTCGCGCATGTTGCCGTAACGCAACACACTGATGCCGCCGGCATTGGTGGATAGATTGCCGCCGATCTCACAATGCGGCGCGATGGCCGTCAGCCCAAGCGGAAACAAACGATCATTTTGTTCCGCCGTCTCGCGCACGCTGGCCAGCGTGCAGCCCGCCTCGACGGTCATGGTGTAATTGGTGGGGTCAATGGCACGAATCCGCTTCATACGCGACAGGTTCAGCACGATTTGCTCACCCTGCGGCAACGGCACACTCGCCCCGCACAAACTGGTATTGCCGCCCTGCGGCACGATGGCGATTTGGTTGGCGGCACACAGCTGCACAATTTCTGCGACTTGCTGCGTATCCGCCGGAAACAGCACCGCCAGCGCGGTGCCGGAATATCGACCACGCCAGTCGGTGCAATATGGAACAGCTGACTCGCCGGTCAGCAAGGCATCGCTACCGACCAGCGCGGACAGCAAATGGATTAAATCGACAGGCATCATCGTCTTTCGCAGAGCGGGTCAGTTGCAAGCATAACCCATCGGATAATCGGTACCCGGTTTAGCATGTGCGCTAGGCAAATTTGCACCACTGGCAATTAATGCCCAAATCATGCGGGCTATATTTTCTGTGGCGATGACCGTATGGCGATTCCCCGATGCCCGCAACTTCTCCCTAAGCTCTTGCCGTACCGCAGTCACATCGGTCAGGTCAAAAAGAATATCCAACTCGTCACCAATTCCAATCAACTTGTCTATGCTGAGGTTCTCGATGCCACGTGCTTTAGCCAAGGCTCGTCCGGTTGTTTCACCGCTTTTCACGACGGCGACAATCTCAATACGCTGGTTGGATTGACCCAGCAATTCCTCCAGAAATGCCGACCCCACTTTACCCAACACGACGATTGTGATTGATTGCTTTTCCATGACACCCCCTTGTGGATCACCTCTCCTATTTCAAATCGGATTCCCACGCATTTCCATAGATTTTTTCATTACGCGACAGGATCAACATTTGGTACATGCTGATAAACCACATTACCGTGGATGCAACGCTGTAACCAAAACCGCCAATGAGGGTGAACCATGCAAAATTAGGATTCCATTTCGTAAGCCACCAGGAAAGCACGTCTACGATCAAAAATCCGAAGGGGAAGGCGATTGCTAAAATCTTTAACCATCTCGGCACACCTACCGCAAAGCTGAAAATGAACCCCATAAAAAAGAAAATGAAGCTGATCCCGAACAAGTGGATATGCGACGATCTGGTCAGGGTTTGAATGCTTGCGCCTTCGTTGACTTTAGCCACCTTCTTGACTTCTTCATACTTGGTGAAGTCAGGAATGTTGGGAACAGTGCTATGGCACGGCACGCAATGTTCATTAAAGACGCCCTTGAAGTGCGGCTCCCACTCTGCTTCAGGTGCGCCATTGCGAACCCATTTAATGATGTCGATGCGGGCTTCCGGTGTACCCATCTCTTTCATTGACCCATTCAGCATACTTTCCAACTTGCTCCCGCTGCGATTACCATAATAGCTGTACACGATGTCATCCAGGGAAAGCCCTGGTTTTCCATCCGCCATGCCGTGTGTCAGCATGATTTGTAGTCCGGCCATACATAAACCCAACCCGATTGCGAGCAAATATCCGGAAAATAGTACTTTGACGGGTGTCGGCAGATTAGGCAGATTTAGCCAAGCCAAATTAGCGGGTATGGATTTCATGGTTCCGTCTCACAGTCTGTAACTTATTATTTATGGGTCACTTTAAAACTCTAGCGGGTCAATGTCTAGTGAACAGCGCAGCTTTTGTGCGGTCAGCGCGTCCAGCAACGGTTGCCAGGCGCGCAGAAATTGCTGCAAACCCTTGCGGGTCGTGCTTTGTATCAGCAATTGTGCGCGAATGTGATTGGCACGGCGCGGCATGGCGGCAGGCACCACACCGAAAATTTCCACCTGACCCGGGATTTCCATTGAGTGGCTCGACGCAACAGCCGCCGTGCGCGCTTCATTCAGATAACGGTATACCTCGTTTTCCTGCTTGCCCTCGGCACGCAGCATGGCCTGATACACGAACGGCGGGAAACCCGCCATCTGCCGCTCGGCAAGCTGCGATGCAGCCCATCCTTCGAAGTCATGCGTTTGCAGAGCGCGAAACAAGGGGTGCTCAGGGAATGCGGTCTGGATCAGCACCTCTCCGGGCTTGTCGGCGCGTCCGGCGCGTCCCGCCACTTGCACCAGTTGCGCGAAGAGTTTTTCCGCCGCTCGGAAGTCGCTGCTGTACAACGCGCTATCTGGATTGAGCACGCCGACCAGAGTCAGCGCGGGAAAGTCGTGTCCCTTGGCGAGCATTTGCGTGCCGACCAGGATGTCCACTTCATTCGCGTGTATCTGCTCGCGCATGGTCTGCCAGGCGCGCTTGTTGCGCGTGCTGTCGCGGTCCACCCGCAGGATGCGCGCATCCGGGAAGCGTTCCTGCAACACGCTTTCCACGCGCTGCGTACCGCTGCCGACCGGATGCAAATCGGCATTACCGCAACTTGGACAGGCGTGCGGCACGCGTATTTGGTAACCGCAGTGATGGCAACGCAGGCGTTGATCTTTGAGATGCAACACCATCTTGCCCGCGCAATGTTTGCAACCAGACAACCAGCCGCAGCCGGTGCACATCAGCACCGGCGCGTAACCGCGCCGGTTGATGAATATCAGACTCTGCTCGCGGCGCACGATGCGCTGCCCGATCTCGCGCAATAGATTTTCGCTGATGCCGTGGTGCATCACCGTTTGATTAATGTTAATGCAGCGCACCGCAGGCAAGCGCGCGGCGGCAAGCGCGCGCCCGGTCAACTTGAGCATCTGATAACGGCCGCTTTGTGCGTTGTGATAGCTCTCCAGCGACGGCGTGGCCGAACCCAATACTATCGGCACACCGCGCTGATTGGCGCGAAAGATTGCCACGTCGCGTGCCGAATAGCGCAAGCCATCCTGCTGCTTGAACGAGCTGTCGTGCTCCTCGTCCACAATAATCAACGCAAGCTTGGGCAACTCGGCGAACACCGATAGGCGCGTGCCGAGCACGATCTGCGCCGCACCCAGTTGTGCCTGCTGCCAGTTATGCAAACGCTCGCCCTCGGACAAGCCGCTATGCAGGCTGATCAGGTTTACATCGGGGAAGCGGCTGCGGAAATAATTTTCCAGTTGCGGCGTGAGATTGATCTCCGGCACCAGCAACAACACTTGCCCGCCGCGCTGCAACACATGATGCATCAGATGCACATACACCTCGGTCTTGCCGCTGCCGGTAATGCCGTGCAGCAGGAAGCAGGCGTAGCCGCTGGCCTGCGTGATGCTGTCGACCGCGAGTTGCTGTTCGCTGGTGAGGATGTGCGCGTTGTCGAAAATGTGCGTGACCCCGGACGCAACATCCTGCCCCCTCGCCAGCTCTCCCCCTTGCAGGGGGAGGGCTAGGGAGGGGGTAGAAGCGTATTGTTCAACCCACCCCTGCTGCTCAAGAGTTTTAAGCTGCGCCCCTACCGTCGCCGACAACGCCTTAAGCTGCGCCAGATTGCACGACTGCTCGGTAAGCTTCGCAAGAATGCGCCGCTGCACCACTTTGCGTTTAGGGAATGAATCGAGGTCGAGTGCCGCACCGCTTGCGCTCAAGCGATAACTCAAAATCGGTTTGCTGATGATCGGCTTGTCGGAACGCAAGCGCGCGGGCAATGCCGGCAGCACCGTCTGCCCGATAGGATAGCGGTAGTAGTCGCTGCAAAAGCGCAACAAGTCGAGCAACCCCGCCGATAGCGGCGCGCTGTCGAGCAACACCTGCACCACCGGCTTGATGCGCTCCGGCGACACATCCGTAGTGGCAACGCACTCCATCACCACCCCAACCATCTGCCTGCGTCCGAACGGCACGATCACGCGCTGGCCTATTGCAGCGACAACACCCTCAGCCACCGTGTAATCGAACAGGGTAGACAGTGGGACATCAAGGGCGATACGGACGATGGACATATTTACTCAGGCAATCAACGTTGCGATTGTCGCAGAAATGCAAAAGCCACAGGAAATACCTGCGGCTTTTTGTTTGAACAACACAACCAGCCTCAAAACCTTTGCACAACGTAGCGAGCGAAGCTGAGACAAGGCAAAAAATAGTGAAAAACCGGAATGTGCATTTAGCACATGAGGATTTTGAGCTATTTTTTAACGCAGTATCAGCGAGCGCAGTAGTTGTGCAGAGGTTTTTTAGTGATATTTGCGGCTCAGCTGATGGACCGCCGTAACCAACGCCGCCACGTGCTCCGGGTCGGTATGTTGTGAGATGCCGTGGCCCAGGTTGAACACATGACCGCTGCCGTAGCCATAGCTGCCGAGGATGTGTTCCACCTCGGTATGGATGGCAGCGGGCGAAGCGAATAGCACGGCGGGATCCATGTTGCCTTGCAGCGCGACTTTGTTGCCAACCTTCTGCCGCGCGATGCCGATGTCTATGGTCCAATCCAGACCGATTGCATCGCAGCCGGTGTTGGCGATGCTTTCGAGCCACAAGCCGCCGCCCTTGGTAAACACGATGGACGGAATGCGCACGCCGTCCTTTTCTTTGATCAAACCGGCCACGATGCGCTGCGTGTAAGCCAGCGAGAATTCATGGAATGCCGCATGTGACAGCACGCCGCCCCAGGAATCGAAAATCATCACGGCTTGCACACCGGCTTCGATTTGTGCATTCAGGTAAGCGATCACCGCCTGGGTGGTCACTTCGAGGATGTGGTGCATCAGTTTCGGTTCGTTGTACATCAAGGTTTTCACCTTGGCGTAATCGTCGCTGCCGCCGCCTTCCACCATGTAGCAGGACAGCGTGAACGGGCTGCCGGAAAAACCGATCAACGGAATACGTCCATCCAGCGCCTTGCGGATTTGCGACACGGCATCGGTTACGTAGCGCAAGTCTTTGCCGATGTCCGGCACACGCAGCGCTTTGATCGCGGCTGCGTCGCGCAACGGACGTTCAAACTTCGGGCCTTCACCATCGGAGAAATACAGCCCCAGACCCATCGCATCCGGCACGGTAAGTATGTCGGAGAACAGAATCGCAGCATCCAGCGGGTAGCGGTCTACCGGTTGCAACGTGACTTCTGTGGCGAAGTTCGGGTTCTTGCATAGCCCAAGAAAACTGCCCGCACGCTTGCGTGTTTCGCGGTATTCCGGCAAAAAACGACCGGCTTGGCGCATCATCCACATTGGGGTGTATTCGGTTGGTTGACGCAGCAGTGCGCGCAGGAAGGTGTCGTTTTTTAGTTTGAAATTCATGTTTCTCTCTTTTTAATTAAATTCCAATCGGCTCTCACCTCAACCCCTCCCGGCCTCCCTACTTCGACAAGCTCAGTACATGCTTGTCAGGGGAGGTGACCACTGTTCCTCCTCTGCACCCGCAAAGGGGTATGCCGGTGGGTTCCCCGCTGCTAACCCCCGTAAAGGGGACGCCGCCAGACGCTCGCCCTTTGGGCGGTCTTGGCGCAGGCAGCGACCCTTCCGCAGGCAAGGGAGGTTAGGAGGGGTTGGGGGTTAGCGAGGTAATACCGATGATCCCATTAAAAACTCGTCGACAGAACGTGCGCACTGACGGCCTTCGCGTATCGCCCACACCACCAGCGATTGCCCGCGACGCATGTCGCCTGCGGCGAATATCTTGTCTTTGCCGGTGCGGTAATTTTCCGTGTCGGCTTTGATATTGCCGCGCGCGTCTTTTTCCACACCGAAGGCATCCAGCACCTTCTGCTCCGGGCTGACGAAGCCCATTGCCAGCAATACCAAATCGGCCTTCATCTCGAATTCGCTGCCCATGACTTCAGACATCTTGCCGTCTTTCCACTCGACGCGAACCGCACGCAGTTTCTCGATCTTGCCGTTGTTGCCGATGAATTCCTTGGTGGCAATAGACCAGTCGCGTTGCGCGCCTTCTTCATGCGAGCTGGAAGTGCGCAGCTTCATCGGCCAATTCGGCCATACCAGCGACTTGTTTTCCTTATCCGGCGGACGCGGCATCACTTCGAATTGGGTGATCGACAACGCGCCATGGCGATTCGATGTGCCCACACAATCGGAGCCGGTATCGCCGCCGCCGATGACCACCACATGCTTGCCATCGGCACGGATAGGATTGCGCCCGTCGCCCGCCACTTCCTTGTTCTGCGGAATGAGGAACTCCAGCGCAAAATGCACACCTGCCAATTCCCGTCCAGGCAGCGGCAAATCGCGCGGTGCTTCGGCACCGCCGGACAGGATCACGGCATCGAATTTTTTCAGCAGCTCGGCGGGACTGATGGTCTGCTTGGCATCATTGGCCGTGCTCTTGGCAGGCGCATTCTTGCCGATGAACACGCCGGTGCGGAACTCCACGCCCTCGGCTTGCATTTGCGCCATGCGCCAATCGATCAGGCGTTTGTCGAGCTTGAAATCGGGGATGCCATAACGCAACAAGCCGCCGATGCGGCTGTTCTTCTCGAACACCACCACGCTATGCCCGGCACGCGCCAGTTGCTGCGCCGCAGCCAGTCCGGCGGGACCGGAACCGACCACGGCGACTTTTTTACCGGTCTTTTTCTCCGGCGGTTGCGGCACCACCCAGCCATTCTCCCCGCCCTTGTCGATGATGGCGTGTTCGATGGACTTGATGCCCACCGCGTCGTTGTTGATGTTTAGCGTGCATGCTGCTTCGCACGGCGCGGGACAAAGCCGTCCGGTGAACTCGGGGAAATTGTTGGTAGAGTGCAACACGTCCAGTGCTTCGCGCCAGTTGCCGCGATATACCAAATCATTCCAATCGGGGATGATGTTGTTGACTGGACAACCCGTAGTGCAGAACGGGATACCGCAATCCATGCAGCGCGCGCCCTGCGTCTCGGCCTGCTCGTCGTTCAGATGCAGCACGAACTCGTGGTAATTCTTGCGCCGCTCCACCACAGGCAAGTAGGCTTCGCTCAGGCGTTTGAACTCCATGAATCCAGTTGGCTTACCCATTATGCGGTCTCCACTTTTGCAGGGGCGGGTCTGAAACCCGGCCCTACGGATTGGACATATTCCGTTTTTATCGGAGTGGATGCTAGCCCCGCCCTCACGGCAATTTCTTGCAGAGCGCGACGATATTCAGTCGGCATCACCTTGGTAAACCTGGGCAAATAGCCTGACCAATTATCCAGAATTTGCCTGGCGCGCGGGCTGTTGGTGTAGCGCAAATGTTTTTCGATTTGCTCGCGCAAGGCTTGTTCATCAGCCTGGTTGAGATGGTTGAAATGCACGCGACCATGCGATTCCACTTCGCCGGTTTCGCTGGCTGCCACTTCTGCCGGGACTGGTTCGAGTTCCACCATGGACAAGTTGCAGCGTTTCTCGAAACCGCCGTCTTCATCCAGCACATACGCCACGCCGCCGGACATGCCCGCCGCGAAGTTGCGTCCGGTTTTACCCAGCACCACCACCATACCGCCGGTCATGTATTCGCAACCGTGGTCGCCCAGCCCTTCCACCACCGCGATCGCACCGGAATTGCGCACCGCGAAGCGTTCGCCGGCCACGCCCGAAAAATAACATTCGCCGGAAGTAGCGCCATACATCACGGTGTTGCCGACGATGATGTTTTCATGCGAGACCAGCTTGGAATCGGCAGGAGGCATGATACTGATGCGTCCGCCGCACAAACCCTTGCCCACGTAATCGTTGCCTTCGCCGCGCAACTCGAACGAGATGCCGTGCGACAGGAAAGCGCCGAAGCTTTGGCCTGCCGTGCCGCTGAATTTCACGGTTATGGTGTCGGTCGGCAAACCGGCCTGACCGTAACGCTTGGCGACTTCGTGCGACAGCATGGTGCCGACGGTGCGGTTGACGTTTCTGATCTTGCTGTCGATGACCACGGCCTGCTTGTTGTTCAGCGCGTTTTGCGCCTGGGCGATCAGCCTGTTATCCAGCGCTTTTTCCAGCCCGTGATCCTGCGTATCCGAATGACGGCGCGCCACGCTGGCAGCCACATCCGGCTGATGGAACACCCTGGAGAAGTCCAGACCTTGCGCCTTCCAGTGCGTGATGCCGTGCTTCACATCGAGCAGATCGCTGCGTCCGATCAGATCGTCGAACTTGCGGATGCCCAGCTGCGCCATGTATTCGCGCACTTCTTCGGCGATGAAGAAAAAGTAGTTCACCACATGTTCCGGTTGGCCGGTAAATTTCTTGCGCAACTCGGGGTCTTGTGTCGCAACGCCGACCGGACAGGTGTTGAGATGGCACTTGCGCATCATGATGCAGCCTTCCACCACCAGCGGTGCGGTGGCGAAACCGAATTCGTCCGCACCCAGCAACGCGCCGATCAACACGTCGCGTCCGGTCTTGATCTGACCATCCACCTGCAAGGCGATGCGTCCGCGCAACTGGTTCAACACCAGCGTTTGCTGCGCTTCTGCCAAGCCCAATTCCCAAGGTGTGCCGGCATGTTTGACAGAAGAGATCGGCGATGCGCCGGTGCCTCCGTCATAACCGGATATGGTGATGTGATCGGCCTTGGCTTTGGCCACGCCGGCTGCCACCGTACCCACGCCCACTTCGGAAACCAGCTTGACCGAGATCGATGCGGACGGATTGGAATTCTTCAGGTCATGGATGAGCTGCGCCAAGTCTTCAATCGAATAGATGTCGTGATGCGGCGGCGGCGAAATCAGCCCCACGCCCGGTACCGATGAGCGCAGGTGGGCGATGTATTCGGAAACTTTGTGGCCGGGCAACTGGCCGCCTTCGCCGGGCTTGGCACCTTGCGCCATCTTGATTTGAATTTGATCGGCGCTGTTCAGATATTCCGCCGTTACGCCAAAGCGACCCGCCGCCACCTGCTTGATTTTGGAGCGAAGCGAATCACCATCTTTGAGTACCAGGTCGCGCTCGATGCGTGACTTGCCGATGATGTCGGAGAGCTTATCGCCGCCCTTGACACTAGCATAGCGCGCTCGGTCTTCGCCGCCTTCGCCGGTGTTGGACTTGCCGCCGATGCGGTTCATCGCGATCGCCAACGTGGTGTGCGCCTCGGTGGAGATCGAACCCAGCGACATCGCACCGGTGACGAAACGTTTGACGATCTCACTGGCGGGTTCAACTTCAGACAGCGGCACCTGCGGACCTGCGAGCTTAACCTCAAATAGCCCGCGCAAGGTTTTCAGTTTCGTGCTTTGTTCATTGATGAGCTTGGCATATTCCTTGTAGGTCGCGGCATTGTTGGTGCGTGTGGCGTTCTGCAATTTCGCGATGGAATCGGGTGTCCACATGTGTTCTTCGCCGCGCACACGCCAAGCATACTCGCCGCCTGCTTCGAGCGCGTTGGCCAGCACGGGGTCGGTGCCGAATGCGTTGTGATGGGTGCGCACCGCTTCTTCGGCCACCACACTTAAACCGATGCCTTCGATCTGGGTCGCCGTGCCGGTGAAATACTCGGCGACGAATTCTGCATTCAGGCCGATCGCTTCGAAGATCTGCGCGCCGCAATAAGACTGGTAAGTGGAAATGCCCATTTTGGACATCACCTTCATCAAGCCTTTGTTGATCGCCTTGATGTAACTTTTCTTGGCTTGCTTGGCATCCACTTTCGCGGGCAGATTCATCGCCGCTATCGTTTCATACGCCAGCCACGGACACACCGCTTCCGCTCCATATCCGGCCAGCAAGGCAAAGTGATGCACCTCGCGTGCCGAGCCGGTATCCACCACCAAACCGGTGCTGGTACGCAGCCCGGCGTGTACCAGGTGATGATGCACTTTGGAACACGCCACCAACGCGGGGATCGCGACTCGCTTAACCGACATCGCGCGATCCGACAGGATCAGCACGTTGTAACCATCGGCCACAGCCTGATCGGCAGCGGCACACAACGCCTGCACCGCTCCCTCACAGCCGGCCGCGCCTTGTGTAACCGGATAAGTGATATCCAGCACCAGCGAGCGATAACGTCCTTGCGTGAGTTGATCGATGTTGCGCAACTTTGCGATGTCGTCATTCGACAGCACCGGCTGATGTACTTCCAGTCGCAGCGCCGGACTGGTTTCTTCGATACCGAGCAGATTGGGTTTCGGGCCGATGAACGAAGTCAGCGACATGACGATTTCTTCGCGTATCGGATCGATTGGCGGGTTGGTCACTTGCGCGAACAACTGCTGGAAATAATCGTAGAACGAGCGGTTCTTGTTCGACAACACCGCCAAGGCGGCATCCGTGCCCATCGAACCGGTCGGCTCTTCGCCGGCACTCACCATCGGTGCCATGATGAATTTAAGGTCTTCCTGCGAGTAGCCGAACGCTTGTTGGGTATCCAGCAGCGAGGCATTCAGTTTTGGCTTGGCCGCAACTTCCGGCAGATCACCGAGGAAGTAGCGCGATTTTTCGATCCACTGTCGATAAGGTTTTGCTGTGGCGAGTTGATGTTTCAGTTCGGCATCATCCACGATGCGCCCCGCCTGCATGTCGATGAGGAACATCTTGCCCGGTTGCAAACGCCATTTCTTGACGATCTTGTGTTGCGGAATATCCAGCACGCCCATTTCCGAAGCCATCAGTACCAGATCATCATCGGTGATCAGGTAACGCGCCGGACGCAGACCGTTGCGATCCAGTGTCGCGCCTATCATGCGGCCATCGGTGAAAGCCACGGCGGCAGGGCCGTCCCACGGCTCCATCAGCGCGGCATGGTATTCGTAGAATGCACGGCGCTCTTCATCCATCAGAGGATTGCCTGCCCAGGCTTCAGGGATCAACAACATCATCGCGTGCGGCAGCGAATAACCACCCGCCACCAGCAATTCCAGTGCGTTGTCGAAACAGGCCGAGTCCGACTGACCTTCGCTAATCAGCGGCCAGAGTTTTTCCAGATCTGCGCCGAGCAGCTTGGAAGACATCGCCGCATGCCGCGCCGTCATCCAATTCACGTTGCCGCGCACGGTATTGATTTCGCCGTTGTGCGCGATCATGCGGAACGGGTGCGCCAGATCCCAGGTAGGGAAGGTGTTGGTGGAGAAGCGTTGATGCACCAAAGCCAGCGCGCTGATCACGCGATCATCCTGCAAATCGAGGTAATAATTGCCGACCTGATCGGCCAGCAACATGCCCTTGTAAACGATGGTACGCGAAGACAGCGATGGAATATAGAAACCTTTGCCCTGATTTTTAGGCAGCGCACGCACCGCGTGCTCCATGGTCTTGCGGATCACGAACAGCTTGCGCTCAAACGCATCGGCATCGGCGCAATTCTCACCAAAGGTAGGCAATCCGCCTCCAACCTTCGGTTGGGCGGAGTTGGCACTGCCGCGCGCGATAAATACCTGGCGCACGACGGGTTCAACTGCCTTCACGCTTTCGCCAAGCCCGCTGCTATCTACTGGCACATCGCGCCAGCCAATGAGTTCCTGCCCCTCGGCTTCAATCTTTGCGGCGATGATCTTCTCGCACGCGTCACGCGCTGCCGCATCGCGCGGCAGGAAAAGCATACCGACACCATACTCGCCAGCGGATGGCAGGTGGATATTGCCCCAACCCATTTCATCACGCAGAAACTTATCAGGGATCTGAATCAATATCCCCGCGCCGTCACCGGCTAACGGGTCGGCGCCCACCGCACCGCGATGAGTCAGATTTTCCAGGATCTGCAAGCCCTGACGCACCATGTCATGGCTTTTTTTCCCTTTGATGTGGGCGACAAAACCCACCCCACAGGCATCGCGCTCCTGGCGCGGATCATACAAACCTTGCTGCATCGGCAAAGAAGAATTGCTCACAGTGTTCCCCAGTTCAAACTATACAGCCCAAAGCATTAAAGCAAAAAAATAAAAAAATGGCGACACGCGTCGCCACAACAATTACAAAAGCGAAAGGGCGGGGATTTTACCTTGTCTGGGTATGATGGGCAACCGCGTCGAACGGCGCGGGCTTCTATTGGGAGTTGCTAAAAAACCACCCCGCTGCAAAGCCCAGCGATGATGAACTGGTTATGTTGGCAAGCTTAGTGAGCTACGAAAAAGTATCCGGCCACACCAAGCTTGCTGGGTGTTAACCACTGGTCACCGCATACCAACCACCCATCAGGTTTTCGCGCCGTTCGTTCTGCCAGATTAATCAGACAAGCGGGCTTGAATAACTTACCGTGGCTTGCTAAATTGACTCCCTTCGTGAAACTGAACAGTGAAAAATTGGAAAATGCTCGTCTCGGCAAAACACCCAAACATACAACATAAACTTCCCGATATAACTTATTGTTGTGTTTGTGTAAAAATTATTGTAACGTTACACACAGTAGTATAATTTCGATAGTGCGAAATGCGCGAATGGGAGACCCAAATGCAGAACTTGAACCCCGGATTCAATCAGAAAATCTCGAGATTTTCGGTTTCTTTTTTACTCGCGGCAACGCTAGCCATGTTGGCGGGTTGCAGTCAAAACTCCTCCGGAACCATTCCTGGTACAACAGGTACAACAGGTACTACAGGTACAAGTACCGCCACCTTAACAATTGCCCTCTCCCCACATTCTATTTCTGCCAGTTCCACCGCTACGGTAACCGCAACCTTGAAAAACGCCAGTGGGGCGCCGATGGCAGGCCAGGTTGTTACTTTCAGCACGGATGCAGCCTTGGGGTCATTGAGCCAAGCCAGCGCCTTGACCGGTGACGGTACCGGCGGCACCATCCTCGGCGTTGCCACTGTCACCCTGTCGCAAGCTGCCAATGCGTCTCCAGGCGCTACGTACGTTACGGCATCCGCCCAGGGATCGACCGCATCAGCGGGATATTCCGTCGGCGGCGGTGGTGGCGGCGGCGGCATCGCGGTAGGCAGTGTTTCCGTCACCGCCACCCCGGCCAGCGCCACGGCGGATGGTTTCACTCTGATTACCATCAAGGCTACCGTGCTGGATGCGGCCGCGACCCCTGCTCCCATCCCGAATCAGCCGGTAACCTTTACGACCGCTGCGGGAATCTTGTCAAGTTCGACGGCAGTAACGAATGCGAGCGGGGTCGCACAAGTATTCTTAACTGCCCCCACGACAGTCGGCAGCGCAAACGTTGTGGCTTATACTGGCGGGGTTCCGGCATCCGTTCTTGTTAGCTTTGTTGCCGGCCTGCCCGCTGCTGTGGCGATAAACACGGCCACATCGGTTGCCGCCTTAGGGACCACAACAATTGTCGCCACTTTAAAAGATTTCAATGGCAATGCGGTTGGCGCTGGCCAGACAGTGAAATTTGGCACCTCCTCGACAACTGGCGGGCACTTTACTGACCTGGCAGGAGCTCTGGTACCCTCTAACTCTGCCACAACCGATGCGCTGGGCGCGGCCAGGATGATATATGTCGCAGGTACCTGCGCGGGTTCCTGTACTGACTTCCTGACGGCCAATGCCATGAATGCCGCCATGACTGTCACCTATGCGACGAATCTGGCCACACTGTCAGTAGGTGGGACGGCCGGCACGCCGACCCTGACCATCGGCACTATCACCAGCCCAATTGCAGCAGGCACTCCCGTAACGGTGACCGCAACTCTGCATGATGCCACCGCTACAGCTGTTCCCAACGCGGTCGTCACTTTCAGCGTTGCCGACCAGACCTTGGCAACCCTGACGCCCTCCACTGGAACCGCATTAACCAATGCCAGTGGTAACGCGACGATCACGTTGACTGCGTCGAGCTTGACTTCCGGTGCCACGACCATCACTGCATCGGCCCAGGTTGGAACCACACCCGTGACCGCATCGTCCGGTTTCTCGGTAGGCGCGGCTTCAGTGACGCTCTCCAGCATTGTGTTCGGGGTTAACCCCCTTTCGGCTTTCGGTACCACCAGTATGAGCACGTTGGTCTGTATTGGCAGCGGAGCCGGAACTGGCGGCTGCACCACTGGATCACCTATTACTTCACCGATAACGGTCAACTTTACTTCTGTGTGTGCCACCAGCGGGAAGGCGACGATTTCCAGCAGCGCAACCACGGTCGCCGGGACGGCGACCGGTTCTTACCGCGACAATGGCTGCGCCGGGACTGATACGGTGACCGCAACGGCTTCCGGCGGTTCTTCGACAGGCACTTTGGCGGTCAGCGCGCCTGCCATCGGCTCTTTGCAGTTCATTTCCGCTTCGCCAACCACCATTTCGTTAAAGGGCATCGGCGGGACCGAGACCTCGCAAGTGACGTTCAAGGTGGTGGATGCGGGTGGCAATCCATTGAGCGGAAAGACCGTTTCTTTTGGCTTGAGCACTACGATCGGCGGGATCACCCTTACTCCGGCCGGCAGCCCGTCTACCGCGGTGTCCGACAATAACGGACTGGTGGTCATCACGGTCAATGCGGGCGTGGTCAGCACCCCGGTGCGGGTTACCGCCACGGTCGGCGCGCTCACGAGCCAGTCAAACCAGTTGACCATTACCACCGGCATACCGGATCAGGATAGCTTTTCCTTGTCCGCATCCACACACAATATTGAAGGGTGGAATTATGACGGAACCACTTCAGTGCTGACCGCCCGTCTGGCGGATCATTTCAACAACCCGGCGCCGGACGGGACGGCAGTAAACTTTACGTCCGAAGGCGGCTCGATCGTCGGTTCCTGCACCACCATTAACGGCGCCTGCACTTCCACTTTCACCAGTCAGGCTTTACGCCCTAGCAATGGCCGGGTGACCGTGCTGGCCTATGCCGTGGGCGAAGAAAGCTTTACCGACCTGAATGGCAACGGCCTTGCGGATACCGGCGAAATGATAGACGCCAACGGTAATTCAACGGACATGCCCGAGGCCTTTGTGGATTACAACGAGGACGGCGTTCGTAATGTTAATGAGCCATTCCTGGATTTCAACTCTAATTTCGCTTACGACGCTGCGGACACCAAATTCAACGGTGTGCTATGCAGTGGCTCAGCCATTTGCAGCACGACCAAGACCATACATGTGCGCCGATCGCAGGTGCTCACGCTGTCCTCGTCAGGCGCGAATATCGCTCTTTTTAAGGATGCGGCGCAAGCAACTGCCACTACGCAAATTGACCTGTCATCCTGCAATTCGGTTGTCGCTGCTGTTGATGTTACACAGCCGGTCAAGACATACTATTTAAGGGTGGTTGACGTGAACGGCAATGCCATGCCTGCCGGCACAACCCTGGTATTGACAAAAACCAATGGCACCATACTTTCCCCGACCAGCATCGTTGTACCGGACACCTCCGCTTGCAACAGCACATTTGCCGGCTGCCCGGCACTCGCAGGCTCGTTGGCGCTTGGCGTATATCCCTTCAGCATGCAGAGCGATGCGACATTTACTGCGCCCGTCCCACCCAGCGTCACTGGCACTTGTACCAATTCAGCGAATGCGGGCGTTCTCAGTGTAACCGTCACCTCGCTTAAGGGGACGCTTACTACTGCCAGCTATAACGTCAATGACTAGGTACGTATTGATGTGACCGCAGTAACGGCAAAGGCATCCGCAAGGATGCCTTTGTTTTTACCCGGCGCCTATTCTTCCTCAACGGCAAACAGCCGCCGATGTTCCCTGATGGCGTAGCGGTCGGTCATCCCGGCGATGTAATCGGACACGGCGCGTGCATGATTGACATCGGCTTGCTGCATGAATTGCGGCGGCAGCAAGCGGCTGTCTGCCATGAATATGCCAAACAGGTCGCTGATGATGCGCTGCGCCTTGGTGCTCATGCGCAGCACGCGATAGTGGCGATAGAGTTGGGTACGCAAGAAATTTTTCAGCGCGCGCTGTTGCTCGTTCATCTCGGGGCTGTAGGCGATCATCGCCGCTGCGCTACGCACGTCTTCCAGCGTGACCGGACTCTGTTTGCTGATATTGAGCTCGCTCTGCCGTATCAAATCGGAAACGAGCGCATTGATCATGCGCCGCACCGTTTCATGCACCACGCGCCGCTCGGGCAAATCGGGATAGGCATGACGCACTTCGTTCAATTGTGCGGCAACGAGCGGCACTGCTTCGAGTTGTTCCAGCGTGATCAAACCGGAACGCAAGCCATCATCCACATCGTGATTGTTGTAGGCGATCTCGTCGGCAAGGTTGGCGACCTGAGCCTCCAGCGAGGGACGGCGGCTGTTCAGGAAGCGCTCACCCAATTCGCCCAGTTGCGCGGCATTCTCCGCAGAACAGTGCTTGAGGATGCCTTCGCGTGTTTCAAAACACAGGTTCAATCCATTGAATTCGGCATAGCGCTCTTCCAGCATGTCCACGACGCGCAGTGATTGCAGATTGTGCTCGAAGCCGCCATACGCTTTCATGCAGGCATTCAACGCGTCCTGTCCGGCATGGCCGAATGGCGTGTGCCCAAGGTCATGCGCCAGGGAAATCGCTTCGGCGAGGTCTTCGTTCAGGTGTAAACGCCGCGCGATGGAACGCGCGATTTGTGCGACTTCGATGCTGTGGGTAAGACGGGTGCGAAACAGATCGCCTTCATGATTCACAAACACCTGGGTCTTGTATTCGAGGCGACGAAATGCACCGGAGTGAATGATGCGATCACGGTCACGCTGGAATTCGCTACGCCCCTGTGGCGCTGCCTCTGCTATTCTTCGACCGCGTGAGTTGGTCTCAGTGACGGCGTAGGGTGCAAGTTCAGTCATGCTTACTGTCCCCGCACAAAGGGGGATGGGTGTCCGGCAGCTTCGCTGCCACCCTTCCGCAGCAAGCCTGAAGGGTTTGCTGCAAAAGGGCTGGCGGCACCTCGCCATAAACTACGGCATGGCCGACTTGCTTGAGCAGCACGAAACGCATCTTGCCGCCCTCCACCTTCTTATCCAACCCCATCAATTCAAGATATTTCTCCACACCCAGGTCGGGCGCGGCCACCGGCAACCTGGCACGCTCGAACAAGCTGCGTATACGCGCCACATCCTGCGGGCTGATCCAGCCCAAGCGCTGCGACAAGTCCGCTGCCATGATGGTGCCTGCCGCGACACCTTCACCATGCAGCCACACACCATAACCAATGCCGGATTCGATGGCATGTCCAAAGGTGTGGCCCAAATTAAGTAAAGCGCGCTCACCGCTTTCACGTTCGTCCGCCGCGACAATCTCGGCCTTGTTTTTGCAGCTGCGCACAATGGCATATTGCAGCGCGACTGTATCGCGCGCCAGCAGCTTGTCCATGTTGTGCTCCAGCCATTCGAGAAATGGCAAATCGCGAATCAGGCCATACTTGATGACTTCGGCTATCCCCGCTGCCAATTCATTGTCCGGCAAGGTGTCCAGCGTGTCTGTATCGGCCAGCACCAGTTGCGGTTGGTAGAACGCGCCTATCATGTTCTTGCCAAGCGGATGGTTGATGCCGGTCTTGCCACCCACCGAAGAATCCACTTGGGCCAGCAAGGTGGTCGGGATCTGGATGAACGGCACACCGCGCAGATATGTCGCCGCGGCATAGCCGGTCATGTCGCCGATCACGCCGCCGCCCAGGGCGATGAGTGGCGTACTGCGCTCGCAGCGGTTGGTCAGCAGCGCGTCATAAATCAAATTCAGCGTGTCGGCATTTTTATATTCTTCACCATCCGGCAGAATGACCGTCACGCTGCTGACACCGATGTTCTGCAAGGTATGCTGTAGCCTCTCCAGATACAGCGGGGCGACCGTGGTATTGGTAACGATGGCTACGCGCTTGCGCGTCACCGCGCCTTGCAACAACGCGGCTTGATCGAGCAGGCCGCTGCCGATGTGTATCGGATAACTGCGTTCGCCCAATCCTACTGTCAGTGTTTGCATAATCTTCCTGCCAAGTTTTAATGGAGCCTCTAACGACAACTTTTTCTGAATGCATCAATTTCATCCGCCAAGTGCAACATCAAGGCATGCGCGCTCTGTTTGCCGCTCTGGACGACGATGTCCGACACTTGTCGATAAAGCGGGTCACGCTGTTGAAACAGTTCGGTTAGCTTGGCGTGCGGATTGCCGGTCTGCAGCAGCGGACGATTGCGATCATGACGGGTGCGTTGCCACAAATCATGCACGCTCGCCTTCAGGTAGATGACGATCCCATTCTGTTGCAGCATTGCCCGGTTTTGCTCCTCCAGCACCGCGCCTCCGCCCGTTGCCAAAACCATGTTGTCGTGCCCGACCAGATCGCGAATGGCTGCGGTTTCACGCAGACGAAACCCGGCTTCGCCCTCGATATCAAATATGTGCGGAACCGTCACACCAGTGCGCTTGATGATTTCCTCATCGCTGTCCACAAAGACCTTGCCCAGATGTTTGGCCAGTGTCCGCCCCATAGTGGTTTTGCCGGAACCCATCATGCCCACCAGGATCAGGTTGCCCGACTGGAGTTTGCGACTAGTGGCCGGGCGGCTACTTTCCTGCAGGCTGTTATTTTGATCGTTTTGCATGTATCGCATTGTAAACGATAAAAAACAAAAGCCCGGACTAGCCGGGTTTTTCGTTGCGTTAATTCAATTCCTGCATACTAGAAAATAAACGGCAAAGATGGCAAATAGCAAACAGGATCGGAATCGGCTTTAGAAGCCCGCAACCTGAAATCCAACTGTCCTACTGCAGGGGAACCCTGTACCACCGTTTGGGCGCGTATCCCAAATATCACCCAATTCACGCTATTCGTGAAATTGTTGTGACACCAAAAAATTTATATCACTGTGGCAATCTTTGCAGCTTGAACTAGCGCAAATTCAATGCTTCCTTTATGATTTTGGGCGTAATAAAAACCAGCAACTCGCTCTTGTTATCAAGCGCTGCGGTGCTTCTAAAAAGGTAGCCCAGCACCGGTATATCCCCAAGCAATGGCACTTTACTAACGCCGTTACTTTGGGTCTGGATATACACGCCGCCGATTACCACCGTGCCGCCGTTTTCCACCAGCACCTGAGTGTTTACTTTGTTGGTATCGATGCTGGGAACGCCGGCAAAAAGTTGCCCGACCGAGTCTTTATTCACCTTTATATCCATGATGATATTGTCATCCGGGGTAATTTGCGGCTTGACTGATAAACTCAAAGTTGCGGCTTTAAAAGCCACATTCGTGGCCCCGCTGCTGCTAGCCTGTTGATAAGGTATTTCGGTACCCGTTTCAATCATGGCCTCGGTCTGATCCGATGTCACTACGCGCGGACTGGAAATAACTTTGCCTTTGCTGTCAGTTTCAAGCGCGGTCAGTTCAACGGACAGCAATTTGCTCAACGAGCTGTTGAATAACAGCATGGAGAATGCGCCGGCGGTACCCGCAGATGGCAAATTAACATTAGGCGTGTTGGCGGGCATTACCGTACCGACCAATGGCCCTGCAGTTACGGTATTGGCGCCAATATTGCCATTAATATTAGTGCCATTCACCTTGAAGGTATCGTTCGAGTTGTAGCCCAGTCTTACGCCCAGATTCTTGCCAAAATTATCCGTCGCCTCCACCACACGTGCTTCGATCATCACCTGGCGTACCGGCACGTCGATTTGCTTGATCAATTTGCGCGCCTCTTCAAGATGCGCAGGTGTGTCTTGAACAAACACGGTGTTAGTGCGCTGGTCCACTACCGCGCTACCGCGCTTGGAAAGCATGCGCTGCTTGTCATTGGTTAACATCGCAGCCACCGCATCACCTTTTTGATAACTTATCAGGAAGCTCTCCGTGCGCAACTCTTCCAATTCAGCGATTTCCTGATGCGCGGTCAAATCGATTTTTTCCTTGGCGGCTATCTCTTCGCGGGGTGCAACCTGGATCACGTTGCCATTCTTGCGCATATCCAAACCGCGACTCTGCAAGATGATGTCAAAAGCCTGATCCCACGGCACATCCTTCAAACGCAGAGTGAGATTACCGCTTACAGTATCGCTGATTACCATGTTTGTATCGGTGAAATCGGCAATCACATTCAATGCTTCACGAACATCGATCTTCTGGAAATTCAGTGTCAGCTTTTCGCCGGTATAACCGGCTTTATTGCTCTTACCCAGCTTGTCAGTATCCACAACAACCGGCTTCAGTTCGACGATGAATTTATTGTCGGTTTGGTAGGCGGCATATTCCCATGTGCCCTTGGGTTCAATCACCATCCGCACGTTATTGCCCTGCACAAAGGTATCCACGTCTTGCACCGGAGTTGCAAAATCGACCACATCCAGTTTGCGCTGCAAATTGCGCGGCAGGTTAGTTTTAAGGAAATCGACTATCAGCGTGGTGCCTTGTTGCCGTATGTCAATTCCAATACCAGGATCGGAGAGGTCGACCTGGATGCGCCCTTCGCCATTTTTACCGCGACGAAAATCTATGTCGCGCAACTCGTGCTGTTGAGTACCTTGTCTTGCCTCGGCAAAGCGCGCAGTGCTGCCGGTGGCCGCCATCTCTGCGGGCTTGCCATGCAAGGTGATCAGCAGGTTATTGCCATCAATCTTGGTGTCATAGGCCAACATTTGATTAAGGTTAACCACCAGGCGGGTGCGGCTGCCAGCCTGAACAATATTGGCGCTGCGCAAATCCCCTTCGGTGAAATCCTGAACTGATTTACCCAACCCGTTTGCAGTATTAGGGAAATCGAACGCAATGCGCGGCGGGGTATTGATGGCAAACCCGGCCGGCAGATTTGCCAGTGGCTGCGCCAATTCGACCTTGATGACTGTCGTCCCGTTACCGGTGCTGACACTCAGCGCGGTAATGCTGTTCTGCGCGTCAGCCTGTGCCTGCGCACCAAATACACCAAGTGCGATGAGCAGGCCCAGCAATCGAACCGCATCTTGAACCACCTTATGAAGGACACCTTTAGAAATTCTGTTTGGAAGAATGTGGCGCAAGAACTCGCGGGGCCTCGCAGAGGTTCTCGCACCCTGAGGGTGAACACACCGGCCTGCCCCTTGCGAGTGGATTTGCCCAGAGAACGAATTTATAGTAATGTCAGTAAGCTGTTTCATTATTTTGCTCCTAATCATTCAATTAATTGCAGACTGCTCATGCGCTCAGTCCAGTCACCTGCGCTGTCTTGAACCATCTCTTTGATTTTCACTTCCGTATCGGTCACTTCTTTTATCAAACCAAAGTTCATACCCATATGATTGCCGGCTTTAACCCGATACAGCTTGGAATCGATGGCGCGTATCACCGCATAACCCACTTTATCCCGGTATAGGTAACCGACCATTTTGAGGCTTTCGAGTGGAAATTCTTCCAATGCCTCTTTAGGGCGATCGAAGTCCGGCTGATTTATTCCCGTGCCGCCGCCGGGACGCAATTCCGGTTTGCGCGGCTTGAATGGATCGGGCAGATTTGTCTCATTGTTGTAAGCAAAATATTCATATGGCTTCACCTCTGGCGGAGGCTCTATTTTGCCGCGCATATCCGCACCGGAATTTTTGACGAAATCACGCAAATCCTGAAACTCTTCGCCGCCGCATCCTGTCAGCAACATCGAAGCAAGCGCAAAATGGATCAGCCTCATTTCTTCGCTCCCGCCGGTTTGGTCGTCTTTTTCTGTGAGGCCACTTCCGATTCGTCCAAGTAGCGGAAGGTCTTCGCTTCAGCATCCATTGACAACCCATTACCTACAGGGGTTATCGCTATATCATTAAGCGTGACTATACGCGGCAACATCGCGATGTCGCTGGAAAATTTGCCGATATCATCATAATTTCCCGTCACCTTGATGGTGATCGGCTGTTCGGCAAACGCCCCGTTCATCTTTTCAGCACCCGGACGAAACAGTTCGAACTGCAGCCCACGCCCCAAACCGGCTTGGTTAATATCGGTCAACAACGCATCCATTTCCGATTTGCTTGGCAGTTGCTTCAGCAACGCGCCAAATGATTCCTGAGTTTCGGTAAGTTGTTTCTTGATCAAGTCCAGGTTGATCGCCTGCCTCTTTTTATTCAGGAAAGTTTCCTTCAGCTGGCCTTCCTCTTGCTTGACTCTGGTCAAGGTTTCCCATTGGTCCTGCCAAATAAGCAGCGCACCCGCCACAACTACAGCGACAAACAACACCACAAAAGCAATAATCTTTGCCGACCAAGGCCACGCACCGGGAGTTTTCGGGTTTAAGTTCTTCAGGTCGGCTAAATTCTTCTTCAGGTCATCTAAGTTCATCATGACACCTTAACTCTTTGCGCCGACAGATTTGTCGGGAGGCGGGGGGCTGACCGGATTCTGTGGCTTGGTCAAGTTGAAGTTCAATGTAAACTCGCTGACACGAGTAACACCCGCACCGGAAGCATGAATTTCTATCAACGAAGGGGTATCGAGCCAAGGCGAATCCTCAACCGCCCGCATCAATGTGGAGACGCGCGCATTTGACTGGGCATAGCCAACCAAGGCGATTTTATTGCCCGTCTGCTTGAGCGTCTTGAGATACACCCCATCCGGCAGGATGCGCAACATTTGATCCAGCAGATGCACCACATCTGAACGCGTGCTTTGCAAGCCTTCCACAACATTCTTGCGTGCCAGCAAGGCCTGTGTTTGCTCACGGAGCTTTTTAATTTCCTCAATTTGCTTGTCCAACACCGCCGTTTCTTGTTTCAGGTATGCATTGCGTCTTTCCTGATAGGATATTTGGGTGCTGATGGCAACCTGCACGAATCCCACTAACAAGGCGGCCAACACCAAAGAAATCACGCTGAGCGCGATAAATTGAATTTGGCGAGCACGTCGCTTTTCAGCACGATGCGGTAATAGATTTATGCGTATCACGATGGGTCGAACCTCCGCATAGCCAAGCCACAAGCGATAATCAACGATGGTGCATCGGCTTGCAATTGCCGCGGCTTGATTCGACTCGATAGCGTCATCAAAGCAAACGGGTTGGCCACCATGGTGCTCACCTGGGTTCGGGTTGCCACCGCATCATCCAATCCAGGCAATGCCGCACATCCGCCTGAAAGCACGATGTAATCCACCTCATGGTATTGTGTCGAAGTGAAGAAGAACTGCAAAGCACGGGCAATTTCTGTCACCACGTTCTCGCGGAAAGGCGACAAAACATCGCTCTCATAGTTATCCGGCAACCCGCCATTGCGCTTGGCTGACTCAGACTCTTCGGCAGACAAACCGAACACACTTTGAATCTGCTGCGTCAATTGCTCACCACCCACCTGCTGATCCCGCGAATAAACCGACTGTCCATTACGCAACACATTGACGTTCATCACGCTCGCGCCTATGTCTATCAGTGCCACACACTTGTCTAGCGCAGCTTCAGGGAGCTGAACACGAATCTGCTCGAAAGCCACCTCGGCCGCATAGGGCTCAACATCCATAACTACGGTTTTTAGTCCGGCCAGTTGAGCCGCCGCGACACGATCCTCGACGTTCGCCTTACGAGAAGCCGCCAACAATACTTCTAACTCCTCGGTATTTTCAGGTGCGGGGCCGATCACCTGGAAGTCGAGATTAACCTCTTCCAACGCAAACGGAATGTACTGATTGGCTTCGGATTCGACTTGATATTCCAAATCTTCTTCGCGAAGACCCGCGGGCAAAAGTATCTTCTTGGTAATCACCGCTGCCGCAGGCAGTGCCAAGCTTACGTTCTTGATGCGTGTACCCATTCGCTTCCAAGCGCGTTGCAGACTTTCCGAGACGGCTTCAAGATTATTGATATTGCCGTCAGTGATGGCATCTTTAGGTAGCAACTCGATCACATAACGCTCAATAGTGTAATTCCCCTTTTTGGGAGACTCACTCAGTTCGACCATCTTGACTGATGACGCGCTGATATCCACGCCTATCAGAGGCGGTGTTTTAGCCCACAAAAAGTCCAGCGGGATGTCAAAATTTACTTTAAGCATTGACTGGTTAGCGCTCTATTTGTACAAAGTGGTTTAAATCCTAGCAATAACTATAACTCCTGTAAAGCTATTTTTGGGGGTTATTTATATCCGCAGAGCCGATATAATTTCGCGCACAATACCATTGTTACTTATTTTTGGACAACTGCACATGCCTTCCCGTCGCTGGCTTCTCCCTGTTCTTATCACGCTAACCCTGTTTTTGCTTCCGGCGATATTGCTGGGCTTGGCGGCCATGTTGGCTTATCCGACCCTGCCGTCGCTGGAGGCACTTACCGACTATCGCCCCAAAATCCCGCTGCGCATTTATAGCGCAGAAGGCACGCTACTCAGTGAATTCGGCGAGGAACGCCGCGCGCTGGTCAAAATTTCTGAAGTGCCAGAAGTGATGAAACAGGCCATTCTTGCCGCCGAAGACGATCGATTTTATGAACACGGGGGTGTGGATTACATGGGGGTCATCCGCGCGGCGTTTTCCAACTTTACTTCCGGCACCGCAAAGCAGGGGGCCAGCACGATCACCATGCAGGTGGCACGCAATTTTTTTCTTACCAAAGAAAAAACCATGACTCGCAAGTTCAACGAGGTGCTGCTTACCTTCAAAATCGAACACAGCTTGAGCAAAGACGAAATTCTGCAGCTTTATATCAACCAGATTTATCTTGGCCAGCGTGCTTACGGCTTTGCCGCGGCTGCTCAAGTTTACTTTGGCAAGCCTCTTGGCCAAGTCACTATTGCGGAAGCAGCCATGCTCGCAGGGTTGCCTAAAGCCCCCTCCTCCTATAATCCGGTAGTCAATCCGAAGCGCGCCAAGCTGCGCCAGCTTTACGTTCTGCGCCGTATGCATGAATTAAATTTCATTAGTGATGTTCAATTTCAACTTGCGCAACAACAACCCATCGTGACCATGCGCGGCAATCAAGAGTTCGGTGTCAAGTCAGACTACCTCTCGGAAATGGTCAGGCAGGCTGTTTATGAAAAATATCAGGATGACACCTACACGCAAGGTTTCAAGGTTTACACCACTATTCGACAACAAGATCAGCTCGCCGCTTATCAAGCCGTCCGCACAGGTGTACTGGATTATGACCGTCGCCAAGGCTACCGCGGCCCGGAAGGTTTTGTCGATTTACATGGGGACAACAGTAACACCGAGCAATTGGACGAAGCCCTGCAGGATATTGATGACAGTGATGATTTAATCCCTGCTGTGGTTCTGGCAGCGTCATCCAAGCTGGTTCGAGCCTATTGCAAGGGTGGGGAAATTGCTGAAATCAGCGGGGATGCATTGCTTTTCGCCCAATCGGCTTTGAACAAGAAAGTCGCCTTGAACCAGCGTATTAACGTCGGCTCAATCATTCGGTTACGAAAGGATGATAAGGGTATTTGGCAAATAAGCCAGCTCCCGCAAGTCGAGGCCGCCTTCGTTTCCGGTGATCCGCGCAATGGAGCTATTTACTCGCTGGTTGGTGGCTTCGATTTCGATCGCAACCAGTTCAACCATATCACCCAGGCATGGCGACAACCAGGGTCGAGCTTTAAGCCCTTTGTGTATTCCGCCGCGCTGGAAAAGGGCTTCACCCCCGCCACTGTGATCAATGATGCGCCCTTGATTTTTGATGCGGAGCAAACCGGCAACGAGCCTTGGGAGCCGAAGAACTACGATGGGAAATTTGAAGGGCCGATGCGTATGCGCCAAGCTTTGATCAAATCAAAGAATATGGTTTCGATCCGCATATTGCAGTCCATCACCCCGCAATATGCAAAGGACTACATCACCAAGTTCGGCTTCGATGCCACCAAGTACCCGGCCTATCTGACCATGGCTCTGGGAGCCGGATCTGTGACACCGCTGCAAATGTTGACCGGCTATTCTGTATTTGCCAACGGCGGTTTTCTCGTTACCCCTTATTTTATACAGCGCATCGAAGATGCGCGTGGCACCGTGCTCAGCAAAACTACGCCGGAGGTGGCCGGGAATGGCGCAAAGCAGGTTATTGATGTGCGCAATGCCTTTACCATGGTCAGCATGATGCAGGACGTGGTCAAACACGGCACTGCCATTCGCGCCATGCAACTCGGGCGTCATGACTTGGCCGGCAAAACCGGAACCACCAATGACACGATTGATGCATGGTTTTGCGGATTTCACCCGACCATAGTCGGTATCTCCTGGATGGGCTACGATCAACCGCGTAGCCTGGGCGACAAGGAAACTGGTGGGGGGGCAGCCTTGCCGATATGGATGAGCTACATGGAAAAGATACTCAAAGATGTGCCGGCGGCTGTTTACACTATGCCGGACAACATGGTTGCAATACACATCAATGAAGAAGGATATCGCGATGATAATAGTTCGCGGGTCGAATATTTCTATCAAGAGAATGTGCCGTCCGAACATGCCCTGCCCACACCCAGTGAAGAAACAAAACCGACAGATACTGTCAAAGATCAGCTGCTCTAACCCCTCACATGACCAAAGAGTACACACAAAAGCGCGACTTGATGCGCGAACAATTGGCACATCAGGCCGCGAAGTTGATGGCCGAGGACGGCATCACCGATCACGCCCACGCCAAACGCAAGGCGGCCCGGCAGCTGGGCGCGGCGGACACCCAACACCTGCCCAGCAATCAGGAAGTGGATGACGCCCTGCACAGCTATCGCGCCCTTTACCAACACGACAGCCATCCCGGCATATTGCGACATCTGCGCGAAGAAGTCTTAACTACCATGCGAATGTTGGCGGAGTTTCACCCCTACCTGACTGGTTCGGTATTAAGTGGCACGGCGGGAGAGCAATCAGATATTAACCTGATGGTGTTCAACGATGATGAAAAGGCGGTATTGCTATTTCTGCTTAAACACAATATCGAATTCGAAGATGGGGAATGGAAAGTGCGGGTCAGCGGACATGAAGAGACTGTGCCGAGCTATACCCTGACCGGAGAATCCGGCACGCAGACACACATCATCGTCCTGCCCGAGAACGCCCGCCACAGCGGCAGCCGCCATCCTGAGACCCATGCGGATATTGCGGCGGTGGAGGCGTTGTTGGCGGGGTAAGTGCTTGTAACTCTAAGCTAACACCGCCCTTTAGTAGCTCCTCATCCAATGCCACTAGCTGCCCCCGGCGGTCTTCTTCATTCATGGTGGCTAACGCTCATAAGCCAGTGTAGAGTGAAATAACCAATCTGCATGGCGCCGAATGTTCATTACTCCTTCAACCACCGCGCCGCATCCAGCGCAAAGTAGGTCAATATCCCGTCCGCGCCCGCGCGTTTGAACGCGAGCAGAGCTTCCAGCACACAAGCTTGTTCGTTCAGCCAGCCGTTTTGCGCGGCGGCCTTGAGCATGGCGTATTCCCCGCTGACCTGATAGACGAAGGTGGGCGCTTTGAATTCATCCTTCACGCGGCGCACGATGTCGAGGTAGGGCATGCCCGGCTTGACCATCACCATGTCCGCGCCTTCCTGCAAGTCGAGGCCGACTTCCCACAGCGCTTCGTCGGAATTGGCGGGATCCATCTGGTAGGTGTATTTGTTGCCTGAGCCGAGGTTGCTGCTGGAGCCGACGGCGTCGCGGAACGGGCCGTAAAAGCTGGAGGCGTACTTGGCGGAGTAGGCCATGATGCGGGTGTGGATGTGGTTCTTGGCATCGAGCGCCGCGCGCACCGCGCCGATGCGCCCGTCCATCATGTCAGAGGGGGCGACGATGTCAGCCCCGGCGGCGGCGTGGGTCTGCGCCTGCTTGGTCAGCACCGCGACGGTCTCGTCGTTGAGGACGTAGCCCCTGCCGTCTATCAGGCCGTCCTGCCCGTGACTGGTGTAGGGGTCGAGCGCGATGTCGGTCATCACGCCGAGTTCGGGGAAGTTCTTTTTGAGCGCGGCAACCACTCGCGGCACCAGACCGTTCGGGTTGTTGGCTTCGCGCGCGTCCAGACTCTTCAGCGGCGCATCGATCACCGGGAAGATCGCCATCACCGGGATGCCCAGCTTCATGCATTGCTCGGCATCCTTGAGCAGCAAGTCTAAAGTCTTGCGCTGTACCCCCGGCATGGACTTCACATCCTCGACTTTGTTGCTGCCTTCCACTACAAAGACCGGGTAAATGAAATCCGCCGATGTAACCACATGCTCACGCATCAAGTCGCGTGAAAAGGCATCTCGGCGCATACGGCGCATTCTGATGTGTGGGTACTGTCCAAGTGTTTGCATGATTTTTCCTACAAAAATTATTTTCTTTGGAACTATTTTAGAAACTACTTATCTTATCTCGCGAATGGTGTAAATCATTCCACGTTTCTCCTCCCTGAGCGTGTGTCTTAACTCTGTTAAGACTTTGCCCCTAGCCTCCCCCTTTGGCTGGGGGCATTTTTTTGGCTATTGGCCTATTGGCTTTATTGGATCATCAGCCAGCCACCCCGCAATCACTCCTTCCGCCTCTTCCATGCCTAGCTTCTTCAAGCTGGAAAATAATTGCACGGAACACTGCGGAAAATGCTCGGCGAGATGCGATTTTACCCGATTCAGGGTCAGCATGGCTTGTTGCCTGCTGAGTTTGTCCGACTTGGTGAGCAAGATATGCACCGGCTTACCGGTAGGCGCGAACCAGTCCAGCATATTCTCATCCAGTTCGGTCAGCGGATGACGGGAATCCATGATCACCACCAGGCCGCACAATTCATCGCGAGATTGCAAATATTCACTGAGCAAACCCTCCCAATGACGCTTGCTTTCAGGCGGCACTTTGGCATAGCCATAGCCGGGCAAATCCACCAGAAAATTATTGTTACCCAGCGAAAAGTAATTCAGATGCTGGGTACGCCCGGGCGTTTTGCTGGTGTAAGCCAAACGCACATGGTTCGCCAGCGTATTGATTGCGCTCGACTTGCCCGCGTTGGAACGCCCGACGAACGCCACCTCTTTGCCGCCGTGTAGCGGCAAATCTTTCAGATGATTGACGGTGGTGTAGAACGCGGCTTGTGAAAACAGCCCCATTACTTCCAGGACTTAAAAATCTTGTCCGCTGCCGCGATGGTCGCCGCAATGTCCGCCTCGGTGTGAGCTGCGGAAACGAAGCCCGCCTCGAAAGCTGACGGCGCGAGATACACGCCCGCCTCCAGCATGGCGTGGAAGAAACGATTGAACGCTTCCTTGTCGCAGCTCATCACCTCGGCGTAGCTGGTTGGCAACGCTTTGCTGAAATACAGACCGAACATGCCGCCGATGGATTGCGCACAGAACGGAATACCGTGCTGTTTGGCACTCGCCGTCAATCCTTCAGTCAATTGTTTGGCCAGTTTGGACAATCGTTCATAGAAGCCAACGGCCTGAACCAGCTTCAAGGTGGCCAACCCGGCCGCCACAGCCACCGGATTACCGGATAGCGTGCCGGCCTGATACACTGCGCCGAGCGGGGCCAAACATTGCATGATGTCGCGTCGTCCGCCGAAGGCTGCAGCCGGCAACCCGCCACCCATTACCTTGCCCAGCGTGACCAAATCAGGTTTGATGCCGTAGTAGCCTTGCGCACCCTGCAGGCTGACGCGGAAACCCGTCATCACTTCGTCCAGAATCAACACCGCGCCATACTGGGTGCACAGCTTGCGCAAAGCTTGCAGGAATTCCGGCTTGGGCGTGACCAGATTCATATTGCCCGCCACCGGTTCGACGATCACCGCTGCGATTTCCTTGCCCATTTCGGCGAAGGCGCGCTCCAGCCCTGCGGCATCGTTGTAGTCCAACACCGTGGTGAGAGCGGCGATCTCTGCGGGTACACCGGACGAACTCGGCTGCCCGAACGTCAGCGCACCGGAACCGGCCTTGACCAGCAGGCCATCGGAATGCCCGTGATAACAGCCTTCGAATTTAATGATGCGGCTGCGCCCGGTAAAGCCGCGCGCCAAACGTATCGCCGTCATCGTGGCCTCGGTCCCGGAACTCACCAAGCGCACCATTTCCAGGCTCGGCAACAGCTTGCACAGCAGCTTCGCCATTTCCAGTTCGGCTGCAGTCGGCGCACCGAAACCCAAACCTTGCGCAGCCGCGTCCTGCACCGCCTTCACCACATCAGGATGACAATGCCCAACGATCATCGGGCCCCATGAACCAACATAATCGGTATAGCGCTTGCCATCCGCATCCCATACATAAGCGCCTTGTCCGCGCTGCAAAAACAGCGGCGTACCACCGACTGAACGGAACGCGCGCACCGGCGAATTCACCCCGCCCGGAATGACTTTTTGGGATTCATCGAATAGCTGTTGATTGTGCGAAGTCATGTTGTGTCTTTAACTATCTATCGAACTAATTTCAGGATAATTTAAATTTGCAAACTGCCGCGCTGCATTCTGAATATCCGTTACGCCGAACACCGCCGAAATCACCGCCAGCGCATCTGCACCCGCTTCCAGCAACGGCGCGCAGTTGTGGACGGTAATACCGCCTATCGCCACTAACGGAACTGCAATCTCGCGGCGTGCCTGCCGCAATAAATCAGGCGAGGCCGCCACTGCATCCGGCTTCACCGTCGAGGCGAAAAAGCTGCCGAAAGCCACGTAATCCGCGCCTTGCCGAACGGCTACATGCGCCAGTGCCATGCGATTATAACAAGATACGCCGATGAGTTTACCGTTGCCTAACACCGCGCGGGCGGCAGCCACACTGCCATCTTCACCGCCCAAATGCACGCCGTCAGCATCTACTTGCCGCGCCAACATCACATCGTCATTGATGATCAGCGGCACAGAAAATTCATGCGTCAGTTCGCGCAATGCCCAAGCTTGTTCCAGCCGCATTGCCGCATCAGCGGCCTTGTTGCGATACTGCAACACCCGCGCCCCACCCAGCAAAGCTAGACGCACTTTGCGCAACAGCTCCGCCGTGTCTGTTTCGTCCGGCGTGATAGCGTACAGGCCGCTAATTACTTGTTGAGAAACACGGCCAGATTCGATCTTTACCACCGGTCACCCCCTCCTCAATCCTCCCCCGCAAGCGGGGGAGGAAGCAATCGTCCACCCCAATAAATTGGTGCGGGATTATTTAATCCCTGCCTTAATTAGGTCGTTCCAGTTGCGGTTCATCATCCTCTTCACCGCGCGCCCAGAACAAACGATCCGGAATGTGCTGCCCCATGCCGGGACGAAAGCCTGCATTCAAGGTTTGCCAAGTGTATTCCTGCGCCTCCTTGACCGCCTCCGGCACGGCCACGCCCTGCGCCATCAATGCCGCAATCGCGGATGCCAGGGTGCAGCCGGAGCCGTGATAAATTCCCGGCAAGCGCGCCCAGCTATCACTGCTTATGACCCCACGCTCACTGTACAAAGTGTTGATGACCTTGGGCGTTTGTTCATGCGTGCCGGTGATCAGCACATACTCACAACCCATGAGCAATATGCGCTTGGCGCATTCCTCAAGCGTCGGATCGTCCTCTTCATTGTCTTCATCCAGCGCGAGACGGCGCGCCTCCATGCTGTTCGGCGTGATGATGGTAGTCTGCGGAATCAACAGCTCGCGCATCGCATCCAGCATCTCGTCATTCGCCAATTCGTCGCCGCGCCCCGAAGCCAGCACCGGATCCAGTACCAACGGAATATCGGGGTAGTCCGCCAATACCTCGGCAATTGCCGCGATGTTTTCCACACTGCCGAGCAGGCCGATCTTGAATGCCGCTACCGGCACATCCTCAAGCATTGCGCGGGCCTGATCCACCACCCATTCCGGATCTATCGGCAGCACATCATCCACCCCGCTGGTGTCCTGCACGGTAATTGCCGTAACTACCGACAAAGGGTGGCAACCCATGCTGGAAATGGTCAACAAGTCAGCCTGCAAGCCCGCGCCCCCGCTGGGGTCGGTTGCGGCGAAAGTCATTACTAACGGGAACGATTCAGACATGATCTTGGCAATAATTAATATGCGCGACGAGCGCGTATTTTACCCTATATGATAGCGACTACCGAACTCAAAGATAAATTCAATAAGGCGGAAATCTGATGCGCATTCTCCACACCATGCTGCGCGTAGTCGATTTGGAAAAATCACTCGCCTTTTATACCGGCGTGCTCGGCATGAAATTGCTGCGCCGCACCGACTACCCGGAAGGGAAATTTACCCTGGCTTTTGTCGGCTTCAGCGACGAAGCCAGCAGCGCGGTGATCGAACTCACCCACAACTGGGGCGTGGAAAAATACGAGCTCGGCAATGCCTACGGCCACATCGCCATTGAAGTGGAAGATGCCTACGCCGCCTGCGAAAACATCAAACAACTCGGCGGTAAGGTGGTGCGTGAGGCTGGAACAATGAAACATGGAAGCACAGTAATTGCGTTTATCGAAGACCCGGACGGGTACAAGATCGAATTGATACAGAAAAAATCCGGTTAGCCACCAACCTGTCGCTCATTCAAGGACGCCTCTATAAATTCAAAATCTTATGCGAGACAAGGCGCGAAAGAAATTTTAGCGCGCAGCATATGTTTGATATGTAAGCCATAAAATTTATTGAGCATCGCAGTATCGCGACGGGGTTTGGATTTATAGAGGTGGCCTCAAGTAATTCGCCACTTTGGCAAACTCCATCACAGCCAGGTTTTCCGCGCGCAGCTGAGCATTGATACCCAGTTTCTCAAAATCTTCTTCACTTAAATAACTCCGCAAAGTGTTACGCAATGTCTTGCGGCGTTGTCCGAAGGCTGTTCGGACAATTGCGGCAAACAGCTTTTCGTTGCGCACCGCGATTTCGCTGACGGGCAGCGGAAGCATGCGCACAATGGCGGAATTTATCTTGGGCGCCGGGCGGAAAGATTCGGGCGGCACGTCGAGCAACTTTTCCATCTGGAAACGGTATTGCAGCATCACCGACAGCCTCCCATATGCGGGAGTGGAAGGCTCGGCCACCATGCGCTCGACCACTTCGTTTTGCAGCATGAAATGCATGTCGCGAATGCGTTCCGCATATGCGGCAAAGTGGAACAGCAACGGCGAAGAGATGTTGTAAGGCAGGTTGCCGACGATACGCAGTGGTGCGGGCAGCGTCGCGATATCAAACGCCAATGCGTCTCCGGCATGGATAGTCAGTTTCGATTTCGAATTATCCTGGGGATAGTCGTGCTCCAGTCGCGCGATGATATCGCGGTCGATCTCCACCACATGCAGATGATTTAATTTTTTAAGCAACGGGCGGGTCAGCGCGCCCAGGCCCGGTCCGATCTCGACCATATTGTCTTCCGGCTCGGGACAGATTGCAGAAATAATGTCGCCGATGATTTGTTCATCGACGAGAAAATTTTGGCCAAACTTTTTTTTGGCCTTATGCACCATAAATTTGTTGGTTCTGCGCCAGCTCATATTTCGACATCTGGGCGGCGAGCTTGATCGCTTCCAGCAGACTGCCGCTATCGGCTTTTCCGGTTCCCGCCAGGTCCAGTGCCGTGCCGTGATCCACCGAAGTGCGAATGATGGGCAGGCCGAGTGTGACGTTCACGCCCTGTCCGAAGCTGGCGTGTTTCAACACCGGCAGACCTTGATCGTGATACATGGAAAGCACGCAGTCGCACTGCGCCAGTTTCTGCGGCGTAAATAAGGTATCGGCAGGCAGCGGAGCACTGATGTTCATGCCCTCAGCGCGCAATTTATCCAGCACAGGAATCATCACCTCGATTTCTTCGCGCCCCAAATATCCGCCTTCGCCCGCATGCGGATTCAAGCCTGCCACCAAAATGCGCGGCTGCGCGATGCCGAAACGGTGCCGCAAGTCGTGCTGAATGATGCGCAGCACGTCTTCCAGCAGTGCTGCGGTGATCGCAGCGGGCACGTCTTTCAAGGCGAGGTGCATGGTGGCCAGTGCCACGCGCATCCCGCCGCCGACCAGCATCATCACCACCCGCTTCGTTCCGGTTTGTTCGGCGAGAAATTCGGTGTGCCCGGTGAAAGGAATGCCCGCATCGTTGATGATGCCCTTGTGTACCGGTGCGGTGACCATGCCGGAGAATTCACCGCGCCCTTGTTCATTACCTTGGCAGCCTTGCACAGCACGGCGCAGCGTCGCCAGCACGTATTCGCTATTGGCCGCATTCAGCACACCGGGATGACATTCCGCAACAAGCGGCACATGAATTACTGATAAAACAGGTGAAAGGTGAAAGTTGAAAGATGAAAGTTGTTGCCCCTTGCCCCTGATAAAACTACTAGCCATTCGACTAGGCTGGCAAACAACGCCAGCCAAGTCGCTGGTTATTGCCCCTTGCCCATTTTCATGTCCGGAAACAAAATCTCGCACTTGCAGAGCAATGCCGAGTCGCGCGGCACGTTGTTGCAGCAAATTTTTATCGGCAATGACAACGAAGGGAATTTCAGGAGACGCAGCAGCTAGCTGCACACACAGATCGGGGCCTATGCCTGCCGGTTCACCAGCGGTAATAACCAAGGGTGCAGAAAGCACGGCAGCATTCACTGGCTACTTGTTCTCTTCAAGACGATATTCGATAAACGCCCGGTCGCGCAACTGGCGCAGCCAGTCCTGGTACAACTCGTCCGACTTGAACGTGCCGATGGCAACGCGTGCTTGCTGGCGTTTTTGTTGCACGCTGACATCGGTATTGCGCCGCTCCAGTACCTGTATCAGATGCCAGCCAAATTGTGATTGCACCGCTGCCATTTGCCCGGGTTGCAGTTTGTTCATCGCCTCTTCAAATTCCGGCACGGTCTGCCCCGGGGAAACCCAGTCCAAATCACCGCTCTGTTGCGCGCTGCCATCCTGTGAATATCGTTTGGCCTGTTCGGCAAAATCCGCACCGGCTTCGATGCGCTGCTTGATTTCCATGATGCGTTTTTTGGCTTCCGCTTCCGGCACGATCTCGCTGGTCTTGATCAGAATATGCCGCGCATGGGTTTGCGTAATTACCACCGGCGCATTACTGCTACGCTTTTCCACCAGTCTGAAAATGTGAAAACCGCTCGGGCTGCGCAACACCGCGGAAGTTTGACCGGGTTGCATATTTTGCAACTCGTTCATAAACAGCGGGGGAATGCTATCCCCGGACCGCCAACCCAAATCGCCGCCCTTCAGCGCGTCCTTGGCATCCGAAATGCCTGCTGCCACTTGCGCAAAATCTGCGCCGCCCTTCAATTTGCTCAACGCCTGCTCGGCCCGTTCGCGCGCGGCCTGAATTTTCTCCGCGCTTGCCTGTTCCGGCACCACCACCAGAATATGCGCGAGATGGAACTCCGCTCCCGCACTGCCGATCCTGGCCTTGTTGGCGAGATAATTGTCCACCTCGCCTTCGCTGATGATGAGCTTGCTTTCAACTTCACGCTCGCGCAAACGCGTGGAGATGATTTCGCCGCGAATTTCTTCGCGGAATTTCTTGTAATCCACACCATCGGCTTCCAGCTTGGCGCGGAATTCGGCCGAAGACGGGAAATTGTTCTGCTGCGCGATGCGGGTAATCGCCAGATTCAACTGTGTATCGTCCACGCGCACCCCGTTTTCCCTGGCATACTGCTCTTGCAGCATATCTGTGATCATGCGTTCCAGCATTTGTTTTTCCAGCACATCCACTGCGGGCAATGGCGTATCCTGTTTTTGCAATTGGCGCACCACCTCTCGCACGCGATTATCCAGCTCGTAGCGGGTAATCACATCATCGTTGACCACCGCAACCACCGAATCAATATTTGCGACTTTATGTTGCGGATCGGGGGTCGACCGAATGACTTTTGTCGGGGGGGGTGCCAATTCCGCACCGGGATTGCTCGATTGCGCAGGGCCCGACTTTGTCATGGCCTTCGCGGGCGGCGTATTGGCACCATACGCAATTTGCGCCGTGAGCAACGCACACCACATCATCAGAATTTTTATTCGCATCATTTTTATTTCACTTATCAAGGCAAAACTTGCGGGACTTGAATGGCAGTTTTGTCGTTCAATTTGGTATATCCGGGCACGCTTTGCTTGAGCATGATCAAAGGATCCTGACCCACTTTAACAAAGTCATTCAACTCGAGCTGCACGAAGAAACCGGTATTGGTTTGTTGCGTTGCTGTGACAAAGCGTTGCGCCACGAGACGCAACATCCAGCAGCTTTGATTATATTCAAGCCCGGCAATCGCCTCCAGAATTCGAGCATCCTGCAGCGAATAGTTCCAGCGTCCCACCATATGCCAACGACTGAACAGCGGCCATTGTGTGGAAAAATCAACTTGACGCAGCGTGTTGCGCTCAAAGCGATACCCCAGATTGAACACTTTACCCGCTTCGGGACGGTAATGTGCCGCGATATTGTAGCGTTGTGCATGGGATTGATTTGGATCGAACTGAAACTCACTGTCCAACGACAATGCTCTCGTAACTTGTCCTGAAGCCGCCAATAAAATATCCGACCTGCCGGTACTTGTAGCAGGTGTGACCAGATTTACCTGCGGCGTATTAAAACTGAAACGCTCTCCCATCATCACTTTAAACCGCTCTGCACCACTATTTTGTTCCACCAAACGCGATGTGGCCGCTAAGGTGATTTGATTGGCATCGCCGATTCGGTCATTGCCAACAAAACGATTCTCGGTGAATATCTGGGTAAAATTGAAGTCTGCTTGCGCCGAGTCAAAATTTGGCAATAGCGATTGATCCCTGTATGGCACATACACATAAAAAGCGCGTGGTTCAAAAGTTTGCAGATAATCGCCGCCGAACATATTCGACACACGCTCGAAGGCAACGCCACTGTCCAAACTCAAAATAGGTAATGTGCGCGAGGCATTCGGCAATGCCCCGACGTTATTCGCACCCATCACATAATACGTGCTGTGCAACGCCACCTTGGGTGTCACATAAAATGCCGGCTCGCTCACCAGCGGATAGCTGAAGCTGGGGTTAACTACCAGACGCATGCCATTTACTGCGGTAGGATGACTGAAATCCACGAATTCGCCGGCAAAAGCGATGTTCGTACCGGCATAGTTTTGCCGTGCATTGAGCGTCAATTGTGGCAAACGAGTGTAAGGAACGGCAATCGGTGCGGCGGGGTCTTGCAGGGTTTGGAAGTGTTGCACTCGCGCCACAGCCGTCCACCAGCCAGCGTCATAGTTCAGCCCACCTTCCTGTAACAGGTTGGACTGTGAAGTGACATTTACCGCATCGCCCAAGTCGCGGAAATAGCCACCGTCCCCAACACGGGTGAAATTCACATAGCTATTCAAACTGCTCGCCAGTGTTTGATTATGGTTTAACGAGAAAAGCTCACGACTACGCTTTGCTAATGCGTCGTTGGGTAGCACATCCACATGCAGCTCACCGCCATAACCGGGCTCCAGATAACGAAACTCGTTGTTAAGCATCAAGCCGCGCTTGGTCATCTCGCGCGGGGCAACTGTCGCATCAAAGTTGGGTGCAATGTTCCAGTAATAGGGCAGCGTCACTTCGTAACCACTACTGACCGTTCCGCCAATAGTCGGGGCCAAAAATCCCGACTTGCTCTGGCCATTTAGCGGAAAGTCCATCCATGGCGAATACAAAATTGGAACACCCTTAAATTCAACCGATGCGCTATGAGCCACGCCGATTTGCCGATCACGATCGATCTCAAGCAAACCCATGTTCAGCTGCCAATCCTGATTCCCCGCCGGACAAGTGGTGTAGGTGGCGTTGTCCAAGCTGAAGTGTTGTCGATCCTGAATATGAAGCTCATCCGCTGAACCGCGCGAATTATTTTCTTTTAAATAAAATTGCAGCTGTTCCATAGTCCCAGTGCTCTTATCCATATTGAACAGAAGGTGTGGCCCGGTCATGGTATTACCATCTTGTTTCAACATCACCGCGCCTTGCGCATCGACTTCATGTGAACTCTGATTGAATAGCAGACTGTCTGCACGAATCGACTGCCCGCCTTGGCGCAATGTCACATCTCCAGTCGCCTCGATTTGATCTTTCGTTTTTCCCACCAGGCTATCTGCTTCAATAACGGCGGGGCCCTCCTGGCTGGTCGCAGTTACTGTTTGAGGATTTTTGTCGGTGCGCAAATCGGGCAGGTCTTCGCCTGCGTAAGAATGTTGCGCAAAGCAAACCAGCAAGAGAATGAAAGGATATTTGAATAGAAACCGCATAACGCGCAGCAATATAGTAAGGTGATAAACTCCTGCCAGTTTAACATTAAGGGAACCTCTAAAAATCCAGATTTCATCCCAACTGATGGAACTACTAGCCATTCCACTAGGTCGCCAAAAAACGGCAACCAAGTGGCTGGTTATGCTGTGTTGCGGAAAAAATTTCTTGCTTACATATCAACCATATGCAGCGCTGCGAAATTTTTTCCGCGCCTTGCATTTGGGCGAACTCTGAATTTTTAGATATCCCCTTACGTACATTCGAGAACCCGATATGCAACGCCAGCAACAGCTTACCCAATGGCTGCACAGCCAAGTCCCCAACGAGCCGTTCACTATCGCCCCGGCATCTGCCGATGCCAGCTTCCGTCGCTACTTCCGCATCACCTACTCGGAGCGCACGCTGATCGTGATGGATGCCCCGCCGCAGCACGAGGATTGTCGCCCGTTCCTGCACATAGCCAAATTGTTCGAGGATGCCGGAACGCATGTGCCGCATGTTTATGCGCATGACCTCAAACAAGGTTTCCTGTTGCTGTCCGACCTCGGCAATACCACTTATCTGCAAGCTTTGTGTGGAGGGGTCGCTACGCAGCAGCGGGGCACCCACCGGCCTCCCCCTTGCGGGGAGAACACCAACACGGCGCGCGAATTGTATGGTGCGGCCACGGACGCGCTGATCAAAATCCAACTCGCCTCGCGCGAAAACGAATTGCCGCCCTATGACGAAGCCCTGCTGCTGCGCGAGATGCGCCTGTTCCCGGAGTGGTACATCGCCAAGCATCTCAATGTCACGCTCAGCGAGGCGCAAAACGCCAAACTGGAAACTGTCTTTGCGCGCATCATCGCCAACAACCTCGCCCAGCCGCGCGTGTACGTGCATCGCGACTACCACTCGCGCAATCTGATGGTCGCCGAACCGAACCCTGGCATACTGGATTTTCAGGATGCCGTGTATGGCCCGATCACCTACGATCTCGCCTCGCTGTTCAAGGATGCCTACATCCGTTGGGAAGAAGCAGAAGTGATCGACTGGCTGATACGCTATTGGGAAAAAGCGCGCAAGGTTGGTCTGCCGGTGGCCGATGATTTCTCCGTGTTCTACCGCGATTACGAATGGATGGGTGTGCAGCGTCATCTCAAGGTGCTGGGCATTTTCGCGCGCCTGTATCACCGCGACGGCAAGGACGGCTACCTGAAAGATCTGCCGCTGGTGATGGCGTATCTGCGCGCCGCTTGCGCACGCTACATCGACCTCAAGCCGCTGCTGAATCTGCTCGATGTATTGGAGCCGCGCACTTCCCAAGAGGGGTATACCTTTTGATGCTACGCATCTCCCCCTATCCAACTTTCCCCCGCAAGCGGGAGAAAGAGCAATCGTGAAAGGCATAAACCCATGATGGCGATGCTTTTAGCGGCGGGCCGCGGCGAACGCATGCGTCCGCTCACCGACCGCACGCCCAAGCCGCTATTGGAAGTCGGCGGCAAACCGTTGATCGCCTGGCACATCGAAAATCTGGTGCGCGCGGGTATACTTGAGATCGTCATCAATCACGCCCATCTCGGCGCGCAGATTGAAAAGGCATTAGGCGACGGTAGCCAGTTCGGCGCGCACATTCAATACTCACCCGAAGCCAGCGCACTGGAAACCGCAGGCGGCATTGCCAACGCGCTACCGCTACTGCTCCCCTCGCCCGCTGGCAGGGAGAGCGCAGCGAGGGGGGCGCAGCCGGCTGGGGGAGAGGGGGAACCCTTCGTCGTGGTCAACGGCGATATTTTCTGCGACTACGATTTTGCCAAACTCCGCGAACGAACTGCCGAGCTAAAATCCAACGGCGATGCCGCGCACCTGGTTCTGGTGGACAATCCGCCCCACCACCCAAACGGGGATTTCCTGCTGCACAACGGACGCATCGAAGACCGCAGCAACTTACGACTTATGTCTAACGACTTACGTCTAACTTTCAGCGGCATCGGGATCTACCAACCCGTTTTGTTCAAGGACATCCCGCGCGGCAGCATCGCGCCGCTGGCTCCCTTGCTACGCGCACAAATCGTACTCGGCAAAGTCAGCGGTGAACACCACCAAGGCTTCTGGGCGGATGTCGGCACACCGCAACGCTTGGCCGAACTCGACAGGCAGGTATGTACACTGCACAATGCGCCATGACCATAGCCCCGACCATCTACGCCCAACGCCGCGCCCGTCTGCTAACACAAATGCAGCGTGGCATCGCCATCATCCCCACCGCGCCGGAAGTTGCGCGCAATGCCGACACGCATTATTCCTACCGCCACGACAGCAATTTTTATTACCTGAGCGGCTTCACCGAGCCGGAAGCGGTGCTGGTGCTGGTTGCCAGCCAGGATGACAATAGCTTGCAGCAATCCATTCTGTTCTGCCGCGAGAAAAATCTGGAGCGTGAAATCTGGGATGGTCACCGCTTTGGTCCCGATAGCGCCCGGGAACAATTCGGTTTTGACGCGGCTTATTCCATTGCGCAACTGGATGAGAAACTGGCCGAGCTGATGGGCAACCAGCCCGCGCTGTTTTATCCGCTGGGTGGCGATGCCGCATGGGATCAACGTATCCTCAAGTTACGCAGTGCAGTACAAGAAAAAATCCGCAGCGGTATCCGCGCACCGGATGAGATTCGCGACGTGCGCGCCCTGCTCAACGAAATGCGTTTGTTCAAAGATGCACACGAGCTGGACATCATGCGCCGCGCCGCCGCGATTTCCACATCAGCACACCGTCGCGCCATGCAATTCACCCGCCCCGATCAGTTTGAATATCAGGTCGAAGCGGAACTGCTGCATGAATTCTGCCGTCATGGCGCGCGCCATCCCGCTTATACCTCCATCGTCGCGGGTGGCGCGAATGCTTGCGTGCTGCACTATGTGGGGAACGACGCCAAGCTCCGCGACGGCGATCTGCTGCTGATCGACGCGGGCTGCGAAGTGGATGGCTATGCCTCCGACATCACACGCACTTTTCCGGTGAATGGCCGCTTTTCCGCCGCACAAAAAGAAGTGTATGAAATCGTGCTGGCCGCGCAAGCCGCCGCGATTGCCGCCGCACAACCGAACCAGACTTGGGATGTCCCGCATGATGCCGCGCTGCGCATATTGGCGCAAGGCTTCATCGACCTCAAGCTATGCCGCGGCAGCGTGGATGAAGTGCTGGAAAGCGAGAGCTACAAAAAGTTTTACATGCACCGCACCAGCCATTGGCTGGGCATGGATGTGCATGATGTCGGCGATTACAAGACCGGCGATAACTGGCGCGCGCTGCAACCCGGCATGGTGTTGACCATCGAGCCCGGCTGCTACATCCGCCCCGCCGATGATGTGCCGCTCGCGTTGTGGAACATCGGCATCCGCATCGAGGACGATATGCTAATCACTGCGAAGGGCAACAAAGTGTTGACCGATGCTGCGCCGAAAACGGTAGCGGATATTGAAGAGCTGATGAGGAAATCGTGAACGCTCAATATGACATCACCATCATCGGTGGCGGCCCGGTCGGAGCCGCGCTGGCGCTTGCTTTGCGCGGCAGCAAGCTGAAGGTCTGCGTGCTGGAAGCGCGTCCTGCGAATGCTGCCAGCAACGATGCGCGCGCGCTTGCTTTGTCCTACGGCAGCCGCTTGTTGCTGGCACGTCTCGGCGTATGGGACGTGCTGCACGATGTATCGGCCATACGCACGATTCACATTTCGCAAAAGCAAAGTTTCGGCCGTGCCGTGTTGCATGCCGCCGAGATGAACGTGCCGGAACTCGGCTATGTGCTGCCCTACCCGGCGCTGCAAGACGCATTAACCGATGCGCTACAACACAGCGATGTTTCATCCATTTACGGCGCGAGCGTCACTCAACTGCAAGGGGAGGCTGACTGCGCCACCATTGGATACCAACAGAACGGCGCGCAACACACCCTGCACGCACGCCTGGCCGTAGTCGCCGACGGCGGCAAATTATTGGCACAACAATACCCTCCGGAAGTCCGCGACTACGGGCAGAGCGCGCTCATCACCCACATCACCTGCTCTGCACCGCAAGCAGAAATGGCCTACGAACGCTTTACCGCGCAAGGGCCGCTGGCGCTGCTGCCGTTCAAAGAAGGTTACGAGCTGGTATGGACTGCGCCGCATCAAGTCGCGCAAGAAATGCTGGCTTGGGACGACGCCCATTTTTTGCGTGAACTACATCAGCACTTCGGTGACCGCGTCGGAGAATTCTTGACTGTCAGCAAACGCACCTGCTTCCCGCTCGGCCTGAGACGCGCCCCGCAGCAAACTCCGATGCCGCACACCGTGCTGCTCGGCAACGCCGCACAAACGCTACATCCGGTAGCCGGACAAGGTTTCAACATGGGACTGCGCGATGCGTGGGAACTGGCCCAGAAAATCCTCGATGCCGCACCGGAAACGTTAGGCACCGAGGCGATGCTCGCCGCCTACCGCGCGCATCGCCGCACCGACCGCGAAGCGGGGATACGCTTTACCGATGGCCTGGTGCGGCTGTTCTCCAACGACCTGCCGCTAGTCAGCACAGGCCGCGCTGCCGCACTCACCGCGCTGGACTGTTTGCCGTTTGTGAAAAAATTTGTCGCGAAGCGGATGATGTTTGGGGCGAATGGTTGAAGCAACTTCGCCGCGGGTAGCCCGGCGGTGTTGTCTTGGTTTGAATGGTAGGAGCGGGCCATGCCCGCGATTGTTTGTTTGTTCGCGGGCATGGCCCGCTCCTACAAGACACGAAGGCCCGCTCCTACAACAGCTCGACTATCACCGGCACATGATCCGAAGGCCGCTCCAGTTTGCGCGGGGCTTTATCTATCGCGCAGCTTTTGCACAATGAGACGAGCGGTTCACTGATCAGGATGTGGTCGATGCGCAAGCCGTGGTTGCGGCGGAACGCCATCATGCGGTAGTCCCACCAGGAATAGGATTTTTCGGCCTGTTCGAATAAGCGGAAGCTGTCGCGCAAGCCTAGCTGGACTATATTTTTGAACTGCTGCCGCTCCGGCTCGCTGACCAGCACATTGCCTTGCCATGCAATCGGGTCATGCACGTCGCGGTCTTCCGGTGCGATGTTGTAGTCGCCCAGCAATACCAATTTCGGATAGCGCGTCAGCTCTTGTTTCAACCAGTCGCGCAGTGCGGTGAGCCAGGCAAGTTTGTATTGGTATTTATCTGAATCCACGCTCTGCCCGTTGGGCACATACACACACACCACCCGAATCCGTTCCGATTGCATCGGTGAAACTGCGTTGGCTTCCTCGCTCACTCCTGGCCGTGCCAAAGGCACCCCCACCCTAACCCTCCCCCGCAGGGAGAGGGGACGATTGCTCCTTCCCCCGCCGGGGGAAGGTTGGGATGAGGGAGGCACTGTCTGCGTCGTTTGCTCGTCGCCGCCTTGTTTGACCTTCGCAATCGGAACGGAGGTGAAAGTAGCGGCGATGACGCGCTTCTGTTCATCGGCAAAATCCGGAATGCCCGTCTGCACATCGCTGGCCGGTTCGCGGCTCAGGATCGCCACGCCGTTATAGGTCTTTTGTCCGCCGAATACACTGTGATAACCCGCTGCTTGCAACTCAGCCTGCGGGAAATCGCTGTCCTGCTGTTTGGTTTCCTGCAGGCACAACACATCGACCGGATTCGCAGCGAGCCAATCCAAAACGTGCGGCAGACGCACTTTCAGCGAATTGACGTTCCATGTTGCCAGCTTCATTGTGCGATTGGATTGGCCGGAACGACTTGGCTTGCGGCGGCAGGGATTGAAGGCGTACTGGGTGCGCGATATGGCGCGGTCTTCGGATAGCCTGCGATGTCGAGCTCGTTATTCCACTGCTCGGCCTGAAAGCCTTTCAAAAAGCTCTTGCCCACCTCAAGGGTGGGCGAGAGGTTGCTGCCGGAAAGTTGTTTGAACGCATCGATTTCTTCCTGGGTCTTCAGTGATTTCTCGCTGAACGGGATGCCACGCTCAGCCAACAGGCTGCGTGCCTGAATGCAATACTCGATGCAGTTGGCCACGACATACAGGGTGACCGGAGCAACCTGACTCGTGTCACCCGGTGCAGAAGGGGGAGGTGCTTTATGCGGACGATTCGGTGCGATTTTCGGATAGCCTGCGATGTCGAGTTCGCTATTCCATTGCGATTCCAAAAAACCTTTCAGAAAGTCCTTGCCCACCGCCAGCACCGGAACGACGCCGTCGATACCGGATAGTTGATTGAAGGTTTCAACATCCTGTTTGGTTCGCAGCAGTTTTTCGCTGAACGGGATGCCGCGCTTGCTCAACAAACTGCGCGCCTGATCACACGTCTCGCCGCAGCCAGCCCCGACGTACAAAGTGACCGGGAAATTCTGCTGCGCGCTGCGCGTTTCATAAGGCAGGTCTTCATTCTGTGCCGGTTCGCTGGAAAGTTTTATGCGCTCGACATCGGTGGCATCCGCAGGGGGGACATCGCCGTAATTCATCTTGCCAGCCTTATCCACCCAGCGGAATAACTCTTCCGCTTGCACACCCGACGGTATGATCGCCAAACAAGCCAACAACAAAATGATGCTCTTCATTTCGCCTCCTTAACAGGTTTCGAGTAGCCCATTATGCCGCAACAACGCATCTATGCTCGGTTCGCGACCTCTGAATGCGGTGAAGGATTGCATCGCGCCGCGGCTGCCGCCCATGGCCAGTATCTCGCTGCGAAAGCGCGCGCCGACGTCGGGATTCAGCACGCCGTTCTCTTCAAACAAACTGTATGCATCGGCGGACAGCACCTCCGCCCACTTGTAGCTGTAATAGCCCGCCGCATAACCCCCCGCAAAGATATGCGAGAAGCTGTGCGGAAAGCGATGGAACGCAGGCGGAAGCAGCACCGCTACTTCTGCGCGCACTTCGTCGAGCAATTGCAAAATCGTCTTGCCGCCGCCCGCCTCGAAGTTGCTGTGCATCAACATATCGAACAGCGAAAATTCGATCTGCCTCAGGGTTTGCAAGCCGCTCTGGAAATTCTTCGCGGCGAGCATCTTGTCGAACAGTGCGCGCGGCAATGCCGCACCTGTTTCAATATGCCGCGTCATGCCGCGCACCACGTCCCATTCCCAGCAGAAGTTTTCCATGAACTGGCTCGGCAACTCGACCGCATCCCATTCCACGCCATTGATGCCGGACACGGCGATGTCTTCCACTTCAGTGAGCAGATGATGCAGGCCGTGACCGAATTCGTGGAACAGGGTGATGACTTCATCGTGAGTAAAGAGCGCTGGCTTATTCCCCACCGGTGCGGAGAAATTGCAGTTCAGATAGGCAACTGGGGTCTGGATGCCAGAAGCAAGACGACGACGCGTGATCACATCGTCCATCCATGCCCCCCCGCGCTTGCTGTTGCGCGCATACAGGTCGAGATAGAATTGGCCGACCAGTTGATTCTGCTGATTGCGGATGTCGAAGAAGCGCACGTCTTCATGCCAGACAGGTGCGCTGGCCGCCTTTATTTTCAGGCCATACAGCGTCTCGACTAATTTGAACATGCCGGGCAACACCGCATCTTCGGGGAAATATTGTTTCACTTCCTGCTCGGAGAATGCGTAGCGTTGCTCGCGGAGTTTTTCGCTGGCATAGCCCACATCCCAGGACTGCAATCCTGTCCTGAGCCCTCCGACTACGCTCAGGACAGGCTCAGTCGAAGGGTCCGAAATCCCCAGTTCGGCGCGCGCAAATTCGCGCAGCTCGGACAAATCTTTTTCAGCGAAGGGCCGCGCGCGCTGCGCCAGCTCGCGCATGAACTCGACCACTTGCTGCGGTGAATTCGCCATCTTGCTCGCCAGCGACAATTCGCCGAAGTTGGCAAAGCCAAGCAACTGAGCTTCTTCGCCACGAAGCTTGACGATTTCATCCATCAGCCTGGTGTTGTCCCATTCCGGTTTGCCGAACTCGCTGGCTCGCGTGCCATAGGCGCGATACATTTTTTCGCGCAACGCACGGTTGTCGGCATATTGCATGACAGGCATATAGGACGGGGCTTTCAGCGTGAACAACCAGCCGCTCCTGCTTGCTGCCTGGGCGGCTTCCTGTGCCGCTTGCAGCACGTCATCCGGCAAACCGCTCAGTTCATCGGGTATCTTACAAGCACTGGAAGTACGGTCGCTCCTTCCCCCCTCGGGGTAACCAGCGACTTGCCCGCTTGCGGGCTTAGTCGAATGGCTAGTAGTTTCATCAGAAGGTTGGGATGAGGGAGAGTTCTCGATGACCAGCGTGTAGTCATTGGTCGCATCGAGCAGGTTGTCGGAAAAGCGCGACGACAATTCAGCCAGACGTTCCTGAATCTGCAAGTAGAGAGCCTTCTGCGCGTCCGGCAACTCCGCGCCGCCGAGACGAAAATCGCGCAACTCATTCTCGATTATTTTCTTGCGTGCCGTGCTCAAACCAGCGAATTCCGTGCTGTTGCGCAAGGCCTTGAATTTGACGAACAGCGCGAGGTTCTGGCCAAGCTCGGCGTAATATTGAGTTATCTTGGGCAGCGTGGCGTTGTATACCTCGCGCAGCTCAGGACTGTTCATCACCGCGTTCAAATGCCCGACCGGCCCCCATGCACGGGACACCCGCTCATTAGCATCTTCCATCGGAGCTACGAAATTCTGCCAGGTGGGTTGCGCGCTATCGCTCAATAGCCGCGTAATCAGCACGCGGTTTTCTGCCAGCAGTTGCTCGATCGCGGGAGCGACGTGCTCGGGTTTGATCTCCGCGAAGCGCGGCAATCCGGTGAAATCTAGTAATGGATTCATATTTTGCTCTGAGGGTAAGAACTGGATGCCCCCTACACTTCCGATAAGGAACTCCTGCAAGGGTTACGTGAGTTTTAGAACGCGGCCTGGGTTTGATATACCAGCTTGCCATCGATCAGGGTAAAGCGCACCTTGCCCTGTACCTCGAGGCCATTGAACGGCGTGTTCTTGCCCTGGCTCTTCAGCGCGCCGGGTTCGACTTTCCAGTAAGTATCCGGATTGAACACACACACATCGGCAGCCGCACCGACGCTCAAATGACCTGCGTCCAGGCCCAATATCCTCGCGGGTTGCAGAGTGACCTTCGCGAGCGCTTCGGACAGCGCGAGATTATCCTGCTGCACCCATTTCAGCACCAGCGGCAGCAGCAATTCCAATCCGGTCGCGCCCGCTTCGGCTTCGGCGAATGGCAGCTGCTTGGCGTCTTCGTCCACCGGGGTGTGGTCGGAACAAATCGCGTCTATCGTGCCATCCAGCAATCCGGCGCGCAGTGCGGCGCGGTCGCGCAAACTGCGCAACGGCGGGATCAAATGACAATTCGGATCGAAAAAGCCGATGTCCATTTCGGACAGGTGCACATGATTTATCGAAACATCGCAGGTCACCGCCAGCCCTTGTTGCTTCGCGGCACGGATCATCTCGACGCCCGCCGCGCTGGAAAGGCGGCAGATGTGCAGCTTCACTCCGGTCTCACGCGCCAGCGTCAGCATGGTAGCCAGCGCAATGGTTTCGGCACACACCGGGATGGCGGCCAGACCGCAGCGCGTCGCCACTTCGCCATCGTGCGCCACGCCATCCTTGGCGAGGAAGTTGTCCTGTGGACGCAGCCACACACTGAAGCCAAAGGTCGCGGCATATTGCATGGCGCGCATCAGCACGCGTGTGTCGGTGAGCGGCGCATCGGCCTGGCTGAATGCCACGCATCCGGCATCCACCAGCTCGGCCATTTCGGTCAACTCCTGTCCCTTCAGTCCTGAAGTCAGCGCAGCGACCGGATAAACGCGCGCCTGATTCAGATTGCGCGCGCGGTGCTTGAGCATTTCCACCAGGCCCGGTTCGTCCAGCGGCGGATCGGTATCCGGCGGACAGGCGAGGCTGGTGATGCCGCCGGCCACTGCCGCTTCCATTTCCGATTCCAGCGTCGCCATATATTCATAGCCCGGCTCGCGCAACCGCGCCGCCAGATCGATCAAGCCCGGCGCAACGATTAGCCCGCTCGCATCGAGCACCCGATCCGCGACGAAGCCGCTCGGTGCAGTACCAATCGCCGCGATTTTGCCTGCCGCGATGAACACGTCACGCAGTGCATCAATGTTATTTTTCGGATCTATCAGTCGCCCGTTTTTGATATGAATGTTCATGCGTTCCCCGCCAAGATACTCATCACCGCCATGCGCACCGCGATGCCGAACGTCACCTGCGGCAAGATCATCGAATGCGGGCCGTCGGCAACTCTGGAGTCGATTTCCACACCGCGATTCATCGGGCCGGGGTGCATCACGATCGCATCCGGTTTGGCATACGCCAGTTTCTCTTCGGTGAGGCCGTAGTATTTGAAATATTCCTGCGCGGATGGCAGTGCCGCGCCTTGCATACGCTCATGCTGCAAGCGCAGCATCAGCACCACATCCACGTCGCGCAAGCCTTGCGCCATGTCGTGATAGACCTGCACGCCAAGATTTTCGACCAGCGTCGGCAACAACGTCTTGGGCGCGATCACGCGCACTTCAGGCACACCGAGCGTGCTCAGCGCGTGTATCTGCGAGCGCGCCACGCGCGAATGCAGCACGTCGCCGACGATGGCCACGCGCAGATTGTGGAATTCTTTCTTGTAGTGGCGGATGGTGAACATGTCCAGCAACGCTTGCGTGGGGTGCGCATGGCGACCGTCACCGGCGTTGATGACGTGAATTTCCGGAGCGACGTGGCGCGCGATGAAATGCGCCGCGCCGCTTTGCGCATGGCGCACCACGAACATGTCGGCATGCATGGCGCACAGGTTATCCACGGTATCCAGCAGGGTCTCGCCCTTGCTGGTGGATGATGAAGCGATATTCAAGTTGACCACGTCCGCCGACAGGCGCTTGGCGGCGATTTCAAAAGTGGTGCGGGTGCGCGTGCTGTTCTCGAAGAACACATTGAACACCGATTTGCCGTGCAACAATGGTACCTTCTTGATCTCGTGTCCATCGCTGACATCGACGAAGGTCGCGGCTTTGTCGAGAATGTCGCGCACGATGCGCACCGGCAAACCTTCCGTCGTCAGCAAGTGCTGCAGTTCGCCGTGTTTGTTGAGTTGTGGATTGTTCATGCGAGTATTCCCGCTGCGGGTTCATCAAAGTAGGCCTGCAATATTTGCTGCGCGGCATATTGGTCGATCAGAGTTTTTTGCTTCATGCCGTGGATGCCCTCCTCGTTCAACTGCGCGCTTGCGGCAAGCGAAGTATAACGCTCATCCAGCAAAATCGTCGGCAAATTAAACCGCCCTTTAAGGCGGTTGGCGAAGCGGCGGCACAGCGCAGTCAACTCATGCGGCGTACCGTCGTCGTTGCTCGGCAAACCCACCACCAGCGCGCTTGGCTGCCATTCGTTCAATAGGGCGGCGATTGCTGCAAAGCGCGCCTCGGTCTTTTCATCGTTGATGGTGGTCAGCGGATTGGCGCGGCGCAACAGGGTATTGCCGACGGCGATGCCAATGCGTTTGGTGCCGAAATCGAATGAGAGGAGTGTGCCTTCAGGAGTAAAAGTTGAAGTTAGCATCACCGCTTTTTCATTCCAGTTCTATTTCGAAGGTCAAACAAGGCGGCGACAAGCGAACGACGCAGACAGTGCTACTAGCACGGTTATAACCAGCGACTTGGCTATCGTATTTTGATAGCTTAGTCGAATGGCTATAACCAATGACTTGCCCAGCGTCTTTTGCTGGATTAGTCAGATGGCTAGTAGTCATATCAGTAGTTACATCAGGAAGCCAACGCAGTTTCACCGATGAAATGGGATTGGAATCAGGCATGTCCGGCATCCTCCACCAGCGAGACGTAATTCACCCCGAGCAAGGCCATCGCTGCAGGCAGGCGTTCTTCGGGCGGCAAGTCGAACAGAATATGTTCGGAAGCCAGCACGGTCAGCCAGATATTCTCGGTTATCTCATGCTCCAGCTGCCCCTGATCCCAACCTGCATAGCCCAGCGTAACGATCACATTGCGCGGCCCCTGCCCCACACCCATCGCCTCGAGAATATCCCTGGAAGTAGTCAGTGCCAGCTTGTCGTTGATGCGTAACGTGGACTCCCAGTTTCCCAGCGTGTCATGCAACACGAAACCTCGTTCGGTTTGCACCGGTCCACCAAAATATACTGGCATCTTCACAAGTTTCGGCTGGTGTAATGGAATGTTGACCTGATCGAACATCTCGCCTATGGTGAGGCTGATCGGGCGATTCACCACAATTCCCAACGCACCGTTCTCGTTGTGCTCACATATGTAAGTCAGCGTGCCGGCAAAAACCCCCTCCTGCATGGCAGGCATGGCAATCAGAAAGTGATGGGTCAAATTGAAATCAGGCATGGCGGCATTGTAGCTGTCCGCGCCTAACCGCACAATTTGAATAAGATCACACCCACGCAACCCGCAATTTATAGCCAGTCATGTGCAATAGCTCATCGTACCAGCCGCAACCGGAAACACTGCCACTCCCCCTCGGTTACATGTCGCCAATGCATCACCCGCAATCCGAAAATTTACCCCCGGCACAGAGAAATGCTGGTAGAGAGCGCTCGGACTAAAAAATTTTAGCGCGACTAAAACTCGTTCCGGTCGCCGTTCGTTCCAGCTTCAGAATTTCCGGATAGCGGCATTAGTGTTGTAACGGGCGATTATCAGCGCGGCACCGCAGGTTTCCAGGTAGGGCACGGCGAGATTCAATAGCCGAGAAAATCGCCATTGCGGTAAATATCAAAGGAGATGTTCTGCCGCAAGGCTTCCGCCAAGGCGGATCTCGAACCCATCCGCTGCTTTGTCGAACCATGCTCGTTTGTGCAACATGGTAGAATTCGTGCCTTTCGGGTGCCCGGACACAAAGTTGTTCGTACCCGCTTTCATTATTTCAGGAATAACCGTCATGTTTTCCAACAAAAATACCATTGCCCATACTGACCCGGAATTGTGGGCAGCCATACAAAATGAAAACCGCCGTCAGGAAGATCATATAGAGTTGATCGCCTCGGAAAATTACGCCAGCCCGGCGGTGATGGAAGCACAGGGCAGCAAGCTGACCAACAAGTATGCGGAAGGCTATCCTGGCAAGCGTTATTATGGCGGCTGCGAGCATGTGGACGTGGCTGAACAACTGGCGATAGATCGCGTGAAAGCCTTGTTCGGCGCTGAGTATGCCAATGTGCAGCCGCATTCCGGTTCGCAGGCGAATCAAGCTGTGTACATGTCGGTACTGAAACCGGGCGATACCATCCTTGGTATGTCGCTGGCGCACGGCGGGCATTTGACGCACGGTGCATCGGTGAATATCAGCGGCAAGCTGTATAACGCCATCCAGTATGGCCTGAACGAAAAAGAAGAAATCGATTACGATCAGGTTGATCGTCTGGCCAAGGAACACAAGCCCAAGATGATCGTGGCGGGTGCTTCCGCTTACGCGCTGGTGATCGACTGGAAACGTTTTCGCGCCATCGCCGACAGCGTCGGCGCGTATCTGTTCGTGGACATGGCGCACTACGCCGGTTTGGTCGCGGCAGGCATTTATCCGAGTCCCATCGGCATCGCGGACTTTGTCACCAGCACCACCCACAAGACTTTGCGCGGTCCGCGCGGCGGCATCATTCTCGCCAAAGCAGAATTTGAAAAAGTGCTGAACTCGGCGATCTTCCCCGGCATTCAGGGTGGTCCGCTGATGCATGTGATCGCCGCAAAAGCCGTGGCGTTCAAAGAGGCGGCCAGCGAGGAATTCAAGGAATACCAGATACAGGTGGTGGACAACGCGCGTGTGATGGCCAAGGTGTTACAGGAACGCGGCCTGCGCATCGTGTCCGGACGCACCGACAGCCATCTGTTCCTGTTGGATTTGCAAGCCAAGCACATCACCGGCAAGGATGCCGAAGCCGCGCTGGGGCGCGCGCACATCACTGTGAACAAGAACGCCATTCCTAATGATCCGCAAAAACCGTTCGTCACTTCAGGCATTCGTATCGGCAGTCCGGCCATGACCACACGCGGCTTCAAGGAACTGGAAGCCGAAAAACTCGCGCACCTGATTGCCGATGTGCTGGATGCGCCGAACGACGATGCGGTGATTGCGCGCGTGGTCGGCGAAGTGAAACAGTTGTGCGCGAAGTTTCCGGTCTATGGGGCCTAGTCGTAAGTTATTAGACGTAAGTTGGTAGTTAAAGCAAAACCAACTTTCAACTTACGTCTTCCGACTGACAACTCACTATGAAATGCCCCTTCTGTAAAGGTGAAAAAACCCAAGTGGTGGACACGCGCGAAAACGACGATGGCGACAGCATCCGCCGTCGCCGCCGTTGCCTGTCGTGCGACAAACGCTTCACCACTTACGAAATGGTGGAGTTGCGCATGCCGCAGGTGGTCAAGCAGAACGGTAAGCGCAGTGAGTTTGACGCGGAAAAGTTGCGCACCAGTTTCAAGCGCGCCCTGCACAAGCGTCCGGTTCCGACGGAACTGGTGGACGTGGCCATTGATCATGTGACGCAGAAAGTGCTCGCACTCGGTGAACGCGAGATCGGTTCGCGCCAGATCGGCGAGATGGTGATGAAGGAATTGCTGAAGCTGGACAAAGTGGCCTATATCCGTTTCGCTTCAGTGTATAAAAGTTTTCAGGATGTGGGCGATTTCGCCGATGCGGTGGAGGCGGTGCGCAAGTCCCCGGTACGCCGAAAACCGCCAGTGGAATAGCCATGTTTACTTTTACTGCGCAAGATAGCGTGTGGATGGCCCAGGCACTGCGTCTGGCGGAACGCGGTCTTTATACCACCAGCCCCAATCCGCGCGTCGGTTGCGTGCTGGTGCGCGATGGTGACATCGTTGGCGAAGGCTGGCACGAGCGTGCCGGCGAACCCCACGCGGAAGTTCTCGCGCTGCGCGCAGCCGGTGAAGCGGCGCGCGGCGCAACCGCTTATGTGACGCTGGAGCCATGCAGCTATCACGGTCGCACCCCGCCGTGTGCCGACGCGCTGATTGCAGCCGGAATCGCGCGTGTGACGGTGGCGGTCCAAGACCCTAATCCACGTGTGGCGGGGCAAGGCATCGCGAAGTTGTGTGCGGCGGGTATCGAGGTCGAGTGTGGTTTGATGGAGGCGGCGGCACGCGAATTGAACATCGGTTTTTTCGCGCGCATGACGCGCGGCACAGCGTGGCTGCGCAGCAAGATTGCCATGAGTCTGGATGGCCGTACCGCATTGGCGAATGGGGTCAGTCAGTGGATCACCGGCGAGGCGGCAAGACAAGATGTGCAACACTGGCGGGCACGCTCTTGCGCGGTGTTGACCGGCATCGGTACGGTGTTGGCAGATGACCCGCAACTCAATGTGCGCGGGATAGAAACAGCACGACAACCATTGCGCGCAGTGGTGGATAGTTTGCTGCGTATGCCGCCCAATGCGCGACTGTTGCAACAAAATGGAGTGATGATTTACACCGCCACGCAAGACGCGCAGAAAATCGCTGCATTAGAAAAATCAGGCGCGCGCGTCGTCGTGCTGCCGGATGCAAACGGTCAAGTAGATGCCGCCGCTGTACTGCGCGATCTCGCCGCGCAAGGCTGCAACGAAGTGCTGGTAGAAGCTGGCAGCAAATTGAATGGCGCCTTGTTGAAGGCCGGGCTGGTGGATGAACTGGTGCTGTACCTCGCACCGCAACTGCTCGGCGACATGGCGCGTGGTATGGCGCGGCTAGGCGAGCTGGTGAGCATGGATCAGCGCATCGAGCTGGAATGGAATGACGTGCGCCAAGTTGGCAAGGATTTGCGCATCATGGCGCGGGTGAAAAAATAACCGCCCGTCATTCCCGCACAGGCGGGAATCCAGCAAAACAACATTCCGCGAAGCGGACAAAACCTCATAGTTGACCCGCTAGGCGGGATTTTTCAATCCACTGGATTCCCGCCTACGCGGGAATGACGGGATACCAAGGAGTTAAGTATGTTTAGTGGAATCATTGCCGACATGGGCAGCATCAGTCAGGCGACCGACCGCGATGGCGGGTTGCGGCTGGTGATCGCGACCAGCGCGCTGGATTTGAGCGATGTGCAGGCAGGCGACAGCATCGCAGTAAACGGGATATGCCTGACCGTTATCGAGCATACCGTTGACAGCTTCGCTGTGGATGTTTCGCGCGAAACGTTGAATTGCACCGAGGGGTTGGATGCAATAGGTGCGCCGGTGAATCTGGAGAAGGCATTGCGTTTGGCGGACAGGCTGGGCGGTCACTTGGTCAGCGGCCATGTCGACGGAGTGGGCGAGGTCATCGAGTTTACCGATCTGGGCGAAAGCTGGAAGCTGGTGGTGCGCGCACCGCAGGCATTGGCGAAATACATTGCGAGCAAAGGCTCGATCACCATCAACGGTATCAGCCTGACCATCAACCAAGTGAGCGGCGCCGAAGAACTTTTGATGGAACCACTAGCCATTCCGCTAGGTAGCCAAACAACGGCAACCAAGCGGCTGGTTATGGCCGGGCACCCGAACGAGTTCAGCGTCAATTTGATTCCGCACACGCTGGTGATGACCAATCTGAAAAATTTGCGCGCGGGCAGCCGAGTCAATCTCGAAGTCGATTTGATCGCGCGTTATGTGGAACGGATGATGGCGGCGGAGAAGGATTAGATCGTAGGGTGGGCAACTCTGCCCACCGTTAACCATGTCGAGGTTTGGTAACTGCGTGGGCACGGTGTGCCTACCCTACTCGGTTAATAACCATCAATCCACCGTCTGACAAGACGGAGTGAGAGAGGTCAGGATGCCTTACGTTCAGCGCGATCGCACCGGCAAGATTGTCGGTGTGTACGCAAACCCAGCCCCGCAGCCGGATGGTACGTGCCTAACGGAGCCCGATCCATTGCCGGACGATCATCCAGAGGTTGTCGAGTTTTTTACGAAATTCCCACTCCCAAAGATAGCACCGCTGACAGATAAGCAGCGGCAGCAAATGCGGCGCGAAGAAGAGGCGCAATCCGCCGAATTTCATGAATTGCGCAATTTGATGCTGAACCATTTTCATGTCTGGTCTCAATTGGAGATGGCTTTAAGCGCGTTGCTATACGTATTATTGAACATACAACCAAAATCAAGTCATATCGCTTATGCCATCTATTACAGCCCATCAGGTTTTGAAGCCAGAAGAAAGATTATTGATGATGCCGTGATTCAATTTATCAAAGAAAACCCAGATATAGAATCCCTCCGCAATCATTGGAATGATATCAATAGATATCTCGGTCTTGCGCGTAACAAAAGAAATATTGTTGCCCACGGCTCCCCGTTGAAGCTAACTATTCGCGGAAAAAATTACATTCGTCTAGCACCGCCAGCCTTTGATGTGCTAAGAATCTGGAACAAAACAACGGCCGGGACAATCCCAGGTTTATCCACAAAAAACTTATCTGATGCCATCTGCCAGGTGCAGCAATTACAGGAGTGCGTTGATAGCGTTAATAAGTTCATTGATGCGTTTCAGGAAAACGATTCAGAATCATTAAAAGAAAGATTCCTCCTATTAGAAGCGAACCTGAAGAAGATTCACAATTTATAATTGGGCGCGCCCTACGCCATTATCCTGTCCTAATCAATCTGCCAAGTTATCTATGCATTATCCCGTCTTCATCATGAACCGCGCCGCATACGATCGAATGGTGTCTCAGCCTTTGCCGTAGAGTGCGCGCAATTCGTCCTTGGCTTGCTCCAGGATGCGTTTCTGGTTTTCGTCCAGGTTCTTGCCTGCGCGGTTGATATAGAACACCAGCATGGACATGGCGGAGCGGAACGGCGGTGCCTTGCGGTGTGTGCTGGTGTCCGCAGACTTTTTGAGCGACTGCGCGATCCTCTTCGGGTCTTTCCACGTGAAGATGCCTTCTTCCAGCTCAAGCGCAAAACTTTCGCGGGTTACCTTGGCGGACCAGTTGCCGGATGGTGATGTTGTTCGCTGTGTCATTCCCTGTGATCCACTGTTAGAGCAGGCTGGGCGGTATGCAGTAATGGTAGAATTATAAACTTTAGAGCGGTGCATGCCATGCATTCTGCGCCGGCCTGCCAGTTTTTTGAGGTTTACTGCATGACAGATATAGCACCGATACAGGAAATCATCGAAGAAATTCGCGCCGGGCACATGGTCGTGCTGGTTGATGAAGAAGACCGCGAGAATGAGGGCGATCTGGTATTCGCCGCCGAATTCGTCACGCCGGAAAAAATCAACTTCATGGCCAAGCATGGCCGCGGGCTGATTTGTCTGACCTTGACTGAAGCTCACTGCAAGCAACTCAATCTGCCGCTGATGGTGCGCGAGAATGGTTTGCCGTTGGCGACTAATTTCACGGTTTCGATTGAAGCCGCGAGTGGAGTGACTACCGGCATCTCGGCAGCCGATCGTGCGCACACCGTGCAAGTCGCTGCGGCTAAAGATGCCAAGCCTGCCGACATCGTACAGCCCGGCCATATCTTCCCGCTACGCGCGCACAATGGCGGTGTACTGGTGCGCGCCGGGCATACCGAGGCAGGCTGCGATTTGGCGCAACTGGCTGGGCTTACACCGGCATCGGTCATCTGCGAAATTCTCAAGGACGATGGCGAAATGGCACGCCTGCCGGATTTGATATCGTATGCGCAACAACACGGACTCAAGATTGGCACGATTGCCGATCTCATCGAGCACCGCAGCCAACATGAGAAACTGGTCGAGCGTGTGGCGCGGCGCAAGGTGCAAACTGCTTACGGCGAATTCGAATTGGTGACCTACGTGGACAAGACCACGCAACGCACTCATATGGCCTTGGTGAAGGGTGATATTCGCCATGATGCCGAGACTTTGGTGCGCGTACACGAACCGCTTTCGGTGATGGATTTTCTGGAACAAACCGATCATGCGCATTCGATCAGCGTGAATCAAGCCATGCAGAAAATCGGACATTCGTCGGCCGGCGTACTGGTGTTGCTGCATCGTGACGAGACAGCGCAGGATTTGCGCGCGCGCGCCGCCCTGGATGCGGGAAGCCAGCAAACCGCACAGTGGGATCCGCGCAGCTACGGCATCGGCGCGCAGATACTGCGAGACCTTAATGTCGGCAAGATGCGTTTGCTGGCTACCCCGCACAAGATGCCGAGCATGACGGGATTCGGGTTGGAAGTGGTGGGTTACGCCAATCGCTAATAGCAAAATTACAGAGACTGATATGAAAGAACTGGAAAAAAACCTCAACGGCAGCGGTCTGCGTATCGGCATCGTGCAAAGCCGTTTCAATACTGATGTGTGCGAAGGTTTGTTGGGTGCATGCCGTGCGCAATTGGTGCAACAGCACGTGCGCGAAGAGGACATCACGCTGGCGACTGTGCCCGGCGCGCTGGAAATCCCGCTGGCGCTGCAACGCATGGCACAGAGCGGCAAGTTCGACGCCCTGATCGCACTGGGCGCGGTGATACGCGGCGACACCTACCACTTTGAAGTGGTGTCCAATGAGTCAGCGCGCGGCGTGAGCGAGGTGCAACTGCATACCGGAGTGCCTATCGCCAATGCAATAATGACCACTGACAGCGACGCACAGGCGATCGCGCGCATACAAGTCAAGGGTAGCGAAGCCGCGCTGGCAGCCATCGAGATGGTTAACTTGCTGCGGGGCATGGCATGAATATGAGCAAGGACTATGATGCGGGCGCAGCCAAAAAGTCCCCGAACAAAAGCCCGCGTCATCGCGCCCGCGAACTTGCGTTGCAAGGTATTTATCAATGGCGTGTCACCTCAGGTGAGGATGCGCAAATCGAAAAGCAGATTCACGCCGAGAAAAATCTCGGCCGTTATGACAAGGAGCTGTTCTCCAAACTGTTGCGTGGTGCCTTGAGTCAACACGCCGACCTCGAGGCACTGCTCGCCCCGCACCTCGACCGGCCGCTAGCCGAACTGAGTCCGGTGGAGTTTGCGGTGCTGTTGTTGGGCACGTTTGAATTATCCCAACATCTTGAAGTGCCCTACAAAGTCGTCATCAACGAAGCGGTTGAACTCGCCAAAACCTTTGGCGGCACCGACGGCCATAAATTCGTCAACGGCGTGCTGGACAAGCTTGCGCCGCAACTGCGCACGGTGGAATTCTCAGGGCGCGCATCTTGAGGGCACCTCTAAAAATCCAGATTTCATCCCAACAGCTGCGTTGCATAAAAAATTTCTTGCTTACATATAACTCATATGTGGCGCTGCAAAATTTTTTACGCGCCTTGCATTTGGGCGAACTCTAAATTTTTAGAGGCACCCTCGAAGCGGATATTTTTGCATGACAGAATTTGACCTGATCCGCCGCTATTTCACCCGCGCCACACCGAGCGCGCTGCTCGGTGTGGGCGATGATGCCGCGCTGCTCAAGGTTAGCGAGGACTATGTGCTGGCGGTATCCACCGATATGCTGGTGAGCGGCACGCACTTCTTCCCCGATGCCGATCCGTTTCTGTTGGGACATAAAACGCTGGCGGTGAATCTGTCCGACATGGCCGCGATGGGCGCAACACCGCGCTGGGCAACGCTGGCGATCGCGCTTCCTGGCGCAGACGAAACGTGGCTGGAAAAATTCAGCGCGGGCTTCTTCGCGTTGGCGCAACAGCATGGTGTGGAACTGGTAGGCGGCGATACCACGCGCGGACCGCTCAATCTGTGCGTGACGATATTCGGCGAAGTGACGGCACAACAAGCGTTGCGGCGCAGCGGCGCACAGCTTGGCGATGAGGTTTGGGTGTCTGGAACATTGGGAGATGCCGCGCTGGCACTCGCACATCTGCAAGGACGTATCATGTTGAGTGCCGCCGAGTACGCCGCTTGTGCACCCGCTTTGCATCAGCCGCAGCCGCGCGTCGCGCTAGGGTTGGCGTTACATGGTATCGCCAATAGTGCGATCGATATTTCCGACGGGCTGCTCGCCGATCTTGGCCATATTCTTGATGCTTCGCGACTGGCTGCGCGGCTGGATTTTTCGGCACTGCCGATCTCTTCGGTCTTGCGTGGTCATTTGCAGCAGCCGTTAGGAAAACAATGCGCCTTGTCCGGCGGCGATGATTATGAATTATGCTTTACCGCACCTGGCGCGCGCCATGCTGAATTGTTGGGCATTGCCGCACAACTCAAATTGCCACTGACCTGTATCGGGAGAATTGTTGCGGGCCTCGGCTGTCTTGTGCACGATGCGGCAGGTGATCCACTCAACGTAGAGGCTAATGGTTATGACCACTTCCGATGAATTAATTGTAAAACCTGACTGGCGATTCCTGTTCAGCCACCCGGCACATCTGCTGGCGTTCGGCTTCGGCAGCGGCTTGGCTCGCAAAGCTCCCGGCACGTTCGGCACCTTGGCCGCTTTTCCGCTGTATTGGTTGCTCGCGCCGCTATTGACCGACGAGCTGTTCATACTCATGTTGATTCTGGCATTTGCTGTCGGCGTGTGGGTATGCGGCATCACCGGCAAAGCATTGGGTGTGGCCGATTACGGCGGTATTGTGTGGGACGAAATCGTGTCGTTCATGCTGGTGTTGTTCTTCACGCCGCCCGGTTGGTATTGGTCGTTGCTGGCTTTTGTGTTGTTTCGTTTTTTTGACATCGTCAAACCGCCACCGATACGCTATTTCGATAGCAACTGGCACGGCGGCCTGGGCGTGATGTTCGATGATTTGTTGGCGGCCGGTTATTCATTGCTGTGCCTCGCTTTGGTCAAGAGTGTATTGCTGTGAACAATATCCGCACCCTGATTTGCGGCGCACTTTTTTGTGCCAGCGGTTGGGTGCATGGCGCGATTCCTCCGTCAGCCCCGGGACAAGAATTTATCACCAAGGTCATTGCCGTGCTGGATGGTGACACGGTGTTGGTACGGCGGGAAGGTGGACTGGTAAAAATTCGTCTGGCCGAAATCGATGCGCCGGAAAAAGCGCAGACCTTCGGCGAAACTTCCAAACACTCACTGACCGGTATGGTGCTGGGCAAACAGGTGAGGGTGGTCAGTCAGGCCGTCGATCAATACGGTCGTTTGGTCGCGCACCTTAGCGTGGATGGGCTGGATGTGAATGCCGAACAAATCCGCCGTGGCATGGCGTGGGCTGCGGTAGGGTGGCGGCAAAGCCGCCGGGCACCCACCGGCGTCCCCCTTGCGGGGGCATATTCCAACTTTGCGAGTTTGGCGGCAAGCCGCCAATCCCTGCGAGACCCACTTCACAGCAACCAGACGCTGATCGCCTTGCAGAATGAATCCAGACAAGCGTCGCGCGGCTTGTGGGCACAGAGCAACCCGACCCCGCCATGGGAATGGCGTAAACAACACCCGAGTACTTTTTCTACACAGCCCAATGCAGCCGTTTCATCTGTCACTGCTCATGCCAATACGACTTCGCATGACTCTGGTTGCGGCAACAAGAAGCATTGTTCTGAAATGTCCTCGTGTGAAGAAGCAAAGTATTACCTGACTCAGTGTGGCGTCAAGTCGCTGGATGGTAATGGCGATGGGGTGCCGTGCGAAAAGTTGTGCGCACCCATGCAGAAGAATTAAAAGCTGATCGTTTGGCATCCCTGCGCATCGCAGCGCAGCGCCGAACCGTGTTGATACCAGTCGCCTAGTACCCAGCGTTCACAAGTATGCCCATCTACAATATGTTCGTGACGATTTGGGCGGTGAGTATGACCGTGAATCAGGCGCGGATAGTGATATTCGCGCAGCAGCGCGGCGACAGCTTCATCGTTCACATCCATGACCGCGCTGTCTTTGGTTTTCTTCGCTGTGGTGCTGTGCTGGCGTAATTGCTCGATGTGAGTCTTGCGGGCTGTGAGCGGTTGGGCGAGAAAGTTTTTTTGAAAGTCTGCGTCATGCACCTGGACGCGGAAGCGTTGATACTCGACATCGTCGGTGCACAGTGTGTCGCCGTGACTAAGCAGCGTGGGTGTGCCATACAGATCGAGCAGCGTGGGATCATCCAGCAACGTCGCCTGGCAGGCATGCGCCAGGGCTATACCCATCAGCAGATCGCGGTTGCCGTGCAGCAAATAAACCGGGGTGTCGTGCGCTGCGAGTCCATGCAATGCGCTGATTACCCGGGCGTGAAAAGGATCGTGTATATCATCGTCACCCGCCCAGTACTCGAACAAATCGCCCAGGATGTAAAGTGCTTCGGCTCGTGGCGCGATAGCTGTGATGAAATGCCGAAATGCCGCCATGCTGTGCGGCTGGTCGGCACTGAGATGCAGGTCGGAGATGAATAGGGTGTGTGGCATAGCAGGATTCAGGATTCAGTGGTTTGTAGCCGCTACGCAGCTTAGGTTTTTTTAATCAAGCGCGGCAAAGCCGTACAAAAACCTAAATCCTGAATCCTGATTTCCGAATCCTGGTTCTTGACTACTTCACCACTTCCGCCTTGGTGATAATGACGTCTTCCAGCGGCACATCCTGGGATCCGGAGCGGTTGCCGGTCTTCACATTGCGTATCGCGTCAACCACATCCTTGCCTTCCACCACTTTGCCGAACACGCAGTAGCCCCAGCCGTCCTGGCCGGGATAATTGAGGAAGCCATTGTCCTTGACGTTGATGAAGAATTGCGCGGTGGCGGAATGCGGGTCGCCGGTGCGCGCCATGGCGACGGTGTAGTTGTCGTTCTTCAAGCCATTTGCGGCTTCATTTTTGATCGGGGCATTCGCTTTCTTTTGCTTCATGCCGGGCTCGAAGCCGCCACCCTGGATCATGAAATTACCGATCACGCGGTGAAAAATGGTGTTGCTGTAAAAACCGCTGTTCACGTAGTCAAGAAAATTCTTGACCGTGTTGGGCGCTTTTTCAGCATCCAGTTGCAGTGTGATGATGCCCATATTGGTATGCAGTTTGACCATGGTTGGTTTGCCTTGAGTTAAAGATTGGGAAGATTGCATGGTGCAGCACAGCAGTAGTGCGAACAGCGTGGTGAACAGATGCTTCATATTATGCTGCACCTTCGTAAATGATTTGCCAGCGATTGTTTTGCTTGATCCAGTATTGGCGTTTCTTCATCCGGTTGGACAGGTTGTTGCTGCCGTAATCCTGCTCGAAATTGACCACCACCATATTGGGCTGCTCCGGGTAGGTGAACATGCTGACATTCGCGATGCCTACCTTGACCCATGACTTCGCGCTATTCACCAGTTGTTTTTGTTTCGCCCATGCCGGGTAATCTATGTTGTTGCTGGTGAAATTGCGCGCGTAATGCTTGAGGTAAGCGCCGGTGTTGAGGCTGGCCCAATCTTTGCGCCATTGCTCGACTTCCTGCAGCAGGCTTGCACGCTCGATTTGATCTTGTTCGTTGTTCCAGTCCATCTGGTTGGTGATGATGACCGGCGTGATACCGACTTGCAGATAGGGGGCGAGTTTGTTCAGGTCGTCATTTGCCAGTACCACGCAACCGTTGCTGGCGCGCGGGGGACGGCTATAAGTGCCGCTGGGTGTGCCATGCAGCCAGATACCGCTTCCTGAACGTTTGTTTCTGCGATCCCATTCGTTCGGGTAACTGAGCGGGTAGGCCCCATTGCCATACATATCGGCGAGCTGTTTTTTGGGCAATTCTGCTTTTACGAAATACACGCCTATGGGGGTGCGTTGATCGCCTGAGGAAAATTTTTCGGTGCCGAGCTTGCCGATAGTGATGTAGAAGTCAGTGACATAGCGTGGTTCGCCAGCCACGTTCTCATAAACGAATAGTGTGGAGTGACTGGTGTCGACTACCAGCGCGTACTTCTGTTGCGCATCCAACTGCCATAAAAAACGCGGTCTGAGCCTGGTGTCCGATTGGGACAACACGCGTTGCAGACGCACGCGCGCCTCGTCGCGCAGGTCTTCAATTTTGTCCTGCGGAGCATTTGCCGCACTGCCGAAATTATCGATCACGCCGGCATGTGCCATCAGCAAATCGCCTTTGACCAATTGTGCCAGTTTGAAATTCGGGTTGTCGCGCAACAAACTGTCCACCTCGTTGAGCGCGATGTCGAGACGATTGTTATTGATGGCTTGCAGGCTTTTCACCAACTGCGCTTCTGTACCGCGCAAATCCGGCTCAGCATGCGCCGTGCTTGGCAACAAGCTACACAGCAACGAAAAAATCAGTGTCGGTTTCAACATGGTTACTTGGAGCGTTCTTCCTGAATCAGCCACTTGTCGCCGGATTTCACCATCAGCAGGGCTTTGTTGCCGGAAGTTTTCAGGTGACTGGCACGATAGGACTGGCGGAACTTCACAGTGGCATGATCGCTGTCGGTGAATTGTATGGTCATATTGCGGATGCCAATATGGATATGTTTTGGTTTGCTGATATGCTCTCTTCGAGCGGCCTCCCAGACTGCGCGAGTTTCACCGCCCGGAGTTTTGAAATCATCAGCATAGAACGACAGGTATTTATCCGTATTCCTGGCCGACCACGCGGCAGCCCAAGCCATGACTGTTTTCAAAGCTTCCCTGCTGCTCTCTTTCTTGTCAGCGCGCTTGGGGGGGGAGGCGGCGGATTCGATTTTGGTTGCGGTTGCGGTTGTAGTTGCGGTTGCAGCAGGCGCTGGCTGAGCGGGCTCGGGCGGGTTCCCCTCGGCAATGACTGGTGCTGCCTCTCCGACATTGCTCAAGACAGGCCCTTCGGATTTGCTCGGGACAGGGGTGTTGTGTGCAGGGGTCTCTTTATTGCGTGTGCCACCGGCAAATAGATTTTGAATCATTGCCAGCTTGGTTTGTGTCGCGGTGTTGCCGTGATCCAGTTGCAAGGCGCGGTCATATGCCTGGCTGGCCATCTTGGCGTATATGTCACCGAGGTTCTCGTGCGCGGTGGCGTAACTGGGATGAGTGCTTATCGCCATTTCCAGTAACAGCCTGGCTTTGTCATATTGACCTTGACCGGCATACAGCACGGCGAGGTTGTTATAGGGTTCGGGCAGCTCCGGATAGTCATCGGTCAAAGCCGAGAATATTTTGATGGCATCAGCGGTCTGGCCTTGCTCGGTGAGTATCAGTCCTTTAAGGAATCGCGCTTGCGCGTCTTTCGGCTTGTTGGCGAGATAGCCATTTACCTTGTCTAGAGCCTGACTGCGCTGGCCTTGCTTGAACAACTGGTTGGCATCTTCAATGTCATCGGCATATGCGCCAATGCTGGCACACAACAGCAACGCGCCGGTGAGCAGTACGGCATGGCGGTTAAAATGGTTAAGTATATTCATAGTGGTTCAGTTCCAGAATGCCGTGCCCCAAGCGCGCGCGGATCGCTTCAGGCGCACGGAATTATTTGAATTAAGACGGATTCTACCAAATAACCCGCATATTTTCACAGTTTATGTCGGTCAGAGGCTACACATGATTTCGGGTAAAATCCCCCGCGCAAATCGTTAACCTTACACAAACCGGGAAGAACCCAACATGAGCAGCACTTCACAAACAGTCGCATCCAACTTTATCCGCACAATTATTGATGCTGATCTGGCCAGTGGCAAACACCGCAGCATCGTCACACGTTTCCCGCCCGAGCCCAACGGTTATCTGCATGTCGGCCATGCCAAATCCATTTGCCTGAACTTCGGTTTGGCAAAGGATTATCAAGGCAAGTGCAATTTGCGTTTCGACGATACCAACCCGGAAAAGGAAAGCGAAGAATATGCTCAATCCATACAGGACGATGTGCATTGGCTGGGCTTTCAGTGGAATGGCGAGGTGCGTTGGGCATCCGATTATTTTGAGCAGCTATATCAATATGCGGTCGAATTAATCAAGCAGGGCAAGGCTTATGTGGATGATCTCACACCGGAACAAATGCGCGAATATCGCGGCACGTTAACCCTGGCAGGCAAGAACAGCCCGTATCGCGAGCGTTCTGTGGAAGAAAATTTTAACCTGTTCGCACGCATGCGCACAGGCGAGTTCGCCGATGGCAGCCGTGTGCTACGCGCCAAAATAGATATGGCGAGCGGCAACATCAACCTGCGCGATCCGGCAATTTACCGCATCCGTCGCGCGCACCACATGCGCACCGGCGATGCCTGGTGCATCTACCCGATGTACGATTACACGCATTGCATTTCCGATGCGCTGGAAGGCATCACGCACTCGCTGTGCACGCTGGAATTTGAAGATCATCGCCCGCTCTACGACTGGGTGCTGGATAACATCACGATCCCTTGTCATCCGCGCCAGTACGAGTTTTCGCGGCTGGAGCTGCATTACACCATCACCAGCAAACGCAAACTCCTGCAATTGGTAAACGAGAGGCGCGTGTCCGGCTGGGACGATCCGCGCATGCCCACTATCAGCGGGATGCGTCGCCGTGGCTACACCCCGAAAGGCATACGCGAATTTGCAAGGCTAATCGGAATCTCCAAGAGTAATAACACCGTGGACATGGGCGTGCTGGAATCGGCTATCCGCGAAGATCTGGAAACCAAAGCCGCGCGTGTAATGGCGGTGATCAATCCGTTGAAAGTGCTGATAACAAATTTTGTAGCGGGACAAACCGAATCGCGCGAAGCGGGTTTCCATCCGCAACATCCGGAGTTCGGTGCGCGCATCGTACCGTTCGACCAGGAAATCTGGATCGAGGCGGATGACTTCAGCGAGGCCCCGCCAGCGGGTTGGCAACGTCTTACCGTGGGTGGTGAAGTGCGGCTGCGTTATTCCTACGTCATGCGCTGCGATGAAGTGATCAAGGATGCCGCCGGCAACGCGGTCGAACTGCGCTGTTCGATAGATGCGGAAACGCTGGGCAAGAACCCGGTCGGGCGCAAAGTAAAAGGCGTGATCCACTGGCTGTCCTGCGCGCATGCGCTGCCGGCCGAGATCCGTTTGTATGATCGTCTGTTCACCGTGCCGGAACCGGATGCGGATAAAGAAATCGACTTTTGCACTTACCTCAACCCTGATTCTCTGACCACAGCGCAAGGTTGGGTAGAGACGTGTGTGAAAGGAGCTGCGCCGGAAACCCGCTACCAGTTCGAGCGGCTCGGCTACTTCTGCACTGACCGTCGCGACCACCGTCCCGGAAAGCTGGTGTTCAATCGCACCGTCACGCTTAAAGATTCCTGGGCGAAAGAACAGGGATAAAGCGCGGGGTGGTATTCAATCGCGTACCTGCCAGCAACAGTGGCTTACCTGATAGAGCGGTAAAGGCCGCAGCCTCGCCGGTTCAATTCGCTCCGCTCAATCCCTGGCACAATCCAATATCCAGGTCCGCACGTATTGGCAGCTACGCACGGCCGGGTGCGGAATCGTCATTCATGCCGGACTTCGTGACGCGAATGGCTGCCTTCAGGTAGCGGCTTCTGTTCCTCGAGTTCCTCCAGTTTCCGGTACAGGCGGTAAACAGCTCTGCATGGCCGATCGACTAACCTGGCAAACTACGCCAGCCAAGTCGCCGGTCAACACCGGCAAGCCGCTGGTTATGACACAGCAATCCATTGGTGCCTTGATTACATCTCAGCAAATGCTTGGCCTTCCAGGACTTTTGTATTTTTTCAAAGCTTTCAAACCGCAACCTGTTTCCCCCGCAACCACGCCCCCGCCAGCATCAGCGCAATCAACAGCAACACCGCCGCATTGCCCCAGCGCGCATAGGGCGTGGAGCCATCATAGCCTTGCGCCATACCGAGCAGCACCGCCTCCACATGTTGCGGCAGTTGCTGCAATACTTTGCCATCCGCGCCAATGATGGAAGTAACGCCGGTGTTGGTTGCGCGCAGCATCATCCGGCCGCTTTCCATTGCGCGCATTTGAGAAATTTGGTTGTGCTGCGCGGCTGCGTGGGAATGACCATACCATGCATCATTGGAGACGTTGACCAGCAGCGTAGCCTGCGGCAGGGCGCGGATGATTTCTTCGCCGAACACGTCTTCGTAACAGATGTTCACCGCGACATGCTGCCCGGCGACATCGAGCGGTGCCTGCATTGCATCGCCACGCGCCAGATCGCCCATCGGGATGTTGAGCACACCGTTGATGAACCAGCCCAACAACGGACGCAACGGAATGAATTCTCCGAACGGCACAAGATGTTGCTTGCGGTAATGTTGCTCATCAGCCGCACCCAACGTAAATACACTGTTGTAGTAGCCGCCATGGTCGCGCTCAAAGGAACCGATCAGCACGTCGCCGCCGTTTTGTCGCGCATGATTGCTCAGTTGCTCAACCAGAGTTGGTGGCACTTCATGGCGCAGCAGTGGCAAAGCGGTTTCCGGCAACAAGGTGAGGCGCGCGCCGTTTTGCAACACCAGGCGACGATATGTTTCCAGCGTGCCCACCAGCGCATCTTCATTAAACTTGAGATTCTGCGCGATGTTGCCCTGTACCAGCGCCACGCTGAAAGGTTCGCCGTGAAGCTGTGTCCATCCTACTGTGCGCAGCAGTGCGCCGATTCCCCAGAGCAGTAACAACGCTGCCAAAATAAGCGGCCATCCCCTCCTCTCCCGCGTTAGCGCGGGAGAGGAGGGTTTTGAAAATTTAATTCCCAATTTAGGATAGCAAGCCTGCCATAGCCACACCACCAACCCCGCGCTGACCGCCGCGGCCAGTGACACGCCATACACGCCGAACAGCGGCGCATAGCCTGCCAGCGGACTTTCACTGTGCGCATAACCCAAGGTCAACCATGGAAAGCCGGTGAAGATCACACCGCGCAGCCATTCGACCGACACCCATGCTGCCGGCATCACCAGCATTATGCGCAGACCATTCGCCACGGGAAAACGCGCTTGCGCATAGCCGGCCAACGCAGTGAACAGGGCAAGGAATGCGGCGAAAAGCATAGTGGCTGGCAGTGCCAGCAGCATGGGCATGTCTCCGTAATCGTGCAGCGCGACATAAATCCAACCGATGCCCACGCTAAACAAACCCAAACCGAAAGCAAAGCCCAACCATGCTGCTATACGTGGCGTGCCGGCACGCTGCCAAAGCGCAAACAAGACGGCAAGTGCCAACACCGGAATCGGAAAAATCCCGAACGGAGCGAAGCCGAACACGCAGCTCAATCCGGCGAGTAATGCCCAGCCATAATCGATCTTCAATAAGCCCATACAGAAATCCACTATCTGATGTGTTGCAAAACCCATGCAGCATAACCGATTCGCTGAGCAGGCCGTTAACCGCATGAAGTCGCCTTACACGAGCAAGGTGCGATAATATGCCGCATGGACAGTCACCCTAAATTTTATACAATGACCGCTCGGAATTTTAATCAGTGACAACCCAAATGAAAACCAAACTGCTGTTCGTTGCACTACTAGCCACCACCAATGCCTATGCTTCATGCGGCTCGTCGTTCTGCTCCGTGAATACCCATTGGGATACGCAAGGCTTGGTGAATGATGATGTCTTGCGTATCGATTTGCGCTATTCATATACCAACGCCAACACCCTGCGCGGCGGTTCCGGAAAAATCTCTGCCGCCACGCCAAACGGCAGCGGACAAGGCGAAATCGAAAACATGCGCACCATCAATCAAATGCTGAATCTGGATTTGGATTACGCCGTCGACCAGAAATGGAATGTTGCTTTGGATCTGCCCTTGGTGATGCGCGACCATACACATACTTTCGACGCAGTCGGTAGCTTCTTCGAGCAACAAGCCAAGTTCAACGGGCTGGGCGATGTGCGAGTGGTTGGCAAGTATAAATTTGATTCTGCCGAACACCACGCCGGCAGCGGAATGAGTTTCGGTATCAAGCTGCCCACCGGAGCGATCAACAAGACCATGACACCGCCCGATCCGGCCAATCCAACCACGCCCTACGCGCTGGAACGTTCCAGCCAACCCGGCACGGGCAGCACTGACCTGCTGTTAGGCACGTACTACCATCGTGACACTGAAAATTCGCCGTGGGGCTGGTTTGTCAGCGGGCAGTTGCAAGCTGCCGTGAGCACGCGCGACAACTATCGCCCGGGCAATTCGCTGAATCTGGATATGGGCGCACATTACGCATTTGCGCCCACACTCACCGGCTTGCTGCAGTTGAATACACAATTCAAAAACCGCGACACCGGTCTGAATGCGAATCCCGCCTCCGGTGGACATAGCCTGAGCTTCAGCCCCGGCTTGAGCTACGTGGTTGCGCCAAAAACCAATCTGTATGGCTTCGTGCAAATTGCGCTGCTGCAATATGCCAACTCCGATCCGGCTGATCCGTCTAGCGGTCAATTGACCGCGCCATGGTCGTTCGCGGTGGGAATCAGCCATAGCTACTAAAGCGGAATCCATTTTTATGCCTTCCTCGAAATAGGCCGGAACAGTAAACTCCGCCCACGGCGGCGCATCCACTTGCAGCGTTTTATTTCTCGCAACACGCTGCTTTGTGCTTAAATCGCGGCCTACACAACTGTCAGCGATTCTCATGGAAAAAATCCGCCTCTCCAAACGCATGTCTGAACTCGGCCTGTGCTCACGCCGCGAAGCGGATGGCTACATCGAAAAAGGCTGGGTTGAAGTCGACGGCGAAATCGTCAGTGAACTGGGCAGCAAGGTCTATCTCACCCAGCAAGTAAAATTACGCACCGCCGCGCAAAACACCCAGCAACAGCGTGTGACGATCTTGCTCAACAAGCCGGTCGGCTACGTATCCGGGCAAGCCGAGCATAATTACAAACCTGCCATCACTTTACTGGATGGCACAACGCGCTGGGTGGAGGATCAATCGCCGCTGCGATTTCATCGCAGTCAGTTCATCGGCCTCGCCCCGGCAGGCCGTTTGGATATTGACTCGCAGGGCTTGCTGGTACTCACCCAGGATGGCCGCATCGCCAAGCAACTGATCGGGGAAGACTCCAAAGTGGATAAGGAATATCTGGTGCGCGTGCAAGGAAAACTGGAAGACAGCGGATTGGCCTTGCTCAACCAGGGCCTGAAGCTGGACGGCGAATATCTCAAACCCGCCAAGGTGACCTGGCAAAACGAAGACCAGTTGCGCTTCGTGCTGCATGAAGGGAAAAAACGTCAGATCCGGCGCATGTGCGAACTGGTCGGGTTGAAAGTCAGCGGACTGAAACGCATCCGCATCGGGAAGGTGAAATTGGGGGATTTACCGGTTGGCCAGTGGCGGTATTTAGAAGAGAACGAGCAATTTTAAATCGTCGCTGGCATATGGGAATCTCTAGAAATTCGTTTTGCGAGATGTAACACAAGAAGCCGCGCAGTGAACGACGAGGCATATCGGATGGATAGACGCACCCGCAAGGGGGAGGCCGCGCGGTTCCCGTAGCTGAAGCTACGACCGCTGCGCACAGGAGTAATTGAGCACGCGACGCAGTGATTCGCCCACAAAACGGATTTATGGAGATTTGCTTATGCTGTTGCGTAACGCAATACCAGCTCTTGCAACGTGGCGGGTCTGCCAAAATACCAGCCTTGCCCGAAGTCACACTTCATCTCCAGGAGCTTTGCTCTCACACCTTCGGTTTCAACGCCTTCAGCGACCACATTCATACCCAGTGAATGCGCCAATGCAACTGAAGAGCGCACAATTTTCAGGCTTTGCGCAGAAGCCAGGATGGGCTCGACGAAAGCACCATCGATCTTTAGCGTGCCGAGGGGATACTGCTGCAAATGCCTCAACCCGGAATGGCCTGCACCATAATCATCGAGCGCGAGGCTACAACCCAATTCGATCAGCCTGTGCATAATCCTCAATGCAATTTCAGGATACTCGACCATCACCGTTTCTGTCAGCTCCAGCTTCAATTCTGCAGGTTTAATATTTTGACTCGCCATGATGGCCTTCACATCATCCACCAGCATCTCGTTGCTCAATTGAACTGGCGACAAATTGACACTGACAAATGGCGTTTCATAATCCGCGAATTGCCTTAGCGTCTTCCAGTCTCTGCACGCGCGTTCAAGGGTCCAGAGACCAATTTCATGTATCAAGCCGGTTTGCTCTGCTATCCATAGAAAGTCATCGGGCTGCATCGGCCCGTCAGTTGGATGATGCCATCGAATCAGCGCTTCGAATCCGGCGACACACCCATCGGCAAGATTACAAATCGGTTGATAATACAGCTGAAATTCTTCACGCGCTAAGGCACGCTTCATTCCGTGAGCGAGAGATAGCTTTTGCGTCGCCTCGCCCTTCACGATGTTGTGGCGCTTGGATTGCTCCGGTGAAATTATTGTACTTGCCGTTGACAACGCCGAGCCATCGTTTCTATTCCTGAAACGTTCCAGAATGACCAGCAACAAATGGCGCAAAACCGGGTCACTTTTTTCCAACAACCCTTCCATCAGCTTGCGCGGAATAGGCACAAGCACTGTTCTCTCAACCGCCCTTACAGTTGCAGTACGGGGTTGATAGTCAATTAAGGATACCTCCCCAAACAACTCGCCTTTGCCTATCAGCCTGATGCGATGTTCCTTGTCTTGCTTCACAACCAAAACTTCGACCATACCTTCTTCAATAAGATAGGCGCAATCGCCAACGTCTCCATATTTGAAAATCTGCTGGCCGCTGGTAAAAACCTCTCGATCAAATTTATCAAACAACATAACTTGCTTCCCTACTTGATTTAACTTAGCAGACGCTTTCGTTCTGTTCGAATAGCAGTACAGCAACAGCCAAATTTCCAAAATTTCATAGGCTGCAACTATCACGGAGGCGTGGGTGACGGACAATATACCAAATAGCCAAATCTGACCACTGTAGCGGAGACTTTGGAACGGCCATAAAAGACCCGCTTGGTGCAATAACTTATGAAGGTGTGGTTAAACTTTTCTTGCTGCAGATTTTTTCCGCTCGACCAGCATGGAATATAGCCTGCGACTATCCGCGCGCAACACGGTAAACATGAGTTCGCCGATGTGGATGTGATCGCCGCGCTTGGGTAATTGTCCGGCGGCTTTAAGCACCAGCCCGCCTACCGTGTCGCATTCTTCGTCGCTGAATTCCGTGCCGAGTGCGGCATTAAAATCGGCGATCTCGGTGTCGGCTTTGACGCGATACTGTCCCGCGGCATCCGCGATGATGTTGTCTTCGTCATCGTCAAAATCGTATTCGTCCTCGATGTCGCCAACGATTTGTTCCAGCACGTCTTCGATGGTCACCATGCCGGACACACCGCCGTATTCGTCCACCACCAGCGCGATGTGGTTGCGGTTGCTGCGGAAGTCGCGCAGCAGCACATTGAGGCGTTTGGCTTCCGGCACGAACACGGCGGGGCGCAACATGTCGCGCACATCGAATTCTTCCCCGGCGTAATAACGCAATAAATCTTTCGCAAGCAGGATGCCGATGATGTTGTCTTTGTCGCCTTCCACCACCGGGAAGCGCGAGTGAGCCGTCTCGATAATAAAAGGAATAAATTCTTCCGGCGGCTGACTGATGTCGATGACATCCATTTGTGCACGCGGAATCATGATTTCGCGCACCTGTCGTTCGGAGACTTGCATCACGCCTTCCATCATGGACAGCGCGTCGGCATCCAGCAGGTTGCGTTCGTAAGCGGAATGCAGCAGCGCGACGAGCTGCTCGCGGTCTTCCGGCTCGCGCAGCAACATCGTGGAAAGACGCTCTAACAGACTGGGCTTATTACTTCCGGGTGAGTCCATTGCGTGGGTGTGTCATGTTCGATAAGGGTCAGGGTAGCGCAATTTTAGCATTAGTGCGGTTTCCAATGCTTCCATCTCGGCGGCATCAGCGTCATTCCCGTGCTCATGGCTTTGCAAATGCAGCGCGGCGTGCAGGGTGAGATGCGCGTAATGCGCCAACAAATCCTTGTGCTGCGCGGCCGCTTCACGCTCCACTACCGGCGCGCAAATCACTATATCACCCGACAAAGGCTCGGCATCGTCGTAGACAAAAGTCAGCACGTTGGTGGCGTAATCCTTGCCGCGATAATTTTTGTTCAACTCGCGCCCTTCCGGTTCGTCGACGATGCGCAAGGTGATGCTTGCTTCGCGCTGCAACGCAACCTTGAACCAGCGCCGCAATTGCGCACGGGTCGGCAAGTGTTGCGCGTCGCTGGCATATTGAACGGACAAGGAAAGTTTATTGCTCATTTTGCATTTGCAACCAACTCGCCGCGCAATGTATGGCGCACCACCTGGGTGATTTTCACTTCAACGAAGCCGCCGATCAGGCTTGCCGCGCCGCTGAAATTTACCACGCGATTGTTGTCAGTGCGCGCGGCCAATTCCTGCGCATCTTTTTTCGACACGCCTTCGACCAAAGCGCGTTGTGTCGTGCCCAGCATCGCCTGTGCCACACCGTCCTCTTGTTCCATGATGCGGCCTTGCAAGCGTTTCAAGCGCAGCGCCTTGATCTCGTGCGGTGTGTCGTCGCGCAGTTCGGCAGCCGGTGTGCCGGGACGCGGGCTATACAGATAACTGAAGCTGTTATCGAAACCCACCTCGTCGATCAGCTTCATGGTCGCCTCAAAATCCTGCTCGGTCTCGCCGGGAAAACCCACGATAAAATCAGAGGTGATGCAAATATCGGGACGTGCCGCGCGCACTCTGCGGATGATGGATTTATATTCCAGCACGGTGTGGCCGCGCTTCATCGCCGCCAGAATGCGATCCGATCCGGACTGCACCGGCAGATGCAAATGACTGACCAGCTTGGGCGTGGTTGCATACACATCAATCAGCCGCTGCGTCATCTCTCTGGGATGTGAAGTGGTATAGCGCAAGCGGGTTATGTCCTCCAGCGCAGCGATGGCCTGCAGCAGAAAAGCGAAATCCACAGTTTCGCCATCATCGCCGGTGCCGCAGTAGGCATTCACATTTTGGCCCAGTAGCGTCACCTCTTTCACGCCTTGCGCGACCAGCTCTTGCACATCACGCATCACGTCAGCCAACGGACGCGATACTTCTTCGCCACGCGTATAGGGCACGACGCAAAATGTGCAGTATTTGCTGCAGCCTTCCATGATGGACAGATAAGCTGTGCCGGAGGTGGTTTGCGCGGTCGGCAGATGATCGAATTTTTCGATCTCCGGAAAACTGATGTCCACTTGCGCACGGCCGGTATCCCGGCGCGCCTGCAACAATTGCGGCAAGCGATGCAAGGTCTGCGGGCCGAATACCACATCCACATAAGGCGCACGCTGCAAAATCGCCGCGCCTTCCTGGCTGGCCACACAGCCGCCCACGCCGATCAGCAAATCGGGATTGGCCAGTTTGAGCGGACGCACCCGCCCCAGATCAGAGAACACTTTTTCCTCGGCCTTCTCGCGTATCGAGCAGGTATTGAACAAAATGACATCGGCCTCTTCCGGCTTGTCGGTCGGCTCCATGCCTTCACAGGCGCGCAACACATCCGCCATCTTGTCCGAGTCATACTCGTTCATCTGGCAGCCGAAAGTTTTAATATGGAATTTTTTTGGCACACTGTGGCACCGATTGCGTTGGTGGTGATAGGTGGATTTGAACCACCGACCTCAGCGTTATGAGTGCTGCGCTCTAACCACCTGAGCTATATCACCGCGAAGAGCGCGGCATTCTCCAGATTTCACCCTACCTTGTCAATGCGCAGGGGACATTGTTCAGCTCGCTTCCGGCAAAATCTTTCTGCATTGCGGTCAATTTAACCTCAGTCGCAGCATCCACCCTGTTCAGCATGAACAGGGTGGCTTTAAGCTTGCTTGCCCGCTCCCCGACCTGCGCGGTGCGCACGCCTTTGGTATTCAAGTCATGGAGAAAGTTCTGTGCCGCATCCCGCGTCTTGAATATCCCCAGCGAAATTGCATTCAGCCAATGTCCTGAAATTTGCACCACAAAATATTCCCTGACACCCAGCGCCTTGAGCTCGGCGATTTTCCGGTTGACCACAGCCTTGTTCCTGAGCGGCGGGATATACACCCAATAACCTATGTCGCGCTCAATCTGGCGTTGGCTTAATTTATCGGCTAGTTGCAAAGCGGACAACGCAGCCGTAGCACGCGTCAAATCCGGGCCTGAAAAATCACCCCACTCCAGACAGACCGGCGTACCCGGTTTCGCTGCTGCCGGCGCAGCCATATTCAGCGAGAGCTGCAGGTTCGATGGGTACTGGGACGGGGACGATGCCGGAACTGGCGCAGGCGACACGGCAACCGGAACTGACGCAGATAATACCGGAACCGGAACCGGCGCAGACACAGCTACGGGCGCGGGCAAAGTCTTGGCCGGCGCGTTTTGCGGCGCAGGTATCAGGCGGATCATTTCACCGTGCAGATTAGGTTGCGCTTGTACCCCTTGTTCGCCCCAGCCAAACCCGTCACGCTGCATCACCGTGAATAAAATCACATTCCCCAACAATAATATCCAGAATAAATTTCTCATCACGCGTTCGCTTCCTGAGCCATCAACAACAGCCCTTGCAGCACCAGATTGTCCACGACGCGCGGCGGCACACTGAAGAGTTTTTGATTAAGGTATGGCTGCAATAGCCCTGCCGCCCCGCCACTCAATACCACCGGCGCGCTGGCATCGTTAAGCAAGGTATATTGCCGCTCTATCGCGCCGCAACTGGCTTGAATCGCGCCGCTGTATAACGCGTCGGCGCTATTCAGCGGGAACGGCACATACTCTCCCTGCGTTGATTTCAACTGAACTGTTGCGGCAACCAGACTGCGCTGCATCAGATCCACTCCGGGCAGAATCAATCCACCGAGAAATTCTCCCCGTTCGGACAATGTATCTATCGTGGTTGCCGTGCCGCTGTTCACCGTCAGGCATTTCCCTTGCACCAGATGCCATGCCGCAATCAATGCCGCCCACCGGTCACTGCCAAGTTGGGATGTGTTGGAATAACCATTGCGCACGCCGCACTGGGCCTCCCGTGCAACGACAAAATGAGGCTGCCCGGACTTGCCGGCACCGATATTGCGAATATGCTGCGCGATCTCTTCGCCGGCAACATTGCTCACCCAGATTTGTTGTATGTCATGCAAACCTGTCCTGGGCCTCCTGAGGTATCGGGGGGCGAGGTGACCGGCAATGTGCCGCGACAACTTGGCTGCCTGCGCGGCAGGCAAAATGCCGCTGCATAACCAGTCCTCCCCGTTCACCAAGGCCCACTTGATACGTGTGTTTCCTGCATCGATCAGTAACTTCATCCTTTATTACCGCAGCTCCAGCCACAGAGGACACAGAGCGCCCAGAGAAAACACCACTTTGAATTCTGTGTCCTCGGTGATCTCTGTGGCAGGTATTTTTCAAGGTTCATCGCTGCCGCACTCCCACTTCTCCGGAATTGAAACGCCGCATCCCCTGTGCGGTTTCCAGGCATAACTCTCCGCTAGCGCTGACCCCGCGCACAATGCCGTTCACAGTCTGGCCATCTGCCATTTGCAACTGGATCGGCATGTCCTGGTGGATGTGATATCGCTCCCACTCCTCGCGCAATGCAGCAAACCCACTTTGCGCGAACTCCTGCAACACGCGCGCCAACTCCTGTAACAAAACGGCCAGCAACTGATTGCGTGTGGGCATCGCCGCACATACTTCATCCAGCGCACATGCAGGTTGACCGATCTGCGGCACCAGACTGGCGGGCAAAGTGCAATTCAGGCCGATGCCGATCACCACTGCGCTAGGCCCGAGCATATCGCCTTGTGCCTCGATGAGCACGCCGGCCAATTTGCCCTGCTCAGTCAGGATGTCATTCGGCCACTTCAACTGCACGCCTTGCGCACCCAGCTTGTTCAGTGCGCGCACAATAGCCACGCCCACCGCCAAACTCAATCCGGACAAGGCATTCAACCCGCAATCAAAACGCCACAATAGGGAAAACGTCAGCGCCGTGCCTAAGCCGGAATGCCAAATCCGCCCCATCCGTCCGCGACCGGCAGTCTGCAACTCCACCGCCAGAACGCTGCCAGTTGGCGCGCCACCATTTGCGACACCGTTTACAACACTTGGCACGGCGCGTTGCAACAGCAGGGTATTGCTGGAAGCGGCTTGCTGCAAAATTTCGATTTCGAACTGCCCGGCATCCTTCGGGTGCCCGGACATAACCAGCGACTTGGCGAGTGTTGTTTGCTCGCTTAGTCGAATGGCTAGTGGTTCCATCAAAAGGTTTTCGTAGCCCAGCCAGCGCGCCACTTCGCTTTGTTCCAACCGTTGCCACGGGCGTGCCAGGCGATAACCGCGGCCGCGTATCCGTTGCAGCAGCACGCCGTAGTCCGCAACTCCGGCCAGCGCATTGAATACACTGGCACGCGACACACCCAGCCGGCTTGCCAACACCTCGCCGGAATGAAATTCACCGTCCGCCAACAAGTTCAGCAACTGCCAGGTTCGGCTGTTAACTATCCCTGTCGTCATTGTGGCATGTCAACATCCTGACGTGGTTTCAAATCAAGAAAGCCCATGATTTCGTCGCGCCGTTTTAATGCATCCTGATAACCCAGATCGATCAACGCCCGACAGAATTTTCTTTCGGTCAGCAAATAGCTCACCAGCGTCCCGCCGCTGTGTTGTCTTGCGCCGGTCAAGCGAAGCAACAGGCGTATCGTCCAGGGCAATTCTGCCGCGTATCGCTCGGCAATTTTTTCGATTGGCTGGCTGGGTGACACAACCAATACGTCAATATGCCTGAGATTGGCACGCTCACGCATCTCGTCCGGCATGATCGCGACCAGATCGTTAATTTTTTTCAGCCGCTCCAGATCCATTTCCATGCTATCGAGAAAAATACTGTTCATAGCATGCCCGGCAATCTGCGCCAGGGAAGGGTACTCGTTAATATCGGTGCGATCGGGATGCTCGGCATCATAGCCGTTCACGGTAACGCCAATTATCAGTACGCGCGTCGCACCCAGATGCAGCGCGGGACTGATCGGAGCGATCTGCCGCATCGAGCCATCGCCGAAATATTCACGGTGGATCAAAGTCGCCGGAAATATAAAGGGCAGCGCTGCGGAGGCCAACAGGTGCTGGATATTAATCTCCATCGCAACACCCACCCGCCCGGTGCGCCGCCACGGAACCAGCTGTTTCACGCCCTGATAAAAAGTCACCGATTGCCCGGAACCATAGCCGGATGCGGTGATGCTCAACGCGTGCAGCAACCCCGCATCTACACTCTCCTGAATTTTTTCGCAGGGCAGCATTTCTTCCAATAACTCGACCAGCGGCGAATTATCGAGCAGCGAAACTCGATGGAGCTTGTTGATCCCGATCGCACTGAAGATCACCCCTGCAAGCCATAGCATGGTGTTATTGAACACGCCGAGCACATCGGTGCGATAGATCTGGTTGGCGTGAAAGTTTTTCCAGGTATTGACCAGATACTGCACGCCCATGCTGAAATTCCTCGCATTCACCGCGAGCGTGGCGGCATTAAGCGAGCCTGCGGATGTGCCGCAGATTATCGGAAATGGACTGTGCGCGCGGCGCGGCAAAAATTCCGCAATCGCCTTGAGCACGCCCACCTGATAAGCGGCACGCGCGCCGCCGCCGGTGAGTATAAGTGCTATGCGCTTTTCCATTCGCGCTCTACTCGACTTCAGCCTGTACCGATTCCAGCGCGTCTTTCAACGTTTCTTCCGGCAAGGCATTCAGGGTTTCTGACAACATCTCCGCGGCATCCATCGCCTCATCCTGCAAAGACTCCGGATCAGTGTTTGCTACCAATACCGCCGCCGCACCCACCACCTTGAGCAACCTGGTGCGCTCTTGCATCAACATCTCGACTTCTTCGCGCAACATGGCGACTTCCTGTTTGTCCATTGGCATCGTTTTCTCCCTAGTGTGTCTTCACGCCGGCCACCGCCAGCGCACTCATATTCACGATGCGCCGCACCGTTGCAGTTGAAGTCAATATATGCACCGACTTGTTGGCGCCCAACAAAATCGAGCCTATGGTAATGCCCTCGCCCGCCGCCATCTTCAGAAGATTATAGGCAATATTGGCCGCATCCAGATTCGGCATGATAAGCAGATTCGCAACGCCCTTCAATCGTGCGGCGGGGAAAGTTTCCACGCGCAAACTTTCCGACAGCGCGGCATCGCCGTGCATCTCGCCTTCCACTTCCAGTTCCGGCGCAAGCTGTTCGAGCAACTCGCGCGCCCGGCTCATCTTGCGCGCCGAAGCATCGTCATGGCTGCCGAAATTCGAATGCGACAACAGCGCGACTTTCGGCGTCAAGCCGAAACGGCGCATCTCTTCGGCGGCCAGCATGGTCATTTCGGCGATTTGCTCCGCGCTTGGGTCGAGATTAACATGGGTGTCGCAGATGAACAGTGTGTGTCTGGGCAGCAGCAAAATGTTCATTGCCGCATAAACATTCACGCCCGGCCTATGTCCGATCACTTCATCGATGTAGCGCAGATGCCTGAGTGGCTGCGAAACCGTCCCGCACAGCATCGCATCCGCCGCGCCTTTATGCACCAGCATCGCCGCGATCAAGGTGTTACGGCGACGCATTTCGCGCTTGGCCGAATCCGGAGTAACACCGTGGCGCTGCATCAGGCGATGATATTCGCCCCAGTATTCGCGGTAGCGCGGATCGCTCTCCGGATTGACCAACTCGAAATGTTCCCCGGCACGAATGCGCAAACCCAGTCTGGCAATGCGCTGCTCGATCACCGCCGGACGGCCGACCAGTATCGGATGGGCAATGCCTTCGTCCACCACCGTCTGCACCGCGTGCAGCACGCGAGATTCTTCGCCTTCCGCATATACCAGACGCTGCGGTGCACGCTTGGCGGCCTCGAACACCGGCTTCATCAGCATGTTGGACTGATACACAAAGCTGTCCAGTTGCTCGCGATACGCTGCCATATCGGCAATCGGCCGCTCCGCCACCCCACTATCCATCGCCGCCTGCGCCACGGCGGGTGCGATGCGCGTGATCAGGCGCGGATCGAACGGCTTGGGAATCAGATGATCCGCGCCGAAACTCAAATTTTCTTCGCCATACACCGCTTCCACCGCATCAGATTGTTCGGCTTGCGCCAATTCGGCGATCGCATAAACCGCCGCGTGCTTCATCGCTTCGTTGATAGTGGAAGCACCCACATCCAAAGCGCCCCGGAAAATATACGGAAAGCACAGCGCGTTATTGACCTGATTCGGATAATCGGAACGCCCGGTCGCCAGAATCGCATCGGGGCGTGCCGCCTTGGCCAGATCCGGCAATATTTCCGGCGTGGGATTCGCCAGCGCGAAGATCAGCGGCCTGATGCCCATCTGCTTAACCATCTCCGGCTTCAACACCCCGCCTGCGGACAGGCCGAGGAACACGTCCGCTCCGGCGATCACTTCGGCCAGCGTGCGCGCGGAAGTCTGCACCGCATAGCGCGCCTTGTTGTCGTCCATTTCTTCGCCGCGCCCTTGGTAGACCACGCCCTTGATGTCGGTGACGATGATGTTCTCCATGCGCACGCCGAGGCCGACCAGCATATCCAGACAGGCCAACGCCGCCGCGCCCGCACCGCTCACTACCAGTGATATTGTTGCGATGTCTTTGCCGACCACCTTGAGGCCGTTCAGCAAGGCCGCGCCGACGATGATCGCCGTGCCATGCTGATCGTCATGGAATACTGGAATCTTCATCCGCTCGCGCAGCTTGCGCTCGATGTAGAAACATTCCGGAGCCTTGATGTCTTCCAGATTGATGCCGCCGAAAGTCGGCTCCAGCGCGGCGATGATATCCACCAATTTGTCGGGATCGCGCTCGGCGATTTCCAGATCGAACACATCGATGCCGGCAAATTTCTTGAACAACATACCCTTGCCTTCCATCACCGGCTTGGCGGCCAGCGGGCCGATCGCGCCCAATCCCAGCACCGCCGTGCCATTGGTGATCACCGCGACCAGATTGCCGCGCGCGGTCAGGTTGCGCGCCTCAGCCGGATTTTCCACGATGGCCTCGCAAGCCGCTGCCACCCCTGGCGAATAGGCCAGTGCGAGATCGCGCTGGGTGATCATCGGCTTGCTCGGGGTAACGGTAATCTTGCCCGCCGGGGCTTGGCGGTGGTATTGCAGCGCGGCTTCGCGCAATTGCTCGTCCATTATTTTCTATTTTCCTTGCCAGACAGAATTGCGCGGATTATACCGTAGGCAGTGAGGCGGCCTCACACATAAGGTTCCCATAAGGCCATCCATTTCCATCAACCCGCCATCAAATCCGGTTGCCGCTCATCCGCAAATTTAACCATTCATCCGCTAAACATTCACGCTTCATCGAAATGCCCCGCCACTCATCTTGTATTCGTTGACCCTGTTAACACCCGGCAATAATCTGTGCGCACTTGGCAAACTTGCTGAAAGGTAGCGGCGCGAAGTCAATGGATCAGGGGCAGCGATGCCGCCCCATCACTTAAGGTTCACTGTAATTACGAGAAGGAAAACGAGATATGCCGAACACCATGCTGAAATTGATGCCAACCACGATGTTGAGATTAAAATCCGTTCAAAGTGACAGCCTGCCCATCCCCGGTTTCGAGTCTTGGTATGTGTGCGCGACAGATCCGGCATTGTCGGTAATGATCGATTTTCGATCACGCGCCTCAGTGACAGTGTCCGAAACAGCACATCTGAATGAGGCGCTTGGGCATATGAAGCACACCGGCGTCAGATGCGCCTTCGTCGTCGACGAAAAAAAGGACGCTGTCGTCGGAATGCTCACCGCCTACGATATATTGGGCGAGAAGCCGCAGCAGCACATGCGTTTCACCGGAATCAGCCATGACAATGTGCTGGTAAAAGACATCATGCAAAAGATCAGCGATTGGCGCGTGACCGACATCAAGGACATCGAGCAATCGACCGTGGAAGACATCTTGGAAATCTTCAACGAAACCGGGGTGACGCACTTGCCGGTGATGGAGACAACTGAAAGCAATGAGCAACGCTTGCGCGGGCTGCTCTCTTTTGCCAAGGTAAAACGACTGCTTGTTGATTTGGCGTGAGCAGCCGGTGGACTAAGGCTCTTGCTTGCAGCCCACCCTGAACGGAACCTGGTTACGTAACGGCGGGCAGATTCGCGGATTGCCGGTTAGGGTAAATCTGGTAACTGGGTTTACTCGGTGCCCATCACTGGAGTGGCGCGCCCGAAGAGTTAAATCTGGGCACTGGGAAGAGTCTGTTTTTCTGGATTAACGTTTGGGTCCACCGGTGCGCTTTAGCGCGTCCGCTGAAACGACTTGTTATTGGGTTTCCAAATCATTTTGTATTCCACAAATAAAAAAAGGCAGGGTCACCCCTGCCTTCTTAAAACATGTGTCAATTACTTGGCAGGGCCGCCTTCATTATTAGCGGGAGCCTTCTTAGCCTTCTTATGCTTTTTAGCCTTCTTAGCAGGCTTAGCAGGCTTCATAGCATTTTGTTTCTTTTCTTCTGCCAGAGGAGGAGCGGCAGCAGGTTTGATTAGCTCTGCATAGAGATTGTCCTGTCTCTTTCCTTCTGCCTTAGCAGGAGCTACCTTGGCAGGAGCCATGGCTGCGTCAGCAGCAGCGGTGAAAGAAACAGCAGCGAATACAGCAGCGATCAGTACGGATAACAGTTTACTCATGGTGAACTCCAATTTTTAGTAGGTTAAAAACGTTTTGAGACACTACCGTGTCGGTGTCTATAACGCACTGCACATTTGTTCGGTTGACACTACTAAACGGCATTGGTTATGTGGTGCAGGGCAGGGAGCAACACCTATTTCCTGAAAAAAACTGCATTTCCTTAACCCCATCCAAGTAACGCGGGGGCTATAAATGCGTGTGCCGGATTATAGGCACAATCACCATCGAAAACATGACTATAAATATTCAGGCATTGTCGCTAGCTTCTGATCCCCACCAGCATTTTCTCCAACCGTTTCACCGACACGATCACCGGCGTTTTCAGTTCCTGCGCGAACAGCGACACGCGCAGCTCCTGCATCAACCAGGCGAACTCGTCCACGCGTGGATCGCTGTTGCCCTGCTGCGCCTGACGCAACTTTTGCCATGCCTGTGTTAGCGGCTGCATCTGGGTCATGCACTGCGCGTCGCGTGCCGGATTGCTGCGCAGTTTTTCGATGCGCAGGTTGATCGCCTTGAGATAACGCGGCACATGCTGCAAGCGTTCATAAGGCGTATCGGCGATGAAGCGCTTGTGCAGCAGCCATTCGAGTTGGGCGCGCACATCCTGATTCGCTTGATTATGCGCCTTGAGTTGCGGCAGATTTTTTTGCACCGCTTGATATTCGCTGAGCACGTTGCCCGCCAGCCGCGCGAGTTCCTGCGCGATCAGTAGCAGGCGATTCTTCGCTTCCTTGCCGCGCGTGGTGAATTCCGCTTCGTTCGCTGGCAAGGGATCGTTGAGGCAACAACGCTCGAAGGTCATCGCCAGTATCTGTTGCTGCAATTCCTGCTGTGTGCCACCAAATGGGGAATTAGGCGCCATGAACAACATGCCCAGCCGTTGCGCATCGGGCAGATTCTTTTCCAGATACTTCACCTGTTCTTTCAACAGCAGCATGAACAAACGGCGCAACCCGCCGCGATGCGCGGCTTGTGCGGCATCGCGGGTATCGAAAGCGCGCAGTACCACCGCATCGCCCTCATCCACCAGCGCGTTGAACAACGTCACGGATTGCCCTGCGCGCTTCACTTCGCGTGTCTCGGTAAAGGCGCCGAAACTCCACGAGATGTAACGCTGCTCCGAAACGGTTTCGTCTTTTTCCCCGGTCGTCGCCCCCGCAATCGTGGCGGGTGCGGCGCGCGGCGCCAGCTCGCCGTGCAGTTGTGCGAAGTTGCGCGACATGCCGAGTTGACGGCCATGCTCGTCCACCACGCGAAAATTCATCAGCAAATGCGGCGGCAACTGTTCGAGGCGGAATGCATCCAGCGGCACGTCGATCTGCTTCTGCTCGCGAATGTAGCGCGCCAGTGCTTGCAACAACGGCAGGTTAGCGCCGGGTACTTCACGGCAAAACGACGTGGCAAATTCCGGCACCGGCACCAGATTGCGGCGCAGCTTTTGCGGCAGCGTCTTGATGAGTTGCACTACCTTCTCCGCCAGGATGCCAGGAATCAGCCATTCGCAGCGCGCAGCGACCACTTGGTTGATCAGCGCCAGCGGCACGGTGAGCGTGATGCCGTCATCGTTCTTGCCCGGCGAAAAGTTGTAGCTCAACGCAAAGCTGACGTTGTCGATTTTCAACTGCGGCGGAAACTGGTCGGTTGTGATGCCCGCTGCTTCATGGCGCATCAGGTCGTCTTTTTTCAGATAGAGCAGTTTCGCGTCGTCGCGCTCCGCCTCTTTGCGCCACGCTTCGAAAGCCGCGCCGTTGTGGATGTGCTTGGGTACAAGGTCATCGTAGAACGCAAAGATCAACTCATCATCCACCAGCACGTCGGGACGGCGCGCCTTGTGCTCCAGCGCTTCGATGTCGGCGATCAGTTTCTGGTTGTGCGCAAAGAATGGCGCGCGCGTTTCGAACTCGCCGCCGACCAAGGCCTGGCGAATAAACACCTCGCGCGATTCCGCCACATTCATCGGCCCGTAATGCACGCGCTTCTTGGCGTTCAGCAACAAGCCATGCAAAGTGCTGCGCTCGTAGGCGGTGACTTGCGCGGCCTTCTTCTCCCAATGCGGATCGTAATAATGCCGCTTGATCAGATGCGCGCCGGTTTCCTCCAGCCACTCCGGGTCGATGCGCGCCACGCAGCGCGCGTACAAACGGTGCGTCTCGATCAGTTCGCCCGCCATCACCCACTTCGTGCCTTTTTTCGCCAGCACCGAATTGGGCGCGATAAAAAATTTAATCCCGCGTGCACCCAGATACTCATTGTTTTCCACGCTCTTCATGCCGATGTTGCCGAGCAGCCCGCACAGCAGGGCTTTGTGGATTTGTTCGTAGGTCGCGGCCCTCTCCCCCAGCCCCCGTGTCAATTCCACATCGAGCTTGCTTGATAGTGGATTGCCTGACTTTGTTGCTCCCGCCTGCGGGCGAGAGGAGGCCAGCATCCCCATCTCGGCAACTTGTCCGTGCAACTGCTGGTGCAGTTCGCGCCACTCGCGCAAGCGCAGCGGCGACAGGAAGTTCTTGCGGCACTCTTCTGCCAACAAACGATTGGATTGTTTGTGCGCCACTGCCTGCTCGAACCACGCCCATATCTTCAGGTAAGCGAGAAAATCGGAGCGCTCATCGGCAAAACGTTTATGCGCCGCATCCGCCGCTTCTTGCCTATCCAGCGGACGTTCGCGCGGGTCTTGCACCGACAGCGCGCTGGCGATAATGAGAATTTCCGTCAGGCAGTGATATTCCCTTCCAGCCAACAACAGGCGGGCAATCTTCGGGTCTAGCGGCAGTTTGGCAAGCTCATGGCCCAGCTGGGTGAGCTGCCTCCCCCCTTCCAGAGCCCCCTCGTTCCGCGCTCCCCCTCCGGAGGGAGCAAGGGCAATCGTCTCCTCCCTCTGCGCGGGAGTCACATCTTTTTCACTTATGGCACCCAACTCGGTGAGCAATTGATAGCCATCCGCAATCATGCGCGGGGTGGGCGGCTCGATGAACGGGAATTCGGCTATGTCGCCCAACTCCAGCGCGCTCATGCGCAGGATGACGGTCGCCAGTGACACGCGGAAGATTTCCGGGTCGGTGAATTCCACGCGCTGCAAAAAATCCGCTTCGTCGTACAAGCGTACGCACACGCCGCTCATCACCCGCCCGCAACGTCCGGCGCGCTGGTTGGCGGCGGCACGCGAAATTTTCTCGATGTGCAACTGCTCGACCTTCTGGCGGATGCTGTAACGATTCACCCGCGCCAGACCGCAGTCGATCACATAGCCGATGTTCGGCACGGTCAGCGAGGTTTCCGCGACATTGGTCGCCAGCACCACGCGACGTTGCGCGCCGGTCTTGAATACTTTGTCCTGCTCGTCCGCCGACAGCCGCGCGAACAGCGGCAGCACTTCGATACCTTTTGGGTGGTGCTTGCGCAGCGTTTCCGCCGTGTCGCGTATCTCGCGCTCGCCGGGCAGGAACACCAGCACATCGCCGCGAAGGCCGCCTGCCGCCAATTCATCCAGCGCAGAACTCACCGCTTGCGGTACGTCCTGCGCACCCGCAAGGGGTACGCCGGTGGGTGCCCCGCCGCTACGCGGCGACCCTTCCGCAGCCTCACCTTCTTCACTCACCTGCAACGGGCGATAGCGTGTCTCGACCGGGTAACTGCGCCCAGACACCTCTACCACCAGCGCGCCGAAATGTTTGGCGAAGCGGTCAGCATCCAACGTTGCCGAAGTGATGATAAGCTTGAGATCAGGACGGCGCGGCAATAATTGCTTGAGGTAGCCGAGCAGGAAATCGATGTTCAGGCTGCGCTCGTGCGCCTCGTCGATGATCAGCGTGTCATAATTTTTCAGCAGCGGATCGCTGTGGATCTCGGCAAGCAGAATACCGTCAGTCATCAGCTTGATACTGGTGTCTGGCGATACCTTGTCGTTAAAGCGCACCTTGTAACCAACCGCGCCGCCGAGCTCGGTTTTCAATTCAAACGCGATGCGTGTCGCCACGGTGCGCGCCGCCACACGACGCGGCTGGGTGTGGCCGATGACGCCCAGTAAACCGCGCCCCAGCGTCAAACAGATTTTCGGCAACTGCGTGGTCTTGCCCGAGCCGGTTTCGCCGCACACGATCACCACTTGGTTATCCGCAATGGCGCGCGTCAAATCCTCGCGCATTTGCACCACTGGCAAATCGGCGGGAAACTCAATAGCGGCAAGGGAATCGAGCCGCGCTTTGCGGCGCAAGGCACTCGCTGACAACACGGTATTAACGATCAAGAACGCCTCGCAAAAGAAAAGGGACTAGCTCCCGGCTAATCCCTTGATGGGGTTTTATTGTCCGCACAATTATTGTGGCTGAGAATTTCCGGTTTGGCTTTAAACATCCAATATAAAGAATCCCAATTAACGAATCCGATGCGAACCAGTTGTGTACTCTCTTCTTATAATGGCAATGGGCGAAAATGTCTATATACTTTATGGAGTAACGCAACTATTTTACCTGGAGCATCACATGCCTTACGTCAACATCCGCATCGCGGGAACCTTGAGCCGCGAACAGAAAAAACAGATCGCTGCCGAAATCACCGATATGCTGGAGCGCATCGCGCTCAAGCCGAAGTCCTACACCTATATCGCATTCGATGAACTGCCCGAAGAAAACTGGGCGATTGCCGGACAGTTGCTAGATGAGTCATAGCACGGCATTATCCGCACATTGCATCAGGGAGGTTCAAATGCCAATCACCGCCACATCCGCTGACTTCGTTGCCTGGTTCCGTTCCGTCGCGCCCTACATCAACGCGTTTCGCGGTCGCACTTTTGTGATCGCCTTCGGCGGCGAAGTGGTCGCGGACGGCAAGTTCGTCGAACTGACACATGACTTCAATCTGCTTGCCAGTCTCGGCATCCGGCTGGTGCTGGTGCATGGCGCGCGCCCGCAGATCGAGCAGCATCTGGCGAAGAACAATCTCGGCGACACTTATCATCACGGCATCCGCCTCACCGATGCGGAGACCATGCAGTGCGTGAAGGAAGCGGTCGGGCGGGTGCGTGTCGAGATCGAAGCGCTGCTGTCGATGGGTCTGGCGAATTCGCCGATGGCGAATGCCGACATCCGCGTGGCGGGCGGCAATTTCATCACTGCGCAACCCATCGGCATCATCAACGGCATGGATCTGATGCACACCGGCAGCGTGCGCAAGGTGGATGTCGCCGCACTGAACGACCGCATGGAATTCGGCGAGGTGGTGCTGCTCTCGCCGCTCGGCTATTCGCCCACCGGCGAAGTTTTCAACGTCACGCTGGAAGATGTCGCCACCGCCACCGCCATCGCGCTGGATGCCGACAAACTGGTGTTCCTGATGGACACCGACGGCGTGCAGGACAAGAAGGGCAAGCTGCTCAAAGAGCTCACCATCGCCCAGGCACAAGACGTGCTGTCCACCAAACGCAAATTGCCTGATGACGTGACATTGTTCCTGCCTTGCGCGATACGCGCCTGCGAAGCAGGTGTGGCGCGCACCCACCTGATCAGCCGTCACACTGACGGCGCAGTGTTGCAGGAATTATTCAGCGATGAAGGCATCGGCACCATGCTGGTGGAAAGCACGCTCAACACCCTGCGCAACACCAGCATCGAAGATGTCGGCGGTATATTGAAACTGCTGCGTCCGCTGGAAGCGGAAGGCATTCTGGTGCGGCGCAGCCGCGAATTGCTGGAACAGGAGATCGACCGCTTCGTGGTGCTGGAACACGATCACCGCATCGTCGGCTGCGCCGCGCTGTACCCCTTCCCCGATGAAGCCGCCGCCGAACTCGCCTGCCTCGCGGTGGAAGCACAGAGCCGCGATCACGGCTACGGCGAAGCCATCCTCAACCACATGATAGACATCGCCAAGACGCAGGGACTGAAAAAACTGTTCGTGCTCACCACGCGCACTGCGCACTGGTTCATCGAACGTGGCTTTGTCGAGAGCGATGTTTCCGCGCTGCCCGCGCAGAAGAAATCGCTATATAACTACCAGCGGAAATCCAAGGTATTTGTGCGGAAGATTTAAAAATCCAGATTTCATCCCAACTGCTGTGTTGCGGGAAAAATTTCTTGCTTGCATATAAACAATATGCGGCGCGGCGAAATTTTTCTCGCGCCTTGCATTTGGGCGAACTCTAAATTTTTTGGTTAGTAGCGTACCCCACGCTTTAAGCTTGACAGCGCCCCATGTGTAGGCGACATTGCCGTCCTATAAATTTGTTTTCTAAATTTAATTTTCTCCATTCGCCGAAACAGCCACCATGAAAATTCAACACGAGCTGCTAGCTCTACTAGGTGTTACGATGTTTAGTCAATCCTGTTGGGCACTGGACGGGAACGCATTGTTCTCATATCTCAAGTCAGGGGATGACGTTGGTCTCTACTACGTTGCCGGAGTAGCCGATGGGCTGCAAATTGGAGATGCGGCTGTCAAAAATATCAGCCCTCAAGATGCTGAAAAGCAACTCAACCCACAAACCCTACAAATGCTCAAGTGGGCCTTCGGTTGCCGTCCCACTGCGGTAACGTACCCGCAAATTGCTGATGTGGTGAAGCGCTACTTGGAAGAACATCCTGAAAGTCGCCACAAGGGTGCAAGTTTTCTGGTCGCCGAGGCTATCTATTACGCATGGCCTTGCAAAGCCAAGGCTAATCATTAGCAGCCTTGGCTTTGTCTTACAGGGCTAACCATTCGGTCGAATAGGCCTATATGCTCGTATATCACGGAACGACCCGAGAACAATGTGCGCGATTTTGCGAAAGTGGCATTGACGGTCACTTATCGTTTCCGAGGGCAATTCATGGCCCACAAGATGGTGTTCCTGGGCTATTTGTATCCCCATATCTGGAGGTTGCAAAGAGGTTTGGCCTGTGCGTTGTTGCAATCGAAATTCAACCCGATGGTCTAGCAACCCCACCGATAATGGAACAGCTCGGGATTAGTCTTGCAGATGCACTCAGCAATCCGCGAGAGCCCCAAGCGTTTCTAAACAAGCGGGTTGAGCCAGCTTTCATCAAGATTGTGTATTGCGATGAAACGCGCTAAATCTTGCCAAGTTAGGGTGGGCACAATTTTGTGCTCACGCGAATACAAAACCGCTAACGCCACTCTGAAACAGGTTGCGTCTCACCCCACGGCGCGACCTTCAACAGCAGCAACATCCCAGGTATCGCCAATGCCGCGCACAACAGGAAGAAGCCGCTCCATCCCATCTGATCCACCAGCCAGCCCGCCGTGGCATTGACGAAGGTGCGCGGCACGGCGGCGAGGCTGGTGAACAGCGCGAACTGGGTGGCGGTGTAAGCGGGGTGAGTGGTGTGCGCGATGTAGGCGACGAAGGCCGCCGTGCCCAGCCCGACCCCCATTGCCTCCAAACCGATCACGAACGCGAGTTGCATCAGATTAGTCGCCGTGATGTCTGCCTGATGCCCGAGTGTAGCCAACCAGTAAAAACCGAAGATGCTCACCACTTGCACCACGCCGAACATCCACAGTGCGCGGTTGATACCAATTTTTAACATCCAGATGCCACCGAGCAGCGCACCGATCACCGCCGGCCACAGCCCGGCGTTCTTGGCGATCAGCCCGATCTGTGATTTGGAGAATCCCATGTCGAGGTAGAACGGCGTGGCCAGCGCGGTACACAGACTGTCGCCGAGTTTGTAGAAGAACAGAAACGCCAGGATCAGCAGCGCGCTTTGCCAACCCTTGCGCGTGATGAATTCGTGGAACGGTTCGACCACTGCATCGCGCAGCGTCTTGGGTGCATGGGCCACCAGCGGCTCGTTGACCAGCAGCGTCATCACCATGCCGGGCAGCATGAACAGCGCGGTGATCATGAACACCATGTCCCACGGCAGATGGTCGGCGAGGATCAGCGCCAGCGAGCCGGGGATCAATCCGGAGATGCGATAGGCGTTGACGTGCACCGCGTTACCCAGACCGAGCTCATTATCGAACAGCAATTCACGCCTATAGGCATCCAGCGCGATGTCCAGCGTGGCGCTCAAAAAGGCAAGTAGCGTGGCGAGCATGACGATGATGCCCAAATCATTCTGCGGCGAAAATCCGCCCAGCGACGCGATCACCACCAGCAGCGCGGCTTGCGTAAGCAACATCCAACCGCGCCGCCGTCCCAGTATCGGTAACGCATAGCGATCCAGCAGCGGCGACCAGAGAAATTTCCAGGTGTAGGGAAACTGGATCAGCGCGAACGCGCCGATGACCTTGAGATCGATGTGCTCGGTGCGCAGCCAGGCGGGAACCAGATTGAGCAGCAGATACAGCGGCAGACCGGAAGCAAATCCGGTGAACACGCAGATCAGCATGCGGCGGGTGAAGAGTTGTTGCCAGATGGTCATGTCGACTACCCTCTGATAGAACCACTAGCCATTCGACTAGGTGACAAAGCCACCAAGTCGCTGGTTATCCCCAGCCCTCCCCCGCTAGCGGGGGAGGGAGTTAATTCTTCCCCTCGCCCACTTGTGGGATAACCAGCGACTTGCCCGCTTGCGGGCTTAGTCGATTGGCTAGTCGTCCCACCAGAGGGGCTAGGGGAGAGGGAGCACGTTTTAAATCTACACCGCACGCTGAAACCGATACACCGCCGTGCTGCCGAGCAAGTTGGGCAACACATTCATTTCATTTTTACCGGTCATCACGCGGCGCTCGAGTATCTTTACGCGGTGATCGGCGCAGAACGTTTCAAAGTCATGCAAGGTGCACAAATGCACGTTCGGCGTGTCGTACCATTGGTAGGGCAGCTCTCTGGAAACCGGCATGTTGCCGCGCAGCACGTTGAGGCGGTTGCGCCAATAGCCGAAGTTGGGGAAGCTGACGATGCCCTCGCGTCCAACGCGCAGCATTTCCTGTATCAGCGGCTCGGTGTGGCGCGTGGCTTGCAGCGTCTGCGACAGCATCACGTAATCAAACGAGCCGCTCTCGAAATCCGACAAGCCGGAGTCCAGATCATTCTGGATCACGTTCACGCCGTTGCTGATGCAGGACACGATGCCGGGATCGCTGATTTCCACGCCATAACCGCGCACCTCGCGGGTTTCCTTGAGATAGCGCAGCAGGCTGCCGTCGCCGCAACCAAGGTCGAGCACTGTTGCGCCCTTCGGTATCCATGCGGCGATCGCGGCGAAATCGGGCCGCTCCTGAATAATTTTGGCACCTATCTGGCTCATGTGGCACACTCCCCCGCAACCTTATCAAGGTAGGTGCGCATCACGTCAAAGTAGTACGGGTCCTGCATCAGGAAAGAGTCATGGCCGTGCGTCGAGGTGATTTCCGCATAGCTGACATTGCGCCGATTGTGCAATAAAGGCCGCACGATTTCGCGCGAACGCTGCGGCGAAAAACGCCAGTCGGTGGTGAACGACACCACCAGAAAATCCGCCTTGGCCCCCGAAAACGCCTTGTTCAGATTGCCGCCGAACTCATGCGCCGGATCGAAATAATCCAGTGCCTTGGTCATCAGCAGATAAGTGTTGGCATCGAAGTAAGAGGCGAACTTGTCGCCCTGATAGCGCAGATAGGATTCGATTTCGAACTCGATGTCATAGCTGTAACTGAATCGGCCGGAACGCAACTCGCGCCCGAATTTGTCCGCCATTGCATCATCGGACAGATAAGTGATATGCCCCAACATGCGCGCCAGTCGCAGGCCGCGCGTCGGCACCACATTGTGCCGGTAGAAATCGCCGCCGTGAAAATCCGGGTCGGTGAGGATGGCGCTGCGCGCCACGTCGTTAAAAGCGATGTTCTGCGCGGTGAGGCGCGGCGCGGCGGCAATCGCGAAAACGTGGCGTACCCGGTCCGGGTGGGCCAGCGACCATTGCAAGGCCTGCATCCCGCCCAGACTGCCGCCGATCACCGCCGCGAATTGCCGGATGCCGAGCAAGTCGGCAAGGCGCGCCTGCGACTCTACCCAGTCTTCCACCGTGATTACCGGGAAGCTCGCCCCATAAGCGTGCCCCGTTTCGGGATTGATCGTGGACGGGCCGGTCGAACCATGACAACCGCCAAGATTGTTCAGCCCGAGGACAAAGAACTTGTCGGTATCGATCGGCTTGCCGGGGCCGATCATGGTGTCCCACCAGCCCACGTTCTTGGGGTCGTCGGCGTAATAGCCGGCAACATGATGATGGCCGGACAGCGCGTGGCAAATCAGGATCGCGTTGGATTTATCGGCATTCAGCTTGCCATAAGTCTCATACACCAACTCATAGCGCGGCAGCACCGCACCGCTGCGGAATACCAGCGGGGTGCCGAACGATGCGCGCTGTGCGCTGACGATGCCTATGCTATGTGCTGTGCTCAAAATGAATACCTTAAATAAAACCCTCTTTGGCTAAAGCGGAAAAACAAAACCCGCTCGACTAAAACGGAGCGGGTTGCCTCGCTTTAGCTGGTATGTTTTAAGTGCCCCGCAAGCTGATGTCAAATCGGCACTGATGAAACTACTGATGAAGCCCCTAGCCATCTGGCTAAGCTGCAAAAGCCGCAGCAAGCCATTGGTTATAGCCATTCGACTAAACGAGCAAACAACACTCGTTAAGTCGCTGGTTATGGTGCGCAGTTTCCGCGTTTTGCGAAATGCTGTCAATGTGTTCCGGGCGGCATTCTTAAGCGTTTATGCGGGCATTTCTTTTTGGTGCAATCCGCGTAGATGTGAAGCGAGTGGTCGCGGATGGTGAAGCCGAGTTCGGTGGCAACTTTTTCCTGACGCGCTTCGATGGCCGTATCGTAGAATTCCTCGACATGTCCGCATTGCAGACAAACGATGTGGTCGTGATGTTCGCCCTTATTCAGTTCAAACACCGACTTGCCGCCCTCAAAATGGTGCCGCACCAGCAGTCCGGCCTGTTCGAACTGGGTCAGCACACGGTACACCGTTGCCAGGCCCACGTCTTCTCCACTGCTGAGCAACTGCTTATAAACATCTTCCGCGCTCAAATGGCGTTCTTTGCTGTTTTCAAACAGATCCAGCACCTTAAGCCGTGGCAAGGTGGATTTGAGACCGGCACTCTTGAGGTGTTCGGGTTGGTGCATATCGTTACCTCCCAATTATTTCAAAGCATCATGCCTGAAACTTGTTGCAATTGCAAATAAGAACAATTATCATTCGTATAAATCATTAAGGGGGATCGCCTTGAAACGCTTGTTGCTTATCGCACTATTACTTCCATTCACCGCGCACGCAACCGACTATATGCTGACCATTAAAGACCATCAATTCCAGCCGGCCGAGTTCTCGGTTCCGTCCGGCACGAAGATCAAGCTCCTGATCGAGAATCAGGATGCTACCCCGGAGGAATTCGACAGCTATCCGCTGAACCGGGAAAAAGTGATTACCGGACACGGCACCGCCACGATTTACATCGGCCCGCTTACCCCAGGACGTTACACGTTCATCGGAGAATTTCACGAAACCACCGCCCAAGGCGTCATCGTCGCCCAATAGGCCAATAAGACACACGGAGAGCGCCATGTTCGGAACTGCCATCATCGTTTTTCGGGAAGTACTGGAAGCATCCATCATCATCGGGATTCTCGCTGCCGCGACGCGCAATATCCCCGGTAGCAGACGCTGGCTGGTCGCCGGACTGCTGGCCGGACTGGTGGGCGCCGGAGTGGTCGCCGCTTCAACCGACGCGATCGGATCGCTGGCCAACGGCATCGGCCAGGAAATTTTCAACGCCATCGTACTCGGTGTCGCGGTGCTGATGCTGGCATGGCACAATATCTGGATGGCATCGCACGGTGCCGTGTTGGCCGCCAACGCAAAATTAGTGGGCCGTAACATTCGCGACGGGAACAGCGAGTGTTCGGCGCTATTGGTCATCGTCGGGCTGGCCGTGCTCAGGGAAGGATCGGAAACCGTGCTGTTCCTCTACGGCATCGCCGCCTCGGGCGATGGCGGGCAATCCTCGATGATGTTCGGCGGCATGGTCGGCATGCTGCTCGGCATCGCAGTCGGCTACACATTATATGCCGGGCTGCTGCGCGTGCCGATGCGCTGGTTCTTTGCTGCGACCGGCATATTGGTGTTGCTGCTGGCGGCTGGCATGGCCTCGCAGGCCGCGCGTTTCCTGATCCAGGCCGACTTGCTGCCCAGCCTCGCCGCACCGCTGTGGGACACCTCGGCGGTGTTGCCGGAAAGTGGACTGCCCGGTATGTTGCTGCACAGCCTGATCGGCTATGACTCGCGCCCGGCAGGCATGCAAATCGTTTTTTACCTCACCGCGCTGGTCGCCATCTTTATCGGCATGAAATGGGCTGCCCGTCCCCGTCAAGCTGCCATGAAGAAATAATCTGCTCATGAAAAAATCTTTGTCGTTTTCCATTTCTCTTTCTCTGGGCGTCCTGCTCTCCGGAATTGTTTTTGCCCAGGCTGTTTTCGCCAACCCCGCGGATTACATTTATACCCCCGCTGTCGAATACGGTGAGAGGGAGATCGACGTCAAGATCGGCGCGAACACGCCGCAAGCCGGAATTCGCGCACAAGGCGCCAGCCTCGGTTACGGTTACGGCGCAAAAGAATACTGGTTCACCGAGGTCTATTTGAAACAGGAGCGTAGCGGAAGCGCTGACGCCAACCTGGCCGAATGGGAAAACAAATTCCAGCTCACCGAAACCGGGCAATACCCGGTCGATGTCGGACTCATCACCGAACTGGAAGCACCGTTAAGCAGCAATGCACCGTGGGAGTTCAAGCTCGGCCCGTTGCTCCAGACGGAATTCGGCAAACTCCAGTTAAACGGCAACTTGCTTTTTGAACGCGCGTTCGGACGAGCGGATGAGAGTGGCGTGCCATACAGCACCAACTTCAATTACCAGTGGCAAGCCAAGTACCGCTGGCAACCCGTTCTGGAATTCGGCGTGCAGGGCTTCGGTGAAATGGGAAAATGGAACGACTGGAACAAGCAAGCCAACCAGAACCACCGCATCGGCCCGGCAATCTTCGGCAAGTTCGCGCTCGGCAACCGGCAAGCCATCAGGTACAACGCCGCATGGCTGCTCGGGGCAAGCAACGCCGCGCCTACCCATACCTTCAGGATGCAGGTCGAGTATGAGTTCTAGCAGGGTGTTGAAAAACTACTGATGAAACTACTAGCCATCTGACTAGGCAGCCAAAAAACGACAGCCAAGTCGTTGGTTATCCGCTCGACATAACTGCGTTGCTCAAGGGCTCAAAATGCGGGGTCGCGCAGCGATAGACTTATGTGTAAACCGCATCTGCGACACGTTACTGGCGAAGCCAGCCGATTGCGGGAGCAGATGCAGGCCGCTCTTCCCGCACCAGGATGCTTCGCAACACCGTGTCAGAGCGGCTACTTTTTGCGAGTTGGGCAAGCCCATCCCTGCTAAACCCACTTCATTCTTTCGCGCCTTGTTCTGCCGTCGCTCGCGACGTTTTTCAACACCCTGCTAGGCATTGAGCCTATCCAACAACTCGCGAATTTTCATCGGGTCATCGGCGCGCAAAATCTTCTGAGTAAATATGGCGATTTCCGGCAGGCTGGTGGTGAGCACACGCTGCTTGATGCTCGGCACTTGCGCCGAGAACATGGAGAACTGGCGCAAACCAAAGCCCAGCAACAGGCGCGTGTAAGCCAATTCACCGGCCATTTCACCACACACGGAAATCGGCACGCCGAGTTTGTTGGATGTGACTATGATGTGCGACAGCAAGTGCAGCACGGCGGGATGCAGCGGGTCATAGAGATGCGCGACTTCCTCATCGGTACGGTCTATCGCCAGGGTATATTGAATCAAGTCGTTGGTGCCGATGGACAGAAAGTCCAGCTTCCTGGCGAACACATTGAGCGCCAAAGCCGCGGCGGGTATTTCGATCATGCCTCCGATTTTCACCTCGCGGTCATACGGGATGCCTTCGTCATCCAGGCTTTGCTTGGTCGCGGCGATGAACTGCAAAGTCTGGTTGAGTTCGGAAACGCTGGACAACATCGGTATCAGTATTTTGACGTTGCCGTAATGCGTGGCGCGCAGCAGCGCGCGCAACTGGGTGCGAAATAGTTGCGGTTCGGCCAGACACAAACGAATCGCGCGCAGCCCCAATGCGGGATTGTTGGCGACGCGCTCCGCGCCTTTGAGTTGTTTGTCTGCGCCCAGATCGAAGGTGCGAATGATAACGGGCTGGCCTTCCATGCCCACAGCTGCGGCCCGGTACGCCTCGAACTGCTCTTCCTCCTCCGGCAAGTTGTCGCGGTTGAGAAACAGGAATTCACTGCGAAATAAACCAATCCCGGTCGCGCCATTTTCCTTCACTTCGGCAATGTCCTCCGGCTTCTCGATGTTGGCATGCAACTCGATGACCGTGCCGTCCAGGGTGTTGGCGCGCGCGGTACGCAGCCGCTTGAGTTTCTTGCGCTCCAGCTCCCATGCACTTTGGCGCAGCTTGTATTCGGCAAGTATCAGCTTGTCGGGATTGACGATCAGCACGCCCTGCTCGCCATCCAGGATCAGCAGATCGTCTTCACGGATCAGTTCTCGCGCATGATGCAGACCCACCACACACGGCGTGTTCAGGCTGCGCGCAACGATCGCGGTGTGTGAAGTTGCGCCGCCCACATCGGTGATGAATGCGGCATATTGATGCGGCTTGAACTGGATCAGGTCGGCAGGGCTCAAGTCATGCGCCACCAGTATCGTCTCGACATCGTGACGCGCCGGAGGCGGCTGATGGCCGGGTTGCCCGAGCAATTGCTTGAGCAGGCGTTCGGCTACCTGGGTCACATCGGTCTGCCGCTCGCGCAAATAAGCATCTTCAAACTCGTCGAACTGCGCAACCAAAGTTTCGGTCTGCGTTTTAAGCGCCCACTCGGCATTGCAATATTCATTGGCGATCATTTCGCGCGGCGCGACGCTCAACAGCGGATCGTCCAGAATCATCTGGTGCAATTCGAGGAAGGCATCGAACTCGGCGGCGGCATAGGTCGGACGATTGCTGCGCAGGCTGGAGAATTCATTGCGCGTGGCCAGCAACGCGGCATCAAAGCGCGCGATCTCATCATCAAGGAATTGCTTGGGCAGCACGTAATGCGCCACCTCCAGCGAGGTATGCGAAATCAGATGGGCATGGCCGATGGCGATGCCGCTGGAGACTGCTATGCCGTGCAGAGTAAAACTCATTCGCCCTCTCCGAAGTAATCGTTGATCAATTTCAACAATGCCTGCATCGCCTCGGCCTCATCTTCGCCATTGGTCTCGATGACTATCGTCGTGCCCTTGGCAGCGGCCAGCATCATCACGCCCATGATACTTTTGGCGTTCACGCGGCGATTGTTGCGCGTCAGCATCACCTCGCACTTGAAGCTGGAAGCAAGTTGCGTAAGCTTTGCCGAGGCGCGCGCATGCAGGCCGAGCTTGTTGATGATGAGCATGTCTTGTTGCAACATCTTAACCTGCCATCTGAACGATACATTCACGCCCGCCTTCGACGGCGATCTTCGCCAGTTCCGGCATGGTCTTGCCGAGACTGCATACCACACGCAACAGCATCGGCAGATTCAATCCCGCCACCCCCATCACGCGTTCGGCACGGCACAGTTGCCGTCCGATATTGCTAGGGGTGGCGCCAAACACATCCGCCAAAATCAGCACGCCATCGCCCGTATCGAGTTGTTTGATGAGTGCCTGTCCTTCGGCCAATTTTAGTTGCGGATCGTCACCGGCCAACACCGATAACACTTTAAGATTGGGCGGCACTTCGCCCAGCACATGCCTGACGCAATCCACAAAACTATCGCCCAGCCCGTTGTGCGTCACCAATAAAATTCCGGCCACACATCACCCCTTTTTATATTAAGCCCATGGCATATGCCACCAGCAACGCAGCCCCCAGCAAAACGATCCAGCCATAGCGGGCGAACCAGCGCAACACGTTGGCTTTATCGGTATCCGCTTGCTGTTCCCTGACGACAATCACACCGATCTTGCGCAATGCATTGATCCCCACCGCGCGCCGCACTTTTTGTTCCACGATGTTTTGTTCAGGACTCTGCATGGGCTCGGGATTATTCACGGTTCGACCTCTGGATGAATGTTCTTGTCGGTGAATTCTAGCCGTTTCTGCAACCCGGCTGTGAGATGGATATTGCCTTGCCCATCCACCAGCATCGCCTCGGACAGACCCATCTGAGTGGCGGCAGCGCGCCAGCCTCGCGCTCCTGCGATGAACAATGGCTTGGAAGCCGCATCAGACAACACTCCGGCGCGTGTGCCATGGGTCAGAATGGTAACCGCCTGCACGCCCTGCATGGGATAACCGCTGCGCGGATTGATCAGATGACAGTAGCGCACATTGCCCAGCATGAAGTAACGCTGGTAATCGCCCGAAGTGCCGATAGCCTCGCCGTCATTCAGATCCAAGGTCGCCAGTGCTCCGGACTTGCGCGGATGCTGGATACCAACGCGCCACGGATGATTGCCATGCTGGCCGAGTGCCAGGACATTGCCGCCGATGTTGATCAGCGCGTTGTGGATGCCCTGCTTGTGCAGCAACTCGGCGGCGCGATCCAGTGCGTAGCCTTTGGCGTAGCCGCCCAAATCCACCTGCACGAATTTATTATTACTCTTCGCCCTGCCACGCTCGATCGAGATGTCGCTCATCTGCGGATTGGCCGCAACCCATTGCGCGACCTGCTTTTCGTCCGGTTGCACAGGTTTGAATTCATCGGCGTGAAAGCCCCACAACTGCACCAACCCCCCGATAGCCGGATTAAACAAGCCTTGCGACTGCTGCGAAAGTTGCGCAGCATCTTGCAGTATGGCGACGAGCTCTGCCGAAATAGCAGCACTTTCACCCTTTGCGAACGCGGCATTCAATTCACTCAGCTCACTTGGTTGCCACGCGTGCAGCATGTCGTGCAACCGTTGAAACTCTTGCATCACCCCGCTCACCGCCTGCCGCGCGCGGGTTTCATCCTCGCCATACACGCTAACCTCAACCAGCGTGCCGAATACATAGCCCTGCTCCTGATACAGCGGCTCTTTGCCTTCACAAGCAGTGAGCAGCAGAACGGCAACAATAGCGAAAAAACGAATCAACGTAGCCATCTATGGATTTTCAGCCGCCTCGATTTCCAGCGCCGCAGCCAGCAATGCCAATCGCGCCACCACACCGTATGCATAAAAACGATTGGGCGTGTCGTCCGGCTCGCAATCAGGATTCGGCATCGTGCAACAGGCTTTAAACGCCAGAGGCTCGAAATGCATCCCGGCTGTATTGAGATTTTCATCCACGCCACGGGTGGTATGCACGCGATAAAATCCGCCGACCACGTAGTGATCGATCATATATATCACCGGTTCGGCCACCGCCTCGTTGATTTGCTCGAAGGTGTACACCCCTTCCTGTATCAGCACATCCGAGACTGCCAAGCCCTCTTTCACCACCGCCATCTTGTTGCGCTGCTTGCGGTTCAGGCCGGTGATTTCGCTGGCATCCTTCACCGTCATGATGCCCATGCCGTACGTCCCCGCATCGGCTTTGACGATGACGAACGGATCATGTTTCACGCCATACTCGGCATATTTGACGCGTATCTTTTGCAGCACAACATCTACCTGCGCGGCTAGACATTCTTCTCCGACACGCTCCTGAAAATTGACCTGATCGCAAGTGGCAAAATACGGATTGATCAGCCACGAGTCGATGTCGAGCAGCTTGGCGAATTCGCCCGCAACACGATCATAAGCGGCGAAATGCTGCGATTTGCGCCGCGTGTACCAACCGGCAGAAAGCGGCGGGAAAACCGCCTGCTCAAGATTTTTCAAAATGTCGGGCACGCCGCCGGACAAGTCATTGTTAAGCAACACCACGCACGGATCGAAGTCCGCCAGACCCAGCCGGTTGGCACGCCGCACCAGCGGCTCCAGCGTCAATGTGCTGCCGTTGGGTAATTGAATCTGCGTGGCTGCGGTTATCTCCGGCAACAGGCTGCCGATGCGCACGCGCATGCCTGCTAGCTTGAGGATCATCACGATCTGCGCCACGTTCTGCAGGTAAAACAAATTGCGTGTGTGGTTCTCCGGTATCAGCAAAACACCGCGCGCTTCCGGGCAGATTTTCTCCACCGCGCTCTGCATGGCATGCACGCACAGCGGCAGAAATTCCGGGTTGAGATTATTGAAGCCGCCGGGAAACAGATTGGTGTCCACCGGCGCCAGCTTGAAACCGCTGTTGCGCAAATCCACCGAAGCGTAGAACGGCACGGCGTGCTCCAGCCATTGCGTGCGAAACCAATGCTCGATGTTCGGCATGGCATCCAGAAAACGCCGCTCCAGATCGAGCAACGGGCCGGTCAGTGCGGTGGTGAGATGGGGGACCATAATGCTTTGCGAATAATTGACTCGGCACATTCTAGCCGATAGCCGCTGCCCGGCGCTGCTATTCTGTTTAAGGAACGGATTTCGCGGCACCAACGAATTCCGTGCACGCAAAATTCAGGGCACAAAAAAAGCCGGCTTGCGCCGGCCTTTGCGAAGATCGCTGCTTAGCTACTTGGCCAGGGCCAAAATAAATTCAACCAATTCTTTGATTGCATCCTGTTTCTTGCCGGATGGATCGAGAGCAGGCATAGGTGTAGCACCCCACACGCCACCGCCGCCCTTGGATACTTTAGCGATCAGCCTGGCTTCAGCTCCCGCATCACCTTTGTATTTTTTAGCAACGTCCATCCAAGCCGGACCAACTACCTTCTTATCAATTGAGTGACAAGCGGCGCAGCCGTTCTTTTTAGCCAGATCCGGCATGTCGGTTGCCATTGCGCTGCCTGCAACCATCAATCCTGCTGCTGCTATGCTTACGATAATAGATTTCATGATTCCTCCGTCATATTTCGAGCTACGTTACAAACTAAAGTGAAAAATAAACTCAAGGTCAGGTTACGCCCCCGCTTGCGATTCTATACCCCTCTTCCTGCAATAACAATGTGCGGGGGCAAAAGACCAGCGCCAGAACAGTATTCGTCGGGTTGAATAGCAACCAGTCTTGCAGGGATTTCGCCCGCCTTACGCAGACAGTGAGACCACATTGATCCGCCTCGATAACTTCCCTGATCGCTCTCTTTAAAAACTCTGAATTTCATTGGTGCTGCTTGCCGCTCAGTTTGCGCATCAGTTCCGTGGCTTCTTGCGGAGAAAGTTCCCGCTCCTTGACCAGGTTAAATAATAACCACAGCGCGGCACCGTTGAACAACACGAATATCACCTCCAGATACAGTATCGGCGTAACGATGGTGAGCATGGGCCCTGCCATGAAAATGAAGTAGAACCCCTGAAAAGAAGGCAACAGCGCGCGGGTGATCGCATAGTAAAACTGGAATGGCGGGAATAGCAGAATCACCGTCAGGTTAGCCGCTACCACTAACAGTATGGCGTTCTGGTAATTGAAACGTCCCTTCGTGCCGATGATATTTTTGACATCGCGCAACAACAGCCACGCAATCCCGACATTCACCAGCAACACCACAATTTCGAGAAACAGCACATCGCCGTTGATCACTTCGTTGACTCCGCGCGCGAATCTAAAATTAAAGCCTGCGAAGATAAGCGCTTTGGTATCGGTGAACGAAAAGGAATCGAACGGCGGGAACAGCCATATCACGGCGAGATTGGCCGCCCCCAGCCATAATGCGATTTTTTGTTTCAGGTTCATGATGCCTCCCCAAACAACACTTGGTGGCAAATACTAACAACCAATCAATCCGCCGACAATAATAACCCTCGATCCTGTTGCCTGTCCGTCGTTCGCCTGCCTATTGTTGTTTTTCTGCGCTCGGTAAGAACCAGTCCGCCCATTTTTCCCTTAGTCAGCCACGGCCCATTCGTTCTAAACGGGTTTGTCTTGCGGCGATCGTTCCCGGTTCTTAAGTCCATATTTCCTCACAGCGCGAAGAAATCAACATGCTTGCATTATCCCTTATTGCCTACCTTGCCATGAACCTTGTGCGCATTATGCAGTTGAGTAGGGTGGGCAAGTTTGCCCACCGTTTTTCAGTCTGCGTGGGCATGGGGTGCCCACCCTACTTGGCTGTTGCTAGAAGCCAATTGATGGGCGCTCCTCTGAACCGAGAATCAAAAGAACGAAATTGTGTGGAACGCGCACGATTGAAAGTTCTTGATCCGAAGGGTGAAAAGTTTCCATTTCAATGTAGCTGTGGTGTGAAACATCAATTTTCGTACAGAGAAAGTGAAGGAGAGAGGCTCCTTGAGGTGATGTTATTTCACAGCAAAACCCGATGAAAAATTCACGTTCACGCGCCGGAATATCGGAGCGCAAAACAACGCTGTACGTCGGTGAGTGTGATTGCATAGGTTCTCCTAACGCTTGAGTTCAGCGGCTGCTTTAGGCGGTCCGCTGGAATAAAGGGCTATGCATCTTCATTGCTGCCCGTCAGGAACAATTCGTGTACGGGCAACCAAGTTGTTTAGTTCGGTCTCAAATATTGCAGCTGTTGAGTCAACTAGTGCACCCACTGCCGAACCTCGCGCGAGTGCAGTACCCCAACCAGCATTGGTTGCACTTGCGGACAGAATTGGAATTCCCTCTCTCCAGAGACCCGCCGAGACTCTGAGATTGAATGGATTCCCGTTGAACTCGAATATCAGCTCCAGCGCGTGAGGATCGTCGGTCTTCCCAACTACAAAACCCTTCGCCTGCAACAGCTCAACGAACCGTGGCACATATGGAATGATTTCTGGCGGAATGCTTGCGGGTGACCGAATGGTTCTCGGACTCACGAGGTTCGACTTGGTGCTGTAGCCGGTTGACGAACAGCCAATGAGGGCAAGGATGCACAGAGGCACTAGGAGAAAAGCGCGTCGCTGGTTTGGTGACATAAAGGATGGCTTCGGGGTCAAATTAAGATGCCTAACGGATCAATGGGGGTCGTACTCGATTGATCTCGTTGCCGGATGATCTCTCTTTGCTCTTCTTCAATAAAAAATCCCATGACATTAAAGTATGCACCAAATAAATCACTAAAAATTTTAGCACGGCAAGAAATCCAAAGCCTGGATCAGCCACCCCAAGTCGTCCAGCAGTTTCCCCGCTCTGAGCGGGGGTGTCAATATGCCGGGTAATAATGTCGCACGGTGTTAAAATCGCGCTCCAAAATTTTCCGAAATCGATTTTTACATGCTTTCCACCGCTAACATCACCATGCAGTTCGGGGCAAAACCCCTGTTTGAAAACGTCTCCGTAAAATTCGGCGACGGCAATCGTTACGGGCTGATCGGCGCGAACGGCTGCGGCAAATCCACCTTTATGAAAATCCTCGGCGGCGATCTGGAGCCGTCTTCCGGCTCGGTGATGATCGACAAGAATGAGCGTCTCGGCAAGTTGCGTCAGGATCAGTTCGCCTTTGAGGACATGCGTGTGCTGGATGTGGTGGTGATGGGTCATGCCGAGATGTGGGCGGCGATGGCGGAGCGCGATGCGATTTATGCCAACCCGGATGCCAGCGAAGAGGATTACATGCGCGCCGCCGATCTGGAGGCCGAGTTCGCCGAATACGACGGTTACACCGCCGAGCCGCGCGCCGGGGAATTATTGCTCGGCGTGGGCATTCCGATCGAGTTGCACCAGGGGCCGATGAGTGCGGTCGCACCCGGTTTCAAGTTGCGCGTGCTGCTGGCGCAGGCGTTGTTCTCCAACCCGGATATTCTGTTGCTCGACGAACCAACCAACAACCTCGACATCAATACCATCCGCTGGCTGGAAAACATCCTCAACGCGCGCACTTGCACCATGGTGATCATATCGCATGACCGCCACTTCTTAAATAGCGTGTGCACTCACATGTCGGATCTGGACTACGGCAAGATCACCACTTACCCCGGCACTTACGACGAGTACATGCTGGCCGCCACGCAGGCGCGCGAGCAGCAATCGTCGGACAATGCAAAAGCCAAGGAAAAAGTTGCCGAGCTGAAAGCCTTCGTGGCGCGCTTCTCGGCGAATGCATCCAAGGCCAAGCAGGCTACCTCGCGCGCGCGCCAGATCGACAAGATCAAGATCGAGGACATCAAACCGTCCAGCCGCCAGTACCCGTTCATCCGCTTTGAATACGACGAGCGCGAAAAACTGCATCGCACTGCCGTGGAAGTGCAGAAGATGGCAAAGGGCTTCGACAAGATGCTTTTTTCCAACGTGAACTTTCGCATCGATGCGGGTGAAAAAGTCGCCATCATCGGCCCGAACGGCATCGGCAAGACCACGCTGTTGCGCTGCCTGGTAGGCGATCTGCAACCCGACACCGGCACCATCAAGTGGACCGACAAAGCCAGGATCGGCTACTACGCGCAAGACCACACTGCCGATTTTGCCAAAGACGAAAACATGACCGACTGGATGACTTATTGGCGCGGTCCGAACGATGACGATCAAACCGTGCGCGCCACACTGGGTCGTTTGCTGTTCTCCGGCGACGATGCCAAGAAACGGGTGAAGGTGCTGTCCGGCGGTGAGCAGGGGCGCATGTTGTTCGGCAAGCTGATGCTGCAAAAGAACAATGTGCTGCTGATGGACGAGCCGACCAACCACATGGACATGGAATCCATCGAGTCGCTCAATACTGCTCTGCTGGAATTCAAAGGCACGCTGATGTTCGTCAGCCATGACCGCGAGTTCGTTTCGTCGCTGGCAACGCGCATCATCGAGATCACCGCCAAGAGTATTTCCGATTACCATGGGACTTATGAAGAGTATTTGCGCGACCAGGGGATGGCACTGTAAAGAACTCTGCGCGGACGGTGTGCGTTCATCTGTAGGAGCGGGGCCCTGCTCCTACAATAAACCATCCCCATGATAAATTTGTAATCAAAGCTGATTAAGGGACCAATATGACCGAACACCGCTACACGCTAACGTTATCCTGCCCGGATCGGGTTGGCATCGTCGCGGCGGTAAGCGGCTTTGTCGCGCAGCACGGCGGCTGGATCGTGGAAGCCAGCTACCACACCGACCAGGAAACGCAGCTTTTTTTCATGCGTCAAGAGATCCGCGCCGATTCGTTGCCATTCGATGCGGCGGAATTACGCGCGCGTTTCAGCAAACTGGCGAATGAATTTCAGATGAACTGGCAAGTCAGCGATACCAAAGTGAAGAAGCGCGTGGTGCTGCTGGTCAGCCAGCAGGATCACTGTCTCAACGACTTGCTGCATCGCTGGCGCAACGGTGAACTGCAAGTGGACATCCCCTGCGTCATTTCCAATCACGAAGATTTGCGCGGCTTCGTCGAATGGCACGGCATTCCGTTTCATTATGTGGAGATGCCCAATAAAAATGAACAAGACAAGACTCCCGCTTTCGCAGAAATTGCGCGGCTGTTCGATACAGTGCGCGGCGATGTGATGGTATTAGCGCGCTTCATGCAGATCGTGCCGCCCGATTTATGCACCCGTTATGCGGGGCGCATCATCAACATTCATCACAGCTTCCTGCCTTCCTTCGCCGGCGCGAAACCTTACCACCAAGCCTATCATCGCGGCGTGAAACTGATCGGCGCGACCTGCCATTATGTTTCCGACGAACTGGATGCGGGACCGATCATCGAGCAGGACACCATGCGCATCGACCACGGCGACACCGTCGAGGACATGGTGCGCTACGGCAAGGACATCGAAAAAGCGGTGCTGGCGCGCGGTTTGCGCTATCACGTGGAAGACCGCGTGCTGGTATGCGGGAACAAGACGATCGTATTTCGCTAATTCTAAATTCGGTAGTAATGCGTTTGCAGGAGCGCGAAGATAACTTATGGGAGCCTCTAAAAATCCACATTTCATCCCAACTGATGGAACTACTGATGAGACTACTGATGAAACCTCTAGCCATTCCGCTATGCCACCAAAAAGCTTTGCATAGCCATCTGACTTAGTTGGCAAACTACGCCAACTAAGTCATTGGTTAACGGCAACCAAGTGGCTGGTTATGCTGCGTTGCGTAAAAAATTTCTTGCTTACATATCAAATGTAGGGAAGTAGAAGAACCCAATAGGCCGGATCACATTCCCTTCCAATAATTTCGACCTGGCATCTTTAAATTCCTCAAGGAGAAATGACCAATGGATGACCACGTCAACCGGTTCGGCTCTAACTCGATTGCGCAAAACTACCACAATTTTTTGCTCCCGCGACTATTCGTTGCTGAACAGCCTTCCTGACACCCAATAAAAAGGGCACCTTGCGGTGCCCTGAATTGAAGCGTTACGCTTCAAGGAGTTTTTCTTAGTGGTTGTAGGCGTTCTCGCCGTGATCAGCCAAGTCGAGGCCTTCTTCTTGTGCTTCGTCGCTTGCGCGTATGCCGATTGTTTTCTTCAGGATAAACAGAATCACAAAGGCAACGAAACCAGACCACACCAGCGTAATGCCGATGTCCCATAACTGAGAGACAATCTGCCCCATGGCATCGAAATCACCGACCTTGTTGGCAACGTAGTCGTAGACGCCTTGGCCGCCGAGCGCCGGATTGACGAATATGCCGGTGCCGATGGAACCGATCATACCTCCGACGCAGTGCACGCCGAACGTATCCAGGGAGTCGTCATATTTCAGCCAGGCCTTAAGTTTGGTTACGGCCAAGAAGCAAATTACGGCAGCCGCGGCACAGACAGCCATGGCGCCGCCTACACCGACGAAGCCTGCGGCCGGGGTGATCGCCACCAATCCTGTAACAATGCCGGAGCAGATGCCCAGCAGGCTTGGCTTACCCTTAACTATCCACTCGACGATCGTCCAAGTAACTCCGGCAACGGCGACACCAAACAACGTGTTGAAGAAAGCCAGGCCGGCTGCACCGGTGGCTTCCAACGCAGAGCCCGCATTGAAACCGAACCAGCCCATCCATAGCATGCCAGTACCGATTGCGGTCATCATCAGGCTGTGCGGTGGCATCGCCACCTTGCCGTAGCCCTTGCGCGGACCAAGCATCAGGGCCGCAACCAGTGCCGCGATACCGGAGTTGATATGCACCACGGTGCCACCGGCAAAATCGAGCGCACCTTTGGCGAAGATGAAGCCGGCATGGCTGTTGGCAATGTCGCCTGCCTTGGCAGTAGTGTACGCATCAGGGCCGTCCCAGTACCACACCATGTGCGAAATCGGCAGGTAGGCAAAGGTGAACCACAGAATGCTGAAGATGATCATCGCCGAGAACTTGAAACGTTCTGCAAAGCCACCGCAGATCAGCGCGACTGTGATTGCAGCAAAGGTCAGTTGGAACATGCAGTACACGAAGTCCGGCAAGTACTGGCCTTTGCTGAACGTCGCTGCCACGGCCGTAGTCGGGTCTTCGCCAGACATGAACAGCTTGTCAAGCGAACCGATGAACGGCGCCAGCATGTTGCCCTCGTGGCCCGCAGTGAACGCCATGCTGTAACCGTAGATCACCCAGAGCACCGCGACGACGCAGAAAATCGCGAAGCTTTGCATGACGGTCGACAAGGCGTTCTTTCTGCGAACCATACCTGCATAGAACAGGGCCAGGCCGGGGACGGTCATCAGCAGCACGAACGCCGTTGAGGTCATCATCCATGCGACGTCGCCTTTGTTGCAGTCAAAACCCTTGTCGCCGCATTTCGGGGTGGCTGCACCTGCATCTGCGGCAGGCGCAGGTGCAGGTGCCGCTGTGGATGCAGCTGCGGATGCGGCAGCGGGGGCTGCCGCTTCATCTGCAAATGCAGGGACTACTAAACCGCACAGCACGGCCAGCAGCGCTAAAGTTGCTATAAATTTTTTCATGGCATGGGTCCTTATAATGCTTCTGCGCCGGATTCACCGGTGCGGATGCGTATGACTTGTTCGAGCTCGGAGACGAAAATCTTGCCATCGCCGATCTTGCCCGTATTAGCCGCCTTCTCAATCGCCTCGACTACCCGATCGAGCATGTCTGCTTTGATAGCGGCTTCCAGTTTTACTTTGGGCAGAAAATCCACCACATATTCCGCACCGCGATACAACTCGGTGTGGCCCTTTTGCCGGCCAAAGCCCTTGACTTCGGTGACGGTGATGCCTTGCACGCCAATGGCGGAAAGGGCTTCACGCACCTCGTCGAGCTTGAACGGCTTGATGATAGCGACGACCATCTTCATAGCATTCTCCTGATAGGGGCGGGATGATTCCCGCCCGGTAAATAATTACATCGAGTGTGAAACGGACAATACAGCCTTGGCTTTTTCATCCTTATTGGCATCGGCAGTTACATTTGTTTTGCTTATCATCAAAGCCAAGGCATAGCCGCTGAAATCCTTGGATGCTTTCACGTTGTAATCAGCGTAAGACAATGAACTGTTACCACTACCAGCTACGTTTTGCTTGCCATAGTGGGCGCCAAGCGTTACACCCGGCCCTTCAAGCGTATAGCTGCCGCTCAAATCGAAATATCCGCTGCCGCTGGAGTCTGGAACGCCAAAAAGATCGGTGAAAGTGCGAGAGTATTTGGCCGTCAGCCATTTCCAGCCAATCAAGCCATAGAGTTCGTTAGTACTGGCTGAAGGTGCGCCTGCGTATTCACCGCCGTAGTTATATCGCAGAAAACCCACGTCATAGCTGTAGTCAGTGGCAAAACTGCCCTTGTAACCCGCATATGTGTCTAACTCCAAGCTTGCTCCTACAATTCCTGCGTCAGTTAACCAGCTGATATTGGAACCCCACGCACCCGCATACAAACCACTGGGATTTGCATAGTCGAACCCGCCCTGAATAGCCCCCCTGTTAGTAGTTTGCGTAATACCTCGATACAGATAATTGGTTGTCAGGCTGACATTTCCGGTAACGGCGGGGGCGGGAGCTGCATCCGCTGCCAGTGCAACACCGGGTGCTGCCAAGGCAGCCAAGATCAACGAGTTCAAAAATTTGCTTTTCATCATGATTCCTTTCTTAAAGTTGAGAACGGGATAACAGTATCCGCACAGTCACATGAGCAGCATCCGTGCCAAAGATATTTTTGGTTATAAAACAATAAATTAAAGAGGCGGTGTGATTGCCGCAGAAAATATGCGCACCAATTACATGCGCACTGGCGGTCTTGTGCACCACTTGAATGCGTCATCTGGGCTGAGTGAATTTTGCTACACTGACCGGCATTACAAACCTTTAGGAGTGTCGTCATGTTAAATGCAAAGATTTTTGAGGATCTTTCCGCCAAATTAAGCGCGGCGGCAAACAGCAGCCCCGCCAAGGACATCGAAAAAAACGTGCGTGCCCTGCTCACGCAAGGTTTCGCCAAACTCGATCTGGTGACGCGCGAAGAGTTCGACGTGCAAACGCAGGTGTTGGCACGCACACGAGAAAAGCTGACCGCACTGGAAGCGCGGGTCGCCGAACTGGAAGCGCAACGCAACACGGCAGCGAAATAGTATGAGCTTGGCTGTACTTTACAGCCGTGCCCTGTCAGGGATGGAGGCCGCACTCGTCACTGTCGAAGTGCATCTCGCCAATGGCCTGCCCAACTTCACCATCGTGGGCCTGCCGGAAACTGAAGTTAAAGAAAGCAAGGATCGCGTGCGCGCCGCGCTGCAAAATTGCCGGTTTGATTTCCCCGCCCGGCGCATCACAGTCAATCTCGCCCCCGCCGATCTACCCAAAGAAAGCGGGCGATTCGATTTGCCCATCGCGCTCGGCATACTCGCCGCCACCGGACAAATCCCCTCCGACAAACTCGCCGAATATGAATACGCCGGAGAGCTCGCGCTGACCGGCGAACTGCGTCCGATACGCGGCGCGTTGGCAATGACCTATCGCGCCGTCAGCAGCGGGCGCGCCTTCATCCTTCCGCAAGCGAATGCCGCTGAAGCTGCGCTGGTGGAGGATGCGGTCGTATATCCGGCGCAAACACTGTTGCAAGTGGCGGCGCATCTCGCTGGCAGGGAAAGTATCGCGCCGTATATCAGCCAGCCGCAAACCATCCAACCGCACTACCCGGATATGCGCGAAGTAAAGGGACAAACGCAAGCCAAACGCGCGCTGGAAATCGCCGCCGCAGGCGGACACAGTGTGCTGATGATGGGACCGCCGGGCACAGGCAAATCAATGCTGGCAGCGCGCTTCCCCGGCATCCTGCCGCAAATGTCGGAAGCCGAAGCGTTGCAAAGCGCGGCGCTACAGTCGTTGGACGGTTGCTTCGATGTGGCGAAATGGAAGACGCGGCCGTATCGCGCGCCACACCATACCGCTTCCGGCGTGGCACTGGTCGGCGGTGGCAGCAATCCGCGCCCCGGCGAGATTTCCATGGCGTTGCACGGCGTGCTGTTTCTCGATGAGTTGCCTGAGTTTGATCGCAGCGTCCTGGAAGTATTGCGCGAACCCATGGAATCAGGGCGCATCACCATTTCGCGCGCCGCGCGGCGCGCCGATTTTCCCGCCCAGTTTCAACTGATCGCGGCGATGAACCCCTGTCCATGCGGTTATCACGGTCATTACAACGGCAAGTGCCGCTGCACACCTGACCAGATTTCACGCTACCGCAGCAAGATCTCCGGTCCGCTGCTGGATCGCATCGACATCCAGATCGAGGTTCCCGCAGTGCCGCAGGATGATTTGCTCAACAAGGCGGATGGCGAAACCAGTGCCGACCTGCAGGCCCGCGTCGAGATCGCGCGGCAACGCCAACTCGCGCGTCAGGGCAAAGCCAACGCGCAACTTTCGGTGACTGAAATAGATGCATTGTGCACCCCCGACGCGCAAGGTGTCGCCTTGTTGCAACAAGCCATCAGCCGCCTCAACCTCTCGGCACGCGCCTATCATCGCGTTCTCAAAGTGGCGCGCACCATCGCCGATCTGGAAGGAGATAATGACATCGCAACCAAACATATCGCCGAGGCGGTGCAGTATCGGCGGCTGAACTTCTAAACCTCTCAATTCGTCATTCCGGCGCAGGCCGGAATCCAGACAATTAAATTCTTCGCGTAGCGGACAAAACCTAAAGGCATATAAATAAAACCACTGGATTCCGGCCTGCGCCGGAATGACGAGCTATAAGCTACCCGCTGCTCCTCATGATAAAATCCGAGCACGTTTTTTTATGCAGCACACCATGACCAGCACACCTCACCCGATCGAACAACTCATCCAGCAGCGCATCCTGATTCTGGACGGTGCGATGGGCACCATGATCCAGCGCTACAAGCTGACCGAAGAGCACTATCGCGGCACGGTGCTGTATGGCGATTACCCCAAGGGTTATGCAGACTACAACGTCAAGCGCAAAACTTTTGCCGACTATCCGGTCGACGTAAAAGGCAACAACGACCTGCTGCTGCTGACCCAGCCGCACATCATCCGTGGCATACACGCGGAATATCTGGCGGCAGGCGCGGACATCATCGAGACTTGCACGTTCAACTCCACAGCGGCATCGCTGGGCGATTACGACATGGCGGATCTGGCCTACGAGTTGAATTTTGCCGGTGCTAAATTGGCGCGCGGGGTGTGTGATGAATATGCCACAGCAGACAAGCCGCGCTTCGTTGCCGGCGTGTTGGGGCCAACCACGCGCACCGCATCGATCTCGCCGGACGTGAACGACCCGGGTTTCCGCAATATCAATTTTGATGGACTGGTGGCCGGCTACACCGAGGCGATACGCGGCTTGCTGGATGGCGGCGCGGACATCCTGATGGTGGAAACCATTTTCGATACGCTCAACGCCAAGGCCGCGCTGTTCGCCATCGAGCAGTATTTCGAACAGCACAACGTGCGTGTGCCGGTAATGATTTCCGGCACCATCACCGATGCATCCGGGCGCACGCTGTCGGGCCAGACCACCGAGGCATTCTGGAATTCCCTGGCGCACGCCAAACCGTTGTCCATCGGCCTGAACTGCGCGCTGGGCGGCGACTTGATGCGCCCGTATATTGAGGAGCTGGCGCGGGTGGCGAGCTGCTACATTAGCGCACATCCGAATGCGGGTCTGCCCAATCCGCTGTCGGAAACCGGTTATGACGAAACGCCAGCATACACCGCCAACGTGATCAAGGAATTCGCCACCAGCGGCTTCCTCAACATCGCCGGCGGCTGTTGCGGCACCACTCCTTCGCATATCAAGGCGATCGCCGAAGCACTCAAAGACGTGCCGCCGCGCCGCATTCCAATCATTGAACACCGGCTGCGCCTGTCCGGGCTGGAGCCGTTCAACATCGGCGATGACACGCTGTTCGTCAACGTCGGCGAGCGCGCCAATGTCACCGGCTCGAAGATGTTTGCGCGCCTGATTCTGAATGGTGACTACGCCGAGGCGGTCAGCGTGGCGCGCCAGCAGGTGGTGAACGGCGCGCAGATCATCGACATCAATATGGACGAGGCGATGCTGGATTCGCAGGCCGCGATGACCCGGTTCGTCAATCTGCTCGCCTCCGAGCCGGACATCTCGCGCGTGCCGCTGATGATCGATTCGTCCAAATGGGACGTGATCGAGGCCGGGCTGAAATGCGTGCAAGGCAAAGCGGTGGTAAATTCCATCAGCCTCAAGGAAGGCGAAGCGCCGTTCATCAAATATGCCCAACTGGTCAAACGCTATGGCGCGGCGGCAGTGGTGATGGCGTTCGATGAAAGCGGTCAGGCCGACACCTATCGGCGCAAGATCGATATCTGCCAGCGCAGTTACGACATTCTGGTGAAGCAAGTCGGCTTCCTGCCGGAAGACATCATTTTTGATCCGAACATTTTCGCCATCGCCACCGGCATCGAGGAGCATAACAACTACGCGGTGGACTTCATCGAGGCCACTCACTGGATCAAACAGCATTTGCCTTACGCCAAGATCAGCGGCGGTGTATCCAACGTGTCGTTCTCGTTCCGCGGCAACGATGCGGTGCGCGAAGCGATCCACACCGTATTCCTGTATCACGCCATCAAAGCCGGCATGACCATGGGCATCGTCAATGCTGGTCAGCTCGGCGTTTATGAAGAAATCCCCAAAGACCTGCGCGAAGCGGTGGAAGACGTGGTGCTGAACCGCAACCCGGAGGCGGGCGAAAAACTGGTGCAGATGGCCGAAACGGTGAAGACCGGCGCCAAGGCACAAGTTGCAGATCTGGAATGGCGCAAGGGTACGGTGCAGGAACGGCTCACCCACGCATTGGTGCGCGGCATTACCGACTACATCGTCGAGGACACCGAGGAAGCGCGCCTGCAAGCGAAGTTTCCGGTCGAGGTGATCGAAGGCCCGTTGATGATAGGCATGAACGTGGTCGGCGACCTGTTCGGCGCGGGCAAAATGTTCCTGCCGCAAGTGGTGAAATCGGCGCGCGTGATGAAACAGGCGGTGGCACATCTGGTGCCTTACATCGAGGCTGAAAAATTACGCTCCGGCAATACCAGCGCCAAGGGCAAGATCGTTATCGCCACGGTCAAGGGCGACGTGCACGACATCGGCAAGAACATCGTTGCTGTGGTGCTGCAGTGCAACAACTTCGAGGTGGTGAACATGGGCGTGATGGTGCCGTGCCAGCAGATTCTGGACACTGCGCGCGAACACAACGCTGACATCATCGGTCTGTCCGGGCTGATCACCCCGTCGCTGGAAGAAATGGCGCATGTCGCCAAAGAGATGCAACGGCAAGGCATCAAGATTCCGCTGCTGATCGGCGGTGCAACCACTTCACGCGTGCACACCGCAGTAAAGATAGCACCGAACTTTCCCGATGGCGTGGTGGTGTATGTCACCGATGCCTCGCGCGCGGTGGGCGTATGCAGCAGCCTGCTCAGCACTACCCTGCGCGACGACTACGTGGCGAAAATCAAAAGCGACTACGCAAAAACACGCGAACTGCACGCCAACAAGAAGGGGCAGGGCGCGCGCTACACACTGGCGCAAGCGCGTGAACATGGCTTGAAAACAGATTGGAAAACTTACACCCCGCCCAAACCCAGCTTCATCGGCGTGCGCGAACTGCGCAACTATTCGCTGGCAGAAATCAGCCAATATATCGACTGGACGCCATTCTTCCAGACTTGGGAGCTGGCCGGACGCTACCCGAAAATACTCAACGACGAGGTGGTGGGCGAAACCGCGCGAAATTTGTTCAAGGACGCCCAGGAGATGTTGAAAAAAATCATCGCTGAAAAATGGCTGGGCGCGAATGCAGTGATTGGCTTGTTCCCCGCCAATACAGTCAATAGTGACGACATCGAAATTTACACAGACGAATCACGCAGCAAGGTGGCGATGACCTGGCACAACCTGCGCCAGCAAATGGTCAGGCCGCTGGATAAACCGAATATGTGTTTGGCGGATTTTGTCGCGCCCAAGGACAGCGGCGTGGCGGATTACATCGGCGCGTTCGCCGTCACTACAGGCATCGGCATAGACGCGCGCGTGGCGGCATTCGAGGCACAGCTCGACGACTACAACAGCATCCTGTTCAAGGCGCTGGCGGATCGCCTCGCCGAAGCCTTCGCCGAGTTGCTCCATGCTCGCGTGCGCCGCGAATTCTGGGGCTATGCGGCCAACGAGCAATTGAGCAACGACGCGTTAATCGACGAAAAATATCGCGGTATCCGCCCCGCTCCCGGTTATCCGGCTTGCCCGGAACACACCGAGAAAGGTCCGCTGTTCGACCTGCTCGACGCGCCGAACAAGGCCGGCATCACCCTCACCGAAAGCTACGCCATGCTGCCCACCGCAGCGGTGAGCGGCTTCTACTTCTCGCACCCGCAAGCGCAATATTTCGCCACCGCCAAACTGGACAAGGATCAGGTGGAAGACTATGCGAGACGCAAGGGTTGGAGCTTGGAAGAAGCGGAACGCTGGCTGGCTCCGGTGTTGAATTACTAACCATTTTTCTTGCCTACGAATGAAAATTTGCGATAAAGCAGGGGAGCGAGAGTAGGGCGGAACGCATCGCGGTTCCGCCGCATGGCTGGATGGTGGAACGCCCTGCGGGTTTCCACCCTACATAAATCGCAATAAACTGAGGAGCATGAAATGAAACGCATCAATTTTTTACCTCTGACTATATTCTTGTTAGCCAGCATTTTTTCAACCACCGCGTGCTCTGAGCAGGCCGCACCAAAAATGGAGACAAGCAACATGACTGAACTGATCAAGACCGATGTCAAGCTGGGCGATGACACGCTGGCAACCGCCGGCAAGGATGTGTCGGTGCATTACACCGGCTGGCTGTACGATGCGGCGGCACCTGACCATCACGGCAAGAAATTCGACAGCTCGCGCGATCGCGGGCAGCCGTTTGAATTCCCTCTCGGTGCGGGTCACGTCATCAAGGGTTGGGATCAAGGTGTCGAGGGCATGAAAGTCGGTGGGCAGCGCACATTGATCATTCCCGCAGCTCTTGGTTATGGCGCGCGCGGAGCGGGCGGGGTGATTCCGCCGAATGCGACGCTGGTGTTCGATGTTGAGTTGTTGGGCGTTCGCTAGCAGTCTGTCTCAATGAACGCCTTGCTGAACAATCCGTTGCTGCTAACCACGCTGTTGCTGATCGGCTCCAACGTGTTCATGACCTTCGCGTGGTACGGGCATCTCAAGAATCTCGGGCAGTCACCGTGGTATATCGCCGCATTGATCAGTTGGGGCATCGCGCTGTTCGAGTATATGTTGCAAGTGCCCGCGAATCGCATCGGCTACGGCGCGATGAATCTCGCGCAGTTGAAGATTCTGCAAGAGGTCATCACGCTATCGGTGTTTGTCCCATTCGCGGTGCTGTACATGAACCAGCCTTTGAAGTGGGATTACCTGTATGCAGCGCTGTGCCTGATGGGTGCGGTATATTTTATTTTTCGTAGTGCTTAGGAAGTTCTTTCGTTTTTTCACATTATGAAAGTAATCATGCAATGTCCTTTCTGTACTACTGAACTCAAACCCGATGCGCTCGCTTGTAATAAATGTGGGGCCCGCAAAGTCTTCAGGCGTACCACCGTGGGTGTCTTCGTCGGCTGGGTGGGTATGTTGATGGCGCTGATATGGGCCGCGTTGTTTGTTCCACTGCTGTTCCTGCCCTTCCTGGGTATCAGCTTAAGTGGTTATCCCTGGATAACGCTTATCGTTGGTCTTATCCTGGCGCCTGGATTGCTGTGGTACTCCAAATCAACCTTGCATTCTCTATGGATACGCCAGAACGATTGAGCGCCTATGAACACGGATAAAATACCGGCTATACACATCCTGGGAATTTGCGGCACCTTCATGGGCGGCATCGCGGCACTCGCCAAGCAAGCAGGGCATCGCGTCACGGGCTGTGATGCCAATGTGTATCCGCCGATGAGCACGCAACTGGAAGCGCAAGGCATCGAACTGATCGAAGGCTTCGGCGTGGAGCAACTTGACCTCAAGCCGGATGTGTTTGTCATCGGCAATGTGGTGTCGCGCGGTAATCCGCTGATGGAGGAAATCCTCAATCACAATCTTCCTTACATCTCCGGCCCGCAATGGCTGGCACAAACCATCCTGCACGATCGGTGGGTGCTGGCTGTGGCAGGTACGCATGGCAAGACCACCACCAGTGCGATGCTGGCGTGGATACTGGAATACGCCGGACTAAGTCCCAGTTTCTTGATTGGCGGAGTGCCGCAGAATTTCGGTATTTCCGCACGGCTGAGTTCTCTCCCCTCTCCCTCTGGGGGAGGGGGTTCGCCATTCTTTGTCATTGAAGCGGATGAGTACGACACCGCGTTTTTTGACAAGCGTTCCAAGTTCGTGCATTACCATCCGCGCACCGCGATTCTGAACAATCTGGAATTCGACCACGCCGATATTTTTGCCGATCTCAACGCGATAGAAACTCAGTTCCACCATCTGGTGCGCACCGTGCCGGGCAACGGACTGATTGTCAGCAATGGCTGCGAAGCCGCACTGGATCGTGTGCTGCAGTGCGGTTGCTGGACACCTGTAGAACGCTTCGGCATCGATGATGGGTGGCAGATCGATGCCGGCAATCGCGTAACGCTGCGCGGTGAATTACAAGGCACTCTGAATTGGGAACTGCTCGGTAAACACAATCGCCAGAACGCACTCGCCGCACTCGCCGCTGCGCGTCACGCCGGCGTACCCATCGCGCAGGGCTTGGCAGCCCTTGGCGAGTTCAAGAACGTGAAACGACGCATGGAAGTGCGCGGCATAGTGAACAATATTACTGTTTATGACGACTTCGCCCACCACCCCACCGCCATAGCAACCACCGTCGGCGGCTTGCGCCACAAGATCGGCAGCGCGCGCATCCTGGCAGTGCTGGAGCCGCGCTCCAACACCATGAAACTGGGCGTTATGAAAGACGCGCTACCCGGCAGTCTTAAAGACGCTGACCTGGTGTTCTGCTACGCCGGCAACCTTGGCTGGGATGCGCGCGGTGCGCTGGCTCCACTCGGCAGCAAAGCAATTGTTGAAGATGATCTTGGTGTGTTGATCGAGAAGATTGCCGCCGCTGCACAACCTGGTGACCACATCCTGGTGATGAGCAATGGCGGCTTCGGCGGGATACACGAAAAGCTGCTGAAGCGTCTGGCGTAGGTTGTTTCAAACGGGTGCCCGGGCAATAGTTCTTCGGACCTCATGCAAGCCTGGTGCGCAATTCTTCATAGACATCATCCCTTGATGCGACCGACAAGATGGTCAGCAGGCGCTTCGCATCGTTGACGTGGTAGATGAGGCGAAACTGCGGAGTGGTGATTTTGATCTTGTAGCAATCGGGTAATTCGCGCAGCGCATCTTTCACCACGCGCGGATGCTTGAGCCGTTCTTTGGCGAGCTTTTCCTTGAAGCGGCGCTTGATGCTGCCATCCAGCTTCGCCCATTCCTTCTCGGCATCGTGATGGATGGCTAGTTCATAATTTGTTTGAACCATGGTTTACCTCTATATGTATCGCCAACCTATACGAGTGTTGGCACTTGCTAGCGACGATGTTAGTGCTTACTAACAGCAAAGTCAAGCGCATAAATATAGTTAGGAAGTAGAGATGCCCATTGGGTGCCATAAGCTCTAACTGATACTCCTGAATCCTATGAATCTAGAGCTCCATAGGCTCTAGCATCATGGTGAAGGGTACCAATTCTTCATAGATCATCCAGCTTAACCTTGCGTACCTTGTTCAGCGTGGAGATGCGCGTCTTCGCACGATTCTCGGCGATGCGGTCGGCGATGGAATCCAGCATGGCTTCCATCATCTTGGGCGAGACGATGTAACCCGCAGGTTTGTTGTGATTGAGGATGGCGACCGCTTGGTCTTCATCTTCCGCGCGCTTGAGGATGCGTGTGGGCGACTCGCGCAACTCGGTAACACCGATGGTGATTCCAGCATGAATAGTGTTCATGATTCTGTCCTGAAAAATGTACACCGCTAGTATGGGGGATTACGCTGCGCGGGTCAACTGCAAGAGTAATGCGCACCAACTTATTCGCCCTGATTGTCCAAGCCCAACTCTTGAATCTTGCGCGTCAGGGTGTTGCGACCGATACCGAGCAAGGTGGCGGCTTCGATGCGTCGTCCGTTGGTGTGCTGCAAGGCTTGTAAGATCAGGGTACGCTCGAACTGTGTGGTGAGGGTATCCATAATGCGCTCATCGCCACGCTGCAGGGCCAGTGCTGCTTGCTGCGCCAATGCCGCACTCCAATCACCGCCAATTGACACGCTAGCAGATGATCTGCCGCGCCACTCCGGGGGCAAGTCGGCGATTTCAACTGTCTGCGAGGGCGTCATCACGGTCAGCCAGTGACAAAGGTTTTCCAGTTGCCGCACGTTGCCGGGAAAATCCTGCGCGCCGAGATGTTGCAGCGTCGCATCACTGAATTGCTTCTGATCAACCGCCAGTTCGCGCGCGCTCTTTTGCAGGAAGTATTTGGCCAGCAGCGGAATGTCTTCGCGCCGTTCGCGCAACGGCGGCAGACGCAGCCGTATCACATTCAAACGATGAAACAGATCCTCGCGGAACAAGCCCTGCTTGACGCGTTCATCAAGATTCTGGTGTGTGGCGGTAATGATGCGCACGTTGGCCTTGATCGGCTGATGTCCGCCAACGCGATAAAAGTTCCCGTCCGACAACACGCGCAGCAAGCGAGTTTGCAAATCAGCGGGCATATCACCGATTTCATCGAGGAATAGCGTGCCGCCTTCGGCCTGCTCGAAGCGTCCGCGCCGGGTCGCAGCCGCGCCGGTGAACGCGCCGCGCTCATGGCCGAATAATTCTGATTCGAGCAAATCCTTGGGGATCGCGGCGGTGTTGATTGCGATGAACGGCTTGTCGGCGCGCGGGCTGTGGCGGTGCAATGCTCTTGCGACCAACTCCTTGCCGGTACCCGATTCGCCATTGATCAGCACGGTGGCGTGGGATTGCGACAACCTGCCGATGGCGCGAAAAACTTCCTGCATCGCGGGAGCCTGGCCGAGGATGTCAGCAGCCACTTCAACCTGCTCGGTTTCGCCCGACTTGCGCCGGCTTTGTTCTAACGCGCGTCGTATCAGCTCCACTGCGTGGTTGATGTCGAACGGCTTGGGCAGGTATTCAAACGCACCGCCCTGAAACGCCGAGACGGCACTTTCCAGATCGGAATATGCGGTCATGATGATGACCGGAATGAGCGGATGGCGTTGATGCAGTGTCTGCAAAAAGTCCAGCCCCGAACTGCCGGGCATACGAATATCACTGACGACCACCTGTGGCACGCCACTACTCAACGCACGTAGTGCGTCGTCCGCCGAGGCAAAACTTTTGAACTCGATATCTTCGCGCGTCAGCGATTTCTCCAGCACCCAGCGTATCGAACGGTCGTCGTCAATAATCCAAACAGGTTTCATATTAGTCACCAAATAATCAGGGGAGGGGAAGCAGCACGGTAAAGCGGGTGCGCCCGGGTTCGCTGTCAAATTCAATCATGCCGTGATGCTGGCTGACGAAATCCTGCGCCAGCGTCAGCCCCAGCCCATGACCATCTGCGCGCCCCGACACCAGCGGATAGAAAACCTTGTCTTGTAATTCCGGCGGGATGCCGGGTCCGTTATCGATGATCTGCACCATCACCGCCAGGCGATGGCGGCGCTTGATCAGTGTCACCTGGCGCGCGATGCGGGTGCGCAAAACGATCAACCCGCTGCCTTGCATGGCCTGCGCAGCGTTGCGCACGATATTGAGCATGACTTGTATCAACTGCTCTTTATCACCAACCAGCGCGGGCAGGCTGATATCGTAATCGCGTTGTATCGTTAAGCCTTCCGGCATTTCCGCCAGCACCACACTGCGCACACGCTCCAGCACTTCATGGATGTTGAGCGCGCTATAGTGCGAGGCATTTTGCGGGGCAAGCAATTTCTCCATGAGCGAGCGCAGCCGATCCGCCTCTTGCACGATGACTTGGGTGTATTCGCGCAAGGCCGGTTTTTCCAATTCCTGTTCGAGTAACTGTGCCGCGCCGCGTATACCGCCGAGCGGGTTCTTGATCTCGTGCGCGAGGTTGCGCAGCAGCAGGCGGTTGGCCTGCGTCTGATCCAGCATCTGTTCTTCGCGCGCCAGTTTCAGCGGCCTGTCCATGGGGTGAAATTCGAGCAACAAATACCGTCTGGTAAATTGCAGCGGGGTTGCTGCACAACGCAAATGCAACTTGCCGCGCGCATGCGTACCCAGCGTCAGATCGTGCTCGATATAACTGGCATTGTTGTGTACCGCCTGCTGCATCGCGCTTGCCAGTTGTTCGGTATGCGTGAACACCTGCTGCAGCGGAAGACCATGCAGATTTTTGTCGCTTACGTCGAACAGATTTTCTGCGGCCGGATTGATATAGGCGATACGCGACTCGTCATCAAGCAGGATAACCGCAGTCGCCAGATACTCCAGTGTGAGATTGGGAAAGTCAGGCATACAGGCTACAGAGCAGAAAGCATGCCAGATGCAATAATAATTACTTTTGAAATGCCGAACAATTCATGTGCGTCGTTCACGCGGAGCCGGGAACCCGGTCAATTCAAGTTAGGATCCGGCTTGCGCGGGGCTGACGAATTAATCGGCGCATCCTTTAATTTTGAAAGCTCGGTCTTGAGTGCAGCAATATTCTGCTGGTGTAGCTCAACCTGGTCGTTTAGCGGCTTGATCTTCTCGTCATATTTTGCGACATTACGATAAGTGCGGCCATCGGCTCCCTTGAAGACTTCCGGGTTCGATTCACCCTCCTTCAGGTTCTGCTTGGCCTCTTCAAGCAACTTCTCCTCGGCATTCAACTCATCTTGCAAAATCTTGCGGCGGTTATCATCTCGTCCTCTTTGCGTTTCATCATCCACCTTCGGAAAACCTTCGGGAGCGCGCGCTTTGCCGGGCGGCATCATGGTCGGCAAGGGTTCCAGAATCAGCTTCTTGCCCCCCTTGATAGGCGTACTGGAATAGGTGACATGCCCATTCTCATCGATAGCCTTATAGATTTCGGCTTGCGCCAACATCGGACAGACACACAACACGGCAAACAAGTATCCAAGTTTCATGTTCGTTTTCCCTAGAAATAACGCAGCAAGTATAGGACAAGCGTCGGACACAGACAAACATTTGCAGTTCAAAACAAAACGGGGCTTCGCGCCCCGTTTTACTGTCCTGCCCCTTCGACACGCTCAGGACAGGTTTGTGTACTTGCTAAAGACTAGATGCTGTAATACATTTCAAACTCGACCGGATGCGTAGTCATACGCAGACGAGTCACTTCATCCATTTTCAAGGTGATGTAAGCATCAATGAAGTCGTTGGAGAACACGCCGCCACGAGTCAGGAACTCACGATCCTTGTCCAAGTGTGCCAAGGCTTCATCCAGCGAGCTGCACACAGTCGGGATCTTTGCATCTTCTTCCGGTGGCAGGTCGTACAGATTTTTGTCCGCAGGATCGCCGGGGTGGATCTTGTTTTGAATGCCATCCAGGCCAGCCATCATCAGGGCTGTGAAAGCCAAGTATGGATTGGCAGTGGGGTCCGGGAAACGCGTTTCGATACGGCGCGCCTTTTCGTTGGGCACGTGTGGAATCCGAATCGAAGCAGAGCGATTCTTCGCTGAATAAGCCAGCTTGGTCGGTGCTTCAAAATGTGGAACCAGACGTTTGTAAGAGTTGGTGCCGGGATTGGTAATCGCGTTCAGTGCCCTGGCATGCTTGATGATACCGCCGATGTAGTAAAGTGCCAGTTCGGACAGCCCTGCATATCCGTTACCAGCAAACAAATTTTTACCGCCCTTCCAGATGGACTGGTGCACGTGCATACCGGAACCATTATCGCCAACGATAGGTTTAGGCATGAAGGTTGCGGTCTTACCATACTGATGCGCCACGTTGTGCACAACATATTTCAAAACCTGTGTCTGGTCAGCGCGACGCACCAGTGAGTTGAACTTGGTGCCGATTTCGCATTGGCCGGCCGTCGCTACTTCATGGTGATGCACCTCGACTTCGATGCCGATCTCTTCCAAAGCCAGACACATCGCGGCACGAATGTCGTTCAGGCTGTCAACCGGCGGAACCGGGAAGTAGCCGCCCTTAACGACCGGACGGTGGCCGGTATTACCGCCGTCAAATTTTTCTGCGGAGGACCAGGCGGCTTCTTCCGAATTGATTTTGCAAAAGCACCCGGACATGTCGATTTGCCAGTTCACCGAATCGAAAATGAAGAATTCGGGTTCCGGACCGAAGTAGGCTGTATCGCCGATTCCGGTGGATTTCAGGTACGCCTCGGCACGCTTCGCGATGGATCGCGGATCACGGTCGTAGCCCTTACCATCAGTAGGTTCCACCACGTCACAGGTAATCACCAGGGTGTTTTCATCCATGAACGGATCGAGAAAAGCGGTCGTAGGATCCGGCATCAACAACATGTCTGATGCCTGAATGCCTTTCCAGCCGGCGATGGAAGAGCCATCGAACGCATGACCGTCTTCAAACTTGTCCATACCCATACACTTAACTGGAACACCCACATGCTGCTCTTTGCCGCGTGTATCGGTAAAACGGAAATCCACGAATTTAATTTCGCGGTCTTTAATCATCTGTAACACATCATTTGCCGACATCGACATAACTTTCTCCCAAACATCAAATTAAACAGCTAACCAAAAACCCAAGATTCTAAATGCAGAAAGCGTGCCAACCCTGTCTGCATAGCAGGCTGTCATTGTGCCATAAGCCAGTTACGCAGCACACCAAAAATTTGCACCTAAAATGGGCGCAGCATGGCCGCTTATGCACTAATTCTGTGCATGACTGTGGTGGACATGTATAACACGAAATAACTCGTCATCACGCACCAGTTCATCGCAGCGTGCCTGTAACGTATCCGCCCGCTCAGCAGACTGCTGGTTAACCAGATATATCTCGGCATCGACCTTGCCATCCAGATAGTGAAATACCACGCGATTATCCACTAAACCTGGGTCTCCCAATCGCTCCGCAAGATATGCCAGCAGGCCGGGGCGGCTGGGCAAGTGCGCGTTCGGCTTGGCTTGCATATCATCTTCCGGATCAACATGCACCATTACATCCATCACATGATGATTCTTGAGCACGGCATGCCGCGCCGATTCCGCGATGTAATGTCCCTCCGAAACGCTGATCTTCGGATCGACCATGATGTGCGCATCGACCAATGCGTTGTCCGCCATCTTGCGTGTGCGCAGTTCGTGCAAGCCGCGCACACCGTGAATATTGAGCAAGGTTTGCCGGATCGCCTCGACCTCCTCCGCATCCAATCCGGTATCGATGAGTTCAGCCATCGCTTCCAGCGCCAGCTTACCGCCCATGTGCGCGATCATCACGCCCACCACCGCCGCTGCAACCAGATCGAGAAAGGTATAACCCAGCAGATTGCCAACCACCCCGACGATGACCACCAATGAGGATGCCGCATCCGAACGTGCGTGCCACGCATTGGCTACCAGCATCTGCGAGCGCACCCGCTTGGCCACCGCCAGCATGTAACGGAACATCCCTTCCTTGGCGACCAATGCGAAAACCGCGACGGTGAGGGCTAGCGGACTTACTGCCTGCAACGCCTCCGGATGCTGCAAGCGCATTGCCGCAGCCACCAGCAACACCACGCCGAGCACCGCAAGGAATGTCCCAAGAATAAGCGTCGCGGCAGTTTCCACACGCGCATGGCCATAGGGATGATTGGCATCGGCGTGCCGATTGCCATGCCGATTGGCATATAACACCAACACATCTGAAAGCAGATCCGACAGGGAATGCAGGCCATCCGCCATCAAGGCCTGCGAGTGCGCAAAAAAACCGCCCGCCACCTGAAAGGTTGTCAATAACACATTGATGCCGATACTCACCCAAGTGCTCTTTTGCGCTGCGGCAAAACGTTCCGGATGTACCGGTTCAAAAGCCCCGATATCGGCCTGGGATTGATGCGGATTGGTGTGATTTTTCATGTCAGTTGCGCTAGTATGCATTTATAATGTGCAGCATAACACCTGTGCCAACTACGTTAAACTTTGCTATGGAAGAAAGAATCATCATGGGAAGAATTACCGCCATTCTGCAAGCCGCGCAACAACGCGCCAAAGAGCTGAATCTGTCCTATGAAGGCGCACTGTATCCAGATGAGGCTTATGAAATCCAGCAGTCCGCACCCGGAGCCAAGTTGGTGGATGTGCGCAGCCGCGCAGAATTGGATTGGGTCGGGGGCTTACCAGGTGCCACAGCAATTGAATGGGCGACCTATCCGGGCATGAAACCCAACCCGCATTTCATTGATCAACTGGAACAACAAGTAGACAAGGAAGCATTGGTAATATTCTTTTGCCGCAGCGGGGTGCGTTCGCACCACGCCGCTGCAGCCGCCACAAAAGCTGGTTATAACGACTGCTACAACATGCTGGAAGGTTTCGAAGGCGAGATGGACGACAGCAAACACCGCAATGCTATCGGCGGTTGGCGGGCGGCAGGACTACCCTGGGAACAGAGTTAATCGCCGTTTTGGTAGCAGGGGGCACGGCGGTGTCAATTCCACATCCAGCAAGCTGGATATAACCAACCACTTGGCAACCGTCTTTTGGTTGCTTAGTGGGATGGCTAGTTGTTTCATCAGTGGATTGCCTGACTTTGTTGCGCCGTGCCCCTACGTATAATCGATAATCAGCGGCGCATGATCCGAAAATCGTTGCGCTTTGTAGATGCTTGCTGCCTCGGCTCGCGCGGCGATGCCGGGCGTAGCGATCTGGTAGTCAATGCGCCAACCGACATTTTTAGCCCACGCCTGACCACGATTCGACCACCAGGTAAAAGCTTCCAGTTCGGGATGTACGAGGCGAAACACATCGGCAAAGCCGACTTCATCGAATAACTCCGTCAGCCAGGCGCGCTCTTCGGGAAGGAATCCGGAATTCTTTTTATTTCCGCGCCAGTTTTTCAGATCGATTTCCTTGTGTGCAATGTTCCAGTCACCGCATATCACCACCTCGCGTCCGCTGGCACGCAACTCGCGCAGATGCGGCATGAAAGCCGCCATGAATTTGAATTTCACCGCCTGACGCTCCTCGCCGCTGGAACCTGAAGGCAGGTACAGCGAAACCACGCTGAGGTTGGCAAAATCCGCGCATAGATAACGTCCCTCGGCATCAAATTCGGCAATACCCAAGCCCGCCATGACCCGTTGCGGCTGTTCGCGACAGTAGATGCCCACACCGCTATAACCCTTCTTTTCCGCGTAATGAAAATAGCCGTGATAACCCTGTGGCATAAGCATTTGCCCGGTCATGTCCGCCGCTTGGGACTTGAGTTCCTGCAGACAAACGATGTCGGCATCTTGTTGTGCAAGCCATTCGTATAAGCCTTTGCGGGCGGCAGAACGAATGCCGTTCAAGTTTACTGAAATAATGCGCATGAAAATTCACGAGAGTAATCGGGCGTGCCATTATAATGACGGTCATCATCTCAACCTATAGCAAACGTCATGTCCAATTTCAGACAAGATTTCATCCGCTTTGCCGTACAGCAAAACGTGTTGTGGTTCGGAGAGTTTCAAACCAAAGCAGGGCGTTTGTCGCCATATTTTTTCAACGCCGGTTTATTCAATGATGGCGCGGCCTTAAGAAACCTGTCGCAGTTTTTCGCCCAAGCGATCCTTGCTTCCGAAGTTCCCTTCGACATGCTGTTCGGCCCAGCCTACAAAGGCATCCCGCTGGTTGCCGGAGCCGCAATTGCGCTGGCCGAGCAGGGCAGTAACGTGCCGTATTGCTACAATCGCAAAGAGGCCAAGGACCACGGCGAAGGCGGCACGACGGTGGGCGCTAAGTTGCAGGGCCGTGTGCTGATCATCGATGACGTGATCTCTGCCGGCACCTCAGTGCGCGAATCCATAGCACTAATTCGCGCAGCCGGTGCGCAGCCGTGCGGCGTAGTGATCGCACTGGATCGCATGGAGCGCGGTCAAAGCGAACTTTCTGCCGCGCAGGAAGTACAACGCAACTATGATATTCCGGTAATATCTATCGCCACGCTGGATGATTTGCTCGGCTATTTACGGACTGAGGGCGAAATGGAACAAAATCTTACCGCCGTTCAATCGTATCGTGATCGTTATGGAGTAAAAAATGACTAAGCTCAAATTGCTCGTTGCCCTTATCGCCGGTGTCACTCTCAGCTTCCCTGTTGCGGCAAAGTTATACAAATGGGTGGATGACAATGGCACTACACACTACGGCGAAACAGTTCCTCCGGAATACGCCAACAAAGATCGCGTAGAGTTGAACCAGGCAGGACGCGTGATAAAAAGTGAAGAGGTGCCCACCCCCGAGAGGCGTCGCGCCAAGGAACTGGAGGATGCGAAGAAACGCGACGATGCCAATGCAGCACTTGAACAGCAACGCCATGACAAGACCCTGATCAATACTTATAACAGCGTGAAGGAAATCGATCAGGCGCGCATCCGCAGCCTGCAACAGGTCGACGCGCGCATCAATGTCATCAACTCCTATATCAAGACAGCGAACGACAACTTGCTTGCCTTGCAAAAGGAAACTGACGGCTACACCAATGCAAACAGGAAAATCCCGGATTCCTTGCAAGAGGACTTGCAGGACGCGCAGGCACGTTTGACCAAACTGCAACAAGATTCAGAAAATCCCAAGGCGGAAAAGGCGGCGGTGGAAGCGCGCTTTGATGCCGACAAGGCGCGCTACATAGAATTGACCGGGAAAAAATAACTGCAGGGTGCGGCAGTTCGCCCAATAAATGGATTTACCTTTAAAACCGCAGTTCATCCCACAGAGAACACACTGGGTTTGCTATTTAGTCATGGACACTGATCGGGTGACATTTATCGTTCCCACGCATAACCAGCCACTTGGTTGTCGTTCTTTGACAGCCTAGTGTAATGGCTAGGTGTTTCATCAAGAGCGTGGGAACGATATCAAACGATCACTTCCTGATTAATCTCCGTGACCTCTGTGGATAAGTGTTTTTTCCAGATTTTAGAGATTCCCTACAGCGTTTCAAACTGGCGTGTAGTTGCGTTATAGCCCAGCAATTCTCCGCGCTCGATATCAAAATACCAGCCGTGCAAAGCGAGCCTGCCTTGTTCGACACGCTCGCGTATCCAGGAAAAAGTCATCAGATTATTCAGGGAAACCAGTATTGCCTGTTGTTCGCAGGCGCGGTGGCGCACCTCGCTGCTGGCCCCTGCAAGCTCTTGCTCAGTATGTTCACGTGCGGCATCGGCTATTCTCATCCATTCTGCAATGAAGGAATCATCCTTGGCCACGCCGCCTTCCAGCAGGGCGTGAATACCGCCGCACTGCGCATGTCCGAGCACGATGATGTGCTGCACAGCTAAATTACGCACGCCAAATTCAAGCGCTGCACTGGTGCCGTGATAATGACCCTGGTTTTCTGCGGGGGGAACCAAATTAGCGACGTTGCGGATGACAAAAAGGTCGCCCGGGGCGCAATCGAGTATCAGAGCCGGATCGACGCGAGAATCACAACAACCCACCACAAGCATGGAGGGAGTTTGACCAAACTGCACCAGATCGTGAAACTGCGCGTCGTCATCTGCGAATGAGCGTTCGCGGAAGCGTTGAAATCCTTCGATGAGTTGTTTCGGCGAACTCATGCGCCCGTTAGCTTGGCCAGAGCCTCGCGGTACTTGTCAGCGGTTTTTTGCAACACATCTCGAGGGATGCTCGGCGCGGGATCTCGCTTATTCCAGCCGGAAGCTTCCAGCCAGTCGCGCACGAATTGTTTATCGAAACTGGGTGGATTGCTACCCACATGGTATTGATCGGCGGGCCAGAAACGCGAGGAATCAGGTGTCAGTGCTTCGTCGATCAGATACAACTTGCCCGTCTCATCCACGCCAAATTCAAACTTGGTATCGGCAATGATGATGCCCTTGGTCGCCGCATAATTTGCCGCTTCGATATAGAGCGCCAGCGTGGCATCGCGCACCTCGTTAGCGCGCGCTTCACCGAGTAATTCAACCGCTTGAGCAAACGAAATATTTTCGTCGTGATCGCCCACTGCCGCCTTGGTGGACGGCGTGAACAAAGGCTTTGGCAATTTTTCTGCTTCGCGCAACCCGTCAGGCAATGCAATCCCGCAAACTGTACCGGTCCTTTGATAATCCTTCCAACCGGAACCTATCAGATAGCCGCGCACGATGGCCTCGATCGGCAACGGCTTGAGCTTCTTCGCCACGAAGGCGCGTCCACGCACCTGCGCACGCTCTGCGTCAGTCTTGACCACCGACTCCGGCGCAATGCCGGTAAGATGATTGGGAATTACATGCTGCAACTTGTTTAACCAGAAATTCGACATGGTGGTGAGCACTTCGCCCTTGCCCGGAATCGGGTCGGGCAAAATCACATCGAACGCGGACAAACGATCGGTCTGCACCACCAACAACTTGTCATCCCCTACCGCATAAATGTCGCGCACCTTGCCGCGATGCAAAAATGGCAAACTCCTGATATCCGATTGCTGCAGCGTTGCACTCATGCGGGTGCCCGGCCAATAGTTCATCGGAGCGCCGCTTCGAGTATGCCAGCAATTTCCTGCTGCACATTCTCGGCGGTTTGCGGTGCATGCAAAACTTTTACCAGCTTGCCGTCGGCGTCGAACAATGCCAGGGTTGCCCGCGCAGCATTGTTGGCGGTGATAAATGCACGTCCCTCCGGGGTGTCGAAATCGGTCAAAAGAAACTCGACCCGTTCGGCATATTTATCGCGTATGCCCTCAAGTACGTTCATCAAATCAAAACTTTGCACCGCATTTTTGTCACGCACCAGCACGACAGCCGCTTTGCCTTTACCGATGCGCGACAAATCATCGCTGTAACCGCGCGGCAAATTCATGATCACGGTTGCAACCAACAACAACGACAAGCCGACCACAATCCATTTGATTTTTCGTGCGCGCGCCGGGGCCTCAGTGTGTTGCTCAACTTGGCTCATATTCTCTTATCCAATACAGTAGTTACAATGCCGGCAAAGTGGTCGCTTTTACCGTTTCCGCCTGCTTCTTGCGGAATGACTGCAGGCGCTGCGCAAGGTCTGCATCATTAAGTGACAGCATGGCCACCGCGAATAATCCTGCATTGGCAGCACCCGCTTCGCCAATGGTAAACGTCGCCACCGGTATGCCCTTGGGCATTTGTACGGTGGATAACAGCGAATCCATGCCCTGCAAATATTTTGATGGCATCGGCACGCCCAGCACCGGCAGCGTGGTCTTGCCGGCGATCACCCCGGCCAGATGCGCCGCGCCGCCTGCTCCGGCAATGAAACACCGCACGCCTTGAGCCGTCATGTCGTTAATGTAGTCGAACAGCAGGTCGGGCGAACGATGCGCGGAAATCACCCGCGCATCGTAGGCTACGCCGAAATCCTGCAACTGCTGCGCGGCCTGCTGCATGATTTCCCAATCGCTGGTACTGCCCATCACAATGGCAACTAGCGGCCTGCTCATGAAAACTTCCAATAACCTACTGCGCGTTCGACCTGCTCGCTACGGTTCTTGAAGGTTTCCAAAGCTTAAGCCTCTTTGTGATAACGGACGATGCGCTCGATCTCGTTCTTCGAGCCGAGGATCACCGGCACGCGCTGATGCAGGCCGGAAGGCTTGATGTTCATGATGCGTTCATATCCGGTGGAAGAAATGCCGCCCGCCTGCTCGACGATGAAGGACATCGGATTGGCTTCGTAGAGCAACCGCAGCTTGCCGGCTTTAGCCGCATCCTTGGTGTCCTTGGGATACATGAACACGCCGCCGCGGGTCAGGATGCGATGCACTTCGGCCACCATCGATGCCACCCAGCGCATATTGAAATTGATACCGCGCGGGCCGGTTTTTCCCGCGACGCATTCTTCCACATAGCGCTGCACCGGCTTTTCCCAGAAACGCTCATTGGAAGAATTGATGGCAAATTCCAGCGTGTCCGCAGGAATGGTCATGTTCGGATGGGTCAGCATGAATTCGCCAATGTCACCATCCAAAGTGAAGCCATTCACGCCATGACCGGTGGTGATCACCAACATGGTCGCCGGACCATACAGCGCGTAGCCCGCACAAACTTGCGTGGTGCCGGACTGCAGAAAGTCCGCCGCGGTCGGATTCTCTACGCCTTTAGGTGCGCGCAGAATTGAGAATATCGTCCCGACGGAAATGTTCACGTCGATATTGGAAGAACCGTCCAGCGGATCGAACACCAGCAGATATTTGCCCTTCGGATACTTGGCCGGAATGGGATAAACATCATCCATTTCTTCGGAAGCCATCGCCGCCAGGTGACCACCCCATTCGGTGGATTTGATAAACACCTCGTTGGTGATGATGTCCAGCTTTTTCTGTGTCTCGCCCTGCACGTTCTCGCTGCCCGCACTGCCCAGCACTCCGATCAACTCGCCTTTGTTGACATCATGCGCGATCTGTTTGCAGGCCATGATGATGTCGCTGATCAGGCCGGTGAAATCGCCGCTTGCCTTTCCCGGAATTGCGCGCTGTTCTTCGATGATGAATTGGACCAGACTCTTGCTCATGCTTTATCTCCTCATATTATAAATTTATCGGCGGGCGATTTTACCGCTTTTCCGCCTTGCTCTCCACAGCTATTTAATTTCATTCCCGATTAACAATCAGGAATTGGCCTAAGGCCTTTGAATAGCGAGCCAAGCCAAGTCAACGCGGAATAGCCTTTCGAACACTGCGCTTGCATTCGAGGAATTTTTGCTAACGGAAGTGCGGTGATTCGTTACCGCTTTTCCCGAGTTCTATCTGAATAGTTACGCCAGCAATAGTTCGTCGTCATCGCGTAGCTGAAAAAAACAGCGGGACAAGCCCGCTGTTTTAGTTTGCCATACTGCCTTTCTCAGGCAAGGATAGAAAAACTAATAGGTTAATTCGCGCCAAGATGTCCGGCGAGAGAAGCCTACAGGTGGAGGTGCGGAAACATCATCTTGAATAGTAACACTACCATCGGTGTGCGTGATTATGGTGTGGGTTTTCCCGGTAGCATCCTGGATTTGCGTCGTACCGGCAATCAACGAATTGGCCGTATCCTTGATTCCCGCCAGAGGCGCCAGATACCCGGATTGGTAGTTGAAATAATATAACCAGGAATAGCCGCCAACATTACAGGCATTTGTATCCGGCACATTACCGGTTACTTGCAGCGTTGTTTGCTGCATATTCATATCAACGTTGACACGCTCACCCGGCGAATCACCGCCCGGATTGAGATCCACATACCAGCCGCTACTGGTAGCCCAGTTAACCGGATTATTCGTGCTTTTGCGATAAAAATTACCGCCGCTGGAGTAAGTGGTCAGCGTTTGTTTTACCAACACGCCGGGTGTTCTTACCAGACCGAGGCCGGTGGCGGTAAGGTTGTCCTTGAATGAATAGACCGACTGCTGATCGGTGTTAGGTAAATCAGACTTGCCCAGATAACGTCCGGTTGCGACCTGGACTACCGCATGGCTATTCCCTCCGCCGTCAACTATTTCGACCAGTTCAGGCTTGATCGTTACCGGCTGGACAGTGGCTAAATCTACTCCCCCAAGTTGAGCCAGCAGAAAAGCCTCTTTGCCGGCTGGGGGAACATTGTTGTCAATATCGAAGCGCCAAACGTTGCCCAATAGATCACCACCATAGTAACGTTCGGCGGTGCTGTCGCTTGGGTCATTGATCCACGCATTGATTTTTGAAAGGCCGCTGGGGTTGGGGGTAGCAGAGTCACCGGCAGTGGTGACGATATTTTCCAGCGGTGCGCCTGTATAAGCGTTCAAAATGAACAGATGGCCTTTACCATCCCCCGGAGAAACATTGTTGTAACCCGAGGTAAATGCCACTACCCAAGTGCCACCTGTGCAAGTAGTGACGCCACTGAGAGTAGTGCAATTATCCTTGCGTTTGGCAATAACCGGGTTGCCATAGGTATCCCCGAGATTGGCCTGGTCGGCAACCGTGTAATTCCATAGTGCTATGGGGTTAGCCGGATCGGTGATATCCAGTGCGTAATAGCCTCTGCCACCGCCATTGAGTCCGGCCACCAATATGGTTTTCCATTGGGTACCGGTACAGGTGGAAGCTGGAGCGTTCGGGCAGATATCAGCGACCGTTGGTGTTCCATCAACGTAATACCTATGGTTGGTCGGATAATCCTCGCTGGCCAGCCGGTACAAATTATTCATCACCATCGGCGGAATATAGGCCCATTGTTCTTTACCCGTGGCGCCATCAAATGCATGCAGCATACCGTCATTGGCGCCGCTATAAACCGTGGAAGTTCGATTTGCCTGAGCTGTTTTAAAATTGGCATAACCCGCATCGGTATAATCAAAAGGTGGCTTCCTTACGTATTGCGGCTGCGCGCTGACGATATCTCCCAACACATGGCTGCGGCTGCGATAAATTTTACTGGTGTTGGTCACCACATCTTCGAAGCCATGCTGACCGCGCAGGAAATTCACCAGATTTGCTCCCGACGCAGCCGTGGCATTGGTCGTGCCATTGATCACATCGTTGGCTATCAGTGCGGGACATTGCGATAGCTGATACGGGGAGGAGCATATGTTGCTGAAATAACCTTGCTCTGTTGCATTCAGATTGGCCCAGGTGAAAAGCTTCAGCTTGTTTGCGGCGGCGCTACCGCTACTGTCGAACGTATAAATAGTGCGCGTATCGCTGGCGGCGCTTACCATGGGATCCAGTTGGGCCTGTGCGGACCAAATGACTAGATCCTGTGTCGTATTTACAGGGTCCTTCACAAACTTGCTGGTGACCGGGTCGATCTCCTTGGCCAACAGGTCGCCGTCCCACGAAACTGTGTTGAACAAGGCAACGTAGGCAAAGCTGTCACCCGGTACAGGTTGCATATTACTGGTCGAGGCAGCGGCCGAAGCGCCCTGGCGTGCTTTTATACCTTCCAGTGACTGGGAAAGGCCAGTGACCAGAGAATCCGGGCTCTTCGCGCTGAAATAGACCCCGCGTCCGTTCACTGCGGCATGCCACAGGTCATCTATCGTGGTATTTGTATTACTCACCGGCGCCGGCCAGTTAAGAGGGCCGGTTGTCAGGTTGTTGTAGTCGGTTGAAAGTGTGGGATAACCATCTGGGTTGAGCGTGCCCACCACCCCGAGACCCAAAGTAAACGTGGTCATGTGCTGTTGGCTGTTGACATCGCTACCGGAACCACGAACGTTGTTAAAACACACGTCGGTGCCCAACAAGCCGGTGCAATTGCCGAGTCCGGCGGTACGCAAGTCGGTCTCCCAGTAATAGTACGCCACGTCCGCCAAGGTATTGGGGGTGCCGCCAGTTAGCGCGCCACAGGTCGTCGTCGTCCAGTTATTGACTGCCGTTGCCGCCGCCGCCGTGCAGGAACTCACGTTTGTTATCGTCGTCACGGGGTTAGCGGGATTGCAGTTTGTGGCCACGTAGCCGTTCCCTGCGCTCGCCGCTGCCGCCGTACAGGAAGAAACCCCAACCCATGGGGTCGTAGTTGTGGAACAGCTCGTCGTCGTCCAGTTGTTAGCGGAGGATGCGGTAATAGGTGCGCACGATGCCACGGTGGTCGAACCAACGACCGTTTGGCAGGCCGTCTGGCCACCCACACCTACTGTGCAAGTATTCACTCCGAGCCATGCAGTCTGGCATTGCGTCGCAGTGCCCACCGTATAGTTCGGCGCGGTAGATTTTGCAACGGTTGTGCACGAACTCGCATTGGCCCAGGCAGTAAAGGCTGTGTATGTGCAGTTTGTGGCTATGGCAACTGTATAGGGCGACGCACCGGATGGTGCAGCGGCTGTGCAGGAGCTGACATTGGCAGGGGTGCTATAGGCACTGTATCCGCAAGTATGCGCTGTTGGATCCCAGACCGCGCCATTCGCCGTGCTGCTCGATTTTGCAACAGGAGTGCAAGAGGGTACGGTAGCCACGGTTTGTGTCGCACCGTATGAACAGGTCACGGCCGGGCCTGCATAAGGCGACCCGCCAGATTGATTTTGGTAGGTACAAGAGCCGGCAGGGGCAGCGACGCTATAAGAACCGTATCCGCAAGTATGCGCTGTTGGATCCCAGACCGCGCCATTCGCCGTGCTGCTCGATTTTGCAACATTGGTGCATGAAGGTACGGTCGTCACGGTGGGGGTCGCACCGTATGAACAGGTCACGGCCGGGCCTGCATAAGGCGATCCGCCAGATTGATTTTGGTAAGTGCACGAACCGGCAGGGGCAGCGACGCTATAGGCAGTGTATCCGCAGGTCTTCGCCGCCGGATTCCAGACCGTGCCATCCGTCGTGAGGGTGGATTTTGCGGACGCGGTGCATGAAGTGACGGTAGTCACGGTGGCGGTAGCGCCATATGAACAAGTGGTTGCTGTAAGCACTGAATAAGGCGATCCGCCAGATTGATTTTTGTACGTGCAAGAACCAGCGGCGGCAGGGGTGGTATAGGCGGTATATTGACAGTTGGTTTTATTCCCGGTCCAAGTCGTGCCGCTTGATGTGCTGCCGCTTTGGTCAACTGCAGTGCAGGTGCCTGCCGCGTTGGAAAAAGCAGACATGGCGAGGTATTGACACTTGGTGCGGCTGCTGCTGGTGTTATCCCACGTGCATGACGCAGCATTCGACCATGCTGTCCATGTAACTCCACCGTCGGCCGAGGTTGCCTTCTGAAGCTGTCCCGTTTGGACTTGCAAAACAGATGTCGAACTTTGCAATGACCATACTGAGCTTTGCAAAACAGACGTCGAACTTTGCAATGACCATGCTGAGCTTTGCAAAACAGACGTCGAACTTTGCAATGGCCATGCTGAACTTTGCAAAACAGATGTCGAACTTTGCAATGGCCATGCTGAGCTTTGCAAAACAGATGTCGAACTTTGCAATGGCCATGTCAAGCTTTGCAAATTGGCCGTCGAGCTTTGCAAAGCGCTCGTGCTGCTCTGGATTTGCAGCGCCTGCAGCTGGGTCGTATTACTGAATATGGTGCTCTGATCCTGCTGGTTCTGCTTGGTGGTTTTCACGTAGCTGCTGCCGTCAAACATCGGCCTGGGTGCCGTATTATCCTGATTGCCGATGTCTGTGGCGCCGTCTACCTGCTTCGGATTGGCCGGCTCGTTCCACATGCCATCCGTGGTCATAATGGTGAAGTTTTGCTGGCAGGAATATTGCATCGGATCCGCCGCACCCGCCAGCTTGTGAGCAAATATCCTTCCGGCATCGGCAAGCGCGACACGCAACGGCGTGGAGTTGTTGGGAACGACGGCATAAAAATCCGCATACCAGAGGGCGCGTTGTGTCGCATCGAAATCGCTGATATTCACGTCGAGGGGGCTGCCGCCGGTGATGGAATTGATTTTGGAGAAACCGACGCGGAAACTGCTGTCGATGTTCTTGAATGCCAGTCCCGCCGCACTTTTCATGGTCAGAATACGGGTGCGATAATAGCTGTACCAGTTGGCAAAATTCTGCGCTTCGGCAGAGGCGGAGGTGACGTTAACCCTCGTGTAATTGGCATCCGGGTAACAGGTTCCCGTCACCGGTGTAATGGGCGTATCGGCTGAAAATGAGCCGGCAGCGGTGATGCTATCGCTCCCGCTTTTGGTGATTATCGGCGTGAAAGTGCCCGCTGATGCCGGGCCGATGATCGTGACGATGCTGCCCAAACTCGTAGCCGAAAAACCATTCAAGGTGATCTTGGTCGCGATATTGAAGGCTTCAATGCTATTGGTGCTGCTACCGGTAGAAGTGGCAGACATCAACTGGATGCCGTTCACCTTGATGCTGCTGACTGTGGTGCTGCTTGATCCGCTTACCGTAAGGGTGGTGGTGGGTGGGATGCGATGGTAGGTGTAATAAAAGGCGCCGGGGCCGCTGATACTGTTGTTGCTGTTGCCCCCGGTCGCGAAACCGGTGGAGAGGTTGGTTATGACAGGGCTGCTTATGTCGAAGCCATCATCCTTTGCGGCGGTGAAGGTGGAATTGGGGTAGTTCGCCCCGGTCGATGTAACCGGCAGGACATAAGTCAAACCGGGGTTGTAATAAACACCGTTGAACGCATTGTTCATGTAGCACAAATCGGTGTTGGAGTTGGTATTCGCCATCGTGTCCGGACTCAGCCGATCCCATGCCATGCTGCCGGAATCATCCAGCAGGAACAACAGGTTCGGTTTGATCGATGTGCTGCCGGTTATGGCCATAGGTTCTGTAGCCAGATCTGTTGTCGCCGCATTGACGGGCGCGGCGAATCCGAATACAGCGGCAAGCAGCGAGATGGTTAAGTGTTTTGTAATTTGCTTATTCATGATGCCTCCTGAATGAATAGCTAAAAATGAACAATGGTTTCAACATAACTAAAGGTATTCCTCGGTCCTTTTACTCTCGAGGTAATGCGGTAAACCTCTATCGGAACGAGAGAAAATCGCCGGTCCAGGCCATACTTGAGTTCGCCCCTTTTCGGGCTTTGCCCGCCCTGTGCCAAAAAGGTGACACAGTCGTTTGGCGTACCACTAGGTCCATTAGCATTAGGGGCTATTGCTTGTGAGCACAGACGGGTAATGATGTAAATCACCTTGTTACCCGCGCCGGCCTCTACTGGCTGTGCAGGAATTAAGCAGCCCGTAGCAGCAACGCCGTTGCAATTGTTAAAATCCCAGTCCACCAAACCAAAGCTTGAATTATGACTGTTGCCCGTCATATCCAAATTCTGGCCGGTGGCGTAATAACCTTGGTCCGGGATGTCAACGTAGGATGCCGGGTCACCCGCTATGGGGATGCCGCCAACCCCGCCAGTTCTCAAGAAAGCGATTCCCGCTTCCGTTCCGGCATCGCCTGCCTGCGTCGCCCCCTGCTTGAAGGCCATATTTCCCGCCACCACATTGCCGGTGTCCACGGAGCGCACCAGGGCGATTGCGGCGAGTGTCATGGCCACCAGCACAATGAGGGTGAGGACGAGCACCACACCACGCTGGCGTTTGGGAAATGCATTGCTGCATGCTGGGATTCCTGCCATCAATCCAGACGCGAAATTTTTCCTGAGCTCGGGGGTTCTCATCTTTGTTTCCAAATTGGGTTGCGTATCGGAACAATGGTTTCAAAAGTCTTGTAGCGGTAACACTTCCAGTCGGGGTTGGGTGTGCCGTCCGGGTTCTTGCTGATGTTGATCGCGATGCCCGCTGGATTGGTTGAATCACGTGCCCAGGTGGGGCTGGTGGTCGTGGTGTTGCATACGCCTGTTGTTTGATCCGGTTTCTCTTTCAGCCCGCTTCGCGCAACCACAGCGAAGCGTATCGCATAAATTCTGGAGATATCGACGGGCGGGTTGTCGCTCCAGGTGTCTACGATGGAACACTGCCCTGATGCATTAACTCCAACGGGAGGCGTGAATCCAAGACCTGACCCAGTGGGAAAACATACGTTCGGGATGTTTGCATTGCTACGCGTATCAAAGCCGTACTGAGCCTGCAAGTTCACCACATCCGGGGAAAGTATTTGAGCGGGGTCATTGACGACATCGAGTCCGGTGTTGGTTGTGGAATCATATGCCATGGTGATCAGGTTGCTGTTGGCATCCAGCGAGTAATAATGAACCATCAAACTGCCCACATTTAACAACATGGCATTAACGGTATAGTCTGCTGCCGGGAAGATGGCTGGGGCATTCCAACTGCCGGGGTTGTTAACAACCGGGTCGATAATCGGAGCGGCGTTGGACACTTGAACCAGCGTACAGGTTTTAACCAGTGTGCCGGCATTGTCGGTTTCGTAAGCGATGAGCAAATCATTTTGCGCCATACCGATGATAGTGCTCACGTGAAAGAGTCCGGGATTCAACGAGTGGTCAGTGACGTTTCTTACTGGCACGCTCCAATTTTGCTTGTTGCTGGCCATAACGCTGATCGTATCGGGCAGCCCGCCAACTCCCTGAATGATGGTCACGGGCGCAAGAACAAAGGACGATACAGCCAAGGTGCTGTTGATCAGGGTGGGTTGCGCAGTTTTCACGGTGCAGCCTATGGCATCGGCAAAGCCATACCCTGCCATGCGAATGTCACGCTCGATGGTGTAAAGACCTACCCCGCCGTTGGTTTGTGCATCCGATCCGCTGGTGGTGGTGCGTTTTTGTCCTTCGAAGGTGGCAAACACTTGCATAACAATGACCATGCTGATCAAACCCATGACCATGCCGACCATGATTTCAATCAGGCTGAAACCGGCGTTGCTTGGTTTGCAATATTTAAGGGATGACATGATGGTCCTGGCTTAGTCGTTTATTGTGGCAACTGTGCTGTAATTGTGTGGTGCAATGTCTTTCGGCGCCTGCCAATTCAAGGTAACGGTAGCAACCCAGTAGTACACGGCGGGAGCACCGGGAGCGGGGCAGGCGTCTATGCTTATGCTTGGCATGTTCGTGCCGGAAGCAACAGAAACACCCGGCAAAATTGGTGCAACAGAACTTGCCGCCCCATCAAAGCTTGCCGCCCACGTCGAATAATTAGCACCGGCAGTGGCACAGGAAACGCGTATGCAGGAAGCCGTTGGCGGCGGTGCGTTCCCGCCGCAGAAGTTCGCTGACAGTGTTTGGGGGGTTTTGTCGGCAACCCACATCTGCGCAATAACCTGGTTGGCCAACAAGCTGGCATCGGTACGATATTTGGCGGAGGCAGCATTTCCAATCGAGGCGGCTTGCAATCCAACGATCGCCAATATCCCAATTGCAAAAAGCAGGATTGCAATCAAGGCTTCCAGCACAAATGAACCCCGTTGTTTGTTTTTCATGATTTTCATGTCAACCTTATTCATGATGTCACGAACACCCCTGTGGATTGCTTGCCAGTGAAACTGCGGGATCGCACATCCGTATTTGTCCGCCGGTTCTGATGACGATGACCATGCGTCGTGCAGTTGCGGACTGGGCGTTGGTGACACCAATCAAGGTAATGTCGACACCAGCGTTCGCTAAAGGAACGCGGCCCAGCCCATCGAAAGTGACTCCCGCCGGAAGCCCGGCAGCGACGCCCGGATCATTAAAATAGCTGGCGGGTATCGGTGATGATGGAAACGGGGCCACACTGATCCCGACTCGTGCATTGGTGCCGCCTTCATTCCCGACGCGGCTCTGGATTCCCATCGGACACTCGTAGCCGTCAGGCTGCATCGTCACTACATTCACGCAATCTACCCTCCAGGCCACCATTCCACTGGCATCCGTCAGATTAAAACGCACATCGGTATTGCGGCGCACGGCCTCAGTGCGCGCGATCTGCAAACCGTTCAGAATGGACTCGGCAGCGGTGCGGGTTTGCGTGTTCTGTATCCACGACTTGAAAGATGGGATACCCAACATCAGTAAAACCGAGCCTATGGCTATCGCTATCATCAGCTCCAGCAGCGACACGCCATACTGATTGTGCGCAGCTTTTAACATATCCCGCCTTTTTTGGTGATCCAGCACGTAGTGCTCCCTGTCCAGCCGGCTGGTACACCAGTGGTCTGCTTGTTATTGCGCTGATCTATGTTGTAGACAAACCCGGCCGTGGGCGTCGATGCAATCCCGGTTGCAATAACCATAAATGACTGGTCTTGCCCGTCAGTCCCATATGCCGGAACAAGACCGGCTCGCCAGCCGCATGAATAGGTGAAATACTTGACGCTAGGCGCAATAGGTGCCGGCACTCCGCAAGCAATGGCCGTAGAACCATAATTCCGGTTATCTTGGTAATATTGTTCCAGCTGGACCCGCATACTGGCCAATTGAGTCATGGCTTCGGTTAGTTTGCTGCGCAATACGTAATCGGTATAGGCAGGCAACGCAACGGTGGCCAGGATGCCAACAATTGCAACCACAATCAGCAACTCGATTAGAGTGAAGCCTTTTTGCTTTTTCATTGCGATCTCCTTTGGGTGAGCATAATAAAGTGGGCATTTTAGTTTTTCTACCGCTAACCGACTAGAGGGAAGTTATTGCTGATGAACGGCACGGCGATTAGGACGGACGTATGTACCATCATGGCCAATTGCGTTAAAAACGACAATAATTTTGCCGGATGTAGGAGTGGCTTTTAATGCGTTGGAATAATTAGGCAGCTACACGCTTTTATCCCATCTCCACCCTGATAAAACTACTAGCCATTCGACTGATGAAACCCCTAGCCATTCCACCAGGTTGTCAAAAAACGACAACCAAGTGGCTGGTTATAGGCTATCAGCCGAAGAACTTTTGGCCGGGCACCCGAAAGGCTTTGCATAGCCATTCGGCTAAGTCACCAAAATACGGTGGCATAAGCCGCTGGTTAACGATAGCCAAGTCGCTGGTTATAAACCTCTTCATGGGGGATTGTTGGAGTTTATAATGAAAATTGAAAGCGGCTAACCAAAACAAAAAGCGACCCGAAGGTCGCTTTTTATTTGCCGCCGGATGATCCGACTTATTTAACGACCGCTTTCAATTCACCCTTGGCATAGCGGCCTGCCATCGCGTCCAGCGAGATCGGTTTGATCTTGCCCGCTTGACCGGCAGCACCGAAGGCTTCGTAGCGCGCCTTGCAGATTTCCTTCATGGCCTTGGTGGACACCGCCAGGAATTTGCGCGGATCGAAGTCCTTGGGGTTTTGTGCCAGGTAACGACGCACCGCACCGCTCGATGCCATGCGCAGATCGGTATCGATGTTGATCTTGCGCACGCCGTGCTTGATGCCTTCGACGATTTCTGACACCGGCACGCCATAGGTCTGACCCATGTCGCCGCCGAATTCGTTGATGATCTTCAGCCATTCCTGCGGCACCGAAGATGAACCGTGCATCACCAGATGGGTGTTGGGTATGCGCGCATGGATCTCCTTGATGCGGCCGATCGCCAGAGTTTCACCGGTGGGTGGCTTGGTGAACTTGTACGCGCCGTGCGAGGTGCCGATGGCGATGGCCAATGCATCCACACCGGTTTGACGCACGAACTGGGCGGCTTCTTCAGGGTCGGTCAGCAGTTGGTCGTGGCTCAGCACGCCTTCCGCGCCGTGACCGTCTTCCTGTTCACCCATCCCGCTTTCCAGCGAGCCCAGGCAACCCAGTTCGCCTTCCACCGAAACGCCCACCGCGTGTGACATTTCCACCACGCGGCGTGTGACATCAACGTTGTATTCGAACGAGGAGGGAGTCTTGGCATCTTCCTTGAGCGAGCCGTCCATCATCACACTGGAAAAACCGCTGCGGATGGCGTTAATACACACCGCCGGGGATGCACCGTGATCCTGGTGCATGACAACCGGGATATGCGGATAAGTTTCCACCGCCGCCTCGATCAGGTGACGCAAAAACGCTTCACCAGCATACTTGCGCGCGCCGGCGGAGCCTTGCATGATCACCGGACTGTTGGTTTCATCCGCCGCTTCCATGATTGCTTTGACTTGTTCGAGATTGTTCACGTTGAATGCGGGCAAGCCGTAGCCGTTTTCCGCAGCATGATCGAGTAGTTGACGCAAAGATACGAGAGCCATTTTTTCCTCCTGATTAAAAATATTCAATGAAAAGTTGGAAGTTGTAAGACGTAAGCAAAACTGCTGGTTTGCTTTACAACTTATGACGTACAACTAACAACTTACTTTATGCTTTTCAACTTCCAACTTACGTCTTCTAACCGTTGTAGTTCACTAGTGCTTGTGATGATCGCCGACTTTGACGATTTTCATGGTATTGGTGTGTCCGGATTGACCGATCGCCTCACCGATGGTCATCACCATCAAGTCGCCTTTTTCAACCAGCTTCAATCCCACCAACTCATCCTCTGCATCGCGCAACGCCTGGTCGTGATCTTTTGAACTGCTTTTAAAAGCGATCGGATGCACGCCGCTGAACAATGTCACTTTGCTCAAGGTTTCGCTCAACGGCGTCATCGCAAAGATAGGCACACCGGCATTCATGCGCGACATCCACAGCGGGGTCGAGCCGGATTGTGTCAATGCGACAATCGCTTTTACTTTGAGATGCAAAGCGGCAAACAATGCGGACATGGCGATAGATTGATCGATGCGGGAAAATTTTTGCGAGGCTGTGCGGTGATCGACCATGTGGTTCTCGTCATCGCCTTCGGCTTCGGCCTTGAGGCAGATCCGCGCCATCGCTTCGATGGTTTCCACCGGAAAGTCACCCACTGCGGTTTCCGCCGACAACATCACCGCATCGGTGCCATCCAACACGGCATTCGCCACATCGGATACTTCCGCGCGGGTCGGGATCGGGCTGGTGATCATCGATTCCATCATTTGCGTGGCGGTGATCACCAGGCGGTTTTTTTCACGCGCCATTTTGATCATGCGTTTCTGCAAGCCGGGCACTGCTGCATCGCCGACTTCCACGCTCAAGTCGCCGCGCGCCACCATGATGGCATCCGATGCATCAATGATATCGCTCAACGCGGTAATCGCTTCGGCGCGCTCAATCTTGGCCATCAACATACTCTTGCCGCCCGCTGCGTGCATCAAGTCGCGCGCCAAGCGCATGTCATCGCCGGTGCGCGGGAAGGATACCGCCAGATAGTCCGCCTTGATCAGTGCAGCGGTCCTGATGTCCTCCTTGTCCTTTTCTGTCAAGGCGGGCGCGGTCAGTCCACCACCCTTGCGGTTTATACCTTTGTTGTTGGATAACACTCCGCCGCGCACCACTTTGCAAATGACTTGCGCGCCTTTGACTTCGGTGACATTAAATTCCAACATGCCGTCGTTAAGCAATAATACCGTACCCGCGCTGACATCGTTGGGCAGCTCTTTGTAATCGAGACCCACGCGCTGTTGATTGCCCAACCCATCCAGTGCGGCATCCAGGATGAAAGTATCACCGTTATTCAGGATGATCTTGTCATTCTCGAATTTTCGCACGCGAATTTTCGGGCCTTGCAGGTCGGCCAATATGCCCACCGTGCGGCCGCAGGCTTTAGCCACGGCGCGCACGGTTTCGGCACGTTTCATATGGTCTTGAGCGGAGCCGTGCGAGAAATTCATCCGGACCAGATCCACTCCGGCACGTATCATTTGTTCCAGCACTTTTTGATCGTTGGAAGCAGGTCCCAACGTGGCGACAATTTTGGTTCTACGCAGCATGTTTTCCTATATTTTATTTACTGGCGCGTTGTTCAAGAATTTCTACTGCCGGCAATTTTTTGCCTTCGAGAAACTCCAGAAACGCTCCGCCAGCAGTGGAGATGTAAGATACTTTGTCGAAAATATCGTACTTCTGGATTGCGGCTATGGTGTCGCCACCCCCCGCCAGAGTGAAAGCCTTGGTTTCAGCAATCGCCATCGCGATCTTTTTGGTACCTTCGCCGAACTGGTCGAACTCGAATACGCCGACCGGGCCATTCCACACCACAGTGCCGGCCTTCATGATGATGTCGACTATCACTTGTGTCGACTGGGGACCAATATCGAAAATCATTTCATCATCGGCTACGTCATGCGCCGATTTCAGCACCGCCGGGGTGTTTTCGTTGCCGGGCAGGAAGGGAGCTTCCTTGCCAACCACGACGTCAGTCGCGATCGGAATGCTCGCACCACGCGCGGACATTTTCTCCAATAATGCCTGAGCGGTAGGAACCAGATCGTTTTCGCACAGCGACTTGCCGACCGGATGGCCGGTCGCCTTGAGAAAGGTGTTGGCGATACCGCCGCCGACCACCAGTTGATCGACTTTTTCCGACAGACTTTCCAGCACGGTCAGCTTGGTGGAAACCTTGGAACCGCCCACGATAGCCACCATCGGACGGGCCGGGCTGAGCAAGGCTTTGGTCAATGCTTCCAGTTCCTGGGTCAGCAAGATACCTGCGGCGGCTACCGGTGCGTATTTCGCCACACCATGAGTCGATGCTTCAGCCCGGTGTGCCGTGCCAAACGCGTCCATCACGAACACGTCGCACAGTGCGGCGTATTTTCTCGCGGTTTCTTCCAGGCTCTTTTTCTCGCCTTTGTTGAAACGGCAATTTTCCAGCAGCACCAATTCACCTTCGGCAACATTGAACCCGCCATTCACCCAATCCTTGATCAGGCGCACTGGCTTACCCAGCTTGTTGGCGATGACGTCAGCCACCGGCTTGAGCGAGTTTTCTTCGGAGTAAACGCCTTCTTCGGGACGGCCCAGGTGGGAAGTCACCATCACGCGTGCACCGGCTTTCAGCGCAAAATTGATAGTCGCCATCGAGGCCGTGATTCGCGCATCGGAGGTCACCTTGCCATCTTTGACAGGGACATTAAGATCCGAGCGAATCAATACGCGCTTACCCTTGAGATTCAAATCGATCATTTTGATAACGGACATAATTTCTCTCCTGAAAAGTAAAATGTAAGAGATGGGCGAACCCATACCTTGCAACTCACATTGGGTGGAGCTGGTAGCCTGTAGCGAGTAGCCTAAAATGTGCGCTTCGCGCGGCATCTAAAGCTACCAGCCTCAAGCCACTGGCTACAAGCTGTATTATTTTGCGATATGAGCCACCATACGCATCAGATTGCAGGTATAACCATACTCGTTGTCGTACCAGGCCACGACCTTGACGAAGGTCGGGTCCAGCGCGATGCCAGCATCGGCATCGAAAACTGAGGGGCAAGTCTCGCCGCGGAAATCGGTGGAAACCACCTTGTCGTTGGTGTAACCCAACACGCCTTTTAACGGACCGCTTTCTGATGCCGCTTTCATGGCCTTGCAGATTTCGTCATAGGTCGCGGCCTTGTTCAACTCGACCGTCAGGTCAACCACGGACACGTCGGAAGTCGGCACACGGAAGGCCATCCCTGTCAGCTTCTTGTTCAGCTCGGGAATCACCACACCAACCGCTTTGGCTGCGCCTGTGGAAGACGGAATGATGTTTTCCAGGATGCCACGACCACCACGCCAATCTTTATTTGAAGGACCATCAACGGTCTTCTGGGTAGCAGTAGCAGCGTGCACCGTAGTCATCAGTCCGCGCTTGATGCCGAAGGTGTCGTTCAAAACTTTGGCGACCGGAGCCAGCGCATTGGTTGTGCAGGATGCAGCGGAGACAATCTTCTCGCCGGCATATTTGCTGTGGTTCACACCATACACAAACATGGGGGTGTCGTCCTTGCTTGGCGCGGACTGGATGACTTTCTTGGCACCCGCATCGATGTGTGCCTGACAGGTTTCCTTGGTCAGGAAAAAGCCGGTACATTCAACCACGATGTCAACTTTAACCTCGTTCCATTTCAGTTCAGCAGGATTTTTAATAGCAGTCAGGCGGATCTTCTTGCCATTGACAATGAGCGTGTTGCCGTCGACTGAAACGTCACCCTTGAAACGGCCATGCACTGAATCGTGCTTGAGCATGTAGGCCAGGTAGTCAGGCTCCAGCAGGTCGTTAATTGCAACAACTTCTATTTCAGGAAAATCCTTTATGGCAGCGCGGAACACCATACGTCCGATACGGCCAAATCCGTTGATACCTACGCGAATAGACATTTTTTTCCCCTCTGATTATGTAAAAATATTTACAGCACGCCCTTGACGGCCTTCACCACATTGTCTGCGGTAAAACCAAAGTGCTTGAATAATTCAGGCGCCGGTGCAGATTCGCCAAAAGTATCCATGCCGACGATAGCGCCATCCAGCCCCACATACTTATACCAGCCACCGGTCACGCCCGCTTCGACCGCGACGCGCTTCACGCCCTTGGGCAACACGGCGTCCTTGTAGGCTTGGCTCTGCTTGTCGAACACATTGGTGGACGGCATCGATACTACACGCACGCTGATGCCATCGGCAGCCAACGCTTTTTGCGCTTCCATCGCCAGGCTCACTTCGGAACCGGTGGCGATAATCACCGCTTTTGGTTTACCACCGGTAGCTTCGGACAACACATACGCACCCTTGCGGATATTGGCGATTTGCGTCGCATCGCGTTTTTGGAATGCCAAATTCTGACGAGTGAAAATCAAACTGCTTGGGCCATCCTTGCGCTCCACTGCCGCCACCCAGGACACTGCGGATTCGACCGTGTCGCACGGACGCCATACTTCCATATTGGGTATGTAACGCAACGTCGCGGTTTGCTCGACTGCCTGATGCGTCGGGCCGTCTTCACCCAGACCGATGGAGTCATGCGTGTACACAAACAACACGCGCAATTTCATCAGTGCCGCCATGCGCAGCGCATTACGCGCATATTCGGAGAACATCAGAAAGGTGCCGCCGAATGGTAACAACCCGCCGTGCAAAGCCATACCGTTCATGATGGCGGACATGCCGAATTCGCGCACGCCGTAGCTGATATAGTTGCCGGTGCTCTTGCCGCGAATGTGCTTGCAACCCGTCCAGTTGGTCAGATTGGAACCGGTCAGGTCAGCCGAACCGCCGAGGAATTCGGGCAATGCCGGAACCAAGGCGTTAATGGCATTTTGTGAGGCCTTGCGGGTAGCAATAGTCTCGGCTTTTTCGTTGGTTTTGGCGATCGCATCGGCAGCATGTGATGCCCAGTTAGCCGGCAATTCGCCCTTGATACGGCGTTCGAATTCGGCGGCCTCTTTTGGGAACGCAGCGCGATATTCGGCAAACTTGTTGTTCCACAATTTTTCCAGGCCGGCACCCTTGGGACGCGCATCCCATGCTTCATACACATGCTTGGGAATTTCGAACGGCGGGTATTTCCAGCCGATGAATTCGCGTGTCGCGGCCACTTCGGCATCGCCCAGCGCGGCGCCGTGTACGTCATGGCTGTCGGCCTTGTTAGGCGAACCCATGCCGATGATGGTCTTGCAGCAAATCAGGGTGGGCTTGTCGGTCACCGCCTTGCCGGCATTGATCGCGGCATTCACCGCTTCGGGATCGTGTCCGTTCACATTGGCAACCACGTGCCAGCCGTAAGCTTCAAAACGCTTGGCGGTGTCGTCGGTGAACCAGCCATCCACATGACCATCGATCGAGATGTTGTTGTCATCCCAGAATGCCATCAGTTTGCCCAGACCCCACGTGCCGGCCAGCGCACAGGATTCATGGGAAATACCTTCCATCATGCAGCCGTCGCCCATGAATACATAGGTACGGTGATTGACGATTTCGTGACCGGGCTTGTTGAATTCCGCAGCCAACAATTTTTCCGCCATCGCCATGCCCACCGCATTGGTGATGCCTTGACCAAGCGGCCCGCCGGTGGTTTCCACGCCAGGGGTGTAACCATATTCAGGATGGCCGGGAGTCTTGGAATGCAATTGACGGAAACGCTTCAGCTCTTCGATAGGCAGGTCGTAACCGGACAAATGCAGCAGCGCGTAAACCAGCATCGAGCCGTGGCCATTTGACAGCACGAAGCGGTCACGGTCAGGCCACTTGGGATTGACCGGGTTATGGCGCAGATGATGGTTCCACAATACGTCGGCGATTTCCGCCATACCCATCGGTGCACCAGGGTGACCGGAGTTCGCCTTTTGCACGGCATCCACTGCCAGCATACGGATTGCTCCGGTTGTGTCGTTGAATTTGGGCGGGGTGAAGCTTCGCGTTGCAGCCATTTCATATTACCTCTTAAAACATCCCTGCGGGATTGGTTATGTGAAGTACACTCTTATAAAAATGAATTTATAGGGGTGCCCTATACTGGTTTGGGCCGGTAATTATGCCGTACCTCCCCGATTAGGGCAACCGCCACTATACTGCTGGACGATATGGTTTTCTACTGGGATTCGTCCACGCCGCCCTTTTTGGCGAATTTAATGCCTAGTTGCTTGAGCTTGCGATAAAGATGGGTGCGCTCCAGTCCGACCTTATCGGCTACCCGCGAGACATTCCCGACTTCTTTTCGCAAATGGTAGTCAAAGTAAAGCGCGTCAAAATGGTCGCGCGCTTCGCGCAATGGCAAATCCAGCGGCAGAGAAATTTGCAGCACCTGTCCATCGATGCTCAGGGCGATCTTTTGGCCTTGCGCCTCGACAATCTGGGTCTGCGGCTTGGGCGCATCATCCCTGATTGCTTTAGCAATGGTGCTTAACAGCTTTTGCAGCGCAATGGGTTTTTCCAGAAAATCCACCGCACCGATGCGTGTCGCTTCGACCGCCGTTTCTATCGTGCCGTGACCCGACATCATCACGACCGGCATGGTCAGCAATTCCTGCTCGACCCACTCCTTGAGCAAAGTTATACCATCGGTATCCGGCATCCAGATATCGAGTAACACCAGATCCGGTTCGCGCTCGTTTCGATAGGCGCGTGCCTGCTCAGCGTTTTTGGCCAGATAAACTTGATATCCTTCATCAAACAGGATTTCCGATAACAACTCGCGGATGCCGATTTCATCATCCACCACCAAAATTTGTTTGCTTGTCATTGTGGGACCTCTAGAAATTTGTTTTGCGGGATGAAGCGCAAGGAGTCGCGCATAACCAGCGACTTGCCCGCTTGCGGGCTTAGTCGAATGGCTAGTAGTTCTATCAGTGAACGACGAGGCATATCGGATAGATAGACGCACCCGCAAGGAGTAGGCCGCGCGGTTCCCGAAGCTGAAGCTACGACCGCAGCGCACAAGAGTGAGCGAGCACGTGACGCCGCGATTCGCCTGAAGTGGTTTAAGCAGGCAATCCGCGTAGCGGATGCTCGCAAAAACGAATTTACAGGGGTTCCCATTATGTCTCCTCAACCAGCGGCAGCACGATACTGACTCGTGCCCCGCCGCTCACGTTATTTTCAATGGTGATGTGCCCGCCATGCTCTTCTACTATCTTTTTCACGATTGCCAATCCCAATCCGGTACCTTTAGCCTTGGTCGTCATGTATGGCTCAAAGGCGCGCGACAGCACGCTCTCTGGAAAGCCCGCGCCATTGTCCTCGACCCACAGATGAATTTCTCCGTTTTGCGTTTCGGTGTGCAATGTTATTTGCGGTTGCGCGACACCCTGCAACGCGTCTTGCGCATTCTGCAGCAGATTGTGGATGACCTGCCGCAAGCGGGTCGCGTCCCCGCTGACTTCGCTCTGCGACGCATCCAGCTTCAATACGATGGGAATGGCATTCGTTTCATACAAGCCCAGCACTTCCTTGATCAGTTTATGCACTTCCAGACGCGACAGCTTTAATGCCGGGCCGCGTGCGTAATTGGCAAAATCGCTCACCATGTTTTTCATCGCGGCAACCTGGCTGACGATGGTTTGCGTGGCGCGCCGCAACAGTTGCGCGTCGCATTCATCAAGCTTGTCACTGAGCTTGTGCTGCAAACGTTCCGCCGAGAGCTGTATCGGGGTGAGCGGATTCTTGATTTCGTGTGCAAGTCGTCGCGCTACTTCGCCCCATGCCGCCTGCCGCTCTGCCTGCAACAGGTGGCTGATATCATCAAACACCACCACATAGCCGGCTTCCCCGCCTTGCGGCAGGCGTGTTCCGCGCATCAGCAGAATCTGGGTACCATTTCTGCTCAGGCGTTCTATCTGCCGCTGCCATTCGCCGCTCTCAGTTTCGCCAAAAGCATCCATGACGGTGTGGCAGAACGATCTCAGTAGGCTGTACTTCTCGGCAATTTGACTTAACGACATGCGTTGCATCTCTTGCAAAGGCGCGGCGAGGATTTGCGCAGCACTGGTATTCACCGAGCGCAAGCGCAATTCATGATCCAGCGCCAGCACACCGGAAGACAAGTGGGTCAACACGCTTTCCAAATGTGCTTTGGCACTTTCCACTACGCGCTGCTGTTGTTCGCTGGCTTGCTTCGCCTCGAACAACTGGCGTGTCATCTGGTTGAACAAGCCGGTCAACGCGCCCAGTTCATCACTGCTGCGAATCGGATATTGTTCGGTAAAATCGCCTTGTGCCACCGCACGTGTCCCTTCCGCCAACGCTTCCAGCGACGACCCAAATCTTTCACTGAGAAAAAATGCCGCGGAAACCGCCGTCAGCAACACCACCAGCAATGACAGCGTCAAAGTGATCGCATACAGCCGTTTCAACCCGAGGCGGGAGAGCGTCAGTTCCTGATAATCGCGATATACCGCTTGCACGGTCTCGGCATCCGCCTCGATCTGTTTCGGCACCGGCTGGGTGAATTGCAACACGTATCGCCCGCCCTCCGGCATTTTGGAATTCACCATAACCAGCGCAAGCAGCGTCAATCCCCTATTAGGCAAGGTATCAATCACTGCGTATTCGCCTTTGTCCAGCGTCAGGCGCAATAAATCGTCATCGGGCTGATCCGGCGATAGTGCGTTGCCGCCCGAGGAAGACGCAATCAATTTTCCCTTGACGGTGAACAGGGCCGCTTCCTGTGCCACCTCTTCATCCACCAATTGGTCCAGTGCGCGCTGATATTGCCCCGAATGTTTTCCCGCCAATAATGACGCGGTAAATTGTGCCTTTTTGGCAAGCTCTTTCAAACTATTGTCGAGGCCGCTTCTACCGAGGTTGAGGCCGCCCTCCAAGGCTTTCTCAACGCGCACGTCAAACCACGACTCAATACTCTTGTCCAAAAATTGCACTGACACCGTATAGATCAAAATGCCCGGCAGCACCGCGATCAGCGTGAAAAATAACACCAGACGCAGAGTCAGCTTGGCGCCGAATACCTTGTTCTTGAGCTTGTTGCGCAACCGCCACAGTTGATAGCCGACCAATCCCATCAAACCTGACGCAAGCAAGCCGGTTAATCCAAGCAAGCTATAATAGTTGATGGAAAAACCCTCGGTGTTAGCACTGCTTCTGGATAACAAATACAGCAGCGCACCACTAACGGCAACACTAATGAAAATCAGATAAGTCACCGCGCCGTCACTCCGTTTTGCCGTCGTTGTGTACGGCGATTTCCGCCGGACTGATCACCCAGCGATACCAATCGGAATCGAGCGTCCAATCATTGTCGGTCAGCGCGTTCACCTGCAACGGCTTGGGCAGTTGCGCAATGTCCAGGCGCAGGCGCGCCGCCGCCATATAGTTGCCATTCTTTTTCATCAGCTCTGCGGGGATGGCTGTCGAACTTTGCCTGGACAGCATGTTTAAAGCATCTTCAAGACTGGCAAAATTCTGGAACAGCGCGCCGCGCGAGATGCGATATCGCCCCGTCAGTACGCTGTAAGAAAGTTTGACGGTCTGTTCGCCATTAAAAATTTCTTCATCCAGCCATGACCAGCGCGTCAGCGGGGACTCGCCCACAAAATAGCGCGGGATGCTGCGCAACATAGCCTGTTGCGCAGCATCCAGCCAACCCCAGCGAGCGTGCGTCAGTGAAAACTCGCCCACAAAATAAATCGGGACGCCGCGCGACAAAGCCTGTTTCACCACGAAATTCAGGTTGATGTCATAACTGGCGGAGAGTTGGTAGCCATCTTCGCCCAAACGAATTTCCACCTTGTTGACAGCAATGCCATCGGCTTGGGCTGTTGCGGCGAACAACCAGGCCAGCAGCATGCCGCGCAACAACGCACTAAGCAATTTTTTGCAACAATGCATAAAAGAATCCGTCATGCTGATCATTGGGCAACAACTGACCCTCTATATCGTCAGGTAAAGTAATCGGTAACCGCCGTGCATCCGGCTGTTGCGCCAGAAACGCCGCGACGACTTGTTCGTTCTCTTGATGAAAGACCGAGCAGGTGGCGTAGAGCAATTTACCATCTTGCGCCAGCAGTCGCCACAACGCGCGCAATATGTTGAGCTGTTGAGTGGCGAAACCGGCAATATCCGGGCTGCGTCGCAACCACTTGATGTCGGGATGGCGGCGCACCACACCGGAAGCCGAGCAGGGCACATCGGCAAGTATGCGTTGAAAGGATTTGCCATCCCACCACACATCCGGCTCGGCAGCATCCCCAACCACAAGTTGCGCGGTCAGTTCCAGCCGCTGCAAATTTTCCGCGACAAGTTGCAATCGTTTTGCGTCCTTGTCCACCGCCACCATTTCTGCCGCCGCCCGCTCCAGAATGTGTGCGGTCTTGCCGCCAGGCGCGGCACAGGCATCCAGCACGCGCATCCCGTCGTGGACGTCCAGTAAACGTGCGGCGTATTGCGCACCGGCATCCTGCACCGAAACCAGACCGTCAAAAAATCCCGGGAGTCTGTCCATTGACACGGGCTTGTCCAGTTGGAGGGCGTCCGGCTCGCACGCTCGGGCGGATAAATCCTGCTGCGCCAGTTGCACCAAATAGTCCGCGGTCGTGTTCCGCCGCTGATTGACGCGCAGCGTCATCGGCGGGCGCTGATTACCCGCTTCGAGTATCGCCGCACTGCGTTCGCCATACTGTGCATTCAGCTCATCTATCCACCACTGTGGATAACTATATTTTTCTTCCGCGCGTTGTCTGGATTGTTCCACCAATACGGCCTGGTTACGCAAAAAATTCCTCAGTATCGCGTTCACCAAACCGCCCACGCGCGGACTCAACGCTTGTGCGGCTCGCACCGCATGATCGACCACGGCATGTTGCGCGGATTTGCCATACTGTAACTGGTACATCGCGACCAACAACAGGAAGCGCACACGCTCATCCGACAAAGGCTTGTGCAACAACATGTCCAGTATCGCCTGCAACTGCCCGTAATAGCGCAACGTCCCATAGCTTAAATCTTGCAGTGCGGCGCGCTGTGCAGGCATCCAGACCGCTTTGTTGCGCAATGATTCATCCAACACCTGATTGAGATTTCGCCCGTTCGCCAACACTTGCCGGACGACGATGCTGGCGGCAAGTTGTATGTGTTGCGTCTCAATTGGCATCGAAAATATCGCCGACTTTGATCGGCATGGCCTGCAAAAATTGTGCGGCGGGTTGTGCTTTGCCGCCCGGACGCTGCAACGCCTCCAGGCGCAACGCGTCTTTGCCGCACGCCACCGTGATGCCGCTCTTATCCACGGCTATCACTTTGCCCGGGTTGCAGCATTTGTCAGGCTCGCCGCGTTTGTCCAAACACAACTCAGCCTGCCAAACTTTTATCGCCACACCATTCAAGCTGGCATGACACACCGGAAAGGGATTGTATGCGCGTACCGCGCGTTCGATTTGCCGCGCATCCTGCCTCCAGTCGATCTGCGCTTCGCTCTTGAGCAGCTTGGCGGCATAGCATGCCGCATCATTGTCCTGCTTGATCGGCGTCAAACGGTTTTCTTGCAGCAGACGCAATGCTTCGAGGATGCTGCTCGCACCCATCTCAGCCAATTTGTCATGCAGGGTCTGTGCGGTGTCATTTGCCGCGATCGGGCATGCGTGATGCAACAACATATCGCCGGTATCCAGCCCTTCGTCCATCTGCATGATGGTGATGCCTGTCTCCTTGTCGCCCGCCAAAATCGCGCGCTGTATCGGCGCGGCTCCGCGCCAACGCGGCAGCAACGAAGCGTGAATGTTCAAGCAGCCCTGGCGCGGCAGTTGCAATACCGCTTGCGGTAAAATCAAACCATAAGCGGCCACCACCATCACATCGGCATCCAGCGCGGCGATCGAGCGTTGTACCTGTTCAGTCTTTAACGTAGCGGGTTGCAATACTGCCACGTCGTGCTGCAGCGCGAGCTGTTTCACCGGACTGGCTGCCAGTTGCATGCCGCGTCCGGCGGGACGATCCGGCTGGGTCAGCACCGCGACAATTCGGTGTTCCCTGAGCAACGCAGCCAACGCGCTGGCCGCGAAATGTGGCGTACCGGCAAAGATGATTTTCATAATATATTTAGCTTGGGAAAAACCTCTGCGTAACGTAGCGAGCGAAGCTGAGACAAGGCAAAAAATGGCGAGAAACCGGAGTGTACATTTAGTACACGAGGATTTTAAGCCATTTTTTAACGCAGTATCAGCGAGCGCATAACCAATGCCTTAGTTGGCGTAGTTTGGCAACTTAGGCAGATGGCTAGTTGTTTCATCAGTAGTTGCGCAGAGGTTTTTACATTGTTTCGCGCAGGCGCTTTTTAAGCTTGGCACGAATCCTAGTCTGCTTGAGTTGAGATAGATATTCGACAAACACCTTGCCGATCAAATGATCCATCTCATGCTGGATGCAGACCGCCAACAAACCTTCGGCATCCAGCGTAAAGGAAGCACCTTTTTCATCAAGGGCGCGCACGGTGATCTTTCCCGCGCGGCTCACCGTTTCATAAATACCCGGCACCGACAGGCAGCCTTCCTCGCAGTCGCTTACGCCGCTGCTGGCGATGATTTCAGGATTGATGAACACCTTCAATTGATCGTGCGTCTCGGAAACATCCACCAAGATGATTCGCTCATGCACATCCACCTGCGTCGCCGCCAAACCCACCCCGGGCGCGGCATACATGGTCTCAGCCATATTACGCACCAGCTTGCGGGTGGCTTCATTGACCTGCGCAACTTTCTTCGCGACTTTATGCAGACGCTCATCGGGATATTGCAAAATTTTCAGGATTGCCATGCTTGACCCATAAATGCTTGCTAATTTAGTAGACTAGATGCAGAATTTAACGTAGCGCAGCAACTTTGCGTGCCCCTTATATTGACTCTGCCGGAGTTTCCATGCGCAAGATTATATCGCTGATTTGCTTTTTATTGCCTGTCTTGGCCTTTGCTGCCGAGCCCGAGAACCGCTCGGATATTCGCTTGGATATTCGCAGCGATGCGCCGGATCGGCACATCGTCGTCAAGGGTGACACCCTGTGGGATATCTCCGGCAAGTTCTTCAAAGACCCGTGGAAATGGCCGCATATCTGGGGTCTTAACAAAGACATCATCAAAGACCCGCACTGGATTTATCCGGGCGACGTGATCTTTCTCGATCGCAGCAGTGGCACCTTGCGCATCGGTCAACCAGGCACAAGCGATATGGTGGCCCCGAGCAGCGTGAGCGATACCGGCAATAACGTAAAGCTTTCTCCCAAAGTGCGTGAAAACCCAAGCCCCCACGATGCCATTCCGAGCATTCCCGCCAGTGCCATCGCGCCATTTTTGACACAGCCGCTGGTCATTGAAGCGGGCCAGTTAAAGGATGCTCCGGCGCTGATCGGTGCGCGCGAAGGACGCGTGGTACTTGGCAACGATGACACCGGTTTTGCCAAAGGGCTGCCATCAGACAAAGGTGATCAGTGGCAGATTTACCGCCCGGGCAAAACTTTTGTCGACCCGGACACCAACGAAGTGCTGGGTATCGAAGCCATCTATCTGGGCAACGCCCAAGTGACGCACTTTGCGGATATCAGCACCCTCGCGATCACCCATGCTGTCCAGGAAATTTATGCGGGTGACCGCCTGGTCCTGCCTTCCGTCGAGGCAGTCAATACCTATCTGCCCCGCGCGCCGGAAAGCAATATTTCCGCACGCGTGATTTCTATTTATGGCGGTGTATCCCAAGGCGGACAAAACTCCGTCATCACTCTGAACAAGGGCGCGCGCGACGGGCTGGAAAGCGGACATGTGCTGGCGCTGTATCACAAGGGTGAGGTGGTTAAAAATGAAGGCAAACAATACACGCTGCCTGATGAACGCTATGGTTTAGTGTTCGTGTTCCGCGTGTTCAACAAGGTGTCCTACGCGCTGGTGATGCAGATCCGTCTGCCGGTGCAGTTGTTGGATCGCGCCAACACCCCTTAACAGTGGGGAACCTCTAAAAATCCACATTTCATCCCAACTGATAGAACTACTAGCCATTCCACTTGGTCGCCAAAAAACGGCAACCAAGTGGCTGGTTATGCTGCGTTGCGTAAAAAATTTCTTGCTGACATATCATCCATATGCGGCGCTGCGAAATTTTTCCGCGCCTTGCATTTGGGCGAACTCTGAATTTTTAGAGGCTCCCTGTGACTTTTGATGTTTCACTTAAAGCTTGGCTGGCACTCAGCCTGACGCGGGGCTTGGGCGGCGAAAGCGCGCGTCGCCTGTTAAAGGAATTCGGATCACCTGATGCGGTTTTCGCCGCCTCCATCAGCTCACTTAAATCCGTCGTCAAAGCAGATATCGCCGCCGAAATCAGCAAAGGCATTGCTGACGATGTCATTGCGCCTGCCCTGGCCTGGCTGGAAGACGGCAACAACCATATTGTCACCCTCGCCGATAGCGACTACCCGCAAGCGCTGCTGAATATTCCCGACCCGCCGCTGTTGCTGTATGTGAAAGGGCGGCTGGACCTGCTCAATCGATCCGCGCTGGCCATCGTTGGCAGTCGCAGCGCCACGCCACAGGGAATCAACAACGCCGAGGCGTTTGCCAAGTCGTTGAGCGATGCCGGGCTGTGCATCATCAGCGGCATGGCGCACGGCATCGATGCCGCCGCGCATCGCGGCGCGTTGCGCGGGCAGGGCAGCAGCATCGCGGTGGTCGGCACCGGACTGGACAAGGTCTATCCTGCCGCCAACCGCGACCTTGCCCACGCGCTCGCGCAACAAGGCGCGCTGATCTCGGAATTCCCGCTCGGCACCCCGCCGCTGGCCGCCAACTTCCCGCGCCGCAACCGCCTCATCAGCGGCATGAGTCTCGGCTGTCTGGTGGTGGAAGCGTCGCTGCAAAGCGGCTCACTGATCACCGCGCGGCTGGCCCTGGAGCAGGGCAGGGACGTGTTCGCCATTCCCGGCTCGATACACGCACCGCAAAGCAAAGGCTGCCACGCGTTGCTCAAACAGGGCGCGAAACTGGTCGAAACCGCGCAGGATATTCTGGAAGAACTGGGCGGTCTGCTTGTTTCACCCGCACAAGGGGCAAATTCAGGAGGCCCGGACTCCGCGCTGCTTGAACATCTCGGCTTCGACCCGGTGGATGTGGACACGCTCAGTGTGCGCTGCGGCTTGACGATAGCCGAGCTATCCGCCATGCTGTTGACACTCGAGCTAAACGGTCGCATCTGTGTGCTACCCGGCGGCTTATATCAACGAATTCATTAACTCACTGCGCAAATCATGTTTGAAATTCTGATGTACTTGTTTGAAAGTTATTTTGACGCAGGCAGTTATCCTGAACCAGACAAGCTATCGCGCAAACTCTCCGCCGCCGGTTTTGAGGGCGACGAAATCAGCGAAGCCTTGACTTGGTTGTCCGCGTTGCAAGAGCAAAATCCCGACAGCTATCCCGACAGCCTTGAGCACACCGGACAGCGTCATTTTGCCGAATTGGAATTGCAGCTTATCAGCTACGAAGCCCGCCAATTCCTGCTGTTTGCCGAACAGCAGCGTTTGATTTCGACCATCGAACGCGAGATGATCATCGATCGCTCCGTCGCGCTGAAACAGGAAAATCTCGCGCTGGATAAACTCAAGCTGATCATGCTGATGGTGCTGTGGAATCGCCATCAGGACCTCGATCCGCTGTTGATCGAAGAATTGCTCACGCCGTTACATTCCGCGCAACTGCATTGAACCCAATACCACACGCATGGCAATTAATTTACTGATCGTCGAATCTCCGGCCAAAGCCAAAACGCTGCAAAAATATCTGGGCAAGGATTTCGAAATACTTGCCTCGTATGGACACGTGCGCGACCTTATTCCCAAGACCGGCGCAGTCGATACCGAAAACGATTTTGCGATGAAATACGAAACCATCGCGCGCAACAGCAAACACATGGACGCGATCGCCAAAGCTGCCGTTACTGCAGATCACATCTATCTGGCACCCGATCCGGATCGCGAGGGAGAAGCGATCGCCTGGCACATTTCCGAATTGCTCAAAGCCAAACGCGGCATGAAGAACAAGGACATGCAGCGCGTGGTGTTCTATGAGATCACCCAGTCGGCGGTGCGCGAAGCGGTCGCTCATCCGCGCGAAATCTCCATTCCCTTGGTGAACGCGCAACAAGCACGCCGCGCGCTGGACTATCTGGTCGGCTTCAATCTGTCGCCGTTGCTGTGGCGCAAGATCCGTCCCGGACTTTCGGCGGGGCGCGTGCAAAGCCCAGCGCTGCGCATGATCGTCGAACGCGAGCTGGAGATCGAAGCGTTCAAAAGCCGGGAATACTGGACTGTGCACCTGGACAGCCACAAGGATCACCAGCCGTTCACTGCCAAGCTGTTCCAGTACCAGGGCAAGAAACTCGAACAACTCAGCATAGCCAGCCAGGCCGAATATGACGCGATTTTCGCCAAGCTCAGCGATGCCAAGCTGCCACCCAAGGTGGTGCGTGTCGAGAAGAAAGCCAAGCAGCGTTATGCCGCCGCGCCGTTCACCACTTCCACCCTGCAACAGGAAGCGGTGCGCAAACTGGGCATGACCGCCGATCGCACCATGCGCACCGCGCAATCGTTGTATGAAGGCGTGGACATCGGCGGCCAAGGTGGTGTCGGACAGACCGTCGGTTTGATTTCCTATATGCGTACCGACTCGGTGTCGCTGGCGAAAGAAGCGGTGCAGGAGATTCGCGATTACATCAAAAGTAATTTTTCCAGCGAATATTTGCCCGGCACCCAGCCGGCCTACAAGAGCAAAACCAAGAACGCGCAGGAGTCGCACGAAGCGATACGCCCGACCTCGATAGCGCGCACGCCGGACAGCGTGCGCAATCATCTGACTGCCGATCAGGCGCGCCTCTATGAAATGATCTGGAAGCGCACTCTCGCCTGCCAGATGGCTCCGGCGCGTTTCGACACCGTCAGCCTTGACATCAGGCTGGGCGGCGACAACACGCTGTTCCGCGCCAACGGTCAGGTGCTGGTGTTCCCCGGTTTCATCGGCGTGTACATGGAAGACGTGGATGACGCGACGGAAGAGGAGGGCGGCAAACTGCCGCCGCTGGCCGAGGGCGATGTGTTGCCCATTGACAAGTTATATGGTGAACAGCACTTCACCCAACCGCCACCGCGCTTTTCCGAAGCCAGTCTGGTCAAGTCGCTGGAAGAATACGGCATCGGTCGGCCGTCCACTTACGCCACCATCATCTCCACGCTGCAAGCCCGCGAATACGCCATTCTGGACAAGAAGCGCTTCGTGCCCACCGATGTCGGTCGTGTTGTCACGCGTTTCCTTACCGAGCATTTCACCCGCTATGTGGATTACGGTTTCACCGCTCACCTCGAAGATGAACTGGACGAAGTATCCGAAGGCAAGCGCGACTGGATCGGCGTGATGGGTGAGTTCTGGAAAGGCTTTTCCAAACTTGTCAAAGAAAAAGCCGACATCGACCGCCCGGTCGAATTGCTCGATGAAGCCTGCCCGGAATGCGGCAAACCCCTCGCCAAAAAGCTCAGCCGCTACGGCAGCTTCATCAGTTGCACCAACTATCCAGAGTGCAAATACAAACGCAGCATCAGCGGCGAAGCGCAAGACGATGCCTCAGCAAGACTAGAGCTGGGCACACATCCCGACACCCAGCAACCCGTGCTGTTGCTGCGCGGCCCGTATGGTCACTACGTGCAACTCGGCGAAGTGGTTGAAGGCGAAAAAGCCAAACCCAAGCGCGTCTCCTGGCCTAAAGAAATGCCGCTCGAACAAGCCGATCTGGCCGGTGCGCTGAAGCTGCTGTCACTGCCGCGCGAACTCGGCTTGCACCCCGTATCCGGCAAAAAAGTCATCGCCAACATCGGACGCTTTGGCCCCTACATCGGGCACGACGGCAAGTTCAAATCCATCCCGCGCGCCGATAGCATCTTCGACATCAGCCTGGATCGCGCCGTGGAATTACTGGCCCAGGCACGGGAAGGCAACACGGTATTGCGCGTGCTGGGCGATCACCCCGGCGACAAGACCAGCGTGGAAATTTGCAGCGGCCGCTACGGCCCTTACGCCCGCCATGGCAAGATCAACGCCACCTTGCCCAAGGACGTTTCACCGGATGCGATCACGCTGGAAGAAGCGCTGGAATTGATCGCAGCCAAGGCGGCGAAGGGCAGCGGGAAAACCAAGGAGCCTGCGGCCAAAATCACTAAAGCTAAGGCAGCGGCAAAGACCGCTATCACGGCAGCAAAGCCCGCCACCAAGAAAGTTGCTGCCGGGAAGGTGACGAAGCCAGCCACGAAGAAGGTTGTTGCAGCCAAGAAAACGGTTAACAGCAAAACTAACTCGTAGGGCGCCCTACACCTTACCCGCGTTAACTACCTGCCTTAAGCTGCCACGCTGCATGGCAAACAACACATTTTGTTAAAGTATTCGATGTCATTTTCAGCAATTCCGCTGCCGGCTTCCCGTCCTCCGCAGCTTTAGCGATTTCATCCATCTCGTGGTGAACGCCCATGCCCAGCGCTTTGAATTCGAGAGGCAGTTTAGCCATCAATGCCGGATTGACATCCGCCGTGCCGGCCATGCCCGCTGCGCGGGCGGCCTTGATGATACGCGGCATATCGCCCTGATTGGCGCCTTCCAAAATACCTTGGGTCGCGGCTAACAGGCCGCGCATTTCAGTCAGCACCAACTCACGCTCTCTGGGATGCAACACGATCGCAGTTCTGCCATCTGTACCCGCAACAGTGCTCCCGCGTATGAAGAACCATACAAATACGGCAATGGTGACGACCCAGAGGAGCAGGGCAACTTGGGCGAGTTGATTGGTTTTCATGGCTTTATTCTACCCGCATTTTTCATCTTGGCGGTTCACTGAAATCAAAGGTCAGTTATGCGCTGACACGCACGATGCCCGTCTACCCAATAACCCCCATTTGCCGTCACCGCTGAAAACATCAATATTTAACGTTGCGCGTGTTCAACTTGACGGACTGGTCAGGCCGCATACCAGAGCACTGCGAAGTAATGGCATGCGGTACCTGTCATCACAAACAGATGCCAGATGAAGTGGCCATAGCGCAGGCGCGAATCCACCACGAAGAAAACCACACCTGCCGTGTAAGCCACGCCTCCCGCGACCAGCCATAGCAGGCCGGAAACCGGTACGCGGTCATACATCGGATTGGCTGCGAGCAGAATGAGCCACCCCATGAACAAGTAAAGACCGGTAGAGATGACGGGATGGGACATCCTTACGAACGCCTTCAGTGCCACGCCTGTCAAGGCAAGACCCCAGACGAGCCCAAGCAGCGTCCAGCCCCACGCACCGCGAAGCACACCAAGCGTGAATGGTGTGTACGTACCCGCAATGAGGAGAAAGATCGCGGAGTGTTCGATGATCTGAAACACACGCTTGGCTTTGCCTGCCGGTAGCGCGTGATAGATGGCGGAGGAAAGGTAAAGCAGCACCATGGTAGTGGCAAAAATACTCGCGCCGACAATGGATCCCGCATCTCCGTGCCGTACTGCATACATGACGAGAAACGGGGTTCCCACGAGCGCCGCGATCAGCCCGATACCGTGGCTGATACTGTTCGCGATTTCTTCACCTCGTGACTGCTCACGCAGGGGCATTGCAAGCGATGTGCTCATGACATTCCATCCGGCGACCGAACATTAGAATGTAGCCGCGCCGCATATGGTGGATATGTAAGCAAGAAATTTTTTACGCAACGCAACATAACCAGCCACTTGGTTGCCGTTTTTTGGCGACTTATAACCAGCCACTTGGTTGTCGTTCTTTGACAACCTAGTGGAATGGCTAGGAGTTTCATCAGTGGAATGGCTATAACCAACCACTTGGCAACCGTCTTCTGGTTGCCTAGTGGGATGGCTAGTTGTTTCACCAGTAGTTCCATCAATTGGAATGAAATGTGGATTTTTAGAAGCTCCTTAAAAAGTCAGTTCAGCTTCGACTGACTTTGTCGAGATGCTTGATCCCCGCCAGCGAAAATTCCGCGATGTGCTCACCGATCGCTTCGATTTCCTTGCGGTCGTAGCGCAACTTGGGATGCAGGCGCTGCAACACTGGATGCGAATGGCGGTAGAACAAACATTGTCCGACGATGCTGTGCACGCAGCGGCGCAGTTCGGCCTCGCCGACTTTATCACCGACGATCTCACGCACCAGTTTGCCTAAAAACTCATGCAGGGGAGCAATGGCTTCACGCACGATTTTGTCCAGCGCGGGGGTGGGGTCGGCCAGCTCGCGCGCCATGATCCGGCATTGCGAGGAAGGATTTTTTTCATCCAGCAGCATCAGCATGAAATCGCATAGGAACATGCGTAAACGTATCTTGGGGCATTCGGCTGCCTCAACATTGGCTTTCTGCAACGCCGCAAGCTGCGCAAAGTTCAACGCTTCGGCAAGCAGGCCATCCTTGCTGCCGAAGTGATAATTCACCGCTGCAACGTTCGCCTCTGCGCGGCGACAGATCTCGCGCACTGTCGCCCCCTGAAAACTGTGTTGCGAAAAGACCTCGCGCGCCGCATCCAGCAAACGCATGCGCGTTTGCTCGCTGGCGGTTTTGATTTCCACTTCTTTGATTTCCACTTCAGTCATCATTCTCTTGTGACCTTCTGTGTTGTTCTATCTGCCGAATCATTGCTTTCACCCGCCAATGCCTTATAAAGTTGCGTCGCCGCGCTAAACCACGCACGCCGCACCTGTATCGCCCCCTGCTCGGCGGCAAAGGATTCACGTTGCGCATCCAGCACCTCGAGATGGCTGACAATGCCCGCTTGATAGCGCGCCTCAACCAGGCGCAACAGATGGTTCTGCGCTTCGGCATTGGCTTGTTGTGCGGCAAGTTGCTCGGCGAGTTTGTCACGCGCACTCAGCAGATCCGCCACTTCGCGGAACGCTTGCTGGATAGTTTTTTCATACTCGGCAACAGCGATCACCTTGCGTGCCTTGGCGATATCCACGTTGGCGGAATTGCGTCCGGCATCGAACAACGGCAGGATGATAGAGGGCTGAAAACTCCACGCGCCGCTACCCGCAGCGAACAGTCCGGACAAGCTGCCGCTGGCCGTGCCCGCGCTGCCGGTCAATGCAATGCGCGGCAGGAAGGCGGCGCGTGCCGCTCCGATATTGGCATTCGCGGCGATCAATTGTTGCTCGGCAGCCAACACGTCGGGGCGCTGCAACAACACCTCGGCAGGCAAACCGGCAAACAGATCAGAACTTATGCCCTGCTCGGCGAGGCTGCGTCCGGCGGGCAAATCTTTCATCTCCGCCATCGATTGCCCCAGCAACAGGTTGAGCAAATTTTCTGCGGCGGCTTGTTGCTGTTCCAGATTCGCCAGTTCAGCCACCGCGGCTTGATATGACCCTTCCGCCTGCAACCAATCCGAATCGGTGGACACGCCAGACTCACGACGGCGCGCTAGCAAGTCCCTGGTTTCGGCGCGCGCTTTGACGGTTGTGACAGCAAGCTGGGTGCGTTCGCGCATTTCCAGCAACGACAAGTAGGCGTTTGCCACGTCGGCGATCAGCGACAGGCGAAACGCGCGTTGCGCGGATTCGGTGGCGAGATAACTGGCCTTGGCGGACGCACTCAGACTGCTGACCCGCCCCCAGAAATCCAGCTCGTATGTCAACAGATTCACGCCCACGTCATAACGCTGTATGCTCAGCGCGCTGCCGGTAACAGACGCACTGGCCGGGGTCAGCGAGGCATTCCGTGTCGCTGCCAGATTCACATTAGGGAAACGATCGGCCCGCTGTATGCCATATTGCGCGCGGGCTTCAGCGATGCGCTCAGTAGCGATGCGCAGATCGCGATTGTTCTCCAGCGCGGCGGCGATCAACGCTTGCAAACGCGGGTCGGGGAAATAATGCTGCCAGTCGGCAAGTGCAAGCCCGGTGGTGGCTTTCAACTTCACGCTGTCCGGCCATGCAGCGGGTACCGGCGCGCTGGGCCGTTCATAGTTAGGCATCAATGAACAGCCGCCCAGCACCGCCGCCAGAATAATCGGCGTTGATTTTTTGTATTGATTAGTCATGCTGGCTCTCCTCGTGTACAGCGATCTTCCGCGCTTTTCCCGGGAAGATGCGGCGGACGACCACATAGAAAACCGGCACAAAAAACACTGCCAGTACTGTCGCGGCAATCATGCCGCCCATCACGCCGGTGCCGATGGCATGACGCCCATTCGCGCCCGCGCCGGTGGAAATGGCCAGTGGCATGACGCCCAGAACAAAGGCGATAGAGGTCATCAGAATGGGACGGAACCTCAGGCGGCAAGCTTCCAGCGTGGCATCGACCAGATCGTGCCCCTTATCCTGCAAGTCGCGGGCGAACTGAATAATCAAAATCGCATTCTTTGCCGCAAGTCCGATGATGACGATCAGCCCGACCTTGAAGTAAACATCGTTGGGCAAGCCGCGTAGCGTGACAGCGGCCAGCGCGCCCAGAATGCCGATGGGCACCACCAGAATCACGGCGACCGGAATGGACCAGCTCTCATACAGCGCGGCCAGGCACAGGAACACTGCAATCACCGAAAGGCCAAACAGGAATGGCGCCTGGCTGCCGGAAAGCCGCTCCTCGCTGGATGTTCCGGACCATTCGAAGCCGAAGCCGGGCGGCAATTTCGACGCTACTTCTTCCATCGCCGCCAATGCCTCGCCGCTGCTGCGGCCGGGCGCCGGGCCGCCGGAAATCTTCATGGACGGCAAGCCGTTGAAACGATCCAGCTTCGGCAAATCCACGACCCAGCGCGGCGTGGCGATTTCAGACAGCGGCACCATCCCGCCCTGCGCATTCCGCACCGGTATCCGCATTATCTGCTCCGACGTGGTGCGGTTGTCCGCCTCCGCCTGCATCTGCACCCTCAGGATGCGGCCCTGCCGCACGAAGTCGTTGATGTAGGCCACGCCGAGCGCCGACTGCAAGGTTTCGTTCAGGTCGGCGATGTCTATGCCCAATGCCCGCGCTTTCAGGCGGTCAATGTCTATCTGGAGTTGCGGCCCCGGCTCCTGCCCTTCCGGTCGCACGCCCATCAGCGCGGGGTGTTTACTTGCGATACCCAGCGCCATGTTGCGCGCTTCGAGCAGCTTGTCCCGCCCTTGACCGGAACGGTCTTGCAAGCGGAAATCGAAGCCGCCGACAGCCGCCAGTTCGGGAATCGGCGGCACGTTGACGGCGAAAATCATCGCCTGCTTGATGCGGAACAACGCCATGTTGGCGCGCTTCACCAGCGAAGGCGCCGAATTGTCCGGACTGGGCCGCTCATCCCATTCCTTCAGGCGGACGAAAGCAGTCGCGGCGTTCTGTCCACGGCCAAAGAAAGAAAATCCGAGCACGCCGATGACGTGCGCCACCTCGGGCTGCTTGAGATAGAACTGTTCCACTTCCGACAGCACTTCCTGTGAGCGCTCCCGAGTGGCACCCGGCGGCAACTGAATCAGGCTGATGAAATAACCCTGATCCTCATCCGGCAGGAAGCTGGTCGGCAGATGCACGAACAGCCAGCCCACGACTCCCAGGAGTCCCGCGTAGAGCACCAGATAGCGGCCGGTGCGCTTCAACACGCCACCTACCCCGGACTTGTAACGCTGGGTAGTTCTGGTGAAGAAACGATTGAACCAGCCGAGCAAACCCTTTGTCGGCACTATTTCATGGCCGGGAGAGTTTTTTAACAGCGTAGCGCACAGCGCCGGTGTCAGGGACAACGCCATCAGCACCGAGAACAGGATGGTCATGATCAGCGTGACCGCGAACTGGCGATAGATCGCACCCACGGAACCACCGAAGAAAGTCATCGGGATGAATACGGAGCACAGCACCAGCGTAATGGCGATGATGGCGCCGAATATCTGCCCCATCGCCTTGCGTGTTGCTTCACGCGGCGCGAGGCCTTCTTCGGTCATGATGCGTTCCACGTTCTCCACTACCACGATGGCATCATCCACCACGATGCCGACGGCCAGCACCATGGCAAACAGCGTCAGGGTGTTGATCGAATAGCCGACAGTATACAAACCCACCAGCCCGCCGATCAGCGCGACCGGCACGACGATGGCGGGAATGAAGGTGGCGCGCAGGTTTCCCAGGAACAGGTAGATGACCAGGAATACCAGTAACATGGCTTCCGCCAGCGTCTTCACCACTTCGCTTATCGAGATTTCGACAAACTTGGAAGTGTCGTAAGGCACTAACCAGTCCACCCCTTTGGGGAAGAATTTTGCCAGTTCCGTCATCTTGGCCTTGACCGCCTTGGCGGTATCCAGCGCGTTGGCCGAAGGCGTCAGGCGGATCGCGATGGCTGCGGCAGGCTGTCCGTCGATGCGCGCAGCAATGGAATAATCCTGCGCCCCCAGTTCCACCCGCGCCACATCCTTGACCCGCACCGAGGAACCATCCGGATTGGCTCGCACGATGATGTTGCCGAATTCTTCCGGCGTGGACAAGCGGCTTTTTGTGACGATAACCGCATTCAACTGCTGGCCGGGCGCCGCAGGCAATTGGCCGAGTTCGCCAATGGCGAGCTGCGTATTCTGGGCGCGCACGGCCTTGGTGACATCGCCGGGCGAGAGGTTGTAGGCATGAAGCTGATCCGGCTTCAGCCACAGCCGCATCGAGTATTCGGTGCCAAACAACAGCGCCTCGCCCACGCCCGGCACGCGGCGGATGTTCTCCAGCAGGTTGGCTGCGGTGTAGCTGCCGAGTGCCACACTGTCGCGGCTCTTGTCCGGCGAAATGAGCGCGATGAACATCAAATAATTCCGCGCCGACTTCGCCACGGTTACGCCCACGCGGCGCACATCATCCGGCAGGCGCGCTTCGGCGCGCTTGACGCGATTTTGTGTTTCGACAGAAGCGACATCCAGATTGGTGCCCGCTTCGAAAGTCAGTGTGATGGTCCCGATGCCCAGTTCGGAGGACGAGTCCATGGAGAGCAAATGCTCGATGCCGTTCAATTCCTGCTCGATCAGGGCGACAGCGGTTTCCTCCACCACCTGCGCCGAAGCGCCGGGATAGTAGAGCGTAATAGACAGGGCCGGTGGAGCCACCGCCGGATAAGCTGCGACCGGCAGGTTGCGCAGGGCCAGCCCGCCGCAAAGCAAAATGATGAGCGCGATGACCCAAGCGAAAATCGGACGGTCAATAAAAAATTTTGCGAACATGGCCGGCCTTATTTCTTGTCGGCAGATTTTGCGGCAGGCGGTGCAGATACAGCCGGGTTTGGCGTATCCAGCGGCACCGGCTTCACCACCGTGCCGGGACGCGCTTTCTGCAAACCGTTCACGATAACTTGCTCACCACCTTTGAGACCCTCGGCAATGATGAAATCTTCGCCTGCCATGTCGCCCGTCTTCACCGGCATCGGCGTTGCTTTACTTTCCGCGCCGACCACCATTACAAATTGCCCTTGCGGACTGGCTTGCACTGCGCGCTGTGGCAGTCGTATGACATTCTCTGCCAATGCCTCTGGAAAGCGGATGCGCACGAACATACCGGGCAACAACTCGCGTTTGGGATTGGGAAATTCGGCGCGCAACGACACCGAGCCCGTGCCCGGATCAACTGCCATGTCGGTAAAAAATATCTTGCCCGACTGCGGATAAACACTGCCATCTTCAAGCAACAATTCCACCTTGGCCGATTCGGCGCGTTTGAGTTTGCCCGCCTTGACTGCCTGTCTCAGGCGCAACAGATCGGCACCGGATTGCGTGAAGTTGACATAGATGGGATCCAGTTGCTCGATGGTGGCCAATAGCGTGGCATCTCCCTTGCGGACGAAGGCGCCTTCCGTCACCATGGCGCGACCGATGCGCCCGGAAATAGCGGCGGGGACGCTGGCGTTTTCCAAGTCCTGAACTGCGGCAATCGATACAGATTCTGCTTGTTTGGCCTTGGCTACAGCCAGATCGAATTCTTGCTGACTGACCGCCCTGATTTCCAACAGAGGTTTATATCGTTCGACGTTCTGGCGTGCGATCACCAGATCAGCCTTTGCGGATGCATCCGCCGCTCTATAGGTGCGCGCATCAATCTGAAACAAAGATGCGCCCGCTTGGACATCGCTGCCTTCCTGAAACAATCTTTTTTCAACCACCCCCTCGACACGCGCACGCACTTGCGCCGTGCGATAGGCCTGCAATTGCCCGGGCAAATCCTGGGTGAGTGTCGCCCGGCCCGGAACCACGGTTATCACATCCACTTCGGGCGGCGGCATAGCCGCACCCGGACCGGCGCCTGCTGCCGGCTTATCACCGCCGCCACAGCCTGCAAGGCTAGCGGTCAACAACAGCGTCAGAAAAATCGGTTTAGTTGAGGTCGTCATTTTGGAATCCTGTAAAAGAAAATACTGCTCGTGCCGCGCGATGCGATGAACGCGCTCAAGTGCATCTGTGAATCAGCCCGCCATCACTCATACCATAGGAAGAACCGCCTGTGTTAAGTCAGCGTCCCAACAAATGGCATCAGATTGTTTATGGATATGCCGATAAACACAGTGATATACCACTACAACTTTAACCATGATGGAATTCCAAAATTTTTTTGATAACGTAATGAATACACAAAGCGAAAATCGAGCGTATCAAACGTCTGTTTGAAAGTAAAGCTTAAGGGCAATTTCAAAATTCAAATCAGCCGGCCGGTGCAGCCGTGCCAGATATTCTTGCCACCTCATTCAACTCGTCTGTGCCCAGTGGCGGCGCGGATTCGATCCGGTGTTGCAAAACACGCAAATCCGCCTCCGCAGCTTCTTTCTCCTGCGCGGCACGCAAGCCGTTACGCGGCGATGAGCGATGGCAGTTTGTCTGTTTCATGCATGTCGTCGTCATTCAGCCCGCATTTTTCATCCGCAACGCGCTTTGATACAGCTCGTTGCGGTTGGCCCCGCTGATTTTTGCGGCAAGCTGCACCGCTTGTTTGAGCGGCAATTCTTCGAGCAACAGAGATAGGGTGTTTAATGTTTCGACCGATAAATCTGTCTGCGGCACCGCACCGGAAACCAGCACCACGAACTCGCCACGCTGCTGGTTGCTGTCAGACAGCAGCCACGCTTCGGCATCATGCAGCACACATGCATGTATCGTCTCGAACAACTTGGTGATTTCGCGCGCCACCACGATTTGCCGCTCGCCGCCCAACACCGCGCACAAGTCGGCCACGCATTCGACGATGCGATGCGGTGCTTCGTAAAACACCAGCGTGTAGGGATGACTGATTAACGATTGCAGCGCGGTACGCCGTGCGGCGGATTTATTCGGCAAAAAACCGTAAAACAAAAAATGCGGCTCGCTCAAACCTGCCGCAGATAAAGCCGCCATCGCTGCATTCGCCCCGGGGATTGGGATGACACGCAAACCCGCCGCCCGTACCGCTTGCACCAGCAACGCGCCGGGGTCGCTGACGGCGGGTGTTCCCGCGTCACTGACAAAGGCCACACTTTGCCCGGCCTGCAACAGCGCAATGATTTTTTCCGCCGCGCCGCGTTCGTTGTGCTGATGTACCGCAACCAACTTGTTCGCGCTGATGCCATGATGCGCCAACAAATGGGTGGTGTTGCGCGTATCCTCGGCCGCAAGCACGTCTGCTGCTGCCAGCACTTCCAGCGCGCGCAGGGTGATGTCACGCAGATTTCCTATCGGGGTGGCAACTACATATAATGCAGCTTCCAACTTTTGCGGATGTTCGTTATGCAACGTGTACTCCTCATACTTTCAATTTGGCTCTCAACTTTGTTCGCACTATACGCTTGCAGCAGCGCCGTACCGCATACGCCCATTGAGACAAAGCCTGTAACACCGGTGGTTGGCAATGAAAAACCCGCGCCTCCTGCGGCGGTTGGTGAAGCAATAGCACCACCCGCGACCATTGTTGAGACGCCCTTGGCGATTGCGCCTGCTGAAGCAAAGCCTGCACCACCCGTGCTCCCCACTGAAAAGCCTTTTCCACATATCGCGCTGTTGCTGCCGCTGCATTCGACCATCTTTGCTTCCGCAGCCGAAGCAGTGCAGCAGGGATTTTTTGCGGCAGCCAATTATAAAAGTCAGCTCATGCCGGTACGCGTTTATAGTGATTTTGACGAGAACAGCAACGTCGTCACCGCTTATCGCCAAGCCATCGCCAACGGCGCGCGCGTCGTGGTGGGGCCGCTGACGCGCAACGGTGTCAGTGCGCTGGCAGCCGAGAAAGACATTCCCGTGCCGACCCTGGCCCTGAACATCGTGGAAGGTCAATTCGCTCCGCAGTTGTATTTTTTTGGCATGGCAGTAGAAGCAGAAGCGCGGCAAGTCGCACAACTGGCCAAGCAGCATGGCCTGCATCAGGCCATCATCATCACCATCCACACGCAACTGTCCCAGCGTTTGCAAGCTGCTTTTGAGGAAGAATGGACCGGACCGGCCAATGGTATGGCCAATGGAATGGATAGGGGCATTCTGCGCGAGATCGAATACAACGACGATCCAGCCGTGTTCGCGGATATCGCCGGCATAACTGACACGATGGTATTTCTCGCTGCCGACGCCGAAAAAGCGCGTCTGATTCGCCCTTACCTGCCGAACAAATTGCCGGTTTACGCCACCTCGCAAATCTTTGTCGGCAACGATAACATCCTGACCAATTATGACTTGAATGGCATCCGCTTTGTCGATATGCCATGGTTGTTGCAGCCCGATCATCCCGCCGTGATGATTTATCCGCGCGCCAACCCGCCGCTTTCAGCAGATCGTGAGCGCCTTTACGCGCTGGGAATAGACTCATTCCGGTTAATTCAATTGATGCTTGCCAACAAAATCAATACCGCTTTGCCGCTGGACGGCGTGAGCGGGCAGATCCAACTCAGTGGCCACAACTTCCAGCACATGGCGATTCCGGCAGTGTTTGCACAAGGACACGCCCAGCTGCCCGGCGCACCCGCCGCACCCACCTCACAGGTGTTCCCTGACCAAGTAATCAACACACCATGATCAAGCATGGCGCGCAGGCCGAACAACTGGCTGCGCAGTATTTACAGCAGCAGGGCTTGAAACTGATCGTGCAAAACTATCGCAGTCGTTTTGGCGAGATCGATTTGATCATGCAGGATGGAACAACGCTGGTATTCATCGAGGTGCGCTTGCGGCGCAATGCCGGCTTCGGCGGTGCGGCGGCCAGCATTGATGCGCACAAGCAACAACGCATCATCAGTACCGCGCAACAATATCTCGCCAGTCTCGCGCGCACCCCGCCATGCCGCTTCGATGCCGTACTGCTGGACGATGTGCAGGGGCGCAATATGCAGTGGCTCAAGAATGCGTTCGATGCTTGAAGACCCTCTGCACAACTACTGATGGAACAACTAGCCATCTGACTAAGTTGGCAAACTACGCCAACCAAGTCATTGGTTATGCGCTCGATGATGCTTTGTCGGAAAACGGTTCAAAATCCTCGTGTATATCCACATACACTGCGGTTTTTCACCGCTTTCCTCCTCGCCTGACCATCGCTCGCTACGTTGTACAGAGGTCTTTGACATGAATTTGTGAACTATTCGGGTTAATATCCGCTTTTAGAAAAACAGCCCGAACCAATATGGACATCAACAAACGCATCATCAAGCATTTCAAAGACAGCGCGGAGATCAAGCTGAGGGTAAAGGATGGGCTGGCACAGCCCATCGCCAACGGCGCGCAAATCTTTTTCGACTGTGTCACCAACGACGGCAAAATTCTGTGCTGCGGGAATGGCGGCTCGGCAGCCGACGCTCAACATTTCGCAGCGGAATTGCTGAATCGCTTTGAAAAAGAGCGTCCCGGCCTGGCGTGTATCGCATTGACTACCGACAGTTCGGTGCTGACTTCGATCGCCAACGATTACGACTATAACCAAATTTTTTCCAAACAAGTGCGTGCGCTGGGCTTGCCCGGTGATAGCCTGCTGGCGATTTCCACCAGCGGCAATTCGCCGAATGTGGTGGCCGCCATTCATGCCGCTCACGAACGCGATATGCGCGTGATCGCGCTGACCGGACGCGATGGCGGTGAAATGGCTCGTTCGCTGCGTGCCGACGATGTATTGATTTGCGTGGAGGCACAAAGCACCGCGCGCATTCAAGAAGTACATTTGCTAACTTTGCATTGTTTGTGCGATATCATTGATTATCTTCTGCTGGGAGAATGACGGTGCGCGTCGTTTCCCTGATGTTGCTCGTGCTGGCATCCGGTTCGCTGCAAGGCTGTTTTCCCGTCGTTGCGGTAGGCGTGGGCGCCGGTGTCCTGATGGCGCAGGATCGCCGCGGCAGGGATGCATTTATCGAAGACCAGCAGATCGAAACCAATGCCTTTGAACGCATCGACAAACAATTCAAAAGTGTGATGCACGTCAATGTGACCAGCTATAATCGCAACGTGTTGATCAGCGGCGAAGTGCTGGACGAATCCACCAAGACCGAAATCGGCAAGATCGTTTCAGACATAAAGAACGTGCGCGATGTGAACAATGATCTTGCCGTCTCAAACATCAGTTCGCTGGCATCGCGCAGCAACGACGGCCTGATCACCTCTAACGTAAAGCTGCGATTTGTGAACGACAAACGCTTCAACGCCGACCACATCAAAGTCGTTACCGAAAATGGCACGGTATATTTGATGGGCATCGTCAACCGCGCTGAGGCCGATGCCGCCACCGATGTCACCAGCACCACCAAAGGGGTGCAGCGCGTGGTCAGAATGTTTGAATACCTGGACTAAAGGTCCCTTAAATGTATTCCGCACCCGCTTTCGAACGCAAAATAAGCACGGCCGACCAGCTCGCCGCACGGGTAGCCGCATTGCCGCGGCCCATAGTGTTCACCAACGGCTGCTTCGACGTGCTGCATCGCGGTCATGTGACCTACCTCGCTCAAGCCCGCGCACTGGGCGCGTCTCTCATCATTGGCGTGAACAGCAATGCCTCGGTGAAGCGGCAAGGCAAGGGCGATGACCGGCCGATCAATACCGAGCAAGACCGCATGATGGTACTTGCCGCGCTGGAATCGGTCAGCCTGGTGGTAAAGTTCGACGAAGACACGCCGCTGAACTTGATACTCTCCTGCCGCCCCGATGTATTGGTAAAAGGCGGCGACTGGCAGATCGAAAATATCGTTGGTGCAAGCGAAGTGCAAGGCTGGGGCGGGTCAGTGCACAGCATCCCGTTTTTGCATGAACGTTCCACTACCGCGCTATTGAAAAAAATCCGTTCGCTATGAATCATGATAGAACAACAGCCTACTGAAATCACCCTGCACCAGCAATCTCGCGAACTGGAAATCGCCTTTGCCGACAGCTCGCGCTATCGTCTGCCTTATGAGTTTTTGCGCGTGCATTCGCCGTCTGCAGAAGTGCGCGGCCACGGCCCGGGACAGGAAGTGCTGCAAATCGGCAAGCAAAACGTGAATGTACTCGGCGTAGAGCCGGTTGGCAGCTATGCCATGAAGATCGAGTTCGATGACGGCCACGACAGTGGTCTGTACACATGGGAATATCTTCAACATCTGGGCAAGCATCAGGACGCGCTGTGGCAAGAGTATTTGCACCGGCTCGAGGCAGCAAACGAGAGCCGCCAGCCTTACCGGCACGGAGGAGGACGCCATGATCCACAGGGATAGACCATGAACAAGACCACCCATTTCGGTTTCGAGACCGTAGACGAGAATGATAAGGCCAAACGCGTCGCGGGCGTGTTCACCTCGGTCGCCGGCAAATATGACGTGATGAACGACCTCATGTCGGCGGGGCTGCATCGCGTTTGGAAACGTTTTGCGGTCAGTGTCAGCGGCGTGCGCGAGGGTCAGCGTGTACTGGACGTGGCGGGCGGCTCGGCAGATTTATCTCGGCTGTTTCTCAAGAAAGTCGGCAGCAGCGGGCAAGTCGTGCTCACCGACATCAACAACGCCATGCTGCGCGTCGGACGCGACCGCCTGCTCGACGAAGGCTACACCACACCGGTCACGCAATGCGATGCAGAACACCTGCCGTTTCCGGACAATTATTTCGACTGCGTCAGCATCGCCTTCGGCCTGCGCAACGTCACCCACAAGGACGCTGCACTGCGCGACATGCGCCGTGTGCTCAAACCGGGCGGACGACTCATAGTGCTGGAATTCTCCAAGGTCGCCAAGCCGCTGGAAAAAATTTACGACGCCTACTCATTCAAGTTGTTGCCCAAGTTCGGGCAACTCATCGCCAACGATGCCGACAGCTACCGCTACCTCGCCGAATCCATCCGCATGCATCCGGGACAGGATGAATTGAAGAACATGATGGCAGACGCCGGGTTGGAAAAGGTCGAATACTTCAACATGACCGGCGGCGTAGTTGCGGTGCATCGGGGGTACAAATTTTAAGGGAGCCTCTAAAAATCCACATTTCATCCCAACTGATGAAACTACTGGTGAAACAACTAGCCACCCCACTAGGCAACCAGAAGACAGTTGCCAAGTGGCTGGTTATGCTACGTTGCGTAAAAAATTTCTTGCTAAGATATCAAACATATGTGGCGCGGTGAAATTTTTTCTGCGTCTTGCATTTGGGCGAACTCTGAATTTTTAGAGGCTCCCTTAATTCTGCTTTATGCAAAAATATATTCAAGCAATTTTATGCAGTGAACTACCTTAGCCGCCCCTAACTATTTTATATGTCACAACCTATAGAAAAGCTTGCCGTTTTATTTGCTGATATCTGCGGCAGCACAGCACTCTATGAAAGCCTTGGAGACGACTTGGCGCGCAAAATGATATCGCGATGTATCAACACCATGGCCGGCAAAATTTCCGTCTATCAAGGTACGCTGATCAAGACTATAGGCGATGAGGTCATGGTCACCTTCCCGAGTGCTGAAGCCGCCTTTCATGCCGCCTGCGCAATGCTGGTGGCGGTGGAAAATGATCAGCCATTAGACGGTATTCCCTTGCACATCCGCATCGGCTTTAACTATGGCGAGGTTATCAAAGAGTCCAATGATGTATTTGGTAACACCGTCAATGTCGCCGCACGTGTCGCCGCGATAACCAGGGCAGACCAAATCATGGCGACTCAGGCGGTGTTTAACGCCTTGCCTCCTAATTTGCGGAACAAGATGCATCAAATCATGCGTGCCGAATTCAAAGGCAAGCAGGAGCATCACGAGGTTTACCAGGTTATCTGTGAACAGGAGGACACACAGAACACACGTTTCGGCATATCGGCATACCGCAAGTCTCCGGACAATAACGATGAAATGATTTTGCGTTATCGCGACCAGTCGCTCAAGGTCAACAAAGAACGCAGAAGTGTGGCATTGGGACGGGGAGAAACTTGCGATATCGTCGTGCAAAATGATTTTGCTTCGCGTCTGCATATCCGCATCGAATTGCGTTTCGGCAAATTCATCATCGCCGATCAGAGTATCAATGGAACCTATATTCGTTTCAGCGACGGCAATGTGGTGCACATCACCCGCGAGGAAATTTCCCTGCAGGGAAATGGTTCCATCAGCCTGGGGCAATCATTTGCCGAGAATCCTGCCGAAGTTGTTGAGTTCTCGATTTCGTCTACCCACGTTCAACACCGGGATGCGAAGTAGTATTGAGGGAACCTCTAACCACATCGTGCGCATTACTCACGCTACCTTACTACATACGACTGTGTCCCAAGCAACTTACAATCCACCACGCGACTGCGGCCTCGACCTTATCTACTGTGACGAGTCACTTTTAGTGGCGAACAAACCCGCTGGACTGCTTTCGGTACCGGGGCGCGGGATGGATAAAACTGATAGCTTGGCGACCCGGGTGCAGAATGAATTTCCTAATGCCCGTAGCGTGCACCGCCTGGATATGAGCACCTCCGGCCTGCTGGTGTTTGCCCGGGGTGAAGATATGCAGCGCCGACTGTCCCATTTGTTCCGTGAGCGCAGGGTGAAAAAATGCTATATCGCGATGGTAGCGGGGCGAATCGAGATCACCGCGGGCGAGGTGGATCTGCCGCTTGGCTCCGACTGGCCGAATCGCCCGCGACAAAAGATGGATTTCGCCATCGGCAAACCCTCGCTCACGCGCTATCGCGTGCTGGCGCATGATGCGGTCATGAACATCAGCCGCGTCGAACTGGAACCGGTAACCGGTCGCACCCACCAGTTGCGGGTGCACATGGCGGCCATTGGGCATCCGATTCTTGGCGATGTGTTGTATGGAGGAAAAGCCAGTAGCGGAGCAGAACGACTGCTGCTTCACGCGCGGGCGCTCAGCTTCGCACATCCGCTCAGTGAAGCGCCGCTGACCTTGACGTGCGAGCCGCCGTTTTGACAAGCCAAAGAAGACGTGGATACTGTTACAACATTGGAAAATAACGGAGGTGTTGAAATGTCAAAAAAATCCTTTCCCTTGTCCAAAGTCTATCGCCTGCTCGAGCCGGGGCCGGTCGTGATGGTCACAACTGCCAGCAAGGGCCGGGCGAACATCATGACCATGTCGTGGCACACCATGCTCGAATTTGAGCCGCCGCTGGTGGGGTGCGTGATCAGCAACCGGAACTACTCGTTCGATATCCTGAAGGCAAGCAAGGAGTGCGTGATCAACATCCCGACGGTAGTGCTGGCGAAAAAGGTGGTGGGCTGCGGAAACTGCTCCGGACGAAAGGTCGACAAGTTCAAGAAATTTAGTCTCACGCCTGTGACCGCCTCATACGTTCAAGCACCGCTCATCGATGAGTGTTACGCCAATCTCGAATGCAAAGTCGTCGACGGAAAAATGGTACCCAAGTACAACCTGTTTATCCTTGAAGTGGTCAAAGCGTGGATAGACCCTGCGCAGAAACATCCGCGGACAATACATCACCAAGGAAGAGGCGTGTTCGCGGTTGACGGCGAGATTATCCGGCTGCCCTCCAAAATGAAATGACTTGCCTGTAACGGAGTCGGGCTTAGCAATATTTCCCCATGGCGTTGCCTGACTTACCGCCGCAACCGTGGGTACAGTTGCCAGTGTTATACTTCGACCCGCTTTGCTTTATCCACCCAATGAGGAATACATGAAACGATTTTTGATGTTGTTGACGATTGCTTTGACCTGCCTGAGTTTGTTTGCCGCGATGGCGGAAGCCAAGCGTTTTGGCGGCGGAGGAAGTATCGGCAAACAACGGACGATGGCTCCGCAACAGGCGCAAGCGCCCGCTGCTGCCCCGACTCCAGGCGCAACACCCGCACCGGCCGGCAACAAGTGGCTCGGTCCTTTGGCTGGCTTGGCAATAGGCGCAGGTTTGGGCGCAATGTTTGCGGGGGGTGGTTTGGGCGGTGCGATGGGCGGCATTCTGATGGCGTTGCTCGCGGCCGGGGTGGTGATGTTCCTTATCTCGAAATTTCGCAAATCACAGCCGATGCAATATACAGGCAGCGGTGCATCATACACAGAGCCTGAGGCCGTGCGGCAGAATGTGTATGGCGGCAGTTCCGCGCCCGTTGCCTCATCTGGGGCAAGCGGGATCCCGGCAGATTTCCCGGTAGAAAGTTTTCTGCGCAGCGCGAAGACTTCGTTCATCCGCTTGCAGGCCGCAAATGACCGCAAGGACATGAACGACATCCGCGAATACACCACTCCGGAAATGTTCGCAGAAATCTCGATACAGATCCAGGAACGCGACAATACGCCGCAGAAAACTGATGTGCTGGCGATTAACGGCGAATTACTGGAAGTTGCGAACGAGGGCGATCTGGCAATTGCCAGCGTGCGTTTCACCGGCCAGTTGCGCGAGAACAACGGCACCCCGGAAACCGTGGACGAAATCTGGCATGTGCAGAAAAATCTGCGCGACCAGAAATCAGTATGGTTACTAGCAGGGATCCAGCAAATCACTTTGCATTAATTCATCGTGTTCGCCCATCCTTCTGCCACAGCGCTGAATCACCTGCTCACGCAGAACAGCTGGGCATTACAGCGTCTCGCGCGGTTTGCGGGAAAGACGGCGCGGTTTGACATCGCGCCGTTTTCGTTTGCCTACACGATACTCGATGACGGCTCGCTCCGCAGTGCAGCTGCGGCCGCTAGCGCCGATGCGCTGTGTGTGGTCGCACCGTCGCTATTACCGCGACTCGTTCTTCATGATGAGAAGGCGCATACCGAAATTCGCAGCGAAGGCGATGCCGGGTTGTTAACGGAAATCTTTTTCCTGTCGCGCAATCTGCGCTGGGATGTAGCGGAGGATTTAAGCCGCGTCACCGGCGATGTCGCAGCCGAGCGCATCGTGCAAACCGTACAGACCAAACAGCAACAACTACGCGATGCGGCAGTGAATCTGTCGCAAGCTGCAGCGGAATACTGGACGGAGGAACGCCCGCTACTGGCCAAGCCACAGCAAATATCCGCGTTCATGCAGCAGGTGGATACGCTGCGCGACGATGTGGCGCGACTGGAACAGCGCATCAACCGCCTGCTTGCTGCCAGAAAAATCTGAATATGCGCATATTCCGTTTGATCACAATCATTTTCGTGGTGCTGCGTTTCGGGCTGGATGAGTTTCTGCTCGCACATGAGCGGGTGCGCTGGATGCGCGCACCGCTGAACATGTTGCTGTTCATGCGCAACACCTCCAAACCACGCGCCGTGAGACTGCGCCTCGCGCTGGAAAACCTCGGGCCGATCTTCGTCAAATTCGGACAAATGCTTTCCACGCGACGTGACTTGATACCTACCGACATCGCCGACGAGCTTGCCAAGCTGCAGGATCAAGTGCCGCCGTTCCCTTCAACACAAGCCGTCGCGATACTTGAAACCGCTTACCGCAAGCCTTTGCGCGAAGTATTTCAAAGCTTTGAGGATACGCCCGTTGCCAGCGCATCGGTGGCGCAAGTGCATTTTGCAGTGCTGCCGGATGGTCGTGAAGTCGCTGTCAAGATTTTGCGTCCGGGCATCACCAACATCATCGCGCATGACATTGCACTGCTGAAAGTGGCGGCTGATTTGATTGAGTGGTTGTGGGCAGACGGTCGCCGCCTCAAGCCGCGCGAAGTGATTACCGAATTTGAAAAACATCTGGAAGACGAGCTTGATTTGATGCGCGAAGCGGCCAATGCCAGCCTGCTCAGGCGCAACTTTGCCAACTCCCCGCTGCTCCTGGTTCCCGAGATGTATTGGGATTATTGCAGCACCCAGGTAATAGTAATGGAGCGTATGTATGGTATCTCTATCAGTCAGGTGGACGAGTTGCGTAATGCCGGGGTGGACATTCCCAAGCTGGCCAGAAACGGGGTGGAGATTTTTTATACGCAGGTATTCCGTGACGGCTTTTTTCACGCCGACATGCACCCGGGCAATGTCCAGGTTGCGCCGAACGGCCAATATATAGCGCTGGATTTCGGCATCATGGGCACGCTGACCAACACCGACAAACATTATCTCGCGCAAAACTTCATCGCGTTTTTTCGCCGTGATTACAAACGTGTCGCCGAGGTGCACATAGAATCGGGTTGGGCACCCATTGATACGCGCGTGGACGAGCTGGAAACAGCCATACGCGCGGTGTGTGAACCGATCTTCGACAAGCCGCTGCGCGAGGTTTCATTCGGACGTGTGCTGTTGCGCCTGTTCCAGACTTCGCGCCGCTTCGGCATCGAAGTCCAACCGCAATTGGTGTTGCTGCAAAAAACGCTGCTCAATATCGAAGGACTGGGTTTGCAACTCGATCCCGAGCTGGATTTGTGGAAGACCGCCAAACCGTGGCTGGAACGCTGGATGAGCGAGCAGGTGGGCTGGCGCGGGTTTCTCAAATCATTGCGTGACGAAGCCCCAAACTACGCCACCATGCTGCCGCAGCTACCACGCCTGCTGCACCATTATCTGACCAACGACACCGTTAATCACAACGAGGAGTTGCTGCACAAGATTCTAAAACAGCATAGACGCTACAACACCTTGCTGACACTGATCAGCCTGATGATATTGGGCCTTATCGTGTTTGAGGTTTTTATTTTCAACCTGCGCTGAAACATGATGTCTATTGCCGTTGCCATCAAAATACGATACAGTTAATCCCTAGTACCGCAGTATGGTATTAAAGCAAACACCGAACATCTCTCAATAGTTAAAGGATCAAAAATCATGACAAATCCGCTGGACTCATTGTGGGGCACTGTTATTTCTGGCCTTGTCCTAACCGTTGCGCTGTATATCCTTGCACACGCGCTCATTTGAAAATTTTAATATCCGGTCGTTTCGGATGCTTTATCGTTTAAGGAGATCATAAATGGACTACGTACCGGCAATTATGCGCTGGCTGCATTTGATGGCAGGCGTGATGTGGATAGGCCTGCTGTATTATTTCAACTTCGTTCAAGTCGCGGCACTCAAAGCTGCGGCTACGGACAACACTGCAGCGGGCATCACCAAGCATGTCGCACCGCGTGCGCTGTTTTACTTCCGTTGGTCCGCTCTGGTGACCTGGCTGGCCGGCGCGGCTTTGCTCGGATCGTCCTTCGTTGCCGCGTTCACCTTGCAGGCTAGTCACGTGCCTATCGGTATCGGTGCCTGGCTGGGCACAATCATGCTGCTCAATGTCTGGGGTTTGATCTGGCCGAATCAGAAAAAAATCCTTGGCTTCAAACCGGCTACCGATGAAGAAAAGGTCAAAGCCCGCCGCATCGCTTTCCTGGCTTCGCGTACCAATACGATGCTTTCAATCCCGTTGCTGTTTTTCATGGCAGCCGGCGCGCATTCGGTTATTTACGGCTTCTAAAGCTAACACTGCACTTCACGCACAAAACAAACCCGCCTTTCGGCGGGTTTGCTTTTTTCGGCTGCTTTGTCTGTAGGAGCGGGCCATGCCTGCGAGCCTCTTTAAAAATAAGCGGGATTACTCCTCTCGCGGGCATGGCCCGCTCCTACAATATGAATTTATTCGACGGTGACAGACTTGGCAAGATTGCGTGGCTTGTCCACATCTGTGCCCTTTTGCAGCGCGACGTAATAGGCCAACAACTGCAATGGGATGGTGTGCAGAATCGGGCTTAAATATCCCGCGTGTTCGGGCATTTGCATGATGTGGATGCCGTCCGCTGCACGAATATGCGTATTCGCATCGGCGAACACATACAGCTCACCGCCGCGAGCGCGCACTTCCTGCAGATTGGATTTCAGTTTTTCCAGCAGCGCGTCATTCGGCGCGACCGAGATCACCGGCATGTCCTTGTCCACCAACGCCAGCGGGCCATGCTTTAGCTCGCCGGCAGGATAGGCTTCGGCGTGAATGTACGATATTTCCTTGAGTTTGAGTGCTCCTTCCAGCGCGATAGGATAGTGCAAGCCACGCCCCAGGAATAGCGCGTGATGCTTGCCCGCAAACTGCTTTGCGAGTTTGGCGATGTGCGGCTCCAGTTCGAGCACCTTTTGCACTGCGCCGGGCAAGTGGCGCAACTCGTGCAAATGATGCTGTTCTTGTTGCGCGGTCAATCGCCCGCGCTGCTTGGCGAACACCAGCGTCAACAAGAACAGCGCGGCAAGTTGTGTGGTGAAGGCCTTGGTAGAAGCCACTCCGATCTCCGGGCCGGCGCGTGTGAGCATGCGCAATTTGCACAGTCTGACCAGCGCGCTTTCCGGTGCGTTACAGATGGCGAGGGTGTGGCTGTGTCCCAGTGCCTTGGCGTGGTTCAGCGCAGCCAGTGTGTCCGCTGTTTCACCCGACTGGGAAATGACGACGACTAGTGCTTTTGAATTGGGCACACTGGTGCGATAACGGTATTCGCTGGCGATTTCCACGTTGCACGGAATTCCCGCGATTTCCTCCAACCAGAAACGTGCCACCAATCCGGCGTGGTAGCTGGTTCCACAGGCCAGAATCAAAATGCTGTCAATGTCAGCAAAAGTCGCCGCCGCTTCCGCGCCAAAAATTCCCGGTACCAGAGACTGGCTGTTGCACACCGATTCGAGCGTGTCTGCCAATGCTTGCGGCTGTTCATGGATTTCCTTTTGCATGTAGTGGCGATACTGGCCCAACTGCACACTCTCGTTGCTCAGTTCGCTAATCTGCACGGCACGATCCACGCGCTTTCCCGTCGCATCGAAAATCTGATAACTGTGCCGCCCCACTTCGACCACGTCGCCTTCCTCGAGATAGACGACTTTGCGCGTCACGGGCAACAGCGCGGAAACATCCGACGCGATGAAATGTTCTTCGATACCCACTCCCAGCAATAACGGACTGCCGCGCCGCGCACAAATGAGTTGATCGGGATTGTCCGCCGCAATGACACCGATGGCGTAAGCACCCACTAGCTCGGCAAGTGATGCTTGCGTTGCTGCCAACAGGGAATTGCCACGCGCGTAGTGACTGTGGATCAAGTGGGCAATGACTTCGGTGTCGGTGTCCGAGGTGAACTCATAGCCTTCGGCGGTCAGGCGGGTACGCAATGCCTCGTAGTTTTCGATGATGCCGTTATGCACCACGGCGATGTGATTTTTGCTGATGTGCGGGTGGGCGTTGCGTTCGCTGGGAACACCATGCGTCGCCCAGCGGGTATGCGCAATGCCGATGTGGCCTTGGGTGTTCGCGCATTTCTCGGTGAGGTCAGCGACTCGCCCGATGCTGCGCACACGCTCCAATTTCCCGTCGCGCACCACCACCAAACCGGCCGAGTCGTAGCCGCGATATTCCAGGCGTTGCAGCCCTTCCAACAAGATCGGCACGACATTGCGTTGCGCCACAGCACCCACGATTCCGCACATTTTTTAACTCCGGTGAAAATCTTTATACACCTAAACAGTAAGCCGTTCGCCCTGAGGTATCGAAGGGCATCTCAGTGTGAGCGTGGCTTCGATACCTCAGCCCGAACGGATTTCAATCTTTTTAACGGCCAACCCAATAGATCAAACACAACCATAATTACTTCTTCTTGATCGGTCGCTTCCATCCGGCGAGGGTCACCTGTTTGCTGCGCGACAAGGTAAGCTCGCCTTCCGGTGTGTTGCGGGTAATAGTCGAACCCGCACCAATCGTCGCCCCCTTGCCCACCGTCACCGGCGCGACCAGTTGCGTATCCGAGCCGATGAAAACATCGTCTTCGATGATGGTGCGATGCTTGTTCGCGCCATCGTAATTGCAGGTGATCGTGCCCGCGCCGATGTTCACGCGGCTCCCGACTGTGCTGTCGCCGATGTAGCTGAGATGATTGGCTTTGCTGTTTGCCGCGATCTCGCTGTTTTTGACTTCGACGAAATTGCCGATATGTACTTCGTCGCGCAGCCTGGTACCGGGGCGCAATCGCGCATACGGACCGATGTGGCAGTTAGCCCCTACTTCGCTGCTGTCGATGTGGCTGTAAGGCGCGATATCTGTGCCAGCGGCGATGGTGGAATTCTTGATAACGCTGTAAGCGCCCACCCGCACGTTGTTGCCCAGCGTCACATCACCCTCGAAAATGCAGCCAACATCGATCTCGACATCGCGTCCGCAACTCAGTTTGCCGCGCACATCGATGCGCGCCGGATCGGCCAGTGTTACGCCGTGCACCAGCAAACGTCCAGCCTCGACCAGTTGCCAAGTGCGCTCCAACACCGCCAACTGCGCCTTGCTGTTTATCCCGTGTATTTCCCATTCGTGTGCCGGTTGCACGGTATGCACCGCAACGCCTTGTTGCACAGCCACGCTGACGATGTCAGTAAGGTAGTACTCACCCTGCGAATTGTTGTTCTGCAACTTTGCCAGCCACCCGCGCAGTTTGTTGGTCGGCGCAAGCAAGATGCCGGTATTCACTTCCTGAATTTCACGTTGCTCGGCGGTGGCATCTTTTTCCTCGACGATGCTGAGCACATCGCCCTGTGCATTACGCACGATGCGTCCGTAGCCGGTTGAATTTTTTAGATTGACCGTCAGCAACACCAAACCGCTGCCCGCCTGCTGCATTTGATGCAACGTGCTGTGCTGGATCAGCGGCACATCTCCATACAGCACCATTGTTTGACTATCGTCGGCAAAGTGCGGCATCGCCTGCTGCACCGCATGTCCGGTGCCAAGCTGCGGCTCCTGGATGACGAACTTTGCCGCATACTGTTGCATCGCTTTCGGCACGGCTTCCCCGCCATGTCCATAAACCACGCAGATCTGTCGCGGCTTGAGTTCCACCGCGCAATCCAGCACATGCTGCACCAGTGGCTTGCCCGCCAGCGCGTGCAGCACCTTGGGCTTTTCGGAATACATGCGCGTGCCTTTGCCGGCAGCGAGGATGACGATGTTTAACGGGGTCATGTCGGTTTCTAGAGAGGTGAATTGACTGCTTTGATGCATTCCACCATCGGTCTAGCCAGTGCGTTTTCGAGTAGGAATTTTTTTCTGTTTGGTCGCATCGGTGAGCCTGCCGGTAACAAATTTATGCAGGACACTGGACAGCAAGGTTTGATACGGCATACCTTCTTCCGCAGCTCGCGCCTGAAGCTCTTCAAGATCACGCGATGACAAACGAACGTTCACACGGCGATCCTTGGCAAGAGCCGTGCGCGCATATCCGGTATAGCGCGCGATTTCCTTTTTTGCATTCGGAATGGACTGCCATTCGTCCCGCTCAAAGGACGCAAGAATTTCTTCTTCCAGTTTGTTTTTTTCCATATTCATTCTCCGCTCAAATATTTTTGCGTTGCCTTGCGGCTGGGGATAATCGTTTTAAGAAAGATTTCTTCTTCGGTTTCCACGAACGGCACAATGTAGGCATACCCGCGCAGCTTTACTATGAACAACCGTTGATTCGAATATTTTTCTCGGTTCGGGTGCCCGACAACATCCAATAGCGACCCACGCTCCATTGCAGTGACAACCTGTTCAAACGAAACACGCCGCTCTTTCTGCAACTGAAGGTTTTTCTCCTTATCCCAACGAAATGCTTTCATCGTCGCATCGTATATCGTTGTGTGCGTTTTGTCACCACCTGCCCGCGCAAATCACCTATCCAACGGACTAATCACACCTCTTCCGCCTTTGTTAAGGACGTGGGTATAAATCATCGTGGTGGAAACATCCGAGTGGCCGAGCAACTCCTGCACCGTGCGTAAAGAAAGCTTCTACATCCCGCGCCTGCATGTTTTTCGGATGCCGCTTGTCGTGGAAGAAAATATAGCGTTTAATCCAGTCCACATAAGTTTGCTCGGTGCGAATACTGTAATGCTTCACCCGCAACTTATCGCGTACTTGGTCAAGTAACTTGGGAGGTTTTGCAGTGGTGCTTTTATCCGATAAATTAGGGGGTACCATAATTTCACCTCACACAAAAACAAGGCATTGCAGGACGGATGCCAGATTATGCACCTCGAAGGTGCCTTTACTGGTGCGTTTTAGGGTGTCTACTTTACGTTAGACCTCTCATATAACGACATGGTGTGTAGTCAAATGGTCTGGATAAGGTATTTGGTGATACTGTGGTTCAAGGTGACTACAGATTGACAGGGGGGATATGTTTTGTTCGACTTGCGGAACGCAGATTACAGACGGGGCAGCCTTTTGTTCTAAATGCGGCGGTCGCGTATCGGTTGATGCAGCGCCTGTGTCAGGCGTCGCCCCGACGCGAGTCGTGCGCGACGATAAGGGTTTTAATTGGAAAGCACTTTCCCTAATCCTTACGTTTAGCGGCGGAGCCGTTCTGGTTGGTGCGATTTTCTGGTGGCAGTCGTACTACGAGTCTCTCGCGAGACAAGTAGGAAAAAACTTGGGTGACGCGTTGCCTTGTTTGTATTCGAGTAGCGGTGTGTGCGGATTCGCTGAGGGCGTCGGCCAATTGTTGGGGCAGACCCCGTATAACCCGATAGCATTCTGGATTGGTGTGGTTGGATTGATTTGCGGGTTCATCCTAGCCGCTGTCGCGCCGAGAGCCAGATAGTCAGTGGAGGCCGCGGTCTAACTTCAGTTCGAGCGGACGCGAGTCAGCGTGGGTGGTATGCCTGTAACGGTGTCGCTGTTCATGCGGCGTCGCGCGCGCCGCTCAACAAGTCGTTAGAAGTCACAGGAGCGCATCATGTCACCGCTTGAAGAACATACATCGGCGCACCGAGAAAAGTTCATCCGCCGCATTGAGAAGCAAGGCGCCAAGTCAGTATTTGACATTCCGTATGAAAACTATCTGCGCACTGTGCTTTGGACTGCAATTCGCGATTGGGTAGTAGAGTCGCAATCTGGGAAATGCGCCATCTGCGATCACAAGGCCACAGAGGTTCATCACCATGACTATGATGAAGCCACGCTGTTGGGCCAGCGTTCAAGCGGCCTCGTTGGTCTCTGCGCTCGATGTCATGAGCTCATTGAGTTTGATGAATCTCGCACGAAAAGAGAGTCCTTACAAGACAAGAGAGCCGTCTTTGAGAAGTTAGCTTCTGAGTTCGGTCGCCTTAAGCAAGAAGGGTTCAGAGTCACCGTAGAAAGTTTGAAGCTGACGATTAATCTGGATTTCGTCGGAAACGAAGACTTTTTGAAATTCATAGAATGTTCGTCCCTAGCGTATCGCTTCATCATTAATCCGTCACTACGACGCGAAATGAAATTTCCTCTTCCCTTGGGAAGAGAGAAGCTACAGCAGAATTCAGGGGTGGTGATCAGTTTGCGCGAGTCCGGCAAAAAGATGGCCGCGATCAAAGCGACCCCAACAAGCATCCAGATCAAATTGACCAAGACATGCGTCTACCCATTTGAAGAGAGCCTGCGAGCTTTTCTTGAGCTTGACCCCTTCATCAAGGTAATCCAATGAACGCGACTTCTAACCCTACGCTCAAGCGGGCCTGTAACCTTCCCCCAAATTAGTTGACACCTCCACCTAACGGAACGGAGGTGTTTCATGGGCAAATCAAGACCGCCAAAAGTGCATCGTTA
>PLWV01000014.1 GCA_003153155.1 Gallionella sp.
CTTTAAACTATGTGTCGCCAGCAACGTATGAAAATCAGTTGGCTTAATCGGGTGTCAATTAAATCGGGGGAAGATTCTGCATCAAGTGGTTCGATACGCTTTGCGTACCCTGTGCTGAGTTTGTCGAAGCATCAGGGCGAACGGCTAAAGAAAACAACATTGCGGCTAATCCTGAGGTCTGCGCCTCCAAAGCTGGATGCGCTCAGTTATGCTACTCCTTGGTCTCAGCCGCTTCATCCTTACGCTTGCAGCACCAGCCACGCATACCTGTCTGGAATTTCTCGCGTTCTTCCGGTGTCATCTGTTCCAAACGATGGCGATACCAGCGCCCATGACAGCCGTGCCCGCGGAAGCCGCCGAACAAAATCTTGCTCAACAGCAGCAGACCCATCGCTTGCAGGTAGCCGATCTCTTTTCCTCCGGCGAACAATGCCGGAATCAGCCAGTTCCACAGCGCCATCACCACCCAGCCCAATGCCGCGACGCCAACCACCACCAACAGCCCAATCTTCCAGCAACTCGATTTACAGCAGTTCATGCCCATCTCACTTCTCCTTTAAAAATTAAATTCGTCATAGATTGTTTTTAATGTACCGCGCAAATGCATCACCGCATAACGCTTGCGCGCCAGCAAGGTATTCACACCCACACCGCTTTCCGCCGCCAACTCCTTGAAGCTACGCCCCTCCAGTTCGTGGGCGATGAATACGTCGCACTGTTCCACCGGCAGTTCGGCTAGCGCGGCATACAACTCCTCCAGCAACACCGCTCGCGCATAGGCCGCTTCCGGCCCGGCATCCGGCGATGGCAGAACTTCATCCAGCCAACTTCCCTCATCGCCCTCGCCCGACACTTCTGGAAGCGGCTCCTCTTTCTTCTTGCGAAAGCGGTCGATGATCCGATTGCGCGCCACGCCGAACAGCCATGCACCGACCTGCTCGATGGGTTCCGGCAGGCGGTACGCTGCCACGAACTCATAGAACACATCCTGCAGGATGTCCTCCGCCTCACTCGCATCGGGCACGCGCCGCCGGATGAAATTCCTGAGCCGCCCGCGCTCGCGCGCGACGGTTTCAACGATACGTTTGTTTTGTTCAGCCATCAGCGCGTTGGAGGTTAGTGTCGTATCCATACCTGTGAAGACGAATCACAGATGAAAATATTGTACGGATAGTTAAGAAAGGAATAGGTGTCGCGTAGGCTTGTTCAATCTCGGTCATTCCGAGGATTATGCCGCAAGCGGCTAACCTAGGCTACGCTTGCTCTAATCTTTCGATCTTGCGCGGCTATGACAAAATCAATTGGGCTCCGTCCCTAAGAATTCCTTGACGGTTTCCTGGGTATTCGAGCTTCTGATTTTTTAGGGTGTGGCGTCAACCGAACAAGTGTGCAATCCGTTATAGGCACACGACACGGTAGTGTCTTAAACGTTTATTAATCTACTAAAAATTGGAGTTCATAATGAGCAAACTGTTATCCGTACTGGTCGCTGCTGTATTCGCAGCTGTTTCTTTCACCGCTGTTGCTGCTGACGCAACTCCTGCTGCTACGGCTGCTAAGGCCGGCGTTACGGCTCAAAAGGCCGACGCTACGGCTGCCAAGGCTGACGTTGCGGCTGCTAAGGCTGACGTTGCGGCTGACGCTGCGGTTGCTGATAAGAGCAAAAAGCACAAAAAGGCTGCCAAGAAGCACAAAAAGGCTGCCAAGGCTCAGTCTGAGGCTGCTAAGGCTGACGCTGCTGTTAAGTAATTTGTCACATGTTAGAAGAAGGCAGGGGTGACCCTGCCTTTTTTTATTTGTAGTGATTAAAAGGTACCGGAGTAAATTTCTTTTTCTTGCACGTCATTTTAACTCATAAAATAATTCGACTCCGGTACTGAGGTCTCCCGCGACCTGCGGGCCGGAGAACGAGAAGTCCAGTTGCTCCGCAATGCCGAGCTCATACAGATCGAGATGCTCGGGGAGTGCCAACACCGATTGCAGCATATGCAATTTATTGACCCGCGCGGAATCGACGCGCGTCAGCGCTTGCGCCAGAAAATCGGCCTGCTTCTGGTTGTTGCCCTCCATGCATACGCGGTCACCCGGTTCGAGCACAGCTTCGAGCAGGCGAACCGCCATATCCGCGGGCACCACCTTGTCATGCAGCGACGCCCAGCACCGATGCTGCCCGCTTCAGCTTGTGGTTGTGTCTCTGTCGTTCGTGATCCCAGATTTTTTCGGCGGGCTTTAGCATGATTGTTTTGGGTGTCTGTATTTTTTCTTACTCTAATTATTGTGGAATAAGTGAAATCAACTTGAGTGTATGTCCGGTTTCGACTGCCACACATTTCGGACGGTCGATCACATCAACTCAATCACTCTTGCCACATCGCCATGGCACTCCGAACACAAACCGACTAGTAACAAGTCGCCTGCTTTGACTGCCCCGGAGAAATTGGTAATCGTGACCTCATGACGGCATTTTCCACACCAGACATTAGAGAGCAATTGCTTTTTTGTATCACTGGGAATGGTTGCCCACAGTTTAGCTGCGGGGCCGGAAAATTTAGGAATGGATTCGTTGGTCATAAGTTTTTCTACAGCGTCACCGTAGCAGAATTCAGATAGCTTTCTGGAATATCTGGATAATAAAAAAAGGCAGGGTCACCCCTGCCTTCTTAAAACATATGTCAATTACTTGGCAGGGCCGCCTTCATTATTAGCGGGAGCCTTCTTAGCCTTCTTGTGCTTTTTAGCCTTCTTAGCTTTCTTTTCCTTCTTGGCAGGAGCAGCAGCTTCTGTCTTGGCAGGAGCAGCAGCCGTGGTAGCTGGAGCAGCCTTGGCAGGAGCCATAGCTGCGTCAGCAGCAACAGCGGTGAAAGAAACAGCAGCGAATACAGCAGCGATCAGTACGGATAACAGTTTGCTCATGGTGAACTCCAATTTTTAGTAGATTAATAATCGTTTAAGACACTACCGTGTCGGGGCCTATAACGCACTGCACATTTGTTCGGTTGACATTACTAAACGGCACTGGTTATGTGGTGCAGGGGAGGGAGCAACACCTCTCATATCACCGCCAACAGAACTGACAATCGAATGGCGGCTCTTGGCACACAGCAGCCAGACGCACTTTGTTATAGTCTATGCACCATGGTTCAGACAGATGAAACTTGCATTTTTCAGAGTGAAGTATAAGAAATGACACATCCTTGCCCTTGACCAGATCATTCATCACTCAAAAAGCGACATAGGATTTCGCAATAAGTGGTAGGATTTCGCAATAAGAGGAAGTGCACACCGCGCGTCCGAAGTTGGCCGGCAGCATTGTTGTTCCATGTAAGGAGGTAACATGAAACACGTTTACGACTACGTGATAGTGGGCGGGGGGCTGGCGGGCGCATCGGCAGTGCAGGGCATACGCGAGCTTGATGCGGTGGGCAGCATACTTCTGGCCGGCGAGGAAAGTCACTTGCCATATGACCGGCCGCCGCTGTCCAAGAAGCTGTGGTTTGGTAAACAGAAAGTGGAGGACATCTTTCTCCATGACCGCGCGTTCTACGATACACATGCTGTTACCCTGGCGCTGGGGGCAAAAGCGGCGCGGCTCGATTCCGGCAAAAAAACCATAACCACCGCCAATGGCGAGACCTACGGCTATAGAAAACTGCTGCTGGCAACGGGCTGCAAGTCGCGGACGCTGGACATCCCCGGCGGCGATCTCGAAGGCATCTGTTACTTCCGCAGCTTGGACGATTATCTGCGCACACGGGGCGTAGCCGCAGAGGGGAAATCCGCCGTGGTCATCGGCGGTGGGTTCATCGGCTCGGAGCTGGCCGCTGCGCTCAACATCAACAAACTGCATGTCACCATGATTTTCCCCGGCGCACTCCTCTGCGACCGCGTCTTGCCGGACTACCTGGGGCGGGCAGTGCAGCAACGTTATCAGGAGAAGGGCGTCAGGATACTGGCGGAGGACAAACCTGTTTCATTCAGCAGGAACGGCGCTCAATTCATCACCCGCACCGGGAAGGGCGAAACGATAGCGTCGGATATTGTGATCGTCGGCGTGGGCGTTATTCCGGAGATGGAACTGGCCAAGAGCGGCGGCCTGGAAGTGGGCAATGGGATCGTGGTGAACGAATACCTTGAGACTTCCAGTCCGGATATTTACGCCGCAGGCGACGACGCCTTTTTTCCTTACCGGGCACTGGGACAACCGATGCGTATCGAGCACTGGGACAACGCCCTCAATCAGGGGAAATGGGCGGGGCGGAATATGGCCGGCGCGCATGAACCCTTTACCTATCAGCCGTATTTTTTCTCGGACCTGTTCGAGTTCGGCTACGAGGCGACCGGCGAGGTTGATTCGCGACTGGAAACTTTCGCCGACTGGCAGAAGGAAAACGATACCGGCGTCATCTACTACCAGCGCGACGGAATGGTGCGGGGCGTGATGATGTGCAACGTGTGGGACAAGGTCGAGACGGCGCGCGAACTCATCAGGAAAGGGGAAAGGATGACGCCGGAGAAATTGCGCGGCCTCATCCGCTAGTTTGCGTTGATGGATTTTGCTGGTGGCTGTCCGGGGAGAATCTATGGAAGACATGATGGACCGCATCCGCATTTGCGACCTTCTTGCCCGCTGTATTTTGGGCATCAACGAAGGCGAGCGCCGCGAAAAGCAGGACGTGCTGATCAACCTGGCCATCTACACCGACCTGCGCAAGGCCGGCAAAAGCGACCGCATCGAGGACACCGTTGATTACCGAGCGCTTAAAAAGCGCGTTCTCGCCATGGTGGAAAGCTCCCACTACCTTCTGGAGGAGGCACTGGCGGATGCCGTTGCGGAACTCTGTCTCGGCCAGCAGGGCGTGCGGCAGGTTGACGTGCGCGTGGAAAAGCCGAATGCACTCCGCTTTGCCAGGAGCGTGGCGGTGGAAATCACCCGCAAGCGCTGAGCAGGCCATGGCGCGCGCCTTCATCGGCATCGGCTCGAACATTGATCCTGCGGAAAATGTACAAGCCGCGATCCGCAGCCTTGCTCAGAAAACCCATCTCGTTGGCATATCCATGGTCTATTGCACCGATGCGCTTGACCGCCCGGAACAGCCGCCTTATTACAATTGCGTGGTGGAGATCGAAACGGAAGCGCCCCCTGCGGAAGTGAAGCACGGCATATTGCGCACCATCGAGAACAACCTGGGACGCAAGCGGACGGAAGACAAATATGCGCCGCGGACGATAGACCTCGACTTGATTGTATATGGCGACCTGACGATAGATGCGGAGGGTATCAAGCTTCCCGACCCGGAAATCCTGGAGCGGCCGTTTCTCGCCATTCCACTTTTCGAGTTGGCGCCAGATATGGTGCTGGCGGGATACGGCTTGCGCATCGGCGAGATTGCGGCCAAGTTGCCGCTGGACGGAATGAAACCGCTGAAGGATTACGTCAAGCTTTTGAGAGAAGAAATGAGCCGAGGCATGTAGGGCGCGTACCACTCGCCAATTAGAAATTGTCCTGCAATATGGCGCGTGGTATGCGCCCTACCAGTTCCACCCCCAAGTTTCACAATATTACGGTTACCTTCCCTCAACATTGCGGCCATCTGTGAAACCATGAGCCGACCCAACATGCGCTTCGTATCGGTCAAGACCGTTGAGCAGCAGAACATACAGGCTGTTCACCGTATCCGTGCCGGCTTGATTGAGCAACGTATAGCCAAGGTCAACCAGATCCGAGGCCTGGTCTCTGAGTACGGTCTCGTTGCACCAAGAGAGATATTACACTTACATGCTGCAATACCTTTATGGCTGGAAGATGTGGAGGGCGGTCTGAGCAGTCGATTTCGCCGACTGTTGAATGGGATATGGGCAGACTTGTTATTGCTAGATCAGCGCGTGAAAGAACTCGCTAAAATCGCTACTAAACATTAACTGTTGCGGTTGGTTCTTGACTCCGCCCTGCAATAACCTCCGCTGTCCCGTCCAGAAATGCCTTGACCTGCGCCAAGGTTTGCAGCCGTGCTTCTTCCATGTTGATCACCATGCCTTGCATCATGACCGATTCAGAACTTCAGACGCTCAGACTCATTTCTCGTTGAAAATACGATCCGCCTTCAGACCCATTTCATATTGGAAGAGGCTTTGACTATTATTCTCGGTCATGCATAATGTACGCACGCCATTTGGAGTGGCATTCTGGGTGTCGTTCATCCCCAAATCCCTGTCGGGGAATGACACGGCATCATCAAAACGGCGGTTCGACGATATTGAATAGGTTGATGCGCCAGTCAACTTCATGCAGGATCGGTAAAAACCGTTACAGAAATAGAGGGAGCAATGACTACATTTTTCGGAATTGAGGAACACAATGCGCAAGGTTTTCTCGACAAGAGCATTGTATGCCTTCCACGCTCACCGGATGGCAAATCGGACTTACACAGTATCGTTTCGGCCATCAAGAACGAAGACATCGTTTTCATCAAACACTGCACGCCACAATCCAGCCTGCATATCAAAGCCATAGGTGTTGTGTTGTCAGATTATCCAACTGAAAGCGATCTTGGCATTTGCTTGCCTGTCGAATGGGTGTGGCAGGGCGAAAAAGTTCTGGAGAATTTTGGCGAAGTACTGTCTTTATGCGGCAACGCGCTCTACGAAGAGCATAACATTCTGGTGCAAAGGGAAATCATCAATTTGCTGCCGGAGAAATACCAATTGCCGCAAGAGTGGTAAAACCAAAACACCAAGGCCGCCCGGCTCAAAGAACCGGCAGACATTGGTGCGCTAACATCAAATTGGAACAGTGATAATCCAGTTACTTGATTTATCCGAACCGGCGAGGCAACCAATGCTCGAATGCTGGGCGCCCGCTATGGAGAAAATACTTGACCGTCCGCTTGTGGCACCCAGCGGCTATACGCACATACTAACTGACTGCCCGAAAGCTGCAACTGGAATTAAGAATCTGTCTTCACTACTTTCATCGCCTGAAAACGGATGCTGGTGACGTGCAGCACGCGACACATGGCGGAACTTGGTGATCTACTACAATGCAGAATTTACACCCGATGATGCACTGACGTATGATGCAAAAACTCTCTCCGCAAATGGTACTAAATTGACTGCAGTTCACCAGGATATAACCATGTCGATGAAGTTGTTTAGATACTTTGGCATATTGACCGTGGAGAGGAAATGGGGCAGTCTGTCGAAGCAACAAACTTAAAACTTACAGGGATAATATCAGAAGGTATGCCATGAATATGTTGTGGTCTTTTATTGCTCCCTATTTTTGGCCTACTTTTATTGCCTATTTTTTCTCTGACGTTTACTACATAATTCGTGACGTATCGATGTCAATTAACGATAGACCAAGCTATCTATTAAATCCTTCAGCCATTTCTGTCGTCGGTGTCTTATGGCTCCCAATTCTCATTCGGTTTGTCTGGAGAACGTGGCATCGCAATAGCAGACACTATTTCTTTAAGCACGTGCGAAAGGAGGCGATACCACCACTGGCAGTTTTCTCCTTGCTGACGTTGGAGTTTATATATGCTCGTTCGCGTTGGTTCTGAACACGCTCGTTCTAGCCCTCGAATTCGTAGTCTAGTTTTTCCATAGCTCCTCATTAACAAGAAACCGGATTACATACGCTTTATCATTCCACAATCTAACCGCCAGAGGGCGGTTTTTTTGCGTCCACTGATGCTGGTATTGCCAGTTATCGGCACCTCGCTGCCGTCCGTTGATTATGTCTTTAGATTGTAATAATCTTAATGGAAAATCTTTACTGGCGATTAAGTAATTGTTGCCCTTGCTCAATCACTCTCCCTGAGCATGTGTTGCGTCGATCAGTTGAACTCACCACCAAAGCAGCCATTGGTCAAAATCGTAAAACTGATCCGATCCAGAAGATATTGAATGTCGTCTACGCGCCCATTGCCGGCCGAAAATCACATCAGCCAGCGTCTTTTCATCAATAAGTAGGAAAGATAAAACATCAACGATCCCAAAAGAAATAAATAGACCCAATCAAAAGTCATGTCCGCCATCCTGCCGTCTTCCAACAGTATGGATTGAAGCGGCTGATACAATTGGTAGGACGGCAGCAAAGGAGCAACGGCGGTCAATTTTTGTGACACATCGGACATCGCAGAAGGAAGCAGGTGCGGCAAATAAAAGATAACGCCCAGCGTTCTGGCGCTTGCCTGATTGCGGCAGAGAAAACCCAGGAAAATCCCGTAGGCGCTGAAACAATAACTGCCTACGACGATAAAAGCGATATAGTCGAAAAGATGTACCGGGCCGAATTTACCCAATAGATGAAGAAACAAGACGGCGGTGATGATCAGAACCATTCCCAGGATCAATTTGGCAATCAGCCATTGGACTTCGTGTATGGGAGTCTGGAGAAGAGCAATGAGCAGTTTTTTTTCTTTTTCCTCGGCAACTTGCGCCGGAAGAATAATGAAACCGATGAGCAGGACCAGCATCAATATCCAGGTAGGCAAAGTCTCTCTTTGAACGCCGCCCTGGTGCAGTGATTTGATGCCGGTGATCCAATCGGGGCCACTTCCTTCCGCCGCCTTCTGCAAAGCAGAGAAATTCTGCACGATCGCAATGGTATGGAGAGAATCTTTTTTTAAAACCAGCAGCGCAAGGCTGCCGGGCGCTTTTTCATTCCCTGATAAAACCCCGTCTAACTTGTGTTCCTTCAATAGACGCACGCCCTCCTTCTCATCTTGAACCCATGTCACTTCAACAAGTTTTTCGGCTGCATTGACGCTCCGGGTGATCTCGGGCGCATAAGCGTCGTGCTGAATCAGACCGATTTTGACTTTGCTTGAGTCCGAGTCGGCCCGGTCTACCAAATTCAAGGAAACAAACACAAAAAGAGGGATAAAAAGAATAAGAAAAAATGTCTTGTTCTTAAGTGCGATGCCTAAATCGTTGAATGCGAGTACAAGAATATTTCTCATCATCATGCGTACAGCTTTTCATGGATTTCGGATTGAAAATATTCCTGGGGAGATCCGTCGAAGACCAGACTGCCTTCGTGCAGCAACATGATGCGCGTTGCAAGGCTTTTTATCTCTTCAGGCCGATGGGAAGTAAAAAGAATCGTTTTTCCGGCGCCATGCATAGCGCTCATCAGCCGGTAAATCTCTCGTGTCATCTCGAAGTCCAGGCCCGATGTAGGCTCGTCCAATAGGAGCACCGGAGGATCCGCCAACAGCGCGCGCCCGATGCTCACCCTTTGCTTCAAGCCTTTTGAGAGCGCCTGTACCTTGCTTTTTCGAAAGGGCAGCAGATTGAACTCGCTCAAGATCTCTTCCACCCGCAGAAAGGGTGTTTGGGAGAGAGCAGCAAAGAGTTTGAGATTGTATTCAACGGAGAAGAAGTCGAAAAGATTGGGCACTTCTGGAATAAAACCCACTTTCCTGACAACAGCCATCCTGTTCTTCAGGTTGATCCCGTCAATCATGACGGTACCGCCGTCCGGAAGAATCCAGTTTGCCAGCATTTTCAGAAGTGTGGATTTGCCGGCGCCGTTATGACCGACAATTGCGATCAGTTCGCCTTTGGTTACTTCAAAGCTGGTCGGCGTAAGGCCCCTTTTTTGATCATAGAGCTTTGCAAGATTCCGAATTTCGAGCTGCATGAGTTATCGCTCTATCTTGATATGAAAATTTAAGCGTAACAGAACCAGACTTTGTAGCCTGATGCAAAAGTTGTTGTCTTTGATTCTGATGGGTTGGCGGCGAATACCGACCAACGGCAAACTCCGTCACCATTCAGAAATCCCTCGCATGGCTGGTAAACCAACTTCGCAAGATTTTAGTGCACTAACCTGAGTACAACGATAACGAGAACGACGACTAGCAATAGTGCAACCATGATTACCTCCTTAATATTAGGGCGACCTGATGAAAGTATCCAGGTTGAAATTCGATTCCCTTCACGACACCAGTAATGATGTCTGTACTGTGCAACCCATAGTCGCCGTACGCTACAATAACTTGAAAACTACTATCACGAGAACGATGACTACCAAAAGATAAATCATGATGACTTCCTTAGTATTAGGGCGACCTGATGAAAGTCCCCAGGTTAAAATTCGATTCGCTTCATGGCATCAGTAATGAAGTCTGTACTGTGCAACCCATAGTCGCCGTACGCTACACTAACCTGAGTACAATGATAACGAGAATGATGACTAGCAATAGTTCAACCATGGTTACCTCCTTAGTATTAGGGCGACCTGATAAAAGTCCCCAAGTTAAAATTCGATTCCCTTCACGGCATCAGATGTACAGTTTATACTTTTCAACCCCTCGTCTCCGTTCGTTACCGCACAGAGCATCAAAATATATTTGGCAGCTCGAAAGGTGTCCGGACTATTGTTACAATTTCGTATAAATCAACCGGGAATATTTGCGAAAGCGGACCGGCATAAATAGTCGCAAAACCACATGATACTAAATATTGGAAAGAACCACTGCGGTTTTATAAAAAACGGGATTTGATTAGGCGAAAGTTGGGCAGCCTGTGTCGTTGTGATCAGCGTCAGCCAGCCCAGAATAATCCAAGCTATTCGTTTCATTCCGTCCCCTTTGGCGAAGAATTTAGTGCTGAAGGTCCGGATTGGAGGACACTCGTGAAGTTCCGCTCCTGGCATAAAGAGACGGTCGCGATCTAATAAAATGCGTAGGCGACGTGGCATGATTGCTAAAAAACAAATGCGATGCTGACCCCTTTAATTTTCTAGGCGGTCTACACCCTTCAATACCTCAGGGCGAACGGTGTAATGAATAACGGAAAGATCAATAACATGAAACTAGGCGTCCGCTGCATTGCCGCTTTGCCTGAGCCAGTCCCATGCGGCATCCTCGCGCGTGAAATCGAAATGCTGCACCTGCGCGTGGACGAAATGGTTTGCAATGTTCGGCATGATATTCGCCAAAACGCCATCCGCGACGACCGCAACTTTCTCGATTCTCCGAAGATGCTCCTTGAGGAACCTCAGGTGAGCAAGCAGCGCGCCAAAATCTTTCCAGCCGGGAAATGATTTTGCGTGTATCAATACTCCGCACAGCTTCCCATGCCCCTCCAGATAAACATCGACCTGGCTCGCCAGCGACGTGAAGTCTGCCGCTTCAAGCGGCCCTTTGGGATGCAGCACTAGAATGCCTTCGTCGTGTAGCAATTCGTAGTTGATCATTGGATATCCTCCTTAGGATGGCGCAAATATTCCTCACGCAGTATACATCCCCACGCGCATCTTCAAGCATCGCGTACTTATTCTCGTTACGGTTGGGAGTTCGGGCTATGTTTAAAAGGATGCTCGCTACAGAAGGATGGGGCTGTGTGTTACCGCACTCAGGGAAAACACATGAAGATAAGTGCGGCACCCGGGCTGGACGTGAATCAAAGTCGTTCGCCACATGAAGATATCGCTGCCTAACTAATTGCGAAGCTGCCCCATTAGCTATCAATCAGGAACTACCCAAGACACGCGGCGGGAAGTTTGAGGAATTCGTTTCGTTGGTCAGATGATCGGACGAGGCAGACCTTTAGCAGAATTAAAGGGGCTAGGTTCGAATTGCTTTGCTGCAACAAATAATAATCGACCCCGGTCCCTTTTTATCTTCCTTCAAGGACATTCAGAGTTCTTCGTCGACCATGCTTTTGTAGGTGTGCAAAAAGCCATCCGTATGTTTGCTGCTCACCTTGCTGACAGAAAAGATGAACTTGCTGTCCACTCCATTGACTGCAGCCTCGGTACCTTTCAAGCGAACACCGGCAAGATCAAACTGGCTATGGACAGCATTGATCGCGATCACTCCAGAAATCTCTCCATTGGTGATCGTGACATCGGAATCGTCCGCGAGCAGTCCCACTTTCTTTCCCAGAATATCGGTATCGATTATCTCCAGCCTGGAATTGATCGCACTCAGCCGGCCCACTCGTGCGTTGCGGATGGTGATGTTGTTACAGTCACGCAGTGTTATGGCGCGATAATCACCCTCAAATACCTCGTCGTTCTTGCCGGAACAGCTGCCCAAACGTTCGCTGGCGAACGCGGGCAGGGGCGGGGCTTGCTGATAATACTCGGCCAGAACATCATCACTGGCCAACAGATACTTTCTTAGCATGGCGTTTAACTGATCCGCCTGTTCCAGCATGGGCTCATGACCGGAGTCGGAAATAATTTCCAGCCGCGCATGCGGCATGTTTGCGGCAAGCACTTTCCCGATGCGCAGCGGAACAACAAGATCATGATCCCCCCAGAGGATCAGGGCGGGTTCGGTCACCGATGCGATGGCGTGGCTGAAATCCTCACCTGCCAGCCCAAGCGCGGCGATCTTTTCCGGGCCGCCTTGAAGCATACGATCACGCCCCAAAGCGGTGTCAACAATATCGGCGGGTGAAATCGGCAGCCATTCCGTCTGCTCCAGTATCATGCCGGACAAGCGCTCGACAAAACCTCGTGTCTGTTGCACACCGCTTGCGCGCACCATCATGGAGCCGGCCTGAAATTTGGTGATCACCAGTGAATGAAGAATACCGGCCGCATCGATCAAGACCAGCCGCTGGAATCCCAACGGGCGCTGCGCTGCAAAGCGCAACGCAATGGCCCCGCCCATCAAGTGACCGACCACATGATAAGGCTTGTCCTGAAAATAATGATCGGCCAAAAAATGCGCCAGGCGTGCATAACGTGTTGGTGAATAGTTTTGACTGCCTTTGTCAGACTTGCCAAATCCGGGCAGATCAAAGGCGACAACATGAAAATCTTTTGCCAGAGCCGGAATGGTGCTTTGCCAGTCGTCGACGGATCCGCCCAATCCGTGGATCAATATCACCCCAACCTTGGCGTCACGGTTGGCCTGCACAGTGCAGACCCGGCCTTCAAATATCGGCTCCTCGATACACTCTTCATAGGTTTTAGTGATCGCATCACCGCACCATGTAGACTGCAGCCACATGAATGCCACCAACCCAAGGGTCAATCGCACAGCACCATTCATATCGTGTTCTATTTTCAACAAGTGGGGCAGGAAGTTTACACGAGATGAAGATTTTGTCCGTAGGTGCTAACAGTGCGATCAAGCGTCAGCCTCGACTTAAAGGGGTTTGGCTCGAATTGCTTTTCTGAAAAAAATATATCGACCCCGGCCCTTTTATCTCAAAATTAAAGGGGTCAAGGTCGATATATTTTGAATCAAAAAAACAATTCTAGCCTGGCCCCTTTAATTGATCGACAAGGCGACCAACAAGCCTTGAGTACGCGGGACTTGCCGCTATACATAGCGACAGAAATCGTAGCGAGCGGCTTTGGGGTGGGGGAGGCCGGAGCATAGCGCCCGGAGCATACACATCAGTATGTGAGGAGCGCGAGCACCGCCCGACCCCGCCCCGGAGTCGCGCAGTAGATTTCTGTCGCTATGTATATAATGACGCAACATTTCCACATCCAGACCGCCCATGTACCAGAGTTACTTTGGCCTTGCCGAAGAACCGTTTTCCATCGCACCTGATCCTCGCTATCTCTACATGAGCCGGCGCCATCAGGAGGCGCTCGCGCATCTTCTTTATGGCGTGAATGCCGGCGGCGGGTTTGTGTTGCTCACGGGAGAAGTGGGTGCCGGCAAGACCACGGTGTGCCGTTGCCTGCTCGAGCAGATTCCGGAATCCTGCGATGTGGCCTACATCTTCAATCCCAAGCTGACGGTAGAAGAATTGCTTTCGACCATCTGCGCCGAATTCGGCATCACCTGTCCGCCCGGCAACACCAGCGTCAAGGTGTACATCGATTGCATCAATGCCTATCTGCTCGATGCCCATGCCAGGGGCAGGCATACGGTGCTGATCATCGATGAGGCGCAGAACCTCTCCGCCGATGTGCTGGAGCAATTGCGGCTGCTCACCAATCTGGAAACCAACCAGCGCAAACTATTGCAGATCATATTGCTGGGACAGCCCGAACTGGCGGCGATGCTGGAACGGCCTGAACTGCGGCAGCTCGCGCAACGGATTATCGCGCGCTATCACCTGGGGCCGCTGGACAGGCAGGAAGTCGCTGCCTATGTGCAGCATAGGCTCGGGGTTTCGGGAGCGCAGCGCCAGTTGTTCCCGCTTGCACTGATGGGGCAACTGTACCGCTTGAGCGGAGGTATTCCCCGAATCATCAACGTGCTGTGCGACCGTGCACTGCTGGGCACCTACGCGCAAAGCAAGGAGCGGGTCGATCGCGCGACCCTGAAGCAAGCGGCGCGCGAGGTGTTCCACAATGTGGCGGGGCAACCCCGCAATATGATGCGCCCTCTGCTGGCAGGTTTGTTGCTGGCCGTGCTGGCGGCGGTGCTGTACCAGACCGTTGGGAAAACCCCGTCACAGGCGAAAGCCGAAGTTCAAACAGTGATCGCCAAGCCGGTAGCAGCATTGCCGGATGTGCTGGAATGGCCGGCAACGTATCCGCTCTCGCGCAGCCAGGAGATGGCTTACACCGCGCTATTCAGGGCATGGGGCGCGGACTATCAAGGAGAGAACGAGTGCCGTCAGGCTGAAGCCATCGGTTTACGTTGCCTGACCGCGCGCGGCGGACTGGATGAACTGCGTCAATTAAATCTGCCCGCAGTCCTGCTCATGCGCGACAACCAAGGCCAGAAATTTTATGCAACGCTGGTCCGGATTGACCGTCAATCCGCCACCTTTGACGTCGGCACCGAAACCAGGGCGGTCGCCCTTGGCGCTCTTGCAGAGCAATGGTCTGGGCACTACACCCTGCTGTGGCGCATGCCGCCGGTTGTAAACAAGCAGCTGCGCCTTGGCGATCAAGGGCCGGATGTGAAATGGCTGGGCAAGCAACTCGCGCAACTCCATGGCAAAGCGGCGGAAACCACCAAGGATCAGGTATTCGATGAAGCCATGATGCGTCAAGTCAAACAGTTTCAACTCGCTCAAGGACTTATTCCTGACGGCGCTGTCGGGCCTCAAACCATGATGCGCCTGAGCGGTGCGGCAGACAAGACAGTGCCAAAGTTGAACCGCGAGCAAGGAGTAAAGTAGGCATGTCGTATATCCTGGAAGCGCTCAAAAAATCCGACCAGCAGCGCCAACTTGGCGCAACGCCAACATTGCAGGCCGCACAGGTAACAGTGCCTGCGCCCAAACGTCCCTTGTTTATCTATTACGGCCTGCTTGCGGCAGTACTGCTCGGTGCCGGGATCATGATCGGCTGGCTGCGTCCATGGCAACCGGAGCTACCGCCTCCTGTGACAGAACCTATTGCCGCGAAATCGCCAATCTCGATTTCGCAACAAGCCGCATCAGCGTCTTTGACCGCGCCACCTGAAATGCTCGGTGCCATGAAGCCGAACAACCCAGCACTCGTCAACTCTGGGACACCCAGTGCGGCGGCGCCCATTCCGGATAAGTCCATGCCAGAGAAGTCCGCCAGCCTTGTCGGCGTTGCACAGGAGCAAAAAGCGATACCCTTCGACGAACTGCCTCTCCAAATTCAGCAGGAGATTCCGGCTATGACGGTTCAACTCCATTCCTATTCGGGCAACCCCAGCGAGCGTCTTGTCTATATCAATTCCATCAGGTTGCGGGAAGGTGAATCCTTGATGCTGGGACTCCAGCTGGAACAGATCACGCCGGACGGCATGATATTCAGCTATAAGGGATATCGATTCAAGCGCGGCATTCGGTAGTGGTGGATGCCCCCAGGCACACGCGGTCACCCGGTTCGAGCACGGCTTCGAGCAGGCGAACCGCCATATCTGCGGGCACCACCTTGTCGCGCAGCGACGCACCCAACGCCGATGCAGCGCGCTCCAGCTTGTGGTTGCGTCTCTGTCGTTCGCGATCCCAGATTTTTTCGGTGAGGTTGGGCATGATTATTATTTAAAGCTAAGCACTTTAGTTTCTTATCAACGCGAGTAAGTAACCTGAAACCGTGACAGAACGGTTGCGGTCATTCGGTATAGCCAGTTTGATCGAACGTCCTTTGATAACAATCCGTCGAAGAACGTTGCATAGGTTGCGAAGTGCGAATCAACCATGTCGTTTCGTATTCTCGCCGTTGACTTGCCTGCAACACCTCCAACCAAAGCATAGTCGAACGCCAACAAGAGAACGCAGAGGGATGAGCGAAAAATGTATGTATTGAACAACTCAGAAGAGCTAGGCAATCGCCGTACTGATGGATGGCGATCAAAGATTACCGCCGATAGATGCATAACATTGAAAATAAGCTTCCGCATAAGATTTTCAGTATAACGATGAGCATGCACAATGTCGTGTCTTTCTTGTGGCGAAAACAACCTTGCCACTTCGACACTCGCATCCGCAAAACCCCGCGCATCTGCTTCGACGCGAGCAAGGTGAGCTCTGGCCTCGGCTCCAAGGGAACGGAGTTGAGATGCAAGCGGTGTTGAACCTGAATGTGCCGCCGCAAGGTTCTTGCAGAACAAGCCAAACTCGCTGGTTAATGGAACATTAACCAGCCGACGCTGAAGACCCTTACCCACTCCACTGAGGCCACAAGCTACCAAAGTAGTCTTCAAGATTTGTACTTGAGATGGGTAACGTGCCAAAATTTTCATGGATTCATACATGCCGACGAGCGCGTCGCCTTTGAGCGCCTCCATAGCCGCATAGTCAGTGAGAATCGCGATATTGTGTGGTGATGCACTGAGATAGGTCTGCAGGCGTTCATCGCGAAGATAGTTTGAGTCAACGACGCACTTCATGGTGAATGTCTAACGTAGGGCAACAAAAATAAAAATGGTCAGGTTGAATTGACCCAAATACCTTGGACACTTTTATCCATTTGGATAAGGCCCAAGGAATCGTTCGCCATTAAAGTGAATCAAGTGCGATGGCGCGTCGGCCACCCACACCTCGGTTTCCCACGCGATTTCGCCCAGATACCTCCCCATGATGGAACGATTCGGGAATGCGGTCACGTAGACTAGGCCAGCCGTTGATCCGGCAAATAACTTTGCCAGTTCTGCGTGACGCTTGCCATCGACCGGCCCGTGACTAGTGACGGACTCGATCAGAAGCAGCCAATCTTTCTCGACGAAGTGGAGTACCACATCAGGCATCTTGCCATGTGTATCCACATTGACACCCAGCTTGGTCAGCAAGACTGCATCGAAGTAGCCCCATTTGTCGCCCGTATCTCCCGCATAAACCAGTACGCTGTCCGGCGCGAAGCGCGGGGCGAAATCTTCTATGATGGCTCGGATCAGCTCGCTGTGTTCGCCGGGGCTGAGTTTGATTTTCTTGCCTGGCGCAATCTGCACTGGGATAAGCTCTTGCTTACGCGCCATTGCGTACTTTGCTGCGAGCGATTTGTTCTGGGTCAGATAGGTCGTCAGATTGTCGTTCCACATTTTGGTGCCGAAACTACGCAACAGTGTCAGCGCAGCGGGTGCGACTTGATAAACGGCCTTCGGGCTGTTCACTGGACGATCTGGTTTGTCCGGGTTGTATATGGCAATCCCGGCATCGACGAATTGGTGCATCGTCTGCCGCCGGAATGTCTCGCGGGTGTTTGGTGCATACTCTTTGCCGTAGTGCTCACGCGACCAGTCCATGATCGGCGTAATACCGACAAGCGGGTTTTCGGCCTTAGCCCACTTCTTATTGGGGGTAAGGTTGAGCAGAGCCAACAGGGACAGCGCGGATCGTTCGTTATGCTGTGCACGTGGCAGGCCAAGAGAAATGAGTATCTGGTAAGTCTCGTCGATATGATTATTCTTCTTTGTCATGCGGAAAGATTTTCGAGTTGTTCATCAATCATGCGCTGTGTCGGCTCGCCGCTACGCATCGCCCACTCGCCTAGCTTAATCAGTGCCTCGCGGCTCGGGTACTTCATCATCTTGAGGTCGGTTGCATTGACTTGGGTGTGTCCGCTCGAACGGCGGAAATTTTCATCAACGCCGGTCGTGTTGAGGTAAATGGCCAAACCGCGCGCAAGAGCCTCTGGCAAGCCATGCTTGTTCTCGTGGTACACGTTCAGGTGATTTTCCAAGCCCAGCATTTCAGCATCGGCAAAGGTATCCGGTTGAACAACGCATGCAACGATTCGGCGCTTTTCTTCCTTCGATGAAAAGCGTCGTACCACGCAATAGAAGCCATTCGGATAAAGCCACTTTTCCGTTTCGACGTTACGCTGGATTGCATTGGGCTTCTTTATATTCGGTTTAGGCCATTCGATGTTTTGTCCTGTGAAGTGCGCGGGATACAGGAGGGGAACGGTGCCTGCTTCAGACTTCTCGCGGAGATGCTCTTTCAGTCGAAAATCGACAACCGGCCCGGTCGATACTTTTACACCAACATTCTCCAACGAATAGCGAATCGCGCTTGAAAGCTCAATTGCGTTACGCTCTTGTGAAGTCGGCACATGGATGAAACGCTCGGTATCATCGGGGAACACGATTCGGTTGAACGGATGCGTATGCGTCACGAGGTCAGCGAAGCTGTCATCAGTCGATGTAGTCACCGTCACATCGGCTTGCTGGCCACTACGCTCAAGCAGCAGGATGATGTTTTCTTGCAGCACATCGTCATCCTTAAATGCCTTGCTGCGCGAGTCGAACAGGTGCATGTGGCGAATTGCAGCCCGCTCAAGCACGAAGTCTCGGAAAGGCCGGTAATAAGGCCCGTTACAAAAGCTGCGCGGAATGATTGCAACAATTTGTCCGCCCGGCGACATCATCGCCAGAGCCAAGGCGACAAAAGCGGAATAGAGATTTACGGTTTCAATATCCGCCTGTCGAAGCAATAGGCGGTGGTGGGAGTCGCTGCTGATTTTTTTATAGGGCGGATTCAGGATTGCGTGAGTGAACCCCTGGCCAGAACCAAATTGAATTCTATTGACAGCCTGTTCGATAAAGTCTCCGCCCAGTATTTCATACTCAATCGGCAGTCTTTTCTTGTAACTGGTGAGCGAATCGTTTAAATCCTTGTGAATAAGGCTATCCAATTCGAAAGCGGTTATTTCTACATTCTTGAATCTCAAGTCGCCATCAATACACCGCTCAAGAAAAGCGCTGGAAAGCGAACCGATACCTGCGCCAGCGTCAAGCAAACGACAATCAATATTATCTTTAGCCGTAAACAAACCAGCCATAAACTGAGCCGTTCTTGCAGGTGTAAGAAACTGTCCGAGTTGCGACTTCCGTTTCGCCTCGGTGTTCTTCGATACCCGCAATCTTGTTTGTTCAACTACTGCCAGCACTGATGCGTACCTCCTTTTACTATTCTACCCAATAAGTGCCGGGAATCGCGCTTTCAATTTCACGAATTAAAGTCCGCAAATTTAAGTGACCAAGTTCGAATTATTTTTCCGCATCAAAAGTATATCGACCCAAACCCCGCTGCATTGTTGTGATCAAAAACCATCAGGCAACAGCCCGATGAGCAGGGGTACGATGAGTCTTGATAGCTCGGCTTCTCTTAACGACAGGCTTTTTTCCGAGATGGTCGATCACCACAGGTGGTCGATTCGGAAATTGCGCAACCAATTCCAGCTTACCGCCCATGCTCTCAACGTAGCGACGCAAGGTAGAGAGCAACATATCGCTCCGCTGTTCAATGCGGGAAATCGTGTCCTGCCCGACACCCAGGGTTGCTGCCAAATCTTCCTGAGTTTGCTCTACAGCCTGCCGTAGCTCCTTCAGCGTAGCAAGTTCCTGTGCCCGCTGTTCGATTTTTGCACGCCGCTTTACCGGCAATTCCGCCAACACATCACCGAGTTTTTTTGCCATGTTTTTCTTCCTTTCCTTTTGAGGTAGCGATGGATGCGAGGTATTCGTCGAATCGTTTGTCTGCTACCGAAATTAGTTGCTTGTAAAACCGCCGCTGATCAGCTCCGCCCTTATCGCCGCCCACCAACAGAATCGCTTGTCGTTGTGTGTCGAAGGCAAAAGCAACACGCCATACACCCCCATCCCAACTGAAGCGCAACTCTTTCATGTTGGCGTGCTTCGAGCCTTTTAGCCCATCAACCGTAGGGCGTCCCAGATTAGGGCCGAAGCTGCCAAGCACCAATGCATGCGCGAGCAGCTCATCTTGCAGATCCTTATCGAGCGTCTTGAACTCGACCTCAAAGGCATCGTGAAAGAGTACTGTCCAACTCATGGCTGGATTATGGACTTAAAATAATATGTATTCAAGTCCATATTTGTTTGTGCAATCCATTTCAGAATTAAAGGGAATTAAAGGAGCCAGCTACAGTTTTTCTCCCAAGGCGCAAAGCCGATGGGGCGCTTCTTTCTCGGCACCAGAGGTGTCATGAGTTCGCGGATGGCTTCGAAAACCGCCTTGAACTGGATGTCGTATTTCTTTTCAAGTGTAGCCAGCTTGCGGCACAATCAAAGGGGTCAGCGTCGCGCGCTACGCCGTCATCTCTTCGACTTCACGCTCGATTCTGTCCTTCAGTTCCGCTTAGGCGATTTTCAAATCGTAGCTCAGTTGCCGGTTCAGCCAGGGCTGTGCATCCGTGCCGAAGTAGCAAGCCAGCCGCAGTGCGGTACCCTTCGACATAACCAGCGACTTGGCTGTCGCTCTTTGACAGCTTAGTCGAATGGCTAGTAGTTTCATCAGGCTCAGGGCGAACGGGTACTAGTAAATCAATTGCTCTCAAAACCGCCGCAGGCCATCGCTGAACGTGCCGCGCGTTTCGATGCGACGGTTGTATTCATCCAGCGCGTTCTTGTTTTCTTCCAGCCATTGATTGCACTGCGCTTGCCGGATGGCCTCGACCAGTCGCGGCTCCGTTTTGGAGTTGAAGATAATACCGCTCACTGCTTTTCCTTAACATTTGTAATACGCATAATCTACGCGCATCGTGTACTAACGTCAAAACCAGCTAACCGGTGTGCCGCATGGCAGTCAATCGTGTGCGGGGAAAACGAACTTCAGCAAATCCTCCATTCCCCGCCAGCCGAAAACAGGGGTTTCGCTACGCGGTTGATTTTCCTGCCCGCCGTAAATCAGCGCGGAGGCTGGGGCATCTGATGCCTTGCAGAAATTTTGCAACGGTTTGAACCAGTCAGCCGCTACCGTCCGCCCGGCCTTGCATTCGATGGGGAATGCCGTTTCCGGGCCATGTTCCACCAGCAAGTCAACTTCATTGCCCGCGCTGTCGCGCCAAAAGTACAAGCGGTTGGGCAAGGCATGGTTGCACAGGTGTTTGGTAAATTCACTCACCACCCAGGTTTCAAACAACGCGCCGCGCAAGGCGCCCAACTCCAGGTCGCTGGCCTTGCGCACGCCAGCCAGCCAAGCCGCCAGCCCGGTGTCGAGGAAATACAGCTTGGGCGTTTTGACCAGCCGTTTGCCAAGATTGCGGTGCCAGGGCGGCAGCAACACCACCAGATAACTCGCTTCCAAAATCGAAATCCAGCTTTTCGCCGTGTTGTGCGTGATGCCGCAGTCCGCCGCCAGTGCCGAAAGATTGAGCATCTGCCCGGTGCGCGCGGCGCACATGCGCAGGAAACGCTGGAAGGCCGCCAGATCGCGCACATTGATGAGTTGGCGCAAATCGCGCTCGATGTAGGTGGCCACATAATCGGCATACCAGACGTGCGGGGGAATCCCACGGTCGAACACGGGTGGATAGAATCCTTGCAACAACATTGTCTCAAGGCTTTTCGGCGCAAACCCCGCGAGCAGCTCCCCATGCGTGAACGGTAGCAAGTGCAGATAGCCCACCCTTCCTGCCAGCGACTGCGAAATACTTTGGTTCAGGCCGAACTGCTGCGAGCCGGTGAGGATGAACAGGCCCATGCGGCGATCCGCGTCCAGCCGGGTTTGCAGGTAGGAAAATAATTCCGGGGCGCGCTGCACTTCATCCAGGATCGCCCCGTCCGGAAATTGAGCGAGGAATCCGCGCGGATCGCTTACGGCGAATTCGCGCTGATCGGGATCTTCCAGCGAACGGTAGGGCTTGTCCGGGAATACCGCCCTGGATAGCGTCGTCTTGCCCGCCTGACGCGGGCCGGTAAGCACCACAGCGGGATACCATGCGGCGAGTTGTTGTAGGGTAGCGGTAGCGGAGCGGGCAAGCATGGCGCCAATTCTGCCAGAAACTTACAAATTGTCAATTGAATTTACAATTTGCAAGCGTGACTCCCAGGCTGCGCGGTTTCGCCATGGCGGTTGCGCAAGTGGGGGCATTCCAAGGAATTGGTTGAGAGGGGACAAGCGAAAGCTTAAGCAGGCTATCCCCCTGCTGAAGCGGGTTGGGAAAGCATGCAAAATCGCGTAAACTGTCAGGTCGCCTCAATCAAGATGGTTTGCATGGAACAGATACGGATACGCGGTGCTCGCACCCACAATTTAAAGAACATCAGCCTCGATCTGCCGCGCCACAAGCTGGTGGTGATCACCGGCTTGTCGGGTTCCGGTAAGTCCTCACTCGCCTTTGACACCTTGTATGCCGAGGGGCAGCGGCGCTATGTGGAATCGCTGTCCGCCTACGCGCGGCAGTTTTTGCAGTTGATGGAAAAGCCGGATGTGGACTTGATCGAGGGCCTGTCGCCTGCGATCGCCATCGAGCAGAAGGCCACTTCGCACAACCCGCGCTCCACCGTCGGCACCGTCACCGAGATTCACGATTACCTGCGCCTGCTATTCGCGCGCGCCGGCGACCCCTACTGCCCGCAGCACGACCTGGTGTTGCAAGCGCAGAGTGTCGGCCAGATGGTGGACCATGTGCTGGAACTGCCGGAAGGCACGAAGATTATGATCCTTTCGCCGCTGGTGGTGGAGCGCAAGGGCGAGCAACTGGATCTGTTCGACGAGTTGCGCGCGCAGGGCTTTACGCGGCTGCGCATCAACGGCAAGGTGTATGAGATCGACGCATTGCCGACCTTGCAGAAAACCAGGAAGCACACGGTCGAGATCGTCGTGGATAGGCTGAAGGTCAATGTGGAATCCAAGCAGCGGCTGGCGGAATCGTTCGAGACGGCGTTGCGCCATGCCGACGGTCGCGCGGTTGCAGTAGAGATGGATACGGAGAAAGAACACATGTTCTCGGCGAAATTCGCCTGCCAGATCTGCAACTACTCATTGCCGGAACTGGAACCGCGTTTGTTCTCGTTCAACAACCCGATGGGTGCGTGCCCGAAGTGCGACGGCCTTGGCAACATCAGCTTTTTCGATCCCAAGCGCATCGTCGCTTTCCCTACACTCTCGCTGAGTTCCGGTGCGATCAAGGGCTGGGACAGACGCAACCAGTTTTATCACCAGCTGCTCGCCGGACTCGCCAAGCACTACAGCTTCGATATAGAGCAATCATTCGAGAGCTTGCCGGACAAGATTCAGCAAGTGATCCTGTATGGCAGCGGCAAAACCGAAATCGCGTTTCAATATCTGAACGAGCGCGGCACACCGACATTGCGCGAACATGTGTTCGAAGGGATCGTCCACAATCTGGAACGCCGCTACAAAGAGACCGACTCGCCCACCGTGCGCGAGGAGCTGGCGAAATATCTGAATAGCTGCACCTGCCCGGAATGCAAAGGCACGCGCCTGCGTCTGGAAGCGCGCCATGTGCGCGTCGCGGACAAGAATCTATATGAGATCAGCGCGCTGCCTTTGAAACAGGCGCTGACTTTTTTTCAGACACTGAAGCTGGTTGGACATAAGCAGGCGATTGCGGAGAAGATCGTGCATGAAATCGCCAGCCGGTTAACTTTTCTTAACAATGTCGGATTGGATTATTTGTCGCTGGAGCGCTCCGCCGAAACCTTGTCCGGCGGTGAGTCGCAGCGCATCCGGCTCGCCTCGCAGATCGGCTCCGGCCTGACCGGCGTGATGTATGTGCTGGATGAGCCTTCCATCGGCCTGCATCAGCGCGACAACGACCGCCTGTTGACCACGCTGAAAAAACTGCGCGACATGGGCAACAGCGTGATCGTGGTGGAACACGATGAAGAGGCGATCCTCGCCGCCGATCATGTGGTTGACATGGGACCGGGCGCGGGCGAACACGGCGGGCTGATCGTGGCGCAAGGCACACCCGAGGAAATCTGCCAGAACAAGCAATCGCTCACCGGCGATTATTTGACCGGCCGCCGCAGCATCCCGACGCCGGCAAAATTCCTCAAGCCCGACTCGGAACGCATGATGCAAATCGTCGGCGCAAGCGGCAACAATTTGAAAGAGGTGACGCTGAATCTTCCGGTCGGACTGATGGTGTGTGTCACCGGCGTATCCGGTTCCGGTAAATCCACGCTGATCAATGACACGCTGTATCCCGCCGTGGCGCAACATTTGTACGGCAGCAACACCGAGCCCGCGCCGTATGCCGAGATCAGCGGTCTGGAATTTTTCGACAAGGTGATCAACGTCGATCAAAGCCCGATCGGACGCACGCCGCGTTCCAATCCCGCCACCTACACCGGCCTGTTCACGCCGATCCGCGAACTGTTTGCCGGTGTGCCGTCGTCGCGCGAACGCGGTTACGGACCGGGACGCTTCTCATTCAACGTCAAGGGCGGACGCTGCGAATCCTGCCAGGGCGACGGCATGATCAAGGTGGAAATGCACTTTTTGCCGGATGTGTATGTGCCGTGCGACGTGTGTCACAGCCAACGCTACAACCGCGAGACGCTGGAGATTCAATACAAGGGTAAGAACGTCCACCAGATCTTGCAGATGACGGTCGAGCAAGCGCACGAATTCTTCAAACCCGTGCCGATCATCGCGCGCAAGCTGCAAACCCTGCTCGATGTCGGCTTGGGCTACATCACGCTGGGACAATCCGCCACCACGCTGTCCGGCGGCGAAGCGCAGCGCGTCAAGCTTTCGCTGGAGTTGTCCAAGCGCGACACCGGACGCACCCTGTACATCCTCGACGAACCCACCACCGGCCTGCACTTCCACGACATCGCACTGCTGCTCAAAGTGATCCACAAACTGCGCGATCAGGGCAACACCGTGGTGGTGATCGAACACAACCTTGATGTAATCAAAACCGCCGACTGGGTGATCGACCTCGGTCCGGAAGGCGGCGACGGCGGCGGTCGCATCATCGCCGAAGGCTCACCGAAAGACCTCGTCCAAAATAATCTCAGCGTGACGGGAAAGTATTTGAAGCATGTGCTGGACAAGTAATTTGGCGCGTGGCTATTGATGTTGCAAATATCCAATCACATTGCTATCCCGGATGCCGAGATCGAATTGCATGCGATTCGTGCGCAGGGTGCGGGCGGTCAGAATGTCAATAAAGTCTCAACCGCCATTCATCTGCGCTTTGATATCAATGCATCGTCATTGCCGGATATTTATAAAGAGAAATTCGGGCAACTGGCTGATCGGCGCATTTCCGGCGACGGTGTGGTCATCATCAAAGCGCAGCGCTATCGCAGTCAGGACAAGAATCGCGAAGATGCCCTTGCTCGCCTCCAAGCATTGATCATCAGCGCAGGCATCTCGCCCAAAAAACGGATGCCAACGAAGCCAACGAGAAGTTCAAAGAAAAAGCGCCTGGAAAGTAAAACAAAACGCGGAGAGCTAAAAACATTGCGCGGCAGGATCGAGGAATAGTTACCTCAAAACCGTTCGCATTGAGCTTGTCGAATTGCTTTCAACTGCCAATAAACTGCTTGGCAAAAGCTTCGATATAACCAACCACTTGGCAACTGTCTTGGGTTGCTTAGTGGGATGGCTATAACCAGCCGCTTGGCCACCGTTTTTTGGTGGCATAGCGGAATGGCTATAACCAATGACTTGCCCAGCGTCTTTTGCTGGATTAGTCAGATGGCTAGTAGTCCTATCAGTGGTTTCATCAGTTGTCCTATCAGCCGTTTCATCAGGCCCAGCCCGAACGGATTCTAACAGCACTGTTTTTCTAGACTGCGACACCCTTTTCGTCGAACATCCCCTCGAACAAGATTGAGCTGAGGTAGCGTTCGCCGGAGTCGGGCAGGATCACGACGATGGTCTTGCCGGCATTCTCGGGACGCTTGGCCAGTCTGACCGCCACGGCGACAGCCGCACCGCAGGAAATGCCGGAGAGGATGCCTTCTTCATGCGTCAGTCGGCGTGCATACAGCACGGCATCTTCGTTGCTGACCTGTTCGATCTCATCCACCAGCGACAGGTCGAGGTTGTCCGGCACGAAGCCGGCACCGATGCCCTGGATCTTGTGCGGGCCGGGTTTGAGTGGTTCACCGGCGCGTTGCTGAGTGAGGACGGGACTAGCCGAGGGTTCCACGGCTACCGAGATGATGGCTTTGCCTTTGGTCAGCTTGATGTAGCGCGATACGCCGGTGATGGTGCCGCCGGTGCCGACCCCCGATACGAATATATCGACCTTGCCGTCAGTATCGTTCCAGATTTCCGGGCCGGTGGTTTGTTCGTGGATGGCGGGATTGGCCGGGTTCTTGAACTGTTGCAGCAGCACGTATTTGGAATCGGAGGCCGCGATCTCCTCGGCCTTGGTGATCGCGCCGCTCATGCCTTTGGCGCCTTCGGTCAGCACCAGCGTGGCGCCGAAAGCGACCAGCAGTTTGCGCCGTTCGATGCTCATGGTTTCCGGCATGGTGAGTGTCAACGGGATGCCGCGTGCGGCGGCGACGAACGCCAAAGCGATGCCGGTGTTGCCGCTGGTGGGTTCGACGATGTGCTTGCCCGGGCCGAGCAGGCCGCGTTTTTCGGCATCTGCGACCATTGCGGCACCGATACGGCATTTGACCGAGTAAGCCGGATTGCGCCCTTCAATCTTGGCGAGGATGGTGGCTGGTGCGCCGTCGGTGATGCGGTTGAGGCGTACCAGTGGGGTGTGACCGATGGATAGTGAGTTGTCTGCGTACCAGTTTGCCATGATTATCTCCCTGATGAGTGACCAGCTTAAAGGAAGCTTAAAGTGTACCAAACAAAAAGCCGGGTTACCCCGGCTTTTTGTTTAGCTTTGTAACAGCTCAGCTGTTACTCGGCATCAACCGCTGTTGCGTCTGCGGGACGATCCATCAACTCGATCAGTGCCATTGGGGCGTTGTCGCCTTGACGGAAACCGAATTTGAGGATGCGCAGGTAGCCGCCGTTGCGTGCTGCGTAGCGCGGGCCGAGTTCGTCGAACAGCTTGGTGACCATTTCACGATCACGCAAACGGGCAAATGCCAGACGACGGTTTGCCAGACTCGGGGTCTTGCCCAGTGTCAGGATAGGCTCTGCAACACGGCGCAGTTCCTTGGCCTTAGGCAAAGTGGTCTTGATAAGCTCATGACGCAACAGCGACACGGTCATGTTGCGAAACATCGCCAGACGGTGGCTGCTGGTACGGTTGAGTTTTCTTAAACCTAAACGGTGACGCATGATTTGCCTTTCTTGACTTCTTTAATTGCTCTATTCGCTCAAACCACAGCGGCAGGCCAGTTTTCCAGCTTCATACCCAGCGACAAATTGTGCTCGGCGAGAACCTGCTTGATTTCGTTCAGCGACTTGCGTCCCAGGTTCGGGGTGCGCAGCAGATCGTTTTCGGTGTACTGGATCAGATCGCCAATGTAGTGGATGCTCTGTGCCTTGAGGCAATTGGAAGAACGTGGAGTCAGCTCCAGATCGTCCACCGGACGCAACAGGATAGGATCGACCTTGGGTGCCTGCACCTTTTCAACAACCGGTTCGGTGCCTTCCAGCGCGGCGAACACGGAGAATTGATCCACCAGAATACGCGCCGCATTGCGAATCGCTTCCTCAGGATCGACCGCACCATTGGTTTCGATGTGCATCACCAGCTTATCCAGATCGGTGCGTTGCTCCACGCGCGCGCTTTCCACGGCATAGCTCACACGGCTGACCGGGCTGAACGACGCGTCCAGCGCGATATGGCCGACTGCGCGGGTTTCATTCGGAGCCAGTCTGGAAATCGCCGACACGTAACCGCGGCCCTGCTCGACCTTGATCTGCATGTCCAGCTTTCCGCCGGCAGTCAGGTGTGCGATCACATGATCGGGGTTGATCACTTCGACATCGGCATTGCCGCTGATGTCAGCCGCTGTCACCACGCCCTGACCTTCTTTTTTGAGGGTCAGCACGACTTCCGGGGTGTTATGCAAACGCAGCACCACACCCTTGAGGTTCAGCAGAATATCCACGACATCTTCCTGAACGCCGTCTATGGTGGCGTATTCATGCAGCACGCCGGCCATTTTGACTTCAGTCGGTGCGGCACCCTGCATGGAAGACAACAGGATACGACGCAATGCATTGCCCAATGTGTGGCCGTAGCCGCGTTCAAAAGGCTCCATCACCACTTTGGCCTGGGTGTCGGAAATCTTTTGCACATCGATGATGCGGGGCTTCAAAAATTCATTCTTAGACATACGCTACTCCCCCGTGAATTACTTGGAATACAACTCAACTACAAGATGCTCGTTGATGGTTGCAGGCAGTTCGGCACGTTGCGGCTTGGCTTTATATGTTCCCTTAAAGGCCTTGGTATCCATTTCGATCCATTCCGGGAAACCGCGCTGCTCAGCCGCAGCAAGTGCAGCCTTGATACGCAGTTGCGCCTTGGACTTTTCGACCACTTCAACCACGTCACCGGGACGCACTTGATAGGAAGGAATGTTCACACGCTTGCCATTTACCAGCATGCCGTTGTGACGCACTACCTGGCGTGCTTCGGCACGCGATGCGCCAAAACCCATGCGGTAGGAAACATTGTCCAGGCGGGATTCCAGAATCTGCAACAAGCTTTCACCGGTAATGCCGCGCTGGCTTTCCGCTTGTTTGTAGGTCAGGCGGAATTGCCTTTCCAGCACGCCGTAGATACGGCGAACTTTTTGCTTTTCACGCAACTGGCCGCCGTATTCCGACAGACGGGTGTTTTTCTTTTGACCGTGCTGGCCGGGCGGATAGGCTCTGCGCTCAATACCGCATTTGTCGGTAAAACATTTTTCGCCCTTCAGGAACAGCTTCTCGCCTTCACGGCGGCACTGACGGCACTTTGCATCAAGATTTCTAGCCAAGATCGGCTCTCCCCAAAAGATTAGATACGAATTAGATACGACGCTTTTTAGGCGGACGGCAACCGTTGTGCGGCACCGGTGTGATATCGGAAATGCTGGTGATCTTAAAACCAGCGGCGTTCAATGCGCGCACTGCGGATTCACGGCCTGGGCCGGGTCCCTTGATACGCACTTCAATATTCTTGACACCGCATTCAGCAGCAGACTTGCCCACCGTTTCAGCTGCAACCTGGGCAGCAAATGGCGTACTCTTGCGCGAACCTTTAAAACCATTCGCACCACTGGTGGACCATGCCAAAGTGTTGCCTTGACGGTCGGTAATGGTGACGATGGTATTATTGAAGGAGGCGTGAACGTGCGCGATACCTTCCGCTACATTCTTCTTGACTTTCTTGCGCACTTTCGTGCTTGGCTTTACCATTCTCTAATCCTCTAAAGCGTTACGGTCACTTCTATAAATCCAGATTTCATTCCAACTGCTGTGTTGCTCAAAAATTTTCTTGCTTACATATTAGCCATATGCGGCGCTTCGATAATTTTTTCGCGCCTTGCATTTGGACGAACTCTGAGTTTCTAGAAGCGCCCTTATAGCAAACTTATTTCTTGGCACCGGCAATCGCCTTGCGCGGACCCTTGCGGGTACGTGCATTGGTGCGAGTGCGCTGACCGCGACAAGGCAAACCGCGACGATGACGCACGCCGCGATAACAGCCCAAGTCCATCAGACGCTTGATGTTCATGGTCGTTTCACGGCGCAAATCACCCTCCACCGTAATTTTGGCGACTTGTTCACGCAGTTTTTCCACTTCTGCGTCGGTCAAGTCTTTCATCTTGGTGGCGGCGTTCACACCAGCTGCCGCGCAAATAACTTGCGAGCGTGTGCGTCCGATACCGTAGATTGCAGTTAAAGCAATCACTGCGTGTTGATGGTTGGGGATATTGACCCCTGCAATACGTGCCATGCAGCTACCCTATCTTTAAAAAACGGAAATTATAACACTCAAGGCCGGTCTTTCTCAATTACCCTTGGCTCAATTACCCTTGGCGTTGTTTATGGCGTGGCTCGGTACAAATCACACGCACCACGCGTTTACGAATAACGATTTTGCAGTTACGACATATCTTCTTCACAGATGCTTGAACTCTCATTTTTTTCTCCTTACCTGCTTTACTATTTAGCGCGGAACACGATGCGCGCTTTGCTCAAATCATAGGGTGTCAATTCCACAGTCACTTTATCGCCGGGCAGAATACGAATATAGTGCATTCGCATCTTCCCCGAAATATGACCCAACACCACATGACCATTCTCCAGCTTGATTCGGAACGTTGCATTGGGCAGCGACTCTTCAACTTCGCCCAGCATCTGAATCACATCTTCTTTGGACATTAGCGTGTCAACCCGCCTTTGAAGTTGGCTTTCTTCAGCAAACCTTCATACTGGTGGGTCATAAGATAGGACTGCACTTGTGTCATAAAGTCCATCGTTACCACCACCATGATCAACAGCGACGTGCCGCCAAAGTAAAACGGCACATTCCACTTAACCACCAAAAATTCCGGCAACAAACAAACCAGAGAGATGTACACCGCACCAACCATGGTCAGACGCATCATTATCTTTTCAACGTAATTCGCAGTCTGCTCACCGGGACGGATACCGGGCAAAAACGCGCCGCTCTTCTTCAGGTTGTCCGCAGTTTCTTTTGGGCTGAACACCAGCGCCGTATAGAAAAAACAGAAAAACACAATCGCACCCGCATAAAACAACACATAAATCGGCTGTCCGGGCGACAGCTTATCGCTGATGTCCTTGAGCCAGCCCATTCCTTGCCCGCTACCAAACCATCCGGCAATCGTCGCCGGGAACAAGATGATGCTGGAGGCAAAAATCGGCGGGATCACACCGGCCATATTCAGCTTCAGCGGCAAGTACGAACTTTGTCCGCCGTAAACTTTGTTGCCCACTTGACGCTTGGCGTAGTTCACCAAAATCTTGCGTTGACCACGTTCGACGAAGACCACCAACGCCGTGACAGCGATTGCGCCGAAAAACAGCGCCAACACCAGCGGGACAGAAAACGCGCCGGTACGGGCCAATTCCAGGGTACTGCCAATCGCGCGTGGCAAACCCGCTGCGATACCGGCAAAAATGATCAGCGAAATACCGTTACCCAAACCGCGCTCGGTAATTTGCTCGCCCAGCCACATCAAAAACATCGTTCCGGTCACCAAAGTCACCACTGTGGTCAACTGAAACATCGCGCCCGGATTTAAAACCAGCCCGTGCTGCGTTTGCAACGCCATCGAGATCCCAAACGCCTGGAACATCGCCAAGCCCAGGGTGCCATAGCGGGTGTACTGGGTGATCTTGCGGCGGCCGGCTTCGCCTTCTTTCTTCAATTGCTCGAGGTGCGGCACAGCTATCGCAGCCAACTGCATGATGATCGATGCAGAGATATACGGCATGATACCCAGGGCAAATATGGTAAAGCGCGACAACGCGCCGCCTGAAAACATATTGAACATGCCCAGAATGCCGTTTGTTTGCGACTTGAACAAATCCGCCAATACCGTCGGATCGATACCCGGCACCGGAATATGCGCACCGATGCGGAACACCACCAGCGCACCCAGCAGAAACCAAAGACGGCTGCTCAAGTCGCCGTATTTACTCTTGGTCACACCCTTGGCAACTGTACTCACGTACTGACCTTACTCAGCGATGCTGCCGCCAGCGGCTTCGATCGCTGTACGTGCACCCTTGGTTGCCAGCAAACCCTGCAACTTTACTGCACGGGTAATTTCACCGCACAGTATAACCTTCGCAGTCAACGCACCGGGATGGATGACACCCGCCTGTTTGAGCGCCAATAAATCAATGCTGTCGACCGGCAACTTTTGCAAATCGGACAAACGCACTTGCGCTGTGTCGTTGCATGTCAGCGAAATAAAACCGCGCTTGGGCAAACGACGTTGCAGCGGCATTTGACCGCCTTCAAAACCGACCTTATGAAATCCGCCGGAACGGGCCTTTTGCCCCTTGTGACCGCGGCCTGCGGTCTTGCCCAAACCGGAACCAATACCGCGACCAACGCGACGCTTGGCATGCTTGGCACCTTGTGCAGGTTGAATTTTATTGAGTTGCATTTGTTATGCCTCGCACTTAACCATGTAAAACACTTTGTTGATCATGCCGCGCACACAAGGAGTATCTTCCAGTTGCACGGTGTGGTTGATACGACGCAGACCCAAGCCGCGAATGGTGTCGCGATGCGATTGTTTGGTGCCAATCAAACTTTTGATCTGTGTCACTTTTATGGTCTTGGTATTTTTTTTGGCTTTTGTCATGTCTTACCCCAAAATTTCTTCAACGTTCTTGCCGCGCTTGGCAGCAATTTCTGACGGTGAATTCATTGCTTTCAGACCGTTCAGCGTGGCACGCACCACATTGTACGGGTTGCTCGAACCGATACACTTGGCCAACACATCACGCACACCGACCGCCTCGAACACGGCGCGCATCGCGCCACCGGCAATAATGCCGGTACCTTCGGAGGCTGGCTGCATCAGGACTTTAGCCGCGCCATGCTTGCCGATCACGGTATGGTGCAAGGTGCCGTTCTTCAGGCTGACTTTAGCCAGATTGCGACGCGCTTCATCCATGGCTTTTTGCACAGCAACCGGAACTTCCTTCGATTTTCCTTTGCCCATCGCCACGCGACCATCGCCATCACCAACCACGGTGAGAGCGGCAAAACCCATGATACGACCACCCTTGACCACCTTGGTGACGCGGTTCACGGAGATCATCTTTTCGATCAGGCCGTCATCACGCTTTTCCTGTTGCTGCATTTTTCCTTGCGGCTTAGCCATCGCTCAACTCCAATTAGAACTGCAGACCGTGTTCACGCGCGGCTTCAGCCAACGCTTTGACACGACCATGATATCGATTACCGGAACGGTCGAATGCAACTTGGGTAATACCCGCGCTCTTTGCCTTTTCAGCAATACGCTTGCCCACCATGGCCGCAGCGGCCTTGTTGCCACCATTCGCCAAAGCTTTGCGCACTTCAGCTTCGACGCTGGATGCACTAGCCAGCACTTTGTCGCCACTGGCGGAAATCACCTGGGCATAAATGTGAAAATTTGTGCGGTTTATTGCCAAACGAACCGATTTTTTTTCAGCAATGCGTGCACGGGTTTTGCGTGCTCTGCGCTGACGCGCTTCTTTTTTGATCAACATATCCGCCTCAATTATTTCTTCTTGGTTTCTTTCAGAATCACCACTTCATCGCTATAGCGCACACCCTTGCCTTTGTAAGGCTCGGGTTCGCGGAAGGCGCGAATTTCAGCGGCAACTTGTCCGACTTGCTGCCTGCTGGCACCCTTCAACACGATGTCAGTTTGTGTCGGCGTTTCAACTTTCACACCGGCAGGCATCTTGTAAGAAACCGGATGGGAATAGCCCAAAGTCAGGTTCAGGGTATCACCGGCAGCTTGTGCGCGATAACCTACGCCTACCAAAGTCAGCTTGCGCTCGAAACCCTTACTCACACCCAGCACCATGTTCGCCAGCAGCGCTCGGATCGTGCCGGACATCGCATTGGCTTGCGTGGTGTCGTTTTGCGCTTTGCACAACAGGCTGTTGCCCTCGCGCACCACGCTCACGTCACCCGACAATGTTTGCTTCAAGGTACCCAACGGGCCCTTTACCGAAATTTCACCCGCAGCCAGCGCGACTTCGACACCGCTAGGCACTACGACAGGATTCTTGGCAATTCTAGACATGCTTACCTCACTACGCGACTACGCACAGCACTTCGCCACCAATACCGTTGGCGCGCGCTTTGCGGTCGGTCATCAAACCCTTGGAAGTCGACACGATGGCAATACCCAGGCCATTCATCACCTTGGGAATATCATCGGAACCCTTATAAATACGCAGTCCGGGACGACTGATGCGTTGAATCTTTTCAATTACCGGACGGCCGCTGTAATACTTCAGGCCGATTTCCAGCGTGGCTTTGCCACCGTCAGCGACGACACTGAAGCCGTCCACATAACCTTCGTCTTTCAACACCTCGGCTATCGCCACCTTCAACTTGGAAGAAGGCATTGCAACTGTAGTTTTTTCCGCCATCTGCGCATTGCGAATGCGCGTCAACATGTCGGAGATTGGATCACTCATACTCATATAATTTCTCCTACCAGCTGGCCTTAACGATACCGGGAATCTCACCGCGCATCGCGAATTCACGTAACTTGATACGCCCCAAACCAAACTTTTTGAAAGTACCGCGCGGACGACCGGTCAATGCACAACGATTACGCAGACGCACCGGACTTGAGTCACGCGGCAACGTTTGCAACTTCAGGCGCGCAGCAGCGCGCTCCTCTTCGCTCAGCTTTACATTCGAAATTGTCGCCAGCAACAACGCACGCTTGGGCGCAAATTTCGCTACCATTTCACGGCGCTTTTGCTCGCGGTTAATAACTGCCATCTTAGCCATTAGTCTTCCCTCATTTCTTTATTGGGAGTTTGAATGCCAACAGAAGAGCCTTGGCTTCCTCGTCAGTCTTCGCGGAGGTGGTGATGGTGATATTCATACCACGCAATGCATCAATCTTTTCGTACTCGATTTCCGGGAAAATGATTTGTTCTTTCACGCCCATGTTGTAGTTGCCACGACCGTCAAAGGACTTGCCGGAGATACCGCGGAAATCGCGAATACGCGGAATTGCCACAGAAATCAGCCGATCCAGGAATTCGTACATGCGCTGTTTGCGCAACGTTACTTTGCAACCAACCGGATAGCCTTCACGAATCTTAAAGCCGGCAATGGACTTTTTGGACATCGTAACGACCGGTTTCTGGCCGGCAATCTTTTGCATATCGCCAACCGCAAACTCCATCACTTTCTTGTCCGCCACCGCTTCACCGACACCCATGTTCAAGGTGATCTTTTCGATGCGCGGCACTTCCATGATGGACTTGTAGCCAAACTGTTTCATCAGGTCTTTAGCGACCTTGTCTTTGTAAAACCCATACAAACGAGCCATGCTCTATCACCCCTTAAGCGTCAATCATTTCGCCGTTGGATTTGAACACACGTACCTTGCGTCCATCTTCCAGCGTTTTAATACCGATTCGATCACCCTTTTTGGCAGCCGCGTTGTAAATCGCCACATTCGAAATATGAATCGGCAATTCTTTTTCCACGATCCCGCCGGTCAAACCCTTTACCGGGTTAGGCTTCTGGTGCTTCTTGACTTTATTGATGCCGCCAACCAACAGGTACTCGCCCAGCACGCGCTGCACACTGCCGCGATTGCCTTTGTCTTTACCGGTGATTACGATAACGTCATCGTTTTTCTTAATCTTGCGCATGATTTTCCTCAGCTCGATCCGTTGCCGCTTACAGCACTTCTGGTGCCAGCGAAACGATCTTCATGAACTTCTCGGTACGCAACTCGCGTGTCACCGGCCCGAAGATACGTGTTCCGATAGGCTCTAACTTGGCATTAAGCAATACCGCAGCATTGCCATCAAACTTAACCAAAGATCCATCGGAGCGACGCACACCCTTGGCAGTGCGAACCACCACGGCGTTGTATACTTCGCCCTTCTTTACGCGACCACGCGGGGCTGCGTCCCTGATGCTGACCTTGATGACATCACCAACGGAAGCATACCGGCGCCTGGAACCACCCAACACCTTGATACACATCACAGAGCGCGCACCGGTATTGTCAGCCACATCTAAAACAGACTGCATTTGTATCATTATTTAATCTCCAACTTGTTCCGCTCACAGCGGCCAGTTTTGGAACCCGTTCGGGTTAGGTCGCCGCAAGCGGCGGGCAAAAACACTTTCTTCCTATCGTTTGCCTCCGGCCCCTCGCTGCGCTCTCCCTTTGGGATAACCAGCGACTTGGCTGCGGTTTCTAGCAGCCTAGTCGAATGGCTAGTTGTCCCACCCAGAGGATTGAGGAGTGGGTTCTAAAACGAAGCCGCGCATTATATGCAAATTCAGAAAAGACGCAAGCAGAAATTACAATTAATTATTTGCCGCCGCCTTTTCAAGCAGCTTCGCAACGCGCCAGCTTTTGGTTTTGGCAATCGGGCGGCACTCTTCAATCGTTACCACGTCGCCGGCATGAAACTCGTTAGCTTCATCATGCGCATGGTATTTTTTTGAAACGCGAATGATCTTGCCCAGCAATGGGTGCTTTACTTTACGCTCGACCAGAACCGTTACGGTCTTGTCCATCTTGTCGCTTGTCACAGTACCAGTCAGGGTACGTTTCATTCTGGAATCGATTATTGCTTTAGCTTCGCTCATTGCTTTTGAATCGCTCATTTTTGGGCACCCTTCTCTGTCAACACCGTCTTCACACGAGCAATATCACGGCGCACCTTGCGAAATTCACTGGTGTTGGTCATTTGTTGAGTCGCAACTTGCATACGCATACCAAACTGAGCTTTGGTCAAAGACAGCAGTTCGGTTTGCAAATCTGCTGCGGACTTGGCTTTAAGTTCCGCAGTCCTCTGTTTATTGGCCTTCATGTTATGTCCCTACCTGTCTAACTACAAAAGTGGTGGCCAGAGGCAGCTTTGCCGAAGCCAAACGAAATGCCTCGCGTGCCACTGTTTCATCCACGCCATCCATTTCGTACAACATCTTGCCGGGTTGAATCTCGGCGACGTAGTACTCGGGATTGCCCTTACCATTACCCATGCGAACTTCAGCAGGCTTTTTGGAGATCGGCTTATCCGGGAAAATACGGATCCAGATACGGCCACCGCGCTTGATGTGACGGGTCATGGCACGGCGTGCGGCTTCAATTTGGCGTGCAGTCAAACGACCGCGCGCCATTGCCTTCAGGCCAAACTCACCGAAACTGACCTTGTTGCCACGGGTGGCAACACCGGTGTTCCGGCCCTTTTGTTCCTTGCGGTATTTTCTTCTAGCTGGCTGTAGCATGCTTAGCTCCCGACTTTCTTGCTTTCTTTTCCGGTTCAGCGGCGGCTGGCGCAACGACTTCCTGATCCGAAGTTTCACCCTTGAATACCCAAACCTTCACACCAATGACTCCGTAAGTGGTCTTCGCTTCGGATGTGCCGTAGTCGATATCGGCGCGCAGAGTATGCAATGGCACGCGACCTTCGCGATACCACTCAGTGCGAGCGATCTCTATGCCGTTCAAACGACCCGCGCTCATAATCTTGATGCCTTGCGCGCCGAGGCGCATCGCGTTTTGCATCGCGCGCTTCATCGCGCGACGGAACATGATGCGCTTTTCCAGTTGCGCGGTAATGCTCTCGGCGATCAGTTGCGCATCGATTTCCGGCTTGCGCACTTCTTCGATCGCAACATCGACAGATTGAAGGCCCATACGCTTGCGCAATTCGGCGCGCAACGATTCGATGTCTTCGCCCTTCTTGCCGATCACCATGCCAGGACGCGCGGTGTAAATAGTCACCTTGGCGTTTTTGGCCGGACGCTCGATGATCACCTTTGAGACACCAGCAGCAGCCAGTTTCTTTTTCAGGTAGGCACGAACCTCAATGTCCTTGAGCAACAAGTCAGCAAAATTTTTGCTGTTGGCGTACCACTTGGAATCCCAATTTTTACGAACGCACAGCCGGAAACCGGTTGGATGAATTTTCTGTCCCATAATCTACCCTTAGCTCCCGACGCTGACAGTAATGTGGCAAGTTTGCTTTTCAAGGCGATTGCCTTGACCCTTGGCACGCGCCGAGAAACCTCTCCCCGATGCCGCCTTATCAACGTAAATAACTTTTACTTTCAATTCGTCGATGTCAGCACCATCGTTATGCTCGGCATTCGCAATCGCCGATTCGAGAGCCTTCTTGATGATAGTGGCGGCTTTTTTCGGGCTGAAGGTCAGGATGTTGAGCGCTTGCGCAACCGGCAAGCCGCGAATCTGATCAGCCACCAAACGGCCTTTTTGTGCCGAGAGATGAACCTTTTTTGCAACTGCAGTAGTCGTTGTCATCATGCCCCCGGTTTCTTGACCACTGCTTTTTTATCAGCAGAATGGCCCTTGAAGGTGCGCGTCAGGGAAAATTCACCCAACTTGTGGCCCACCATGTTTTCAGATACGTACACCGGGATATGTTGCTTGCCGTTGTGCACCGCAATTGTCAGACCGACGAACTCGGGCAATACCGTGGAACGGCGCGACCAGGTTTTCACCGGGCGCTTATCGTTAGCCGCGCGCACTGTCTCAATCTTCTTGAGCAAGTGAGCGTCAACAAATGGACCTTTTTTAATCGAACGTGCCATATATATCTACCCCTTAAACCTGAAAGCGACGACGCACAATCATGCCGCTAGTGCGTTTGTTGCGACGTGTGCGGAAACCCTTGGCCGGCACACCCCATGGACTGACCGGGTGACGGCCAGCAGCAGTCTTGCCTTCACCACCACCATGCGGGTGATCTACAGGGTTCATGACCACACCGCGAACGGTTGGGCGGACACCGCGCCAACGCATCGCACCGGCCTTACCGATAGAACGCAAGCTGTGTTCGGAATTGCCCACTTCGCCCAGGGTCGCCTTGCAATCGATGTGCACTTTGCGAATTTCGCCGGAGCGCAAACGCAGTTGCGCGTAGCTGCCTTCACGCGCCAGCAACTGTACGGAAGTACCGGCAGAACGCGCCAACTGCGCACCCTTGCCAGGTAACATTTCGATGCAGTGTATGGTCGAGCCGACCGGAACGTTACGCAAAGGCAATGCATTACCCGGCTTGATCGGCGCTTCCGAACCGCTCACCAGGGTTGCACCGGCTGCGATACCCTTGGGCGCGATGATGTAACGACGCTCGCCATCGGCATAGCACAACAGAGCCAGGTTCGCGGTGCGGTTCGGGTCATATTCCAGGCGCTCAACCGTCGCTGGAATACCATCCTTGTCGCGCTTGAAGTCCATCAGACGGTAATGCTGTTTATGGCCTCCGCCCTTATGACGCGTGGTGATATGTCCGTTATTGTTGCGGCCTGCGGTGCTGGTTTGCTTTTCCAGCAGTGACGCGATCGGCTTGCCCTTATGCAGGTCGGGATTGACCAGGCGCACGACGGCACGCTGCCCAGGAGTTGTTGGTTTTAGTTTAATCAATGCCATGATGATTATCCTTGCTCACTTGCAGCAAAATTGATTTCCTGACCGGCAGCCAGGCACACATAAGCCTTTTTCCAGTCGTTGCGACGACCGACGACACGACCGCTGCGCTTGACCTTGCCCTTGACACATGCCACTTGCACGCTGTCCACGCTCACCTTGAACATCATTTCAACAGCAGCTTTTATTTCAGGCTTGGTCGCATCCGTCGCGACACGAAAAACCACTTGCTCATTTTTGTCGGCAACATAGGTTGCTTTTTCGGAGATTTGCGGAGCAAGCAACACGTTCATCAAACGTTCTTGGCTGAATTGCCGGGGGCTGAATTGTTGGGTACTCATGCGAACATCTCCTCAATTTTAGCCACCGCATTGCGCGTCACCAAAACGTTTGGAAAACGCACCAAGCTGACCGGGTCGGCTTGATTGGCTTCAAGCACCAGCACGTTAGGCAAATTACGCGAAGAAAGATAAAGATTTTCATCAATGTTGTCGGTAATAATCAACAAGCGAAAGCGATTGGTATCCACACCCAGGCCCTTGATCTTCTGCGCCAACAACTTTGTTTTTGGCGAATCAACCGTCAGGCTGTCCACGACGACCAAGCGATTTTCACTGACCAGTCTTGACAAGATCGAAGCAAAACCTGCGCGATACATCTTACGATTTACTTTTTGAGTGTAATTTTCTTCGGCGGTGTTCGGGAAAATCTTACCACCACCACGCCACAGCGGGCTGGATGCCATACCGGCACGCGCACGGCCGGTACCCTTTTGTGCATACGGTTTGCGGGTACTCTTGGCGATTTCGCTACGGCCTTTTTGCTTGCTGTTACCGGCACGCGCATTTGCCATATAGGCGGTAATCAACTGATGGACCAGATCTTCGTTATATTCACGACCAAACAGATCGTCGGAAGCTTTTAGATTCGCGGTCGCCTGACCCTTATCGTTAATGACTTTGAGTTCCATTACACACCTGCCTTCACTGCGGGACGCACGATAATGCTGCTGTTTATGCAACCTGGAACAGCACCTTTTACCAGCAGCAATTGGCGGGCAACATCAACACGCACGACCTGTAAATTTTGCACGGTCCTTTGCACATCACCCAGATGACCAGTCATACGCTTGCCAGGGAACACGCGGCCCGGATCCTGCGCCATACCGATAGAACCCGGCACGTTGTGCGACTTGGAGTTACCGTGCGATGCACGACCCGATTTGAAATGGTGCCGCTTGATGGTGCCGGCGTAGCCCTTACCTTTGGATACACCCGTCACATCTACAAGTTGACCCACCTGAAAAATCTCCACACTGACCACAGAACCTGTTTGCAGGCCGGCCAGTTGTTCAGGGGATACGGTGAATTCTTTTAGTGCACTCCCCGCTTCCACACCCGCCTTGGCGTAATGTCCGGCGGCAGCCTTGCTGACGCGACCGGGACGGCGCACACCGTGCGCCAATTGCACAGCGGTATAGCCATCGGTACCTGCGGATTTAACCTGAGTGACACGATTATTGGACACTTCCAGCACAGTCACCGGCAACGAAGAACCGTCATCGGTAAATACGCGGGTCATGCCAATCTTGCGACCGACAAGTCCTAAGCTCATTTTAATTTCCTCTTGTTAAGGGGCCAACTTCAATTGGTCAGCCGATTTTTTACATTAGTACGGGCGTAAGGCCTTACGCCCCTACGCCTTTTGGCACAACGATTACTGCAACTTGATTTCCACATCCACGCCGGCTGGCAGATCCAGCTTCATCAGTGCATCTACCGTCTTATCGGTAGGATCAACGATATCCATCAAACGCAGATGGGTGCGAATCTCAAACTGATCGCGCGAAGTCTTGTTGACATGCGGGGAACGCAGCACATCGAAACGCTCGATCTTGGTTGGCAACGGCACCGGGCCATTTACCACCGCACCGGTACGTTTTGCTGTTTCAACAATTCGCGCAGCCGACTGGTCGATCAGGCGATAATCAAACGCCTTGAGGCGAATGCGGATTTTCTGACTTTGCATAATCTTCTCTTGCTTTTACGCGGCAATGCCGCTAATTAAAGAACAAAATCGCGTGGCCCGGATCACAGACCCAGCCCACGCGAGGGCGCGCATTATAGCCTTACTCAATAATCTTTGCAACCACACCGGCACCGACGGTACGGCCACCTTCACGGATAGCGAAGCGTAAGCCCTCTTCCATCGCGATCGGGTTGATCAGGTTGACCGTGATGCTGACGTTGTCGCCCGGCATCACCATTTCAGTGCCGGCCGGCAGTTCGACTGCGCCGGTCACGTCGGTGGTGCGGAAGTAGAACTGGGGACGGTAGCCCTGGAAGAACGGGGTGTGACGCCCGCCTTCGTCTTTGCCCAGCACGTAGATCTCGGCAGTGAACTTGGTGTGCGGGGTGATCGAGCCGGGCTTGGCCAATACCTGGCCGCGCTCGACTTCTTCACGCTTGGTGCCGCGCAGCAGGACGCCGACGTTGTCGCCTGCCTGACCCTGGTCGAGCAGTTTGCGAAACATTTCGACACCGGTGCAGGTGGTCTTGAGCGTGGGTTTGATACCGACGATTTCGAGTTCTTCGCCGATCTTGACGATGCCGCGCTCGATACGACCGGTTACCACCGTGCCGCGACCGGAGATGGAGAATACGTCTTCTACCGGCATCAGGAAGGCGCCATCCAGGGCGCGCTTGGGTTGCGGGATGTAGCTGTCGAGTGCGTCGGCCAGACGGAAGATGGAAGGTTCGCCCAGGTCGCCCTGGTCGCCTTGCAGGGCTTTCAGTGCGGAGCCTTTGATGATGGGGATGTCGTCGCCGGGGAAGTCGTATTTGGTGAGCAGTTCGCGCACTTCCATTTCGACCAGTTCGAGCAGTTCTTCGTCGTCGACCATGTCGCATTTGTTCATGAATACGACGATGTAAGGCACGCCCACTTGGCGTGCCAGCAGGATGTGTTCAC
>PLWV01000012.1 GCA_003153155.1 Gallionella sp.
GGTGGAGTCCATATACAGAACTTGGGTCAGCCACTGCCAGTCAGATCAAGTCTGAACTACCACAGGTTATGCGCTAAGCAAGGAAATGATCTCTTTGATTTCGTGACGCAGCGCGGCAACATTTAGCGCTGCCGTAGGCAACACAGCACGACTACCAGTTTGATTCGGATTTTCCATAAGATTACGCGCACCACTGATAGTGAAACCCTGCCCGTACAACAACTCGCGGATACGCCGAATCAGCATCACTTCATGGTGTTGATAGTAGCGGCGATTGCCGCTGCGCTTGACCGGTTTAAGCTGGGTAAACTCCTGTTCCCAATAGCGCAGCACGTGCGCCTTGACCCCGCACAACTCGCTGACCTCACCGATGGTGAAGTAACGTTTGGCGGGAATCGGCGGAAGTTCTGAGTTAGGCTTGTGGTTTTCCATGATAGGACTTTTCCACCATGGTTTTCAGTTTTTGGCTGGGATGAAACGTCACTACGCGACGCGCAGTAATCGGGATTTCTTCGCCGGTCTTTGGATTGCGTCCGGGACGCTGCGGTTTATCGCGCAGTTGAAAATTCCCGAAACCGGATAATTTGACGCTCTCACCTTGCTCCAGTTGCAAACGAATTTCTTCAAAGAATGCTTCTACCATATCTTTGGCTTCGCGTTTATTGAGACCTACTTTTGCGAACAGCAAATCAGCCAGTTCGGCTTTGGTTAATGTAGTTGTCATTTCTCCCCCTTATTCCAAATTCCAAATTCCATCTTATTGGAATTACATACGTAACTGCGCACCGTGCTTTTGCAAAACAGCCACTAATTGCGCGATGCTTGGTTCAATCTCTGAATCCGTGAGTGTTTTATGAGTATCTTGTAACAACACACGGAATGCAAGGCTTTTTTTGCCTTGCTCCACGCCTTTGCCGCGATATACATCGAACAGTGCAACCTCTGCCACATAAGGTGCGGATACGTGTTGCATGGCATCCAGCAAGGTTTGCACGGTAATTCCCTCGTCGACCACTACCGCCAAATCGCGGCGCACCGGCAAGAACTTGGCGATCTCGCTCATGTGCGGAACCTTCGCCAGCGTCAACGCGCCGAGTTCAACCTCGAACCACACGCAGGCTTGAGCCATGTCATATTGTTGCTGCCAGTGCGGATGCAACTCGCCAATCCAGCCGACCACCTGCTCGCCGCAAAAAATCTGCGCAGAGCGTCCCGGATGCAAGGCCGGGTGGGCTGCTGCAACAAAACGCAAGCTCTGAGGTGCAAACAAGGCTTCGACATCCGCTTTTACATCGTAGAAATCCACCGGCCTGGTGGCTGCACCCCATTGTTCAGGTTGAGTTTCACCGTAGGCCAAACCGGATAGTCGCTGGCTTTGTATATATTCATTATCAGCTTTGGCAAAACATGCGCCGGCCTCGAACAGACGCACGCGCTCTTGCTTGCGATTCAGATTGAAACGCAACGCCCCGACCAACCCGCCGATCAAACTGCTGCGCATCACCGCCAGATTGCTGGCGATCGGATTTTGCAACGCGACGGGATCATCGTTGCCGCACAGTTCGCGCTCGACTTGTTGTTCCACAAAGGCGTAACTGACGATCTCCTGATAATCACGCGCCACCAGCGTTTGCTGGATGCACGCCAGCGGGCGTTGCAACTCGCTGTATGGCAACATGGTCATTGCAGATTGCGGAACTTGTGCGGGGATGTTGTCATAGCCATACAGACGCGCCAGCTCTTCGATCAGGTCGGCCTCGATGGACAGATCAAAACGGAAGCTCGGCGGTGATACGCGGTAATCATCGCCATTCGCCACGAAGTCAAATTGCAGACGCTTCAACAAAGTTGCTATCTGATTGTTATCCAGCGCGATGCCCAGCACCCGCGCGATGCGCGAACGGCGCAATGCAATCGCCACTCGTGCCGGCAACTGGCCGCGCACTTCGCTGATCGCTCCGGCATTGCCGCCGCAGATTTCCAGCAACAATTGTGTGGCACGTTCCAATGCCTGACGGGTTGCCGCGAAATCCACGCCGCGCTCAAAGCGGAATGAAGAGTCGGTCGCCAGCCCGAAACGGCGCGCCTTGCCGGCAATCGCATCGGGATGGAAAAATGCGCTCTCCAGGAATACATCCTGTGTGGTCGTTTCCACACCGCTGCCCTGCCCGCCCATGATGCCGGCCATCGCCAACACCCGCGCGTCATCGGCGATGACCAATATCTCTTCGTCCAGCACCACCGTCTGTTCGTTGAGCAAGGTCAGTGACTCACCCCTGCGCGCCTTGCGCACGGTGATGCCGCCGGACAGTTTTGCCACATCGAATGCGTGCATTGGCTGGCCCATTTCCAGCATCACGTAGTTGGTGATGTCCACCACCGCGTTGATACCGCGCAGGCCGCTACGCTCCAATCGGCGCAGCATCCAGGCCGGTGTGATCGCAGTTGCATTCACGCCGCGCACCAGGCGACCGCAATACAACGGACAAGCCTGCGTATCTGACACTTTGACCGGCAACTGCTCAGACAAAGTGACGGGCTGTGTTTGGATATCCAATGGTTTGAGCGCGCTGCCGGTCAGTGCCGCGACTTCGCGCGCCACGCCGACCATGCCGGAGCAATCGCTGCGGTTCGGCGTAAGTTTGAGCGTGAACAATTTGTCATTCAACTCCAGATACTCGCGCAGGTTTTTCCCCACCGGCGCATCGTTAGGCAGCAACCACAAGCCTGTCCTGAGCTCAGTCGAAGGGCCTTGGCTTTCTTCTGCCAAGCCCAGCTCTTTATCCGAGCACAACATGCCAAATGACTCAACATTGCGCACCTTGGCCTGCTTGATGACGAAGTCGCCGGGCAGCACCGCGCCGATGCGCGCACACGGCACTTTCACGCCTACTGCGACATTCGCCGCACCGCACACGATGGTCAGGGGGCGCGCTTCGCCGACATTCACCTGGCATACATTCAGGCGTTCCGCGTTGGGATGCTTGACGACTTCCAGCACTTCTGCGACCACCACGTTATTGAACGCGGGCGCGACAGGCTCCAGTGCCTCGACTTCGAGGCCGGCCATGGTCAGCGCATGCGCCAGGGCTTCGCTGGACAGGTCCGGATTGACCCAGGTTCTTAACCAATTCTCAGAAAATTTCATGGCTATATTTTCAGTTGAATTGCTTGAGGAAGCGCAAATCACTTTCGTAGAACAGGCGCAGATCGTTCACGCCGTAGCGCAACATCGCCAAGCGTTCCACGCCCAAACCGAAGGCAAAACCAAGATATTTTTCGCTATCGATATTGACGTGCTTCAGCACGTTGGGATGCACCATGCCGCAGCCGCCGATTTCCAACCAGCCGCCGTTCCAGCTCATATCTATTTCAGCAGATGGTTCGGTAAACGGAAAGAACGAAGGACGAAAACGCACTTGCAAATCATCTTGCTCGAAAAAGCACTGTAAAAAATCCTGCACCACACCTTTGAGATTGGCAAAACTGACTTCTTCATCGACCCATAAACCTTCGACCTGATGGAACATCGGCGAATGCGTGGCATCGGAATCGACTCGATAAACACGACCCGGCGAGATGATCTTCAGCGGAGGCTGATGGGTTTCCATATAGTGCACTTGCACCGGTGAAGTGTGGGTGCGCAACACGTGCTGCGGATCGATGTAAAAAGTATCGTGCATGGCACGCGCCGGATGATTTTCCGGGATGTTCAGCGCAGTGAAGTTGTAGAAATCGCGTTCGATCTCGGGACCGGATGCGGTCGCAAAACCCAGCGAGTGGAACAGCTGTTCGATGCGTTCCAGCGTGTGTGTGACCGGATGCAATCCACCTGTGCTCAAACCGCGCCCGGGTAATGTCACATCCAGCGATTCTGCCGCCAGCTGTTGCGCCAGCTTGTTTTGCTGCAACGCATCGCGTCGCTGCTGCAATGCTGCTTCTATACCTTGTTTGACTTGATTGATACGCGCGCCTGCGGCGGGACGTTCTTCCGCAGACAGCTTGCCCAAGCCCTTGAGCAAGACGGTCAGGCTGCCTTCACGGCCCAGATATTTCGCTTTGACCTGCTCCAGTTCAGCTTCGTCGCTGATGGCAGCAAACTGCTTAAGAGCCTGATCGAGAATTTGTTGGAGCTGCTCCATCTTTAACTTTAACCCAGATTATCCATTAGCAAAAACTGCGTCATTCCGGCGTAGGCCGGAATCCAGATGTTTAATAAATCCCCACGCAAGTGGGACAACATCATGGTTTTGTCTCGCTTCGCGGAGTCTTTTTTATTGCTGGATTCCGGCCTACGCCGGAATGACGGCAAACCACTACCACAAATGAAAAAAGGAGGCTGATCGCCTCCTTTCCTTTCAACAGTACAATTTAAACGCCGAGGCTGGCTTTGGCTTGCACCACAAATTGTGCAAACGCAGCCTTATCGAACACAGCGATGTCCGACAATACCTTGCGGTCAATTTGAATCGACGCTTTCTTCAGCCCGTTCATGAATACGCTGTAGCTCAGGCCTTGCTCACGCGCCGCCGCATTGATACGCGCGATCCACAAAGTGCGGAACTGACGCTTCTTTTGGCGGCGATCACGATAGGCATATTGCCCGGCTTTCATCACCGCTTGTTTGGCGATACGGTAGACATTTTTGCGACGCCCGCGATAACCCTTGGCCAGTTCAAGAACCTTCTTATGACTGGCGCGTGCTACTACTCCACGTTTTACTCTTGGCATGTTCTACTCCTTATGCGTAAGGCATCATGGCGTGAACCGATGCTTTGTTGGTTACGTGGACTTCAGTAGTGCCGCGTAATTGACGTTTGCTCTTGGTGGTCTTCTTGGTCAGGATATGACGCTTGAACGCTTGTGAGCGTTTAATGCTGCCACCGGCGCGAACCTTGAAACGCTTGGCCGCTCCGCTTTTGGTTTTCATCTTGGGCATAACTACTCCTTTAAGTTATGGTGGCAGGTGTTTTCCAATGGAAAAACTTGATTACCTGTACACCACTTATTATTGGGACTATTTGCTACATCATCCCGACCATCCCTTGCTGTCGAGTCAACCACTACTTCGTATTCCTGGCTTATTTTTATTCAGCCTTATTTTTTACCTGGCTTTGGGGACAACACCATCACCATCTGCCTGCCTTCCATTTTGGGAAACTGCTCGACTAAGCCATACTCTGCCAAGTCCGCTCTTACGCGTTCGATCAAGCGCATGCCGATTTCCTGGTGAGCCATTTCACGACCGCGAAAACGCAGTGTGACTTTGGTTTTGTCGCCATCATCCAAAAACTTGATCAAGTTGCGCAGCTTGATGTTGTAATCTCCTTCATCCGTATTTGGACGAAACTTGATTTCCTTGATCTGGACTTGTTTTTGCTTGAGCTTGGCTTCATGCAGCTTCTTGCTTTCGGCATATTTAAATTTGCCGATGTCCATGATGCGACACACGGGTGGATCCGCTAACGGCGAAATCTCCACCAAATCCAACTCTGCTGCATCCGCCATACGCAATGCTTCTGCGATGGCTACGATCCCGAGGGGCTCTTTTTCGACACCAATGAGTCGCACCTGCGGTGCGGTAATCATCTCATTCATGCGCTGCGATTTATCTTGTGCTATTGCAATATCTCCACTTAAACAAATTGGGAATCTCTATAAATCCAAACTCCGTCGCGATACTGCGTTGCTCAGCAAATTTTATCGCTTACATATAAAACATATGCTGCGCGCTAAAATTTTCTTCGCTCCTTGTCTCGCTTGGGATTTTGAATTTCTAGAAACACCCAACATTAAGCCGTGCTACCCGTTTTTGATTTCGGTTTGCAAACGTTGAAGCAGGGCTTCTAACGTCATTTGCCCGATATCTTCACCACTACGGGTACGCACGGCCACCAAACTTGCAGCCACTTCTTTATCGCCAATGATCAGTTGATAAGGTAATTTCTGTAAGCTATGTTCGCGTATTTTATAGGTAATCTTCTCATTGCGCAAATCCAGTTGTATACGCAGCCCGGCGGCCCGCAATTTTTGCGCTACTTGGCTCGTATATTCCTCTTGCGCCTGCGAGATATTCATCAGCACAACCTGGATCGGCGACAGCCACAACGGGAACGCGCCGGCATGGTGTTCAATCAGGATGCCGATGAAGCGTTCCATCGAACCCAGAATGGCGCGATGCAGCATCACCGGAGGTTTGCGGCTGTTGTCTTCATCCACGAACTCGGCACCCAAACGCACCGGCAAATTGAAATCCAGTTGTATCGTTCCGCACTGCCACAAGCGACCCAGGCTGTCTTTCAAAGTGAATTCGACCTTGGGTCCGTAGAACGCGCCTTCGCCCGGCTGGACATCATATGCCAGGCCATTTTGCCGCAATGCGGAAGCCAACCCGGCTTCGGCCTTGTCCCAAGTCTCATCCGAACCGACCCGCTTGTCCGGGCGCGTGGACAGCTTCACCAGCACTTCATTGAAACCGAAATCGCGATACACCTCGTTCAGCATCACGATGAACTTCGACACCTCGGGCTGTATTTGATTTTCGGTACAGAAAATATGCGCATCATCCTGGGTGAAGCCGCGCACCCGCATCAGGCCGTGCAAGGAACCGGAGGTCTCGTTGCGATGGCAGGAGCCGAACTCGGCCAGACGTAGCGGCAGGTCGCGATAGCTGTGCAGGCCGTGATTGAAGATTTGCACATGTCCGGGACAATTCATCGGCTTGACCGCATATTCGCGATTCTCCGACGAGGTGGTGAACATATTGTCGTGATAGTTTTCCCAATGCCCGGATTTTTCCCACAGCGTCCTGTCCATGATGGTCGGCGTGCGGACTTCCTGGTAGTCGTGTTCGATGAACTTGCGCCGCATGTATTGTTCCACTTCCTGCCACAACGTCCAGCCTTTGGGATGCCAGAACACCATGCCGGGCGACGAATCCTGCATGTGGAACAATTCCAGATGCTTGCCCAGCTTGCGATGGTCGCGCTTCTCGGCTTCCTCGATCTGATGCAGATAGGCATCCAACTCTTCCTTCTTCGCCCAAGCCGTGCCATATATGCGTTGCAACATCTCGTTCTTGGAATCGCCGCGCCAATACGCACCCGCCAGCTTCATCAGCTTGAAGGCTTTCAGCTTGCCGGTCGACGGCACGTGCGGGCCGCGGCACAGATCGGTGAAGTTGCCCTCGGTGTACAGCGACACATCCTGATCCGCCGGAATGGAGGCAATGATCTCTGCCTTGTAATGCTCGTTGATGCCCTTGAAGTAGCTCACCGCTTCGTCGCGCGGCAACACCTTGCGCGTCACAGGAATGTCCTGTTTGGCAAGTTCTGTCATGCGCTTCTCGATCGCCGCCAGGTCTTCCGGCGTAAACGGGCGCTGATAGGAAAAATCGTAGAAAAAACCATTCTCGATCACCGGGCCGATGGTGACTTGCGCATCGGGGAATAATTCTTTTACTGCGTAAGCCAGCAGGTGCGCGGTGGAATGGCGAATGATCTCCAGACCATCCGCATCCTTGTCGGTGATGATGGCCAGCCCGGCATCCTGCGCAATCAAATGCGAGGTATCCACCAACCGGCCGTCCACTTTCCCGGCCAGCGCGGCACGCGCCAAACCAGCGCCGATGCTGAGCGCAACCTCGGCAACTGTCACTGGCTGCGCAAAGCTGCGTTGCGAACCGTCCGGTAAAGTAATAACTGGCATATTTTTCTTTTCTATTTTTCTATTCTGGAAAATACAAATACAAAGTGCGGCGATGCCGCACTCGAAATACTGTCAGGCGCGATCGGATTCGAACCAACGACCTTATCAAGGGCGTAATCCAACCATAATCAAGGATACCGTTTAAGACCGCGCATTATAGTGTCCTTAGCAGAATTTACAATTCATTGTATAAGGCCAACACATTATGTGGGAGGCTGGGTGATTGAGCCGAAAGAGTGAGATGGTAACTCGCTTAGAACAGCACGCGCTGGTGACAATACGCTTGCGGCGGTGAGTTAGTCTGCGTGCGGGGCGGCAGTGCTTTCGCCCATGCCGAAACCGATTTCCAGAATCTTCGGCGAATTCATGCCTAAGACTGCACTCGGATCGAGCGGCTGCGCGGAATATGGAATGCCGAATTGCGGCAAGAGCGTGTCATAGGCGCGCCGTTGCGCACTGGACACGCGCGCTTCGCGGAGGACATTGCTGTGAATCGCCCGGTCATTCATCGGAAATAAAAATGGCGGGCAAGCCCGCCATTTTTCTGTTGTTCAGCACATGCTCAGAAGTTGAAACCCGTCTGCAGGCTGACGGCAGCTTCTTTATTGCCGGCGCGCGCAGCCGAAATATCAATATGGATGCCGAAGGGAGACAAGCCCAATCCGACCGAGGGCAAGCCGGGATAGTTGCCTTTCAGGTCATGGCGATAGCCGATACGGAGTTGAGCCCAGCGCCATGCATCGAACTCCGCGCCCAAGCGCAGATATTGCGACTCCTTGCTGAAACCGCTGATGATCGGCTTGTTGGGAATGACGTCGAGGTCAATGCCCGTGGTGGTCAGCTTGGTCAGGTAGCTGGCGCCGACGGTGGCCTGCGGTTTGATATCGATGCTGTTGCCCAAGACGGTGGTGAAGCTTCTGGACAGCATGTTTTTTACCACCATGCCGGTCTTGATTTCATTGCCACCGTTGGTCTTGAACGACTTCGTCCCGCCGACATCCATGTTGAAGGCGCTGTAACTTTGTTTGCCCTGGTTGAGCGTGATGGTTTTTGTTTGCTGGGCAAGGAGCGCGTAATCATAGGTGACAAGCTGCATCATTTTCGGGGTGATGCCAAAGTCCATGCCGCCCAGTCCTTCAAAATGGTGCGCGGCGGAAATGCCGAGTTCCTTGATGGTTACCCCGCGAACCAGTAATTGCGACTGGAGATTGTTCACTTGGCCGTTGGTGGTTGATCCATTGACTGTTGTTGCCGCCGCAGCGCAGTTGGCTGCATTGGCGGCGCAGCTTGCTAATGCGGCAGACAGCGTGTTTATTGTTGCCTGGTCGGCCGATGCGTAATTGAACATGGCGCCGACTTCAGCCCGCGCATCCACGTACAACGAAAAGGCAAAAGTCTTACCCGGAATGCCCAGCATCGTGCCGAGAAACAGATCCGCCATCAACGATTTGTTGCTGACCGGCGCCAATGAGTTGTTGAAATTGTTCAGCGCATTCGCGGCGGCTCCGGCATTTGCCTGGGTTTGGCTGGCTTGGAATGCCTGGAGGGCGGACGTAACATTATTCCCATCCGTTTTCAGTTGATTGATGTCGGAGTACAGCTTATTTTGATCCTGGAGACGGACGGCTATGATGGGTATTTCCCACGCAAAGGAATCACGCGGCGTCGAGGCCAGCATGGACGGGTTTTGAAAAGCGGCATTGCGCGTGTTTGATGTAGTCACACCGGTGCCGCCCATGGCAAGCGCGCGCGGATCGTAAGTATTGTCATCGGCATAAACAACAAAAGAAGCGCTCGAAGCCAATATGAACGCAACAGCGGCAATTCGTTTTTTCATTTTATCTCCCCTTAAATGGAATATTAAATTCCCCGCATACCTGAACAAGCTATTTGCTTAAAGTATAACATTAAAGATCACATGGCAATGCCGTCCAAAGCTATGTATGCGGCCAATCCGCGAGGATTTTGTTTTGCCGGCTGAAGTTCATGAAGTTAACGGATTGCGACTTCCTGCCACCAGTCGGGGAACGCTGCCTTCACCTCGCCCGACCGATAGAGCGCGTTAGCGGTATCCAGTGCTTCCAGGCCGGGGCCGGTTTTAATGACGTAGATGTTCGGCCCGATCTCCAGCTTCTTCACGATCTCCAATTTGTGTGAACTCAGCCAGTTTCTCACCGCCGCCTCATCCCATTGCGGATCGAGATAGACGATAATGTTGCCCGGCAAGGCGCGCATGCGACCGGTGCTGCTCGGCCCATCGTGCAATACAGGCGAATATTTGCCTTGCGGATGGATGGTCTTGAGGCTGCGAATGGCGGTTGCCGCAGTATCGTTCAGTTGCCAGAGACGAACAGCGGTCTGCCTGCGTTTCGTGTGCATGATCTGGGCAGCGGCATAGGCACTCTTTATCGAACTCTCGCCTTGCGGACCCGGATTAACCCAAATAATCCATTAGAAATAATCGCATCTCAGTTATGACCAAACCGATGGGGATGATAGAGCTACAGATACACCGCCAGACAACGCACGCAAGCGGGATGCGTGGTTGCTTCTATTGGATATCTTTCTCCGCAACGCCCGCAGGAAGTGCGCTCGGCAGGTACGCGCGGCCGACAAAGCTGCGCGGGTGACCGCCCGATTCGATCACCAGATCTGACTCGTGTTGGCTGACGAACCGATGACCGGCGTGGACTCGCTTGGCTTGGCGAGCGGTCATCGTGTCGAAATGCGGCCCCAGGAGTTGCCGAAGATCGGGTACGAAGGGCCCAGACCAGGCAACGGCGAACACCACGCCCGCCTTGGAGACATACTGCCGAACGAGCGTGCCGGTAGGCAAGATTGTCTCATGCACGGTGTAGCTGCCGGTCGATGACGGGGTCAGGCGAGCCGCATGTTTTACGTTCATGTGCGCCCGGTCCGCCTCAACGCTGGCGCTATCGCCGCCAAGGGACGCGTGGGCCGCGGCGACATGGCATATTGCAACCAGCGTGATGAGGAATCGACGCGCGGCATTCGCGGTTGCCATATTTGGCTGCTTAATCATCGTCGAAGTGTGCGTGTGGAAGTGCATATTATTCTCTAAACTTAATGATACAGTAAGACCGATGTCCCCCAGCGTCGCAGCTGGCAGACAGCAGGGAATTAACGGTGCAGGGAGGCTACCGAAAACGCAGTACATTTATCAGTAAGCAAAATACGGTCCGCTGCCCCCTGGCGTGCTCATACCCGAGATGGCCGTGAATACCGGCCGACCGAAAAAGAAGGGCAGGCCCCAATCAAATTGGCCTCTTGTGGATGGGCCGCCGATATTTGCCGCAATCACGTTTCCAGCAAGCGCATCTATATTGACTATGCTGAAACTCACCGGACCGGTGTTACCTCCGCTTGCTGCGGTATTCGTCGCGTTCAGAAACAACGGTGATGGCGGGCAGTAAGCCCATGTCGTAACCGAGCACATGGGAATGCTCGAGTCGTAAAAAAATAGAGCATTCGAGCCACTGTCAATGAAACTGTTGGGCAGGCTCACCGTATTGAGTGTGGTACGGAAGTTGCCGTATGAATCGGTTGCATACACGGTTGCGGTGCCTAGCGCGTTGTTCGACTGTGTGCCGATTCCAAAAATTAGTGAGCCAGTGAGACTGGTCGTCGCACCAACGGACGAAACCGCAAGCAAATCTATCAGAACACCATTGTTGTCCTGTTGAAAGAGGGCCACAGGATTTTGGACGACCTGCGCGGAAGTCACTCTAGTTTTTGTGCAGCCGGTTGCGGTGCAAATGTAATAGGCGGTCGGCACAGCCGAAAAGAGGCAGGCATCACAGTCATTTGCGAAAAGTCCGACACCAAGTATTCCATTGGCGCCAAGCAGAGCCGGCGTATTTTCATTGATGCCGCCGGTGCTGGAGCAATCGCCGGGAACTGCAGTTGTTCCCCCGGGTTGGTCCCCTATTACATGGATGGGAACGGATGGAGCAACCTCGCCTCCGAGGTAGATATCCGCAGTACGCACTGAGCCCCAGGTAAAACCGTCCGCAAAAGTCATGCATTCGCCGATCGCTCCGCTTGAGTTTGTCACCGCTGGCAAATTTAAGTTGGAATATAATGCGGAATTTAGAAGCCGCAGCCCGGATGAACCCGTATCCACCAGCACGTGGTCTATCGTTTGGCAGGTGGCCGTTCCAAGCGTCCCCGAAGTACAGACCGTAACCGAGACGTAGGCGACATTGATTTCACTGGCCGTCGTCGGTACCGGGCCCGCATCAATCACGATGGGCACAACATTTCCGGTCGCCGCTGGGGGGGATATCAGCGTGCCTGGTACTTTCCGACTCAGGCTCGGGTTGGGGGTAGTAGTGCCTCCGCCGCACGATAACAATACCAAGGATGCCATGATCATCGCGACCAGCGTCTGGGGGCCAACGGAGAATTCATGTTTGAAATTCATGCTAATGCTTCTTCGATATTGTGTTTGGATTATGAATTGACAACGGTGCAAAATTTCGTGGTGCGGTAATGAAGAACCTCGCGACAGGCCACGAAAAATGTGTTGCGATTGGCCATGGCACGGCGGCGACGGCAATGGTTCGGGGGGACTTTGGACTCGAGTCGCAATCGATCCAGGTCTGCATCGGTTTGGCCATGACTGAGATGTGATTATTTCTAATGAATTATTTGGGTTGAAGCACATATTGGCTGCATCTTTCATTGAATGATCGGGCATTTAAATTCAACAATGCAACAATACAACCATGGCTCGTTATAGCGCATCTTTTTTACAATATTTTACAATACCACTATGTATGCGGCCAATACATGGGGCGCCTGGTATCGATCACATACAGTTCCTTTCACACATCTCGAGCAAGGCGTACAATCCAAACATTACAATTTAAAAACAATTTTTCCATGCGAAATATTTCTGTCTATTCGGCTCGGCGACCGCTGGCTGGTCCTGCCGCGCGCGGTTTTACCCTGATCGAAATCATGGTGGTAGTGGTCATCATGGGCATTTTGGCGTCGCTGATCGTTCCCAAGTTGATGGGGCGCACCGATGATGCGCGCATCATCGCAGCCAAGCAGGACATCGCCACTGTGATGCAAGCGCTCAAACTGTACAAGCTCGACAATCAGCGTTATCCGACCACCGAGCAGGGCTTGCAGGCACTGATAGCCAAACCGACTGAAGGCCCCGCCGCCGATGGCTGGAAAACCGGCGGTTATGTCGACAAGCTGCCGAAAGATCCGTGGGGCAATCCCTATCAATATCTGTATCCCGGCATCAAGGGTGAACTCGATGTGTTCTCGTTGGGCGCGGATGGCCAGCCGGGAGGCGCCGGCAACGATGCCGATATCGGCTCGTGGGATCTGTAATCACGTTTACTTCACTTGGGTCGGATCGCGCTCATCGGCGCGCGAAATGTCGGCGACTGTCGCGCGGGTTCACGCTGCTTGAGTTGCTGGTGGTGATGGTGATTGTTGGTATCACACTCGGGGCGGTGTCATTCAATGCGATGCCGAGCGAGCGTCAAGTTTTGCAAAACGATGCGCAACGGATCGCGCTGTTGCTGCAACTGGCGCGCGATGAGGCGATTGTGCGCAACCGCCCGATCGCATTCGAGGCAGAAGCCGATCGTTACCGTTTCCTGTTGTTCGAAGAAAATAATTGGCAAGCGCTCAAGCAAGATGACTTGTTGCGTGAGCGTGAATTCAAACGCTCGCCGGTCATGTTCACGGTCAGCCCACCTTCGGCAGAACAGACCATTCCTTTGCGTATTATTTTCGGCCGCGAACCGGTCGGCATACCTTTTGTCTTGACGCTTGCCGTCGGGGAGGCGCAGGTTGCTATCCGTGCTGACGGTGTCGGACATTTCGCGGTGGAATAATATGCGTCAACCCATACCTCAAGCTATTGATCATTCCATAATTCATTACACCGTTCGCCCTGATGCTTCGCCCTTCGATACCTCAGGAGCCTCAGCACAGGGTACCCAGTGCATATCGAAGCCTGTCCTGAGCTTGTCGAAGGGGATGAGCTTGCGCGTAGCCTTGGGCTTCGACACATCCGTTATGGTTCGATACCTCACCACGAACGGGTGTGCCCTGTGCTGAGCCTTTCGACAAGACAGGCTTGTCGAAGCATCAGCCCGAACGGAATGGTTGTCGCGAATTCGAATTATGGAATGCTCAATATTCGCCGTAGCGCAGGCTTCACTTTGCTCGAAGTGCTGGTGGCGCTGGTGATTGTCGGTACGGCATTGGGCGCCAGTCTGCGTGCGGTTGGCAGTTTGACGCAAAACAGCAGTGACTTGCGAGCTTCGATGATGGCGACCTGGTCGGCCGAAAACCAGCTGGCGCAAATCCGTCTGGCCCATGAATGGCCGGCACTGGGTCAGCGCAGCTTCGATTGCGTGCAAGGCGAGTTGCATCTGGTGTGCGAAGAAAACGTATTCGCCACACCGAACCCCTTCTTCCGCCGCGTCGAAGTCAGTGTCTTCGACGCGCAAAATACCGAACGGCGCATCATCAAGCTGGCCCAAGTGGTGCCGAATGCGCAATAGGTCAATTGAAAACAGTGGCGCGCGGGCGGCTAAGCACAAGGGGTTAACCCTGGTCGAACTGCTGGTCGCCATCAGCGTGCTCGGATTCGTCGCGGTGCTCGGCTGGCGCGGACTTGATGGCATCGTGCGGGCGCGCATCGCGCTCACCAGTGACCTTGAGCAAACGCGCGGAATGCAGCTCGCCTTTGCCCAGTTGCAGAGCGATTGCGCGCATCTGGTCGGCCCCTCCGCCCTGCCGAATAGGGTACCGCTCGCCGCCGGGCAAGGGCGGCTCACGCTGGTGCGCACGGTGTTTGCCGACAACCAGCCGTCACGCCTGCAAGTCATTGCCTATCGGGTCAGGGACGGCGTGCTGACACGTCGCGAATCGGCTCCGACGCGCGATTTGAGGGAACTGGATAGCCTGTGGCTGATCGCCGAGAACGACATCGATACGAGTCAGGCGGTGGTGCTGAAATCGGATGTGACCGCGCTGACGATGCGGCTATGGGTCAGCGGCGGCAACGGCTGGCGCACAGATCTCGACGTGCTGACACCGGCCGCCGGCTCGACTGCGAGTCCTCCGCTGCCGACCGGACTGGAAGTCACGATGCAACTGCGCGGGCGCGATACCGGCATGCTGAAGATATTTTTGCTGGGGGCAGTGTGAAAGCGCACCCTGCTCCACCGGGTGCCCGGCCAAAAGTTCTTCTGCTCCACCGGCAGCGCGGTGTCGCGGTGATCATGGCGCTGTTGTTGACGACGCTGGCGATCACCATCGTCGCCAGTCTGTTCTGGCAGCAGCAAGTGCAAGTGCGCTCGATCGAAAATCAGCGCCTGCAGTTGCAAAAACAATGGATACTGCGCGGCGCGCTCGATTGGGCCGGCCTGATTCTGCGCGAGGATGCGAAGCATTCGGACACCGATACCCTGGATGAACCGTGGGCGGTGCCACTCGCGGAAACGCGACTCGATCAATATGTAGAAAACGGCCGCGCCGATGCCGATACCGCCGATGCGACCTTGTCGGGCAGCATCAGCGATGCTCAAGCACGTTACAACCTGACCAACCTGTGCACCAACGGAACCATCAACCCCGCCGAGGTCGCCGCTTTCGAGCGGATGCTCAACAATGCACACCTGGATCCGGCATTGGCACAGGCAACTGCCGTTGAGATGGCGGCTGCGCAAAAAAATCCGGCAGCCAACGCTGCAAACCCCGACAATCAATCCGGCCCGCTGCCGATGAATCTTACACAAGTGGATGATTTGCTCGCAGTGCCGGGCTTTACCCCGGAGATACTCGACAAGCTGAAAAATTTCGTGATCTTCCTGCCGCGCGCCACACCGGTCAATGTAAACACCGCACCGGCAGAGGTATTGGCAGCCAGAATCAAAGGGCTCTCGCTTTCCGACGCGGCATTGCTGGTGGAGAACCGCAACAACATCGCCAGTTTCAACGACCGCGCCGGTTTTGCGCAACAATTGCCAGACAAGTCTATTCTCGTATCGGACAACGAGGTATCGGTCTCAACCAATTACTTTCTGGTCAATGGTAAAGTGCGCATGAGCCGGGCCGGGCTGGAAGTGCAGGCGTTGATCGAACGCAATGTCACTGATACCAAGCTCATCTGGATTCGAGAACATTAGAATAAATAGCGAGGCACCTTGAGTACACTTTATATCCGTTTACCTTCCAAAGCCGCCGCCGACAGCGCGCTGCATTGGCTTGCCCTGGCTTGTCCGTTCGCACTGGTGTCGCATGGCAGCGCAATCGAGCGCCAGGGCACGGCACCATTGTCGGACTTATCTGACACAATAGCGAAGTCGCAGCGCGTGGTGTTGCTGCTGGCCGCCAGTGATGTCACCCTGCTGCGTTTGCAAGTGCCACCGCTATCGTCAGCCAGACTGAAGGCCGCATTGCCCAACCTGGTGGAAGATCAGCTGATCACCGATCCGGCCGACTGTGTGGTGGTCGCGGGCGGCTTATCCGGTGGATTGCGCACCGTCGCGGTGGTGCAGCGTGCCTGGCTCGACATCCTGGCCAAGACCTTGATCGCGTTCGGCGCGCGTCATATCGCGGCATTCCCCGCACAATTGTGCCTGCCTTATAAATCTGATCAACCGGGCAGCGTGACCGCCGCCATCAACGACCGGAATGACGGTGACCAGAATGCCGATATCGACATGACGCTGCGCCTGTCGGAACAGGACGGCATCGGTCTGGCGATCATGCCTGTCCTGAGCCAAGCCGAAGGGCCTGAACAGAATGAATCTGCGGCAAGTGTTGCGATCCGGACATTGTGCGCGGTAATACCCGAAGCACCGATCACGCTGTATGTGCCGCAATCGGCGGTGCGCGCTTATCAGGAAGCGGTCAACGATACTAGCGCGCTGAATAAGCGTATCAACGTATTTGCCGACAACTGGTCGCGCTGGATTGCCGGTGCCAACGGCACGGCACTTGACCTGATCGCGGGACTGGGCGCGGGAACCGGTCCCAAGCTGGATTGGCGTCCGTGGCGCTGGCCGCTGGCACTGGCCGCTGCGGTTCTGGTCATCAATGCCGCTGCCTTGAATATCGACTGGTGGCGCATGAAGGGCGAAACCAATTCGCTGCGCGCGGCCATGATCCAGATCTACAAGTCGGCTTATCCGAAAGAGTCCGTGGTCATCGATCCCATCGCGCAAATGCAGCAGAAGATCGCGGCCGCCAAACGCGATTCGGGGCTGGCTGCACCGGATGACTTTACGGCGATCACAGCGGCCTTTGGCGAGGCGTGGTCCAGCGCCGTAGTAGCGGCAGGCAAAACAACCGCGATTGCCGCACTCGAATATCACGAGCACAGCCTGTTCGTGCGCTTGAAGCCCGGTGGTGAAGCACCGACACAACAGATGAAAGCCGCGCTGGCTAAACACGATTTGGCGCTTGACCTTGCGCCTGAACAATCGGGCGCGGTCGTCTGGCAAATCAGGGGCGCGAAATGAATCTGACCGGTCTGTTGAATCAATCCAGGCAATCGTTCTCGGAATTCTGGGCGGTGCGCGATGCGCGCGAGCGCGCGATGCTTGCTGTGGCTGCGCTGGTCGTGACAGTTGGCTTGGCCTACGCCTTGCTGATCGATCCTGCCCTGTCCGGTCGCGACCAATTGAACAAAAATCTGCCCGTGCTGCGCCAGCAAGTCGCGCAGATGCAGGCATTGTCGAAAGAAGCTGCAGCACTTTCCGGAAAATCCGCTTCGCCGTTGATAGCGATGTCCAAAGAAAATATCGAAGCAGCGCTTGCGCGCAACGGCTTGAAGCCGCAAAGCGTGATGCTGACCGGCGACTTTGCGAAGGTGCAACTCGCCGCAGTCTCTTTTGCCGGCACGCTGAATTGGCTGGACGATATGCAAAAAACCGCGCTGCTTTCCGTGGTCGATGCCAATATCGTTGTGCTGGCTCAACCCGATATGGTCAATGCGACGTTTACGCTGCGCCAACAAGGAAAAGATTAATGGGAACCCATTGCGCCGCCTCGTGATATGGTTGCTGGCTGGGATTGCCAGTGTCGCGCTCACCATCATGGTGTTTTTTCCGGCGACCTGGATGATGGCTATGGTAGAAGAGCAGACCGCGGGCCGCTTGACGCTCGGGGACGCGCATGGCACATTGTGGCGCGGTTCGGCCTTCATCGGCGGCGCACCGAGTGGTAGCGATCCGGTAACGCCGCTGTTGCCGGGACGCTTCTCTTGGCGTTTGTCCCCTATGGTATTGTTCGGCAGTGTCGACGCCGAACTGGAAAACGCTGCGGCACTATCGCAACCGATCAAGGTGAAGGGCAACTGGCATCAATGGGAAGTGAGTCCGGGAGCGATTTCATTACCGGCGGAACGATTGGCCGCTCTGGGCGCACCGCTGAATACAGTGCAGCCGTCCGGTCAAATGCGTTTATCATGGGAACCGCTGCAATTGACGCAGCAGAATGGAAAAATCGAGATGGTCGGAGCGATGAATCTGGAAGTGAATGACCTCGCGTCGCGGATGTCGCCGATCAAACCGTTGGGCAGCTATGATCTGGCACTCGACTGGCGCGGTCAACAGGCTCATGCGACACTTAAAACAATCAAAGGACCGATGTTGTTAAACGGTTCAGGAATGTTGAACAACGGACATTTGCAGTTTTCCGGCACGGCGCAAGCCGAGGCAGGACAAGAACAGAGGCTGGCAAATTTTCTGAATTTGCTGGGACAACGCCGCAGAGAAGGCGACAAAGATGTTATCGCACTAGAGTTCAAATGATAAAAAATAAATTGCCAAAGAACAGAATGCCAGAAGCACTACAAAGACCGGCAGGGTGGCGGCGCTGGAGTGCAATGATAACGGGCATGGTAAATATGCTGCCCCTGATGATGAAACCCGCCATGCCCGTTTCCCTCTCCCCTGCCCTCTCCCGCAAGCGGGCGAGAGGGACAGGGTCTCGCTGTGCGAGTTTCACGATATTGTTGCTGTGCGCAGTGACGGGCGTGCAGCAGGCGCATGCGCAGGATCCGAATAACTTTGGGCCGGGCACCCGTCCGAACACAAATGGGATCACCGGCACGAATGAAAACGCCGGCGCGAATGAAATCCCCGGCACGCACGCAGCCACGACCACGAACGAAGCCGCGAGTGCAAATAAGGATATGGGCTCGAATAATGGCACACTCAATTTCGTCGATGCCGATATCGAATCGGTGATCGCGGCGGTCGGCGATTACACCAACACGACGTTCATCATCGATCCCCGTGTTAAAGGCACGATCAACCTGGTATCCGAGAAGCCGCTCACCAAGGCTCAGGCATTTCAACTGTTGACCTCGGTGTTGCGCTTGCATGGTTACACGGTGGTGACCGGCAACGGCTATACCAAAGTAGTGCCGGAAGCGGATGCCAAGGTGCAGGCGGGCCCGATCCAGGCCGGTGCAGTGCGCGGCGACCAGATCGCGACGCAGATCTTTCATTTGAATTACGAGTCCGCAGCCAATCTGGTGACGGTATTGCGCCCGCTGATTTCTCCCAACAACACCATCAACGCCAACCCTGGCAACAACACGCTGGTCATCACCGATTACGCCGACAACCTGCTGCGGCTGGGCAAAATAATCGCGGCACTGGACGGTCCCGCGGGCAACGATATGGATATGGTGCCTATCCGTTATGCGATCGCCAGCGATATTGCGGTGATGGTCAATCGACTGCTGGAGTCGGGCGGGACAGCCGGAGGCGATGCCGGACGCATCAGTGTGCTGGCATATCCACGCACCAATTCGGTCGTGGTGCGCGCGCCGTCCGAAGCACGCGCCAATCTGGCGAAAGTGCTGATTGAAAAACTCGACCAGCCGACCGCGCTGCCGGGCAATGTGCATGTGGTCTATCTGAAGAATGCCGAAGCGACCAAGCTTGCACAAACCTTGCGTGCCGTCGTGACATCGGATACTTCCGCGATAAGTTCGGCAACGCCTTCATCAACTCCATCGTCCGCATCAACTCCATCGTCCGCATCAACTTCATCGTCCGCATCAACTTCATCGTTCGCATCAAGCCAGGTGCCGTTGCCGAGCGGTGGACCGGCCGGATTCATTCAGGCCGATCCAACGACCAACACGCTGATCATCACCGCCAGCGAGTCGGTCTACCGCAACTTGCGCACAGTCATCGACCAGCTTGATGCGCGCCGCGCCCAAGTCTATATCGAGTCGCTGATCGTCGAAATGAATGCAAGCAAAGCGGCCCAATTGGGCGTGCAATGGGCCGCCTTGTCGGGAAATAGCACCAGCAATTATCGGGTCGGGGCATTGACCGGATTTGGTACAGGTGGCAATAATCTGATCAGCCAAGCCGCCGCACACTTAGCTCCCGGCGGTGTGCCACTGCCTCCCGGAAACGGCTTGACCCTTGGTATTTTTTCCCAGTCCGGCTTGGGCGCATTGGTCCATGCGCTTGAAACCGACACCAGCGCAAATATTTTGTCGATGCCCAACCTGATCACGCTGGACAACGAAGAAGCAAAAATTGTCGTCGGCTCGAATGTGCCTTTCATTACTGGCTCGTATACGACGGTGACCTCGGCGGCCACGAGTCCGTTCCAGACGGTCGAGCGCCATGATATCGGCTTGACGTTGCGGGTGCGGCCGCAGATTTCACAAGGCGGCACGGTCAGGATGACGATTTATCAGGAAACGTCGGCCATTACGGATGCGACCAATCCAGCCGGGCTCATCACCAGCAAGCGCTCGCTCGATACCAACGTGCTGGTGGACGACGGGCAGATCATCGTGCTGGGCGGGTTGATCGATGACAACATTCAAGACAGCATCGAAAAAGTACCTGGCTTGGGTGATATTCCGATCATCGGTAATTTGTTCAAGTACAAGACGCGCAGTCACGTCAAAACCAACTTGATGGTGTTCTTGCGACCGACCGTGATACGCAACAATGAGCAGAGCGTGAATCTTGCGGGAGATCGCTACGATTTTATCCGCAATGCGCAAATCAACGGGCAACCGACTATCATGTTGCCGAACATGGACGATCCGCAGTTGCCGCCGCTACTGGACGGCCGGATGGTCGGTGGCCCTATGTCCAAACAGGCTGAACCTGGCGCTCCAGCAAACACGCAACCGGCGCTTCCACAAAACCCCGCTCCGCAACAACCGGCAGCGGCGGCGCCGCAGCAGTAATTCGCAGCAATGAGTAATGCCGTGATGGATGCCCGCCTTCTACCCTACGCATTCGCCCGCGACTTCGCGCTGCTGGCACAGCGCAACGGTGCCGTGGATAGCTCCGTTGAAGTCTGGGTATCGGACGCAACCACGCCTGGGGCGATCGCGGAAGTGAGCCGCTGTTTCGGGCGCATCAGGCTGAAATCAATGTCGCGCGTAGCGCTCGAAGCGGCAATCGCCAAAGCCTATGCCGGTTCGGGCGGCGACGCGGCACAGGTCATCGATGAATACGAATCCGATCTCGACTTGGCGAAACTGATGCTGGACATGCCCGCGATCGAAGACTTGCTGGAATCTGCCGATGATGCGCCGGTGATCCGCATGATCAATGCGCTGCTGACGCAGGCATTGCGCGAAGGCGCATCGGATATTCATATCGAACCGTTCGAGCAGATTTCGGTGGTGCGCTTTCGCATCGACGGCAGTCTGCGCGATGTGGTGCGGCCGAAGAAGGCGATCCATGCCTCGCTGATTTCGCGCATCAAGATCATGGCGCAGCTCGACATCGCCGAAAAACGTTTGCCGCAGGATGGCCGCATCACCCTGCGCGTCGGCGGCAAGCCGGTCGATGTGCGGGTTTCCACCCTGCCCACCGGACACGGTGAACGCGCGGTGTTGCGCCTGCTCGACAAGGAAGCAGGCCGGCTCGACTTGCAGAATCTGGGCATGAGCGCGGGGGTGCTGGCGCAATTCGACAAATTGATCGCACAGCCGCACGGCATCGTGCTGGTCACCGGCCCGACCGGTTCCGGCAAGACCACCACGCTGTATGCCGCGCTATCGCGGTTGAATACCACCAGCACCAATATCCTGACGGTCGAAGATCCGATCGAATACGAGTTGAACGGCATCGGCCAGACTCAAGTCAATCCGCGCATCGACATGACGTTTGCCAAAGCACTGCGCGCGATCTTGCGGCAGGATCCGGACATCATCATGATCGGCGAAATCCGCGATCTGGAAACTGCGCAGATCGCGGTGCAGGCATCGTTGACCGGCCACCTGGTGCTGGCGACCCTGCACACCAATGATTCGGCAGCGGCAATCACGCGTTTGCTCGACATGGGCATCGAACCGTTCCTGTTGTCGTCGTCGCTGCTCGGTGTGGTCGCGCAGCGTCTGGTGCGCAAATTATGTGAGCACTGCAAACGGCATGATGGCAAATTATGGCAAGCGGTCGGTTGCGACAAATGCGGCCACACCGGCTATCAGGGTCGGGTCGGCGTGTATGAATTATTGCTGACCACCGATCAGATCCGCGCGCAAATCCATAACCGCGCATCGGAAGCCGAGATCCACGCCACCGCCCAGCAAGACGGGATGCGCACCATGCGCGAGGATGGCGAGCGCTGGTTGGCAGATGGCACGACGACGCAGGCGGAATTGATGCGCGTCACCAAGGCCTAGGATTAACAGGATGTTAAAAAACTACTGCGCTCGGCATAACTGTGTTGCTCAAGGGCTCAAAATGCTCATTTACTTATGTGTAAATTCCGCTTTTTCGCCCTTTCGCGCCTCGTTCTGCCGTCGCTCGCGACGTTTTTCAACACCCTGTTAAGGATACGCCGTGCCAGCATTCAGCTATGAAGCCGTTGATGCGATTGGCGCTACCAAAAAAGGCGTAGTCAGCGCAGACAGTGCCCGTGCCGCGCGCGCAGATTTGCGCGCGCAGGGCCTGGTGCCGATTACGGTCGACGCGATTGCGACCCAGATCGACGAGGCGGGACTAACCAAACGCAGCGCATTCGGCGATCATCTGTCTACAATCGAGCTGGCACTGTTCACGCGCCAGCTGGCGAGTCTGCTGGAAGCCAGCCTGCCGTTGGAGCAGGCATTTTCCGCATTGCTGGAGCAAGCCGAACGCACCTATGTGCGTGACTTGATCGCTTCGATACGCTCGGAAGTGATGGGCGGTGCATCGCTGTCCGATGCGCTGGCGCTGCATCCGCGCGACTTTGCCGACATCTATCGCGCGCTGGTCGCTTCCGGTGAACAGATCGGCCAATTGGCGCGTGTGCTGTCGCGGCTTTCCGACTACATCGAGCGGCGCAATGCGCTGGTGCAAAAGGTCAAGCTCGCGTTTACCTATCCGGCGATCGTCACCGTGGTGGCATTTTTGATCGTGATCTTTTTGCTCACCTACGTGGTGCCGCAGATCGTGTCGGTGTTTGCCAATACCAAACAAAAGCTGCCGTTCCTGACCACGGTGATGTTGGGCGTTTCGGATTTCGTGCGTAATTACGGATGGATCGTTTTGCTGGCTGTTGTAGCGCTGGGTTTCGCCTGGCATCGCGCACTAAAAGACCCCGCGATCAAGCTGCGCTGGCATACCTGGTTATTGAACGCACCGCTGTATGGAAAATTCGAGCGCAGCCTCAACACCGCGCGCTTCGCCAGCACACTGGCGATCACCACCGGTTCCGGCGTGCCGATATTGCGCGCGTTGCAAACCAGCCGCGACACCCTGACCAATGTCGCCATGCGCGCACAAGTCGAAGAGGCTGCGGGCAGTGTGCGCGAAGGCGTTGGCCTGGCGCGCGCGCTGTCGGCGCACAAACATTTCCCGCCGATGCTGATCCACATGATCCGCGCCGGTGAAGTCACCGGAGAATTGCCGGCGATGCTGGAGCGCGCCGCCAACGCGCAAGAGCAGGATCTGGAACGCCGCGCGATGACCATGGCCGGATTGCTGGAACCGGCACTGATACTGGCGATGGGCGTGGTGGTGCTGCTGATTGTGCTGGCCGTGCTGATGCCGATAATCGAGATCAACCAGTTGGTGCGTTAATAAAATGGAATGCTCTTTGAAATACAAAAAACTCCGTCATTCCGGCGTAGGCCGGAATCCAGCTTGTCATATAACTTCGCGTAGCGGACAAAGCCGTGTTTTGGGTGTTGTCCCACTGGTGGAACTACTAGCCATTCGACTGATGAAACTCCTAGCCATTCCACTAGGTTGTCAAAGAACGACAACCAAGTGGCTGGTTATAGGCTGCCAAAAAACGTCAGCCAAGTCGCTGGTTATGCGTGGGGATATTGTCAATTGTCTGGATTCCGGCACCCTCACCTCAATCCTCTCCCGCTTGCGGGAGAGGAGGCGATCGCTCTTTCCCCCTCTGGGGGAAAGTTGGATAGAGGGCAGGCCGGAATGACGGCTGCTGTAAAGGCATCTGGGATGGACAATTAAAAGGAATGCAATGAAACGCCTGCCCCTGATTGCAAGTTTTGTATTGTTCATCGCCTTGTGCGTATCGGCTGCGTATTGGGCGATGCAATTGTTCAAGCCGCCAATGCGTGCGGTCGCAGCACCACCCCAGACGAAACAGCCTGCCCCAAGACTGGATGCGGCGGCGGGCTTGTTAGGCGGTCATTCGAATGCTGCCGTCGCCAGCAATTTTCAATTAAAAGGCGTGGTAGTCGCGAGCAATCCGGCTGAGAGTGTTGCGATACTGGCGGCTAACGGCAAGCCGGCGCAAGCGATCAGAATCAATGCGGAAGTGGTGCCCGGTGTCACGGTCAAAGAAGTAAATCGGCGCTATGTGCTGTTATCGGAAGGCGGCGTGGTCAAACGGGTCGAATTGCCCGAAAATGCCAAAGCACAAATGAATGTAGGCAAATCAACCAATGCGACAGGCGCAGGCTCGCCACCGCGCCGCTAAAGCACCGGCACGACGATAGTGTATGAATTATTTTGGAATATATTTTGGGGAATATATTTTGGCGGCAGCGCTAAAGGTATTAACTAATCGTGTCGGTTGCACAACCATGCGCTGATCGTAGAAAATACAAAAACCCGAACAACACACGGTGTCTTTATCTCGTTATGAAAATGATCAGTGACTTTCTGGACCGATACTTTTTGCCGGCTTTTCGCTGGCTCGCCCTGGTCGCGTGCATCGTAGTCGCGCTGAACTTTGTTGCCTTCTGGTGGTATTGGGAGGTTCAACTGCCGTCCTGGGGAGCAATACCCTCCAGACTAGAAACGCTCCATGCTCGCCTTGTGTTGTTCTGGGCGGTTGCCGCACTGGCTTTTGGGGCAGCGTTCTTTGATTTGCTCAAGGTGCCAACCAAAGTGCGCCGCCGCTCGGTTGCGCTATTTTCTCTGGCGGCCGCTTGCGGTATTGCGCCTTACTTGATCAGGCATTTTCTGCTGACTTAATGGAGGCAGACGAACGCGGTCACATTAAATCGTTGCGGTTCCTCTGCTCATCATCTCTGCATGCTGCAATGGCTCATTGCTACGCTCTGAGACATCCGGACTCATTTAGTTTCGTAGGTTGGGTTAGCGTTTTTTCCCCGCAAGGGGGAGGCCGTGGTTGTATAGCCGACAAGTCGGCAACAACCACGCACTGGGTAACCCAATATAGCGCACGTTGGGTTACGTGATGAGGCCGCTAACGCAACCTACGAAACTGCTACCCTTCGACAAGCTCAGGGCGAACGGCTGATTAAATCGGCGTTTTCTCAGGTATTTTGCACCACGATTTTCGGGAAGGCCGCACTGTGATCCTGTGCCATTTCCGCGACCTTGACCGCAATACGGCGTGCGATCTGTTTGTACGTCTTCGCGATGTTGCCGTCCGGGTCAGCCACTACCGTGGGATTACCGGAATCCGCTTGCTCGCGGATGCGAATGTCCAGCGGCAGGCCGCCTAAAAATTCCACGTTGTAATCGGCGCACATCTTTTCCCCGCCACCCGCACCGAAGATGTGTTCCTCGTGACCGCATTGTGAACAAATGTGCGTGCTCATGTTTTCGACGATGCCGACGATTTTGATGCCGACCTTTTCAAACATCTTGAGTCCCTTGCGCGCGTCCATCAGCGCGATGTCCTGTGGCGTGGTAACGATCACCGCGCCGGTAACCGGCACCTTTTGCGCCAGGGTAAGCTGGATGTCGCCGGTGCCCGGCGGCAAATCCACCACCAGATAATCCAGATTGTCCCAGCGCGTCTGGTGCAGCAATTGATCGAGTGCCTGCGTCACCATCGGGCCGCGCCAGACCATCGGCGTATCATCGCCATCTATCATGAAGCCGATAGACATCGCTTGCAGGCCGTGATTGCTCATCGGTTCGATGGATTTCCCATCAACCGATTTGGGTTGGCCGGAAATGCCCAGCATGGTGGGTTGCGAAGGGCCGTAAATATCGGCATCCAGCACGCCGACGCGTGCGCCTTCGGCAGCCAGGGCCAGGGCCAGATTTACCGCCGTGGTGGATTTACCCACGCCGCCCTTTCCGCTCGCTATCGCGATGATATTTTTCACGCCTTCCACCAACTTTACGCCGCGCTGTACCGCGTGCGGCACGACTTTGCTGGATACATTGACGCTGACCTTGCCCGCACCCGGCAACGCAGCCTTGAGTTGCGCTTCGACCATCGCGCGTATCTCGTCCCACACGCTCTTGGCCGGATAACCAAGCAGAATATCCAGCGACACATCGCTGCCGCTGATCTTGATGTTCTTCACGGACTTTCCGCTGACAAAATCTTTTTTAGTGTTCGGGTCGATCAAATTCTTCAACGCGCTTTGCACGTCTGCTTCGTTAAAACTCATCACTTACTCCAGGATCAGATAAAAGGCTTAGGTTCGGATTTTAAACTATGTTGACTATTCTTATCGGGTATTTTTTGCTCGGTATTTTTAGTTCAGGAACGCAATTCGCGGCTCGCTCCGGCAGCAGCCAGCCGATCCAGGTAATCCTGCCATAATGCAGCCTGATTTTTGCCTAATTTGTAAAGATATTCCCAGGTGTAAAGCCCGGTGTCATGCCCGTCATCAAAATCGATTTGCACGGCATAACTGCCGACCGGAGAAACCTCACGCACCCCGACATCCTTTTTACCCACTTGCAATACTTCCTGTCCGGGACCATGCCCGCTGACATCAGCCGATGGTGAGTACACCCGCAAAAATTCATAGGACAGTTGATAACAAACATCGTCACTAAAAGTGATTTCAAGTAGACGGGATTGCTGGTGTAATTTTATTTCCGTGGGTTGTTCTGACATGATTCTGGTGTTGCTCCTGTGGTGTGCGGCAGATTCGCCGCCGCTAATAAAAATCTATCGTGCTTTGTAAAGCGTATTGGCCAATCGGACGATCTGCGCATAAGGGAAGTCAACCAGTTCGCCAAACTTGTGCTGCGCCATCACAAGCAGCGCGGCTACATCACTCACTTTGTCATTACCATCCAGCGTAAATTGCAGTCCTCTCAAACCGCCGCATTGCATACGCATTTCTTGCGCATGTGGCAAAGGACCATCGATGTGTAATTTACCCAGCGCGAAAGTGAAGTTGTGCCGCAACAAATCGCGCAATGCGATGCAGCGCTCAAGTGCTTCCGCATTGTTGCAGGCAACGATCTCACGCTCGGCAATATTATGTTTCTCTGCTTTCGAACATGACGCGCAGTTGGTTAAAACGGATTTTTCAAACGGGCAATAACGCGAAATCGATGTTGTTAGTGCCTGCCGATAGGCTGCTTCATCCATTACGTGTTTGTTCAATCATCCTGCGGATTGGGAACTGGTGCTCGGATTTGGTTGAGCAAATCCTCGGCGTGCAATTCCGTTTCGGCAAAAATCACTTTGATAACGCATGACGCATCGCTGGCCAACTCACCACGTATCTGTTTGGCCCGGTCTGACGCTGCACGAAACGCATCGTGCTGTTCCAGCTTTTCCAAACGGCGGATCGGTGTTTCAAAGATCTTGTAAACGAAGTAAGGCATTTCAGTCTTTCATGAAGTTAATACAAACCCGGTTTTTTGAATATTGAACGATCAGGACTTGGGGACGGGCTTCAGAAAAGTCACTACTTTCGATCCGGGCTCGTTTTTGCTCGAACAACTGCCCTCCCCGACCCCGGCGTCCCGCTCCGCTTCGTGCAATAGATTGATCACATCCACATAGTGTTTTTGCTTCACCATCATGAGTGCCGTGAGACCGCCGTCGTTGCGCGCCATGACATCGGCGCCCGCCTTCAGCAGCGTCTCGACCACCGCGGTTTCACCATAACCTGCCGCCAGCATCAGGGGGCGGATACCGTAGCTGATGGGCATTTCCACGTTCGCTCCCGCGTCGATGAGTGCCTGCGCCACATCAGGAAATCCCCGATCCAGCTCCGCGTTATACGCCGCCTTCATCAGTGGCGTCCAACCGCGTTCATCGCTTGCATTGACTTCCGCACCAGCATCGATCAATGCCAGTACCATGGGTAGATTGCCGGCGTGGCAAGCCATCATCAGAAGCGTGGCGCCATCGCCGTCGCTCGAATTGATATCAGCTCCGGCAGCCAACATCCGCCTGGCGGAATCAACGTCGCCTGACCTTACAACTTGAAGTAATTCTGCAGACATACAATTTTCCTTCTTGCGTTGATTCCCAATTCTAAGTTGATCTTGGTTCTCAGTTGTCCTGAGCACCCTGGTTCACCCATTTTTTCAATATCTCGATTTTGTCCTTGGCCAAGCCTCCGCTCATGCCAAACGGCATCTTGATGGAAGCATGGGCGCGTCCCTCGACCAGCTGAATCAGGATGCTGGTAAAGCTGTCGCCCGGCTTGATGACGGTCCCGAACTTGGTACCCTGCATCAGGCTCTGGTAGGTGCGCATATCCAACCCGCTTTTCTCGTAGCCCTTGCCTCCCGGCTCGTGGCAGTTCAAACAATAGTCGTGGATGATTGGGGCGACATCATTCTTGTAGCTGACTTGTGGCTGCCCCTGCGCAGGAGATCCCAGCGCCGGAAAAGAAAGCACCGCAAGGACAGCACTGCCCAGCAAAAATCTGATTTTCATATTTCACTCCCTAAAGAGCCCCTCCCCATAAAAATAATATTATTTTAATTCAGGAGGGCGACTGATCACATGCAGCGGAACGGCGCTGCCCCGTTTGAGAACCGGTCTTATTTCAGCTTCGACCAAACTTGATTCTTCACGAAGTAGAGCAACAGAGTCAGAATGACCAAATATCCAATTACATAATAGCCCAGCCTATGCCGCTCCTGCTCATGCGGGTCGGCCGCCCATGAGAGAAATGAAACAATATCATGCGCCGTTTTCCTTAATTCATCTCGTTGAGCAGGTTCAGTCGCACTACTAATTCCAAGTGGATCGGGCATCTTGGTTTCAGGGAAGATGTGATTGCCGGTCATCCCTTCTGGAGTGTTGTAATAGCCCAACAGGTAGGAATACACATAGCTCGCGCCGCCCTCACGTGCCTTGGTCATCAAGCTTAGATCCGGCGGTACTAATCCAAACGATTGCATGGCCGCCTCGTCGGACATCAGACCGGCAAGCGGCGCATCAATCGGTTGGTCGCCACGCCATTCGTCAATCTTTTTCTTGTCGATGCCGAATGTGGCCAGATCGCGATACTTGATGTATTTCAGACTGTGGCAGCTGTGGCAGTTATTCATCAAGTCGTCCACACCGCGTTCGACAGCCTGCACACTGGTTTCCACCTGGATATTTTCCAGCTTTGCATCTGTGGCCCAGACCGGCGAAGTGGAACAGTACAGCATCAATACGACAATGAGTTTTTTCATGTAATATCTCCACGGCGGCGGCGCTGTGGCAATTTGCTTTTTTCCTTGGCCTCGCCCGCGATCATAGCTTCCACGTCGGGCGGCAAACCCCGCCTGATGAGCCATCGCTCTTCCGCTTTGGAAATGAAAGGAAGCAGCATGAACAGGATGAAGTAAAAAAATGTCGCCACTTGTCCCATCACGATGGACTGATTGGTAGGCGGGGTGTAGCCGACATATCCCAGCACCAGCATGTCCGCGACGAACAGGTAAAACGTCACGCGATACCAAGGACGGTAATGTGCCCCGCCGGGAATGTGGGAACGATCCAGGTAGGGCATGAAAGAAAACACCATCACCGACAGCCCCATCGCCACCACACCGCCGACCAGGTTCGGAACCGAGCGCAAGATCGCATAGAAAGGCAGGAAATACCATTCCGGAACAATGTGTGTCGGGGTTTGCATCGGATTGGCCGGAATGTTGTTGGCGGGTTCAATCAGACTGTTCGGCAAAAAGAACACGAAGATGCAATACACGATCAAAAATATGCCCAGCCCGTACAAATCCTTGATAGTGAAATAGGGATGGAATGGGATGTTGTCCTTTGCTGCCAGATCGATTCCGCTGGGATTGCTGCTCTTGACGGTATGCAGTGCGACCAGATGCACCACCACCCCACCGATGATCAGGAACGGTAACAAATAGTGCAGCGCGAAGAAGCGCGTCAGTGTTGCGTCGCCGACGGCGTAGTCGCCGCGCAACCATGTAACCACTTGTTCGCCGATGAATGGCGTGGCACGGAACAGATTGGTAATCACGGTCGCGCCCCAGAAGGACATTTGCCCCCACGGCAACAAATAGCCCATGAAAGCAGTTGCCATCAACATCAGCAGCAATCCCTGTCCGGTCCACCACATCAGCTCGCGCGGCGCGCGGTAGGAGCCATAATAGAGCGTGCGCGCCATATGGATATAGATCACCAGGAAGAATGCCGACGCACCAGTGGCGTGCATGAACCGCAACAGCCAGCCGTAATTCACGTCGCGCATGATGTGCTGGATGGAATCAAACGACAGCGTGACATCCGCCTTGTAGTGCATGGCCAGAAAAATGCCCGTGGCCACCTGCAGCATCAGCACGAAACCCGCCAGAAAACCGAAATTCCACCAATAGCTGAGATTGCGGGGGGTCGGATAGCCGGTAAGATCATGCTTGACAAAGCTGGTGAGCGGAAAACGTTGGTCTATCCATTTGATGATTCTGTTTTTCATAGTCGCCTCTTATGCTTCGCCGATGATGATTTTGTCCGCAGCAATAAACCGGTAGGGCGGTACTGCCAGATTTTTCGGTGCAGGTCCACGGGTGACTCGACCGCTATCGTCATACTGGCTGCCATGACAATGACATGTCCAACCCGGCCCCTCCTTGTTCGGCACACAACCCAAATGCGTGCAGATACCCACCACGACCAGCCATTCCGGCCGCTTGACCCGCTTTTGATCAGGCTCCGGATCAAACCCACCATCGGAAGCCTCCATCGCCTTGATCTCTTCCTGGGTGCGATGAAAGATAAACACCGGCTTGCCCTGCCAGGCGACTGTATGCACACCTTCTTCCGGGATGGCAGACAAATCCACTTCTGTCGTGGCCTTGGCCAGTACGTCCGAGCTCGGATTCATGCTGGCCACAAAAGGCAGGCACGCCGCCGCCGCGCCTGCACCGCCCACGACAGAGGTCACTTTGATTAAAAAATTACGGCGATTAGAATCATCTAAAGTATCGCTTTCAGCCATTACAATCTCCCAATTAGGAAATTCAGCATATTCTTTATCCGCTAAATTATTTGATAAGTCTTCATCCAAAAATCTAAAATTCTGATCGCTATTTCTGCACGGTTTTTTGCAGAACACTACGAATCGCTTCCGGGGTTTTCATGATGTTCATGAAGCTATTTTTACCCATCATGCTCAAATCCGGAAAGTTGATCGCAATACGAAAACGGGCATATAACGCATAAACCTTGTTGCCCGAAACCAATATTTCGTAAGGTAAATGAGCGGTAGATTTAACATCGTGAAAATCAATCTCTTTCATAATGAACCGATCGTCCATGTATTGATCAGCCTCTGTAGCACCTTTCATGGCGACCCCGAATACAGTCTCCTTTTTTCCGGGAATGTCCACACGATAAACTTTAGTGACACCATTCTTATTGGCGGTCAGTTTCACATCTACTGACTGAACAGCCTCTTCGTAGCTGGCATATTCAGCCAATACACTAGGTTCGTCGAAATATTCCATGCCAAGCATATAATGATATTTGCGCGCTTGGCTGGCGGTCATTCCCTGTTCCGAACCAAACTCTTCCACCTTGCCCAGCGCGGCACTCAGCCGCGCGGCCACACTGCTCAAATCGCCTTTCATGCGATACACATTCGCCATGTAGACAGGGTTGGTATAGCTCACTTGCACTTCATTATTTGATTTTGTGATCGAAACCCTTTGCACCGCACCAAAGCCACCTTGCTCGGAGGCTGCCGCATTCTTTTTCAAATCGTCGTCAGTCACGATTAAAATGTTGGCATCAGGGTAAGGTGTGTAGTCTCCGACCACTGAAAACCCGCCCGCACTCAAAGCGGCTTTGGCCTGCTCGGATTTCTCGGCGACGGTCCCCGCTCCCTTTGATGCAAGCACAAATGGCTTCAGCCTCTCGTTATCAGCTGTCACGTTGCCAATACTGAACAGGAATAATGCTGACAACAACATGCTTTTGAGTGTTGATCTTTTCATCATGGTTTTCCTCACAAATTATTTGACTACGGATATTAACTTTCTACAGATGCAAATTTCTTAGGGTTAAACCAAGCCAGTTTCTCCCTGAGCGTGACGACCCCGCCAACGATGATCAAAGTCGGGGCATGCAAATTTTCACGCTGCGCAATTGCCGGCAACGTCGCCAGTGTGCCGGTAACGACACGCTGGTTTTGCGTGGTTCCTTGCTGTACGATTGCCGCAGGAGTACTGTCCGGCATGCCGTGCGCGACAAGTTCGGCGCAGAGTGTTGCCAGCCCGCGCAACCCCATATAAACCACGATGGTTTGTTTTGGCCGGGCCAGCGCGTCCCAATCGAGATTCATACTGCCGTCCTTCAAGTGACCGGTGACGAATATGCAGGATTGCGCATGATCGCGGTGCGTCAGCGGGATGCCCGCGTAGGCGGACACGCCGGAGGCTGCGGTGATGCCGGGCACGACCTGAAATAGGATGCCATGTTCGGCAAGAGTTTCGATTTCTTCGCCGCCACGCCCAAAAATGAACGGGTCCCCGCCCTTGAGGCGCAACACGCGCTTACCTTCTTTGGCCAGACGCACCAGCAACTCATTGATTTCTTCCTGCGGCATGACGTGATCGTCGCGCTTTTTACCGACATAAATTCGCGTCGCATCGCGCCGGGTCATTTCGAGTATCGGCTTGGATACCAGATTGTCATAAACCACCACGTCGGCCTTTTGCATCAGCCGCAAAGCGCGAAAGGTCAGCAAGTCCGGATCACCAGGGCCGGCACCGACCAGATATACTTCGCCAGTCTGTTCAAGCTTCTCGTTTTCCAAAAGACCAAGCAACATGGCTTCAGCACTCGCCTCGTCGCCAGCCAATACTTTTTCGGCGACCGCGCCTTCCAGAATATTTTCCCAAAATATTCTGCGTTTGGCCGGGTTGGCGATACGCGCTTTGATGGTGTCGCGAAACCGCGCAGAAAATGCGGTCAGGCGACTGTAGCCTTGCGGAATCAGCGCTTCCAGCTTACCGCGCAACATTCTGGCAAGCACCGGGGACGTGCCGCCGCTGGAAAAAGCCACCATCAACGGCGAACGATCCAGAATCGACGGCATGATGAACGTGCATAAGTCGGGGCTATCCACCACATTCACAGGAATATTCCGCACACGCGCCTGTTGAGCAACCTGCTGGTTGACGGCGCTGTCGTTGGTCGCGGCAATAGCCAGCACTACCCCATCCAAATGACCAGGCTTGAAGCGTTCCGCAACATACTCGATGCCATGCAAACCGGTAAAAGCATCGATGAGCTCTGGCGCAACCACCTTGACTGTTGCCCCTGCATCCACCAGTACCGACGCTTTGCGATGGGCCACTTCGCCACCGCCGACAACGAGGCACAGCTTGCCTTTGACGTTCAGAAAAATTGGCAGAAAATCCATGTTAAGTCTTGTCGAAAAAGTTACGGTCGCGCCGTTGCCAATAATCAGCGGCCTGTTGTTCAGCTTCGGCAGTGCTGGCTGCGCGGCCTAATGCTCTGAGCGCGATGGCTGCCGTGCTCATGACACCGGCCTGTCCATATTCATCTTCTATCGATCCGCGCCACACAAGCCCTAAGCGAGAGATGACCATTTCGCTATCTTTCAGGTGACGATTATCGAATAGCGCGGGCCAGGTCTCTTGCAACATTTCCCCATCCGCCAACATGCGCACAAGGCAAATTGTATCGGGGTTGCGCTCAGTTTCTCCGCTTTCACCTTTAAATACCGCCAAATTTTTATCGCCCAGAATTTTTCCTGCCGCTTGGTGAATTTCATCGTAGCCGGGATGGAAGATACCCATGATGGAAGTCGTTGCCGAGGCCGGATTCAGCATCCGCACCACACTGTGTACCGGCGAACGCAGTCCTAACGTAGCTTTCAAGTCAATGATGCGCTGCAGTTCAGGAGACATAACATCTAGCGGCAGAAAAGCAAAATTGCGCTGCTGTAACTGTTGCGCGGCTTGCGCAAACGACTGACAGCTGGCAATACCCAAGGCTTGAAGTGCGGCGGGGGTGTAAATCCGCCCTGGGGTATTCGCTTGCGTGCCATGCATCAACACTTTAATGCCGTGGTTCGCCAACAGCAGCGCAGAGAGCACGAACCATGGCAGTTGCCGGCGTTTTCCGGCGTAGCTGGACCAATCCAGATCGACTGCCGGAAAGTCTTGCTGAACAGGCAAGGATTGCCGTACTGCGCGCACGAATCCTGCCATTTCTTCAGCGGTTTCTTCCTTGACACGCATCAGCATTAAAAATGCGCCGAGCTGCTCAGGTTCGATTTGCCCGGACAGGATCATGCCCATAGCCTGCTCGGCTTCTTGCAATGTCAGGCTTCGCGCACCGCGTTTGCCTTTGCCCAGTGTTTGAATGTATTGCGCGAATGGATGAGTCATGTTGTGCCGGGTGAAATTATCAGTTAAACCACCGCACGCACCAGCTCGCTTGATCTTTCCGTCTTGACCCGCTGAATAAAAGCGACAAAACGGGAAGCCCAGTAGCAGCTGCCGATGGTGCGTAAATGTGTGTAAGATGCCAACAGATTGTTCAGGATGAGTCCATCCTGTTGACCGTTGATGCCGTGCCCACGCTCGACGCGGTATGCGAACTGACTGTCGGGCGGCAGATTCTCCAAACTTGAATAATGAAATTCGTGCGCCCGAATTTGCTTGGCTGGCGCATTCTGCCGTGGCCAGGGATGCGCCGGGTTTTCCGCCAGATGTACATAGCCACGCCCGATGGGCTTGTCATGCATTTGCACATCACCGGGTATCGCGTCCACCATCTGGTAAGACTGGCCCTGATAAGTAATGCTGCGCGACAGATACATCAGCCCGCCGCATTCGGCATAGGCCGGCATGCCGTTTTCGATGGCCTGTTTGATTTGACTGCGTAACGTGACGTTCTTCTCCAGTTCTGCAGCAAACACTTCGGGGAATCCGCCGCCGATATACAACGCATCCACATCGGGTAGCTGTGCATCACCAAGGGTGTCGAACGGCACGATTTCAGCACCCGCTGCGACCAGTGCGTCAAGATCGTCGGCGTAATAAAAACCAAATGCTCGATCGCGCGCCACGCCTATCGTTACCTTGTCTCCACAAGGAAGCACTTTCACTTCGGCTTTGTGCGGGACATCGAGAGCTTGTTTTTTGGACAGCGCCAGTATTCTATCCAAATCTATCCGGCTCTCGATGACCTCGCCTATCTGTTTGATCTTGGCTGAAGCTGCCGCAGATTCATTACTGGGCATCAAGCCAAGATGGCGTTCAATGATGCTGAGTTTTTCATCATGATGAATCGCACCGATCACCGGCACGTCGGTGTAATACTCGATGACGGCGCGCAACTTGGCTTCGTGACGGCTGCCACCCAGGTTATTGAGTATCACCCCGGCAATATTGATGTCACGATCGAATGCCTGATAACCGAGAATCAGCGGCGCGATACCGCGCGTCATACCGCGCGCATCGATCACCAGGAACACCGGAAGGTCGAGCAGTTTTGCTAGTGCGGCGTTGCTATTGCTGCCGTCCAGTGCAAGACCATCGTAGAGACCCTTGTTACCCTCGACCAGATTGATCTCGGAGCTGTGCTGCTCGAAGGTGGAGACGATGTCGTCGCGTTCCATCAGGTACAAATCCAGATTGCGACAGGCACGCCCTGACGCTTGGCTGAGCCACATGGGATCGATGTAATCAGGGCCCTTTTTAAACGGCTGGACAGTGTGCCCGCGATTTTTAAACGCGGCACACAAGCCTATGCTGACCATCGTTTTTCCGGATGACTTGTGCGCTGCGGAAATCAGCATTCGGTTCATGGCGGAATTAATCAGTGGTTCCCCGGCCGGCAATGTATGGCTTGTCATGAGGAATGAAATTAAGCACCCTGACGCTGACCGTGGTAATTAAAAAAGCAATGCCGAGCCCGCCGCAACCCAGCAGAAACTCCGGGAGAGAGGGTTGATACAGGCCAATCTGTCCATCGCCGAAACTGCTCTTGGCTTCATAGCCCGGGAAGATGTTCAACGGATAAGCCTGCCCGCCGATGATGAACACATACAGCAGCGCAAAGCCGCCCAGAATGACCAACATCGAAGCCGTGATCACACTCTTGGTGTTGCCTAAACCGGGAAGAACGATCAGCAGCAGCGGCAGGAGATTGCCGAGCAGAACATAACCCCACCAGAACAGTTGTGGGTATATACCGCCATCTACCAGGATGAAATGCTCGAAGCCGGATTGGTGCGCGAAATACAGGTTGGTAAGGTGATATGCCGCGACCAGATACAACGCGCCTATGATGAAAATACCGAGCAGGTTTTTCATGCGCTTTACGATATCAGGTGTGTGTGTGTTTCCATTCCAGGCGTATATGGCCGATTGGACGACGTGAAAGACCGCCAACCCCCAAGCGAAGGAAAGGACGATGAACATCGGTGGCAGCAAAGCTGATCCATAAGCCTGCCTGGCCACGAGGAAAGCGAAGATCAGTCCGGTGCCGGTGGTGAGTATGAATCGCCAGACGAATACCACGAAACCCACCGGCTTCGACCAAGGATTCATGCGCTGTTCCATCATGGTCCAGAGATAAATCGCCACCGCGGCGAACATACCGGAATACAACAGGATATTCCAGGCGAATACCGAAGTGATGTTGTAGTGGGTCGCAGCCACGATGATGCGGTCCGGACGCCCCAGGTCGAGCATCAACACCGTCAGACCTCCGGCCAGCAGCGCGATGGACAGCAGACTGGCGAGCGGAGCCCTGGCCTTGTAGACGGTTTTGCCAAATACCGAACCGATCGATGCCACATTGAGCACCCCGGAGGCCGCGACGATCATGAATATGGCGAAAATGTGGGGGATTCCCCAGACGATCTGGTTGTTCATGCCGGTGATGATATGGCCGTGCTCCTCCATCATATGCGCCGCATATAACCCCATCAGCACGACCAAGCCACCCGCAGCAACCAGTGCGTAGAAGAGTCTGTTTTTAAACTGCAGCGGAGAGTGGCTGGCCATTTTATTTATATCCCCTGGTAACGAATGCCGGTATTAAGCCCCAGATCGGCGCGCACCTGCGTGGATTGGACAGTGCGGATTTTTTTGGAAATCTCGCTTTCAGGATCGTTGAGATTGCCGAATATAATGGATTTATTCGGACAAGCCTCGGCGCAAGCGGGTTGCTGGCCTTTATCCACGCGATGCACACACATCGTGCAGCTTTCCACCGTGCCCTTGCCGCGCGGCACGTCGGGCTTCTGGTCATGCAGCGGTTCGTGTACGAAAGAACGCGCCTTGTACGGGCAGGCCATCATGCAGTAGCGGCAACCGATGCACAGATGCTTGTCGACCAGCACGATGCCGTCAGCGCGCTTGAAGGAGGCGCCTGTTGGACAGACGTCCACGCAGGGAGGTTCATCGCAATGCTGGCACATCATCGGCAGTGACAATGTCCGGCCGCCGCGCATATCCTTGAGCTCGACCTTGCGCATCCACTGCGAGTCCGTCGGACTCAACCCGCCGGACAAGCCGTTTTCCTTGTTGCATGCGGTCACGCAGTCGTTGCAACCGTCCGCACAGTTCGCGGTGTCGATCAGCATGCCCCAACGTACTTTGCTCGAAACGGCCTCGGACTTGCCGTGCGCCATATCGAACAGCAACATTCCCGGGGCGATAGCGACCGCCACCGCCCCAACCGAGGTTTTCAGAAATTGCCTGCGCTGCACATTCGTGTCGCTCATTTAATGTTCTTTCTGCACCAAAGCGGATCTTCGTTTGCTGGAATGACATTCGAAACAATCGATCTTGACCGCTTCGTAACGGTGACAGCCTTCGCAGAAACTATCTGCACGCCCGATCACGCTGTTATCGCGCAAACTAGCATGACATTCGATGCAATTCTTCAGGCTATATTTTCCGTCGCGTATGCCTTGGTGTACAGTTTCATCGCGCTGCTGAAACAGCACCTTCATATGGTTCTTGCGCATCCACTGCGGCTCTGCCACGCACTGGCCGCCTTTGCCTATATCGAGCTTGGGCATGCCGTAGCTTTCTGTGGCATCCGCGGATGCGGACAAGCAGAGTGCGGCCAGCAGCGCGAATAGTTTTAACATTTGTATTACTCGCCAAGCCCCATCTGGATATAACCCGTCGGGCACACATCCGCGCAAATATGGCAGCCGATACACTTGTTGTAATCGGTATCGACATAGCGACCGAGCGTGGCCTTGGCCTTGGGCACGCGGAACACGGCGGTTTGCGGGCAGTACACCACGCAATTGTCGCATTCGAAACACATGCCGCAACTCATGCAACGTTTGGCTTCCGCCACCGCGTTTTCCTGGCTGAGCACGCCCAGACGATCTTCAAAATTACCCAGCGCGGATTCCTTGCTCAGGGTAATGACGTTGCGTCTATTGCGCGCGACGATGGAAAAGTGCCCCAGGAATAGTTTGTCGTGCGGGATCACATATCGATCCGAACGATTATCGAAGTTGTGTACTGCCACGTTGGAACTGTCAGTGCCACGCAACGGCTCGTGCGTTTCTTTGACTTCAAGACCTTTTTCCATCATCTTGCGCATCAGATCGAATTGATGTGCATCGATCTTGGGACGTTTTTCCAGATCCAGGCCGTTCAGGTAATTGTGTATGCCATCCGCAGCAATAGAGCCATGACCGATAGCGGTGGTCAGCAGATGCGGACGTATGATGTCACCGCCGGCGAACACGCCCTTCTGTCCGGCGACCAGATAGTTGCGATCCGTCGAGACTGCACCCTTGCCATTGTTGAATTCTTCAAGCCCGGTAAAGTCCACTGCCTGACCGATCGCTGACACGATCAGGTCGGCGGGGATATCCTCCTCGGTACCCTCGATATTCTTGACCTCCAGTTTGCTGCCGGCCATCTTTGCCTCGCACTGACTGACGCGCAGCGCTGTGGCACGTCCATCCGCGCCGCGCACGATGCCTATCGGCACCAGGCTGCCGCGGATCGCGATACCTTCTGCGAGCGCTTGTTCTATTTCGTGCTTATTCGCCTGCATCTTGTCGATGGCGAAGATCGAGGTCAGCGTCACTTCTGCACCCTGCTTGGCCGAAATTTCTGCCACATCATGCGCGATCTGGCCCGCGATGGCCTGCTCGAAATCCGTTGGTTTGGATTGCTCGAGATGGCCGAGACGCCGTGCGACCGTGGCCACGTCGATCGACGTGTCACCGCCGCCGACTACCACCACGCGTTTGCCGACGTGCTGGAGACGGCCGTCATTGAAAGCTTTCAGAAAGGCCGTTGCAGTCACCACATTCGGTGCCGAGCTGTCGGCAATGGGCAAGGCACGGCCGGCTTGCGCACCCATACCGAGGAAAACCGCATCGAAGTCCTTGCGGATTTGTTCCAGGGTTATATCCGTGCCCACGCGGCATTTCATCCTGGTCTTCACACCCAGATCAGTGATACGTTTGATTTCCGCATCCAGCACATCGCGCGGCGTACGGAAACCCGGAATGCCGTAACGCATCATGCCACCAAGATGTTCGTGCTCGTCGAACACGGTGACTTCATGCCCTTTCAGGGTGAGCTGATAGGCACAGGACAAACTTGCCGGGCCACCGCCGATGACCGCCACTTTTTTACCGGTTGGTTTTGCGCTATTGTGATATGCAAGGTTATTGCTTATCGCGTATTCGCCAAGAAAATGTTCGACCGAATTGATACCGACGTGATCCTCCAGGGCATTGCGATTGCATCCGGTCTCGCACGGTGCCGGACAAACCCGCCCCATCACCGACGGAAATGGATTGGCTTCGGTCAAACGGCGAAATGCATATTCCTGCCAAGGCATGGCCGGCTTGCCATCTGCTCCAACCGGCGGTTTTTCCGTACCGCGCACGATGGCCAGATAGCCGCGGATATCTTCACCTGCCGGACAACTTCCCTGGCAAGGCGGCGTGGACTGAATGTAGGTCGGGCACTTGTGCGTAAAGCTCGCCTGCATGATCTTCTCGCTCAAACGGCCAACCTTTGTGTCGCCATCTTTATAACGACGGAAAGTTATTTGTTGAGTTGTTTCAGTTGTTGATGACATTGACTGCCTCCGATTAATTGTTATTTCGCACCCAGCTTGATCGCGTTGCTGACCAACTGGTGAACACCGCCAACCATGTTTCTCTCGAACCCGTAATACGGCATCACTTTGGAGAATTGCGTCTTGCATATCGCACATATGCACGCCATGAAATTCACTCCGTGCTCATCAGCCGCCCGCTTTAATGCCTCCATGCGCGGTAGCGCGCCCTTGACGCGCAAGTCCATCAGATCGTCAGTCAACAGCCCACCACCGCCACCGCAACAAAATGTTCTTTCGTGCGTGGTACTTGGATCCATCTCAACGAAATGGTTGGCGACCGACTTGACGATGTTGCGCGGGATGTCGAACTGCCCACCCGGATAATCGCCCATGCGCGAACCGCGCGCCACGTTGCATGAATCATGGAAAGTGATGATGTGTTTATCATTGGCTTCCTTGTCGAAAGAAAGCGCACCTTGTTCGATCATGTCCCAGGTAAATTCACAAATATGCATCGGCTGTTTGTAGCGATGGTCGAGCTGCTTTTGCAGCATCATTGCGAACTGGTCGTCCGGGTCCGCCCCGTCTCCCACACCGGTAAGGGTATTCCAAAAGCTATAGGCGACCCGCCAGGCATGGCCACATTCGCCGACCACGATGCGCTTGACGCCCAGTTCCAACGCGGCTTGACGAATCCGCAACGCAACTTTGCGCAGCTGTTCGTAATTACCGATGAACATGCCAAAGTTGGCAGCTTCAGAAGACATCGAGGAAAGAGTCCAACTGGTCCCGGTAGCGTGAAACACCTTGCCATAGCCGATCAGGCTGTCGATATGCGGCTCGGCAAAGAAATCAGCTGAAGGAGTGATAAATAAAACCTCTGCACCCTTTACATCGACCGGGAAGCGCACATCGATACCGGTGTCCTCTTTGACATCCTCCTCCAGACCTTCCAGCGTATCCTTTAGTGCGGGCCCGGGTAGACCGAGGTTGTTGCCGATCTTATGCACCTTGCCGATGATCTCATTGTCATACTTCTGGCCGTAACCGATGGAATCGAGGATTTCGCGGGCCGCCATGGTGACCTCGGCGGTGTCGATGCCGTATGGACAAAACACCGAGCAACGGCGGCATTCGGAACATTGGTGAAAGTAGTTGTGCCATTCGTCCAGCACTTCGCGGGTCAAATCTCGGGCACCCACCAATTTGGGGAATATCTTGCCCGGCAGTGTGAAATAACGGCGGTATATGCTGCGCATCAGATCTTGCCGCGCAACCGGCATGTTTTTCGGATCCTGCGTGCCGATGAAATAATGACATTTATCCGAGCATGCTCCGCAATGTACGCAGCTATCCATGTACACCGCGAGCGAGCGGTATTTGCCGAGCAATTCACCCATCTTGGCTATCGCCTGATCATGCCAGTCGTCAACCAGCTGGCCGGGAAATCCCAGCGCCCCCTGAATCTTGTCGTTGGCGACATACGGCCCACTACCTTCCATGGCCCCCGGCTTCAAAGCCGGAATAATCGGAATGATGCGATATGCGGGTGCTGTGATCTTAGCGCTCATTTGGACTCCAATTTTTTGGCCCAGCCGGAGATGTGTCGCTTGTCACGCGGGTTATCTGCCTGGTTGCGGCCAGGCGAAAAAAACAATCCGGGAGCATGTAACAGCTTGCTGATAGGAAAGATCATCAATAGCACCGCGACCAGAGATAGATGTACATAAAGACCAATGCTGGAAGGCAAAGGCTGCAAGTCGAAATTCATCAGCCCGAGCATGAATCCCTTTACAGCTATCACATCGCCATGTACCACAAACCTCATCGCCAGGCCGGATACCCCGATCGCCAGGAACAGTGCCAGCATCAGATGATCAGAGGGAGTGGATATATAGCGGATGCGTTCGACAAAAATGCGCCGCGCCCACAGTCCCGCCACACCTAGCACCATGGTGATGCCGGCATACATTCCGAACGGCTGAATGAACGCCACCCAAGCCCAGACAGGCTCGGTGAAGTAGCGCAAGTGGCGCAACAGAACAAGGGCCAGGCTGGCATGAAACAACCACCCCAAGCCCCACGTCCATAGATTCGCTTTGAACAGGCTCTCAAACAGGAACACTTCGCGCATCATGCGCAATACTACCCCGCCGGTGGTAATGGGTGCCGGCGTGGTGGGTATTTTAAGCGGGGCGGGAGTACGGGTATAAACGCTGATACGGTAGAGCGTACCCACGACAAACACCAGGGTGGCAAAGTAAAACAGGATTGCGAATAAGGTGCTCATCGTGGGTCTGTTGCAGAAGTTCCACTAAAATATCCGGATCAGACGCAACCGGTTGGCTTCGGCAATCCAGCGATCTTGCAAGCTTGCTTGCCCGGACCGTATGGGAACAGGCCATACAGATATTCGCTGTTGCCTTTGTCGGCACCCAGTTTTTTGCCTATCGCTTTGGTCAGCACACGAACTGCCGGCGCGATTTGATATTCTTCAAAATATTCACGCAGAAAATTGATGACCTCCCAATGCTGATCCGTCATGTCGACGCTTTCAGTTTTGGCGATGTAGTTGGCGATATCCTTATTCCAGTCAGCCAGATTGACAAGGTAGCCCTCTTCATCGGTTTCATAAGATTTTCCGTCGACTTCGATGTTGGACATGGTAATTCTCCTTATATGATAAAAGTTAGAGCCAGGATTGGCAGTTTTTATTGGTCGTAGTGAGATCGACAAAGCCGCCGTAATCCACAGGTAATACTCCTGCGATGATGCGATCGGCAAATCCGCGCGCTTCAAGATCGGGCTGCAAAACATATATCTTGAAACGCCCCATCGCCTCGCGTATTTTACCCTCGAATGCATTGCCGAATGTGGCAGCGTAGACCGCATCTTCGATAAGCAAAATATCCCCGGATTGAGCAACACGCAAACAACTGTCGAGCGAGCTGTTCGTCAGTGGAGATTTGTTGATAATGTGCAGCATTTAGAGATTCTCCATTAGAAACTCAAGACCACGTCTTGCTGATCCATCAACTCACCCAATTCCTTGCAGCCAAGCACGATGACATCAACCAGCAGGTCTGCTTCTGTCAAGCCGCGAGCTTCAAGAGACTCCTTTTCGACATAGAGTTTCTCGACATCGTATCCCTCCAGTGCGCGGTAGGCAGGCGAGAAGTTTTTGGTCTCTATGCCTTTGGTCTGTTGCGCCTTCTTCAATTGATAAACGCCGTCATCGAGAAATACCAGTGACACGTTCTGGTCAAAGGCTGCGGTGATCAGCACGACTTCCAGAGCCTCGAGCGCGTAAATCGTGCCATAAGGCGCCTTGCGATTGACGAACATGAATTTCTTGATGTTGTTTCCCTCGCTCATGCCAGCTATCCTTAATCGCCAAACACGACGGTACGCTCGGTCTGGATGCCGGCTTCAACCAGTTGGCCCAACCCGGAAATCCTGAAACCTTTCGCCAGATTTTCTTCCCTGATGCCACGTCGCAAAGCTGCTGCAACGCAAACCACCAGATCCACACCATGCTCTTCGTTGAGCGTGCTCCAGCGATTCACAATATTACGGTCGTCCTGCGGCGGCTCGGTCAACTTTGAGGCGTTATTCACACCGTCGTGATAAAAAAACACGCGCCAGACTTGATGGCCTTTTGCAATCGCCGCCTTGCAGAACAAGTAGGCCGAATCGCTGGATTGATGTTGATAAGGTCCCTCATTAACGACAATTCCAAATTTCATGCGGCCGCTCCCGGTTAAAAGCGAATATGTGTGGAAGCATTGAACGTGGAACGTGAACCACGCCAATCGTCGATCAGATATTTGGTGAACGGCAATTCAGTCTTTTCAAAGAAGCGCGGCCAGCCGATACGCTCGATCCAATCAGCCATACGCTCCCATGGACGGGCATCATCCTTGTACACATGCAATATCCTTTTAACCACCTCGTTGACTTCCGGCCATCTCGGCGGATTGTTGGGCAGGCCGGACGCGACCATCTTCATGAAAGTCGGCTTGCCGCGTGCATTGGAGTTTTTGCCGCCTACCCAGATCGCCAGCTTGGAATATTCCGGGTCATTGATCTGCATCGGCGGGCAAGGTGGATAGCACGCACCGCAACACATGCACTTGGACTCATCGATTTCCAGTGAAGGTTTGCCATTCACCATGGCCGGGCGTATCGCCGCGACCGGGCAACGCGCAACTACCGTCGGACGCTCGCATACGTTGGCGACCAGATCGTGATTGATCACAGGCGGCTTGGTATGTTGCACGATGATCGCAAGATCAGCCTGACCGCCGCAGTTTATCTCGCAGCACGATGTGGACAGATGCACGCGGTTGGGCATTTCCTCGCGCTTGAATTCAACGATCAGATCATCCATCAATGCCTTGACCACTCCTGATGCATCCGTACCCGGAATGTCACAGTGCAACCAGCCTTGCGTATGGGCGATCATCGAAATGGAGTTGCCGGTACCGCCCACAGGAAAGCCGTGTTTTTCCAGTTCGGCGATCAGCGGATCGACCTTCTCAGCCTTGGAGACCATGTACTCGATGTTGGAACGGATAGTGAAACGGACGTGACCTTCAGCGTACTTGTCGGCGATATCGCATAGCAATCGGATGGTTCCCACATCCATTTGCCGCTGCGTGCCGGCACGCACCGTCCAGATCTGGTCGCCACTATGTGCAACGTGACGCAGTACTCCGGGGCGTGGGCGGTCATGATATTTCCACTTGCCGTAGTTCTTTATCATCAGCGGATGCAGATACTTCTTGTTGTCCGGCACCCCGGTTTCTTTTGGCTTGCGCTTTTGGGCTGGCTTCTCTTGAACTGCTTGATTCATTTTATGTCTCCTCAGGCGGCTTGTTGCTTTTTGATTTTCTGGGCATTGATCTTGGCAACTTCCTCATCCCAACCATCAGTACGGACATAAGGATTGGTGCGGGGAGTGGAGACCATGTTCGGATCAACTTCGACCTCTACACCTTCCAGGAAATTGATCAAACCGATACGCTCGATCATCTCGCCGGTACGCTCGTGTTCAAGCGCGTTTTCCGCGAAAAAGTCTATGGTGCGTTGTGCCAGGTCAACCAGTTTCTGCACATCCTCTTCTGTTTCAAGTTTCATGAAAGGAATAATGACCGAGCCCATCAAGCCACCAATCTTCAATGTGCTCTTGCCCCCGACCAACACGCTTGCACCCTTGTCTTTACCAGGAGCCAATGCACCGGTCATCACATTGATGCAGTGCATGCAACGCACGCAATCGTGGTTATCGATCTCTATCGCGTGAGTGTCATTGATCGCAACGCTGGTGATACTGGCGCCTTTCTTGACATTCTTGATCTGCTTGAGCTGGAAGGTCTTGGTCGGGCAACGAGCCACAACGTCGTTCACCAATTCGTCCATGCCATGTTTGGCGAACCATTTCTTGGCCAACTCTTCATCGGTACGGATGTTGTCGCGCCAGGTCCCGATCACTGCCATGTCGGCACGCTGCACGGAATTCATGCAGTCATTCGGGCAGCCGGAGAATTTGAATTTGAACTTGTACGGCAAGGAAGGGCGGTGTATATCATCCAGAAAAGTGTTAAGCACGCTGCGTTGTGTACTGGCTTCGTCGTAACAAGACTGTTCGCAACGCGCCGCGCCCACGCAAGACATCGAGGTACGCACTGCCGGGCCCGCGCCACCGAGGTCAAAGCCCATCTCGTTGATCTCGTCGAAGGCCTTCTGCACGTTCTCAGTGGTCGCGCCCTGGAACATGATGTCGCCGGACTGGCCATGAAATGCAATCAGGCCGGAGCCATGTTTCTCCCAGATGTCGCAAAATTTGCGCAGAGTATCGGTATCGTAGTGCATACCGGGAGGCGGCATCACGCGCAAGGTATGAAATTCAGTGCAATCCTTGTAAATCGGATTGCCGGCTTCATCCTTTAGTTCGGTAAAGCGAGGGATAATCCCGCCACCATAACCGAACACGCCGACCGTGCCACCCTTCCAGTATCCTTTTTTGGTCCTGTACGAAGTCTCGAGTTGCCCGAGCAGATCGACCACATAATCCTTATTTTTCGCCAATTCTTTCAAGCCAGTCACAAAACTGGGCCATGGGCCATCCTCGAGTTGATCAAGGTTTGGGGTATCATGCATCTTCTTAGCCATAATATTTATCCTTTCAGTCGCGTTGCCTGGAGATTACTGCTGGCAATCGATTAAATGACCCGGCAGAGGCGGGAACGTGTAATCTGTACGGTCTGTGCCCTTTCAAACTCAGGCCAGCCCATATTTCTCGGTGTATCAGGATACTACGATATATCACCTCTTGCATTCCATCACCCTTAGCGGCTATCTTCTATAACCCTTATGGGTAGTGTTCCACCTTCCCCTAGTAGTATTTCAATATCAAGTCTATTAGCGATAGACTTAATGTATCTATAAAGTCTTGTTCAGAATATCCTCGTGGTCGTTTCGATCTATCTGGGCAAGGGGAAATCATAATGGCGAAAATCAGCGAATTAACAAAAATCAAAGTTCCCTTGGGGGGCCAGGAGATTGAACTGCAACAGATAGATCACGTCGAAGGCGGGATGAGTTTATTGCGCATCCGTATACGCGAGGGCAAACGTTTTACGATTTTCGACATCGACCCGGCTACAGCAGAACAGTGGGCAACTGCTATGCAACACTGGGCAAACTCACAGAAATAACCGGCCAATGAATAATAATACTCCAGAGATGATCGACATGGTGTTCGATCTTGATGGCGGCATACTTCCCGCCGCTTATCCCTTTGCGCTTTGGCAGGCGTTGATATACCGTGTTCCACAGCTTGCTGAAGAAATATCTATCGGAGTTTTGCCATTGCGCGGAACAGACAACAAGGAAGGACTACTACTGCCCAAGCGCGCCAAGATGGTAATACGCTTGCCAACAACGCTCGCAGAACATACTGCGGCACGCCTGACAGGACAACAGTTCGATATAGCCGGACGAACCGTACGCTTGGGGGCTGCGAAAACGCGCCCCATTCACCCCTTCCCCACCATACACGCACAGTTGGTAACGGGCACAAGCGACGAAGTGCTTTTCGTGGAACATATCAATGCACAGCTTGGTGAAATGGGGATCAAAGGCAAATTGATCTGCGGCAAACGTCGCACCATCAGTGATGATAGTCAAACGATGCAGGGTTATAGCCTGGTTGTGCATGATCTAAAACCGGAAGCATCGCTACATCTGCAATTTATTGGACTCGGCGAAGGTCGTCAATTTGGTTGTGGCATTTTTGTGCCCTCTAAAGTCATTTCCGGTTTGAGTGAAGATTGAGTTTTTTATAACGGAGGTCAGTCATGGGATACATGGTTGCAGGTAACGAGCTTGAAACTGATGCAGATGGCTATTTGTTGGAACCGAACTACAGCGATGAGGTAGTAACCGTCATTGCAGCGGCAGAAAATATCGAGTTAACACCCAAACATTGGGAAGTCGTCAAATACATGCGCGATCAGTTCCGAGAACACGGCCACACACCGAATTTCCGCAATATGCTCAAGGGCGTTAATGAATTTTGGCCGGAGGCAGACAGCAAAGCCCTGTATGATTTATTCCCGACCGGCCCGGCCAAACAAGGTGCAAAAGTTGCCGGCCTGCCGCAACCCTATGGCAAGGGCGGATATTGAAATGGGAATTTTTAGAGGCTCCCAAATGCCAACGGTTAAAAAACCAACAGGACATCTAAAATGAGCACTCAAGACTTGCACGCCAATGTAACGCTGGATATGCGCGGCCTCACCTGCCCCGCACCGCTGCTCGGTGCCAAGCGCGTGGTCGACGATCTGAAAAATGAGCAAATACTATTGTTGATCTCAGACTGTCCGGGTACCAAGGACGATCTTTTCGCATGGGCGGAACAGACCCGTAACAAAGTATTAAAAACCGAAGCGATGCCGGATGGCGGCACGGGCTACTACGTCATGAAGGGCAAAGGAGAATCGCACAAGGCGAATGTCATTCTCGATATTCGCGGTGTGCTTTGCCCGGGACCAATCGTAGAAGCCAAGAAGCTGTTGAACGGCATGAATTCAGGCGAAATTCTCAAACTCGTCAGCAACTGTCCCGGAATACGTTCCGACATCGTTGGCTGGGCGAACACCACCGGAGTAAAAATCATCAGCACTGTCGAGGCGAGCCCTGGCGAGTATGAATTCTTCCTGCAAAAGGGCTGACGCTAATTTTCGGCTCACCTGATATGCGCATCAAAAGCCAATGGTTCAAAAGTGAACGGAAAAAGACTCCGCAAGAGATTGCGGGAGCAATGGCGTTTACCATCTGGCGGATCGCCGACAACGCGCTGAAGAATACCCGCAGGGCGAATTTCGAGATCGCCATCGGCCCGCAATACTTTTCGTTTCTCACTGAATTTCTGGTGTTCCTGATCCAGGTCGCAGACCGTATCGCCCATCGCCAATTATCCGCTGAAACTCGTTTTGTTTTTACCAGTACATTGGCGAATTGCGTGGCGGAAACTCTGGCTGAAAATCAAAGCCGATTGATGGGTAACAGCATCGCTGAACACAAGCAGTACTTCATCGACAAACTCAACCAACGCGCGGGAGAATATGCCGACTTCAACTATGAGATCGATGGCCCGGAATTCGCCTTTACCCGTTACCTGGCCTTCTGTATGCGCGAAGTCATGGATGAAAAAGATGTCGAATGGGTAATCGATCAGATGATGAGTATCGAAGCACCGGAGGCCGTGGATATGGTGGAGAAAACCATGAAAAACCTGTTCGAAGCAGAACCGAAACAAACACGCATCCGAAAAGTCACCAGCGGCGATTGAGCTGCGCAGATTCACACTGATCAGCCGATGCAAAATCCATTCGATCTCGACAACACTGCTGCTTACCTGCGCTGGCGCGATCACAAGCTGGCGCACGCCATCACCGATACCAACGAGCTCATCGTCGAAATCAACGATCCGCGTTCACTGACTAAAGCTGAACACGCTGCACTCTTGGAGCGCTGCCAACGCAGCAACATGGTGATTTACGCCACTGCTGCCGAACCTGCTGATGAAGACATGGTGCGTCAATTCGGACTGCAGTTCGGGCTGGATAGTCTGGACGCGAACTGGCTGGCGGGTGAACAAGGCATCACGCGCGTCACCGTATGCGCTGACGATGGACAGCGGCAGGCTTACATCCCCTATACCGACCGCGCTATCAAATGGCATACCGACGGCTATTACAACCCGCCTGAACGGCAGGTACGCGGCATGATATTGCATTGCGTGCAGAGTGCCGGACAAGGCGGCGAGAATCGCCTGATGGATCACGAGATCGCTTACCTGATGTTGCGCGATGCGAATCGCGATTTTATCCGCGCACTGTCCGCGCCGGATGCGATGACCATTCCGGAACGTGCCGACGAATACGGTGTGGCGCGGGCCGCGCAGACCGGCCCGGTATTCTCAGTCGACCCGGCAAGCGGTGCGCTGCATATGCGCTATACCGCACGCACCCGCAGCATCGAGTGGAAGCAGGACGCGATCACGCTGGCGGCTGTCGCCGCTTTGGAAAAACTGCTCGCTTCGGATCTGCCCCATATACACAGTACACGGCTAGAACCCGGCATGGGGCTGCTATGCAACAACGTGCTGCATGATCGCGCTGCCTTTGATGATGATGCGACCGCACCACGTCTGCTTTTTCGGGCGCGTTATCATGATCGAATCGCCGGAACATATCCGACTTGATTAGAGCCTGACAAGACAGCCCTACGGGGGAAAAGAAAAGCCCGCCCTCTTACGAGGGCGGGCTTCAGGTTGCAACAATCAGATGCTAGTCGATTACCAGCCGTAAGAAATACCGATCGAGTCTTCATGCATGGTCAGGTTTGCTTCGCCACCGCCCAAGCCTGCGGGAATGGATCCAGAACCATTGATTGTCTTCTTGAAGGCGTGAACATAGGCAACCGATATTTCAGACTTGTCTGCCAGCTTCCAGGTTCCGCCCAGTGACAAGTGGTTTTGCACTATGCCCGGAGCCACTATATTCAGCAATGTCTGGCTGCTTTGTATCGGCTGGTCGCAATGATCTAAACCGGCGCGCATTGTAAACGTCGGACTAAAAGCATGACTTACCCCGAGTTTGTATGCATTTATATTCTTCCAGCCGAAGCCTGGACCACCAGTAGATCCCAAGTACGACGGTGATGGCGGTGGCGTCGTTGGAAGGCCGTTAAAGGTATTACTAACGGCGGAAACATCCGAATAATTGGTGCGCTGGACATCGAACGCGACCGTGGTTTCCGGCAAGGCTTTGACTGCGATGCCGACACCATAGTTGGAAGGTATGTCAAAGCTGCCTTGGTCTGCAAACAGGCCGCTGTATTTGCTGAGCTTGCCCATCTTGGTCTTGGTCTGGTAGGTTGCACCCAGGGTCACGGCGGGGGTGACTTCCCCGGTCCAGCCTACCCTTAAGCCGTAGCCAGTGGAGGTATCCGTTCCATTATCGGTAAGGTTATTTGGACTGCTTGACAAGCCCGAGAATGATGGTGCTAGTCCGGTCGCACTGAACATTTGGTAGGCCAGGTTCAGCGCCACGCCGACCGCATTGGTCGGGTTGACTTTCATAGACCAGGTTGGCGCAACGAACAGTTGTGACAGATTGATTCCTAAATTGCCTTGAGCACCCAAGACGCCAAAAGGGTTGGTGTTGTACTGGGTGTTCATACCGCCGTTGCCGTAGACAGAGACGCCCAGCGAGGTGTTCGCGTTGATCATCTTGTTGTAACCAAAGTCGGGAATGAAGAAATTGCTCCTGCCATTGCCGCTGTAAGTGCCATCCATCGAGCAACCTGCTCCGCAAACATTACCCGTGATCTCTGTGCTGCGATTCGGCCTGAACAGGGTCAGGGCGATATCGAGACGGTCGCCCACCATCACCATTCCTGCCGGGTTGTTGGCGGCCGCGAGGGAATCCAATGGCAGCGCGATGCTCGCTCCACCCATCGCTTCATTTTTTACGCCGTAGCCGATCGGAAAATAACCGTTGGTGGCATGCGCCAGCGGCGATGCCATGACGCCGGCAGCCAACAACGAAACAACCATTTTATTCATTTTCATAACAACACTCCCAAGTTGATTGATATAACAAACCCCGTTACTGCCCGATCACTACAACTTAAACAAACAGACAAATGTCGGTGTCTCCTGCAAACCCCAAAAACATTGCAGCACCGCCATACTCAATATTATCAATAAATTCGCTCTTGTCGAATTCGAACAGATCGACTGTCATCTGACAAGCAATAAATTTCACCTCAGCCTCCAGACACAAATCGCGCAGCTCTTGCAGAGAGGCAACGCCATGCTTCTTGAGCTTTTGCTTCATCATCATGGTAGCCATGGATTCCATGCCGGGCAACATTTGCACCATCACCGGCATCGGCACAGGCATCGGCATGGCAGGATTGGCCAGTGGACTGATCATCACAGTGGACAAGTCCTTGCGCAGCAACTGCAATCCGTAGAAGGTGAAGAACACTTGCACTTCATAACCCAGAGCAGCGGCGGTCGAGGCAAGGATAAATGGCGGGTAGGCCATATCCAGCGTGCCTTTGGTGGCGATGATCGCCATTTTCTTGGTAGTCATTTTTTTACCTCAAGTATGGTTTTGGTTTGAAGCAGATAACTTACTTTTTCTTCATATAAAAAGTGTATGCACCATTTGCTTCTTCTGTGGCAAGCAAGGTGTTGCCGGTTTGATCGGCGAATGCCTGCATATCCTTGACTGCGCCGCAATCAGTCGCAACCAGCTTAAGCACCTGCCCGGAAGCCATATCAGAGAGTGCTTTTTTAGTCTTCAGGATAGGCAAAGGGCAGGACAAACCACTGGCATCAAATTCTTTGTCAAAGTTCATAATTCCATCTCCTGCAAGTTATTAAAATTACCGCCAAAACCGGATTCGGTATCACGCGGAAACTAACGATACGATGCGCATTATAGGAATAACCAGCTTACCAACGTCCATACCCACTAAGGGTAAATGGGATAACCCGTTAGGGTTATTTTTTAAGTTTATCACTTCCTTGGTTACGCAGACGCCGGCTCAGGGCGCGAACCTGCATTTTGAATAAATTTCCATGCCAAAAAGATTTATTCAGTATCACTATAATCCATCGCCATGATCCTGGGCGCTCGGTCGAGGCGGTATAAAACCATTAGCAGGCCTATGGTCGCAACGAGCATAAAATGCGGGCCGAATAACCAGAACACCAGCGGCACCAAAAAATAATAGGCACGCATACCCAAGCTGTAGAAGTGGCCGGCGCGATTAAGATGGGTCGCCACATGCGCAGGCGTGATCATCTTGTGATTCAACCCGAGCGGAACATTGATCATATAGCCCACGTGGTTGAACACCCGGATTGCCATGGAAAAGCTGAAGAAAGCGACAAATAGATCAAGCAGCAACAATATCAGCTTCACCATCCAAAGCATCGGATTTATTGCCCCCACCATATTGAGCGCATGCCAGGTTGCTTCGAGCTTGTCTCCCTGCTCGCTCAGGGTTAGCACGCCGATGATCATGAGTACCGCAGTGGAAGCGAGAAAAGTGGCCGCCATGGTGGAGTTGCGCAGTGTCTGCACAGCCAGCACGGCATTTTTATCATCCTGCATGATGGTCTCTACCCATGCCGTCCGTGCAATCCGGTTGATAGCCTGTACCGTGTATGCGGGGTCATTTTTGATTTTGTGGCGGAGAAAGAGGTGATATGCGGCGACAAGCAACACACTCACCAGAAAGCTGGCAAGATCATTCGTTAATGATTTTAGTAGCGTGAGCGTGTCCATGGCTGTGCAAACCAAAAGTCTGATGGGCTAAATTGATGCGCCAGCGATGCGGCCTGGAGATCGCATGTTGTGTAATTTTATTTAATAGAACGAACTATGAGTGATCCTGAGCTTAAGATAGTCCCGCGTGCGCGCGGCGCATCGTCCAGGTTTTTCGCCGCCACATTATTTATCTGTCCGCCACATTTTCTGTGCCGAGTTTATCAAATAATCCTGTCTGACGCATCAGGAAATACGGCTGCATACGCAGGCCGCCCGGGATGAGATGTTTGCCGTGCTTGCGTAACCTGCAGCGCACTGTCGCCGGCGGGAGATTTTTTTCAGGGCAGGGGTTTTGAAAATTACAGCTTCTGCAAATTCAGGGAATTGATTCCGCTTCGAGCCGCTCTTTAATATCTTTCAAAGCGTTCCGTTCGGACGGGAAAATATTTTTCTCCTGAATGTCATTTTGCAGTCCGGTGCGTTGCATCACTTCTAACACGGGTAACTTGATGTTGTAAAAAACCAGTGAAATCCCATTTCCGCTCAGCCGTGTTACAAGTTCGCGCAGCATTGCCACACCCGAGGCATCAAGTCCATTGATACCTCGGGCATCCACCAATACATACCTGATATCCGCGTCGTTACTGATCAGGTAGAGGATGGATTCCTCAAAATAATTCACGTTGGCAAAATAAAGTTGCCCATCGAAACGGATTGCCACCACTTTGGGATTGAATTGCGGCAGACTGTATCTTTCTGCATTCTGCAGCTCGCCGTTCTCGTCCAGTCCCAACAGAACAATACGCGGCTTCATGGTGCGAAACAAAAACAGCACGAGCGCAAGAATCATCCCGACCAGTATCCCGTACTGAATGTTGGGCGCGAACAGCAGGGTGGCAATAAAGGTCGTCGCAGCCGCAATTCCATCCCGCCGACTTGCGCTCCATGCCTCGCGGAAAACCTTGAAGTTGAGCAGAGAAATCACCGCCAGAATGATCACAGCGGCGAGCGTGGGCTTGGGTAGTTGATGCAGCAGTGGAGTCAGCACCAGTAACGTGAGTAACACCGCTATGGCAGTGAAGATCGAGGACAGCCCAGTTTTTGCACCAGTGGCAAGATTCAGAGCCGAGCGCGAGAATGAGCCGCTCACTGGCATGGTGTGATTAAAGGATGCGGCGATTTTCGCCAGCCCCTGACCGATCAGCTCCTGATTTTCATCCCATGCTGTGCGGGTCTTGATGGCGATGATTTTGCAACTTGACATGGCTTCCATGAAACTTACCAGCGCAATCACAACAGCCATGGGGAGCAGTTCCACGCTCGTCTTCCAGTCCAGTGCCGGCAAGCTGAAGCCGGGCAGACCCTGCGGCACCTCGCCGACAACCCTGCCTCCCATGGCCTCGAAGCCAACCAAATAACTCGCAGCCGTGGCCAGTGTCACGGCGATCAGTACGCCCGGAAGTTTCGGCGCGAAACGCTTCAAGGCCAGCATGATCATCAGGGAAGACAAACCAAACATTAGCGAGGCCAGGTGCATTTGATCCATATTGACCAGGATATGGGCGATGTCCACGAGGAAGTGTTCGCTGTTCCGTAACGACAGTCCGACCAATGGAGCGAGTTGCGACAGTCCGATGATGATGGCCGCAGCGTTGATGAATCCCATCAATACCGGATGCGACAGGAAGTTGAGCAGCACCCCCATGCGTGCCAGACCAAGGGCAATCTGCACTGCGCCGGAGAGGAACGCCATCAGCACAACGGTAGTGTAAAACTGGTCAGTCCCCCAGTGAGCGAACGGGATGACGCTCGCAGCCGTCAGCAATGAGGTCATTGCCACCGGCCCGGTAGAAAGCAATCGGGATGAGCCAAACAACGCGCCGATGAGGGAAGGAACGAGTATCGCATACAAGCCGAAATAGGCCGGGACACCTGCCAGTTGCGCATAGGCCAGCGACTGCGGGATAGCGACAAGGGCAACCGTGATTCCTGCTGTCAGGTCGGCCTTGAGCGTGTCGCGGTTGATTTCGCGCCGCCAAGACAAAAATGGGAACAGCTTGTTAAGCCAGACTTTGTGGCCAGCTGTATCTTTCAACAAAATAATATTCCCGCTACCGTTTCTCCAACTGCCCACACGGTATTTATGAACATCACGACACCCCTTGATAATAGAGATTCTGCGGGTGATTCGCCTCGGCAAAGAAATACCAGCGTTCCGCCAGCAAGCCGACATATTGCGCTACAAATGCGACACCTGGCAACAGTATGGATGGATAGGACAAATTGACGACCAACAATAACACCGGGACGACAAATGTCAGCAGAAAAAAGGCCGTTTTCATCGTGCTCAGAAACGCCTCGCTCTTGCCATGGAAAAACTCCCGCGTGTTGAATGATCCACCCATCGCGCCCTGCGCCGTCTGCACGATGCGCGGATGCTTGATGCCGATCGCCGTTTGCAGTGATGATTTTGGTTTGAGACGCGCATTGCGCCACAACGACGAGCTGCGACCGAGCAAGCCAAGCAAGGTAATGATGATCGCCCAGCCATCGAGAAAATTAGTTTGCGTGGGCGCAAACAGGGCGGCATACAACGTCGCCAGCGTGAAACCGGATGCGCCACCGAGCAGGATAAAATTGATCACCGTCAGCGGTGAATACCATTCGCGCAGAAAGTGCAAGCAGGCATAGATCATGCCGGTACTGACAAACAGGGCGAATGCCAGTAACGTACCCAAACTGCCCAATACGACCGTGACATCGATGACTAAGCCGCTAGGCAGTGATACCAGTACCGGATTGAATCCGCTCAAATGGGACATCGCATAAAGAAACAGCATTCCCATAAACGCGGGCAGGAGTATGACTTCGCGGGAAAGCCATGAGGTACGCCACTGGGTCGCCGAGCGCCAGGCACGCTTCGGGCGGCCCAAGTGGAAGAATGAGGCGACCAGTCCCGCCATCGTGAAAGCCAGCGCCAACAGGCTGCCCCAACCATAAAAACGGGCATCCTGATGCGGCAATAATTCAAACAGCGCGTAAGACTGCTGGGTGAACAGCGCCAAAAACAGACCCTGGCCAACGCCGATCAAGGTAGTAAGAAAGATAACTGAGAGTGCCGGATTCATAAGGTTCCCATAATATTTTCTTCAGTGATTACCAGGACGTGACATCGTCAAGCGTAGGATCGGACTTGTTGGGCTTAGGCAGTTTACCGTCGACCTTGAGCGGATTATCGGCACGTTCGAGTTCGTCTTCGTGTATCTTGAGATTGGTCTTGCGTCGCGGCAGATAATGGTTGGCCGGATGGGTGCCCCATTCTGGCATCAAAGCGTAACCCGCACTTTCGCGGATGGCCTTCGATACCACCGATTCGGCATCATGCACATCCCCGAACAATCGCGCGCTGGTCGGACAGGCCATGACGCAAGCCGGTTTGCGGTCAGCTTCCGGCAGTGTAGTGTCGTAGATGCGGTCTACGCACAGGGTGCATTTCTTCATCACTTTCTGTTTTTCATCTATCTCGCGCGCGCCGTAAGGACATGCCCATGCGCAATATTTGCAGCCGATACATTTGTCGTAATCCACCAGCACGATGCCGTCTTCCTTGCGCTTGTAGGAAGCGCCCGTTGGACAGACCGGCACGCACGGAGGATCCTCGCAATGCAGACAGGATTTTGGGAAATGCACCGTCTCGGTGTCCGGGTATTGTCCGACCTCGAAAGTCTGCACGCGATTGAAGAACGTACCAGTCGGATCAGCACCATAAGGATTCTCGTCGCACAGCGGCCCGGCCGCTCCGGAAGTATTCCATTCCTTGCAACTGGTCACGCAGGCATGACAACCCACACAAACATTGAGATCGATAACCAGAGCGAGTTGGGTCATTTTTTACCGCCCTTCTTGCCGCCGAAGTAAGCCAACCAACCCGGATGTTCTTTCATGCCGGGATATTTCTTCATGGCTTCAAACTGCGGCGAGGTCTGCTGCGGTTCATCGGCTCCGGCCGGATAAATGCGCACCCGCACATCGTACCAGGCAGCCTGCCCGGTGATCGGGTCTGAATTGGAATAGCGCGAGCCATCAGGATTGGCAGGCAGCTCCTCGGAAATCAGGTGATTGAGCAGAAAGCCCTTCTGCGACTCGTTCGAGTCGGGCGACAGATTCCATGCACCCGCCGCCTTGCCGATGGCGTTCCATGTCCACACCGTGCCCGGCTCGACCGCCTCGGAATAACGACACATGCAGCGAACCTTTCCCCATTGCGACTCCACCCACATCCAGCCGCCGTCTGCAATGTCGGCAGCCTGTGCGGTAAGCGGATTCACGAACAGATAGTTATGTGCATGAATCTGGCGCAACCAGGCATTTTGCGAATCCCAGGAGTGGTACATCGCCATCGGCCGCTGGGTCACTGCCGCAAGCGGATACTTATTCTTGTCGCTGGACTGGGTTTCCAGCGGCTCATAGAAAAATGGCAGCGGGTCGAAATAGGTTTCGATGCGCTTGGCCAGATGCGCCGGCGGTTTGCGCGTGATGCCCCGGCCTTGGGCGGCAAGACGGAATTTCTGCAACACTTCGGAATACAGGTGGATCAGGATAGGCTCGCCATAGCGTGTGATGCGGTTGCGCTGCGACCATTCCAGATAGCCCTTGTTCCAGTTGCGCATGTACTGGTAGGAGCGCGGCAACTTGTAATGGAACACGCAGTTATTCTTTTCGTACATCTCCCACTGGTTCGGATTGGGTTCGCCGAGCAGGGATTTCTCGCCGCCCTTGCCGCGCCAGCCTGCCAGAAAACCAATGCCGGAACCGGGCTCGGTCTCCCAGTTCACGATGAAATCGGGATAGTCACGGTATTTGCGCTTGCCTTCCTTGGTGACGAAGGTGGGCAGTTTCAGGCGTGAACCCAGCTCGATCAACACCTCCTGGAAAGGCTTGCATTCACCTGTCGGCGGCAGCACCGGGATGCGCACCGAATCCACCGGGCCATCGAACTCCGAGATCGGCCTGTCCAGCATCGACATCACATCATGACGCTCCAGATAAGTCGTGTCCGGCAGGATCAGATCCGCATAGGCCGTCGTTTCGGAGTGGAACGCATCGCAGACCACGATGAACGGGATCTTGTACTCGCCGTTCTCTTCCTTGTCATTGAGCATCTTTCTGACTTCGACGGTATTCATCGTCGAGTTCCAGCCCATGTTGGCCATGAAGATCAGCAGCGTGTCTATCTTGTACGGGTCGCCGCGCCAGGCATTGGTGATGACGTTATGCATCATGCCGTGCACCGACAGCGGATATTCCCACGAGAAAGCCTTGTCGATGCGCACCGGGCTTCCGTCCGGATTGACGAACAAATCGTCCGGATCGGATGGCCAACCCAGCGCCATGCCATCCAGCGGCGTGTTCGGCTTGATTGCCAGCGGCGTGTTCGGAGTGCGTGCGCAAGGCGGGATGGGGCGCGGGAAAGGTGTCTTGTGGCGGAAGCCGCCGGGACGGTCGATGGTGCCGAGCAGCGTCATCAGAATCGCGAGAGAGCGTATCGTCTGGAAGCCGTTGGAATGCGCCGCCAATCCGCGCATCGCATGGAAGGCCACTGGATTACCGGTGACGCTGTCATGTTCCTTTCCCCAGGAGTCTGTCCAAGGGATCGGCAACTCGATCGTCTGGTCGCGTGCCGTGATGCCCATCTCGTAGGCGAGACGGCGGATGGTCTCGACCGGAATGCCGGTGACATCGCTCGCCCATTCCGGGGTGTAGTCCTTTACCCGTTCCTGCAACAACTGGAAGGCGGGCTTGACCGGCGTGCCATCGGACAGCTTGAACTCGCCGAACAGAAATGGATCCGCTCCCTCTGTGTGCGTGACCACCGGCTTGTCAGTGTTGCGATCCCACCACAGTTTGTTTTGCGGATCATAGCAGCCCTCCTCTTCCGGAACCTCGGTGCGCACGAACATGCCGAACTCATCATGCTTGTCGTCGAGATTCACCAATTGACCGGAGTTGGTATAGCGCACCAGAAAATCGCGGTCATACAAACCAAGCGCGATGATCTCGTGGATCAGCGCGAGCAACAACGCGCCGTCGGTACCGGGACGTATACCCACCCATTCGTCGGCGATCGCCGAGTAGCCGGTGCGTATCGGGTTGATGGAAATGAAACGACCGCCTTCGCGTTTGAATTTCGAGATCGCGATCTTCATCGGATTGGAGTGATGGTCTTCGGCTGTGCCTATCATCACGAACAACTTGGCACGTTCCAGATCCGGCCCACCGAATTCCCAGAATGACCCGCCGATGGTGTAGATCATTCCGGCGGCCATGTTCACCGAGCAGAACCCGCCGTGAGCAGCATAGTTGGGTGTGCCAAACTGGCGCGCAAATAATCCGGTCAGTGCCTGCATCTGGTCGCGCCCGGTGAACAGGGCGAATTTCTTGGGGTCGGTGGCGCGTATCTTTCCCAGTCGATCAGCGAGAATATCAAATGTCTCTTCCCAACTGATTTCGTCGAATTCTCCGGCACCGCGCTCAGATCCCGGCTTGCGCCTTAGCGGCTTGGTCAACCGCGCGGGAGAATACTGTTTCATGATGCCGGAACTGCCCTTGGCGCAGATCACGCCGTTGTTGAGCGGATGATTCGGGTTGCCGTCTATGTAGCGCACCTCGCCATCGCGCAGATGGACGCGAATCCCGCAGCGACATGCGCACATGTAGCAGGTCGTGTTGCGCACTTCGTTCTTGGCATTCGGCGCAGGCGATGCCAGCGGATCGTGCAGCGGGGTGATCGTGCTCTGTGAGTCGCCAAAATTATGGGTCTTCATTAAAATCCATTTGGTGGTTGAGTACTAAATCCCGACCATTTCTATCGGAATAAGCGTCATCATTGAAGGTTCGACAGTATGCGCAATTGCTTGCCCCGCCAACCATAACCGTGATGAGCTATTAGTGTATAACCCCTAAGGGGTATCGTAGTCTGCCGACTAAAGTTCTAGCATACTCCAAGATTCAATCCAGATAAATTGACGCAGAGGGAGAGAAATAAATGGCACTCGTTAGACCGCACGGTGGTGGTGACCTCAATCCCCTGTTACTCAAAGGGAGAGCCCTTGCGGACGAGTTGGGACGGGCGCGCACCTTGCCACAAATCAAAGTCAGTTCACGCGAAAAGGGCGATCTCGTGATGATGGGCATCGGCGGCTTCACCCCGCTTGAAGGCTTCATGTCCTTTACCGACTGGCAGGGCGTATGCGCTGGCATGAAAATGGCCAACGGATTGTTCTGGCCCATCCCCATCACCCTTTCCACCGATTTCATCACGGCAAATGATATCGATACCGGTGGCGAGATCGCCTTGCTTGACCCGGAAGACGACAGCATTCTGGCGACGATGCGCATTACCGAAAAATATACAATCGACAAGGCACACGAATGCGCAACGGTATTCAACACAGTCGACCTCGAGCATCCCGGCGTGAAGATGGTAATGGCGCAGGGTGATGTCAACCTCGCCGGCCCAGTCAAGATTTTGTCATTGGGTGGTTTCAATCAGAAATACGGTGCGCTGTTCATGACGCCGCGCGAAACACGTGAGATGTTCGAAGACATGGGCTGGAGCAAGATCGCTGCATTTCAGACGCGCAATCCGATGCACCGTTCGCATGAATACCTGGCAAAAATCGCCATCGAAATCTGCGATGGCGTGTTAATTCATTCGCTGCTCGGCCACCTCAAGCCCGGCGATATTCCCGCAGATGTGCGTTCAAACGCGATCTCGGTTTTGATAGACAAATATTTCGTCAAGAAAACCGTGGTGCAGGCGGGTTACCCTCTTGATATGCGTTACGCAGGGCCGCGCGAAGCGTTGCTGCACGCGCTGTTCCGCCAGAACTATGGTTGCTCGCATCTGATCGTCGGGCGGGATCACGCAGGTGTCGGAAACTACTACGGCCCGTTCGATGCGCATCACATCTTCGACGAAATCCCCAAAGGCTCGCTGGAAACACAGCCGCTCAAGATAGATTGGACTTTCTGGTGCTACAAATGCGGCGGCATGGCCTCGGCACGCACCTGCCCTCACGATGAGGCGGATCGCCTGCTGGTCTCCGGTACCAAGCTGCGCAAATGGTTGTCTGAAGGCGCTGCAGTGCCAGCCGAATTCAGCCGGCCCGAGGTATTGGAAATACTGCGTGCCTATTACGCAACTATCGAAGAGAGTGAAAAAGTGGTGGTAAAACTCAGCGGTCATTCGGGACGCTAGAAAACACCCCTCCCCTTTTGCACCCGCAGGGGGTAGGCCGTGGTTGTACAGCCGCTGAAGCGGCAACAACCTCGCACACGGGGGAGGGCTGGGGAGAGGGGACGCTCTTCTTTGGTCCCCATTTTTGCCAATTTTTGTTCGGGCTGATTAAGTAAAGTAATGGTGGTAGGTTCGTAGGGTGAAGAATTTTTGTGGGGGGTAACTTTTTCTATACTCGACGGCCAACCGATTTAAGGATAATTTTGCGTCTAAAATTTTTGAGGAGAACCTAATGTTCACGAGCAACCCCTTTGCCGAACTTTCGGCATCAATTCCAACCGTCGTCATGCAGGGGTACATCATTTTGATGGTCTTGCTGGTCATCGGTGGAACCATACTTGACATGATGCATAAGAAAAGCGCGCAGTACTTTTTCGAAAATGCGAAAAAAGCGAAGAAGAGTGCAAAACGTTCCGTGGGCGTCGGAGAAAAAACTTCGATTGCCGTTACAGTGCTGGTGAACGAAGTATTAACTTCTGGCGAATTCAAAAATACAAGACGCAGGCTTTCCCATCTGTTGACCATGTGGGGAACCATTATTTTCGTTGCGACTACCGCGATTATGATTTTTGGCTATCCGACGCCGGCAACGCCCACACCTGCCTTGCTGCCACAGCTATGGCATATCGGCGCACTGATGCTGGCCGTTGGTGGATACTGGTTCTGGCTTTTTATCCGCGTTGATGTGTCTGCGGAAGGCCTTCCATGGTTTCGGTTCGAGCGTGCGGATTTATTTATTCTCTCGCTTCTTGCTACCTCGACTTTCGCATTAATCTGGTCATTTACTGGCGGTGGATTAACTATATTCTTTGCCTTGTTTATCCTGTCAAGCACAGTTCTCTTTGGCGGCGTATATTTTTCCAAGTTCGCCCATATGTTCTTTAAGCCTGCTGCGGCCTACCAAAAAAAAATTACCAGGGCCGATGGTTCTCGAGAGAATTTGCCTCCTGACTATGATTTGACGGATCCTGAAGTACAGCGAAAGTTTCCGGATATCCCTATGTATATGGGCAAGAACCCGCCAAACATGGGGCTTTGTATCAAGGCTGAAAGACCAAACCACTACTAACACTGACTTGACTCATTAACTATAAGAAATAGAGGAATATATTATGCCAACCTTTGTATATATGACGCGTTGTGATGGTTGTGGAGAATGCGTTGACATCTGCCCGTCCGACATCATGCACATCGATAAAACCCTTCGACGTGCTTACAACATTGAACCTAGTATGTGCTGGGAGTGTTATTCCTGCGTAAAAGCCTGTCCGCACCACGCTATTGATGTACGCGGTTATGCCGACTTTGCACCACTTGGACACAGTGTTCGAGTACTCCGTGATGAAGAGAAAGGCACGATTGCGTGGAGCATCAAGTTCCGCAACGGTAAAAAAGATATGGAGCTGTTGGCGCCTATCACAACCAAGCCCTGGGGTTCGGCGACACCTAAACTCGCAGACGAGCCTGCTCCAAGCAAGGAAATGCGTGACAGTGAGTTATTGTTTAACGAGCCCAAGTATATCCGCATGGATGATGGTGGTTTACATACACTGGAATCCAATGGCTTGACACTTAAAAAAGGGGTTTACTACTAAAATGGCATACCAAACTATCATTGAAGACGATATCGACATCCTGGTTGCAGGTGCGGGCCTTGGTGGCACCGGTGCTGCATTTGAAGCAAGATATTGGGGCAAGGACAAAAAGATTGTTATTGCAGAAAAAGCAAACATCATGCGTTCTGGTGCGGTAGCCCAGGGCCTGTACGCGATCAACTGCTACATGGGTACACGATTTGGCGAGAACAATCCCGAAGATCACGTACGCTATGCACGTATCGACCTGATGGGTATGGTGCGTGAAGACCTCGCTTTTGATATGGCGCGTCACGTTGACTCCACTGTACATAACTTTGAAGAGTGGGGTCTTCCCATCATGCGCGACCAGAAGAAGGGTTCATATTTGCGTGAGGGGCGTTGGCAGATCATGATTCATGGTGAATCTTATAAGCCTATCGTTGCTGAAGCGGCGAAGAAACAAGCAGACAAGGTATTCAACCGTGTCTGCTTAACCCATCTGCTCATGGATGATTCCAAAGAGAACCGCGTCGCGGGTGCTGTAGGCTTTAACGTTCGCACGGGTAACTACCACGTGTTCAAGTCCAAGACTGTGATCTGTGGTGCCGGTGGGGCTTCCAACATCTTCAAGCCGCGTTCCGTCGGTGAAGGTGCGGGTCGTGTCTGGTACGCACCGTGGTCGTCGGGATCTGCCTATGGTCTGATGATCGGAGCAGGCGCGAAAATGACACAAATGGAAAACCGTATCGTACTGGCTCGATTCAAGGATGGTTACGGTCCTGTCGGCGCCTACTTCCTGCATCTCAAGACCTATACCCAGAATGCCTATGGTGAAGAGTATGAGTCCAAGTGGTTCCCGGAACTACAGAAAATGGTCGGGAAGGAATACCTGGACCCGGAAGTTTCGCACAGAACTCATAGACCCATTCCGACTTGTCTGCGTAACCACGCAATAATCTCTGAGGTTAATGCCGGTCGCGGTCCAATTCACATGGTGACCATGGAAGCATTCCAGGATCCTCATCTTGAAGAGATCGGCTGGCACAACTTCCTGGGCATGACCGTTGGCCAAGCGGTACTTTGGGCGGCCACAGACGTTGATCCGAAATACGAAAACCCTGAACTGACGACTTCCGAGCCATACGTAATGGGCTCACATGCCACCGGTTGTGGCGCCTGGTGTTCAGGCCCTGAAGATTTGTCTCCACCCGAGTATTTCTGGGGCTACAACCGCATGACCACCGTTGAAGGTCTGTTTGGTGCGGGTGATGCGGCTGGTGGTACACCACACGCGTTCTCATCCGGATCTTTCACTGAAGGTCGTCTGGCGGCTAAAGCGGCGTGCAAGTATATCGACGACGGTAAGGGCGAAGGCATTGTCGTTTCTGACAAGCAAATTGCCGACCTGAAAGAAAAGATCTACAAACCATTAGAGACATACACTGTATATAAAAACGAAGTCGTTGGGGGTTCAGTCAATCCGAACTTCATCAATCCGAGACAGGGTCTTGATCGTTTGCAGAAGTTGATGGATGAGTACTGTGGTGGTTTTGGCGTAAACTACATGACCAACGATAAGCTCCTGAATATCGGTCTCAAGAAAATGTACATTCTGGGAGAGGATCTGGAAAAAGTCGCCGCTTCAGATATACACGAGTTGTTACGTGCATGGGAGCTGAAACATCGTTTCCTTACATCTGAAAGTGTGTTCCATCATACGCTGTTCCGTAAGGAAACACGTTGGCCGGGATACTACTACCGTGGTGATGCAATGAAGCTGGACGATAAAAACTGGCACGTGCTGACAGTTTCTCGTCGCGATCCCAAGACAGGCGAGTATACGATGGAAAAAGCACCGCTTTACCACCTGGTAGGCGATGTAGAGAAAGCGGCCCCAGAAGGGCACTAAGCAAATATAGGCTTGATTTTTACAGGCCGTGAAATATATTTGCGAAAAAAAAGGACTGACATGTCAGGTGTTGGTCCTTTTTTTGTCTATCCAGAGAGCGGATTGGCCAGAGAGTGGTTTGGCCTCGCTATGGAAAATTATGAAACACTGTGCAGGTGAAATATTTTATGAACATTCTTGAAAAAACAGATGAAGAGATTTTAGAGTTGGCCAACCCGATGTGGGCTGATCTTATCAAGTACTCTAATGAAGGAAACTACGGTGCTTTCACGCGTAATTTTTCGAGCTCTTTTATTGCGGGTGCCAATGAGGTTGAAATGGGTAAGCAGTTTGCGAGAAGCGACCTTGCGAAAAACCTGTCAGATGATTATTCGTATCTCGGCATGATACGCCGTGGAGAGTATGTCACTGTTTTATATAAAGTGATAAACAAAAAAAATAAAAGTGAATGGCTGGGCAGACTGGTGCTGGGTTATGAAAAGGACAAGGTGAGAATCTTCGGCGCTACGCTGTTCTAAGAAAACTTTATCATTGATCAGGCCCTTCCAGTCATGTCAGATACAATTGAAGACGAAAAATTCGTTGAACTAAATTACAAAGTCATCGATAACAAAACCGGTGACATACTTGTCACTGTAGATTATCCGCTGGCTTATGTTCATGGTGTGAATGATGTAATGTCTGAAGAAGTGACAAAGGAACTGTATGGTAAAAAAGTTGGCGATATCATCGAAGTGCCAGTAGACACTACAAAGTTATACGGTGAGAGAGATGAATCACTGGTATTTACCGATCGTATAGAAAATGTCCCGGAAGAATATCGGGAAATTGGTATGACCATCACCATGGAAAATGAAAAAGGTGAGCCCAGAAACTTTATCGTTACCCGATTCGATGACAAGACATTAACTGTCGACGGTAATAACCCCCTTTGCGGCAGAGAAGTCACTTTCATGCTGGAAGTCTTGTCTATACGTGAAGCTACCGAGGAAGAAATCGAACTTGGCGGAGCGGTCGGCGCCGATCCTGACTTAAATGAAATACTCGGCCGGGCAAAATGAAATTTTCAACGAATTACATACTCTACCCTCGCAATAAGGCCTTGGAACGAGCTTTAGCAAATTCTTTAGGCAGGCTTGGCGATGAGTGGGTTAAGGTGGCTACGCCGGATACCAAGGTAACCGTCGCTGATAATTTTCTTTACACGCGGGGAAATTTTGAACAGCATCGTTTCAGTTCCAATATTCTTGAGCGTGTGCGTGAGGCACTTGAGGGATCGCTGACAGCCCCCCCTCCAAACATAAGCCGCGATCAGGAGCCATTGGCCTGGGCTGAGACTCAGAATTATCTTGGAAACATTCTGGCGGCACTGGGACAGCAGCGCAGAGATGCTGAATTGTTTGAACGGGCCATTCAGTGTTTTAGCAATGCATTAGAGGAGTTCAGACAGGAAAGCTCACCATTGGAATGGGCAGCTACGCAATATAACCTGGGCACGGCTAACCAGGCGCTTGGTCGGCTACTTGATGCTACAAAGCCGTTAAAAATCGCTGTAGATGCTTATACCAATGCTTTGCTGGTTTGGACTCGAGATGAGTCTCCGGAAGACTGGATGTTTACGATGCATCAGCTTGGAGATACTTTCCATGCGTACGGAAAACTGCTTAAAGGTAACCGTCAATTGCAAAAGTCCGTTGTTGCCTATAAAAATGCGCTTGCCGTACTCGATGCGGATAATTATCCATTAGAGTTAACCGCTACACATAATAACCGTGCTGCTGCATTGCATCATCTCGGTGAGACAGAAGAAAACCCTGAACGCCTGGAGGAAGCTATACGATCTTATGAAAAGGCGTTAACGGTCAGTATGGAGCAGCAACTTCCTATTCATCTGGCGGTACTATGCAGGGTAAATAAGACGACAGCACAGAATGTACTGGCAGAATTAACAAACGATACTGGGCTTGCAGAAGAAGTGGCCGATGAGTTTGAAGTAATTATCGAATGTTTTTCGCATGCCCTTCAGCCACTCTGTTTAAGGCATTGCGAGGAGCAAATGGATAAGGCAAGATCGCTGGCGCTTGCCAATAGCGCAAGCCGCTGATAAGGGGGTCGAAGTTTGTCGGCTGTAGAAAAAACAGAAAAAAAGCGAGATCCGAACGATCCATGCCTGTTCTGCAAAGATCCGCGTGGCGTATCACTGGAGCATGAACTTGCTTACAGTGCGCGTGATACCTACGCGGTGAGCCCGGGCCATACCCTGGTTATCCCACGTCGCCATGTAGCCAGCTTTTTCGACCTGACGCCCGAAGAGGTCAATGCCTGCATGGGGCTAATCACCGAGGAGCGCATGCGACTGGACGAGGAATTCAAACCTGATGGTTACAATATCGGCGTTAACGTAGGACCGGCGGCCGGGCAGAGTATATTCCATGTCCATATTCACATCATTCCGCGCTACCAGGGTGATGTCGAGAATCCCCAGGGGGGCGTGCGCCATGTGATTCCAAAGAAGGGACATTACACGCGCTAGATAGTATAATTTAGTCAGCTAAGTGGGAGGGGCTGACAACCCTGTTGAAATTCCTCCCGTTTTCAACTAGTAAGGAGATATGATTATGAGTGATGACAAGAAGCCTTTTACCCGTCCCAAGGTTCCAGATGGCCACGCATTCCACGTAACAACTCGTCAGAAAGAAATTGTACCGGGGCAGTTTTTTGTTGGCTATGAAACTATCTGGGAACCGCACCAGAAAGAAGTTCCATACACCACGCCCAAGAAGCCCTAACAAGAATATTCAAGGCAATCAGCTGCGCGGCACTTTGATAGAGGGTCGAAGACCGCGCGGATAACGCTAAACAACTCAAGCCTGGATTTGGTTTATGATAAGCACGCTTTTATAGCGTGCTTTTCTTTTTAATATAAAGTGAAATTTAAAGCTTAAATACGCTCAGCAAGTTTATATTCAACATTTATAAATGCGCCAATATCCGCGAGAAAACGAATCGTTCTGGCACCGAATCCGACATCGGGCACCGATTCATTTTTATCAATAGATAAAACCAGGACCACGCAGATTCTGGGCGATAAGTTGTGGCTTTTAATGACTTGCAGGATTTTTTCCTTGGCCGGTTCTATTTTTTTAATGATGATCTCCGTCATTTTATAGACGTCGATATTGTCCGTCATCGTTTCCGTTGATAACTCCCATGAGCTGATCACAGGTTTATCCAGGGCACTGTGCGCGCCGGATGCATCAACCGAGGTAGGTTCGATGCCAAGCAGACGCGTGATGTCATCAGGATCGAAATGATAACCACTGAGTGTGAAATGGGCGCGTGCTTTATTCGATGCCAAGTTATTACCCTCATCAATTGATTGTAAATGGGACGAGAGATTATAGCGTATAGCGAAAAGGGGTCAAATGCGCTGTCCCTGGCTTTGCCAAGGATAGCGTGTTTGATTTAAACAGTTTGGTAGTAGAGGTTTTGCGGATGATTGGCCTGGGCGAAGAAGAACCAGCGTTCCAGGATTAAACCAACATATTGCACCGCGAATGCCGCGAGCAAATAACTGGCATTGACTTGTTGCATCCCCAGCCAAAGCAGTAAGAGCGGAACCGGGAAGACTAAAATTAAAAATTGCCATTATTTAAATTTTCAGGGGAAACAGTTATCCAGTCCGACCAACCGCTTTTGGGTGCGGAGCAGACCTTAATTGATTGTTCGCCTTAGGTCAGATTTGAAATAAAGGGGTCACCCATTAGCTTTCGGTGACCGCCCGGTTATCGGCCTTACCGGACGCTGGCGATTTCCTGAAATGACTGTCGGTAGAGCTTGCTGGAATGTCCGGTTCCAAGTTTTTCGAATCGTCACTATCGACACCAAGCGGCTATAGCATCTTGTAGTTACGTTGCCCGATATCTGCCATTCGCAATTTGCTTTCAAACCAGTTATTCAGATTGCAGCATAGCAGAAGGTCGTGACGTACAGTTCACGACACGTTGCAGTCATTAAGCATTCCAGAAAGCAGCCTGTCAGAATTTTAATGTGAAAGAAGTCATATAGAGGTGGCCTCGGTAAATGGGACAGTCTGATAAGTGGTAGCCTTGCTCAACTCAAGCCGTGCAAAGTACGGCCACCTCTTATTGCAATATCTTCACATGGTTCGTATTTTGACGCCTATATCAAAAAGGCTGGTTAACTCCGATTCACAGGGTGCGACAATTTGACGCATTCCGCTCAGCGCTTTGTTCTACTACACTGCCAAGTCTACAGGGGGAAACATTGTAGGCGAATCCAAACACGCCATATCTAAATTGCCCTTTAATACAAATACAGCACAACAAAAACTATGGAGGAATTGATGTTGAATCAAACTAATGCAAATCAAGGGGGCGCATCAATGCAACACACTCGTACCAACCACAACACCGGGCGATTTCAGCCACGCCTTAGGACTGCGCTCAGCCTGACCTTGGCCCTTGCTACCCTTACCAGCGGTAACGCCTCGACCACATGTTGGGCCCATGGCTTCGCCGGGCAGCGTTTCTTTCCAGCAACGCTGACCATTGACGACCCCTTCGTTGCGGACGAGGGAGACATTCTGTTCGGCCATTCCCGGACGTCGAACGGCAATGGCGGCGACGTGACGACGAATTCGACTTCGCTCGAATTCGCAAAGCGCATCACATCGGATTTTGGATTGTCTCTGGCGACTGAGTACGATAACCTCCAGTTCAGCAACGGCGACCCTTCGCAGCGGGGCTACAACAATCTGATCATCGGCGCAAAGTACCTGACTCTCGTCGATGCTCCCCATGAGACCCTGATGTCTGTGGGGCTCAATGCGTCCATGGGCGGTACCGGAAACATTGCCATCTCGGATTCGTTTTCCACCATCTCGCCTGCGGTCTTCTTCGGAAAGGGTTTTGGCGATCTGCCCTCGACCCTCGAATTCCTGCGACCCATTGCCATCACAGGAGCCCTCTCTCCCAACTTCACGACGAAGCATTCAGCGCCGGACTCTCTCGACTGGGGTTTTACCTTTCAATATAGTCTCCCGTACCTGCAGTCCTTCGTCAAAGATGTGGGGATTGGGCACCCATTCGACCACATGATTCCGGTGGTGGAAACCCCGATGAATACCTGTCTTAACCAAGGTTGCGCGAACCAGACTACGGGCAGCATCAATCCGGGAGTCATCTGGTTCAGCCGCTGGGGGCAGCTTGCTCTTGAGGGGACTATTCCCGTCAATAAGCTCACTGGTAGCCATGTCGGGTTGCTGTTCCAGATGCACTTCTATTTCGACGATATTTTTTCAAACACGTTGGGCAAGCCATTGATCAATTGATGAGCCGCCCAACTTTATTTCGTATTTATGGAGGCACCTTCATTGTTGGCCTCTGGCTCTCATTTGTGGGGCTCGCATGGGGCCATGCATTTCCCGATCACCAGAGCCCAGGTGCGGGATCTGTCCTATCTACCTCCCCGCGAATAGTCCAGATCTGGTTCGATGGGGAACTTGAACCAATCTTCAGCACCATCAAGGTCGAAGACGCCGAGGGTCATGAAATCGCGAAGGGAGCCGTAGCCCCGGGTCAATCGGATCCCACGCAGCTCCAAGCACCGCTCCCTACGCTCGGCCCAGGAATCTACCAGGTTAAATGGAGCGTCGTTGCCCGCGATGGGCACCGGACGGAGGGGCAATACATGTTCATTATCAAGTCCTCGCCATGAGTACATCCCTGTTGAGCCACTTTATCGACTTCGTGCTGACTTTCGCCGATTTGCTGGCTCTGGTTTGCTGCCTCGGAGCCTTGAGCTGTCGCCTGTGGATAGTCCCGACAGACGGAACGGTGCGGCGGGCACCACGGATACTTCAATTACTCACGCGAATCGTGGGAAATTCTCTGGCCGCACTTGCGGTAACGAGTCTCGCACTCCTTTGGTGGCGCTCAACGACCTTAAGTGGGGAGCCCGCCCTTAAAACCCTCGTGATGCTACCCTCGATTGTGACGCAGACCCATATTGGGCACATTTGGCTCATTCGCGCCGCCGCGATTGCCTCGGCTTGGGTATTGTGGATGGCGGCCCGGCGCGATCCGAATCGGGACGTACTCTGGCGGATGATATTTTTGGCTGCGGCCATTCTTGCCTTCAGCCGGAGCGCTTCCGGCCATGCGGCGGATGCCGGTGATTTTACCCTGAAGGAATGGGTGGACTGGACGCATCTCATGGCAGCTTCCGTCTGGGTGGGTAGCGTCCTGGTTGTTTTACTAGCAGTCTTTCCGGAGCTGGCGAGACTCGAAGCGTCGGATTCAAAGTTCATCGCGCAATTCGCGAACCGGTTTTCCCGATCGTCGGCCATCGCCCTCGGAGTCGTGATCTTGGCCGGTACCTATAACGCATGGACAAGATTGGGCAGTTTTTCTGCGCTGCTAGATACTCTCTACGGTCTGACGCTCGATGTGAAGCTGTTGTTTGTGGGACTTGCGATTGCCTTGGGGGCGATCAATCGCTTTGTTCATGTAAGGAAAGTCAGCGCTTGGGCGGAGGCAACCGTAGTCAACTCACATCAAAAGAACAATGGGGCTGTATCTGAACAATCACGACTGGTCGAGCGCTTTATCCATACCGTGCGCGTGGAGGGGGCTGTTCTGCTGGGAGTTCTGCTCGCCACCGCAGTCCTCTTGCAGCAAATGCCACCAAAAATGTCCATGAATATGGCAAGCACGTCTCATGTACAGGAATTCTCTTTTGGGGAACCAGTTCAACCGGCAGAAGCGACGCGCGTCGTCAAGATCGAGGCCACAGATGAGATGCGGTTCAAGCCCGGCGCAATCACTGTAGGATCAGGAGAAATTGTCCGGTTCGATGTGACGAACACAGGCAAGATTCGGCATGAATTAGTGTTGGGCGACGAAAAGGATCAACGCGAACGCGAGGAGGAAATGCAGGCTATGCAGATGAAGCCCGGCGAAGCAATGCCTGATGACGCCAACACCATCAGCATCGCGCCTGGAGAGACCAAGTTCATCACTTGGAGATTTCCTGCAAAGCCCGGTAAAGTACTATACGCATGCCACCAGCCAGGGCACTATGCGGCCGGGATGGAAGGTATCATTCTATTTTTGGCAGTTGACATCAAATGACCGCAAACTGGTCAAGCGGCTAATCGGATACTAGCTTACTTTCGAAACTTGAACTTCCGCTGCTGGCACAAAGTGTCCTGTAGCCAAAGCACCACAAAGCAGGCATTGGGGTATTTTACTTAGCGCGTACTTTCGGCCACAAGCAGACAATCGAGGTGTAATTTGGGGATTTCCTTTGAATCCATGCCTTGCTGTTTTTGCGACCCTTTGGTATGGTGATAGTGATTATGAAACTGTCTCGTCTCTTTCTGCCGGTATCCTTAGCTTTCGCCTTGCTGTTCGCACAGCAGGTCGGGGCAGAGCATACGTTGAGCCATGCGTTCGAGGAACTGTCGCAGAAAGATAAGCAAGCACCGCATTCTACGGCTTGTGAGAAGTGCAACGACTATGCGCAATTAGGTAGTGCCCTTACTGTTGGTGCTTATGTTTTACCTCTGCCACATGCATCAGTTGAAGAAGTAAGACATTTCGCTGACTCCATCCATTACTTCCACATCCTGGCCGCCGCTGCACGCGGCCCGCCATCACTCCACCAATATTTCGCCTAAACGCCAGTCCCTCATCCTTTGTCGATGGGGAATTGCTACTTAGCTATATTTTTGGAGAAGTAACATGCTCAAGCACATCCTATTGTGTGCGGTGCTGTCAGCGCCGCTATACGTCTATGCCGCAAATGAACAAGAACCAAGTTCTGCTTCTGGACAAGCTGAACAAACAACTGATGCAAATAAATCAAACACCATCAAAGGGTTGGTACGAAATAACCTTGGGCAGCCAATAGCCGGGGCAATTGTCACTCTCAAGGCGGTCACTGGAGAAGTTGTTGGCAGCACCAACAGCAATGCAGAAGGGCTCTTTAGCTTTGCAGCCATTTCGCCTGGCACGTATGTCGTTCTGTCGGACAAAGCGGGTTATGAATTCAACACTACGAATGTCACGCTTCAAGGCGGGGTGGTAAACACCACCATTACGTTGGCAGTATCGAAAGTGCCGGAGATCAACATCACGGTGGACCGATTAGAAAATGCCCGCAATGGGCTGTCGCCCAAAACGGGTGGCAGCGTCTATCACTTCGACGCCACCGACGTGCAGAATCTTCCGCAAGGGGAAAGTACGTCCCTCAATCAGGTTTTGCTCCAAGCACCCGGCGTCGCCAACGATTCGTTCGGTCAGTTGCATGTACGAGGCGATCACGGCAATACCCAGTACCGCATCAACGGCGTAATTCTGCCGGAAGGTATCAGCGGTTTTGGTCAGGCACTGGACACGCGATTTGCGCAGAAGATCGATCTGGTTACGGGTGCTTTGCCTGCCCAGTATGGCTATCGCACTGCAGGCGTGATTGAAATCAATACCAAAACCCAATTTGATGCCGGTGGGCACATCGATCTTTACGGGGGCAGCAATCAAACCTTCAACCCCAGCATTGAATATGGAAACACGAATGGCAACCTTTCCTACTTCGTCAACGGGTCATACCTAACGGACAACGTCGGGATCGAAAATCCGACCTCAAGCAAGAACCCAATCCATGACACGACCAAACAGGAAAAAGGATTCGCCTATTTGTCCTACCTGGTGAATCCAGATACCAAGTTGAGTTTCATGTTTGGCAGTTATGATGGGAAATTCCAAATCCCGAATAATCCGGGACAAACGCCAGACCCAAACAATCTCGGAATACTGCCGCAACTGGGTTTGACAGGATACAACTCCGCTACGCTGAACGATCAGCAACGGGAAGTAAATCGGTTTGCAGTGACTGCATTGCAGAGTTCGCTGAGCGATAGCATCGATTACCAAGTCGCCCTATTTACTCGTTACTCCAGCGTCAATTACATGGCTGATACGACGGGGAACCTGGTATTCAATGGTGTGGCGTCGAACGTCTTTCGCAGCAGTTCAAGTACAGGCATTCAAGCGGATGGCAGCAACCGACTGAACGATGAGCATACGCTACGTATGGGCCTGTTCGGCAGCAACGAAAATGTCCAGAGTAATAACTCGTCCATGGTATTCCCAGTCAATTCCGGGACAGGCCTTGTTTCCGGGCCAGCCTTTAATATCGACGACAACACGACCAAGAACGGCAACACTTTGTTCGGTGCGTATCTTCAAGACGAATGGAAAGCCACTGGCAAGCTGACTGTGAACTACGGTGCACGGTTTGATCAGGTCAACGCCTTCGTGAATGAACATCAGTTCAGTCCGAGACTGGGAGTGGTTTACAAATCCAGCGATCAAACTACTTGGCATACCGGTTATTCGCGCTACTTCACGCCACCTCCGACTGAACTGGTTTCCTCGACCACTCAAGCGCTGTTCCAGAACACAACCAATGCAACCCCTGGAGCGAATTCTCCGGTCAAATCAGAGCGCTCGAATTACCTGGATGCTGGTGTGATTCATCAACTGACACAGACAATCAGTCTTGGGCTCGATACGTTCTACAAACAAACGAGGAACGTCATCGACGAAGGGCAGTTCGGGCCTGCGGTGATCTTGACGCCGTACAACTATGAGCAAGGTAAGATTTACGGTGTCGAGTTGACCAGCAACTACAAATCAGGCGATTTCTCCGGCTACGCCAATCTGGCCAGAACCGAGAGTCTTGCGAAGAACATCATATCCAGCCAGTACCTGTTTGATCAGGCCACGCTCGATTATGCGGCCAATAACTGGGTGAGCGTCGACCATCAACAGGCATTGTCAATCTCGACCGGCGCCTCCTATCTTTGGTCAGGCACCCGTCTGAACAGTGATCTTATCTTTCAGAGTGGATTACGCAACGGTTTTGCCAATACGAGCAGCCTGCCTTCCTACACTGTGTTGAATCTTGGTGCCAGTCGCAAGGTGAATCTAGGCAATTTAGGATCAATCGAAGCGAGACTAGCGGTCACCAATGCGTTGGACAAGGTCTACAAGATTCGGGACGGCTCAGGTATCGGTGTATTCGCACCGCAGTATGGACCACGGCGCGGCCTGTTCGTCGGCGTGTCCAAAGAGCTATAACTTTTACAATCAAGAGCAGGTTATGCGAGGCATAACCTGCTAAAGGAACCAATCATGCAAGAAATAAACGAAGCACTTCAAGCTCTCAAATTCGGCGGCGTCATTATCTACCCATTGTTAGCTTTGGCCGTTCTGGCGCTGGTGATCATTATCGATAAGTTCTATCTCCACTGGCGCTTCGTACGACTTCCCTCATCGCTGTTCAACCTGATCGAAACCTACGGATTCACCTGGGATAAACTGGATCAGGAGCTGTCAGTATTGGTAACCGGAAACTATTACGAGAGATTTTGCCGGATCGTCATGGATAACCGAGACAAACCGATCTGGTGGCTGGAATCGCGCGCCAATGATGAAGCGCAACTCATCGAAAAGGGCATGGGGCGCGGTATTTGGGTGCTAGAGACCATTGTCACCGGCGCGCCGCTGTTGGGGCTGCTGGGAACCATTACCGGCATGATGCATTCATTCAACCTGATCGGTGGCGCCGGTTTGGTCGATCCAACTGGTGTGACCGGTGGTGTGGCCCAGGCGTTGATTGCTACCGCATTCGGTATCTTCATTGCCATCTTTGCGCTGTTCGGATTCAACTTCCTGTCTCGCCGCCAAGTGCAGGTGCTGGAAGAAATGGAGCGCATCGGTACACGCATGATCGACAACATCCGGTTGAGCCAGCACGAGGCCGAGGTCGCAAAATGAAGATTAAGAAATCTCGCACATACAAACGTGGACGCATCGAAATCATTCCGATGATAGACGTGATGTTCTTCTTGTTAGCCACTTTCATGCTGGCTTCGCTGTCGATGCAAAATCTGCATTCACTGCCGGTCAATCTACCTCAAGGACATGCCTCGCCGATTCAGTCCAAGACCCCTGTTACGTTGACCATAACGCAGGATAAATTGATCTATCTGGATAAAACACAAGTGACGCTGGATAGCTTGGCCTCCACCCTGAAAACAATGCTGCCTAGTCCCGATGCCAGCATCATTGTCGCTGCCGACAGTAATGCCCCCAATGGCATCACGGTGCAGGCCATGCTCAAGGCGCGTCAAGCAGGAGCTCAACACTTTTTGATCGCCGTTAAACATGTCGACTAACACACTGACATGGTTTTCACAGGAGGATATTGATTCTCCCTGGCGTCGGATACAGTGGACACTGCCATTGGCGTTGCTGATCTGTGCATTCGCATCGATCTTGTTTGTCTACTATATGGAACACACGGTCAGCCATACACCAGAGCCTTTACCGGTCGATGCCGAATTGGTAGAACTTCCTGCTTCCGCGCTCCCACCATCACCTCAGAAGGTACCTGCACTTAAACAAGCCCAACAGACACCTCCCATTCAGCAAGAGCAGCCGAGCGTGAATCCGGCACCAATAACGCCACCAGTTGCAATTTCTCCCGCTACTAACAGTACTCCTGTGCCTGACAGAAATCGAAGTGCTCAGCGATCAGTCCAGCCACTTCCGGTCATCCCGGATGACTTGCGGCAAGAAGCGATGAACGAAGTGGCTACCGCACGCTTTCACATTGCAGTGGATGGCAGTGTTACAGTAGAGCTTGTCAAGCCGACGCAAAATCCTCGTCTCAACAGATTGCTTTTGGAATCATTGAAAGCTTGGAAATTCATTCCGGCAATCAGTGACGGAAGGCCAGTTGCCTCAGTAGAAGTCATTGCCGTTCGAGTACAGGTTAAATAGTAGGAGTAACCCATGCGTTTTATACTGCACTATTCGAGCTGCAATATCTTTTTGTTCGAGTCTAATCAGACACCATGATGAAACGAATCCTAGGATTGTCGCTGGCAGTAGTAATCGCTGTTTACTCTCTTGGCTCATGGGCCGAAGAGGCCGTTTGCATCGATGAAACAGATTATCAAAGAACCAAAGAGCAATATACGGATTTGCTTTCAAAATATGACTTGCCGAGCTTGGCGCAGAAGTTTCTTGACGCAATTAGCTCAGCAGAAGATTTGAAGGAACAGGCAACTACCTGCAAAAACAATCTCAACGAAGCAAACCAAAAACGTTGCGATCCGCTGGTTAATCAATACAAAGACAAGCTAAGCGAGCGAAATGATTTGAGCAAACGCTTCACCTTAGCAAATGATATGCAGGAATACATATTGACTCTCAAACTAAAACTAGAACGCCCCCGCTGCGCGAAATAGCTTATTAAAAGCGGACTTGCTGTGAAAATCTTGTGCCATACTATTCCGCGAAACGACTTTATTTTGCGTGCCTAACCCACCTGCTTTAGCAGGTGGTAGTTAAGTACTTGTGGATACATTCACCAACATTCAAAATTAATAGCGACCAACGGAGATGCTGGATTGGCGGATGTAAGGAAACTGCTATGCAAGAAAAATCAAATTGCACTGAATACTTTTTACACCCTTCTCAATCTGGTTATTAGTTTTATCAGCATATAACAGGACTGAATTCTCATCTCTGTGTCCGTTATTGGGAGGTCGAGTGTCCGAAAAGGGTTAAAAGTGTGAGTACAACAAACTGAATAGCGGACCTTCCAGCAGACTCAACGAGGACCGTTTCAGAAAATCACCAGCGTCTCCTATGGCCGAGAAATGGACGGTCTGGTTCTAAACTTAAGCGGGCCGTTGCATGGTAAATTCCACCTACATCTGGATGTCCGCTACGCGGTGCCTTCGCTATACGGTCACTTTGTGCCAGCAGATGGTCGAGTGCTCCCTCTAATCTCTTTGCTTAATAGACTCAAACTTATTTGTCAGAAGATTTTCACAAACTTGTCACGATTTATATACGCCAATATCCAAGCCCCTACTGTAAATGTCCATGCGATGACTTTTGCAAAGACCGAATTGAAAATCAACCAATCTATTTGCATAATCACAGTAAATGCTGTGATGTTGAAGGCGATAACCATATAAATGATTACCAATGGCAACTTGAACATAAATACTCCCTTCATTAAAGGTTGCGAATATAAGGACTTGGACACGCTCATTTCAACCCCACCAATTTGTGTAACACCCCAACACGCTCAAGTATAAAAAACAGGATGATGCCGAGAACAATTCCAATCCCGAACGACAGTGCCAGATTACTCATGATTAACTCCTTTATGATTAACTATTTTTCCGAATGAAAGCTCACCCCTTCGTGAAGCCACTACTGCAGCATCCCTTTCCCCGAGCTGTCCGTCCTTGCGGCCATATGTACCCATCATGACCTCTCCAAGAATCGCCCCGATGTTGGCTGATTCAACAGCCAGAATGACGCAGAGCCCCCAATACCCAAGCGGAATCTCGAAGAAGAAGTCCACATATGGATGCGGATTGTCGTATAGCGAAACGTAGACGTAAAAGATGCAGCGCAAAAAAAGTGGCGGTAAACAAGCCAACCATTTAGCATGCTTGCCAAATATCCAAGCCACCACCAATCCAACCACAAAAGGCACAAGAAACACGTCCAGCATCCAGGCGAACGTAAATGTGGTTATGCCGGAAAAAGTCTCGATCCTGACCCCAAGCAATTTATCGCCCAAGTAATTAAGCGCCATGCCAACTACTACGGCGGTAACGCCCTTAACGAAACGTTGATTCATCGTTGCACTCCTAATAATTTTGCCGTCATTGAGTAACATAGGCATTTTGTGGTCGACACATTACAGAACAGTAACCTGACAATACAGGTACAATTTGATTATTATTTGACTGTACTGTACTGGTTGATAAGCCATGCCAATGATAAGCCTCGATTCGAACGACGCCTTGCCGCTTGGCGACCAGATCGTCAATGCGGTGAAAAAAATGATACACGGCAGGGCTATCCGGACCGGGGCGCGCATGCCTTCGATCAGGAGTTTTGCACAAGACCACGGCATAAGCCGCTTCACTGTTGTCCAGGCCTACGACAGGCTGGTGGCCATGGGATACATGCATTCCAGGCAAGGTTCCGGCTTTTATATATCACCCCGCCCGAAACACCATGATTCTCCAGATGGCACCTACAAACCGGACAGTGCGGTGGATGTCGTCTGGCTGCTGAGGAATTCGCTGGAGCATCGCTCCAGCAAGACGATGCCCGGTGCATGGTGGCTTCCCGCTTCATGGATGGAGGAAACAGGCATCAAGAAGAGCTTGAGGGCGCTGTCGCTGAAGGACGGGGAATTCCTGACCGCCTACGGCACACCCGGCGGCTACCTTCCGCTACGGGACTTGCTCCGTAACAAGTTGTCCGGAATCGGGGTTGCTGCGGATATTTCGCAGATCGTCCTGACATCGGGGGTGACGCATGCGATGGATTTGGTTGCCCGGTATTTCGTCCGGGCAGGGGATGTCGTTCTGGTCGACGATCCCGGATACTTCATTCTTTTCGGCGGTCTGAAATCATTTGGCGCCAAGATCGTGGGGGTACCTTGGAACCACGACGGCCCCGACACTCATGCGATGGAGGCATTGATCAGGGAACATCGCCCCAAGCTCTTTTTCACCAATACGATCCTGCACAATCCGACCGGCACCAGCATCAGCCAGGCGGTCGCCTACCGCATGCTCCAGCTCGCCGAAAAATACGACATGATTCTCGTCGAGGACGACATATACGGTGACTTACACCCTGGGACGGTTACACGTCTTGCGACCCTCGACCAGCTCAACCGGGTGATCTATGTCAGCAGCTTTTCGAAAACGGTCTCGGCTAGCCTTCGCGTTGGGTATTTCGCCTGCAGCCCGGCAATCGCGGCGAATCTTTGCGACGTCAAATTGCTGACCGGCCTGAGCACTTCTGAAATCAGCGAGCGGCTGATGTATCAACTCCTGACTGATGGGCACTACCGGAAACATCTCGACAAGCTCCGGGCAAAGCTGCTGAATACGAGGCAGCACGTCATTGCAAGACTCGAAAATCTCGGCTTTACGCTTTATTGCGAACCAGAAGGTGGAATGTTCGTCTGGGCGAAACTGGGTGACCAATACAATTCAGCTGAAATGGCAAGCCTCGCCGCAAAAAAGGGAATCATGCTCGCCCCCGGGAACATGTTCCGTCCGCACCAAGAGCCTTCCCCCTGGCTCAGGTTCAACGTGGCGCATTGCGACGACGAAGCGACGTTCGAATTCTTTTCAGGATATGCATCTCAGAAACTTGAGTGATTGCCATGCTTTCGGGCAAGTCGTCATCTAACCCCTCCATCGAGCCGACAACCTCTGGCAAGCCGAGTCTACAGTTCATGTCGAACGTTGAACTTCCGGTATGTGTCGAAAGTGGCCCCTCGAAATTCTCGGAAGCAGACATTCAAACAGGCAGTACCGACAGCCTTTTCATAAAATCGCCAGCGTCCGCTAAGGCCTGCCAGCTCAACCGATCGATGCAA
>PLWV01000005.1 GCA_003153155.1 Gallionella sp.
GGGTTCGTTGGGGATATCCTGCAGTGCCAGCGAAAACTTGGCGGGGTCGGCAATGATATTTTTGATGGCCAACAATTTTGGCACGTAATTGCGCGTTTCTCTCAGTAATTTCAGGCTCGCATAATTAACCGGTAAGCCGCGTTTGCGATTGTGTGCCTGCGCGCGTTGCACTGCGCCTTCGCCACAATTATATGCGGCAAGGGCTAAATCCCAGTCGCCGAACATGTCGTGCAGTTTTTGCAGGTAATCGAGCGCGCCGTTGGTTGCGCTGATCACGTCTCGGCGACCGTCATACCACCAGTTCTGCTGCATACCGAATTTTTTGCCGGTGGATGGCATAAATTGCCAGATGCCGGAAGCACGACTTCTTGAATATGCGCCTGGATTAAAGGCACTTTCAATCATCGGCAGCAGGGCGATTTCGCTCGGCATGCCGCGACGTTCCACTTCTTCTGTGATGAAGTACAGGTAGCGGCGCGCGCGATCAGTCATGCGTGCGAAGTAATCGGGATGGTCGACATACCATTTTTCATGCTTGGCGACCAATCGGGTATCGAGTTCGCGCATCGCGAAACCGCTGCGTATGCGCGGCCATAGGTCATGCGCCTTCAGATCAGATTCCGGGATGATCTCGATTCTGATATCGCGGGCTGATGGTAGCCACTCCGGTGCGGGTTCCTCTGTCAAAGGGTTGTGCACAGGTTCCGCTGTCAAAGGACTGTTAAGCGCGAGCGTTTCTTCCGGGTGCCCGGCCAAAAGGTTTTCGGCTGCGTGAGCATATGCCGGCAGGGTGGCTGCGCAAATGGCGAGCAGTGCAGAAAAAATCAATCGAATCAATAACACGTGTACCCTTCCTGAAGTAAGGCCGACGCGATAATAGTCTAACAGCCGCGCTCAGGTCAATCGAAAACAGTAGGAAGAAGACAAAAGGCAGAGGATAGGGGACAGAAGGTCGGGAAAGGAGACGCGCTCATCTCCCTGACTGCGGAAGGGTCGCCGCGCAGCGGCGGGGCATCCCCCCCCACCGGCGTACTCCTTGCGGGTGCTGCGGAAGGGCGCTGCATACCCCCGTAAAGGGAACGCCGCCATAACCAGCGATTTGATTGGCGTTGTTTGCCAGTCTAGTCGATTGGCTAGTAGTTTCATCAGACGCTCGCCCTTCGGTCAGTCATTGCGCAGGCAAAGGGGAACCCACCGGCGATGTCAATTCCGTCCAACCGAAGGTTGGAGGCGGATTGCCTACCTTTGGTGTACCCCTCTTGCGGGTGCAAGGGGAGGGATTAAAGTTCGCTGTATCTTTATCTTACGGCGTTTTTGAGTTGTTCTAATATTGCTGGATTCTCCAGTGTCGAAACATCCTGGCTAATCTCCTCACCATTGGCGATTGCTCGTAGCAGGCGGCGCATTATTTTTCCGGAACGGGTCTTGGGCAGATTGTCACCGAAACGGATTTCATCCGGCTTGGCAATCGGGCCGATCGTCTTGCTTACCCAAGTGCGCAGGGTTTCGGCGAGCTGGGCGGCAGTTGCGGGGTCAGCGGGGCGCGAGCCTTTCAGCACGACGAAGGCGACAATCGCTTCGCCCTTGATGTCATGCGGTTTGCCGACCACGGCGGCTTCCGCCACCAGGGGATTGGCGACGAGGGCGGACTCGATTTCCATGGTGCCGAGACGGTGGCCGGATACTTTCAGCACATCGTCTATGCGTCCCATGATCCAGAAATAGCCGTCTTCATCGCGATGCGCGGAATCCCCCGCCAAATAATAGCCGCGCATTTCTTCGGGGAAATAGCCATTCTTGTAGCGTTCCGGGTCGCCCCAGATGGTGCGGATTTGCGAGGGGAAAGGACGTTTGATGACGAGGAAGCCGCCGTGCTGGTCGCGCACTTCTTCGCCTACTTCGTTGACGATGTCCGCCATGATACCGGGCAGCGGCAGGGTGCAGGAACCCGGCTTGATCGGCATTGCGCCGGGTAGCGGGGCGATCATGTGGCAACCGGTTTCAGTCTGCCACCAGGTATCCACGATCGGGCAGCGCGCCTGGCCGACGGTGTTGTAGTACCACATCCACGCTTCCGGATTGATCGGTTCGCCAACCGTGCCGAGCAGGCGCAGACTGGACAGGTCATATTGCCTGGGCAACTCGCCGCCGAGTTTGATCAGCGAGCGTATTGCGGTGGGTGCGGTGTAGAAGGTCGTCACCTTGTGATCATGGATCATCTTCCAGAAACGCCCGGCATCGGGGTAGGTCGGTATGCCTTCAAACACTATCTGCGTCGCACCCATTGCCAGCGGTCCGTAAGCAACGTAGGTATGGCCGGTGACCCAGCCCACGTCAGCAGTGCACCAGAAAATATCGCCGGCCTTGTAATCGAACACCCACTGCATCGACAACATCGCGCCGAGCAGATAGCCGCCGCTGGAGTGCTGCACGCCCTTCGGTCTGCCGGTGGAGCCGGAGGTATAGAGGATGAACAACGGATGTTCCGCGCCGACCCATTCCGGTTCGCAAGCCGTGCTTTGCCCTGACACCAGGTCATGCCACCAGATGTCGTGTTGCGCGTTCCATGCGGTATCGATTTTTGCGCGCTGATACACGATGACGCTGTGAACCATTTCGCAACCACCCATCGTCAACGCCTCGTCCACCACGGGTTTCAGCGGCATCACTTTGCCACCGCGCATTTGCGCATCGGCGGTAATCACCGCACAGGCTTGTGCATCGGTGATGCGCTCATGCAGGCTCCTGGCGGAGAAGCCGCCGAACACCACCGAATGAATCGCGCCGATGCGCGCACAGGCTTGCATCGCGACCACCGCCTCGATGCTCATCGGCATGTAGATGATGACGCGGTCGCCTTTCCTGATGCCGCGCGACTTCAGGCCGTTGGCGAATTGACACACGCGGGCGTGAAGATCACGATAATTGATTTTCGTAACTTTGCCATCGTCCGCCTCGAAAATGATCGCAACCTTTTCTGCCTGCATGGGGAGGTGTGTGTCCAGGCAGTTGTAAGAAACATTCAACTCACCGTCTTCGAACCACTTGAAGAACGGCGCATTGCTCTCATCCAGCACTTTGGTAAAAGGTTTCTTCCACTGCAAAGTTTCACGTGCCAGCCTGGCCCAGAAGCCTGGGTAATCCTGTTCCGCAGCCTTGCACAGGGCTTGATAGCCCGCCATGCCGGATACGTTGGCATGTTTGACGAATTCAGCGGAAGGAATGAAAACGCGCATTTCATTCAGTACAGATTCGATGTTGGACATACGACCTCCCGAATAACGATTGCTGTTGAGGGTGAGATGAAAAATTCAGAGTGGGGAGAATGTAGATTTTTTTTGCACTGCCTGTCAATTAAAGCTGAAGCTATCACGATAATAAAACGTTTGCAAAAATTGATTTGCCGAAGCTGCCGAGTCAGAGTCCCGGTTTTTTGATCTATTAAGTACATTGCAGTTTTGGAAGTTCAATCATTGACCACGCTCTGTATAATGGTGCTTAGTTAATTCCCGATCATGTCAATGCCTCTCGGTCGTCTTTCCTGCCATCTATCTGCCGTGCTGATAGTTTTTCTTGCGCTGAGTCTCCGGGCTTACGCAATTGGAACGCTGCGTGTGCTGGCGTGGCCGGGATATGCCGATAGTGGTCTGGTTAAGGATTTTGAGAGGCGCTTCAATGCGCATGTTGAAGTGAACTTCGTTAGCTCGGACGATGTACTCCGGGAAAAGATCAGAGCCAATTTGGTTTTCTGCGCCGTAATACCCGCGGTCTTGCCGCGGGGATAGGCGCAGGACGCGCGGAGCAATTTATTTCGCTCGCAAGACAGCTCCGCAACAGGCCTTGATAAAAGGCAGGCGAAGGATGATACGCGACAACATGCCGGAAATTCGAGAAATGTAGGAATAATGCAAACCGCTCAATATAACGCTGCCCATCATCAAAGCTTGGCTATGGGCTTTGGATTTTCGTTCAACGATCTGTATGACCGGGACGGACTCATACGCCTCGATGCCGTGTTCCTCGATTTTCTTGGCGAAGGCGATGCAGCGTTGCGCGCGTTTCTTGAAGCCGCGCGACTGTCCATCAACACGCCTTCCGGCAAGGAACAATCTGAACTATTGATCGCGCTGGCGCCTCATCTCGAAGACTTTTTGGCGCGCTTGTTCGGCATCGAAACGCAAGTGCAGGCATTGGCCGCGCGTCATCATGAACTGGCGCCGCTATACAGTTGCAAACGCCTGTTCGTGCAGCGCCGGGCAATGACAAAAGTAAAACCGGAAGAAGCCGCAACGATCGACGGTCCGGCACTTGAAGCGCAGTTGACGGCATACATCGGAACACCGTTCACCGAACTTGCTTTCGCTCGGGAGGTTGCTCATTGGCTGATGGATGAAGCAGCCCACGCCGACGAATTGCAACTCGCCACCCGCTATGCAGCATGGGCAGTGCAAACCGCAACCGGACGCGCACGCCACCACAGCGGCATCTTGTTCAAGGTTCCGGCCAAGCTTGATTTTGAACATTTGATCCCCTTGGCAGTCGTCAATATCGATGGCATCACCGCCTATCGTCTCGGCGGGCACGCTCTGCGCCGCCGTCAGGGATTTGCGCTGACCGATGCCGGAACCGATCTTAACGGTGCACTGGATCAGGCCAATTACTGCATCTGGTGCCACGAACAAGCCAAGGATTCCTGCTCCAAAGGTCTCAAGGGAAAACCGCCCGCTGATGGCGGCGTTGCCGCATTCAAGAAAAATATATTTGGCGTGAAACTGGCGGGTTGTCCGCTCGAGGAGAAGATTTCCGAATTCCATAAAGTCAAAACCCAAGGCCATGCGTTGGCGGCCCTGGCCATCATCGTGGTCGACAATCCGATGGTGGCGGCAACCGGACATCGTATCTGCAACGATTGCATGAAGTCGTGCATCTATCAAAAGCAACAGCCGGTCGATATTCCGCAGGCGGAGACGCGCACGCTCAAGGATGTGCTCGAGCTGCCGTGGGGCTTCGAGATCTACAGCCTGCTGACACGCTGGAATCCACTGGATTTGCAGCGGCCTTATCCAAAAGCACCCAGCGGCCGTCGTGTATTGATTACCGGGATGGGTCCGGCAGGTTTCACGCTTGCTCATCATCTGATCAATGATGGGCATACCGTGGTCGGTATCGATGGTTTGAAAATAGAACCCTTGCCGCCACAAATTAGCGGCGTGGCCGCCAATGGCGACCGTGTCGCATTTTTCCCGATCCATGACATCGCCGAGCTGTATGAGTCGCTCGATGACCGTGTTCTGGCAGGGTTCGGTGGCGTTGCTGAATATGGCATCACGGTGCGCTGGAATAAGAATTTTCTAAAGCTGATTCGTTTATTATTGGAGCGGCGCAGCCAGTTCGCGCTGTTCGGCGGCGTGCGCTTCGGCGGAACGTTGACCGTGGACACCGCATTCGCCGCTGGTTTCGATCACATTGCGCTGGCCAACGGCGCCGGCCGCCCGACTGTGCTTGATATCCCCAACGGCTTGGCGCGCGGCGTGCGCGCCGCCTCGGATTTTTTGATGGCACTGCAATTGACCGGCGCGGCAAAAGCCGGCTCCATTGCCAATCTGCAAATACGTTTGCCGGTGGTCGTGATCGGCGGCGGCCTCACCGCGATAGACACGGCCACCGAATCGCTGGCTTATTACCCGGTGCAGGTCGAGAAATTCCTGCATCGTTATCGGATACTGGTTGCCGAAAAAGGCGAGGCCGCGGTGCATCAGCCATGGAGACCTGAGGAGCGGCATATTGCTGAAGAGTTTTTAGACCATGCCCGAGCCATCGAGGCCGAGCGCAACAGCGCAGCAGCAGCCGGCCGCGAACCGCGCATCATCGAATTGCTGCAAAGCTGGGGTGGCGTCACGATAGCCTACCGCAAACGTTTGATCGACAGCCCCTCGTATACATTGAACCATGAAGAAGTTGAAAAAGCCCTCGAAGAAGGGATTAGCTTTGCCGAGGCACTCAACCCGACACGTATCGAGGTCGATGAATTCGATGCCGCGCGTGCGATAGTCATGTCGATTCAACATCGCAGTGTTGAAGGCGTTTGGAGCGCAGGCGCAGAGACCGAGATTGCGGCGCGCACCATTCTGATTGCCGCCGGCACCCAACCGAACACCGTGCTGGCACGCGAAGACCCGGCCAATTTCGAACTCGACGGCCGCTATTTTCAGGCTTGCGACGAGGACGGCGCTCCGGTACGGCCCGAGCCTGCGATCTCCAAGCCGAAGATTGTGCAAGTGCTGTTGTCAAAACAGGCCGATGGCCGCTTCATCAGTTTCTTTGGTGACTTGCATCCGTCTTTCTTTGGCAATGTGGTCAAAGCCATGGGCGGAGCAAAGCAGGGTTATCCATCGGTCAGCGCGGTGCTGGAGCGTGTTCGCCCGGCATCGCGTTTATCGGACGCCGAATTTCTGGCAGAAATCAATCAAGCGTTGCGCGCCACCGTGCATGAAGTCATTCGCCTGACGCCGAATATCGTCGAAGTCATCATCAAAGCGCCGCTGGCCGCACAGCGTTTTCGTCCGGGGCAATTTTACCGGCTGCAAAATTACGAGACTCATGCGCTTGAAGTCGATGGTACCCGTCTGGCCATGGAAGGCCTCGCATTGACCGGCGCCTGGGTCGATCCGCAACGCGGGCTCATTTCCACCATCGTGCTGGAAATGGGCGGTTCAGCCGATTTGTGCGCAATGCTCAAGCCCGGCGAGCCGGTGGTGTTGATGGGGCCGACCGGCACGCCGACTGAGATTCCCGCCGATGAAACCGTGATGCTGGTGGGCGGCGGACTCGGGAATGCCGTACTGTTCTCCATCGGTCAGGCATTACGCGCGGCCGGATCGAAAGTGCTCTATTTTGCCGGTTACAAAAAAATGATCGACCGGTACAAAGTGGCCGAGATCGAGAACGCGGCCGATGTGGTGATCTGGTGCTGCGACGAGCATCCCGGCTTTACGCCGTCACGTCCTCAGGATCACAGTTTCGTCGGCAATATCGTACAAGCCATGGCGGCTTATGCGAGCGGCGCATTCGGAGTTCAACCGATTGCATTCGCCGACACCGATCGCATCATCGCCATCGGCTCCGACAGCATGATGGCAGCGGTGGCGGCGGCGCGCCATGAGGTGTTGCAACCGTATTTGAAGCCGCATCACTTTGCGATCGGCTCGATCAATTCACCGATGCAATGCATGATGAAAGAAATCTGTGCCCAATGCCTGCAAGCGCAAATTGATCCCGAGACCGGCAAGACCACCTACGTCTTTTCCTGTTTCAATCAGGATCAACCGTTGGATCGTGTCGATTTCCCCGGATTGAAAGCGCGCCTGCAGCAAAACTCGGTGCAGGAAAAATTGACCGCGCAGTGGATAAACCGCTGTCTGATACGCTTACAACGGCGGAGCACCGCAGCGGCATAATTGCTGGACTGGTTGCCACCGCGATGCAGATGATGAAGATAAGCTGATGTTTGAATCTAAAATATGCGGAAATGCGAAATTTGGCATGCTCGATGTTGTTTCTCTTTAAAAGGGATTGAAACATTGAAGCTTCTTGCTCATGAAGTGTGAGGGAGTGGGTTTTAGAGGCAGTGAGTATGTTGCTATCCACATATCAAAGCTCGCATACTCTTTTCCTTGATGCTGCAGGAAAAAATAGCTGTCTAAAGCGGAATGAATTGGGCGAAGGGTTATTACAAAACAGGTCAATTCCATCGCAGTGATTTAATCGGGTAACAGGTCTGCCATTTGTCATTAACGCCGTCTTCCACATTGATGTACCGGGCATCTCCAACGAGAGGAGCAGCAATGGATTTGAAAGAAACGCGCTTGGATTCTGAGTTGATGTATGACGGCGATTTTATTCAAGTGCGCAAGGATAATGTGCTCCTTCCCGATGGTGCGGTGAGCAGCCGTGAATACATCACCCATCCGGGTGCGGTGGCGGTGCTGGCGATATTGGACAACGGCAATCTGGTGATGGAGCGGCAATTCCGCTATGCGCCACAACGCGAGTTCATTGAATTGCCCGCCGGGAAGATCGATCACGGAGAGGATATTCTGCTCACCGCACAGCGTGAGTTGCTGGAAGAAACCGGCTATGTGGCGAGTGAGTGGATCCATCTCACTACCGCTTGGCCGTGCATCGGCTATGCCGACGAGCGTATGGAATATTTCCTGGCACGCGGCCTGATTCATCAGGGGCACAAACTGGATGACGGCGAGTTTCTGGAGGTATTCGAGTTGTCCTTGCCGGAGGCGATTGAGTGGATACGGCAGGGCAAGATCAACGAAAGCAAAACGATCGTCGGATTATTTTGGCTGGAAAAATATCTGAAAAACTGGCAGGCATGATTCTGCGCACCGAACTGATGAAAAATGTTGGTACACACCATTGGAGAGAAGTATGGAAAATTTAAAAATCAATAATGATACTTTGTTTATTTTGCTGGGCGCGGTCATGGTTTTGGCGATGCACGCAGGCTTTGCTTTTTTGGAACTGGGCACGGTTCGCAAGAAAAACCAGGTGAATGCGCTGGTCAAAATTTTGACCGACTTTGCGGTTTCCACTCTGGCGTATTTTTTCATCGGTTATGTGATTGCTTACGGCGTGAATTTTTTCACCGGCGCGGAACAGCTTGCGCAAAAGAGCGGTTATGAGTTGGTGAAATTTTTCTTCCTGCTGACTTTTGCTGCCGCGATTCCGGCCATCGTTTCCGGCGGCATCGCCGAGCGCGCCAGATTCAATCCGCAAATGGCAGCGACTTTTATGCTGGTCGGATTTGTCTATCCGTTCTTTGAAGGTATCGCGTGGAATCATCATTACGGTGTTCAAGATTGGCTGAATGCGACATTCGGCGCGGAGTTCCATGATTTTGCCGGTTCGGTGGTGGTGCATGCGGTGGGCGGCTGGGTCGGGCTGGCGGCGGTGCTCTTGCTCGGCGCGCGGCGCGGTCGTTATAACAAGGAAGGGCGCATCTCGGCGCATCCTCCCTCCAGTATCCCGTTCCTCGCCCTGGGTGCATGGATACTCACGGTGGGTTGGTTCGGCTTCAACGTGATGTCGGCGCAAACGATTAATAACATCAGCGGACTGGTCGCGGTGAATTCGCTGATGGCCATGGTGGGCGGCACGCTGGCTGCGCTGTGGATGGGCAAGAACGATCCGGGCTTCGTGCATAACGGGCCATTGGCGGGGCTGGTGGCGATATGCGCGGGTTCCGATCTGATGCACCCGATCGGCGCGTTGTTCGTTGGTGGCGTGGCGGGGGCGTTGTTCGTGGTGATGTTCACCCTGACGCAAAACCGCTGGAAGATCGACGACGTGCTCGGCGTGTGGCCGCTGCATGGTTTGTGCGGCGCATGGGGCGGGATAGCCGCAGGGATATTTGGCCTCAAGGCGTTTGGCGGCAGAGGCGGCGTGAGCTTCATGTCGCAACTGAGCGGCACGTTGCTCGGTGTGGTGATCGCTTTTGCCGGCGGCTATCTGGTCTATGGCGTGTTGAAGAAGCTGGTCGGCATACGCTTGAATGCCGAGGAAGAATTTAACGGCACGGATTTGAGCGTCCATAAAATCACGGCGACACCGGAGCGCGAGTCGGGCTGGTAAAATTTTTGATAGGAAAAAATTAAGTCAGTCGTGATGTACTTGCTGAGCATCACCGGAAGAAAATGCTAAGGGCTATCAGTAGTGCTCTAATGATTTTTTGCATCCTGCTGCCTGTCGCGGTAGTCAGCTATCGACCACCTTTGCGACATTTGGCTTTGATTTTACGCTTCCCGAAAGCCGCCATTCACCAAGTTCAGCAAACGACACATTCCGGAAGTTCAATTTTCTCGAAAGGAGACACTCGTCAATCATCCAAGGGCGATCCGCTCTGCTTCAGTAACGCCAAGGCCTGAATCACCTCCGTATAGTCCGAATGGACTATTGTCATACGCCTCCGATTGGGCTATTTTTAGCTCACATAGTGAGGGGAAGTTTTAAAGTGGCAGTACCATTTTGCTGTATGTGAAAGGTTACCCTTTTAAAGGAAGTCGATACATTATTGTTGACTGAAGGGTTCGCTGTAGGTTTACTTTATGCTCTAGAGGAGAGATGTCATGGATACCATAAATAATAAAAACACGAAACACAGCATAAAATTTCTATTCCGCACTGTGGTTGCCATCGTGATGAGCGTCTTACTTTCTTCGCAAGCCATGGCGGCGCTCTATGCCACAGGCGGCGGCATAGGCAGCCTCAGTGCGCTGTATACCGTTGATCCCTCCAACGGTGCTTCGAGCCTGGTATGGAATTTTCCAAGCATCCACATTTATGCCGGTGGGCTGGCGTATGACAACACCACCGATACCCTGTATGCCACGGGCGTCGAGGATTCGAGCACCGGCACCAGCAGGCTTTTCGCCATCGATCGACACACCGGCACAGTTACGGCCTTTGCCGGGCTCAGCAGCAATATCAATATTTCCTCCGGCGGCCTGGCAATCGATCCTGTGACCGGGGTTATGTACGCGACCGGCGGCGTAGGCGACCCCAATCCCAATATTGCGCATCAAAGCACTGGGCTTCTCACCATCGATAAACACACCGGCGCGGCCACGCTGGTGGGCTACGCCGCCGGTAACTGTTGTGACCCTGGCTTCGGGGTCAATTTGAACGGCCTTGGCTTCAGGAGTGACGGGACGCTGTTTGCGAACGGGTTTGCGCTTGGCCAGCCTGATCCGGGCACGTCGCATCTCTATACGGTGAATCTCGCCACCGGTGGCGCAACCGATATCGGTCCCAGCGGCGTATTCCTTGGACGCTCGCTCTCGTACAGCGGGCTGGCGTTCAGCGGTGACGGATCGCTATTGAGCATGGGCTCGCTCGATGCCGCTTCAGGCGCGCTCTACTCGATCAATCCCGCCACTGGCGCGGCGACATTGCTTGGCCCGGCAGGGCTGCCATACGGAGGGGGGCCAATACACTTCGGCGAGGATGGCGGCTTGGCCTTTGCGCCGGCCGTGCCCGAGCCCGAAACCTACGCCATGCTGTTGGCTGGTTTAAGTCTGATAGGTTTCATTGCGTATCGCCGCAAGAACAATTCTTCGAACATGCTTATGGCCGCATAATAAGTACGCCACACGAAGCCACAGAGGAATATTTCCTTTGTGGCTTTTTTCTTTTGTTAGCCACCATAGCATAGCCGAATAGTCTAAACAGGCTGATTTGACGACGGTCTCGTCTCGACTGGCAGCTAATGGCACAAACCAGTTGCTGGCGAAGTGCCGGTTTCTGGCAGTCAAAATACAAATTGGCGAATATCCGCTTTATGGCAGGCATTTTACAACTCTGACCTGCGGCTCCCGACACATAGGAGACGTTCGCACATACCCCCGCCCAGAAAAGAAAAACGGGAGCCGAAGCCCCCGTTCTGGATTGAATGTGAACTGAATTACACGGCGAGGTTTTGTTTCCTTCGTAGTGCCGTAAAACCAATCAGTCCTAAACCCGCCAACAGCATGGCGTAGGTTTCGGGTTCTGGGACGGCGGGGACGGCGTCCACTTGGAATTCGGTAAGCACAAAGTTACCGTTGGTTGACAGAGCCCCTGGGCCGTTGCTCGGCAAACTCGGGGCTGTCAGGGCTACCAAGCGGATGCCGGTAATGCCCGTTAGAGTAGTGTCGGCTGCCACCGTGTAGATATCGGTGCTCGGAAGGGCGCCGCTGACAAGAATCGATTTGTCACCGAGCGTCGTCATCGTCGCCCCGTTGCTTGACGTGGCGCTCAGTGGGGAAAGGATGGTCCAGTTGGCCGTGACGTTACCGCCCGCGGCAAGTCCGTCGGCATACGTCGATCGAGTATCGGTGGTCACGGCCAGATTGAAGTGACCAATGGTCGAAGAGCCAAAGAGTTGGTCCATCGTGAAAGTCAGCATGGTCCCGCCGGCAAAGCCGACGTTGGACACAGTCTGAAACACGGCAGTCTGATTGGTGCCTTCCATCGGATCGATCGCCCATCCATTAGATCCACCTAAAATCCCGTCGATCGCTGCGCTGACAGGGAAACCGCCGAAAGTCGTTTGAGAGAAGGTTGCGGTGGCATCCTGCAAGGCGACGGGCGCCGCATGCGCTAAAGGGGACACGCCAACACCTAGCAGAATGAGTGCAGCGCAGGCTGCGAATGATGGAGTGAATTTTATCATGGTAAACCCTTTATTTTTAAACTAAAATTCTTTGAGGTTGGCGCAGCTTGTTCCACAATCAGAATTACTGCAATAGTCCATTTGGACTATATCGGAAGCTCAGCCGTCTTATTTNNCTTATAAACGCTTTGTTATTTGAGTGGCAGCTCCTGGCACCAAGCGGCTATACGCACATACTAACTGACTGCCCGGAAGCCGTCATTGGAACTTTGCAATCAAGCCCGTTTTTAAAATTGCCGAATAGCGACCTTGATACTTGCACTTCCTCTATCAAATCCGGCGAATCATGCTTTGGACTGTTGACCTTGCGGCTAACGGGATAGGCTTCCATAAAACGTTCGGGGTATGGCCGGGTCATCGCTTGAATCTTGATGACATCAGTGAAATTCGTGTCGATCCAAATAGCGTAATCTTCTGGCTTAATAATAACCGGCATACGGTCGTGTATTTTCGCCATCAGTGAATTGGCATTGATTGTGAGAATGGTGAAGGTCGTTTCATCCCCTTCAGGGCCATGCCAGTGTTCCAGCAGGCCACCCATCCCCATCGGCTGACCATCTCGCAGCCTGATCAAGTAGGGCTGTTTTCCATTCGTAGAAGCCCGATGCTGGGATGATGCAGCGCCGATTCTTGAAGGCTGACCTGAATGACGGCTTCTCAGCAACAGTCTCACCACGGGCATTGGCAAGCTTGTTTCCTATCGTTGCGTCTATCGCCCACGACGGAATCAAGCCCCAGCGCATTTTTCGCAGGTTTCTACTTGCTTCGCAATCAGCAGTGATGGGAACATATCCGCGAAGAGGGCGCGATGTTCCAAGAGGACGAGAAGTCCAGATCACCGGACAGGTTGAAGTGTTCGGCTAATTTACGAGGATTTTCGATCAGGGAGTAGCGGCCACACATTTAAGTCCATGACCTGCAAGGACGCAGCAACCGCCGAGAGTAACAGCAGCCATCAGCAAGGCCGTTATCAACAAGATTCGGTTAAAGTAGCTCTTCATCAACGGAGAATCCCCCATGTCTGACCTATCAACGTTCGAACAATACTACAAATTAGCCGACCAATTGATTTCGCGGTTGGATCCCTCGAAGTAGCCGTCGTGGGAAACAGACATTTGGAAGATGACTTTCTTCATGAGTTATGCGTACATGAATTGGGCAATTTCCCTTTAATTAAGTCAGTGTCGGTCATGGCCCTGCTTTCTTCGGATTGTCCAGATGCTGAGGGTACCATTAGAAAAGCGCGCCGGTCACGCAACAAAAATCACGGTATCGCTAAACCATGAAAAAAGCTACTTAGTACGCTTTTTTTCCTTCGGAAATTGCTTTCGTGCGTCCCTTACATGATTGCTGAATACGTCCAACAACATATTCCCGATGATTTTTGAATCAGCTTTTTTAAATAGCTCTTTCGCCGTCAGACAACGGTTAGTCTTTGCCAATAAAAAGATGTGCATTGTTGCTTTTGAAAACGAGCCTTTCTGTCTTCCACCAGTGAAGACTGCATTGCGCACCAACAGCATCTCCAGTGCTGCTGCATGGTAGCGCGTGAGTTCTTGCCGTAGAGAGCCGATGCATTGATCGATCCAGTCTTTCCCACCTGGGGACTGCATAAGCGCAAGCGCCATATACAACGATTGAGCGCAGGCGAGTTGCGCCGGATCGTATGCTCGGGCAACGTAAGTATGCTTAACCACGCCTGACGCGGTAAGAATATCGAGCGTTTTATCAATCAGTCGCCCGTCCTCGAGCTCTTTCACGCGCCAGCGCATATCTCCGAAGTCTGACAAGTCGCTGGATAATGTGGGATCGTTCTCCAGCATCCACCCGTCGAGCTGCCAATACCGCTCATATTCAAAATAGGCTTTGCGCAGTATCTCTACAAGATGGGCAAGAGGAGTTGTACACTCCTTTTCCCACTCATCACCGGTGATGGTGTTAGGCACAGCACTTAGACGATTACCCAAGTCGGAAAGCAGCTCCAGCACATGGTCAAGCTCTGACATATCTGAGAAGACCATGATTTCCCGCTCTCGCGGATAGCGTGCCGGTAATTTGTGTTTTTTGTAGCTACCAGATCGCTCAACCATAATGCATCCCTTCGGAAATGCAGCCTTCAAAAAAGGAGCTGCGCCAAGTCGGTGAAGGTTTCCGATTTTTCGCCCCGTCGGGCTAGGCGCAGCAAACTGGATATAGCTTAAGCTGTTCACTCTAGCCGTTCGTGGTGATGTATCGAACCCCCAGCCACGTACCCAGAACCCTTCGACAAGCTCAGGGCGAACGGAAATTTTTCTTAAGTGAACAGCTTTGTAGTTCAGGTGGATGCGATCATTACAGTTGTTGTTGCAAACGAAAGTCCAATTCTAAACTATGCCTTTGCTTCTTGTCACCGGAAGGAGGTGATTCCTTATCAGAAAACCGAGAGTGTCGAGAAAGGCTAGCCGTTGGCGAAAGGTGTTGGGATTACGTGGAGTATCGCGCACGGGTCGTATTGACCTTCGATATCATTATTGATACTATTCACCAATGGGCGGAACCGAGAAAATCCTTGATCAGATGAAGCGCGAGCCAGCCAATGTCCGCTTTATCGACCTGCAAAAAGTCTGCGAGGTTCACTTTGGCAAGCCTCGAAATCATGGCGGCATTCATTCGATATTCAAGACACCATGGCAAGGCGATCCGCGCGTCAACATTCAGAACGACAAGGGCAAGGCAAAGGCTTATCAGGTGAGGCAAGTGCTTTTGGCAATCGAACGACTGGGAGTAAAATTATGAATATCAACCATTACACCTATCGCGTTACATGGTCGCAAGAAGACGGCGAGCACGTTGGCTTGTGCGCCGAGTTCCCTTCTTTGTCCTGGCTTGCGCCTACACCAGAAAAGGCGCTTGCCGGTATTCGCCGCCTTGTTGGTGAAGTAGTGGCCGACATGCAGGCCACAGGCGAGCCTGTTCCTGATCCGTTGTCCGAAAGGCAATACAGCGGGCGCTTCATGGTTCGCGTTCCTTCGCTGGTGCATCGTGCGCTTGCTACCGAAGCCGCCGAGCAGGGCGTGAGCATCAACCGTTTAGTGAGCGCTAAGCTGGCGACCTAGTTGTAGAATTGCTTATAGTCCCATCAGAAGAATTTATACCGGAATAAAAAATCCCCTCTAGCTTTCACTGGAAGAGATTATTCGTAACTTTACTTAAAAACCACACACCTTTCGCCAACGGCTAGCGAGAAAGAGCGCCCCTTCTATTACGTAGTCCAAAAATAAAAAGGCAATCCATACGGACTGCCTTTTTTGCAATAAAACTCCAGATTAGTTTTTGAAGGCTTCGATTTCAAATACCAGCTTCACGTCATCGCCAACTAACGGTAGCCCAAATTTAACACCGAAGTCGGAGCGTTTGATTTGGGCGCTGGCGCCGGCACCGCATTTTTGCTTTTGCTTCAGCGGATCCATTGGGTCAGCGCCGCAGTTGAACGCATCAATCGTCAATGTGACGGGTTTGGTGACACCCAATATGGTCAGGTTGCCGTCAACGCTGGCAGGCGTATCACCCTTGAAATGCATCGCCGTGGATTTGTAGGTAATGTTTGGAAATTCCGCTGCGTTAAAAAAATCCGGCGAGCGCAGATGTTCGTCGCGCTTGGCAAAACCGGTGCTGACCGATGCGGACTCAATGGCGATTTCAACCGAACCGGTTTTTGCCGCACGATCCAATGTTGCAGTACCGCTGGTTTTGTCAAAGCGGCCTTGCATGGTCGAAAAGCCCAGATGGTTGATGCTGAAATGCGGAAAGGTGTGATTCGGGTCTACCGTATAGCTGTCAGCAGCGAAGGCGGATAGGGGCAGCGCAACGGAGACAACGAGGGCGGTGAATAGTGACTTGTGCATGGTCATTCCTTACGTGATGGTTATAAATCAAACAAATGTTTGATGGGTAATCAGCATAGCAATCGGTAATGTTTCTGTAAAGAACACCTCTATTATAAATTGGCCTTTGCACAACGTAGCGAGCGCAGGTGCTGACATGACGCTGTGTTCGCAGCATTCGGGGATGGAATGCCCGCCCGCACCTGTTCCCGCAAACCGGCCTTCGCTTCGTGTCCCCGGATTTTGAGACGCTTTTCGGCGAAGTATCACTTGGCACAATGTTTGTACAGAGGTCTTTTTGATTTTCTCCCGCCATGCAAAGGTGTAGCATGGCGGCTATTCGTTTTACGGCATGCCAGAAATCAGTAATGAATAAACAACGTCCGATACACCTCGCCCTGCATCTCATTAAATTACCGCTTCCCGGTATCGTCTCCATTCTTCATCGCATCAGCGGTCTGATGTTGTTTTTTGCACTGCCGTTACTGTTGCTGATGCTGCAATACAGCCTGGCTTCAATCGAGACCTACACCCAGCTAATGGCCGTGTTGGCTAATCCGCTGCTCAAATTGATGCTGCTGGGTTTGTTGTGGGCATTCCTGCATCATTTCTGCGCCGGGCTGCGCTTTCTGGCGATTGATATGCACTACGTGCGCAATCTCGCGCAGGCACGCAACAGCAGCAAAGTAGTGATGGTGGTGAGTTTGATGTTGACCGTTTTGATTGGAATAAAGCTATGGTAAATCGCGTCGTCGTCGGTGCGCATTACGGATTGCGCGACTGGTTGATTCAGCGCGTCACGGCGGTGGTCATGGCGGTGTATATCGTGTCATTGGCCGGCTATCTGCTGCTGCAAACCGATCTGGATTATGACGTTTGGACTGCGCTGTTCTCCAGCCAGACGGTGCGCACGTTCACTTTGTTGTTCCTGCTGAGCCTGTTCTATCACGCGTGGGTCGGCATACGCGACATCGTGATGGATTACGTCAAATCTGCCGCTGTGCGTTTGGTGATTCATGTGCTGGTGATTCTGGCGTTGCTGCTTTATGCAATATGGTCGGTGCAGATTTTGTGGGGATTCTGAAATGATTCAAGGTTCGTCATTCCGGCGCAGGCCGGAATCCAGCAGTTCAAAGGCTCCGCGTATAACCAGCGACTTTGCTGGCGTTTTTTGCCAGCTTAGTCGAATGGCTATAACCAATGACTTACCCAGCGTATTTTGCTTGGTTAGTCAGATGGCTAGTAGTCTCATCAGTCGTTTCATCAGCGGACAAAACCAAAGCGTTATCCCGCTACGCGGGATATGTCAATCAACTGGGTTCCGGCCTGCGCCGGAATGACGGAAAAGGGAATGTGATGGCTGTTGCGAAAAGAACTTTCGACGTGGTGGTAGTCGGCGCGGGGGGCGCGGGGATGCGCGCCGCGTTGCAGCTGGCGCAAGCCGGTTTGAAAGTGGCGGTGCTGTCCAAGGTGTTTCCCACGCGCTCGCACACCGTCGCGGCGCAAGGCGGCATCGCCGCCTCGCTGGGCAACGTCAAAGAAGACAACTGGCACTGGCATATGTACGACACGGTGAAGGGTTCGGACTACCTGGGCGATCAGGATGCCATCGAGTTCATGTGCCGCGCCGCACCGGAAGTGGTGTATGAGCTGGAACATTTCGGTATGCCGTTCGACCGTTTGGACAGCGGCAAAATATACCAGCGCCCGTTCGGCGGGCACATGCAGGAGTATGGCAAGACACCGGTGGATCGCGCTTGCGCGGCTGCCGATCGCACCGGACATGCGTTGCTGCATACGCTGTATCAGCAGAATGTGAAAGCCAACACGCATTTCTTCATCGAGTGGATGGCGCTCGATCTGATACGCGATGAAGACGGTGATGTGCTTGGCGTGACTGCGATGGAAATCGAAACCGGCGAGGTGATGATTTTTCAGGCGCGCGCCACGCTGCTCGCTACCGGCGGTGCGGGGCGTATCTTCCAGTCCAGCACCAACGCCTACATCAATACCGGCGACGGACTGGGCATGGCGGCGCGCGCCGGGATTCCGCTGGAGGACATGGAGTTCTTCCAGTTCCATCCCACCGGCGTGTATGGCGCGGGTGTGCTGATCACCGAAGGGGTGCGCGGCGAGGGCGGTTATCTGGTCAACAAGAACGGTGAACGCTTCATGGAGAAATACGCGCCGAACGCGAAAGATCTGGCCAGCCGCGACGTGGTATCGCGCGCGATGACCATAGAGATCAACGAAGGGCGCGGCTGTGGCAAGCACGGCGATCACGTCATGCTCAAACTGGACCATCTCGGCGATGACGTGATTCGCTCGCGGCTGCCCGGTATCCGCGAAATAGCGCTGAAATTTGCCCACGTCGATCCGGCCAAAGACCCAATCCCGGTCGTGCCCACCGCGCATTACATGATGGGTGGCATTCCCACCAATTACCACGGGCAAGTTGTCGCGCCTTACAAGACTGGCCCTGACGAAGTGGTGCAGGGCCTGTATGCGGTGGGCGAATGCGCTTGCGTATCGGTGCATGGCGCGAACCGCCTGGGTTGCAACTCCTTGCTTGATTTGATGGTATTCGGACGTGAAGCGGGCAGGCAGATCATCGAAGATCTGCAAAGCCATCCTCACCCCAAGTTGTTGCCGGCAAATGCCGCCGATTATTCTTTGGCGCGACTGGCGCGCCTGGAAAATCAAAAGAGCGGCGAGCGCGTGGCCGATGTGGGCGACGCGATGCGCAAGACCATGCAGAAACATTGCGGTGTGTTCCGCTTCCCCGGTTTGCTGGCCGAGGGTGTGGAGCAGATCAAACAGATCGCCGAACGTGTTGCACGCACCGAAATCCGGGACAAGAGCCGGGTATTCAACACAGCGCGCATCGAAGCTCTGGAACTGGACAACCTGATCGAAGTCGCGCAGGCGACTATGGTCGCTGCGGCAGCGCGCCAGGAAAGCCGCGGCGCGCATGCACGCGACGACTTCCAGCAGCGCGATGACGTGAACTGGCTCAAGCACAGCCTGTATTTCCGCGAAGGGCATAGGCTGGACTACAAACCGGTGCGGCTGAAACCGTTGACTGTCGATTCGTTCCCGCTCAAGGCGCGGGTTTATTAAGTAAGGTTGCAACTATAGGGAGAGATCAACATGAAAAACCTGTTTTTTTGCATGCTGGCTTTTAGCCTGATTAGTTCCGCTTCTGCACTGGCGGCCGGAAGCGACGAGTTATGGGAAGTGACCACCAAGATGGAAATGCCCGGTATGCCTTTTGCCATGCCCGCGCAGACCCGCAATATATGCATGGAAAAGGATCATGCAAAAGATCCGAATTATGCAGTCCCGAAAAACAGGGATCAGGATTGCAAGATGGGCGACGTCAAGGTCTCCGGCAACAAATCGAGCTGGACGATGAAGTGTGACGGAATGAATCAGATGACCGGAGAAGGCGAGATGACCCGTGGCGACGGCACCTACAGTGGCAAAACGATAATGCATGCTAAAGACGGCGGCGAGATGAAAATGGTCTATGAAGGCAAGCGAGTCGGCACGTGCCAGGCAAAAAAATGAACAGTGCTGTGCAGATGCCGATCAATCTGTTTAAGCGCCTTGATTAGGAGTTGGCCATGAAATTTCGTATCTACCGCTACAATCCTGACACCGATACCGCGCCGTATATGCAGGACTATGAACTGGACATCAGGCTTGATGACAGCACTCAGGGGAAGATGTTGCTCGATGCGCTGCTGTTGATCAAGGAACAGGACGATAGCCTGTCATTGCGCAAGTCGTGTCGCGAGGGGGTGTGCGGTTCGGATGCGATGAACATCAACGGGCGCAACGGGCTGGCGTGCATCACGCCGTTGTCGTCGCTGAAGGAGCCGGTGACGTTGCGACCGTTGCCGGGGTTGCCGGTGATACGCGATCTGATCGTCGACATGACGCAGTTCTTCAAACAATACCATTCCATCAAACCGTACCTGATCAACAACGATCCGCCGCCGGAAACGGAACGGCTGCAATCGCCGGAGCAACGCGCGCATCTGAATGGTTTGTATGAGTGCATTTTGTGCGGCTGCTGCACCACCGCGTGCCCCTCATTCTGGTGGAACCCGGACAAGTTCGTCGGCCCGGCCGGATTGTTGCAGGCATACCGCTTCATCGCCGATACCCGCGATCAGGCGACCAGCGAACGTCTCGATGATCTGGAAGACCCGTACCGCTTGTTCCGTTGTCACACCATCATGAATTGCGTGGATGTGTGCCCGAAAGAATTGAATCCGACCGAGGCCATCGGAAAAATCAAGGATATGATGGTCAAGAGGTTGGTGTAGGAGGAATAGTGGATAAAGGGTTGGAGCGCGTGCGCTGGCGGAGCCGGCGTGGGTTGCTGGAGCTGGATATCGTGCTGGGACGCTTCATTGATAAGCATTATGCGCAGCTGGACGAGGCCGGGAAACAAGCGTTCGAAGCATTGCTGGATATGCCAGACAACCCACTCTGGGATATGATTGCGGGGAGAGCGGAGCGAGGGGTACAGGAGGCGACGCACGGCGAACAGCAGGCGTTGCTGGAGAAGATCAGGGCTGTTTAAAAAAGCCGCATAATATTGTAACCAGCGACTTGGCTATCGTTAACCAATGACTTGGTTGGCGTAGTTTGACAACTTAGTCAGATGGCTATGCAAAGCCTTTTGATAGCCTAGTCGAATGGCTATAACCAATGACTTGCCTAGCGTTTTTTGCTGGGTTAGTCAGATGGCTAGTTGCACTATCAGTAGTTATTTCAGGGAGTCCCTTATGGAAAACGAACGCAGTGAGTTTCGCGAAAAGAATCGTATCGCAACATTGACCATGGATGACGGGCGCAGCATCGAATTGCCGATCCTGTCCGGCACGCTGGGGCCGGATGTGATCGATATGCGCACCCTCGGCAAACTTGGCGTATTCACTTACGATCCGGCGTTTTTTTCTACGGCCAGTTGCACCTCGGCGATCACCTTTATCGACGGCGATGCAGGGCTGCTTTATTATCGGGGTTATCCGATCGAACAACTGGCCGAGCATTCCGATTTTCTGGAGGTGAGTTATCTGCTGTTGAACGGCGAGTTGCCGAGTGCGGCGGAGAAAGCCGCGTTCACGGCGAAGGTGAAGAATCACACCATGGTGCATGACCAGATGGCGCGTTTTTTCCAGGGCTTTCGCCGTGATGCGCACCCGATGGCGGTGATGGTCGGCGTTGTGGGCGCGCTGTCTGCGTTCTATCACGACTCGCTGGACATCAACAATCCTGAACACCGGGATATTTCCGCGCTGCGCCTGCTCGCCAAAGTGCCAACCATCGCGGCGATGGCGCACAAATACCACACCGGTTTTCCGTTCATGTATCCGAAGAACAAGTTTAGCTATGTGGAAAACTTCATGTACATGATGTTCGCCACACCGGCTGAAGATTACGTGCCAAATCCGGTATTGGTGCGCGCGCTGGAACGCATCCTCATTCTGCACGCCGACCATGAGCAGAATGCGTCCACTTCGACGGTGCGCCTGGCCGGCTCGAGCGGTGCGAATCCATTCGCCTGCATCTCTGCCGGCATCGCTGCGCTGTGGGGCCCGGCACACGGCGGTGCCAACGAGGCCGCGCTGAATATGCTGGAAGAGATCGGCGACGTGTCGCGCGTGAAGGAATATGTGCAGGGCGTGAAGGACAAGAAATATCGCCTGATGGGCTTTGGCCACCGCGTCTACAAGAACATGGATCCGCGCGCTTCCGTGATGCGTCAGACTTGTTATGAAGTATTGTCAGAGCTCAAGCTGGAAAACAACAAGTTGTTCGAACTGGCGATGGAGCTGGAGCGCGTCGCTTTGAGCGATCCGTATTTCATCGAGCGCAAGCTGTATCCGAACGTGGATTTCTATTCCGGCATCGTGCTGCGCGCGCTGGGTATCCCGAGCAATATGTTCACGGTGATCTTTGCCGTGGCGCGCACCATCGGCTGGATCTCGCAATGGAATGAGATGATCGGCGATGCCGAACACAAGATCGGTCGTCCGCGCCAGTTGTATCGCGGTGCGGTGAAGCGCGATTATGTACCGGTGGGGCGGCGTTGAACGAGCCTGTTAATTTTATGCAGTTGATGCAGGACAGCTCGCTGCTGTTCGGAGCCAACGCGTCTTTCATCGAGGAGTTGTATGAGCAATACCTCGTTGATCCGAACACCGTTCCGGTCGCGTGGCGCAGTTATTTCGATGCGTTGCCATCCCTGCCAAACGGCGCACTTGACCAAGCGCACAGCCAGATTCAGCGCGCCTTTGCGGCATTGCCAAAGGCCGCTGCCAGCCCTGTGCTGGCAGCGGATGCCGAACTGGAGCGCAAGCAGGTCTATGTGCTGCAACTCATCAACGCGCATCGCTTCCTCGGGGTGCGTGTCGCCAATCTCGATCCGTTGAATCGCCATGCCAAACCGGTGATCGCCGAGCTTGATCCGGCGTACTACGGCCTGAACGAATCCGACCTGTACACCACTTTCGACACCGGTTCGCTGGTGGGCAGCGCGCGCATGACCTTGAGCGAAATTCTCAGGCTGTTGCGGCAGACCTACTGCGGCAGCATCGGCGCGGAATACATGTATATCAGCGATGTGGCGCAGAAACGCTGGATACAGAATCGCCTGGAGAGTGTGCGCGGACAAGCCGGATATGACAGGGCGACGCGTCGCCGCATCCTGGAGCGCATCACCGCTGCGGAAACGCTGGAGCGCTATCTGCACACCAAGTTCGTCGGGCAAAAACGTTTCTCGTTGGAAGGCGGCGAGACGCTGATCCCGTTGCTCGATCATCTGTTGCAACGGTGTGGTGCGCAAGGCGTGCAGGAAGCCGTGATCGGTATGGCGCATCGCGGACGGCTGAACGTGCTGGTCAACATACTCGGCAAGCAGCCGGGCATGTTGTTCGCCGAATTCGAAGGCATCCATGCTGAGCATCTGACTTCCGGCGACGTGAAATACCATCAGGGTTTTTCCGCCGCCATCGAAACAAAGGGCGGCGAGCTGCATGTAGCTTTGGCGTTCAATCCCTCGCATCTGGAAATCGTCAATCCGGTGGTGGAAGGGTCGGTACGAGCGCGCCAGCATCGCCGCAAGGATTTTGACGGATCAAAAGTATTGCCGATCCTGTTGCACGGCGATGCGGCATTTGCCGGACAGGGTGTGGTGATGGAAACCCTGAGCATGTCGCAAACGCGCGGCTATCGCACCGGCGGGACGGTGCATATCATCATCAATAACCAGATCGGCTTCACTGCTTCAGACTCGCGTGATACCCGTTCCAGCACCTATTGTAGCGACGTGGCGAAAATGGTCGACGCGCCGATCTTTCATGTGAATGCGGACGATCCTGATGCGGTATTGCTGATCACCGAAATTGCGCTGGATTACCGTATGCAGTTCAACAAGGACGTAGTGATCGATCTGGTGTGCTTCCGCAAATTGGGACACAACGAACAGGACGAGCCATTGGTCACGCAACCGTTCATGTATCGCTTCATCCGCCAGCATCCGGGCACGCGCGCCTTGTATGCGCAGCGTCTGGCCGAGCAAGGGGTGATCCGGGCCGATGAGGCAGACGCGATGATCGCGACATATCGCAAGGCCATGGATGAGGGACGCAATTCGATTCAACCCGCGCTGGAAAAGAGCAGCGGCAAACCTGCTATCGACTGGGCACCGTTTCAGCGCGACGTGCCGTGGGATGTGGCGGTGAACACTGCCGTGCCGCTGGAGCGTTTGCAGAAGTTGGCGATACCGCTGACCACCGTGCCGCAAAATTTCATCCTGCATTCGCGCGTGCAAAAAATCGTCGAGGATCGCATCGCCATGGCGCGCGGTGAATTGTCGCTGGACTGGGGCATGGCGGAAAACTTGGCTTACGCCACGCTGCTCACGGAAGGTTATCCGGTGCGGTTTAGCGGGCAGGACAGCCGGCGCGGCACGTTCTTCCACCGCCACGCCACCTGGCATGACCAGAATCGCGTGGAGTGGCATGAAGGTTCTTACACGCCGTTGCAACATCTCGCACCCGATCAGGCGGATTTCGTGGTGATCGATTCGCTGCTGTCCGAAGAAGCGGTGCTGGGTTTTGAATATGGCTACGCCACTGCCGAGCCGGATTCGCTGGTGCTGTGGGAAGCGCAGTTCGGCGATTTCGCCAACGGCGCGCAAGTGGTGATCGACCAGTTCATCGCTTCCGGCGAAGTGAAATGGGGCAGGTTGTGCGGGCTGGTGATGCTGTTGCCGCATGGTTATGAGGGGCAGGGCGCGGAGCATTCCTCGGGACGCATCGAACGCTATTTGCAACTGTGCGCCGACTACAACATTCAGGTGTGTATTCCATCCACCCCGGCGCAGATGTTCCATCTGCTGCGCCGTCAGATGTTGCGTCCCAATCGCAAGCCGCTGATCATGTTCACGCCCAAGAGCCTGTTGCGCAGCAAGGATGCGGCTTCACCGCTCACTGAATTTACGCAGGGAAAGTTCCAGCCGGTGATACCCGAAGTCGATACGCTGGATGCCGACAAGGTGCGCCGCATCATCGCGTGCAGCGGCAAGGTGTATTACGAGCTGCTCGCGGCACGCCGTGCCAGGGGCATCAGCGACATGGCGATCATCCGCCTCGAACAGCTTTACCCGTTCCCACATGATGACTTTGTGGCGCAGATCGCTGCGTATCCGAAGGCCAGCGAGGTGGTGTGGTGCCAGGAAGAGCCTGGCAATCAGGGCGCGTGGCATCGCATCCAGCATTATCTGCTGCGCCATTTGCGCAAGGGCATGCGCCTCGATTACGCGCTGCGTCCTTCTTCCGCCGCGCCCGCAGCGGGTTATCTGGCGGTGCATCAGGAACAACAGAAAGCGGTAATCGAAGCCGCCTTCCGCGACGATCTCGACAACAAACCTAATCCGGGAGCAACACACCATGAGCATCATTGAAGTCAAAGTCCCCCAGTTATCCGAATCCGTATCCGAAGCGACTCTGCTGACCTGGCATAAGCGTGTCGGCGAGGCGGTCATTGAGGGCGAAAACCTGATCGACGTGGAGACCGACAAAGTGGTGCTGGAACTGCCCGCTTCCAACAGCGGTGTGCTGACCAGGATCATCAAGGCTGATGGCGAAAAAGTGGGCAGCGAAGAAGTGATCGCGCAAATCGATACTGCGGCGGTGGCGGCCCAGGCAGTCACAACCCGGCCTGCTGCACCGCACGCAGCGGCCAGTTCTGCCGTGCCGCCTTCGGTGCGCAAACTGGCGCGCGAAAAAGAGGTCGATGCCAGCAACTTGCACGGCAGCGGACCCAGCGGGCGCGTCACCAAAGAGGACGTGCTGAATGCGAAGCAGCCAGTTAATCCGCAGCAAGCCGTGCCCGCCATCGCACCCTCCGGCAATCGTCCCGAGCAGCGCGTGGCGATGACGCGCATTCGCCAGCGCATCGCCGAACGCCTGCTGCAATCGCAACAGAACGCCGCAATCCTCACCACCTTCAACGAAGTCAATATGCAGCCGGTGATGGATCTGCGCAACCGCTACAAGGATGCGTTCGAGAAGAAGCACGGCATCAAGCTCGGCTTCTCCTCGTTCTTCGTCAAGGCGGCGGTGCTGGCATTGCAAAAATTCCCCATCGTCAACGCTTCGGTGGACGGCACCGACATCATCTACCACGGCTACTTCGACATCGGCGTGGCCATCGGCAGCGAGCGCGGCCTGGTCGTGCCTATCATCCGCGACGCGGACAAACTTTCCTTTGCCGACATCGAAAAACAAATCGCCGATTTCGGCGCGCGCGCCAAGGTCGGCAAGCTGACGATGGAAGAACTCACCGGCGGCACGTTCACCGTTTCCAACGGCGGCGTGTTCGGCTCCATGCTCTCCACCCCCATCATCAACCCGCCGCAAGCCGCCATCCTCGGCATCCACGCCACCAAGGACAGGCCAGTTGCGGAGAACGGTCAGGTGGTCATACGTCCGATGAATTATCTCGCGGTGTCCTACGACCACCGCATCATCGACGGACGCGAAGCGGTGCTGTTCCTGTCCACCATCAAGGAAGCGCTGGAATATCCGGGGCGGGTGTTGCTGGATTTGTGAACATCCCTGATGGCGACTTTTTCTGCTTATCGTATCTTTGGTGAAACTACTAGCCATTCGACTGGGTTATCAGACGAAAAACTTTTGTCCGGGCACCCGAAAGACGATAGCCAAGTCGCTGGTTATGAGGAAGACGGAAAATCCGCCGGGCGTTTCGTCGAGCTGACGCTGGATGATCTTGATCCCGGCGAAGTCGTCATTCAGACTCATTATTCCAGTGTGAATTACAAGGACGCGCTCGCGGCAACCGGCGCAGGAAAAGTGATACGCCGCTTTCCCTGCGTCGGCGGGGTGGATGTGGCTGGTGTGGTAGTTCATTCCGACGATACGCGCTTCAAGGCGGGCGATGAGGTGATCGTGACGGGCTACGGCATGGGTGTGGATCACGACGGCGGGTTTGCCGAATATGTGCGGGTTCCCGCCAACTGGGTGGTGCCGCTGCCGCAAGGGTTGACGCTATTCGATGCGATGGCATTGGGCACGGCGGGGGTTGCTGCCGCGCTGTCCATTCATCGCTTGGAGCAAAACGAACTGCGCCCCGAAAACGGCAATGTGATCGTCACGGGTGCGACCGGCGGGGTAGCGAGTCTCGCGATCCAGATGCTGGCGCAACTGGGTTACCACGTGGTTGCGCTGACCGGAAAAGATACTGAACACGACTATCTGAAATCGTTGGGTGCGGCGGAAATATTGTCGCGCAAAGACTTGGAAATGGGTACGCGGCCTCTGGAAAAGGCACAGTGGGCCGGTGCACTGGATGCGGTGGGCGGCGAGACGCTGGCGTGGTTGACGCGCACCATGCAGCAGAACGGCGTGATCGCCAGCTTTGGCAACGCGGGCGGTATCGAATTGAATACCACGGTGATGCCGTTTATCTTGCGCGGCGTGCGTCTGATCGGCATCGATTCCGCCGCCACCGCCATGCCGTTGCGCCGCCAAATCTGGCAACGCCTGGCAACAGATTTACATCCCAAACTATTGGCGCAAGTGGCGCATGGCGTGCCGTTCACCGGGTTGCCGCAAGTTTTCCCATTGATGCTGCAAGGCAAGCTGCGCGGGCGTTCGGTGGTCGAAATAAAACCGGCAGCTTAGTGAAATAACGGCTTCGTGATATAATGCGCCCCAAAGCTGGGAGCGAACAGCGCGAAAGTGGCGGAATTGGTAGACGCACTGGATTTAGGTTCCAGCGCCGCAAGGCGTGAGAGTTCGAGTCTCTCCTTTCGCACCAGCCACAATTCAACTTTAATCTCAAGGAAATACAGTATGTCCAGCGTAGAAACTGTAAGCGCGTTAGAACGTCGTCTGAATGCATCTATTCCCCAACAAGCCATTCGTAGCCAGGTTTCTGCCCGCCTGAAAAACATCGGGCGCAACGTTAAGATTGCCGGTTTCCGTCCCGGTAAAGTACCCACGAAAATCGTCGAGCAGTACTACGGTGCGCAAGCCCGGCAAGAAGCCTTGGGTGACGCTTTGCAACGTTCGTTCGCCGAGGCAGCGCAAATCAATAATTTGAAGGTGGCAGGATCCCCCCAATTTGAAGTCAAGACCAAGGATCAGAATGCCGATCAGATCGAATATAGCGCGACTTTCGAGGTGTATCCAGAGGTGGTGGTGGGTGATTTGTCCGGCGAAAAGATAGAGCGTATGGTTTATGAGTTGACCCAAGCTGATGTGGATAACACCATTGCGACGTTGCGCAAGCAGCGCGCCACGTTCGGGAAGGTCGATCGCGCGGCCCAATCTGAAGATCGAGTGAATATCGATTTCACCGGTAAGATGAACGGTGAAGTATTCCAGGGCGGTGAGGCAAAGGACTATCCGGTGGTGCTGGGCGCGGGGGGCATGTTGCCCGAATTCGAAGCGGCTGCCGTTGGCATGAAGGCCGGCGAGACCAAGTCTTTTGATTTGACATTTCCGGAAGATTACCGCAGCAAGGAGATGGCGGGTAAGAGGGTTAACTTTACGATCATTTTGAATCGTGTCGAAGCTCCGAAGCTGCCGGAAGTGGATGCTGAATTTGCCAAGTCTGTCGGTATCTCTGATGGTGATGTAGGCAAGTTGCAAGACGAGATCCGCAGAAACTTGATTAGCGAAGTATCGCGTCGTTTGAGGGCGCGCAACAAGGATGCGGCGATGGATGCGTTGTTGAGAGTCGCCAGGTTTGATGTGCCCAAGGTGTTGGTAGATGATGAAGTGCACATCCTGATGCAGCAAACCGCGCAAGATATGGAGTCGCGAGGAATGAAGATGAAGGGGGTTTCTTTGCCCCCGGATTTGTTCATGGAACGTGGCGAGAAACGCGTCAAGCTTGGGCTGATTCTCGCGCATCTGGTACAGAAACATGATCTGACGGCCAAATCCGAGCAGATAAAAATTTTTATCAAGGATTATGCGCAGAGCTTCGATCAGCCTGAAGCGGTGATACGTTGGTATGCCGCTGATCCAAAGCGCATGCAGGAAGTTGAGCATATCGTGCTGGAAGAGAATGTGATGAACTGGACGATGGGTCAGGCCAAGACCACTGAAAAGCAGGCCGTATTCAACGAGCTGATGGGAAATGCCTAATATGACGCATTATTACGAAAAACTTTTGTCCCGGCACCGGCAAGAACCACAAAATATCGGCTTGATTCCTATGGTCGTGGAAACCAGCGGTCGTGGTGAAAGGGCATACGACATTTATTCCCGCCTGCTCAAGGAGCGCGTGGTGTTCCTGGTTGGCGAAGTCGATGATTACAGCGCGAATCTGATCGTGGCGCAAATGTTGTTTCTGGAATCGGAAAATCCGGACAAGGATATTCACTTCTACATCAATTCGCCGGGTGGTTCAGTGACCGCAGGAATGGCGATTTACGATACCATGCAATTCATCAAGCCGAATATCAGCACATTGTGTATCGGCCAGGCGGCCAGCATGGGTTCTTTCCTGCTGGCTGCGGGCGAGAAAGGCAAGCGTTTTTGTCTGCCCAATTCGCGCGTGATGATTCATCAGCCGATGGGCGGCTTCCGCGGCCAGGCTTCGGATGTCGAAATCCATGCGCGTGAAATATTGTATCTGAAGCAGAGGCTCAACCAAATGCTGGCTTATCACACCGGGCAATCTGTTGAGACCATAGAACGCGATACCGATCGAGATAACTTCCTGAGCGCGGCCGATGCGGTTAAATATGGCTTGGTGGATCAGGTGCTGGAAAAGCGTGTTTAAAGAATATGTTTGGTTTGCTGATAACTCGATGGAAGGTTGATAGCGATGGCTGACGATAAAAAATCAGGTGATAAATTGCTTTACTGTTCGTTCTGCGGCAAGAGTCAGCATGAGGTGCGCAAGCTGATTGCGGGTCCTTCGGTGTTCGTGTGTGATGAGTGCATCACGCTGTGCAACGACATCATGCGCGAGGAGATCCAGAACGATCAGGCCAAGACGGACAAGTCCGGCTTGCCGGTTCCCAAGGATATCTGCGCGACATTGGATGAGTATGTGATCGGTCAGGAACAGGCCAAGAAGATTTTGTCGGTGGCGGTGTACAACCACTACAAGCGTCTCAGGAGCAACGACAAGGACGGCGTGGAGTTGTCCAAAAGCAATATCCTGCTGGTTGGGCCGACCGGTTCCGGCAAGACCTTGCTGGCACAAACGCTGGCGCGCTTGCTGGATGTGCCATTCGTGATGGCCGATGCGACCACGTTGACCGAGGCCGGTTATGTCGGCGAGGATGTCGAGAACATCATTCAGAAGTTGTTGCAGACCTGCGACTACGACGTGGAGAGGGCGCAACGCGGCATTGTGTACGTGGATGAAATCGACAAGATTTCACGCAAATCGGATAACCCTTCGATTACCCGCGATGTGTCCGGTGAAGGCGTGCAACAGGCGTTGCTCAAACTGATCGAAGGCACCAAGGCTTCGATTCCGCCGCAGGGCGGGCGCAAGCATCCGAACACGGAGTTCTTGCAGGTGGATACCACCAATATCCTGTTCATTTGCGGCGGTGCATTTGATGGCCTGGAAAAAGTCATTCGCAGCCGTTCCGCGAAGGCTGGCATCGGCTTCGGTGCGACCATCGCCAGCAAGGATCAGCGCAAGATCGGAGAGACGTTGCGCGAGGTGGAGCCGGAAGATTTGATCAAGTTCGGTCTGATTCCGGAGTTTGTCGGACGTTTGCCGGTGGTCGCCACCCTGGAGGAGTTGGACGAAACCGCGCTGGTGAAAATCCTGACTGAGCCTAAGAATGCGCTGACCAAGCAATACCAAAAGCTGTTCGCGATGGAGGATGTCGATCTGGAATTCCGCGAAGGGGTATTGCTGGCGATTGCCCGCAAGGCATTGGTGCGCAAAGCAGGTGCACGCGGATTGCGCTCGATACTCGAACATGCGTTGCTGGATGTGATGTTTGATCTGCCCTCCATGAATAATGTCAGCAAGGTGGTGTTGGATGAGACCGGCACGACTGGGGAAATCAAACCCATCATCATTTATGCGGATACCCACAAGGCGGCTTAATCCGGCCTTCCGCCCGTTCGTTAACGCAAAACTCGCGTAGCGAGACCGCGTCCCTCTCTCCCGCTTGCGGGAGAGAGCTAGAGAGAGGGAAACGGGTATGGCAGGTTTTATAATCATGGGCGGCAATTTGCCATGCCCGTTATCTTGTCCCGATGGGGCGGCTTGAATTATTTTGAGCTATCCCCATTTAACCTTCAATTCAACTAAAAGGTTATTGCCATGTTAGAACAAGATATCCCCAGCACTATTACCAGCAACTTGCACCCGTTACTGCCTTTGCGTGATGTCGTGGTGTTCCCGCATATGGTGATTCCGTTGTTCGTTGGACGCTCCAAGTCCATCAAGGCACTGGAGACGGCGATGGAGGCCGGCAAAAGTATTGCGCTGGTGGCGCAAAGGTCTGCGACCAAAGATGATCCGGGCACGGATGATCTCTATGCCATCGGCAGTATGGCTAATATCCTGCAAATGTTGAAATTGCCGGACGGCACCGTGAAGGTTCTGGTCGAAGGCACGCAACGCGCCAACGTGTTGCGCGTGTATGACGCCAAATCGCATTTCGATGCCGAGGTGCAAGTCGTCCCCGCTGAGGATGGCACGGATAGCGAATCCGAGGCAATGCGCCGCGTGCTGATCGCGCAGTTTGATCAGTATGTGAAACTCAACAAAAAGATCCCGCCGGAAATCCTGACTTCGCTGGCTGGCATCGATGATGCCGGTCGTCTGGCCGATACCATTGCCGCCCATCTGCCGCTCAAGCTGGAGCAAAAACAGGAGGTGCTGGAAATTTTTGGCGTGCGCAAACGCCTGGAGCACTTGCTGGGACTACTGGAAGGCGAGATAGACATTCTTCAGGTCGAGAAGCGCATCCGCGGCCGTGTAAGACGCCAGATGGAAAAGAGCCAGCGCGAGTATTACCTGAACGAGCAGGTCAAGGCGATTCAGAAGGAACTGGGTGACGGTGAAGATGGTACCGACTTTGACGAGTTGGAAAAGAAGATCAAAGCCGCGCACATGCCGAAAGAGGCACGCAACAAGGCCGAGGCCGAGCTGAAGAAGCTGCGCATGATGTCGCCGATGTCAGCCGAAGCCACCGTGGTGCGCAACTACATGGATGTGCTGATGGGGCTGCCATGGAAGAAAAAGACCAAGATCAGTGCTGATCTGAAACAGGCCGAAGTGGTGCTTGAGGAAGACCACTATGGCCTGGATAAGGTCAAGGAACGCATTCTTGAATACCTCGCCGTGCAGCAACGTATGAATAAAATGAAGGCTCCCATCCTTTGTTTGGTCGGTCCGCCGGGCGTGGGTAAAACCTCGCTGGGACAGTCGATAGCGCGTGCCACCAATCGTAAATTCGTGCGCATGTCGCTGGGCGGTGTGCGCGATGAATCCGAGATTCGCGGCCATCGCCGTACCTATATCGGTTCCATGCCAGGCAAGATATTGCAGAACATGAGCAAGGTCGCGGTGAAGAACCCGCTGTTCCTGTTAGACGAAGTGGACAAGATGGGTATGGATATGCGCGGCGATCCGTCTTCCGCGCTGCTGGAAGTGCTTGATCCGGAGCAGAACAGCACGTTTGTCGATCACTATGTCGAGGTCGAGTATGACCTGTCAGAAGTGATGTTCGTGGCAACGGCGAATACGCTGAATATCCCGGACGCGCTAATGGATCGTATGGAAATCATTCATGTTTCCAGCTACATGGAAGAGGAGAAGATCAACATTGCTACGCGCTATCTGGTACCCAAGGTGGTCAAGAACAATGGCCTGAAACCGGAGGAAATCAACATCTCCGAAAGCGCATTGCGCGACATCGTGCGCTATTACGTGCGCGAAGCCGGGGTGCGCGGCTTGGAGCGGGAAATCTCCAAGATTTGTCGCAAGGTGGTAAAGGCACTTTTGTTAAAAGATCGCGATACCAAGGTGACCATCAATTCGCGCAATCTCGACAAGTATCTTGGTGTGCGCCGCTATTCGTATGGTGTCGCCGAGAAAAATAATCAAGTCGGGCAAGTGACTGGCTTGGCGTGGACGGAAGTTGGCGGCGAATTGCTCACGATTGAAGCTGCAGTGCTGCCGGGCAAAGGCAAGACCACCACCACCGGTAAGCTGGGCGATGTGATGCAAGAGTCTATCCAGGCTGCACTGAGTGTGGTGCGCAGTCGCGCCAAGCGATTGGGTATAGATGAAGAGTTTTATCATAAGACTGATTTGCATATCCACTTGCCGGAAGGCGCGATTCCAAAGGACGGGCCGAGTGCAGGGGTGGGGATGTGTACGGCGATGGTCTCGGCACTGACGGGTATCCCGGTGCGTGCCGATGTGGCTATGACCGGTGAAATAACCTTGCGTGGGGAAGTGTTGCCGATAGGCGGCTTGAAGGAAAAGCTGCTGGCGGCGCAACGTGGCGGCATTAAAGTGGTGCTGATACCTGAAGAAAACATCAAGGATCTTGCAGAGATTCCCGACAACATAAAAAACAAATTGGATATTCATCCGGTCAAGTGGATAGATCAAGTATTGGAAATGGCCCTCGAACGTAAACCGGAGCCGCTTGCGGAAGTGGCTGAAAAGGTTGCTGTTGTTGCCTTGGCGGGGGATGCGGTGCGGCCTGATTCAGCAGTAGTGACCAAGCATTGAGTGGCAAATTCCTAACAGCTTGATTATGGCAATGCAAGATAAAAAATATTTTAGTAATCGCTTGACCAAAGCTGCGAAGCCTTGATATAAAGCCCTTGCAGGGATTTTCCTGTTTTCTTAATCACTCGCAAAGGGGACTTACATGAATAAATCTGATTTGGTTGATGCAATTGCAAAATCCGCTGAAATCTCTAAGGCAGCTGCTGCTCGTGCACTGGATGCGACTGTAGACACCATCAAGAAGGCACTGAAGAAAGGTGATTCAGTGAGCTTGGTTGGTTTCGGTACTTTTAAAGTTGGCAAGCGTGCTGCGCGTAATGGTCGCAATCCTCGCACTGGTGCGACGATCAAGATCAAGGCAGCCAAGGTTCCAAAGTTTAGTGCTGGCAAGGGCCTGAAGGATGCTGTAAACTAACCGGCTTTGTCGGGTGCTTAGCTCAGCTGGTAGAGCGTCGCCCTTACAAGGCGAATGTCGGCGGTTCGATCCCGTCAGCACCCACCACACACGTTTTTGGAGTGGTAGTTCAGTTGGTTAGAATACCGGCCTGTCACGCCGGGGGTCGCGGGTTCGAGTCCCGTCCACTCCGCCAAATTGAGGCGAACGCAAGTTCGCCTTTTTTACATCTGTTTCATTTAAATCAATAGTTGGATGGCATCGCTATGTTTAATTTCGTACATGAAAAAAAGCGGCTGGTACAGGTTGTCCTGGCACTCATTATTTTGCCATTTGCATTATGGGGAGTGAGCTCATATGACAGATCTGGAAATACAGCAGAAGTGGCTGCTACGGTGAATGGCACCAAAATTACTCAACAAGAACTTGAAAATGCACTTCGTCAGCAACAAGACAGGATGCGTCAGCAGCTAGGCGCAAACTTTGATGCGGCGATGTTTGACAATCCTGAGATGAAGCGTGCGGTGCTGGATAATCTGGTTTCCCAGCGTTTGCTGGTCGAGCGTGCCAAGGCGGCAAGATTGGCTGTGCCGGATGATCAAGTGGCGCAGGTGATTGCCGGAATCGAGGCTTTTCAGGATGGTGGAAAGTTTGATAAGAAACGTTACCAAACCGTGCTGGCAAATCAAAATATGTCGCCATTGACGTTTGAAGCACGCTTGCGTGATGAGTTGCTCGGGCAACAAATGCAGGATGCTTATGCGCAGAATGGGTTTGCCGCAAACAGCGTTGCGGACAACGTTATTCGTTTGAACGAGCAACAACGGGTGGTGAGTGTGTCACCCATATCATTTCAGTCGTTTATGTCACAGGCAAAAGTGGATGATGCCGCGCTGAAAAAATATTACGAGCAAAATCCAAATGAGTTTCAAGTTCAAGAGCAGGCCAAAGTAGAGTATGCGAAATTCTCAGTGGATGATTTGCTTACGAAGGTCGAGGTGAGCAAGGAGGATGTGCGCAAGTATTACGACGAGCATCAAAATGATTTTGGCACGCCGGAGGAACGCCATGCGGCGCATATCCTGATTTCTGTGAGCGCAGCCGCGTCGCAAGCCGAACAGGATGCGGCCAAGGCCAAGGCCGAGCAGTTGCTGCAGCAAGCCAGGCAAAATCCTGCCAAGTTTGCCGAATTAGCCAGGAAAAATTCGCAGGATCCCGGCTCCGCCGCGAAGGGAGGCGATCTCGGATTTTTTGGCCGCGGCATGATGGTCAAGCCGTTCGATGATGCTGCCTTTGCTTTGAAGGTCGGTGAAATCAGCGGGCTGGTGAAGTCGGATTTCGGTTATCACATCATCAAGCTGATTGCAGTTAAGCCATCCAGGGTTTTGCCGTTCGATGAGGCGCGTGAAGGTATCGTGAATAAGCTGCGCCAGCAAAAAGCTGCCGACATGTTCGCCGAGATGGCGGAGAAATTCAGCAACGCTGTTTATGAGCAAAGCGATACGTTGAAGCCGGCGGCCGATCTGGTTGGCGCGAAAATTGAGCGCAGCGGATGGTTGATCAAAGGGACGGCTGCCGGCCAGCCTTGGACAGCAAAAATGTTGCAGGCGATCTTTAACGATGAAGTCGTGAAGAATAAGCGCAACACGGCTGCGATTGAGGTGGCGGCAAATACGCTGGTTGCTGCGCGTATCCTGGAATACAAGCCGGCCTCTGTGCGTGCCTTGAGCGAAGTGCAGGAAGTGATCCGTCAAAAATTGTTGCGTCAGCAGGCACTGGAACTGGCTGCAAAGCAGGGTAAATCAGTGCTGGAGCAACTGCAGGGAGGAAATAAGCCGGCATTAAGCTGGGGTGCCGCCCAGAGCGTTACTCGTGCGCAACATGGCTCTCTGGATATAGGATTGATACGGCAAATATTCCAGGCGAATGCAGCCAAGTTACCGCAGTTTGTCGGTGCGGAAGATGTACAGAATGGCTATGTGCTGGTACGTATCGATGCGGTCAAAGAAGGCGCGGCGATCGATGACGCGAAACGCGCGCGTTACGCGCAGCAATTGCGGCAACTGACCGGAGAGGAAATGTCCCATGCTTATCAGGCTGACGCTAAGCAGCAGGCGACGATCAAGGTGAATTTGCCTGAGGCGGTGCCAAAGAATGAGACAGTGCAGCCTTGATTTTGCATCACCGCCAAATAAAAAACGCCACCCGAGAGTGGCGTTTTTTATTTGGTGGTGTTAACTCAAATTATGCTTCGGTTGTGCCCAACGATGTTGTGTTGAATCCACCGTCCACGTATGTGATTTCACCGGTGATGCCGCTGGCCAGATCGCTGCACAGGAAAGCGGCGGCATTGCCCACTTCTTCGATGGTGACGTTGCGTTTGAGTGGGGCGTTCTTCTCGTTGTAGCTGAGCAATTTGTTGAAATCGGCAATACCGGCCGCAGCCAGTGTCTTGATCGGCCCGGCAGAAATACCATTCACGCGAATTCCTTGACGACCCAGTTGCATCGCCAGATAACGCACGCTGGCTTCCAGGCTGGCTTTGGCCATACCCATCACGTTGTAGTGCGGCATGGTACGCACCGCACCGAGATAGGTCAGAGTTAGCAGGGATGCGTTGCGGCCTTCCATCATTGGCAGTGCGGCTTTGGCCATGGCTGGAAAGCTATAGGCACTGATATCGTGTGCGATACGGAACGCCTCACGGCTGAAATTATCCAAAAACTCCCCGGCTAAAGCTTCACGTGGTGCAAAAGCGATGGCATGCACAAATCCGTCAAATCCATCCCAGCGTTTGCCCAGATCGATGAACAGTTGGTTGATGTCGTCATCGCGGCTGACATCGCATTGGTAGATCATGTCGCTGCCGAATTTCTTGGCCATGTCCTCAACGCGGCCAAGCACCCGTTCTCCCTGATAGGTGAAAGCGAGTTCCGCTCCTTCGCGATGCATGGCTTGCGCGATACCGTAGGCAATCGAGCGGGTGCTGATCATGCCGGTAATCAAAATGCGTTTGTTGGCCAGAAATCCCACGTTGTTCCTCTGCAAAAGGTTGGTCATTAAAGTGCGGTCATTATAACCTTATGTCAGCGCGTAGCGAATTCATTAAAAGCCCCGCAACAGGGTTTCCAGCATTGCGTGGCGGATTACCCGCTTGCGCATCTGCAGGGCTGTCCCGATCCTGATGTAACAACTGATGCGACTACTAGCCATCTGACTAACCCAGCAAAAGACGCTGGGCAAGTCATTGGTTATAGCCATTCGACTGATGAAACTACTAGCCAATCCACTAAGCCACCAAAAAACGGTGGCCAAGTGGCTGGTTATAGGCTGGCAAAAGACACCAGCCAAGTCGCTGGTTATGTCGAATAGATTGGCACTTACACTCAGAGGGTCTTGGCGATCCGGTGCCGGCATTTAGCGTTGTCACCGTCCGGCGCAACCGTATATAATCCCGCGCTGTCAAATTTTAGGTTTCCCCTTCATGCTGGAAGTCAGCAATCTTGCTTGTAGTCGCGGCGAACATCGTTTGTTTTCCGGGTTGAGTTTTAATCTGCATCTCGGGCAGATCATGCAAGTGCAAGGCGTGAACGGCAGCGGCAAAACCAGTTTGTTGCGTACCTTGTGCGGCTTTTTGATGCCGGATGAGGGTGATATTGTCTGGCGCGGTGAGAGCATCCGCGAGCTGGATGAGGATTACTATGCCGAGATGCTGTACCTCGGGCATTTGAATGCTATTAAAGATGAGTTGAGCGCGCTGGAAAATTTGCGCATTTCGGCCGGTCTTTCCGGGATTAAGCTCGAGGAGAAAGAGGCGATAGCCGCTTTGCGGCGTATGGGCTTGCGCGGCCGCGAGAAGCTGCCAACCAAAGTGCTTTCGCAAGGCCAGCGGCGGCGCGTTGCGCTGGCGCGTTTGCTGGTCAGTGATGCCAAGTTGTGGATACTCGACGAACCTTTGACCGCGCTCGATGTCGGAGCAGTGGCGTTAATACAGGAATTGATCGCCGAGCATCTGGCTCAACAGGGGATGGTGATTTTTACCACGCATCAGCCGCTGCATGTGGCGGGGGTGGAAATGCGCACTTTGTCGCTGTCATGAAGAAATCCACCATGCTCGATTTGCTGGTGTTGGTGATACGGCGCGATCTGGTGTTGGCGATGCGTCGCCGTGCAGATGTGCTCGCCACGCTGATTTTTTTCGTGATGGTGGTTAGTCTGTTTCCATTGGGTGTCGGGCCGGAACTGGACATGTTGCGCAAGATGGCGGCGGGCGTGTTGTGGGTGGCGGCGTTGCTGGCTTCGATGCTGTCGCTGGGACGATTGTTCTCGGCCGACTATCTGGATGGCACGCTGGAGCAGATGATGTTGGCCCCACAGTCTTTATCCATGCTGGTGCTGGGCAAGATGACGGCGCACTGGATGGTGTCCGGATTGCCGCTGGTGCTGCTGGCTCCGGTGTTGGGTTTGCAGTTCGATATGTCAGCGCGGGCGCTGGGTGTGTTGATCGTTGGCCTGCTGTTGGGAACGCCGATACTCAGTATGGTGGGTGCGATCGGCGCGGCATTGACGCTGGGATTACGCGGTGGCGGTGTGCTGTTGTCATTGCTGGTGTTGCCGCTGTGCATTCCGGTGCTGATTTTTGGCACCGGAGCAGTCGAAGCTGTATCAAGCGGGTTAAGCGTAGCGTCCCATTTATCCTTGTTGGGTGCTTTGTTGGTGTTGGCCTTGGTGTTCACCCCGTGGGTGACCGCGCAGGCTTTGCGTATTTCGATGGAGTGATTAGTGGCAATTAACTGGTTCAAATATTCCGCACCCACCACCTTTTACGGCCTGGCCGGAAAGATGATTCCATGGTTTGCCTTTTCCGCCGCGATCTTGTTTGCGATTGGCTTGTATATCGGCTTTTTTGTCGCGCCAACGGATGCTCAGCAAGGCGAGTTTTACCGCATCATGTTCATCCATGTCCCGGCTTCCATTCTGTCCATGTTCCTTTACCTGATCATGGCAGGCTACGCGGCATTGGGATTGATCTTCAATACCCGCTTGTCGGCCATGATGGCCACCGCGATCGCTCCGACCGGCGCACTGTTCGCCCTCATTTCATTGTGGACCGGTGCGCTGTGGGGCAAGCCGATGTGGGGTACGTGGTGGCTGTGGGATGCGCGCCTGACTTCCGAACTCATCCTGTTGTTCCTGTATTTGGGCTTCATCGCGTTACACGCCTCGATTGACGACCCGCGGCGTGCCGACCGTGCCGCCGCACTGTTGGCCATCGTGGGTTCGGTGAACGTGCCGATCATTTATTTTTCGGTAAAGTGGTGGAATACCCTGCATCAGGGCTCGACCATCAAGTTCAGCGGCACCACCATGCACATTGCGATGCAGCAGGCCATGTTCACCATGCTGGCAGCCTGCTGGTTATATGCCATTGCGGTCGTGTTGGTGCGGGTGCGCAGCATCATTCTCGAGCGCGAACGAAATACCACTTGGATTGCTGACTTGCCGGAAGTGAAACAATGATTAGCCTGGATATCTGGATGAGGGAAAACCCGCTCACCTATGTTTGGTTCGGTTCATATGCCGTTGCGTTGCTCATTTTTGCGATTGAGATCGCGATGGTCAAACACAAGAGAAAAATCACTTTGCAACAGGTGCGCCTGATGCGTAACGCAGGAGATGATGCCAGAGATGAGGGTATAGCATGAAACCGCGCCAGAAAAGATTTGTGTTCATCGCCGTTGCCGTCGTCGGAGTGGCCACTGCGGTCGGCTTGGTACTTTATGCGCTGAGGGGTAATGTCAACCTGTACTTCACCCCGACCCAGGTGTTTAACAATGAAGTCCCCAGCGGGCGCAGCTTCCGTATTGGCGGTTTGGTCGAACTGGGCAGCGTAAAGCGCGAAAAGGACGGCTTGACGGTAAATTTCGTGATTACCGATACGCACAAAAGTATTCCGGTCGTGTATAAAGGCATCCTGCCGGATTTGTTCAAGGAAGGCAAAGGCGTGGTTGCGCAGGGCACGGTGGAAGCCAATGGTGTGATGCGCGCTGAAGAGGTGCTTGCCAAGCATGATGAGAATTACATGCCGCCCGAAGCGGCCGATGCCTTGAAAAAAGCGCAAGCAGCGAATGCGGCTGATTCAGCCGCCATGCCAGCCAACGCGCCTGCAGCTATTCCTGTTGCTAAATAATTAACTGAGGAGCCTGACATGATTCCAGAACTTGGTCATTTTTCCTTAATCATCGCACTTTTTTTGGCGATGACCTTGGGCGTGTTGCCAATACTCGGTGCTGCCCGCAACAACTCGGTATTGATGAGCATTGCGCGCCCGTTGGCGTTTGGACAATTCGTATTTATCGCGCTGGCGTTTGCAACCCTTGCCAGTGCTTTTCTCCACAATGATTTTTCTGTGCTGTATGTCGCGGAACACTCCAATTCGGGATTGCCCCTGCAATACCGCTTCGCCGCGATTTGGGGTGGCCACGAAGGTTCTTTGTTATTGTGGGTATTCATCCTGTCGATTTGGACCGCCGCCGTCGCCACGTTTAGCAAACACCTGCCGGAAGAAATGGTTGCGCGCGTATTGGGCGTGATGGGATTGATCGCGGTAGGTTTCATATTGTTCATGCTGCTCACCTCGAATCCATTCGATCGTTTGTTGCCTGCTGCGGCCGATGGGCAAGAGCTGAATCCATTGTTGCAAGATCCGGGTTTGGTAATCCATCCGCCGATGCTGTACATGGGCTATGTGGGGTTCTCGGTCGCGTTTGCGTTCGCCATTGCCGCACTGCTGGGAGGGAAACTGGATGCCACATGGGCGCGCTGGTCGCGTCCCTGGACCACCGTGGCTTGGACGTTCCTGACCACGGGAGTCATGCTGGGCAGTTGGTGGGCTTACTATGAACTCGGCTGGGGCGGTTGGTGGTTCTGGGATCCGGTTGAAAACGCCTCCTTTATGCCCTGGCTGGTGGGCACGGCGCTTATCCATTCGCTGGCCGTTACGGAAAAGCGCGGTGCGTTCAAGAGTTGGACGGTATTGCTGGCGATAGCCGCATTCTCCCTCAGTCTGTTGGGAACCTTCATGGTGCGCTCCGGTGTGCTGACTTCGGTACATTCGTTTGCGACTGATCCCAAGCGCGGTGTTTTTATTCTGGCATTCCTGGCGATCGTGATCGGCTCGTCGCTGTTGTTGTTCGCCTGGCGCGCGCCCAAGATCGGGCTGGGCGGCAAGTTCGATATGATCTCCCGTGAATCGATGCTGTTGTCGAATAACGTACTGCTGTCGGTCGCCGCTGCTTCGGTGTTCATCGGCACCCTGTATCCGCTGTTCATGGATGCGCTGGGCATGGGCAAACTCTCGGTAGGGCCACCCTATTTCGAGGCGGTGTTCGTCCCGCTGATGGCGCTGGCGGTATTGATGATGGGGTTGGGGGCACTGGCACGCTGGAAACAGACCAGCGTGCCGGAATTGGCCAAGCGCATGCGTTGGGGATTCGCCGCGGCAGCCATTCTTGCGGTGCTGTTGCCCTTCGTTTTCAAGCACTGGACGCCGATGATCGCATTCGGGTTGTTGCTGTCGTTCTGGGTCATCGCCTCGCTGGTGGTTAGCTTGCAGCAACGCTGGGGTGGGCAGGGTACCTTCATGCAGCGCGTACGTAATCAAAGTTTGAGCTACTACGGTATGCAGTTGGCGCATCTCGGCGTGGCGGTGTTCATCATCGGGGTGACCGTGGTGAAGGGTTATGCAACCGAACGTGACGTGCGCATGAACGTGGGCGACACGGTGGATGCGGGAGGCTACATGTTCCGTTTTGACGGCGTGCGCGAAATCCCCGGTCCGAACTATATGGCGACGGAGGCACACTTCACGGTCACCAAGGATGGCAAGCGGGTTACCGAACTGCTGCCGCAGAAGCGCCACTACAACGCGTCCGGAATGCCGATGACAGAAGCTGCGATTGATACGGGCCTGTTCCGCGACCTGTACGTTTCCATGGGCGAACCGATTGCCGAAGCGGAAGGCGCTTGGGCGGTGCGCGTCTATTACAAGCCGTTTGTGGTTTGGATTTGGGGAGGCTGTCTGTTGATGGCCTTGGGTGGTGTGCTGGCCATCAGCGACCGTCGCTATCGTGTTTACAGCAAAAAAGCGAGCCATATAAGTGACGGCAGTTTGCCCGCAGCTGGGGTCATGGCGGCAGGGGGCAAGGCATCATGATGCGCTACATCTGGCCGTTTGTGGCTTTCGTGGTGTTGGCGGGTTTTTTGTATGTCGGACTGGGACTGAATCCGCATGAAGTGCCCTCACCACTGATAAACAAACCGGCGCCGGCATTCACTCTGCCTCAGTTGCACGACCCGGCCAAACAATTTGTGTCACAGGACATGAATGGAAAAGTCTGGTTGCTTAACGTGTGGGCATCCTGGTGCGTTTCCTGTAGGGAAGAACACCCTGTTCTGATGGCACTGGCACGCCAGAACATCGTGCCGATTTACGGTTTGGACTACAAAGACAATCGTAAAGACGGGGAAGCCTGGCTGCGCAACGGCGGCGATCCTTACACCGTGATCGCCTCGGACACGGAAGGGCGCATCGGAATCGATTATGGCGTGTACGGCGTGCCGGAAACCTATGTTATCGACAAGCAGGGCGTGATCCGATACAAGCAGATCGGCGCGGTCACGCATGAAAGCCTGCAGGAAAAAATCCTTCCACTGGTTGCGGAGTTGCAAGCGAAATGAAACATCTATTGATACTGCTGATCTGTTTATTGCCGGCTTTTTCTTACGCCGGTGAAGCAAAAGATCTGGCCGAAGATCCGGTGCTGGAAAAGCGCATGATCGGCCTGGCGGAAAATCTGCGTTGTCTGGTATGTCAAAACGAATCGCTGGCGAGCTCGCGTTCGGAACTTGCCAACGATCTGCGCCGCGAAATACGCGAACAAATGAAGAAGGGCATGACCGACCAGGAGATCATCGACTACCTGGTTTCCCGTTACGGTGATTTCGTGCTGTTCGACCCGCCGATGAAAAGTTATACGTTGCTGCTTTGGTATGGCCCGTTTGCCTTGCTGCTGATAGGCCTGGCCGGTTTGGTATTTCAACTGCGCAAACGTAAAAATACACTCCCCGAAAGTCAACTGTCCGCCGAACAAGCGCAACGTGCCGCAGCCTTGCTAAACCCACCTAAAGACTCACAGACATGATTTTATTCTGGACACTCTGCGCAGCATTATTGCTGGTCGCAGTACTTTTTGTTGCCTTGCCGCTGTGGCGTAAAGCTTCATCCAATAACGATGTGTTGCGAGATGCTGCGAATCTGGGAATTCTGCGCGACCAGGCGACAGAGCTTGAAGTCGATTTGCGCAACGGCTTATTGACTCAAGACGCTTACGAACAAGGCAAAAGCGAATTGCAATCACGCCTGATAGAAGAAGTCAAAATCACCGAACAGCCCGCAAGGCCGCCGCGCAACCCGGCTAAAGTGCTGGCGATCGTATTGGCAGTGATGCTTCCGTTATTCAGCGTGCTGCTCTATCTGACGTTGGGCAATACCGATGCACTGTCGCCACAGGAAATGATCGTGGCGGACGCCGATGGCATCATCCATTCGGAAGAAGCGCTGCAAAGACTGGAAAAGAAAGTGATGCGGCTTTCCAAGAATCCGAATGACTGGTGGATGCTGGCGCACTCCTACACCGAACTGAAGCGTTTTCCGGAGGCAGTCACAGCATATGAGCACCTTGTCGTCCTGGTGCCGAATGAGGCCCAACTCTGGGCAAATTATGCCGATGTCTATGCGATGGCGCACGGTCAAACCCTGCAAAATGACGAAGTTACCAAACTGTTGGCAAAAGCACTGGAAATCGATGCCAACAATCCTACTGCGCTCGCACTGTCCGGTTCAGCAGACATGGAGCGTGGCGACTATGTTGAGGCCATCACTTCCTGGCAGCGACTGGTTGACATAGCACCACCGGGTTCACAGGATGCACAGATGTACCTTGGCGGTGTCAAGCGGGCACGCGAGCTTCTTGCCGCCCAGCCCGGCGGCAAGAAAAAGCTTGCGCAACTGTCGACAGGCAAACCCCCTGAAAAAGCAGTTGCAAATTCGGCTGCTGCCATTACCGGTAACGTTTCTTTGAGTCCGGCATTGGCAGGCAAAGTTGCGCCGACCGATACCGTGTTCATCTTCGCGCGTGCCGCACAAGGTCCGAAGATGCCGCTGGCGGTGTTGCGCAAACAGGTAAAGGATTTGCCGTTGAAATTTACGCTTGACGACAGCATGGCGATGCAACCGCAATTGAAACTGTCCGGCTTCGGACAAGTCGTGGTGGTGGCACGCGTGTCGAAGTCCGGCACACCGATGGCGCAATCCGGCGATCTGCAAGGATTGACGGGGCCCATCAAACCCGGCGTCAAAGGTTTGAACATTGTGATCGATTCGGTCATGCCATAGCTTCACGGCTGATCTGCTATCGCGGCATCTGGTTGAAAAATCAGATGCCGTTTTTGTTTGTGGTGCAATGAACGTGATAAGTGAGATTTATAGCTCCAAGCAAATGGAATAACCCCAGGGTAATCAGGTGGGAGACATTTGGTTTTCCGCGGAGGATTGATTCATCAGAAGAATAAAAAAGGCTGCATCGCTGCAACCCTTATGTACTTGTCTCACCAGACTCGGGCGTATCTGACGGCTGGATTTGCTCGACACTCATTTCTTAAATGGTTCGCCGCAGATAGTGAATTATTTTTCAGGTCAGCATTTGGCAAGAGTAGTAGATTTATATCCATCCCCACTTTGTATGGCTATTGCTTTTGCTTTTTGATCGAATACATTTTTTCATCAGCCTCATTCAATATCTCATCAAAACTCCTCTCGATGCCGGTCACGGTTACATGACCTATTGATAAAGATATTGACCAACCTTCGGTTTGAAATTTCTTCTCCGATGCCAACTGGATCCTCGTGACCAATATTCCGCAGATATATTCATCTGTTTCGGGGAACAATAACACGAACTGATCCCCGCCAATGCGCGCAACAGTATCAACGCTCCTGGAATTATCCCTTAATATGCCGGACACGGCTTTAAGGGCCGCATCGCCGACACGATGACCAAGGTTGTCATTCAGCATCTTGAATTGGTCAATGTCGATAAATAGCAAGGAGTAAGGCCTGCTGGACCGTTCACTGCGCAATTGTTCAGCTTCAAATCTCTCAGCAAATTCCAAACGATTAGCCAAACCTGTCAACGCATCCTTGCGGGAAAAATCTCTTTCCTTCCAAAGCTTCGCCACCACCCGGCCAAGAACTGTAAAAGTGACGCTACGAGTAAAAATGTTCATCGTAAATGCGTCCAGAGGATAATGCGGCCAAACAACAGCTGCCTCAGCAATACTCCAGGCAACAGCAGATATAACTCCCACCAATGCAGACATCTGTGTGTCAGAGTGGCGTAAGGAACGAATTGCGCCTATACGTGCAGCTTGAATAATCGGCAGACAATATAGTACGTCCAGGGAATAATACGCCCCAGCCACCTTATAATCCCAAAAGGTGATGAATAGAATTTCTGCTACAACTAGCACAAAACTCCAAAACATATTTTTTTGCTTTGCCATCGTTCAACCAATGAATGAGACAAATTACGCAGGCAGAAGATTTGTTGTTTACTTTTTTACAGCATCATCCTAACCCATTGGCTAGCTATTAGCATTGCAATATTTCTTCAAAATCACGGCCTATAATAAACGTGTTTGAAAACTTATTGCAGATCAGGCGATCCCATCGCTTACATACGCTATCCGAACTGTGATTTGGCTGCAGGGGTAAGGAAAGTAAAAAGCTCCGCATTGCTTTGAGGCTGGGTGATTTGGCTCCCCGACCTGGACTCGAACCAGGGACCTGCGGATTAACAGTCCGTCGCTCTACCGACTGAGCTATCAGGGAATGAAGAGGTGCGCATGATAGTGATTTTGCCTTGCTCGGTCAACCTCAATTAGTCCATATGCGGCGGATGGAGCGTTCCTTGCCCGCTGCATGTTAAAGGTGGTTTCTGAACATTGGATGATCCAATCGCTAAACATGGAGGAACAGCCTTGGCAAGTGTGGCAGTGTAAATTAAAATTACCGGGCTTCTGAATAAGCCGTTCGGCAAAAATGAGGATAAGCAATAACAAGTGACTTGCACCCGGACCACCCGTAAAGAAATGATTTACAATCGCGATTCAAGCGCGCTATCAGTTAGAATACAGCATGGACAATAAAACAATTTTTGTCAGAACCAGCAAAGGCGAAGATGAGACGCAGAGCAGGACTTCGCATCTTCCCGGCGACGTTAAACGCGCCTTGTTGATGGTGGACGGATCCGCAACTTTCGGCGAAATCAGCAAGCGCGCCGCGCCCAGCATGCGCGCCGGTCTCGGCAAGATGTTTGAAGAGCTGGAAAAGAGCGGCTTCATCCAAGACAAAGCCATGGTCGGCAAAATTCCAAAGGTGGTCGTGCCGCCTAAGATGGTCGTTCCCGCCAAGATGGTTACCCCGTATAAAAAACAAGCGGTGGATGATGATGCCGGCGAATTGGATTTTATGTCAGGGTTTACTGCATCCCCACCGGAAGCGCCGACAGCCGAGGCGGTCAAGGCTGAGAAGTTGAGGGCTGAGGCTGAAGAAAAATCCAAACAGGAAATCGCAGCGGAGAAAATAAAGGCGCAGCGTGAAGCTGCAGCCATCCTTCTTAAAGCTGAACAGGAGGCCGCTAGAATCCGTGAAGTGACGGCGCGTCGTGCCAAGGAAGAGGCGGAAATCACCCGGCTAAAGGCAGAGCAGGAAGCCAGGAAAGTGCGCGACGAGCTCGAGGCCGCCCGGTTGAAAACCGAGCAAGAGTCCAAGCTGCGTCTTGAGACTGCAGCCAGGGAGCGGCAACAAGCCGAAGCTGCGCGTTTGATAGCAGAACAAGAAGCCAGGAAAGTGCGCGACGAGCTCGAGACCGCCCGGTTGAAAACCGAGCAAGAGTCCAAGCTGCGTGCAGTCAGGGAGCAGCAACAAGCCGAAGCTGCACGTTTGATAGCGGAACAAGAAGCCAGGAAAGTGCACGACGAGCTCGAGGAGCTCGTGGCCGCCAGGTTAAAAGCCGAGCAAGAAACCAAGCTGCGTCTTGAGGCTGCAGTCAAGGAGCGGCAACAAGCCGAAACTGCGCGTGTAAAAGCAGAACAAGAAGCTGCGCAGATGCATATCGAACTGGAAGCGATCAAGCTAAGGGCTGAGCAGGAAGCCAAGGCGCGTCTTGAGGCTGCAGCCAAGGCGCATGTTCGTATAAAAGCTGAAGAAGATGCTGCCAAAGCACGAGAAGCAGCCGAGCTCATAGCCAAGCAACAGCGGGAAGCTGCCCCTGCGGCCAAGAAGCCGGATGCATTTGCTTTTGATTCGTTCCATGTTGATGAACCGCAGCGCCCGGCTGAGCCGCATAAAGATCAGCAACCGGTGCAGAAAGCCAGCGCCGCACAACAGCCCAGCGATGCTGCGAAAACAACCCAACCTGCAGATGTCCGGCAGCCTGTCAGGCAACAAGTACCCCCGCCTGTCGCGAGTGAACCGGTCGAGAGCAAGCCCAGTCAGGAACAAATCAAACGAAAAGCGCAAGAGCGTATCGCGGCCGAACAGCGCATCGTTGCGGAAGCACAACTAGCCAAAGAACTGGCCGATTCCCAAGCCAAGGTTTGGGCTGAAGCCGAGCAACGGGCACTTGAAGTTGCAAAGGCCAACGCAGAGCGAGCTGCTCATCAGGCTGAATATCCCGTTGCCGACACCAGCCATGTTGAAAAACCAGTCCCCGTTGCACGAGTCCAGCGCAAGCCATTTGCATGGGGCAGGCTGGTGGGGTTTGTGTTCAAGCTGGGGGTGTTCTTGCTGGTGTTGCTGGTCGGCGCGTTGTTTGTCGTCCCCTATGTACTGCCGATGCGGGATTACATGCCCAAGGTCCAACAACTGCTGTCCGAAAGATTACATCAGCCGGTGCATATAGGCTATTTGTCCGGACGTATTCTGCCCACGCCGCGTTTGGAATTGGGTGAGATATATATTGGCGAGGTGAAGCAATTTCAGGCCAAGGAGGCGCAAATAAATTTTGATATCACCGGATTGTTCGGCGATAAGAAGCCGATCAGCAGTGTCGAGTTTCAAGATGTCAAAGTCAGGGGCATCGGGTTACAAAATGCATCTGCATGGTTGCAACAACTGGCCAATGTAGATCAATATCAGGTGCGTCGCATGGTGATCAGTCAAGGCACGCTGGATGCGGACGCCTTCCAATTGACCGGTGTAGAGGGCGAGTTGAATTTCAACCCGGATGGCAAATTCACCCAGGCTAATTTGCGCGCAAATGCCGGCAAATTCACGTTGGGTATTAATGCCACTCCGGAAGACCAGCTGCAAGTCGCCATAACGGTGCGCGACAGTGCTTTGCCGTTGTTGCCGAATTTGTCGTTTGATGAGCTGAATGCAAAAGGTGCGTTAAGCAACGACGAGTTACAGATCAGCGATTTCGATGCCCGGATCCTGGGTGGTGTCGTGCAAGGGAATGCAAGTATCAGCTGGCGTTCAGGCTGGCGCACACAAGGCGCGCTGAGCGCAAAAAAGATCACTATGCAGAAGTTGAGCAAGTTGCTGGATGGAAATGTCGAAGGCTCGGCGCGCTTCAAAATGACCTCGATGGATTTAGCCGATCTGACCGATTCCGTAGTGCTGGATGGCAGCTTCACGGCTAATGACGGGATGATCAGCGGCATGGACATCGTTGAAACTGCGCGTATGCGCAGCAAGGAAAACTTGCCGGGCGGCAGGACACATTTCGATGGGCTCAGCGGCCTCATTTCATATGCTAACAATGCCTATCACTTTAAGCAGGTGAAAGTCGCGGCTGGTGTGTTGAATGCAACTGCTACGTTTGATGTCGCCAAGCAACAGTTGTCGGGAAAGATGAGCGTCAAATTGTCGATGCACGATGGGGCGGCGCCTGTCGACCTGCAAATGGGCGGAGTGATTGACAACCCCACATTACGTTACGCTCCCTAATTCCAATTCGCATTTATTGTACGTACAATTTTTATCCCGCTCCTACGGGTGCCCGGCCAAAAGTTTTTCGGACACAGCAGAATTATTGTCTTTACGAACGAATCAAACCAGAGCCTTGGCCAGCCGCTCCAATGCCTTTTGCAGATTATCCATCGAAGTCGCGAACGACAATCGGATGTAACCCTCACTGCCGAATGCCGAACCGGGCACTACTGCCACCCCGCCGCTTTCCAGCAAATATTCAGCCAGCGCCACATCAGTCGCAGCCTTGATCGTGCCGCGCTGATGCAGCTTGGCGATGGCCGGGCGCACATCCGGGAAAGCATAGAACGCGCCGCCCGCCATGATGCACTTCACCCCCGGAATCTTGTTCAGCGCATTCACCACGAACACATGCCGCTCGCGGAACGCCTTCAGCATCGGCGCGATACAGCCCTGATCGCCATTCAGCGCGGCCTCCGCGGCCACCTGCGAGATCGAAGTCGGGTTCGAAGTGCTTTGCGACTGCACGTTTTCCATTGCGGTGATGATGTGCTCCGGCCCTCCGGCATAGCCGATGCGCCAGCCGGTCATCGCATAAGATTTTGAAACACCGTTCAACACCATGGTGCGTGCATACAGATCAGGGCAGGCATTCAGGATGTTGACGAACTTCGCATCGGTCAGCGCGATGTGCTCGTACATATCGTCGGTCGAGATCAGCACCTGCGGATGTTTGCGCAATACCGCGCCGAGTGCCTGCAAATCTGCCAGCGTATACACCGCGCCGGAAGGATTGCTCGGGCTGTTGATCACCATCATTTTGGTCTTGGGCGTGATCGCCGCTTCCAGTTGCGCCGGCGTCATCTTGAAGCCCTGCTCGATGCCCGCCTGCACGATCACCGGCTTGCCTTCCGCGATGAGTACGATGTCGGGATACGACACCCAGTACGGCGCGGGAATGATCACCTCGTCGCCGGGATTGATCACCGCCAGCGCCAGATTGAAAAAACTCTGCTTGCCCCCGCACGAAACCAGGATCTGCTTGGCGGTGTAATCCAGCCCGTTGTCGCGCTTGAACTTGGCGATGACGGCCTGCTTGAGTGAAGGCGTGCCGCCCACCGCGGTGTACTTGGTGAAGCCCCTGTTGATTGCGGCAATCGCCGCATCCTTGATGTGCTGGGGCGTATCGAAATCCGGTTCGCCCGCGCCCAGTCCGATGATGTCTTTACCTTCAGATTTTAGCTTTGCTGCACGGGCGGTGACTGCAAGAGTGGGGGAGGGCTTGATGGCTTGTACGCGTTTGGAGAGTTCCAAGATATTTCCTTAAGGTCGGTTAGATGGTGCTCGCGTGCTAAAATCAGCCGCTAAACTTTGCGAAATTATACCCTTGATTAAAACCTTCCCCAACAGTCCTTACATCCTGCACCAGCCGTTCGAACCGGCGGGCGATCAGCCCGAGGCCATCGCGCAGTTGGTCGAGGGCATCCGTGACGGCTTGTCGTTCCAGACTCTGCTCGGCGTGACCGGCTCGGGCAAGACCTTCACCATGGCCAATGTCATCGCGCAGCTCGGTCGTCCGGCGATGGTCATGGCACCGAACAAGACGCTGGCCGCGCAGTTGTATTCTGAGCTGCGCGATTTCTTCCCCGAGAATGCGGTCGAGTATTTCGTTTCCTATTACGACTACTACCAGCCCGAGGCCTATGTGCCGTCGCGCGACGTGTATATCGAGAAGGATTCCAGCATCAACGAGCAGATCGAGCAGATGCGCCTGTCCGCGACCAAGGCGCTGCTGGAGCGTGAAGACTGCATCATCGTCGCGACCGTCTCGGCGATCTACGGCATCGGCGATCCGGTGGATTACCACGGCATGATTTTGCATTTGCGCCACAACGAAAAGATGCATCAGCGCGATGTGATCAAGCGCCTGATCGAAATGCAGTACGAGCGCAACGAGATCGATTTCTCGCGCGGCAAATTCCGCGTGCGCGGCGACGTGATCGACATCTTCCCGGCGGAAAGCAACGAATTCGCGTTGCGCGTGACATTGTTCGATGACGAAGTGGAAACCCTGTCGCTGTTCGATCCGCTCACCGGCCACATCCTGCAAAAAGTGCCGCGCTACACTGTCTATCCGTCCAGCCATTACGTCACGCCGCGCGCCACCGTGTTGGCCGCGCTGGAGACCATCAAGGTCGAGTTGGCCGAGCGCATCGCGTTCTATCAGCGCGAGAACAAACTGGTCGAGGCGCAGCGCATCGCGGAGCGCACCCGCCACGATCTCGAAATGCTCAACGAGATCGGCTTCTGCAAGGGCATCGAAAATTATTCGCGCCACCTGTCCGGGCGTCCGGCAGGAGCGCCACCGCCGACGCTGATCGATTACCTGCCGCCCAACGCGCTGATGTTCCTGGACGAGAGCCACGTGATGATGCCGCAGATCGGCGCTATGTACAAAGGCGACCGCGCGCGCAAGGAAAATCTGGTCAACTACGGATTCCGCCTGCCCTCCGCGATGGACAACCGTCCGTTGCGCTTCGATGAATTCGAACACATCATGCGCCAGAGCGTGTTCGTTTCCGCCACTCCCAGCGTGTACGAGGCCGAGCACACCGGCCAGGTGGTGGAGCAACTGGTGCGCCCCACCGGGCTGGTGGACCCGATCATCGAAGTGCGCCCCGCCACCAGTCAGGTGGACGACCTGATGTCCGAAGTGAATCTGCGCGTGAAAGTCGGAGAACGCGTGCTGGTCACCACGCTGACCAAGCGCATGGCGGAAGACCTCACCGATTATTTTTCCGAGCACGGCATCAAGGTGCGCTACCTGCACTCGGACATCGAAACCGTCGAGCGCGTCGAGATCATCCGCGACCTGCGCCTCGGCATGTTCGACGTGCTGGTCGGCATCAACCTGCTGCGCGAAGGGCTGGATATTCCCGAAGTGTCGCTGGTCGCGATACTCGATGCCGACAAGGAAGGCTTTTTGCGCTCCGAACGTTCGCTGATCCAGACCATAGGCCGCGCCGCGCGCCACATCAACGGCAAGGCGATCCTGTATGGCGACAAGATCACCAACTCGATGCGCCGCGCGATAGAAGAGACCGACCGTAGACGCATCAAGCAAGTGGCGTATAACTTCGCTCACGGCATCACCCCGCAAGGCGTGCAGAAGCGCATCAAGGACATCATCGAAAGCATGTACGAACCGGATGTCGCGCGCGAACAACTCAAGGCCGCGCAGATTCAGGCAAAATATCTGGCGATGAGCGAAAAGGAAGTCTCCAGGGAAATCACCCGGCTGGAAAAAGAAATGCTGCAAGCCGCGAAAAATCTGGAGTTCGAGAAAGCCACGGAGTTGCGTGACCAGTTGAAAAAATTGCGCGAGAGCGTGCTGATCTCGCCATTATGAAAAACATTAGGATCTTTGACTTTGTAGGAGCGGGCCATGCGGGTGCCCGGACAAAAGTTTTTCGTACCCGCGATTGTTTTTTTGTTCGCGGGCATGGCCCGCTCCTACAATTTCTGCGGGTTCTTCGCGGGCAGCACCCGCAAGGGGTACGCCGTGGTTGTAAGGGGCTAAAGCCCCAACAACACACGCAGGGCCCGCTCCTACACACCCGAGAATCCTTTACCGACGGTCTCATCCCGCTGCTTGATTGTTTTTGGCAAATAGCATAAAGTAATGATTCCTTACTTTCCGAATCGGAGATTTGTCATGCTGGCTAAAATGACCTCTAAAAATCAACTCACCCTGCCCAAGAGCGTGACCGCCATCGTTGGTTCTGCGGAATACTATGATGTGGAAGCCCGCAACGGCCAGATCGTGCTCACCCCGGTGCGTATTCAGCGTGGCGATGCCGTGCGCGCCAAACTGGCCGAACTGGACTTGAACGAACATGACATTGCCGATTCGGTCGCATGGGCGCGGAAATCACCTGCAACTAAAAAATCAGGCCCTGTATCTAAAAAGTCTGCGAAGTAATGCCACGTTCCAAATCGATACCCCGCATCGTGATCGACACCAATCTGGTGCTATCTGCACTGGTATTTGCGCAGGGTCGGCTGTCGCCGCTACGCCATGCATGGCAAGGCACTCACTGTCAGCCGCTAGTATCAAGCGCCACTGCCGCAGAGTTTATACGTGTGCTCGCATACCCGAAATTCAAACTCACTGCCGCAGAACAGCAGGAACTGCTTGCCGACTATCTACCCTATTGCACCACAGTGCGCATGCCCGCCAGGCCACCCAGAACACCCGCCTGCCGCGACCCGTTCGACTTGCCTTTCCTGCAACTCGCCGTCGCGGGCAAGGCGGCATACCTGGTTACCGGTGACCAGGATCTACTGAGCCTTGCTGGCCGGTTTGTCTGCCCCATCATCACCGCCGATCAATTCATAAAATCTCTAAACCTGTAATCGCATCTTTGCGCCTTCTTCTTCCCCTCTCCCTGTGCGGAAGGGTCGTCGCGAAGCGGCGGGGACCCACCGGCCTACCCCTTGCGGGTGCTGCTCGCGAAAAATCGTCGGTCTTGTAGGAGCGGGCCCTGCGTGTGTTGTTGGGGCTTTAGCCCCTTACAACCACGGCGTACCCCTTGCGGGTGCTGCCTGCGAACAAAAAACAATCGCGGGCATGGCTCGCTCCTACACGGTATCTTCCCTCCCTCTTGCAGGGGGAGGGCTAGGGTGGGGGTAGAAACCAAAGTGGGCGTAGAAACTAGGGCATGGCTCCTACACATCAACGGCCTACGAATCACTGCCCAACCTAACCCTCTGCGAATGATGTAGCAGCTTCAGATAGTGCAGGGATTGCATCTCGGTCAGGCGGCTGACGGTACGGGAAGCTTCGCCGAACGACATGTCATCGGCGAAGACATCCTCCAGCGAGACCGCTGCCGAAGCCACCAGCCTGACATGGTTGTCGTAAAACACATCGATCAGCCAGGTAAAGCGCCGCGCCTCGGCGGCGAGGTCGGCGGTCAGTTGCGGGATGTGCGACACAAACACCGTGGGGAACCGGTGGGCGATCTCCAGGTAATCGGGCTGCGAGTGCGCCCCGCCGCACAGCTCCTTGAAATCGAACCAGACCACATTGTGGGCGATACTTTTCACCGGAATCAGACGGCCCAGCACCTCGACATGCTGCTCATCGCGTCGCGTCTCCCCGGCTATCCGATCGAACAACGCCTCCATGCGCGCCTCGTTGGCGGCATCGCCTTCGGCATCGTTCGCCACGAGGAACAGCGGCTCGCGGGTCATCGCACGCAGGCGGTAGTCACTGCCGCTTTCTATGTTCAACACCTTCAACTCACGCTTGAGCAGATCGATCGCAGGCAAAAAGTTTTGCCGCTGCAAACCATGTGCGTACAGGCCATCAGGCGGGAAGTTGGAAGTGGTCATCAGCACCACGCCTCGCTCGAACAGCGCCGCTACCAGCCGCCCCAGAATCATCGCATCGGCAATATCATCGACGTGAAACTCATCCAGACACAACAGACGGGTAGATTTGGCAATGTTGCCGGCCAGGGCGATCAGCGGATCATCTTCACCGGCGAGCACCTTCATCTCGTGATGAACCTCGGCCATGAAATTGTGAAAGTGGATGCGGCGTTTGCGGCGATACGGCAGGCAGGCATAAAACGCATCCATCAAAAATGTCTTGCCGCGACCGACACCGCCCCAGAGATACAAACCCTTGGGCACCTCCGGACTGAGCAGACTGCGTCCCAGGAATTGGTTGCGCCTGGATTTGAAATCGACCAACTGATGCCAGAGCACATCCAACTCATCGATTGCCGCAGCTTGCGCGGCATCATAAACAAAGTCCGGCAATACGCTGGCGGCCTGATACCAGGCCTTGGGGCTCATGTTGCCGTCAGTGTGCTTGCTAATAGTGTGTGGTGGCATGTTGCCCCTTGTCCCTTGCACCTAGAAAGATGATGCCGCAATTATGCCGCGTTTCCAAACAAATCACCCGGCTGGGAAAAGAAAGGCTGCAAGCCGCGAGGAATCTGGAATTCGAGCGCGCCACCGAACTGCGTGACCAGTTGAAGAAACTGCGCGAGAGCGTGCTGATTTCGCCGTTGTGATATTCAGCGGCTGCCGTGATCGCAGCAACTCATGCGCCGAAATCTGTTAGGATTCCCTATAAATATGCTCTTCAGAAGGTTATGTCGAACAATTCAAGGCATATCTTTCAACTACAATTTTCCCTAATTGTTGTTAATAAAAACAGAGACCAAACGAATGAAGCGAGAGTACTACTCTGATTCAATTTCCAACTTCCTTCGGTCTTCAACCGAGCAGATACTTGGCATACTTGCTCTCAACAATGATTTTGCTCTAATCCAAACACAACGTGGCGCTTGGGTAGCGGAAATAAAAATTCTTCGCGAAGCACTAAATCCATACGAAGGTTCGATTTATTTTGAATATTCAATCCCCCGCATGGGTCGACGAATTGATGTTGTGCTCTTGATTGGGCCTGTGATTTTTGTACTCGAGTTCAAGGTTGGAGAAAGGGAATTTACTACTTATGCCATTGACCAAGTTTGTGACTATGCCTTGGACTTAAAGAACTTTCATGACTCAAGCCACGAGCAGTACATTGCACCCGTTCTAATTGCTACTGATGCAAAAGATGCTATTCCGATAGTTGCAGTAACTCCACAAAACGACAGGCTACTTTTTCCGATTAAGTCGAACATAGCGCTACTCGGTAAAGTAATTGAAGATGTGCTAAGTTTTGTCGACGGTAACGACATAGATATAAATAAATGGGAGAGTGGTCGTTATTGCCCAACACCAACTATCATCGAAGCTGCAATGGCGCTTTACAACAATCATTCAGTTTCCGAAATAACACGTAGTGACGCTAGTGCTACTAATCTGAGCCAAACCTCTGCCGCAATCTCTGAAGTTATTAAGTCGTCGCGAGATAAATCGCATAAGTCAATTTGTTTGGTGACGGGTGTCCCAGGTGCAGGAAAAACCTTAGTAGGGCTTGATGTCGCCACTAAGCACATTGATGCGGATGATAAGTTGTACAGCGTGTACTTGTCTGGGAATGGACCGCTCGTAAAAATACTTTGCGAAGCGCTCGCGCGAGATAAGGTCCGTCGTGGCGGTGAAGCGGGAGAAAAAATAAAAATTGGTACGGCACGGAGTGATGTAAAGACATTTATCCAGAATGTTCACCACTTCCGTGATGAATGTCTTCTTGATAAATTGGGGGCGCCTGTAGAGCATGTTGCAATATTTGATGAAGCTCAACGCGCATGGGATATGGAGCAAACTTCTTCCTTCATGCGCCGTAAGAAAAATACACCAAACTTTAACCAATCAGAGCCTGAGTTTCTGATTTCCTGCATGAATCGGCACGAAGATTGGGCTGTCATTGTTTGTCTTGTTGGCGGTGGGCAGGAAATCAATACGGGTGAAGCTGGCATTGGGGAGTGGATTGATTCGATAAATCGGTCATTCCCAGACTGGCATATTCATATTTCATCGCGCCTTACAGATAGCGAATATAACGCAGAAAAAATACTGAATGAACTGAAGTCACGCCAACATGTGAAGTACCATGATGGACTTCACTTGGCGGTGTCGATGCGCTCATTTCGGGCAGAAGATGTTTCACTTTTAGTTAAACAGATGCTCGACCTTGAAGTTGATTCTGCTCGGCAAACTTATAAGAAGGTGAGAGACAAATATCCGCTTGTAATCACGCGCGATTTAAGCAAAGCAAAGAAGTGGCTGAAAGGGCAGGCGCGCGGCTCAGAGCGTTACGGATTGGTCGTTTCATCGCAAGCTGAGCGACTTAAACCTCATGCAATAGATGTGAAATCGCCTATGGATCCTGTTCACTGGTTTCTGGACGAAAAGGATGATGTGCGCTCGTCGTACTACCTGGAGGATGTTGCTACTGAATTTCATGTCCAGGGTCTGGAACTGGATTGGGCGTGCGTTATATGGGATGCAGATTTCAGATATTTGCCAGCTGGATGGAGCCATCATTCGTTTTGCGGGAACCGATGGAACAACATAAAGAAAGAAGAGCGAAAGCAATACTTAAAAAATGCTTATCGAGTTTTATTGACTAGAGCTCGTCAAGGGATGGTGTTGGTGGTTCCAGAAGGCGATGCGGACGACCATACCAGAAGTTCCCAGTTTTACGATGGTACTTTTGGCTACCTGAAAGAAATTGGATTTACTGAAATCTAATACAGTTCACTATGGCCATCATTCTCCCTGCACTACACTCCAAAAATCTGAAACTCACAACAGGTGAGAGGCGCTTTGGCACTTGTCTGCTACGCAATCTGGAGGATGACTACCACTGCTGGGTCGATGTGCCGGTGGGGCCTAAGCAACGCCGCCCCGATTTCATTGTGCTCCATCCAGGTCGTGGCATTTTGGTGCTGGAGGTAAAAGACTGGAAGCTGACAACGATTAAGCAGATGGATAGGCTCACTGCCGAAATACATACGGATTGCGGTTTAAAGACGGTGGTCAATCCGCTTGAACAGGCACGCTCATGTGCTATCGAAATCACAGGGCTTCTTGAACGTGACCCGCTGTTGGTGCGGCAGGAGCAGGGGCGTTATCACGGGCATTTGTTATTGCCCTGGGGCTTTGGCGTCGTGCTCACCAATATCACTCGCAAGCAGTTTATCGCGGCAGAACTGGATCAGGCCATTCCCGGCGATAAGGTGATTTGTCAGGATGAAATGACGGAGTCGGTTGATGCCGAAGCATTTCAAAAAAGACTGTGGGGAATGTTCACCTATAGCTTCGGTGGTGTGCTTTCTCTGGCGCGGATTGATCGGGTGCGCTGGCATTTGTTTCCAGAAATTCGGATTCAACAAGGCAGCTTGTTTGACATAGCCAGTGATGGAGCAGACCCGCAACAATCCATCGCCAAGGTGTTGCCCGATATTGTCAAGGTCATGGATTTGGAGCAGGAGAAGCTTGCCCGTAGTCTGGGCGAAGGGCATCGCATCATTCATGGCGTTGCTGGCTCCGGCAAGACATTGATTCTGGCGTATCGCGCCATGTATCTGGATAAGCTCGGCCTCGCCAAACCCATTCTGGTGCTGTGTTACAACAAGACGCTGGCGGCAAAACTCAAACAGTTGCTGGCTGAACGAGGCGCGGGTGATCGCGTTCATGTGCGTCACTTTCACGGCTGGTGCAAGGATATGTGCGACCTCTACCAACTGGATTTGCCCGGCGATCAAGGCCAGGACGTTTGGGATCGACAGGTGGGTGCGGTGATTGCTGGTTGTGAAAAGGGCCGTGTGCCACTCGCCCAATATGCAGCGGTGTTGATTGACGAAGGCCATGATTTCAAGCCGGAGTGGTTCAAGCTGCTGGTGCAGATGATTGACCCGGAAACCAACTCGCTTCTGCTAATGTACGACGATGCACAAAATCTTTACGGCGGGAGCAAGCGGCGGGTTTTTACCTGGTCCAGCGTCGGTATCAATGCAGCAGGTCGCAGCACGATTCTGAAGGTGAATTACCGGAACACCGTGGAAGCTCTCGATTTCGCCTACCAGTTTGCTTCCACCTACCTCGACCAATCCAGCGGCACCGAGGAGATACCGCTGGTGCATCCGGAATTCGGCGGTAGAAACGGGGCAAGGCCAGAGGTTCATCGTCTGTTCAGCAATACGCAGGAGTTGGAATACCTGGCCTCCTGGCTGAGAAAACGCGCCGAGGCTGGCATTTCTTTCCGCCAAATGGCCGTGCTATGCCGTTTCAATAAACAGGTGGAGAAAATGCGTGAGGGGCTGGCTCAGAAGGGGATAGCCGTGGACTCGGATCAATTCAACAGCCAGCGTACCAAGGCATTCGATCCTGCTGAAGACACCGTTAAAATTTTAACCATGCACTCCAGCAAGGGGCTGGAATTCAACAGCGTTGCAATATCTGACTTGGGCTGCATGCCGTGTGCAAAAGCAACGCCTGAGGAAGAGGCGAGGTTGCTCTATGTCGCCATGACACGCTCAACGGAAAGTATGCTGATTACCTACCACAGTGAAAGCCAATTTACGAAGCAATGCGAGGCACTTCAACAACGTTAATGGGTGTTTAATTAACAGCAAACGAACGAATCAATAAGAACAGCCTGTTGAGATGAGCCCCGAACACCTGGAGCTGCTGGTTACCCGCGAAGACCTCAGGGACGGAGCCCAATTGAATTTGCGAAAAGAATGAGGCACCGTCCCTATGTCATTGTGCACATGGATTGAATGGGCAAGGTATTCTCTATTCCTGAAATAAGAATATTGACTCACAGGTCAATATCAGCATATGATTCGTTCGTTGCATTCTTATTTCGAGAATAGAGAATATGCCTAAAATATCCAATCGTCAGGTTGCTCTTAAACCGCAAGACCTTTACGTGTTGCTGGCACTATTAAGTCGTAGCGGTGCGGCTGCCAGTTATCCTGAGCTGGCAGAGCAGACCGGGTTGGCTGTGTCTGCAGTTCATGGCGCGCTCAAGCGCGCAGCCGTGGCGCGGCTTGCGATATTTGAAGAACGCCGCCCGGTGGTGCTCAAGCCGCAGTTGCGGGAGTTTGTGTTGTTTGGCGCGAAGTACGTTTTCCCTCCCGTCTGGGGTACGCTCACGCGCGGCGTGCCTACGGCTTATGCTGCTGCGCCGCTTAACAAGGCGATCGCGCCCTCCAGCGACCCAGTACCGGTGTGGCCGCACTCCAAAGGTACGGTGCGCGGGCTGAGTCTGGCGCCGCTATATCCTTCTGTGCCAGAGGCCGCGCTCAAGGACGAACGGTTGTATGCCATGCTTTCGTTGTTTGATGCGCTTCGAAGCGGGCAGGCTCGCGAGCGCAAGGCCGCGCAAAAGCTGTTGGAAGAATTCTTTCTGTGAGAGCGAGACTCCCAAATATTGCCAGTGTAGAACTCATCGCGCAGGCGCTCGGGCCGTTGCGTGAAGAGTTGGTGTTGGTGGGCGGTTGTGCGGTGGATTTGTTGCTGACAGATTCGGCTGCTTCACCGACAAGAGTAACTTACGATGTGGATATGGTGGCTCAGGTGGCTTCCTTGGCGGGTTATCACGAATTGGAAAGGCAATTTACCCGGCTCGGTTTCAAACGCGACATGGCTCAGGATGCGCCCATTTGCCGCTGGCGCTATAACAATCTGGAAGTGGATCTGATGCCTGCGTTGCCGGGTATTTTGGGTTTTGCCAACAGGTGGTATCCATTGGCAGTGCAGTCGGCGCAACGGGTTGTGTTGCCGAGTGGAACGTCGATTCAGCTGATTACGGCCCCTGCATTTTTAGCGACCAAATTTGAGGCATTTTCAGACCGGGGCAAAAGCGATCTGTTGGGAAGTCACGATATGGAAGACATCGTCAATGTGCTGGATGGCAGACCCGAGATTGTGGAGGAGGTCGCTGCGAGTCCCGATGAACTGAAGCGTTATTTGGTGGATCGGTGCCACGCGCTATTGGCATTGCCGAACTTTATGGATGCCTTGTCTGGCATGGTGTTCCCTGATGAGTCGCTCGCCGAGCGCGTAAAGATGATAGGGCTAAGATTAAAACAAATAGCGGAAATTTAATTTAGAAGCGAATCATTTTGTCTAGCTCAAATCACAATTTAATCTCGCACATCGGATGCAATAGAAGGACAAGCTCTGACATGTGTGGCCGCTTCGTCCTGAATGAAAATCCCCGCAAGCTTGCCGATCACTTTTGCCTTCGACAGGCTCTGATGGAACTACTAAGTATTGAGCTAAGCACGATAAACCCGTGCTAAGTCACTACTTAAGGCCGAACGGTGTGGGGATCTGGACCTCTCGTCCTCTTGGAACATCGCTCCCTCGACGTGCATCTTTGCCAGTCCATGTTGCACCGCACGTTCAACCGGGAGTTGTGATTCCTGTGCCACCTGCCGGATGTAGGAGCGGGCCATGCCCGCGATAATCTTTTCGCGGGCATGGCCCGCTCCTACATTGAATGCAGCTCTTTGGTAATAATGGTGCAAGCTTCGCATTTCTATCTGCGAACATGAATATCGATATGAGGACGGATTGATACAGGGGCGATTTGTGGCGGCCGTCTACACGCTGTAGTTTTGCCGTAAGAGGGCGTACGATAAGGTTCACTGTAGATGATACGATCTCGCAGTTACCGCCAGTGGAATCCATCTCAAATCTCTGGGAGAATAGCCGCCGGCACAAGGAGTCACGTATGGATAGTGTTGATCTTTCTGTACTCAAGTCCCTGCGGGAGTGGCAAGCAGGGGATCTTCCGTTGTGGTTGGTGACGGTGGTGGAAACCTTCGGCTCCAGCCCGCGTCCGCCGGGTGCCATGCTCGCCCTGCGCGGCGATGGCCTGGCAGCAGGCTCGGTGTCGGGCGGCTGCATCGAGGATGACCTTGTGCTGCGTGCGCAGCGCGGCGAATTGCCGATCGATCGCTGCGAGGTGCTGACGTTTGGTGCCACGCACGAAGAAGCCAAGCGTTTCCGGCTGCCGTGCGGTGGTGTCATACGCGTGGTCATTGAGCCGGTACGCAATGTGGATTGGGTGGAGCAAGTCCTGCAACTGATCCAGTCACACCGGCTGGTCAGGCGCACGTTGCACTTCAATTCATTGCAGGTCGTGCTGGCCGACGCCAGCCGCACCGACAGCATTTCATTTGACGGCGCAACGCTGACCACGGTGCACGGCCCGCTCTGGCGTATGCTCATCATCGGCGCCGGCCAGACTTCCGCTTATCTCGCACGCATGGCGCAAGCGCTTGACTACCAGGTGTTCGTCTGTGATCCGCGCGAAGAGATGCGCCACACTTGGGACGTGCCTGACACAACTCTGATGAGCGAGATGCCTGACGACGCGGTGCTGGCACTGCAGGCCGACAACTCAACCGTGATCATCGCGCTCACGCATGATCCCAAGCTGGATGACATGGCACTGCTGGAGGCGCTCAAATCACCGGCGTTCTATGTCGGTGCGCTCGGCTCCAAAGCCAACAATGCAAAGCGCCGCGAGCGGCTGGCAATGTTCGATCTCACGCCTGAAGAAATCGACCGGCTGCACGGGCCGGTGGGCTTGAGCATTGGCAGCCGTACTCCACCGGAGATCGCAGTGGCCATCCTCGCGCATTTGATCTCTGTTCGAAACCAGCCGGCTGAAGCAGCCAGCGCTGTTCAATCCATCAATCAAGTTCAACCCATAAATCAGACTCGACCCAACAACCAGGAGGTGTGCTCATGACCACTTTATTTATCAACGGCAAAAAGACCAAGGTCGATGCCGACCCTAGTACGCCCTTGTTATGGGTGCTGCGCGACAACCTGAAACTGACCGGCACCAAATACGGTTGCGGCATCGCGCAGTGCGGCGCATGCACCGTGCACCTGGATGGCCGCGCTGTTCGTTCCTGCGTTACGCCGATTTCAATGGCAAGCGGCAAGCAAGTCACCACCATCGAAGGACTTGCCGAAACCACGCTTGGGAAAACGGTGCAGGCGGCCTGGCAGGAAGTAGACGTGCCGCAGTGCGGATATTGCCAGTCCGGCCAGATCATGGCGGCCACCGCGCTGCTCAAGGAGATTCCGCACCCCAGCGAATCACAGATCACCGCCGCGATGGATGGCATCCTGTGCCGTTGCGGCACCTACAACCGTATCCGCGCGGCGATCCAGAAGGTGGCGAAACACCCGTTGTTGGCGGAACAAAGCGGAGGTGAGAAATGAAAACCGAAATGGAAACCCAAACGAAAGACATCGCCGCGCAAGATCCTTCGCGCCGCAAATTCTTGAAAGAATCCACCGCATTGATGGGTGGTTTGGTGATCGGCTTTTACCTGCCGATGAAAGGCGGCCGTGCTTATGCGGCCGAAGCACCGCCGAAGCCGGTTTATCCGCCCAACGCATTCATCCGCATTGCGGCAGACGACAGCATCACGATCGTCGTCAACAAGTCCGAGATGGGGCAGGGTGTCTACACGTCGCTGCCGATGCTGATCGCGGAGGAGCTGGAAGCCGACTGGAGCCGCATCAGCGTCGAGTCCGCACCGGTGGCCGCGGTTTATAACCACACGGCCATGCCCATGCAATTGACTGGGGGCAGTTCCAGCATCCCGTCGTCGTGGGAGCAGATGCGTCGCGTCGGCGCCAGTGGCAGGATATTGCTGATCCGCGCTGCGGCGCAGCAATGGGGCGTGCCGGAAAGCGAATGCCATGCCGAGAACAGCCAGGTGATCCATGTTAGCGGCAAGAAATTAAGCTACGGAAAACTGGCCGATGCCGCAGCAAAACTGCCGCTGCCGGACAACGTCGCTCTCAAGTTGCCCAAGGATTTCAAGATCATCGGCAAGGCAACGAAACGTCTCGATACGCCGGCCAAGATCAACGGCAGCGCGCAGTTCGGCCTCGACGTTTATCTGCCCGGCGTGCTGACGGTGTTGATCGCGCGCAGCCCGGTGTTCGGCGGCAAGGTGAAAAGTTTCGACGCTGCCGAGGCGCGCAAAGTATCAGGCGTACAGGGTGTCTATCAGGTGCCAACTGGAATCGCTGTTGCCGCATCCGGTTTCTGGCCCGCCAAGACCGCGCGCGACCTGCTGGAAATCGAATGGGATGAAGGGCCGGGTGCGGCACTTTCCACTTCGAAGATGCGCGCGGAATTTCTCGCGCTGGCAAACCAACCGGGTGCCGTGGCGCGCAAGGATGGAGATATCGTGCAGGGTTTCAAAAAGGCACACAAGTCCGTCAGTGCCGAGTATGAGATACCTTATCTGGCGCACGCCACGATGGAGCCGCTCAACGCGGTGGTGGACCTCAAGCCCGATCACTGCAGCATCTGGACCGGCACGCAGATGCAGACCATGGACGCCATGATGGCGGCAAAGACTGCGGGGCTCAAGCCGGAGCAGGTGGAGATCCATACGACTTTCCTCGGCGGCGGTTTTGGCCGGCGCGCCAATCCGCGTTCGGATTTCGTCATCGAGGCGGTGCAGGTGGCGATGGCGGTCGGCCAACCGGTCAAGGTGGTGTGGACGCGCGAGGATGATATGCGCGGCGGCAACTACCGGCCGATGTGGGCCGACCACATCGAAGCGGGAATCGCGAAAGACGGCAAACCGCTGGCGTGGAAACACACCCTCGTCGGCCAGTCCATCGTTGCCGATACTGCCTTCGCAGGCTTTCTGGTCAAGAACGGCATCGACGTCACTTCGGTGGAGGGCGCGGCTACACTGCCCTATGTGATCCCCAACCTTCAGGTCGAACTGCATAGCCCGAAGAATGAAGTGCCGGTGCAGTGGTGGCGCTCGGTGGGCCACTCGCATACGGCGTTCGTGGTCGAAACGATGATAGATGAACTCGCGCATCTGGCCGGCAAAGATCCGGTCGCCTACCGGCTCACCATCCTGCCTGCCGATTCGCGTTACAGAGGCGTGCTGCAACTGGCCGCGGATAAAGCCGGCTGGGGCAAAAAGAAGTTGCCTGCAGGTCATGCTTACGGTGTGGCGGTGCACAAGTCGTTCGACAGCTACGTGGCAGAGATCGCCGAAGTGTCGCTGGAAAACGGCAAGATCCGCGTGCATCGCGTGGTCGCTGCAGTGGATTGTGGCCTGGTCATTAACCCTGACGGCGTGCGTCAGCAGATCGAAGGCGGCATCGTCTACGGACTCTCCGCCGCCTTGCATGGTGCGATCACTTTGGAGAACGGCCGCGTGATGCAATCCAATTTCCACGACTACGCGCCGCTGCGATTTTCCGAAATGCCGCAGGTCGAGGTGCATATCGTGGCAAGCAGTGAGCCGCCCACCGGCATCGGTGAACCGGGCGTGCCGCCGATCGCGCCGGCGGTTGCCAATGCGGTGTTCAAGCTGACCGGCAAGCGCTTGCGGCGCATGCCGTTCGACCAGGAAACATTTGTCTGAATCCACTGTTTGATCGGGAGCCTGAGCCGGTGCCTGATCAGGGTGACATCGCCGCCATCGTGCTGGCAGCGGGAGCATCGCGCCGCTTCGGTTCGGACAAGTTGCTGCATCCGCTTACGCTGCGTGGCGTGACATTGCCGCTCGCCGCACACAGTCTGCTGCCATGGCTGGAGACGTTCGGGCATATCACGGTAGTCGTCAGGCCGGGGGCAGAAACATTTTGCAGCGCCATTGAAATTGCGCTGGGCGAGATCAGGTCAGCGCAGATACGCTGGATCGAATGTGCGGATGCCGCGCAAGGTATGGCTGCCAGCTTCGTCTGCGGCGTGCGCGCAAACCTTGATGTCGACGGTTGGTTGATCGGGCTGGCCGATATGCCTGCTGTTCCATCGGTCGCTATCGCGGGCGTGCGAAACGCGCTGTCAGAAGGTGCAGCTCTGGCTGCTCCCTCCCGCGCCGGCAGGCGCGGCCATCCGGTCGGGTTTGCCTCTCATTACCGCGATGAATTGCTGGCACTGCAGGGTGATAACGGTGCCCGGCGTTTGCTGGAGCGCGATAGATCCAAAGTCGCGGAGATAAAGATCGACGATGCCGGAATCTTTGCCGACATCGATATCCCGGGCGATCTGAAGAATCTGTGAAAGATCCTCGACAATAATAATACTGATTCTAATCCTGATCCTGCGTGGTCATTACTCAGCCAAGTGCGTTACCGCACAGTTCGTCTGGCGAAACCCGTGGACAATGTCTCCATCGAAGCGCGTTGGCATCGCTGTTCATTCAGCGCACATGTCATGCCGTTTGAAAATGAGGAGTAACAGGATGAGTTCAGCCAAGCATCTCGAATATTGCAAGGCGGCGATCCGCGCCGGCCTGCACTATGTCACCGATATACTTGTCGGCATTAGCCGGCGCCGTTCCGGCAAGGGCTGGAGCTATGCCGATGCCGACGGTTTGCGCATAGACGACCCGCTCATGCGCAAACGGCTCAATGCGCTGGTGATTCCGCCGGCGTGGGCCAACGTGTGGATTTGTCCCGATCCCGAGGGCCACATTCAGGTGACGGCACGCGATGCGCGCGGTCGCAAGCAGTATCACTACCATCCTTTGTACCGCGCAGCACGCGACCAATCCAAGTTTCTCCACATGTTCGAATTCAGCGAGATATTGCCTATGCTGCGTGAGCAAGTGGAGCGCGATCTGCGCGCCGGCGAACAGACTCGACGTCAACTGCTCGCCTCGGTGGTGTGGCTGCTGGACAAGACGCTGATCCGCGTCGGCAACGACGAATACGCGCGCAAGAACCAATCCTATGGGCTGACGACGATGCTCATGAAGCATGCGAAGGTCATTGGCACACTGTTGCGCTTCAGCTTTCGCGGCAAGAGCGGAGTCGGGCACATCGTGGCGGTCGACGACCCGCGGCTTGCAGGTATCGTGCAGCGTTGCCAGGATCTGCACGGGCAGGAAATATTTCAGTATCTCGATGCGGACGGCACGCGCAAGCCGATTTTGTCGGATGACGTGAACGACTATCTGAGGGAAATCAGCGGCCGCGACATCACGGCCAAGGATTTCCGCACTTGGGGCGGCACCATGGTGGCCGCCGTGGCGTTGCGGACGATGGGACCGGCGGCCAGCTGCGGCGAGGCGGAGCGCAACATCCTGCGGGCGCTCGATGCGGTGGCGGAGCGGCTCGGCAACACGCGCGCGGTGTGCCGCAAGTATTACGTGCATCCCGCACTGCTGAGTGCCTATCACCTGGGTCGCACGGCTCCGCATTCTGCGCTGCCGGAAAAGCATAACGCACACCATGAGATGTCGCATGCCGCGCTGCGGCGCGACGAGCTGGTGATTCTGGATTTTCTTCACGAGTCGGCCGCTGAGCCCGGCAGGCAGCATCCGCTCCGGGATGTAACGGGGCTGGTTGAGCGGGTGGGTTGAGAAACCCCTCCCGAGTTTTTTAACAAGGGGGTGTAGGAGCGGGCCATGCCCGCGAAAGAGTTGATCGCGGGTACGAAAAACTCTTGATGGAACTACTAGCCATTCGACTAAGCGAGCAAAAAACGCTCGCCAAGTCGCTGGTTATGTCCAAGCACCCGCATGGCCCGCGCCTTGATCAGCAGCGTTCAGTCGGCAAACTGGATTCTTTATTTCTTGGGATCGTACTTGAAAGATAAGGCTACTCTCGCCCGGTAAGCAGCGATTTTGCCATCATCGACCACCATGTCCAATTTAATTACTTCAGCAACCCTCAGATCTCGCAAGGTTTTTGAGGCGGCGTTGACCGCGTTCGCGGCGGCATCCTCCCAGGATTTCTTGCTGGTTCCGACTAGCTCGGTGATACGATAAATGCTGTCTGTTGCCATGATTTTCTCCTTTATCTATGATGAACATCAGTGGTTGATATGGTGATGCAGTATGGCTTGGTTCCTATGTGGTTCTCGGGCATTATAGCCAAGTGCGGGAGCGCAGTTACACTAATGAAATGGCTATCGAAGTTGTAAGCGAAAAAAAAGTAAAGGCGCCAGGCTCGAATTGTTTTCATAATCACAAACGAACGAATCAATAGAAGCAGTTTATTGAGATGAACCAAGAACACCTGGGGCAGCCACCCATAGAGAGCAAGGCGCCACCTGGGTCAATAGACAAACCGGCGATCTTCGTCCAAACTTAAATTCCTAATCGTGCTTGCAAAGGGGCACATCAATGAACAGACTACTGTTAACTATGCTGCTGGTATTGTCGGCTTTTCCGGTGTGTGCTGTCGGGGAGGGCGAGATGTTCGGGCAGGGGCGTACTTATTTTTCGCTGATGGTAGGGAATGGTTATGCATTCGACAATAATTATTTCGTCATTGGGGCGAGCGCGACCTATTACGTACACGATGGGCTGGGTGTCGGGTTTTCCTTGGAGAATTGGTCGGGGGGTGGTCCCGGTATCACCAAGTATGCGCCTTTTGCGCAATACGTTTTCTATCAGGCGTCTTCGGTGCAGCCGTATGTCGGCGGGTTTTATCGCCACACCGCTGTCGGTGGCCTGCCCGGCATCAATTCGGTCGGCGGACGCGCCGGAATCTATATCCCTGCCGGATCCAATGCCTATCTTGGTGCCGGCTTCGTTCATGAGTCCTACCTTAATTGCCAAGAGACGGTTTATCGTGCATGTAGCCTAACCTATCCCGAATTTAGTTTCACTTTCGGATTTTGATGCGGTAAGTCAGCGCATGAATTCGAGATGGCCACAAGATCCTATTTGTTAACCCGGGCTATTGAGATGAATCACGAACACTTACAACTGCTGGTCACCCGCGTGATGCCTTACGGCAAGTGCGGTCTGCTATTTCTATTGTGCCTTGTCTTGGCGCCTGCACACGCGGGTACGGAAGCGCTGGCCTTTGATGAGCAGACGCTGACACTGGACGGCGAGCGCAGAACGGTGCATGTGCCTAAGGGTTATCAGCTGGAGCTGCTCAGTCTGCTTGATGCTCCGCGCATGTTGACCTTTGCCGCCAACGGCGATTTGTTTGCAGGCTCGCAATCCGGCAAGGTGTATCGCTTGCCCCCTCCTTATACCAAGCCGGAAGTGTTGGTGCAGTTGGACGACTATCCGCACAGTGTGGCGTTCCGGCAGAATGAAATATTGATCGCGCGGACGAATGGTTTGTATCGGGCGCCGTACCGGCCCGGGCAGGGCAAGATTGCGGCGGATGCGGTGGTATTGCTTGCTGCCTTGCCGGGCGGGGGCGGGCATAACAGCCGCACGGTGGGGGTGGGGCCGGATGGGCGGGTGTATGTGAGCTTGGGCATCCAGCGCGATTGCAGCGACCAATATTTGGGTGAGGGCTACCCGTTCGAAGATCAGCGCGGCGGGGTGCTGGTTTTGCGCGAAAGCGGCGGCAAGGCAAGTTGGGAGCCTTTTGCTTCGGGCCTGCGCAATCCGGTTGGATTCGACTGGCAGCCGCAGACCGGTGTGCTTTACGCCAGCAACAACGGGCCTGACCATCTTGGGTTCGATCAGCCGCCGGAATATTTCAGCCGGCTCACCGCCGGTTCTTTTCACGGCATGCCGTGGTTTCAGTTCGACGGCAAACAACTACAGCGCGATGATTGTGTATCAAGCGCGCCGCCGCGTCCCATCGCTGATGTGACGATACCGGCCGCGACTTTTCCGGCACGCAATGCGCCGCTGGGCATGGCCTTTGTGCCCAAGGGCGCAATGGATGCAAGTCTGGAATTCAATGCGGTGGTCGCGTTGCACGGTTCATGGGGCACGCAACCCAGCGGCGGATTCATGGGGAGTGCCGCCACCCGCCGCCCGCCGAAGCTTGTGGTGGTGCGCTTTCAGGATGGGCAGGCAATACGCGTGGATGATTTGATCACTGGTTTTCAGTTGCCCGATGGCAAGCGCTGGGCGCGGCCGGCGGGTGTGGCGATTGGGCCGGACGGCGCACTGTACTTCACCAGCGATAGCGATACCAACGGGCTGTTTCGGCTGAAACGGATGCGCTGATAAAACCCAAGGTGCCAGGCTCGAATCGTTTTCTTATAGAGTCGGCCATTAATATAGTAAGCCGTTCGCCCTGAGGTATCGAAGGGCATATCAGTGTGAGCGGGGCTTCGATACCTCAGCCCGAACGGATTTTTACTGGCCGATTCAATAATCGCAAACGAACGAATCAATAGAACCGGTCTATTGGAATGAACCACGAACATTTACAACTGCTGGTTACACGCGTCATGCCTTACGGCAAGTACAAAGGCCGGTTGATCGCCGACCTGCCCGGCCGGTATCTCAATTGGTTCGCTCGTGTAGGCTTCCCGCCCGGCGAGATCGGTCTGCTATTGGCGCTGATGCAGGAGTTGGATCACAACGGTCTGTCATCTCTGCTTGACCCGTTACGCAAGCGATGAATCATCAGCGATAAATCCTCACGGGCGTTCAGCTTGTATTACAAATCAAATGGTTAGGGTAAGGAGAATGTGTATTTTAGACGGTGGCGTATAATGTCGGGGTTCGAGCTGGGGGAGGTCTGATCCCCGATCATTATGAAGAGATTAGAAAATTGAATACCATTGGTTTTGCAGAATTAAATCTTGCGCCTGAAATTCTCAAGGCACTAGCCGAGTCCGGTTACACCACACCCACCCCTATTCAGGCTCAAGCCATCCCGCTGGTGCTGGAAGGTTGTGATTTGATGGCGGGCGCGCAAACGGGTACCGGTAAGACGGCTGCTTTTGTGCTGCCCATGCTGCAAAAATTGTTGCCGCATGCCAGTTCCAGCGCTTCGCCTGCGCGCCATCCGGTGCGCGCGCTGATCTTGGTGCCTACACGGGAGCTGGCGATCCAGGTGGAAGAAAGCGTGAAGACCTATGCGAAGCATTGCAAGTTGCGCTCACTGGTGGTGTTTGGCGGGGTGGATATCAAGACGCAGACGCCACATCTGAAGACTGGAGTGGAGATTCTGGTCGCCACTCCGGGCCGCCTGCTGGATCACATCGAGATGAAATCGGTGCAGTTTAATCAGGTGCAAATGTTGGTGCTGGATGAGGCGGATCGCATGCTGGATATGGGCTTTATGCCTGATTTGAAGCGCATCCTGGCTTTGTTGCCCAAACAACGGCAGAACTTGATGTTCTCGGCCACGTTCTCGAACGAGATCAAAAAATTATCGGCGGAATTTCTGACCAAACCCAAGCTCATCGAAGTTGCGCGCAGCAATGCCACCGCCGAGAACGTCACGCAAAAAGTCTATCTGGTCGAGCAGGCAGACAAGCACGTGCTGCTCGCGCAATTGTTGCGCGGCAGCGATGCGTCGCAAGTGCTGGTGTTCACCAAAACCAAGCTCACTGCCGGCCGCCTTGCCAAGCAATTGCAGAAGGAGGGCGTTGCCGCCGATGCGATCCATGGTGACAAGACCCAACTGGAACGCATCAAGGCTCTCGATGCTTTCAAACAAGGCACAGTCACCGTGCTGATCGGGACTGATGTTGCCGCCCGCGGCCTGGATATCGACCAGTTGCCGATGGTGATCAACTATGAGATACCACGCGCTCCGGAAGATTACATCCACCGCATCGGCCGCACCGGCCGCGCGGGCGCTTCCGGTAAAGCTATTTCGCTGGTGTCGCCGGAAGAAGAAAAATACCTGAAGGAAATCGAGAAGCTGATCAAGTGCGAGATTGAAAAAGAAACTGCGATCGTGCCTCGCCATGCGGCGAAGTCCGAGAGAGCGCCGCGCGGTGAACATCCAGAGCGCAGCCATGCGCCGCGCAGTGAACATCCAGAACGCAGTCGCGGGCCGCGTCCTGCCGCACCGAAAAAATCCAGCCATGATCCGTGGTTCGATAAACCTTACGAACCGAGCGGCAGCGCCACCCCTGTCAAACAGCCAGATCAACCTGAAAGCAAGCCTAAAAAAGAAGTTGCGGCGATATTTGTGCGTCGGCCAAGCTAAGGTAATAACCGAATCAAAGGGAGTTGCATTTTGTAGGAGCGGGCCCTGCGTGTGTTGTTGGGGTTTCAGCCCCATACAACCACGGCGGTGACGATCTTGTCCAGCCTTTGGCTGGTTACAAGTCGCCTGCAAAGCTACCTCTTGCGGGTGCTGCCCGCGATCAAAAAGGCTCGCGGGCAGCACCCGCTCCTACATACAGAATTTATTTCAAGCGTCGAATCGCAAACTCGCCAGTAGCGCGTAAAACCATCGAGTGACGTTCATGACGAGCAGCTCACCGAAATTTGTCGCGCCCATTCCGGCGGCGACGCAGCATAACTCTCCATCCCCGGCTGTTCGTCGAACGGTTTGCTGAGCAAGTTCAGCAGACGGTCGATCTCGGAAAAGTCGCGATGCTTCTCAGCTTTTTCGATCGCGATTTGCGCCAAATAATTGCGCAGGATGTATTTGGGATTGACCGCGTCCATGCGCGTTTTGCGCTCGCTGTCGGTGCCCGGTTCGCGTTGCAGGCGCGCGCGATAGGCTTCGGCCCAGGCGTCGAACGCTGCGCGGTCGATGAACTGATCGCGCAACAGGTCGTTTGTTGCATCCGCTGCCGAGTTGAAATTCCCCATGCTGCGAAACAGGTTGGTGTAATCGAGCTGGCTGGCGTGCATCATTTCCAGCAGCGACACGATCAGTTGAATATCGTCCTGGGTGGCGCTGCTCAGCCCCAGTTTGGCACCCATCAATTTCACATGGTGTTGGTAATAAGTCGGGGCATAGCCGTCCAGCACGGCGTGTGCTGCTGCTATGGGAATGAGCGGCGAAAGGGCTTGTGCAAGGCAGGTGAGATTCCACAGGCCGACTTGCGGCTGTTGATCAAAAGCGTAACGCCCGCGAGGATCGGAGTGGTTGCAGATGTAGCCGGGGTCGTAACTTTCCATGAAACCGAACGGGCCGTAATCGAAAGTCAACCCGAGTATGGACATGTTGTCGGTATTCATCACGCCATGCGAGAAACCGACCGCCTGCCACTGAGCCATCAGTTTGGCGGTGCGCTGGGTGACTTCATCCAGGAACAAGCGGTACTTGTCTTTTGCTTTTTCTGGGTCATCTGCGAGATGGGGGAAGTGTCTGGCGATGACGTAATCGGCGAGCGCGGCGATTTGTTCGTGCTGGCCGCGGTAGAAGAATACTTCGAACGAGCCGAAGCGCACATGCGAAGGTGCCAGGCGGGTGAGCACGGCGGCGGTTTCGATGGCTTCGCGATAGACTTCTTCATCGCTGCCGACGATGCACAAGGCGCGGCTGGTGGGGATGCCCAGTCCATGCATGGCTTCCGAACACAGGTATTCGCGGATGCTGGAGCGCAGCACGGCGCGGCCATCGGCGCTGCGCGAATAGGGTGTGATGCCGGCACCTTTGAGCTGGACATCCCAGAGCTCTCCGGCGCGATTCTTGATCTCGCCGAGCAGTATCGCGCGCCCGTCGCCCAGTTGCGGGACGAAGTGGCCGAACTGGTGTCCGGCGTAGAGCATAGACAGCGGCTCGGCTCCCGGCAGCAACCGGTTGCCGGTGAAGTGCTCGGCGAAATCGGCGCGAGAAAATTCTTCAATATCGAGATCTATCAAACGCGCGGCGTTCGCGTTGAAACTGACCAGATAGGGCGCGGGCAGGGGAGTGTGATTCAGGCGGCTGTGAAAGCTATCCGGCAGACGAGCGAAGGTGTTTTCGAAATTCAGTTGTTCGAGTTTATGCATGGGGGTGGAGCAGAGGTCTATTTTTGAACATTCCGTAATTCATTACACCGTTCGCCCTGAGGTATCGAAGGGTGAACTCGCGCGTATCTTTGGCTTCGATACATCCGTTATGGTTCGATACCTCACCACGAATGGATGTACTCTATTGATGCAGGATCAATAGAAGGAGTTACGCGGCTGCAACAGAGAAGAAAATCAAACGCAGCCAGTCGGTTTCGGCAGGCCGCCGTATTTGGTGATCGGTTTCATCGGACCGGTCATCCACAGGTCGAAAACTTCTTTCTGGTACTGCTCGATATATTTTACGAATTTGCGGATCGGCGGGACGGTGCCGAATTCTTCGTAGAACTCGCGGGCTTTCAAAATGTGCGCCCATTTCATCTCGTTCAATTCGTAATTGTCGGCCTCGGCCATGGCTTTGGCGATCTCCGGTGTCCAGTCACTCATGTCTTCGAGATAGCCGTCGCCGTCGCGTGTCGGGATTTCCATTGGTAAAATTCCTGATTTAATGATGAATGGGGCGCATGATAATAAACCCGAGTTAATTGGTCAAGTAATGTTGTGATGGCGCGGTTACAATGGCAGCGGCGGTAGACAGCGCAATTTACGGGAGCAGGACATTGAACATATTTGGAAAAGCAATGATGGAACGGTTATCGTCTGGGCGGCGTGTTGGTGATGGTGGATCGAGATGAAGGAGAATGTTTCCGTGGTGTTTGTCTGCATGGGCAATATCTGCCGCTCTCCCACGGCGGAGGCGGTGTTTCGCCACTATGTCGAGAATGCCGGTTTGTCCGAACACATTTTGATCGATTCGGCGGGGACGCATGATTATCACATCGGTGATCCGCCGGATTCGCGCGCGCGCCACGCGGCACAGCAGCGCGGTTATGACATGAGCAAGCTGCGCGGCCGGCAGGTGGGGGAGGGCGACTTCCGCCGTTTCGATTATGTGCTGGCGATGGACATGGCTAACCTCGCCATTCTGCAACGCATCACTCCGCCGGACAGCGATACCCAGGCGCGGCTGTTCCTCGAATATGCGCGTCATTATGCGGAGCGCGAAGTGCCTGATCCGTATTACGGCGGCGCGGATGGTTTCGAGCGCGTGCTGGATATGGTGGAGGATGCGGCGCAGGGGTTGTTGGAGGAGATTCGTCAACAGCACTTCGCGATATAGATTTTCATCGCAACTTTCAGGAGTTCCTGAAATAATAAAGCCGCACGACTTTCATCGTGCGGCTTTATTATTTTGAAATTCCACTCCGTCTAAAATTTCCGTCATGCCGGCGAAGGCCGGCATCCAGACAATTAAAATCACTGGATTCCGGCCTTCGCCGGAATGACGAACCTATGTTTTAGTCTTACCCTTGCGGGCGTTGTGTCTCGATTTGCACCAGCGGTTCATTCTCCACAAACACTTCACGCTGACGCTCGCGGCGGCGCGCGGTGTGTTTTTCCGCTGGAGTGGCGGTGACCTGCGCCACGGTGCTTAATTTGACCGGATCGGTCTCGATTTGAACCAAGCCGTGGCCGTTGCCTGATGTCTTCGCTACAGGGGCCGGTGTCACTACTGCGGGCAAGTTTGGTGTTACAACCGCAGGCAGGCTCGGGGAGAAGATCGCCGGCATGGCGATGTATTCGCTTGGTTTAACGAATCCATCGGGGAAGGCGATATATTCCGTCGGCGCTGCGCTGACCGGTGCGGTGTCCATCTGTTCGAAAGATTGCTGCACGATGACGGCTTCGCCATTCGTTGCCAACCCTGCAGCGTTTTGCGCCGCATTTTCGCGATGTTCACGTTCGCGGCGTCCACCACGGCGACCGCGACGGCGAGCACCTTCGCGTGGCGGGCTGCCTGCTTCGGCTTGTTCCAGCGCAGCAGCGGCAACCTGGCTTTCCAGCACCGGCTTTTCTTCGGCCCCCGCAAGGAGTACGGGTGCACCGCCGTCTGCGCCAAGACCGCCCGAAGGGCGAGCGTCTGGCGGCGTCCCTTCCACAGCTACCCGCGGCGGGCGCGGCGGCTTGGGTTGACGCGGCTCATGTGGCTTGGCTTCAGCTTGTGCCGGCTTTTGGCCGCTGCGCGGTTCGTTGCGGTCGCGATTACCGCCGCCTTCGCTGCGTTCACCACGTCCGCGACGTTTGCCGCCGCCCTCAGGACGCTCACCGCGTTCGGGACGCGGAGCGTTGCGCGGCCGGCTTGCCGCCGGCTTGGCTTTGGGTTGTTCTTCCTCACCCAACGATTTGATCCAGGCGAAGAATTTGCCGAGCATCGAAGGCTTGGCTACTTCAGCCTGCATCGGTGCGGGTTGCATCGGGGTGACGCCCTGCACCACGGCTTGCGCACGCGTGGCTTTTTGCTGCTCTTGTGCGGCGGTCAGCGGTTTTTCTTCGGCCGGTTTTTCCACCAGTTTGTAGCTGGCCTGCAACACATCGCTGTTCATGTCATCCTGGCGCAGGCGGTTGATGCTGTAGTTGGGTGTTTCCAGATGCGGGTTGGGTATCAGCGTGATGCCCACTTTCAGGCGCGATTCGATGCGATGGATGTCGCTTCGTTTCTCGTTCAACAGGAACGTCGCGACATCCACCGGCAATTGCACGTGTATCGCCGCGCTGCTTTCCTTCATGGCTTCTTCCTGGATGATGCGCAGGATGTGCAAGGCGGAAGACTCGATGCCGCGGATGTGGCCGATACCGCTGCAACGCGGGCAGGCGATATAGTTGCTTTCGCCCAGACTGGGTGCCAAACGCTGGCGCGACAGTTCCAGCAGGCCGAAGCGCGAGATCTTGGCAGTCTGCACACGGGCACGATCGTAATGCAGCGAATCGCGCAAACGATCCTCGACATCGCGCTGGTTGCGGTTGCTTTCCATGTCGATGAAGTCGATCACGATCAGCCCGCCCAGGTCGCGCAAGCGCAGCTGGCGGGCGATCTCTTCCGCCGCCTCGAGGTTGGTGTTGAACGCGGTGGCTTCGATGTCAGAGCCTTTGGTGGCGCGCGCCGAGTTGATGTCGATGGCGGTCAGCGCCTCGGTATGGTCGATGACGATCACGCCGCCGGATGGCAGGCGCACTTCGCGCGCGTGGGCGGATTCGATCTGATGCTCGATCTGGAAACGCGAGAACAGCGGCACGTCGTCCACATAACGCTTGATGCGGTTCACATTGCCCGGCATCACCGTGCTCATGAACGCCAGGGCTTGCTGGTAGACTTCTTCGGTGTCGATCAGGATTTCGCTGATCTCCGGGTTGAAGTAGTCGCGGATGGCGCGCACCACCAAGCTGCTTTCCAGATAGATCAGCGACGGGGCTTTTTCGGATTTCGCCGCGCCTTCGATCGCATCCCACAACTGCTTGAGGTAGTCCAGGTCCCATTGCAACTCTTCTTCGTTGCGTCCGATACCGGCAGTGCGCGCGATGATGCTCATGCCCTGCGGCACGTCGACATGCCCCAGCACTTGACGCAACTCGTCGCGTTCCTCGCCCTCGATGCGGCGCGATACGCCGCCGCCGCTCGGGTTGTTCGGCATCAGCACGATGTAGCGGCCGGCCAGGCTGATGAAAGTGGTCAGTGCCGCGCCCTTGTTGCCGCGCTCGTCCTTTTCCACCTGCACCAGCAATTCCTGGCCTTCGCGCAAGGCTTCCTTGATCGAGGGACGGTTGCCGCTGCCGGGTTGGTAAAACTGCGGGGCTACTTCTTTGAACGGGAGGAAGCCGTGCCGGTTGCCGCCGTATTCGACGAAACAGGCTTCGAGACTGGGTTCGAGGCGGGTGATGACAGCTTTGTAGATGTTGCTCTTGCGTTGCTCTTTGCCGGCGGTTTCAATGTCGAGGTCGATGAGTTTCTGACCGTCAACAATGGCGACACGGAGTTCTTCCGGTTGTGTCGCATTGAATAACATGCGTTTCATTTTATTGTCTCCCGCGCTCTGACACGGGCGAGACCAAGCTACACGCGGTTAGGCGTGAGAGAGGAGCAATCGTGCAAACAGTCTTGTAATGTGCAATCGGTTGGTCAATTTAGTTCTCTATTCGTAGCTGGTCTTAAATTGTTGTTCTCCGGGACTTCTGTATCGTGGTTGCAGATGCATTGCATCCGCTATGCCGACTGTTGCAAAAGTTCCTCAGGGGTGATGCAGCCATGGCTGCATCACGGAAAATCCGCAGGTGCTTTGAGCGCGTAAATCAATTACTATCACTGCTGGTACCGGTGAGTGATATTAACCGGGCTGAGGCTGGTAGGGTGGCGGTAGTGACAACTTCTCAAACCCGTGAGGGTTTAGAATTGCCTACTTGTAGTGCATTACACCGTCGCTTGTGCCAAAAGATCCTTGGCGGGGAATAAATTCCTAAACTTACCCAATCCAAAACTCGCGAGCGGCGAAGTATAAGCAAAATGAATGGTTTAAGCAAAGATTCTGTTACTTTTCTGACCATCGATGAAAGTGGAGAAGCGCAGCGCATCGACAATTTCCTGTTCAAACACCTGAAAGGCGTGCCCAAGAGCCACGTTTACCGCATCCTGCGCGGCGAAGTGCGGGTGAACAAGAAGCGCATCGACCAGACTTACCGGCTCAAACTGGGCGATTTGCTGCGCATCCCGCCGATACGCGTCGCGGAAAAGCATGAGATCGAGGAAACGCACATCCCGGCGGTGGAATTCCCGATCATTTACGAGGACGACGCGCTGGTGGTGGTGAACAAGCCATCCGGTGTTGCGGTGCATGGCGGCAGCGGGGTCAGCTTCGGGGTCATCGAACAGATGCGCCATGCCCGCCCGCAAGCCAAGTTCCTCGAGTTGGTGCACCGGCTGGACCGCGAGACTTCAGGTGTGCTGCTGCTGGCGAAGAAGCGTTCCGCGCTCACCGCGATGCACGAGATCATGCGCGAGGGCAACAGCGACAAGCGTTATTTCGCGCTGGTGCTGGGGCAATGGAAGAATGCCAAGCAGCACGTCAAATTGCCGCTGCACAAGTTTGATACGCCGCAAGGCGAGAAACGCGTGATAGTGCGGGAAGACGGGCAAGCCTCGCATACCATCTTCGCCCTGCAAAGAAGCTGGCCGGAATTCAGCCTGCTCGAAGCGCAACTCAAGACCGGACGCACCCACCAGATTCGCGTGCATCTATCCCATCTCGGCTTCCCGATCGCCGGAGACGACAAGTACGGCGACTTCGCGCGCAACAAGGTGCTGATGAAACAGGGACTGAAGCGCATGTTCCTGCACGCCCACAGCATCGCGTTCGCGCATCCATTGACGGGCGAGCCGCTGCACCTAACCGCGCCGCTGCCGAAGGAGTTGGAGAGTTTTATCGCGCGGTTGGATTCCGCTGCTAGTTCTTAGTCTTCGTCAAAAACACCGTCACTTCCTCCCGGTCGTGATACAGCTGTTTCGCCATCATGCGGAAATTGATGCCTTCTTCATCCAGCCGTTTACGGATGCCGCCCAGCGCGCTGTCCAGAGCCGCGATGCGCTGCTTCATCGGCAGTTTCAAATTGAATATCGCGTGCTTGCACCAGCCTGCCGCGAACCATTCACCGATCAGCGTGGCGACCTTGGAGGGTTTTTCCACCATGTCGCAGACCAGCCAGTCCACCGCTTTGCGCGGCGCGTATTTGAAACCGTCTTGCTTGAGATGTTGCACCAGCGGATGATTTATTAGCGCGCCCTTCATCGGGCCGTTATCCACCGCTGTCACGCGGATGCCGCGCTTGACCAGTTGCCAGGTCCAGCCGCCGGGTGCCGCGCCCAGATCCACTGCCTGCATCCCTTGCCGCAACAAACGCGTCTGCTCGCTGCGATCCATGAACACCTCGATCGCCTCCGCAAGTTTCATCGTGGAGCGGCTCGGTGCCTCGGCAGGCATGTGCTGACGCACGATACCCATGATGGCCGCCGCGCTGTTGTGCGGATCGCTGCTGCCGATCAGTGCGGAGGATTTGTCAGGGAAGAAGATATGCAGACGCGGTAGTTTTTCCGTTCGGGCTGACCCTTCGACTGGCTCATAACCAGCGACTTGGCTATCGTCTTTTGATGGCCTAGTCGAATGGCTAATGGTTTTATCAGGGCGAACGGTATTTTGTGTGTCGCCCTGCAAGCGCCCCTGCTCGCGCAGCGCGGTCTCCAGCAACGGCTGAAAACGGCGCGTAAAGGTAGACAGCAGCTTGCCCTCGTTGGTGTCCGGCACTTCCAGCCACAGCGCACCAAATGTGCCGGGCATGGCAGCGATGGCATCAAGGATGGGTGTCAATCGGTCGCGCTCCGGCAGTGTTGGGATGCTGTGATGCAAGCGGATCAGTTGGCGTGTGAAGATCAGTTCACGGTAGCTTAACGACTGTTCGTTGAGTGCGACGATGACATAGCCGCTGTCGGCGACGATGTCGGGTTGCTCGGTACCGATGATGGGCTTTTGCTGCTTGGCTTGACGCAATGCTTCCTGCGCGCAATCCTGCTCAAAACCGGGACGGCAATACAACAGCCAGTGGGTGTGCTGAGTTTTCTTCATGCGAGTATTGTGGCATAGGTTGGGGGACTAGCCCGAAGGTGGTAATATCCGCGCCTCTTTTTTTGCTTTGGTGTAATGAATAAACGCTACGATTTGATCGTGTTCGACTGGGACGGCACGGTGATGGATTCGACCGCGGTGATCGCGGGGTCGATACAGGCTGCATGTCGCGATCTGGGTTTGACCATTCCCGATGATGAAACCGCGCGTCATGTGATCGGCCTGGGTTTGGATCAGGCGTTGCGCTATGCCGTGCCTGATATGCCGGAGGCGATGCGCCCTGATTTGGTGGAGCGCTATCGCCATTATTTTCTGGCGCAGGATGAGGCGATTCCTTTGTTTGAGGGCGCGCGAGAAACGATAGCGGAGCTGCGCGATGCGGGTTACCGGTTGGGTGTGGCGACCGGCAAGAGTCGCGCGGGATTGGACAGGGCAATGGAATCCACCGGCATGAAAAGCTATTTTCACGCGACCCGCACGGCAGATCAGACTTTTTCCAAACCGAATCCGGCCATGCTGTTTGAACTGATGGATGAATTGGCGGTCAGTGCCGGGCGCACGTTGATGGTGGGCGATACCACGCACGATGTGCAGATGGCGCAGAATGCCAAAGTGGATGTGGTGGCGATGGGTCACGGTGCCCATCCGCCGGAGCAGTTGCAGGAGTTGAACCCGCTTGCGCTGATGGGGGATTTTGCGGAACTAAGGGTGTGGTTGAAGGCAAATGCTTAAGGGAGCCGCTAAAAATCCACATTTCATTCCAACTGCGGCGTTGCGTAAAAAATTTCTTGCTAACATATCAACCATATGCGGCGCGGCGAAATTTTTTCCGCGCCTTGCATTTGGGCGAACTCTGAATTTTTAGAGGCTCCCTTAACGAATTTTAATAAAGGAATTGTGATGTCAGATCAAAACAACTGGGAACGCGGTGTGCTGGAAAAGCTGGCGATGTCGGCCTTGCAGGAGCAACGCCGCGCGCGGCATTGGGGGATTTTCTTCAAGATGCTGACGCTGGGATTCATGTTCATTGTGCTGTTTATTTTTATGGGCTGGCTGGGCAAAAATGAGGTCGCGCTGGGCACAGGCAAACACACCGCGCTGGTGGATATGCAGGGCGTAATTGCGGCGGACAGTATGGCGAGTGCCGATAATCTGATTCCCAGCCTGCAGGATGCATTCAAGGACAAGAACACGAAGGGCGTGATTCTGCGCATCAACAGTCCCGGCGGCAGTCCGGTGCAGGCGGGGCAGATCAATGACGAGATTCGCCGTCTGCGCGTCCAGTATCCGAACATCCCGTTGTATGTGGTGGTCGATGACATCTGCGCCTCCGGCGGCTATTACGTGGCGGCTGCGGCGGACAAAATTTTCGTGGACAAGGCCAGTTTGATTGGCTCCATCGGCGTGCTGATGGATGGCTTCGGTTTCACCGGAACCATGGCGAAGCTCGGCGTGGAACGCCGTCTGATAACGGCCGGAGCCAACAAGGGTTTCCTCGATCCATTTTCTCCGCTCAGCCCGGCACAGCAGGGCTACGCCAAACAGATGCTTGCGGAAATTCACCAGCAGTTCATCGATGTGGTGAAGCGCGGGCGCGGCAAGCGTCTCAAGGAAACGCCGGACACTTTCAGCGGTTTGGTGTGGAACGGACAGCGGGGCGTGGAGATGGGTCTGGCGGATGGTTTTGGTACCGTGGAATCAGTGGCGCGCGATGTCGTCAAGGCCGAGAACATCGTGGACTACACCGTGAAGGAAAACTTCGCTGATCGTCTGGCAAAACGCTTCGGCATAGGTGCGATGAGTGCGCTTGGTTTCTCCGCGCAGTCGAACGGGGTGAGCTTGCGCTGATGGACGTGCGTCTGACCGTGCTCTAAAACGATGCGCTGCCTCGATTTCCCAAATAACCGCCTTAAGGACGTTGGACAAGAAAATGAATCTGCGCCCCTCTCTTGCCCGCATGCGGCCACTTGCGCCTCTGGCACTTGTATTGCTCGGCGCGATTGTTGCTGTTGCCCTTAACTGCAGGCGCTGAATTACCCGTTTATTGTCCATCACAAGGTTAAAACCACCGGCTTTAGCCTTGCTGTTATAAGCAAGTTTGGAAGAACCCAATCTCGTTCCTCCTTGCTGGTTTTGCGCGTTTAGTCTTGCGCGGGTAGAGGACTTCAGTCCTCTGCGACCAGACTGCGCTAATCCACCTAACTTTAGTAGGTGGTAGTTTAGTTGACCTGAAGAAAACTTCATGGATTGTTTTGGAAACGCTTTGGCGCGCAGGAGATAGGTGCTTTGCCGGGTTTCTTTGAACAGCTGAAAAGAGTGGATTTGCGCAAAGGCAAGCGGTATGTTTTGCGCGGCATCACTTTTTATTTCGTGCTATGTTACAAAGTCCAAAGTCGATCATGTCAATTACTAAAGAACTCGTGTTGAAGTCTATCAAAGTAAAATACTGCAAACTCCCGGTCTGTCTCCCGCATGCACCCGGCTATTCTCGCGAAAAATATTTTTCGGGGCAGGGCAGTTAACGCTTGCCGGACCGCCATGCCCACTCTAATTACGTCACTCTCCGGCTGGGGACGCTACCCGGTGCAATCCTGCGAACTGGAACGCCCGGAACGTTACGCCGATCTGCGTCCCGATGCGGACAGCGTGATTGCGCGCGGCCAAGGACGCAGCTATGGCGATGCGGCGCTGAATGAAAACGGGCGTGTGCTGCTGACCGAGCGCGTCAACCGCCTGTTGGAATTCGATGCGGAGAAAGGCATCTTGCGCGCCGAGGCTGGCGCGACGCTGGCTGAAATTCTGGATGTGATAGCTCCCAAGGGCTGGTTCCTGCCGGTCACACCCGGTACGAAATTCGTTTCGCTGGGCGGCTGTGTGGCGGCGGATGTGCACGGCAAGAACCACCACCATGAGGGTTCATTCGGCGATCACGTTCTTGGCATTGATTTGATTTTGGCCGATGGCAGCCGCGTGACATGTACACCTGATGACAATGCAGAACTCTTCTGGGCCACGGTGGGCGGCATGGGGTTGACCGGCATCATCGGCGAAGTGACATTCAAACTCATTCCGATACAAAGTGCGCACATGATGGTGCGGCATCATGCTGCCGACAACCTCGAACAACTTTTCCAGCATCTGCAAAATCCTGCCATTGATGATCGCTATACCGTAGCCTGGATGGACAGCTTGGCGACTGGAAAAAAGTTGGGTCGTGGCATAGCCATGTGTGGACATCATGCGGCGGCAGAAGAGCTGCCAGTCGATATTGGCCATGCATTTTCCACCAGGCAGAAACGCAGTCGTTCAGTCCCGTTCGATCTTCCTGGTTGGGCTTTGAACCCGGTGAGCATAGGCGCGTTCAACTCGTTTTATTACCAGCTTGAAGAAAAAAAACAGCAGCCGTTTTTGACCGGTTACGACCCCTATTTTTATCCGCTGGATGCTGTCGGCCACTGGAACCGCCTGTACGGCAAGCGCGGCTTCGTGCAATACCAGTGCGTGGTTTCAGAGCCGTCTGCATTCGATGGCATCAAGGCATTGCTGCAAGAGCTTTCGGGCAGTCGTCGTCCTTCCTTCCTCGCCGTGCTGAAACGCTTTGGCGCACAAGGCAGGGGATTGTTGTCCTTTCCGATGGCGGGTTATACCCTGGCGCTGGACTTGCCGATCCGCGACGATGGCTTGTTCGTGTTGCTGGATAAGCTGGATGAAATCGTTTTGCAACACGGCGGGCGCGTGTATCTCGCCAAGGACGCACGGCTTTCCGCCGATTCGTTCCGCGCCATGTATCCGCGCTACGCAGAATGGCTCAGGATAAAAAATGCGGTTGATCCGCAAAACAGGTTCAGTTCCAGTTTGTCGCGGCGTTTGGGAATCGGGGGCAATGCAACATGAGTGAAGCGGTATTGATCTTGGGTGCCACCTCGGCCATCGCGCGCGCCACCGCAGCCGCCTTCGCCGCGCGCGGCAATGCCTTGTATCTGGCTTCGCGCGACGAGGAGGAATTGCGGCGCATCGCCGCTGATCTGCGGCTGCGCTACGGCGTTGAGGTGCACTATGGTTTGTTCGATGCGGAAGCGACCGATACCCACGAGGCGTTTTTAAAATCCGTTGTTACAGCCATGCCGAATCTTTCCGGCATGGTGCTGGCCTTCAGTTACCTCGGCGACCAGCAGGCGGCGCGCGATTTTAGCGTGGGCGTGAAAGTCATCGCCAGCAACTTCACCGGCGCGGCCTCCATCCTCAGCCACTGCGCGAATTATTTCGAGCCGTTGCAACGCGGCTTCATCATCGGTATTTCCTCGGTGGCGGGCGACCGCGGCAGGCAGAGCAATTATGTGTATGGCGCGGCGAAAGGCGCGCTCAGCCTGTACCTGCAAGGATTGCGCAACCGCCTGTACGCCAGCGGTGTGCGGGTCATCACCATCAAGCCGGGGTTCGTGGATACCGCGATGACGTATGGATTGCCCGGACTGTTTCTGGTTGCCTCCCCGCAGGCTATCGGCGAGCGTATCGTGGCAACGTTGAGCAAATCGGCTGATGTGGTTTACCTGCCGTGGTTCTGGCGCTACATCATGCTGATCATCAAACACATCCCGGAACCCATTTTCAAGCGGATGAAATTGTGAGCGCAGCGCAAGCGGAAAAGCCGGTCGTGGCGGTATTCGATTTCGACGGCACGCTGACGCGGCGCGATACCCTGCTGCCGTTCCTGTTGTATACGCTGGGTGCGGCAGCGGTTGCGCGCCATGCGCTCGCGCTGTCCCCGACCCTGGCAGGTTACGCGCTCGGTCTGATTGGCAACGGTGTTGCGAAAGAACGAGTGTTCGTCCGCTGTCTCGCAGGGATGCGTATTGATGAACTGCGACAGGAAGCCGAGCGGTTCGCGGCGCTCATCCTGCCGGGCTTGCTCCGGCATGAGTCACTGCAACGTTTTGATTGGCATAAACAGCAGGGGCATCGCTGCGTGGTAATCAGCGCGTCGTTGGAACTTTATGTGCGGCCCTGGGGGCAAAGGGCGGGCTTCGACGATGTGATCGCTACGCATCTGGAAACGCGGGAAGGTGGGCGCGTCACCGGAAAAGTTTCGGGGGCGAACTGTTACGGCATCGAGAAAGTGCGGCGGCTGGAAGCATTGCTGGGCAGCAGAGATGGCTATACCTTATACGCTTACGGCAACAGCCGGGGAGACAGGGAATTGTTGTTGTCTGCCGATTACCCTTACTATCGGCAAATTCCAAAAACACAAAATGAAAAAATTGCTTGAGTTATTGCGCCTGATGCGCCCCTACCAGTGGGTGAAGAACGCTTTCGTGTTTACCGGCCTGCTGTTTGGCCATGCCTGGCATGACGCCAATCTGGTAGCCGGAGTGGTGATGGCCTTCGCCGCATTTTGCCTGGGGTCCAGCGCCGTCTATATTTTCAACGACATCGTTGACCTGGAGCAGGATAGACAGCATCCCAAGAAATGCAAACGGCCATTGGCTTCCGGATTGGTATCCATTCCCGCCGCCGTCATGCTCGCGGTACTGCTGGGCACGCTGGGTTTGAGTCTGGCATATTTCGCCGCGCCGACGGTGCTGGTGATACTGATCGGCTATGCGCTGATGAACATCGCCTACACCCTGCGGCTCAAGAACGTGGTGATTCTGGATGTTTTTATTATTGCCACCGGCTTCATGCTGCGCATACTCGCCGGCACGCTGGGGGTCGGCATCCCGCCTTCGCAGTGGCTGCTGCTGTGCGGCCTGATGGTGACGCTGTTTCTCGGTTTCACCAAGCGACGCGCGGAAATCATTGCCCTTACTGATGATAAAACCGCGCATCGCAAAGTGCTGGAACATTACAGCCCGGTGCTGTTGGACAAGATGATAGGGATTACCGCCGCCGGGCTGATCATGAGCTATAGCCTGTACACCATGAATCCCGACACCATACGCATCCACAACACGCCCAACCTGATCTACACCGTGCCTTTCGTGATGTACGGTGTATTCCGTTACATCTATCTGCTGCACCATCAGAGCCGGGGCGGCGACCCGTCGCACGATCTGGTGCGCGACCCGCATTTGTTCATCGTGGTCGGCGCGTGGCTGGTGGCGACCATTCTGCTGATAGCGTGACGCATACCACTTTGTCCGGCTGGCGTTTTCGCGCGCTGCTGCTGATTGTGCTGCTGAGCGCCGTCGGCTATTTGATGTTTTCCCTGTGGGGCGGCTGGCAAGAGGTGGTTGCGGCTATGGTTCGTGTCGGACTCATAGGCACCGCCATTGCGCTGATGCTCTCGCTGGTCAATTACGGATTGCGCTTTGTGCGCTGGCAGAAATTTCTCGCACTACTGGGACACCGTGTCCATACTCCTGAAAGCCTGCGAATTTACATCGCGGGATTCGGCCTGACCATACTGCCCGGCAAGGCGGGCGAAGTGATTCGCAGCTTGTTCCTTAAACACCATGGCGTTTCCTATCCGGAGAGCCTAGCGGCGTTTTTTTCGGAGCAATTCTCCAATCTCATCAGCATGCTGTTGCTGGTCTCCATCGGTTTGTGGGTGTATCCGCCAGCCAAGCCCATGGTGGTGATTCTTGCCGCGCTGATTGTGACCGGACTGGTCGTCCTCCAGCAAACCAAATGGCTGCAAGCGCTCAAGGTCATCGCGCAAAACAAGCTGCCTGCGCGTCCGGCTCATTTCATTACTTCGGCTATTGAGATCGTGCTGCATTCCGGGCGCTGCTTTCGCCTGCCCATGCTGCTGTATGGCATTGCCCTTGGGCTGGTCGCGTGGGGCGCGGAAGGGATGGCTTTCTACTACATCATGCATGTTCTCGGCAGCGACCTGTCGCTGCCGACCGCGTTGTTCATCTATGCATTTTCGATGCTGGTCGGAGCGCTCAGTTTTCTTCCCGGTGGCCTCGGCGGGGCTGAAGCCACCATGGTCACGTTACTGATATTGAACCACGTCGCGCAACCGCAGGCCGTTGCAGCGACCGTGCTGATCCGGCTGGCGACGCTGTGGTTTGCGGTGGCACTGGGCGTGATTGCGCTGACCATGTCTGAACGTGGGGGTTCTCGTAGGTTGGGTTAGTTCTCGTAGGGTGGGTTAGCGAAGCGGTGCGTGGTTGTTGCCGATTTATCGGCTATACAACCACGGCCTACCCCTTGCGGGTGTAACCCACCCTACAACAGCGGGTTTAGTCTAACTGCTCAAGCAACTCATCAAGATCGGTGATCGGCGGCAAGCATTGCGTGCCGTGGCATAGCCATGCGGTGGTTTTTTCTCCGCGAGGTTTGGCTAGCACCTCGGGCAGATCTGCAACATCATCAGCCAGCACTATCGTCATCACACCGGGCAGGTAGCGTGATCGCAACGCGTTCTGCCAAGCAGTTGTTGCGCCGGGTGTTCCGCGCAAAATCAGCAAAGAAGCAGGCTGTAAATATTCCGCGAGTGCCGTGCACAGGCTGCTGTGATAAGCCGCAGATTGTTGCAGTGCCGGGAAGAACAGTTTCAGGCAACGTTCGGCGGCTTCCGAATATTTTATTTCTCCGGTGAGCAAAGACAGGCGCAGCAATGCTTGCGCGGCAATGCCGTTGCCCGCCGGAGTGGCATTGTCCTGCCCGATCTTGTTGCGCTGAATCAGTATTTCGTGGTCATGGCTGGTGAAGAAAAATCCGCCGCTTTGCTTGTCCTCAAAGCGTGCCAGCAAGGCATCGGCGAGTTGTACGGCAAAGGCCAGGTCTGTGCCGCGAAATTCGGCTTGAAGCAATTCCAGCAAGGCATTCAGCAAAAAAGCATGGTCGTCCAGGTAAGCGTTCAGATGAGCTTTACCATCTTTGTACGTCGCCAATAATTTGCCATCGCGCCACAAGGTGTTGCGCACAAAATCCATCGCTCGTTGCGCCGAATGCAGCCAGTCAGGACGATTGAACACCCGTGCAGCACGCGCCATGCCGGTAATCATCAAGCCGTTCCATGCGCCGAGGATTTTTTCATCGCGTCCCGGGCGGATACGTTGCTCGCGTGCCGCAAATAATTTTTGCCGGGCACTAACCAGCAATGCAGATTCTTGCTCTGTGGAGAGAACCAGGCGTTGGGCGATTTCTTCGAACGATGCGCTGACACGCAGATTCCATGCGTGATGTTCAAAATTGGCCGGGTTGTCCAGACCGTAATAGGCTGCGATGAGCGCGTATTCTTCGGCACTCAATAGCGCGCGAATCTCATCGCGCTGCCACACATAAAACTTGCCTTCCTCATGCTCCGAGTCAGCATCCAGCGAGGAGTAGTAGCCGCGTTTAACGTTGGTCTCGCGTAGCGACTCGTTTGCTCCCTCGCCCGGAGATTCAAGATTGCCTTTCTCGTTTGTCCTTTCTCCCGCTTGCGGGAGAGAGTTAGAGAGAGGGGTTCTTTGCGGGAGAGGGTTGGGGTGAGGGAGACGGGTATGGCGGACTTCATCATCTGCGCTGGTATTTGTGCCATGCCCGTCCGGGGATTGCATTTCGCGCAGCACCCAAGCGGCGGTTTGCTCGACGACGCGTGCAAACATCGGATCGCCGCTGCTTTGCCACGCGTCGCAATACAGGCCGAGCAGCAGGCCGTTGTCATAAAGCATTTTTTCAAAGTGCGGAATGTCCCAGCGCTCGTCCACGCTGTAGCGGCAAAAACCGCCGCCGAGTTGGTCATACAGTCCGCCGTGTGCCATCTGTTGCAGAGTGTAATGCACGATGTGCAGCGCCTGCTTGTCGCGGGTTGCATGGCTGCGGCGCAGCAGCAAATCGAGTTCCGCAGGATGCAAAAATTTCGGCGCGCCGCCGAAGCCGCCATTCACGCTGTCGAAGTTTTCGCTGTGTTGTCTTACCGCCAACGCAAGCGGACTGTCATTTAGCAGCACCTCGGAACTGCCCGGTCTGGGCAATGTTTCGGCAAGTGCCTTGATCAGATGCTGGCCTTGTGCGGCAAGTTCTGCGCGGTTTTCTGCATAGACCTGTGCCACCCGTTTTAACAGATCGGGAAAGGCGGGCAGGTTGTAGCGCGCCTGCTTGGGAAAATAAGTCCCGCCAAAAAATGGCGTGCCGTCCGGGCTGAGAAACATGGTCAACGGCCAGCCGCCGTTGCGCTGTGTCAGCATGTGATGCGCGGTCTGGTAAACCTGGTCGAGGTCGGGGCGTTCTTCGCGATCCACCTTGATGTTGATGAAATGCTCATTCATCACAGCGGCGACTTCCGCGTCCTCGAACGATTCGTGTGCCATGACATGGCACCAATGGCAGGCCGAATAACCTATCGAGAGCAGGATCGGCTTGTTCTGTTCGCGGGAAATTTGCAGTGTTTCGGGATTCCACGCATACCAATCCACCGGGTTGTCGGCATGTTGCTGCAAATAGGGGCTGGTCTCTTGTGCAAGATGATTGGGCATGGTTGATCGAGCAATACGCATTAAGAGCCCGTTCGCCCTGAGGTATCGAAGGGTGAACGCCGGTAACCAAGGGCTTCGATACATCCATTGTGGTTCGATACCTCACCACGAACGGATGTGCCCTGTGCTGAGTATATCGAAGCATCAGCCCCAACGGCAGTGAAAAGATCAATAACGCAACAGCGGCTTCAATTCATTCAGCACGTTACGCATCAGCAGCGGTTGCGCATCGGCAGTTGGATGCAAATTGTCAGCCTGAAATTGATCTGCAGCAACACCTTCCAGCAAGAACGGCAACAGCTTGACGCGGTGTTTTTCTGCGAGGCGCGGATACACATTTTCGAATTGAGTGATGTAAGGTTCGCCGTAATTGGGCGGCAGTTTCATGCCGACCAGCAGTACTTTGGCGCCGGCGTCCTTCGTTTGCTCAATGATGTCGCCCAGATTGGTTTCGATGTCGGCGGTGCTGAAACCGCGCAGTCCGTCGTTTGCGCCGAGTTCCACGATCACAATCACCGGGCGATATTGCCGCAAGGCCTTGGCGATGCGCTGCCGCCCTCCCAGCGCGGTCTCGCCGCTGATGCTGGCGTTCACGATGCTGAACCCTGATTGCGTGCGCTGCAATTCCTGCTGTAACAAATTGACCCAACTTTTTTCTATGGCGATGCCATAACCGGCTGATAGACTGTCGCCGAACACCAGGATGTTTTTTTCGGCATAAGCGCTGAACGGTAAAAAGAAGGTGAGAACCAGAATCAGGTTCAATGGAAATGATAAAAACCGTAGCGAGCGGTTTGAGTGCAAGGCGCGCGGCGCGGAGCGACCAAGACATATCAGTTTGATAGGCGCAGAAGCGAGCACCGCGCAACACAGCAATCGAATCGCGCAGTAGGTTTTTAGGACGGGGAATCTCATGGCAGCGATTGTGCAGGCAATTAATCTTAGTAAGCAAGTGGCAAGTCCCTCAATCGAAGGAGATGCCCAGCCGCTGATCATCCTGCACGAGGTCAATTTCACCGTGGAGGCGGGCGACAGCCTGGCGATACTCGGCGCGTCCGGTTCCGGCAAGTCCACGCTACTCGGACTGCTGGCCGGGCTGGATGTGCCCAGCAGCGGCACGGTGTATCTCGACGGCACGGATATTTTCTCCTTCGATGAAGATGGCCGCGCGCGCCTGCGCGGACGGCTGGCGGGCTTCGTGTTCCAGTCGTTCCAGTTGCTGCCCGCGTTGACCGCGCTGGAAAACGTGATGCTGCCGCTGGAACTGCACGCTGCCCCCGATGCGCGCGAACGCGCCACTGAAGCCTTGCGACGCGTGGGATTGATACAGCGCATGGATCACCTGCCCAAGCATCTCTCCGGCGGCGAACAGCAGCGCGTGGCGATCGCACGCGCCTTTGTCGTCCAGCCGAAGATATTGTTTGCAGATGAGCCGACCGGCAACCTCGACGCCGCCACCGGCAGCCAGATCATCGAACTGATGCTGGAACTGAACCGCGCACAAGGCACCACACTGATCCTCGTCACCCACGACGAAGCGCTTGCGCGGCGCTGCAACAGGCAGTTGCATCTGGCGGCGGGGCGGGTGATGTAGTGTTGCAAATAGATATGTGGCGCAATGCCCGTTGGTTATTGCGTTATATGCGGGCTTTTGAATTTGAACAGGAGATGAAAATGAAAACAAATAAAGCGAGGCTGAGTTCTTTAATTCTTTTGCTCGCAATTACAGCATGCACGACATGGACTCAGGAGGATGCGATGCACCTTTTTGCAGTACAACAAGATATGTCTATTGCTAATAAAGATAATATTGATAGGGTTCTTAACCCAAGGTCGGCAGTCGTATTGCTAGGTGTGCAGGAAGTACAGCCCGGGGTGATGGAGTATTCCTTCGAAGATAAAAAGGCAAAATGGTTTACTCCTGCGGAAGCGAAATGTCGATTTATTGTTATGGTTAACAAGGATAGTGGCACGGAGATCGGCTGGAGATATAACGGTAATCCAGAATACTGTATCGCCAACCCATGACGACGAAAACAATCGGAGACAGATCACTGTTTCGCAGTAAATAGAAAATGAACCTCCTTCGCCTGTCCCTCAATTTGCTGCGCCGCGACTGGCGCGCCGGAGAATGGCGCGTGCTGTGCATTTTCCCTCTCACACTTGTGGGAGAGGGGCAGGGGAGTTTCGTAGGGTGGATAAGCAAAGCGCATCCACCGACTTTATGAAAATGGACGCGGCATGAGCAACTATCGCAGGGCATATCTCCCCGGCGGGATTTACTTCTTTACCGTCGTGACCTTCAATCGCGTTCCGGTTTTCACCGATGAAAAGCGCGTCGAAGCGCTGAGGCAGGCATTCCGCAAGGTGATGGCAACTCGCCCGTTCGAGATTGACGCGATGGTCATCCTGCCCGAACACCTGCACTGTATCTGGCGTATGCCGGAAGGCGATGCCGATTATTCCTCGCGCTGGCGTGAAATCAAGAAGGCTGCTTCGCGCCAAATCAGCACCGCAACCAATGCACGCAACGAGCGCATGGTGTGGCAGCGAAGATTCTGGGAGCATGCAATTCGCGATGAGGAGGACTGGCGCAGGCATGTGGATTACATCCATTACAATCCGGTGAAGCATGGGTTGGCGAGTCGCCCCGGCGAATGGGCATGGTCGTCGTTCGGCAATGCCGTGAGCAAAGGGTGGTATGAGGAATCGTGGGGTGATTGCGAACCGGCAACCATTGTTGGGATGGATTGTGAGTGATGAATGGCCTATTCATAAATGGTGGATGCGCTGCGCTTATCCACCCTACATTAATGTGAACAGAAAATGAATCTTCTTCGCCTATCCCTCAATCTGCTCCGCCGCGACTGGCGCGCCGGGGAATGGCGCGTGCTGCTGATCGCGCTGGTGCTGGCAGTGGGTAGCATCGCCACCGTCGGCCTGTTCGCGGATCGCGTGCGGCTGGCGCTGCAACAGGAGGCCACCAGCTTGCTGGGCGCGGACTTGCGCATTTCTTCGGCGCGGCCATTGCCGCCTGCCTACCGTGAGGCTGCGCGGCAGCGTGGGCTGCGCGTGGTGGAGACGGCGAGTTTTCCGAGCATGGCGGCGGGCAAGCAACAGAGTGTGCTCGCTGAAATCTTGGCGGTGGAAGAAGGCTATCCGTTGCGCGGGAAGATTATTATTGATGATGGTAGCGGGAATCGCGCACCCTCTCCCCCAGCCCCTCTCCCACGAGTGGGAGAGGGGAGTAGTAGCTTCATTCCGGCGCGCGGCACGCTGTGGGCGGATGCGCGGCTGATGCAGCGGCTGGGTGTGCAACTGGGCGGCGAGGTGGGCATAGGCGCGCTGCATTTGCGCTTGGCCGCAGAGGTGGTGCGCGATGTGGATCAGTCGGTCGGCTTCGCCAGCTTTGCGCCGCGCGTGATATTGAATTCATCCGACTTGCCCGCCAGCGGGCTGGTGCAGGAAGGCAGCCGCATCCATTACCGGCTGCTTGTAGCGGGCGAGGCGAAGCAAGTGGACGACCTGCGCGGCTGGTTACAAGAAGCTGGGCGGCTGGGCGTGGGCGAGAAGCTGGAGGATGTGCGCGATGCGCGTCCTGAGATACGCACCGCGCTGGAACGCGCCGAGCATTTCCTCGGCTTGGCTGCGCTCACCGCCGTGGTGCTGGCGGGCGTCGCACTTGCGCTGGCCGCGCGGCATTTCATCTCGCGCCATCTGGATGCCTGCGCGATGATGCGTTGCCTTGGCGCGAACCAGGCGCAGGTGTTGCGCATCTTCCTCTACCAGTTCCTGCTGCTCGGCGCGTGCGCCGTGCTGCTGGGCGAGCTGCTCGGTTATATGGCACAGGCCGCGCTGGTGGAATCCATCGCTTCGATGCGCGAAGCCGGTTTGCCGCCGCCTGGCTGGACGCCGATGTGGCAGGCCGCTGCGAGCGGCATGGCGCTGTTGCTGGGCTTCGCCTTCCTGCCGCTGTGGCAATTGAAAAGCGTTTCGCCGTTGCGCGTGATCCGCCGTGAACTGGGCGCGCCGGAAGCGGGCACCGGGTTGTTGTATGCCTCCGGTGGGGCGGTGCTGTGCGGGCTGTTCCTGTGGCAGGCCGGTTCGCTCAAGCTGGGCCTGACCGTGCTGGGCGGTTTGCTGACGGGCCTGCTGGTGTTCGGTTTGCTGGCGTGGATTCTTGTGCGTTCGTTGGCAAAATTAGGGAGTCATGCGTTTTCCAATCTGGCGCGGCACGGCCGCAGCAACGCGGTGCAAATCGTCGCGCTTAGCCTGGGGGGCATGGCCTTGCTGTTGCTCACCTTCGTGCGCGCCGACCTGATGGACAGCTGGCGTTCGCGCCTGCCGCCGGATGCGCCCAATCGTTTCATCGTCAACATGCAGCCCGACCAGCGCGCGGCGGTGCTGGATTTTTTCGCGCAGCAAAAATTGCCGCCGCCGGAATTATTCCCGATGGTGCGCGGGCGCCTGGTGGCGATCAACCAGCGCCCGGTCAGCGGCGACGATTACCCCGACCCGCGCGCACGCGGGCTGGTGGAGCGCGAGTTCAATTTGTCCTGGTCGGCCAGCCTGCCGAAAAATAATGAGCTGGTGCAGGGGGAGTGGTGGCTGCGGAAGGGTGATGCCGCAGGCATCGGGCTGACTGAGCGGCCTGCGAGCTTGCGAGCAGATGCCGCCAGTGTCCCTTTGGGGCACCCACCGGCGTCCCCCTTGCGGGGAAAAGATGCGCAAGGACAGTTGTCAGTGGAGGAAGGCATCGCCAAAACGCTGGGCATAAACATGGGCGACACGCTGACCTACGACGTGGCGGGCAACCGGTTCAGCGCGCAGGTGGCGAACTTACGCAAGGTGCAGTGGGATTCCATGCAGGTGAATTTTTTCGTGGTCGCCGCACCCGGCATGCTGGAAGATTTTCCGGCCAGCTATATCACCAGCTTTCATCTGCCGCTGGACAAGGCGCAGTCGGCGAATGCGCTGATCAAGAAATTCCCCAACCTGCTGCTGATCGACACCGAGGCGATGATAGAGCAGGTGCGCCATATCATGGACCAGATCTCGCAAACCATGAGCGCGGTGTTCATGTTCACGCTGCTGAGCGGGGTGGCCGTGCTGTATGCGGCGCTGCTCGCGACGCAGGACGAGCGTATCCATGAAGCCGCGATCCTGCGCACGCTGGGGGCGGACAGCCGTTATCTGCGGCGGCTGCACCTGAGCGAATTTGCCGTGCTGGGATTGTTGAGCGGCCTGTTCTCCGCCGCAGGCGCGGTGCTGCTGGGCTGGGCGCTGGCGCGCTTCGTTCTGGAAATCCCGTACCAGACTGGCATCGCGATCTGGCTGATCGGCGGGCTGGGCGGGATGTCGGTGGTGGTGCTGGCAGGGTGGCTTGCTACGCGGCAAGTGGTACAAATGCCGCCGTTGGCGATATTGCGCGAATAGAGTGTCAGTTTGAGTTGAGCTAAGTGCCGCATTGGTGATAGAATGCGCGCCGCTTCGGAATAGTCCGGAGCAAATTTCCTGTTCGCACAAGTTGGGGTGCCCTTAATGAAGGGTCAAGCTAGCGAGCGGTAGTTCTAACCCTTACATTGGAGTATTAATCATGGCTGTAACTATGCGTCAAATGCTGGAAGCTGGTGTGCATTTCGGACACCAGACACGTTTCTGGAATCCCAAGATGGCACCGTTCATCTTCGGTCATCGCAACAAAATTCACATCATCAATTTGGAAAAGACCGTCGCGATGTTCGCCGAGGCGGAAAACTTCGTGCGCAAACTGTCCGCGAAGAAGGGCACGATTCTGTTCGTGGCGACCAAGCGTCAGGCGCGTGACATTCTGCAGGAAGAGGCGGTACGCGCGGATTCACCGTTCGTGAATCATCGCTGGTTGGGCGGTATGCTGACCAACTACAAGACCGTGCAGGAATCCATCAAGCGTCTGCGCGAACTGGAACAGATGACTGCCGATGGCGCGAATGAAAAAGTTTCCAAGAAAGAAGCGTTGATGATGAAGCGCGAATTGGAAAAGCTGGATCGCAGTCTGGGCGGCATCAAGGATATGAAAGGCCTGCCAGCCGCGCTGTTCGTGATTGACGTGGGTTACCAGAAGGGTGCCATCGTCGAGGCGCAAAAGCTGGGCATCCCGGTGATCGGCATCGTGGACACCAACAATTCCCCGCTGGGCGTGGACTACATCATTCCCGGCAATGACGACTCCACCCAGGCGATTCGTCTGTACGCGCGCGGTATCGCCGACGCGGTGCTGGAAGGCCGTGCGCAAGCGATGAATGAATTGGTCGAGCAAGTTGCCGAACAAGCATCCGAACAAGCAGCCTAAACTCAAACAGGGCGCAATTAAGGGGCGCGAGCCCCTTTTTTTATAAGCGATAAATTTTTTATAAGCGACAATCATGTCTGACAACCGCAGAAGCAAGACCGTCACCCAAGGCGTGCAACGCTCGCCCAATCGCGCCATGCTGCGCGCGGTGGGGTTTGGTGACAAGGATTTTGACAAGCCTATCGTCGGTGTGGCGAATGCACACAGCACCATCACGCCGTGCAATATGGGCATCGGCGCATTGGCCGCGCGCGCCGAAGCCGCGTTGAAAAAGGCCGGTGCGATGCCGCAGGTGTTCGGCACGATCACCATTTCGGACGGCATTTCGATGGGCACCGAGGGGATGAAATATTCGCTGGTGTCGCGCGAGGTGATCGCCGATTCGATCGAGACCGTGTGCAACGGCCAGAGCATGGACGGCGTGCTCGCCATCGGCGGCTGCGACAAGAACATTCCCGGCGCACTGATCGCGATGGCGCGTTTGAATATTCCAGCTATTTTCGTGTACGGCGGAACCACCAAGCCGGGCCACTATAAAGGGCGCGACCTCACCATCGTGAGCGCGTTCGAGGCGGTGGGGCAATACACGGCGCACAAGATCGACGAGACCGAGTTGACCGAGATCGAGCGCCACGCATGTCCCGGCGCTGGTTCGTGCGGCGGCATGTACACCGCGAATACGATGTCCTCCAACGCCGAGGCGATGGGGCTGAGCCTGATGTATTCCTCCACGATGTCGGCGGAAGATCTGGAAAAAGCGGAGAGCACCGCGAAATCTGCTGAAGTGTTGGTGAATGCAATAAAAAAACAAATCCTGCCGCGTCAGATTTTGACGCGCGATGCTTTTGAAAATGCGCTTGCGGTAACCATGGCGGTGGGCGGCTCCACCAACGCGGTGTTGCACTTGCTCGCCATCGCCCATGCCGCACAGGTATCACTCTCGATCGATGACATCGAAATCATACGGGCGCGTGTGCCGGTGCTGTGCGACCTGAAGCCGTCTGGGCTATATGTTGCTACCGATTTGCACCACGCCGGCGGGATTCCGCAGGTGATGAAGATATTGCTCGCGCACGGCGCGTTGCATGGCGATGCGCTGACCATTACCGGCCAGACCATTGCGGAAGTTTTGCAGGATGTGCCGGCCGAGCCTAGAAAGGATCAGGATGTGATCCGCCCGTGGGACAATCCAATTTATGCGCAAGGACACCTCGCCATCCTGAAGGGTAATCTTGCGCCGGAAGGTGCGGTGGCGAAGATCACCGGTGTCAAGTTGCACAAGATCACCGGACCGGCGCGCGTGTTTGATTCGGAAGAGGCGTGCATGGAAGCTATCCTCGCGCGGAAAATAAAAGCGGGCGATGTGGTGATCATCCGTTATGAAGGCCCCAAGGGCGGTCCCGGTATGCGCGAGATGTTGTCGCCCACCTCGGCCATCATCGGCGAAGGCTTGGGCGATTCCGTCGGCCTGATTACCGATGGCCGCTTCTCCGGCGGCACTTACGGCATGGTGGTCGGGCATGTTGCGCCGGAAGCAGCGGTGGGCGGCACGATTGCGCTGGTCAACGAGGGTGACTCGGTGACCATCGATGCGGAACAACGCTTGCTGCAACTCAATGTGAATGATGCAGAAATTGCGCGCCGTCGCGCCGCCTGGCAACCGCCTGCGCCCCGCTATACGCGCGGTGTGTTGGCGAAATACGCCAAGCTGGTGTCGACGGCAAGCAAGGGTGCTGTGACTGATTAAAAATTTTTGTCGAATATTTATTACGGAGTAGAAGATGTCGGAAATTACTGCAAGTATGGTCAAGGAACTGCGCGAGGCAACGGGTCTCGGCATGATGGAATGCAAAAAAGCGCTGGTAGAATCGAAGGGCAATTTGAAAGCGGCTGAAGAACAATTGCGCATCAAGAGCGGTGCCAAGGCCAGCAAAGCGGCCAGCCGTGTGACCGCTGAAGGTGTGGTCAGCGCGTTCATCGCCAAGGACGGCAAGACCGGTGCAGTGGTGGAAGTGAACTGCGAAACCGACTTCGTGGCCAAGAACGATGACTTTGTCGCATTTGCAAAAAATGCGGCTGAGACTGTGGCGAAGAACAACCCCGCCGACATCGCCGCGTTGTCAGGCATGGCGGTCGCCAACGGTTCCAGCAGCGTGGAAGAAACCCGCAAAGCGCTGATCATGAAGCTAGGCGAGAACGTCAGCATCCGCCGTTTCGGGCGCTACGCGACCAGCACCGGCAAGCTGTCCAGCTATCTGCATGGCAGCAAGATCGGTGTATTGCTGGATTACACCGGCGGCGACGAAGCGCTGGGCCGCGACCTTTCCATGCATATCGCCGCCAGCAAGCCCAAGTCTATCGATGCTTCCGGGGTGAATCCGGTGGACATCGAGACCGAACGCCGTATCGCCATCGAGAAGGCGCGCGAAGCCGGCAAGCCCGATGCGATGCTGGAAAAGATCGCCGAAGGCACGGTGCAGAAATTCCTCAAGGAAGTGACCCTGCTGGGTCAAGTGTTCGTCAAAGCCGAAGACGGCAAGCAAACCGTCGAGCAATTGCTGAAGAGCAAGGGCGCATCGGTGACCGCCTTCCAGATGTTCGTGGTGGGCGAGGGTATCGAGAAGAAGGTCGAAGATTACGCGACTGAAGTGGCTGCCGCCGCAGCGGCTGCAATAACCAGCGACTCGGCTGGCGTCGTTAGCCAGCCTAGTCGAATGGCTAGTAGTTCCATCAAGGGTTAATTGCCATGAGCGCACCCGCCTATAAACGCATCCTGCTCAAGCTCAGCGGCGAAGCCCTGATGGGCGACGACAGCTACGGCATCAATCGCGAGGTGATCGAGCGCATCGTGGCCGAGATTGCGGAAGTGGTCGAGTTGGGTGTGCAAGTGGCGATCGTGATCGGCGGCGGCAACATCTTCCGTGGAGTGGCCCCGTCAGCGGCGGGGATGGATAGGGCGACTGCCGATTACATGGGTATGCTGGCCACCGTGATGAATTCGATGGCGTTGCAGGATGCCATGACGCATGCGGGTCTGGATTGCCGCGTGCAGTCTGCATTGAATCTGGAGCAAGTCGCCGAACCGTTCATTCGCGGCAAAGCGCTGCGCTATCTGGAAGACGGCAAGGTGGTGATTTTCGCGGCAGGCATCGGCAGCCCGTTCTTTACCACCGACACTGCCGCCGCTTTGCGCGGCGTGGAAATGTCCGCCGAGGTGGTGATCAAGGCCACCAAAGTGGACGGCATTTATACCGCCGACCCCAAGCTGGATCCCAGCGCGACTCGCTATCAAAGCCTGAGCTTTGACGACGCGATCAGCAAGAATCTCAAGGTGATGGATGCCACGGCACTGACATTGTGCCGCGATCAGAAGTTGCCGATCATCGTATTCAGTATTTTCAAGCCCGGTGCGCTGAAGCGCGTGGTGTTGGGCGAGGGTGAGGGGACACTGGTTCGTTGTGACTGACTCAGGAGCAAACTATGATTGCTGACATCAAAAAAACCACTGAACAAAAAATGCAGAAGTCGCTGGATGCGTTGAAGGCAGACTTGGGCAAGGTGCGCACCGGACGTGCGCATACCGGTTTGCTGGATCATGTGATGGTGGAGTACTACGGAAATCCGACACTGGTTACTCAAGTCGCCAACATCACGCTGGTCGACGCGCGCACCATCGGTGTACAGCCGTGGGAAAAGAACATGGTAGGCCCGGTGGAGCGCGCGATTCGCGATTCTGACCTGGGGCTGAACCCGGCCACCAGCGGCGATATGATCCGTGTGCCGATGCCGATGTTGACAGAAGAACGCCGCCGCGATTTGATCAAGGTGATCAAATCTGAAGGTGAGACCGCCAAGGTGGCGGTGCGCAACATTCGCCGTGATGCCAATAACACCCTCAAGGATGCGCTCAAGGACAAAGAGATCGCGGAAGACGAAGAGCGTCGTACACAGGACGAAATACAAAAGTTGACCGATCGCTTCGTCGCTGAAATAGACAAGGCTCTCGCCGCCAAAGAAGCCGATCTGATGGCAGTCTGATTCCGACTATAAACTTGGAATAATGGCCAACCTCCTCCCTAGTTCCACCCGCACCATTCCGGATACCGCCAGTATCCCCCGCCATATTGCCGTCATCATGGATGGTAACGGGCGCTGGGCGAAACAGCGATTCATGCCGCGCGTGGCGGGGCATCAGCGCGGGGTGGAAGCATTGCGCGAAGTGGTGAAGGCTTGCCGCGATCTGGGCGTGGAGTACCTGACTGTGTTCGCATTCAGCAGCGAAAACTGGCGACGCCCAGCTGAGGAGGTTTCCTTCCTGATGACACTGTTCCTGAAAATGCTGGAACGCGAAGTCGCCAAGCTGCACAAAAACAACATCCGCCTGAAAATCATCGGCGACCGCAGTCGTTTCGACGACAAGCTCAAGCAGACCATGCGGGATGCCGAGCAGCTTACCGCAAACAATTCCGCCCTGACGCTGACCATCGCCGTGAATTATGGCGGACGCTGGGACGTGATGCACGCGGTGCAGAACATGCTCAGGGAGCATCCGAGCCTTGCGCAAATCTTCACCGAAGAAGACTTGCAACCCTACCTCTCGATGAGTGACGCGCCCGAACCAGATTTATTCATCCGCACCGGGGGCGAACAGCGCATCAGCAACTTCATGTTGTGGCAATTGGCTTATACCGAATTGTATTTTACCGACACACTGTGGCCGGCCTTTGATCGTAAGGAGCTGGGCAAGGCGATTGCCTCGTATCAAAAGCGTGAGCGGCGTTTTGGCCGGACCAGCGAGCAGCTGACCAGTTAAAAGATGAACAGTAAGAAGTTAAACAGTAAACCGGGTCAAGGAGAGCAGAATGCTTAGGGAGCGGGTGATCACGGCGGTTATTTTGCTGGTGCTGTTTTTGCTGGCACTGTTCCTTTTGCCGGATGCCGGATGGGCAGCTTTGGTGATCGTGATGGTGTCGCAGGGCGCTTCGGAATGGTCGCGATTGGCCAGGTTCAGTGGCAGAAAAGCAAACATCTTCTGGGGGATGACGCTGGTGATGATGCTGGGCCTGGTTTGGTTCGATGCCTATCACACTCCCGAACAACAAGCTTTGCCGCATGTGCTGGTCTATGCCTTGTCTGCCGTGCTCTGGCTGGTCATCGTGCCAACCTGGCTTATGGTCGGGTGGAAGGTCGAGCAGCCATTGCTGATGGTCTTGGTCGGCTGGATCGTATTGATCCCGACCGGTCTGGCCATGCTGGATCTGCGCGGGGGTCATCCAATGTGGTTACTGGGTATGATGGGCCTGGTATGGATGGCCGACATTTCGGCTTACTTCGCCGGACGCAAGTTCGGAAAAAACAAACTCGCCCCCAGCATCAGTCCCAGCAAGACATGGGAAGGTGTGGCGGGCGCAATGCTTGGGGTCGCGGCGTATGTGCTGGTGGCATGGAGCTTTAGCAGATTCAGCTTTGCGGTATTGCCGGGATTGCTGGTGGCTTCCTGGTGCTGGGTCGGGTTGGCCGTGTTCGGCGATTTGTTTGAATCCTCGATCAAGCGCCAGGCAGGGGTGAAAGACAGCGGCGCGTTGTTGCCAGGCCACGGCGGCCTGCTGGACCGCATCGACGCGCTGACTTCGACCCTGCCGCTCGCCGCGCTGGCGCTGCTGTTGCAACACCTGAGCTGAAATCCATGCAACGTCTGACCATTCTCGGTTCCACCGGCAGTATCGGCACCAGCACGCTGGACGTGGTGGCGCGTCATCCCGATAAATTTAGAATCGTTGCGTTGACGGCGAACAGCCAGGTCGAGTTGTTGTTACGGCAATGCCAGCAATTCAAGCCACGCTATGCGGTGCTGTTGGATGAAGCTGCCGCCATACAGTTGCGCCAGCATGTGCGCGAAGCTGGCTTGAGCACTGAGGTTTTGAGCGGTATGGCAGCACTGGAGCAGGTTGTGGTGTTGCCGGAAGTGGATGCGGTGATGGCGGCCATTGTCGGGGCGGCGGGTTTGCGCCCCACGCTGGCCGCGGCGCATGCGGGCAAGAAAATCCTGCTGGCAAACAAAGAGACACTGGTGATGGCGGGTAACGTGTTCATGGATGCGGTGCGTGCCAGCGGTTCTATGCTGTTGCCCATCGACAGCGAACACAACGCGATTTTTCAAGCCTTGCCGCGCGGCTACGACGGTGATCTGACCGCCAACGGCGTGCGCCGCATTCTGCTGACCGCGTCGGGTGGCCCATTCCGAAATACACCGCTGGGCGAACTGCATAACGTCACACCGGAACAGGCTTGCGCGCATCCCAACTGGGTGATGGGGCGCAAGATTTCGGTGGACTCGGCGAGCATGATGAACAAGGGTTTGGAAGTCATCGAGGCGCACTGGTTGTTCAACGCGAGTGCCGATGACATCCAGGTGGTGATACATCCGCAGAGCGTGATTCATTCACTGGTCGAATATGTGGACGGCTCGGTGTTGGCGCAACTCGGCAATCCCGATATGCGCACGCCGATCGCCTATGGCTTGGCTTATCCGGAACGGATAGACGCTGGTGTGGCGCCGCTTGATTTGTTCAAAGTGGCGACGCTGAATTTTGTCGCGCCTGACTTCGAGCGTTTCCCTTGTTTGGCCTTGGCATATCAGGCTCTGCGTGCGGCAGGCACGGCCCCGGCGGTATTGAATGCCGCAAACGAAGTGGCGGTAGCGGCTTTTCTCGATAAACAAATTTCTTTCCTAGCCATTCCGCGCGTCATCGAGGCGGTGCTGGATGCGTTGCCGGTTAGTACGGTCGGCTGCCTGGACGATGTACTTGGCGCAGATGCCGAAGCGCGTCGAGCCGCACAACAACAAATCCAAAAATCAAGCAGATGATTACCTTGCTCGCATTTGTAGTCGCGATCGCGCTGTTGGTGGTGTTCCATGAGTTCGGGCACTATTGGGTGGCGCGCCGCTGCGGTGTGAAGGTGCTGCGTTTTTCGCTGGGCTTTGGCAATGTGATTTACAGCAAGCGCTTTGCCAACAGTGATACCGAGTGGGTGATTTCCGCAGTTCCGCTGGGTGGCTACGTCAAGATGCTCGACGAGCGCGAAGAAGAAGTTGCTCCGGAGGATTTGCCCTATGCCTTCAATCGAAAGCCGGTGTTGCAGCGCATGGCGATTGTGGTGGCCGGGCCGCTGGCGAATTTTCTGCTGGCCATTGTGTTGTATTGGGGTTTATTTATTCACGGCGTACCGGGGCTGAAACCGACTCTGGGCGATGTGCCGCAAGGCACGCCCGCGGCCATCGCGCAGATGCAATCAGGTGAAACCATACTCAGTATCAATGGCGAGACTATCCCGAGTTGGCAGGAATTGCATTGGACGTTGCTGAATTTGGTGTTGAAACAAGGCGAGGTGAAAGTCGAAGCGCAAAGTGCCAGCGGCGCGCCGCTGTTTCACTTGCTGGATATCAGCGGCCTGGAAGCGAAGGATCTGGATAGCGAGTTTCTCGATAAGCTCGGCTTGCATCTCTATCAACCTGTTGTCTTGCCCGTCATCGGTAATGTTGCCGAAGACAGCGTGGCACAACGCGCCGGCCTGCAACAGGGCGATCACATTCTGCGCGCCAATGGTGCAGCGATGCAGCGATGGATGGACGTGGTGGAGGTGATACGCGCGCACCCTGAACAAGCAGTGCAACTGGAGATTCGTCGTGAAGATGGGCAGCGCGGCGCATTGACATTGCAGATCACCGTGGTTCCGCAAGCCGTCGCCGAATCCGGCAAAACAGTGGGCAAGATCGGCGCGGGGCCGAAAGTGGATGAGGCCGCATGGCAAGCGATGTTCATTGAGGTGAGTTACGGCCCTCTGGAAGCGTTGACGCAGTCGCTGCGCAAGACTTGGGAAACCTCCGTGATCAGCCTGGAAATGCTGGGCAAGATGGTGATGGGTGAGGTGTCGATGAAAAATTTGAGCGGCCCGATCACGATTGCTGATTACGCCGGGCAGTCCGCAAAAATGGGTGTGGTGGCTTACCTGAGCTTTCTGGCGTTGATCAGCATCAGTCTCGGGGTGTTGAATTTGCTGCCCATCCCTTTATTGGACGGAGGGCACTTGCTGTATTATGTCGCCGAATTGGTCAAGGGTAGTCCGGCCTCCGAACTGGCCTGGGAAATTGGCCAGAAGATAGGCATCGCGCTGCTGGGCACACTGATGGTCTTTGCTATATATAACGATATTAATCGCTTGGTTTCAGGCTAAATAATGAACACAAAAAAGCTGGCAGGCATGATCTTCCTGCTCTGTATCTCACCCGGTTTTATCTCTCCTGTTTGGGCAATCGAGCCGTTCACCGTCAAGGACATTCGCGTCGAGGGCATTCAGCGTACCGAAGCCGGGACGGTGTTTAGTTATCTGCCTATCAAGGTCGGAGAAACTATGGATAACGAACAGGCCGCTGCGGCGATTCACGCCTTGTATGCCACGGGGTTTTTTAAAGATGTGCGCCTGAAAGTCGAGCAGGGCGTGTTGATCGTGCAGGTGCGGGAGAGGCCTTCGATTGCAAGTATTGAGGTTAATGGGGTTAAGGATTTTCCTAAGGATCAACTCAAGGAAAGCATGAAATATGCGGGGCTTGCCGAAGCGCGCATTTTCGACAAAGGCGCGCTGGATAAAGCCACCCAGGAACTGAAACGCCAGTACGTTGCGCGTGGCAAATATGCCGTCAAGGTGACGACCACCGTCACCGAACTGGAACGCAATCGGGTTAGCATCGTGTTTAATGTGGTGGAAGGCGAAGTTTCCAAAATCAAGCAGATCAATCTGGTCGGCAATCATGCCTACTCAGAAGCTGCGTTGCTGGATTTGATGAAACTCGGGACACCGGTCTGGTTCAGCTGGTTCAGCAGCAACGATCAATATTCCAAGCAAAAGCTGTCCGCCGACATGGAGACGCTGCGTTCGTTTTATATGGACAGCGGCTACCTGGAATTTAATATTGATTCAACCCAGGTTTCGATCACGCCGGACAAGAAGGATATTTACATCACTATCAATTTCACCGAGGGCGAGAAATATACCGTCGCTAAGGTGAGTGTATCCGGTGATACGCTGATACCAAAAGCAGAAATTGAAAAGCTGGTGCTGGTGAAAGCAGGGGATACTTTTTCGCGCAAGGATATGACCGAAACCAGCAAGAAAATCGGAGAACGTTTGGGGCAGGAGGGTTATGCCTTCGCCAATGTGAATGCAATTCCGGAAATCGATAAGGAAAATCACCAAGTCTCTTTTAATTTTGTGGTGGATCCCGGCCAGCGCGTGTATATTCGCCGCATTAACGTTGCCGGAAATAACAAAACCCGCGATGAGGTCATACGCCGCGAGTTCCGCCAGACTGAAGGCGAGTGGTTCGATGTGGAAAAAATCAAGAAATCCAAGCAGCGCGTTGACAAGCTGGATTTCTTTTCCGAGGTTAATATTGAAACTCCGGCAGTACAAGGCGCGGCAGACCAGGTGGATGTGGATGTGTCGGTCAAGGAGAAATCAACCGGAAGTGTTTCGGTGGGTGCAGGCTTTTCAAGTGGCGAAGGCCTTGTGCTGACAGGGAGTGTGACGCAGGCTAATCTGTTCGGCACTGGCAATTACCTTTCCACTCAAATCAACACCGGGAAAGTTAATCAGGTCTACTCGGTTTCCTACACCAATCCCTATTTCACCGATGATGGTGTAAGTCGCGGCTTTGATATTTATAAGCGCAACACCGATTCGCAAAGTACGGCGATCAGCCAATACTCATCGCATACTTTGGGCAGTGGTGTGCGTTTTGGTGTGCCGATAGCCGAGGAAGAGACGATCAGCTATGGTCTGGCGGTCGAAAGAACTCAATTGGGGTTATTCCCAACCAGCCCGGCGCGATTGATGGAATACGTCAACGTTTCCGGTACGACCAACGACAATTTGTTGGGAACGATCGGTTGGGGCAGAGATAGCCTCAACAGTGCAATTTATACCACCGAAGGGACGATGCAACGCGCCTTTGCGGAAATCGCGTTGCCGGTGTTCGACATGCGTTACTACAAGCTGAATTACCAGCATCAATGGTTTCATCCGCTGAGCAAAGATGTCACCCTGCTGCTGCATGGCGAGGCTGGCATTGCAGGTGGTTATGGCGGCCAGCAATTGCCGTTCTTCAAGAATTTTTATGCCGGCGGCCCCGGCTCGGTGCGTGGCTATGATGCAAATTCGCTTGGTCCGCGCGATACGTCGGATGCGGTATTGGGAGGCCCGCGTCGCGTGCTTGGCGGAACCGAGTTGTTGATGCCATTCCCGGGGACGGGCAATGAAAAATCCGTGCGCCTGAGCGGATTTGTCGATGCGGGAGCGGTCTATGGGCCCGGTGATCTGCCGGGCAGTGCCGGATTGCGCTATTCTGCAGGCGTGGCCGTTACATGGATATCTCCGGTGGGGCCGCTTAAATTTAGTTATGCTGTGCCGATCAATAAACAGCCGGTGGACAAATTGCAAAAATTCCAATTTACTTTGGGTTCGGTGTTCTGATCAGCGTGTAGCTGGTAGCCGGTAGCTGGTAGCAAAACCCGCTTGGCTACAAACTACGGGCTACGAGCTACGAGCTACGTTTTATGATGTGTAAGGAGTGGATAATGAAGACAATAATCAAAGCAGGTATGTTGGCCGTGTTGTTCAGTGCGGGAGCGGCACTGGCCGCGGATTTCAAAGTGGGCGTGGTGGATACCGAGCGCGTGTTGCGTGAGTCTGCTCCCGCGATGAAGGCGGAAAGTAAAATTGAAAAGGAATTTTCCGGACGCGACCAGGAAATCAAGAAGTTGATGACACAGGCGAAAGAGTTACAAGCCTTGCTGGACAAGGAAGACGGTAAGCTTTCAGATGCCGATCATCGCAACAAGGAACGCGAATTGACTGCCATGAATGTGGACTTGCAACGCATGCAGCGCGAGTTTCGCGAGGATTTGAATTTGCGCAAGAACGAAGAACTAGCCATCGTACTGGAGCAGACCAACAAGGCTATTCAGGCGATTGCCGAAGCGGAGAAGTTTGACCTGATTTTGCAGGAAGCGGTGTATCGTAATCCAAAAATAGACATCACCGACTTGGTGATTAAGCATCTTGCCGATAGCAAGGCTGGCAAATAGGCGGTATTGCTCGTATGACTGTTTCCTACCGGTTATCTGAGATTGCAGCGCGGTTGGGCGGGCGGGTATTGGGTCGTGCCGAGGCGTGTATCTCTCAAGTTGCAACGCTGGAAACTGCGCAACCTGCTCAAATCAGCTTCCTCGTCAACAGTAAATATCGCGCGCAGCTTGCCAGCACCCGAGCCGGTGCAGTGATTCTTGGTGAAGCCGATGCGGATGCAACTGACTTGCCGCGCATCATCTCGGATAACCCTTACGCGTATTTCGCCAAGGTTTCGGCTTTGCTAAATCCTTTGCCGGAAGCCAAGCCCGGTATTCATCCCAGTGCGGTCATCGGCGCGGGGGCGAAGATAGACGCGACTGCCAGTATCGCAGCGACTGCCGTGATCGGCGCGGGTGCAACGATAGGAGCGTTCAGCGTGATCGGCGCGGGCTGCTATGTTGGCGAGAATGTGGTCGTCGGCAGCCATGCGCGACTGTATCCGCGTGTGGTGATTTATCACGGCTGCCTGATAGGCGATAACCTGATTGCGCATTCCGGTGCGGTGATTGGTTCGGATGGTTTCGGCATCGCGATGGATGAGGGGCACTGGATCAAGATTCCGCAGATCGGTCGTGTGGTGATCGGCAATGATGTGGAGATCGGCGCGAACACCACCGTCGATCGCGGCGCATTGGATGACACGGTGATCGAGGACGGCGTGAAGCTGGACAACCAGATTCAAGTCGCGCATAACGTGCGCATCGGCGCACACACCGCAATCGCAGGGTGTGTAGGCATCGCGGGCAGCACCACCATCGGGCGCTACTGCCGGATTGGCGGTAGTGCGGGGATTCTGGGGCATTTGCAAATAGCTGATCATGTGGAAATCGCGGCGTTTACCCTGATAGGAAAGTCTATCCGCGAAGCAGGTTCCTACACTGGCATTTTTCCGTTTGCCAAGACCGAAGACTGGCGCAAGAACACCGTGCATCTGCGCCATCTGGACGATCTGGCGAAGCGCATCAAAACATTGGAACAAGAGCTTAAATCCTTAAATTTGAAACATTAAAACGGGCATTACTAAAAAGGAAAGACTGATGAGTACGCAAGACGAAAAACTTTTGTCCGGGCACCCGATGGACATAAACGAAATTCTCGAACTTCTGCCGCACCGCTATCCGTTTCTGTTGATAGACCGCGTGCTGTCGATGGAACCCGACAAGAGCATCGTGGCACTGAAAAATGTGACCATCAATGAACCGTTTTTTCCCGGACACTATCCCCACCATCCGGTGATGCCGGGTGTGCTGATCATCGAAGCGATGGCACAAGCATCTGCGTTGTTATCTTTTAAATCCATGGGGGTAAAGTCTGACGGGAAGTCCGTGTATTACTTCGCGGGTATTGACGGCGCGCGTTTCAGGCGCCCGGTTGGCCCGGGCGACCAATTGATCATCAAGGCGACGCTCGTTCGCAGTATGCGCGGTTTGTTCAAATTCAGCGCGACCGCTGAAGTCGACGGCCAACTGGTGGCCGAAGCGGAATTGATGTGCACTGTCAAATCGGTGGCTTGATGCGACACGCTACCGCCCTCATTCATCCCAACGCCAAACTCGCCGATGATGTCGAGGTGGGTGCTTATTCCATCATCGGCGAGCATGTCGAGATCGATGCAGGCACGGTGATTGGCCCGCACGTGGTAGTCGAGGGGCACACCCTTATCGGTAAAAACAACCGTATCTTTCAGTTTAATTCTGTAGGAGCTATTCCCCAAGACAAGAAATATGCAGGTGAGCCGACGCGTCTGGAGATAGGTGATAACAACACTATTCGCGAATTCTGCACCCTCAATACCGGCACGGTGCAGGATGCCGGTGTCACGCGCATAGGTAACGACAATTGGATCATGGCCTACGTGCATGTTGCCCACGACTGCCAGATTGGTAGTCACACCATCATGGCGAATGGAGCGACTCTGGGCGGTCATGTGCATGTGGGTGACTGGGTTTTTCTGGGCGGGCTATCCGGTGTGCATCAGTTCGTGCGTATCGGCGCACATGCGATGACCGGTTTTCAGACACGATTGGCGCAGGACCTGCCGCCTTATGTTACCGCTGCGGACAATCCGGCTGTGGCGCATGGCATCAACTCGGAAGGTTTGAAACGGCGTGGATTTTCCAGCGATTCCATCATGGCAATCAAGCGGGCCTACAAAACGCTATACAGGTCCGGCCTTAGTTTGGAGGATGCCAAAGTCGCGATCCAGTCGCAATTGGCTGAGAATAAAGATTTGCAATTGTTGGTAGATTTCCTCGCCGCTACAACGCGCGGCATCATTCGTTAATCCTGATTTTGTTATGGCACAAAAAGTTGTGATAGGTATGGTCGCGGGCGAAGCATCGGGCGATCTGCTCGGCAGCCACTTGATGGCAGCCCTGCAAGAAGCACGACCAGATTTAAAGTTCGTGGGCATCGGCGGTCCAAAGATGCAATCCGCAGGCATGGAAGTGTTGTTCCCGATGGAAAAGCTGGCAGTGAACGGCTACGTCGAAGTGCTGCGCCACTATCTCGAGATCGTCGGCATTCGCCGCAAGCTGCGCGCCTATTTTCTGGCTAATCGCCCGGATTTGTTCATCGCGATAGACGCGCCGGATTTCAATATCGATTTGGAACTCGCGCTCAAGCAACAAGGCATACCCACCATCCACTACGTCAGTCCGTCGATATGGGCATGGCGCGGTGAGCGCATCCATAAAATAAAGCGCGCGGTTTCGCACATGCTTGCGCTGTTTCCGCATGAGCCCAAGCTCTACCGGCAAGCCGGTGTGCCGGTGGATTATGTCGGGCACCCTCTTGCCGACATGTTGCCGGAGCAACCAAAGCGCGCCGAGATGCGCGAGACGATGCACATTTCGCTGAAAGCAAAGGTGTTCGCATTTCTTCCCGGCAGTCGCCAGAGCGAAGTCAAATATCTTGCGCGCACCTATATCGAAACTGCCAAACTGATCTTGCAACAACTGCCGGACGCACGCTTTCTGGTGCCGCTGGTGAGCCGCGAAACGCGCGGAATTTTCGAGCAGGCCCTTTATGATTGCGATGCGCAGGAATTGCCGATCACCATGCTGTTCGGACATGCGCAGGATGCCATGATTGCCGCCGATGGCGTGTTGGTCGCATCAGGAACCGCCACGCTGGAAGCAGCCTTGCTCAAGCGGCCGATGGTGATCACCTATCGCATGTCAGCGTTGTCGTGGTGGTTGATGAAGCGTAAAAGTTATCAGCCTTATTTCGGCTTGCCCAACATTTTGTGCGAACGCTTCGTCGTGCCGGAACTGATGCAGGAAGATGCCACGCCGGAAAATCTCACCCAGGCGTTGCTCAATCTGGTCAACAACACGGAAGCCGTGGCGCAGTTGGAACAGACCTTCACCGCGTTGCATCAAACATTGCGCCAGAACACTGCGCAGAAAGCGGCTGCGGCTATCCTGCCCTATCTGCCTGCGCATGAGAACCTCTAATAATCTACTGCGCGGTTCGATACACCCGCAAGGAGTAGGCCGGTGGGTTCCCGGCGGCAATGTCGCCACCCTTCAGCTCGCTGCGTTGCACCAAAGGTACGCAATCCACTATCCGGCAAGCCGGATGTGGAATTGTCAGCGCGGTACTCGCTCCTCGCCTACCCATTTGGTATGTCTCGTTCGCTGCGCTGACCAGCGACTTGGCTGGCGTTTTTTTGCCAGCTTAGTCGAATGGCCATGCAAAGCTCCGTGCGCACCTTCGACTTTGCTCAGGACAGGCTTGCTCTCGAAGCGGCGGCTGCGACACGTTACTGGCGAAGCCAGCCGATTGCGGGAGCAGTCGCCAGTTGCCCCTCCCGCACCGGATGCTTCGCAACACCGTGTCAAGGCAACCTCGTTACGATTCTTAGAGGTTCACGAATGACCAATGTTGTGCTTATTTGTGGTGTGGATGAGGCCGGGCGAGGTCCGCTGGCCGGCCCGGTCAGCGCGGCAGCGGTGATACTCGACCCGGACTATCCCATCGCAGGTTTGGCCGATTCCAAAAAACTTTCCGAACGGCAACGCGACCAACTGGCAATCATTATTCGCGAACGCGCGCTTGCATGGGCAGTGGCCTACGCTGATGTGGGCGAAATTGACCAACTCAACATCCTGCAAGCCACGCTGCTGGCGATGCGCCGCGCCGTGCTGGCCTTGCACATCCAACCGCAGCAAGTGCTGGTGGATGGCCTGTATTGCCCGCAAACTGGCATTCCCAGTCAGGCCATCGTGAAGGGCGACAGTAAGGTCGCCGCGATTTCCGCCGCTTCGATCCTGGCGAAGACCGCGCGGGATGCGCTGATGCTGGAATTGCACGAAACCTATCCGCACTACGGCTTCGCCGACCACAAAGGTTATCCCACCGCCGCGCACCTCGCCGCGTTGCGCGAACATGGAGTATCGATCGTGCATCGCAAAAGTTTCAGGCCGGTGCGTGAATTGCTATCCCCTCTCCCGCATAACCAGCGACTTGGCTGACGTATTTTGACAGCCTATAACCAGCCACTTGGTTGTCGTTCTTTGACAACCTAGTGGAATGGCTAAAAGTTTCATCAGTCGAATGGCTAGTAGTTATATCAAGCGGGAGAGGGTTAGGGTGAGGGTTTATAGAAGAGAGTGTCGCTTTTGAGGTATCGTATTACCTCATCAATAAGCAGACTGGTATCAAACCATGACTCTGTTCAAACTAATCCATCTGCTTGCCGCCCTGATTTGGGTAGGCGGCATGTTCTTCGCCTACGTGGTGCTGCGTCCGGCTGCGGTAGAGGTACTCGAACCGCCGCAGCGTCTGCGCCTGTGGGACGCGGTGTTTCGCCGCTTCTTCATCTGGGTGTGGGGCGCGGTCGCAACACTCATGGCCAGCGGCTTGTACCTGGTCTATTTGTATGGCGGCATCGCCCACGCGGCGCGTTACATCCACATCATGCTGGTCGTGGGGTTGGCGATGATGGTGATTTACGGCTACGTGTTCTTCGTTTGCTACGTGCCATTCAACTTGCATGTCGCAAAACAACGCTGGAAAGAGGCGGGACAGATGTTGGGCAAAATACGCAAACTGATCGCCGTCAATCTGGCGTTGGGTTTGCTGACCGTGTGCGTGGCGGTGATTGGCATGGCGTGGGCATAAGCTGGCTTGCGGTAATGAGGCTAGCAGTAAATGAAGCCGGCCACTTTGGCATACTATCACCCGATTTATAGCATTTTAAATTTCCGGCACATACCAGGGCATAGGAATTTTCTTTTTAACTTTCAGTTTGGGGAACGAATCGATGGACGAAAAAAACACTGTCACTCAACTCAAAGAGCGTCTTAGTAAAGATAGTAATGATATCGAGGCAGCGGTATCTCTGGGTAACATCTTTTACGACAATGGGGATGCCGGACAGGCCATACTCTATTACCGGCGTGCTCTTGATATCAATCCGGATTTGCCCGGTGTGCGTACCGATCTTGGCACGATGTATTGGCGCAATGACGATATCAGCCTGGCTGAACAGGCTTTCCGTGACGCAATTGCCCGGGATTCAGGCTTCGGCTATGCCTATGTGAATCTTGGCTTGTTATTGCATCGTGCCAAAGACAATGTCACCGAGGCCCGCACTGTCTGGCAACAACTACTGACGGTTAATCCGGAGCATGATGTGGCGGCCAAGGCGCGCGAATTGTTGCAGGAAACGGCGGCGTTGGTTAACTGATGTTCTAAGATCGCGCAGGCGAGCCATCGTCGCGTGCTTGTCAGCCTTTATTCAGTTACTTCTCCTCACCTAAATCAAGTCTACGCACATAGTGGCAGGTATACCCGCCGCGATTCTTGACCAGATATTTCTGGTGGTATTCCTCGGCGCGAAAAAATTCTCTGAACGGCACGACTTCGGTGACGACTTTGGCTGGCCAGTCGCCGGAGGCATCCATGGTTTTAATGACTTCTTCGGCGGTGTGCCTTTGTTCTTCGCCGAGGTAAAAGATCGCTGAACGGTATTGCGTGCCGATGTCGTTGCCTTGACGGTTGCGCGTGGTCGGGTTGTGCATTCGGAAGAATTCGAACAGCAGGTGGCGGTAGCTGAGTTGTTGCGGGTTAAAAACGATTTTGAGCGATTCGGCATGGCCGGTGTTGCCGGTTTTCACCTGCTCATAGCGCGCATCCGGTGTGTCGCCGCCGGTATAGCCGACTTCGGTTGCCAGCACGCCGGGGATTTCCCGCACCAGTTCTTCCATGCCCCAGAAGCAGCCGCCGGCGAGGTAGGCGGTTTGTGATTGGATGTGGTCAGTTGTATTCATGGCTATTCACGGCGTAATTTTTTCATCGCCTGCTGTGCCTCGCGCTGCCCTTCGCGTTCTTTTTCAGTAGCGCGTTTGTCATGTTGCTTCTTGCCTTTGGCAAGGCCGATTTCCAGTTTGACGCGGCCGTTCTTGTAGTGCATGTCCAGCGGCATCAGGGTGTAGCCGGCGCGTTGCACCTTGCCGATCAGCTTGTCAATTTCCGCTGTGTGCAGCAACAGTTTTCGGGTGCGTACCGGATCGGGATGAATGTGCGTGGAAGCGTTCAGCAACGGGCTGATGTGCGAGCCGAACAAATACAGCGCACCGCCCTTTACGGTGACGTAGGCTTCCTTGAGTTGTGCCCGTCCGGCGCGGATGGCCTTGACTTCCCAGCCTTCCAGCATGATGCCCGCTTCATATTTATCCTCGATAAAGTACTCGTGATAGGCTTTTTTGTTCTGGATGATACTCATGATTCCAATCCAATTTCTTCGGTGAAACAGCGTTGATTTCCTCGCTCACTCCTAGTCGTGCTAATAGCACTGCCCGCCTCGTTCGCTCGTCATCGCCTTGTTTGACCTTCGAAATAGAATTGGAATTAGGTGAGTTTTTCGGTATGTTAGGCTATTCTACCAGCCTTTGGAATCGCGGCTCTGATTGGCAATGGCGTTAGTAGAAAAAACAGTGTTAGTAGCTCACAGTGCGGAGCAGATGTTCAATCTGGTGGATCGCGTGGAAGATTATCCAAAGTTTTTGCCATGGTGCGGCGGTTCGAGTGTGAAAGAGTTGGATGGAACTACGGCACATGCCACGGTGCACATCGATTTTCACCACCTCAAGCAGAGCTTCACCACCGAGAACGTGCGCACGTCGCCGCATCAAATCGACATCACTTTGCAGCATGGCCCGTTTAAACATCTGGACGGGTGTTGGCGATTTATCCCGTTGAGCGACTCAGCCTGTAAAATAGAGTTTCGCCTGCACTATGAGTTTTCCAACAAGCTGCTGGAAAAAATGGTCGGGCCGGTGTTTCATTACATTGCAAACAGCTTCGTGGATGCTTTCATCCATCGCGCAGAAAAGGTTTATACGAACACATGAGTGACAAGATCAATATCGAAGTGGTATATGCACTGCCTGACGAGCAAATCCTGCTCAAGCGATCCGTGCCGGCGGGAACGACAGTGGCCGAGGCCATTCAAGCCAGCGGCGTACTCGACAAACATCCCGAGATCGACCTGGCCAACAACAAGCTGGGCATATTCGGCAAGCTGACCAAAGCCGATGCCGTGGTGCGTGATAAGGATCGCATTGAGATTTATCGCCCCCTGATCGCCGACCCCAAGGAAGTGCGCCGCAAGCGTGCCGAAGAGGGCAAGGTCATGAAGAAGAGTGGCGGCGCTGCCGCAGAAGTCTGATGCTGGATTACGACTTGCATTGCCATTCCAATATTTCCGATGGCACGCTTACCCCGACTGAATTGGTGAATCGTGCTGCAGAACGCGGCGTGAAGGTGATGGCATTGACCGATCACGATGATATGGATGGATTGGATGAGGCGCGTGCCGCCGCCGCACAACACAGCATGACCTTCATCAATGGCGTGGAGGTTTCCGTGTCGTGGCGCACCCACACCTTGCATATTGTCGGCTTGAACATAGCTCCCGCTTACCCGCCATTGGTCGAAGGCTTGCGCAGTGTGCGCAGCGGACGCGGTGAGCGTGCGCGGAAAATGTCCGATGCGTTGGCCAAGGCCGGCATCGGTGGTGTGCTCGAAGGCGCATATCATTACGCCGGCAATCCCAACATGATAGGCCGCACTCACTTCGCGCGCTATCTGGTCGAGGCCGGACATTGCAAGGACGTGAAAAGCGTGTTCAACCGTTATCTGGTGAAGGGCAAGCCGGGCTACGTGCCGCATCAATGGGCGGTTTTGGCGGATGCGATCAGTTGGATACGCGGCAGCGGCGGGGTGGCGGTGCTGGCACACCCCGGTCGCTATATGACCGGGCGCGACGGCATGGGCAAGAAGACCATGCAGGAATTGCTGACCGAGTTCGTCGAATTGGGCGGGCAAGCGTTGGAGGTCGTCACCGGAAGCCACACTCCGGAACAGTATGCCGAGTTTGCGCGTTATGCCGAAGAATTCAATTTGCTGGCTTCATGCGGTTCGGATTTTCACGGCCCTAGTGAAAGCTATCGGGATATGGGACGGCTGCCGGATTTTCCGCTGGGCTGTCGTCCGGTTTGGGAAGCATGGGAAGCAGCAGTGAAAGTGGCCTGATGTCCCAATTTTTTACCATCCACCCTGACAACCCCAACCCGCGCCTGATTCGCCAAGCGGCTGAAGTGTTGCGTAACGGCGGTGTCGTGGTGTACCCCACTGATTCCTGCTATGCATTGGGCTGTCATCTCGATGACAAGGATGCCGTGACGCGCATCCGCCAGATACGCAAACTGGACGAGCATCATCATCTGACCCTGATGTGCCGCGACCTGTCGGAAATCTCGCGCTATGCACGGGTGGATAACACGAAATTTCGCCTGATGAAAAGCAACACGCCGGGCAGTTACACCTTTATCCTGGAGGCGACCAAGGAGGTGCCGAAACGCTTGCAGCATCCCAAGCGCAGCACCATTGGCATGCGCATCCCGGATCATCCGGTGGCGTTGGCCTTGCTGGAAGAATTGGGCGAGCCACTGTTGAGCACCACGCTGATCCTGCCGGATGAAGAAGGGCCGCTGAATGATGCCGCGCACATCCGCGAATTATTGGAAAAGCAGGTCGATCTGGTGATCGACGGCGGTACGGTGGGCGTGGATTTCACCACTGTGATAGATTTAACCGGCGATGTGCCGGTGTTGCTGCGGCGCGGCAAGGGCGATGTTGCCCACTTTGGAATTGAAGATTAATGAGAACTTGATGGGAACCTAATGCAAATCGATCAACTGATACAAACCATCGCCCTCGCAGGCATCCCGGTGCTATTCGCCATTACCCTGCACGAAGCGGCGCACGGCTATGTGGCGCGACATTTCGGCGATATGACCGCCTATCAGGCGGGGCGCATCAGCCTCAATCCGCTGCGCCATATCGATCCGGTCGGTACGGTATTGTTGCCGTTGCTTACCCTGTGGATGGGCGGTATTCTGTTCGGCTGGGCCAAGCCGGTGCCGGTCAATTTCGCCGCGTTGCGCCGCCCCAAGCAGGATATGCTGTGGGTCGCGATTGCCGGACCGGCTTCGAATCTGGTCATGGCACTGGGTTGGGCATTGATCTATAAGATGGGGCTGCTGTTCCCGGAAAATTATTTTGCCGAACCGATGTTGGGCATGGCCATGTGGGGGATTAAAATAAACGTCGTGCTGATGGTGCTGAACCTGTTGCCGCTACCGCCGCTGGATGGCGGACGCGTCGCGGTCAGCCTGTTGCCGCATCGCCAGGCATTTCAACTGGCGAAGATCGAGCCTTACGGCATGTTCATCCTGATCTTTCTGGCGATCACGCCGGTGTTAAGTTTGATACTCTCGCCGTTAATCGGGTTGGTGTTCAAATTGCTTTCGTTGTTATTTGGAATTTAAGGAAATAATGTTTGCAGATCGAGTACTGTCAGGAATGCGTCCCACCGGAAGTTTGCATCTGGGGCATTACCACGGGGTGCTGAAAAATTGGGTGCAGTTGCAGAACGAATACGAATGTCTGTTCTTCGTGGCGGACTGGCACGCGCTGACCACGCATTACGACACGCCGCAAATCATCGAACAAAATGTGTGGGACATGGTGGTGGACTGGCTCGCCGCCGGAGTCAATCCGGCACGCGCCACGCTGTTCATTCAATCCAGGGTGCCGGAACATGCCGAGTTGCATTTGCTGTTGTCGATGATCACTCCGCTGGGCTGGCTCGAGCGCGTGCCGACCTACAGGGACCAGCAGGAAAAACTTTCCGAAAAAGACCTGAGCACTTACGGCTTTCTCGGCTATCCGTTGCTGCAAAGCGCGGACATCCTGATTTACCGCGCCACCCAGGTGCCGGTGGGTGAAGATCAGGTGCCGCATATCGAATTCGCCCGCGAGATCGCGCGCCGCTTCAATCACATCTACGGGCGCGAACCGGGTTTCGAGAAAAAGGCCGAAGCCGCCGTTAAAAAACTCGGCGGCAAAAAAGCCAAGCTGTATTTCGAACTGCGTACCCGCTTTCAGGAACAGGGCGACGATGAGGCACTGGAGTCCGCCAAAGCTTTGCTGGATGAGCAACAGAGCCTGAATCACGGTGATCGCGAGCGTTTGTTCGGCTACCTCGAGGGCGGCGGCAAGATGATCTTGTCCGAGCCGCGAGCGATGCTCACTGCCGCCTCGAAAATGCCCGGACTGGACGGGCAGAAAATGTCCAAGTCCTACAACAACACCATCACCTTGCGTGAAGACGAGGCCAGCGTGAGCAAGAAGATCCGCACCATGCCGACCGACCCGGCGCGCATCCGCCGCAGCGATCCCGGCGATCCCGACAAATGCCCGGTATGGCCGTTGCACCAGGTATATTCCAGCGAGGATACGAAACAATGGGTCATGCAGGGCTGCAAGAGCGCGGGCATCGGCTGCATCGAATGCAAACAGCCGGTGATCGACGCGGTGCTGGAGGAACAACGGCCGATGCGCGAGCGTGCACAACTGTATCTGGACGACCCGGCGCTGGTGCGCAACATCATCGCCGACGGCTGTGAAAAAGCGCGCAAACTGGCCTCCGATACCATGCGCGATGTGCGTGAGGCGATGGGCTTGAGTTACAGCTAAGCGAACATGGCCGACATGATTTATTACTCGATTAAGGTTTTGGCGACAGCAGGCCTGGTCGTGCTGGTGGGAGAAATAATCAAGCGCGGCCATTTGTTTGGTGGAGCCTTGCTGGCCTCGCTGCCGCTGACATCCCTATTGGTCATGGTGTGGCTGTATCTTGAAACCGGCGACTCTCTCAAAATAGCTGCGCTGTCCACGGGGATATTCTGGCTGGTCCTGCCTTCGCTGGTATTGTTCCTGCTGCTGCCAGTGTTGATCAAGGCGGACTGGGGATTCTGGCTTAGCCTGCTGACCGCAGTGCTGGCCACGGCACTTTGCTACGGCGTGATGCTGGCCATACTGAAACAGTTCGGAATGAAAATCTAGATGAACGATATCGTCCAGCCCATTGCGCGCATTCACGGCGAGCCAATGCTGGAACTGCCGCAGGATTTATACATCCCGCCGGACGCGCTGGAACTGGTGCTGGAAACCTTTCAGGGGCCGCTGGATTTATTGCTGTATCTGATTCGCAAGCACAACCTCGACGTGCTGGATATTCCAATGGCGGAATTGACCAGGCAATACATGAGCTACATCGAGATGATGCACAAGCATCGCCTGGAACTGGCAGCGGATTATTTGCTGATGGCAGCGGTACTGATCGAAATCAAATCGCGTATGTTGCTGCCGCGTCCGCCCCGGGCCAGCGAAGAAGACGGTGAAGATCCGCGCGCCGAATTGATGCGTCGCTTGCTGGAATACGAGCAAATGAAACTTGCCGGGCAAAAACTCAGCGAACTGCCGCAGGCCGGACGCGATTTCGAGATCGTGCAAGTGCTGATCGAAAACACCGTGCAAGAACGCTTGCCGGAAGTCGGCGTGGAAGATTTGAGGCTGGCCTGGCTTGGCCTGTTGGCGCGCGCCAAGCTCAACACGCATCACAAAGTGCTCCGCGAACAACTTTCGGTGCGCGAGCAGATGACGCATATCCTGCGCTGTTTGCAAGGCGGCGAGTTTGTCGAGTTCGGCAAACTGTTCGATGTGGAAAGCGGCGTGCCAAAACTGGTCGTCACCTTCATCGCCATCCTCGAACTTGCCAAAGAATATCTTGTGGAAATCCAACAAAGCGAAATATTGGGGAATATCTATGTCCGAACAAGCCGAGCCATTACCGCAGAGTGAAACGCAATTGATTGTTCGCCCTGACCCTTCGGCAAGCTCAGGACTAAAGGTTGTTGTCGAAGGGTCGCTGAAAAGCAGCGACGAATCTAACGGCGTACCCCCTGCGGGGGATGCTTCGACAGGCTCAGCACGAACGGGGACAGAGTCGTCAGGGCGAACGGAATCAGTTGGGGAAGAAATTGATACGCAGCAACTCAAGCACGTGCTGGAAGCTGCGCTATTGACCTCATCCGAACCGCTGCCGCTGGCCGAGTTGAAAAAACTCAGCGATGCACCGCTGGACAATCGCCAACTCGAAGCGCTGCTCGAAGAAATCATGCAGGATTGGCAAGGTCGCGGCGTGGAATTGAGCCGCGTGGCGAACGGCTGGCGGTTTCGCGCCAAGCCGGAAATGCAGCAATATCTCGACCGGCTCAACCCGCAAAAACCGCCGCGCTACTCGCGTGCCGTGCTGGAAACCCTCGCCATCATCGCCTACCACCAACCCGTCACCCGTGGCGACATCGAGGAAATACGCGGTGTTGTAGTCTCTTCGCAAATCCTCAAAACGCTGGAAGCGCGCGGTTGGGTGGAAGTAGTCGGCACACGCGACGCACCCGGCAAACCTGAATTATTCGCCACCACCAAACAACTGCTCGACGACCTCAATCTGCGCGCCCTGCAAGAACTCCCATCTTTGCAAGAGATCGGCGCGTTATTGGAACAGGACACGGCTACGGCGGAATGAAGGCCGTTTAGGAATGAAGTCGATTCGATCCCGCGATAATCCGTTTTTCAAGGAACTCGTCAAACTTACCGGTTCGGCGCGGCAGCGCAACAAAACTGATCAGACCTTGCTGGACGGCGCGCATTTGCTGGCGGCATATCTGGATAGTGGTAATCAGCCGAGCCACATTTTGCTGAACGCAGCCGCATTGCGTGATGAGGAAATAGCTGCTCTGCTCAAGCGTGCCAACGATGTGCCGGTCACGCAACTGGATGACAAGTTGTTCGCAGAACTCAGCGAACTGAAAACGTCCACCGGCATTCTCGCGTTGATCGATTTTTTTCGACCGGATATGCCGAGTGCGCAAAGCCGCTTTGCTTTGTTGTTGGAGGATATCCAGGACCCCGGAAATCTCGGCTCGATGTTGCGTTCCGCCGCCGCTGCGGGGTGCGATGCGGTGTTCCTGTCCCAGGGTTGCGCCGATGCCTGGTCGCCGAAAGTGTTGCGCGCCGCGATGGGCGGGCATTTTGTGTTGCGTATTTATGAGCAGCAGGATTTGCCGGACGTGGCCCAAGCATTTTCCGGCACGCTTTTGGCAACCAGTCTGCAAGCCACGCGCAGCCTGTATGACTGCGACCTGCGCGGCAATGTCGCGTTTCTGATCGGCAACGAAGGGGCAGGGCTGTCTGCCGATTTGCTGAATCTCGCCACACAAAAAATTTCCATCCCGATGTCCGGAAAAATCGAATCGCTGAATGCCGCAGCGGCGACGGCGATTTGTTTATTTGAAGCAGTGCGGCAGCGCCAGGGGCTGTAGTTCTTTTTCTTTTTTTCATGGTACAAAAACCACCAAGCCTCAGCGAACTAAGATATAGAATGGTCAGCGTGCAAATCATCTGTGGAGGTATACCGTGAGCGACGCAAGCAAAACGAAAAAACAGGTTTTTGCGTTTGAAGAAGGCGATGGAAAAAACAAAAAGCTGCTTGGCGGCAAAGGTGCCAACCTTTGCGTGATGACGCAGATCGGGCTGAATGTGCCGCCCGGTTTTGTCATCAGCACCGAAGCCTGTCTGGATTACCTTGCGGCACCGCGCAATGGACTGCCCAGGGAATTGCTGGATGTGATTCACGCCCAGATGAAGGTGATCGAAACCAAGACCGGCAGGCTTTTCGGCGATGCGCAGAATCCATTGCTGGTTTCGGTGCGTTCCGGTTCGGCGATGTCGATGCCCGGCATGATGGATACCATTCTCAACCTCGGCCTGAATGAGCAGACACTGGCAGGCACAATCAAGCAGACCGGCGACCCGCGTTTCGGCTATGACACCTACCGCCGCTTCATCCAGTTGTTCGGCAAGATTGCGCTGGATGTTTCCGACGAGTTGTTCGACAAAGAACTGAATGTCGTCAAACAGAATCGTGGTGTCAAGGAAGACCTCGCGCTCAGCGCGGACGATCTCAAGGAAGTCAGCGAACGTTTTCTGCGTGTGGTGCAGGAGCAGACCGGCAAACCGTTTCCGAGCGATCCTTATGAGCAGCTCGACCTTTCCGTCAAGGCGGTGTTCGACTCATGGATGGGCAAACGCGCCGTTGATTACCGCCGCGAATTCAAGATCACGCCGGAGATGGCCAATGGCACGGCGGTGAATATCTGCACCATGGTGTTCGGCAATCGCGGCAATGATTCGGCCACCGGCGTTGGTTTTACGCGCAATCCCGCCACCGGTGAAAACCTGTTGTATGGCGAATATCTGGTGAATGCGCAAGGCGAGGATGTGGTGGCGGGCATCCGCACGCCCAAGCCGCTCGACTACATGGCCAAGGAAATGCCCGACCTGTTCCGGCAGTTGCAGGAGCTGCGCGCCAAGCTGGAAAACCATTATCACGAAGTGCAGGACTTCGAGTTCACCATCGAGAAAAGTACGCTGTATTGTTTGCAGACCCGCAATGGCAAGATGAACACCACCGCCATGGTGCGCAGCTCGGTGGAGATGGAGAAGGAAGAACTGATTTCGCGCAAGCAGGCATTGTTGCGTATCACACCGGAAAGTCTCGCGCAGATGCTGTTTCCGCGCCTGGATCCGAATGCCGGTGCCGAGCCTCTGGCCAAGGGGTTGCCGGCTTCTCCGGGTGCCACATCCGGGCATGCCATCTTTGATGCCGATCGCGCCGAACAGCAGGGCAAAGCCGGCAAGCCGGTCATCCTGGTGCGCGAAGAAACCAAGCCGGAAGATATTCACGGCTTTTTCGCATCGCGCGGCATTCTGACCAGCCGTGGCGGGAAAACTTCGCATGCCGCAGTTGTCGCGCGCGGGATGGGCAAGCCGTGTGTGGCGGGTGCCGAAGGCATCGAAGTCAACGTCACGCTGCGCCAGGCAACCATAGGCGAGACGATCATTCATGAAGGCGACATCATCACCATCGATGGCACCTCAGGCATGGTTTATCTGGGGGTCGTTGCTACCCTTGAAGCCGAAATCACTGCCGAGCTGAATGTGTTGCTGGCATGGGCAGACAAGGAAGCCAGGCTGGCCGTGATGGCGAATGCAGATACGCCGGATGACGCCAAACGCGCCTTGCAATTAGGTGCAAAAGGCATCGGGCTGTGCCGGACCGAACGCATGTTCAACGCCAGCGACCGCCTGCCCATCGTGCTGGAAATGATCATCGCCGAAGATCAGGCACAGCGTCAGCTGGCGCTCGATCGCTTGCTGCCGATTCAGCGTGCCGACTTCAAAGGCTTGCTGAAAACCATGGCGGGATTGCCCGTGACCATCAGGTTGCTTGACCCGCCGATACACGAGTTCCTGCCTGTCGAACAGCAACTGGTCAGGGAAATCGAAGAGCTGCGTCATTTATACAATACCGCCAGCGGGATGGAAATTTTGTCCGACACGCTGGACCTGCTGCAAGATGCGGAACTGAACCCGGCAGATGCTGCGCAAATCAAATCGAATACAGTGAACCCGCACGTCGTCGAGCTGGCGATCAACAAGAAGCAGGCGATATTGAAAAAAGTGCGCGTGCTGCATGAAGTCAATCCGATGCTGGGCCATCGCGGTGTCCGCCTCGGCATCACCTTTCCGGAAATCTATCTCATGCAGATACGCGCGCTTGCCGAAGCGACAGTTGAATGCGTCAGGGAAGGACTGGATGTGCATCCTGAAATCATGGTGCCGCAAGTCTGTACCTCTGCCGAATTAAGGTTTGTCAAAGACTATGTCGACCAGACTATCGCGGAAGTTGAAAAAAGCAGCGGCATCAAGGCCAAATTAAAATTTGGCACCATGATAGAAGTCGTCCGGGCTTGCCTGCGTGCAGACAGCCTGGCTAAGGAAGCGGAATTCTTCTCCTTCGGCACCAACGATCTGACGCAGGCCACGTTCTCGTTTTCACGCGAAGACGCTGAAAACAAATTCCTGCCGGCATATATCCAAAAGGACGTGCTTCACGACAATCCGTTTGAGGTGTTGGACATACAGGGTGTGGGCAGATTGATGAAGCTGGCCATCGAAGGGGGGCGCGCCACCAAACCGGAACTCAAGATCGGCATTTGCGGCGAGCATGGCGGGCATCCTGCCTCGATCCGCTTTTGTCACCAGATCGGCCTGGATTACGTGTCGTGCTCTGCACCCCGCGTGCCGATTGCCCGGCTTGCTGCTGCACACGCCAAGCTGAGCGAAGGCTGATATGGATATTGATTTGCGGTGGAATCTATTATTCACCAGAACAATTCGTTTTTCCGTCCTGCCAAAGATCCCGCCTTATTTCATTTCGCATTAAAAACAGCATGTGTGTAGGAGCGGGCCATGCCCACGACCAAGAGACTCGCGAGCATGGCCCGCTCCTACAGGTGCCTGGCCAAAAGTTTTTCGGACGGGTGCCCGGCCATAACCAGCGACTTGGCGAGTATTGTTTGCTTGCCTAGTCGAATGGCTAGTTGTTCCACCAGTAGTCATATCAGTAGTTCCATCAAAAGTTTTTCAGACATCCGGCAAAATTGTTGTCGTTTTTAACGCAAATTGGAATTAGGCCAGCGTTAAACTCCTTGACCTACAAGCCTGTTTCGCTATAATGCGCGCCCCTGTGAGACTGCCTGTAAAACTGATGGGCAGTTCACTTACCTTGCTCCACCGCACCGCAAGCGGGGGGCTTAACCATAAGGAGATGTAATGCGAAATTACGAAATCGTGTTTATTGTGCATCCCGATCAAAGCGAGCAAGTGCCCGCGATGATCGAGCGTTATCGCACACTGGTCACTTCCAAGGGTGGTCACATCCACCGTCTGGAAGATTGGGGCCGCCGCCAGTTGGCCTATCCGATCCAAAAGATTCACAAGGCACACTACGTGCTGATGAATATCGAATGCAACCAGGAAGCGCTGGACGAGCTGGAGCACGCGTTCCGCTTCAATGATGCGGTGTTGCGCCATCTGACTGTCAAGACCAAGGCTGCCGTCATCGAACCGTCTGCCATGATGAAGGAAGAAAGATCCCGCTCCATGCCGACCGAAGGTGCCGCTGTAAGCAGTGCTGCAGTTCAGGCTGAAGAAATCGCGGCAGCGGTTGTTTAATTTCATTGGCAATTGGCGCGTAATCAGGTTGTCATCAGCGGCGAGTTGATCGCACTGGAAAGTTTGCGTTACACCCCGGCTGGGGTGGCGAGAGTGGCACTGACGTTAAGTCATTCCTCGCAGCAGTCCGAAGCAAATGGTTTACGGCAGGTGCAGTGTGAAGTGAATGCGCTGGCGTTTGCCGAGGTGGCCGATAAGGTTGCTCAGTTTGCGGTAGGACAGAACGTTAAAGTGCGCGGGTTTTTAGCTCAGCAAAGTATCCGCAGCCGGCAACTGGTTTTGCATATAAACGACATAATTTTGGAATAAGGAAATATCATGGCCCGTCCATCAGACAAAAAGAAAGATGATAAGAACAAACGTTCTTCCCGCAACAATCTGTTCAAGCGCCGCAAGTTCTGCCGCTTCACAGTCGAGAAGATCGCCGAAGTGGATTACAAGGATATCAACATCCTCAAGGAATTCATCTCCGAAAACGGCAAGCTGATCCCGGCACGCATCACCGGCACCAGGACACATTTTCAGCGTCAATTGAGCACCGCCGTGAAACGCGCGCGCTTCCTGGCTTTGATGCCTTACACTGATCTGCATTAAGGAGCCCGGACATGCAAATAATTTTGATGGAAAAAGTGACCAACGTCGGCCAATTGGGTGAAGTGGTCAAGGTCAAGAACGGCTTCGCGCGCAATTTTTTGATTCCGCAAGGCAAGGCCAAGCGCGCAACTGCCGCCAACATGGCTGAGTTTGAAGTGCGTCGCGGCGAAATCGAAGCGGTCGACAAAGCCAAACTGGCCGAAGCGCAAGCACGCGGCGAAAAGCTGGCGGGTTTGACCGTGCAAATCGTGCAAAAGGCCGGCGTGGACGGCAAGCTGTTCGGTTCCGTCACCAACGCCGATATAGTGGCCGCGCTGGCTGCGCAAGGCTTTGAAATTGAAAAGTCGCAAGTGCGTATGCCCGAAGGCCACCTCAAACAGATCGGCGATCATCCCCTCAACATCGCGCTGCATACCGATGTGGTGGTGGGTATAACCGTTTCGGTGCTCGGCGAACACTAATTCTATTTCTCATTAAAAACAGCGTTAATTGCAGGAGCGGGCCATGCCCGCGACCAAGGTGTTCGCGGGCAAGGCCCGCTCCTACGGGTGCCCGGCCATAACCAGCCACTTGGCTGTTGTTCTTTGACAGCCTAGTGGAATGGCTAGTGGTCCCATCAAAAGTTTTTCGGACATCCGGCAAAATTATTGTCGTTTTTAACGCATATAGGAATAAGACATTGCTGTAGCAACGCAATACAAAAAGGACTGACAACAGTCCTTTTTTGTTTTTAGGTTTTTGCCCGTTAGCGAGGTAAAATACCACCCGCTTAAAAGCCCCTGTGAATTAATTTCATGCAAAACTTTTCCAACTCGGACACACAACTCGACCAGATTAAATTGCCGCCCCATTCGGTGGAAGCCGAGCAATCGGTGCTGGGCGGTTTGCTGTTGGAAGCGAGCGCGCTGGACAAGATTAGCGACTTGATGACCGCCGACGATTTCTATCGTCAGGAGCATCGCTTGATCTTCCGCCAAATCGTGCGCCTGAGCGAGCAGGCGAAACCGGTGGACGTGATTACCGTGGCCGAGGCGTTGGAGATCGCCGGTGAATTGGACAAAGTGGGCGGCTTGCCTTACCTGGGCGGTTTAGCGCAGAACGTGCCGTCGGCCGCCAATATCCGCCGCTATGGCGAAATCGTGCGCGAACGTTCCATCATGCGCAAGCTGGCGGAAGTCGGCACCGATATTGCCAGCAGCTCATACAATCCGACCGGGCGCGATGCCGCGCAATTGCTCGATGAGGCGGAAAGAAAAGTGCTGGAAATCGCCGAGGCGGGTTCGCGCGGCAAGCAGGGCTTTATCGCCATGCCCCCGCTGTTATCGCAAGTGGTAGAACGCATCGAGACCTTGTATGGGCGCGATAACCCCAGCGATATCACCGGAACCGCGACCGGCTTCACCGATCTGGATCGCCTGACTTCCGGCTTGCAGCCCGGTGAATTGATCATCATTGCCGGCCGCCCGAGTATGGGCAAGACCGCGCTAGCAATCAACATCGCCGAGAACGTCGCACTGGACAGCAAATTGCCGGTGGCAATTTTCAGTATGGAAATGAATGCATCGCAGTTGGCGATGCGTATGCTCGGCTCGGTCGGCAAGCTCAACCAGCAGGATTTACGCACCGGTCGTTTGCAGGATGACGACTGGGGACGGCTCACGCACGCCCTCGGCCAACTCAACGATGCGCCTATCTACATCGACGAAAGTGGCGCGCTGTCTGCCCTGGAAGTGCGCGCGCGGTCGCGTCGGCTGCATCGCCAGAACAATCTGGGACTCATCGTAGTGGACTATTTACAATTGATGAGTTCGAACGCAGGCAAAGCCAGCGAAAATCGCGCCACGGAAATCTCGGAAATCTCCCGCTCCTTAAAGGCCTTGGCGAAAGAATTGCATGTGCCGGTGATCGCGCTGTCACAGTTGAACCGCAGCCTCGAGCAACGCCCCAACAGACGCCCGGTGATGTCTGACTTACGTGAAAGTGGAGCGATTGAACAGGATGCTGACTTGATCCTGTTCATTTACCGCGACGAAGTTTATAACAGCGATTCACCCGATAAAGGCAAGGCCGAAATCATCATCGGCAAACAGCGCAATGGCCCGATTGGCATGGTGCCGCTTGCCTTCCGGGGCGAGTATACGCGCTTCGATAATTTGGCTTCTGGCAGTTATTGATCCAGTTGTCCGCCAAGCCGACCGCTAACTGAGGTCTGCTATGTGCCAAGATCGGCCATTCAAGAAATACACAAAATTCCGGACACCCTCCATCAGGCTCTCCCGCAGATTGAAAGTCGGGACGGCGGCATTATGAAGGATGGCACGGTTCGTAGGGTGGGTTAGCCGCACCGCGGCTAACCCGCCGAATTTCCACCATCAACCCGACGGCTCGTCTTCCGCCTTTTTCCGGACGTCCGACATTTCGACCGCGATGGCCGATGCCGCTTCTGCCGGCATACCTTCGGTTCTGCGCGTGTATTCGCGCTCGCTGTGCTCGTCTTTTTTTCTCATCTCCGTGTCCCCGGCCTGCTCCGTCTCGCCGGGCAGATCGACGCGCAGCTTGTCGATGAGCATCAGGATCGTGGCCGCTACCGGCAGCGCGAGCAGCGCACCGATGATCCCGAACAGCGTGGCGCCCGCAATCAGGGAAAAGAGCACCACTGACGACGGCAGTCGCAGCGCGCGTCCGTAGACTATGGGTACCAGCACGCGGCTTTCGAACTCCTCGTAGGCGAGCATCAGCAGGAAAACCACCAGGGTGATGACCGTCCCGAACGGGAGCGCGGCCGCAACCGCGGGGCCCATGGTAATGAAGATGCCTATATACGGCAGCACGTCGGCCAAGCCGCCGAACACCGCGATCACCAGGGCGTTCGGAATACCGCACGCGGTGAGCAGGACTAACATGAACACGGCCATCATGGCGCAGGTGATCACCTGACCGCGGATATAGCCGCCGACGATAGTATTCAGATTGACCAGGATGCGCGACAGCCGTATATGGTGCGTGCGCGGTACCACCGCGAACAGCGCTCCGCGCAGCCGGTCGCGGTCCAACATCATGTACAACGCGAGAAAAATCGCGCCAACCCCGTAGGCGACGCTCTCTACCACGAGGGTGAAAAAGGTCAGCACGGACGCGGCAGAAGACTTGATGAGCGCGTCATACTGCACGTTGCGCATTGTGTCCGCGAGGTTCGCCGTGAGCGGAGATCGGGCGAACCACACCGCCAGCCGCTCGCGCAGCGCCGGCTCCATGCCGATCAGGCTCCTCACCTGGTTCACCAGCTCCGGAATAGTGAGTGCGAATATCAGCACGGTCGACACGAACAGCACGGCAAAGACGATGGCGATACCCACACCCCTGCGCACGCCACGCTGTTCCAGCCATTCCACCGCCGGGCTGAGCGTGCCGACGATCATCAGCGCCCCTACAAGCACCAGGACGACCGGCAGCAGGCGCATGAAAATCCACAGTCCGGCGATGACCAGCACCAGGGAAAATATCGTCCACGGAGCGATTTCGACGCGGATCACGCGTGTTCGCCGCGACAGCAATTCCTGCTCCGGCTCGATGCGCTTGCCCGGCGCATCGGTCGCAGGTGCCTTGTTATCCGGCGCGCTCATTCAGGCCTCAGCGCGCGCTTCGCATCTGAGTTGATTCGTGCCACCACGTCGCGGGACATACCGGCAGGCGCAAAGATGGCGTACCAGGAAACAGGAATGCAAAATTTCATCATCATCACGAGTAGGCGCGGAATATCATAGCAGCCGTGGATAGTAATCCTATTCACTCTCTTTTCCAATCAAAAGCAGGCAAAGGGGACTAGAGCAAAAGGGGCCAAGATCGATATATTTTAGAAGCAGAAAAACAATTCGAACCTGGCCCCTTTAATTACTTTCTTTAATTACTTTAATTTCATTTACAGCTAAGGTTCGCAAGCAGGCATTGACGAGAACGTCTGATTAGTGCACAAGCAGACGATCGGCATTCGAGATGTTGTTGGCTAGCCAACTCGGATAAATCAGGTAACTGAATTGTCACTGGACTAATGTGACATTGTTCCATGTGGTAACACTTAACAAGAACCAGCACATCTTAGATGCCCATTCTGGAAACATTGGGCCAAAAATTGTCACTTTTGAAAAATATACCCCGCTAGCTCTTTGATATTCATCAAACCAGTTGTTGGCACGACTATTGCGATAACATTAATACTCCTAATATTCCCTCGAAGGCAGGAATATTAGGAGTAAGGTAAGCGTGTCTATGCGCAAGCCTCTCATTCTTAAGCAGACGATTTCTTCGGCAACCATTGGTAGCCGTCTGTCCCTATATATATACCGCCTGTACCTTTTTTTGCGCCGCTTATCCCCAATTTTGAAAAACAGCCAAGAGGGCTTGGGGCCAAGATCTATTTTTTGTTAGTGTCTCCTTCACGCCGTTGTTAAAGCGGGTTTTGCAGTGGAAGGACTAGATCATGGTTAACTTGGCCGAAGTGGATCGCAACTGGGAGCATCTCTATACGCAGTTTAAAAACCCAACAGGAGGTTCAGTAGTATGTATGGTGCACAAGGAAACCAAGAAATTCGTCTACTTCGACGTCCAATTAAATCGGGTTCTTTCGAAACAAGAAGCCTTGATGTACAGAGTGGATGCTACGGGTAAGTATTCAGCTCATCCGTAAGTTGCCTGTAGACCCACTGTTTCGACGTCAGTCGAAATTGATCCTGGATGAATCAATGGGGGTCGAATCAATGGGGTCAGCTTCGTCTAATTTTCCTAAGGTGTCTATGGAATGAAAGTGTCCAAGAAAATCAATCTGAAGCTGACCCCTTTAGCCATCGCGCCGATCGTCGTCGGTGTTCCCAGCGGCAAAACTTAAGCCACCTCAAGAAAAGAACCGATAATCCTTTCCTGGAAGAAATAACAACAAGGAGTGTGGAAATGCTGGCCTTCTTAAGCATGGCGTTCTTGATTTACGGCGTCATGCACATCTATGCGCTCAGCAAAGTGTGGCTGGCTTTCCCGCACTCACTGGGACTGAGTTTGGCGCTGGCGCTTTGGGGACTCGTCATGACCATCTCACCGCTGATTATCTGGCAGTTGGCAAAGCAAAACTGGCACAGCGCAACCGCCGTTACATCCTGGGTGACTTATATTTGGATGGGACTCCTGTTCCTGTTTTGTTGCATCGCCCTGTTATTCGACTTCGGCCATGCACTGGCGACACTATTGGGTTTCAAGTGGCCTCTGCATGAATCAATGGCGTTCCGAACCGTTGGTCTGCTCGCTCTTGCTATGCTGGGCTATGGTTTTGTCGAGGCCAGGCAGATACAGGTTGAGGAAATAAAAATCACCACCCCCAAGCTATCTTCAACCATCGGTCGAGTGACCATCGCGCAGATTTCAGACCTGCACCTTGGCGTGATGCTGGGTGATGAATTTCTTGAGCGCGTCATCGCCAAGCTGCGCGAAATTCAACCAGACATCGTCGTGGCGACCGGAGATATTGTAGATGGGCAGGGGGACAACCTTAATGAACTGGCCCAGCACTTCCTTACTATCAAGCCTTCCAAAGGGGCATACGCCGTCATCGGCAATCACGAAGTCTATGCAGGGCTGGAAAATTCCCTCCGCTTTCTGCGCAGTGCGGGCTTTACCGTGCTGCGTGGCGAGTCGGCCGCAGCAGGAGGAATCATTCTGGTGGGAATCGATGATCCAAGCGCAGGGGCTCTTGGCCAAGAGGCAAGGGTGGATACCAAGAAGGCGCTCGCTTCAGTCACCAAGGGCGACTTCATCGTTCTGCTTAAGCACCAACCGGTGGTTGATAGGGAAACCCCGTTCGATTTGCAACTCTCCGGCCATATCCATGGCGGCCAGATATTTCCGTTTGGTCTTTTAACGCGGCTTATCTATGGCGTGCGCACCGGCCTCACCCAACTTGCTGACGGGCGGTGGCTGTATGTCAGCCGTGGCGCTGGTACCTGGGGGCCGCCGATACGCATTTTTGCTGCGCCCGAGATTACGCTGGTCACGATCGAGAGCGAGAATAAATAATCACATATGCTGCAAGTTTCTGAGTCAAAGAGGCCAGGGCAGATATATTTTGAAGCAGAAAAACAATTCGAACCGGCCCTATTTTAATTATGACAACAAAGCAGATCATCTACGTACCGGGAAAGAACCCCAAGCCAGAGGCAGCACTGCATCGTGAATTGCTCTGGCGTACCCTTGTTGAAGGGGTGCGCCGCGCCGATAGGGCTGTGGCCGGTTCGCTTCAGGCCAACTACCCGCAATTCCATCTTGTTAGCTGGAACTACCTTTATTATCACGAGTATAAAGATATCACCAGCGACATTCCATGGATCGATGCCCTTATCAACAAACATGGCCCCACAGAGCAGGACATGCGGGATGCCCATTCCTGGAATATATGGCTGAGCCGCTTCGTGTTGACACTGGGAGATCACATTCCATTGCTGATACGATTGCTACCCGAAGAGTTGCGAAGTACCGCCACTGAAATCAACCGTTATTTTAATAATACCGATAATGCTGCCAGCAAAATTCGTGATTTATTAAAGCAGACACTACGCCCCATGCTTGAGAAACAAGATGATGTGTTATTGATTGGGCATAGTCTCGGTGCTGTCGTCGCCTACGACACATTGTGGGAACTTTCACGTCAGGAAGGGCTAAAAGGGAAAATAGACTTTTTGACTCTCGGCAGCCCCATGGGTATGCATTACATACATCGGCGCTTGCTGGGTATGAGTGGCCAAGGGGAAAAAAGTTATCCCGACCTGATCCGCCACTGGATAAATTTGTCAGCAGAAGGCGACGTTACTGCGCTTAATCAAAATTTAAAAGAGAGTTTTCATCCAATGCTGGAACAGGGTTTAGTCGAGTCTATTGAAGATCATTGCCATGGAATCTACAACTACTTTCGCAGCGATGAAGGCCTTAATTGCCATCGCTCCTATGGCTACATGGTTAGTCCCGCTGTGGGGAGCATCATTGCTGACTGGTGGAAGCATCATTGATGCTGTGTGGATGAAGCGAAGAAGGCGAGAGAGCACGTCCTCAACGATCTTTGATCTCTGTGGTATCACACCCACGCAATTCGCAAAGCAAAAGGGGCCAGGTTGAGCTGATCCCTTTAATTGATACCGAGATAGGAACGTGACATGGAACGGCACGTGGGCTATATTCATTTCAACCCCGTCAAACACGAATAGGTTACTTCTGCGCCAAAGCATCGGTTAACGCCTTTTTTAAAAGTTAGTGAAAGTCAGCTGGTATATCCTGCCCCTAAAACATGATCCGTTATTTATACAAGCAGCCGAAAATACTTTTTGTGGGCATTAATCCCCATCTCGGATCGTTTGATCGAGGTGTGCCATTTTCCAACAACAAGTCGTTTTGGTACCTTCTCTCAGACGCGGGGATCATCCATGAAAAAAGGGACGAACTTCGAGACGATGAATCGTTAAAACGGATGTACACAAAGAAGTTTAATGCGGTGTACCGATTGGGTTTCGTGAACATTATCGATCGGCCCACGCGCGATGTTTCCGAGCTTGAGAAGGGCGAGGAGTTACCGGGGCGCAAAAAGATTTCACGCATAATCAGGGTTGAGATGCCGAAGGTAGCCTGTTTTATCGGAAAGATCACGTACGAGAAATATACCGGATCAAAAGATTTTTCTTTTGGCTGGCAGAACAGCATCAATGGAGTGAAGATCTTCGTTATGCATTTTCCTTTGCGCGGAGAAGCCGTTGTCAGAATTCGCGAGTTAAGAAAAATTGCACAAGCCGCTCATGCTTGATTCGTAGTTAATTTTTTTATCTAAAATAACCAAATGGAACAAAACAAAAATATGTCCACATTAAAACTCATATTCTCTCGCGACGAGGCCGGTACCCAGGCGCTATTTGAGGGAAGCAATCCGAGACGCTTCCGTGCGTTCAGACAGTTGCCGAACGCAAACTGACGCAACTGGACGCCGCGGCCACGCTGGATTTTCTTCGCGCGCCACCGGGCAATCGCCTTGAAGCCTTGCGGGATGATCGCAAGGGGCAATGGAGCATCCGGGTGAACGACCAATGGCGTATTTGTTTCAAGTTCAAGAATGGCGACGTATTCGATGTCGAAATCGTCGATTACCATTGAGGAGATCAACATGGTGAAGAATGGAATGCGCCCGGTACATCCGGGAGAAATTTTGCGCGAGGAATACATCGTGCCTATGGGCATGAGTGTCCATGCGTTGTCGCAGGCATTGCGCGTGCCCGCCACGCGGCTGCATGAGATCGTCAAGGAACGCCGCTCGATCACACCCGATACCGTATTGCGGTTGGCGCGTTACTTTGGTACGGATGCGCAGTCCTGGCTGAATCTGCAACTGAGCTACGATTTGAAAATCGCCGAAGCGGAACTGAAGGACAGAATCGAGCGCGAAGTCGAAGAGATGGCGGCGTAAAGCGCGACGCAGCCTCTTTGATTATTGGAGGCCTGTCATCAAGCGTTTATCAGGCCGCATACGTTATAATAATCCCGTCTGAGTTGGCATGTTAGCCATACGAAAGGAAATATGATGAACAGAATCGACGTTCCCATTGCACAACTTTCATTCACCCAGAAGCTGGATTTAATGGAGATGCTTTGGGCCGACATGGTCGGCAACGAAAAAAATCTGGAGTCACCGGCTTGGCACGAAGCTATTCTTAATGATCGCGAAGCTGCCTTGGATGCAGGCAAGGTAACCGTTTCAAACTGGGAAGAAGCCAAAGAAAGAATCAAGAAAAACGTTTCATGAGGATAAAAATCCTCAGCGCCGCAGAGGGCGATCTCGAAGAGGGCCATCGATTCTACGAGTCACAAGCCGACGGCCTCGGCACCTACTTTTTGGATACGCTCTATTAAGACATCGACTCACTGGCCTATTTTGCGGGGATTCACCGCATAGTCTTCGGCCATCACCGGCTCCTCTCCAAACGATTTCCATTTGCTGTTTATTATCGTGTCGCGGACGATGAGGCCATCGTATTCGCCGTTCTCGATTGCCGCCGAAATCCAAGCTGGATAAGGAAAAAACTATCCAAGTGATGGGCATGATACGAATATAGACCTCATGCACTTCGCCCATTCTGCATCAGCCTGACCAGCACCATGATCGAAGTGATAGCAATCATCACATCTACATCGCAGCTTCCGATCTGTCGCGCTCGGAAATATTCTATGACAGGGTATTGCTGGACACACTGGGTTTTCGCAAGGGCAAACGCCGATTTAATCCGTTCGTGGTGAGTTTTAAGTCCCCCGTTCGTGGTGATAACCAGCGACTTTGCTGCCGTACTTTGGCAGCTTAGTCGAATGGCTAGTAGTTCCATCAGCCTGTCGAACCATGGGCGGCGAGCCTCATATTCAATACTTCAATCTCCACTTCGGCTATGTGCTTCGCCCATCGGGCACCAAGGCCATACATGATGCCCTCTCACCCGGATTGCACCACCTCTGCCTTCGTGTCGATACACCGGCAGACGTCGCTGCCGTAGCCGCTCAGCTTCGCGGGGCTGGCATAGCAGCAACCGATGCAAAACTCTATCCCATATACGCCCCGGACTATTGGGCAACCTACTTCACCGGCCCCGATGGCATCCGCCTTGAAGTCACCAACTACAGGCCAGAGCATCGCGAGCGTCATGACAATTGGTAATTCGGGGAACCCTACCCCTTTAAATTTGAGCCTGGGTGATTAAATTAGTGGTCTGTCGCTAATTGTTCGGCGAGCAGGAATTTGGCGAACGGATTGATTTTCATGTTAAAAGCCTATAGTGCAAAAATAGCGTCGGCATTGCCGACGTGATATTTTAGGCGATAAAAATAAACCGGACTTGATTCATCAATTATGCAGTTTGTAGCTCATGGCCCCGACATTCCCGATTCACTTCTTCAGGCGCACGAAGAGGGTCGAGTGGTATTTTTCTGTGGCGCGGGAATCTCCTACCCTGCAGGGTTACCAGGGTTTCAAGGATTGGTGGATGAAATTTATCGCATCGTCGGCACAACACTCAACCCAATCGAGCAGGAGGCATATTCGCGTGGGCATTATGATGCCACGCTAGACCTCTTGGAGCGCCGACTACCCGGGCAGCGCTTGGAAGTCCGAACCGCCTTGACACAGGTACTTAGGCCAAAACTTCGTCGTAAAGGTGCCACCGATACCCATGCTGCATTGCTGCAACTTGCACGTAGTCGTGATGGATCATTACGTCTCGTCACGACCAATTTTGATCGTATCTTTCATCGCCTGACGTCACATACAAAACCGGCTATTGCTGAGTATCCGGCGCCCTTGTTCCCCATACCGAAAAACAGTCGCTGGAACGGGTTGGTCTACTTGCACGGCTTACTGCCAGAACAACCAGAAGAAAGCGCGCTGAATAGATTGGTTCTTAGCAGTGGCGACTTCGGACTCGCCTACCTGACCGAGAGATGGGCTGCACGATTCGTCAGCGAGCTGTTTCGTAACTACGTAGTTTGTTTCGTTGGCTATAGCATCAACGATCCAGTGTTGCGATACATGATGGATGCACTGGCAGCAGACAGGATACTGGGGGAATCCACACCGCAGGCTTATGCCTTGGGTGATTGCCGACCAGGTCAAGAAGATGCAAAGACGGTTGAATGGGAAGCAAAAGGCGTGACCCCCATTCTATATGAGGTGCCTAGCGGGTCCCACGATCATTCTGCATTGCATCACACCCTAAAGGTATGGGCAGAAACATATCGAGATGGTGTGCAGGGCAAGGAGCGCATGGTGGTTGATTACGCGCTATCCCGCCCTTCAGCCAGTACACGACAGGATGATTACGTTGGTCGAATGCTGTGGGCGTTGTCACATGACTCCGGATTACCTGCCGAACGTTTTGCCGATTTCAATCCAGTACCCTCGCTAGATTGGCTTGAACCATTGAGTGAAAACCGCTATCGTCAAACGGATTTATTACGATTCGGCGTTCCACCCCTGCGAAAGATAGATGAAAAGTTTCAATTCAGTCTGACCCGACGTCCTGCACCATATACGCATGCACCGTTGATGATGCTTACGCTTTGGGGTGCAGGTGGTAGCGGGTGGGATAAGGTAATGTGGCACCTTGCCCGCTGGTTGACTCGTCATCTCAATGATCCTGAGTTGGTGTTATGGCTGGCTCAGAGAGGCGAGTTGTACGAACGTTTCGTGTGGTTGGTTGAAAGCAAGCTGGATAGTATTGCCAAACTAGAGCGTGAAGGCAGTACGCAGGAACTGGATCTCATTCGCGTCAATGCACCTAATGCCATCCCGCAGCCACTTATGCGCACATTGTGGCGCTTGCTAATTACAGGCCGCGTGAAATCTCCATGGCGTGAACACGATCTATATCGCTGGAAAGACCGCCTCAGACGGGATGGAGTAACGACAACGTTGCGCCTTGAATTGCGCGAGCTGCTCGCGCCGAAAATCAAGCTTAAGAAACCGTTCCGTTGGCGCGAGGATGATGAGTCAGCAACTGAGCCAACTCAAATTAAGCAACTTGTAGACTGGGAATTGGTACTAACTGCCGACTACGTACATTCCACATTTAATGATCTGCAGCAGTTGGCAACATGGAAGGCGATACTTCCAGAGCTAATTGTCGATTTACAACAGTTGCTGCGTGATGCTCTCGATTTACTAGGAGAGTTGGGCGAGGTGAATGGTCTGAATGATCGCTCGCATTGGGATTTGCCATCCATTAGTCCTCACTGGCAAAACAGAGGCTATCGTGACTGGGTATCGCTAATTGAACTTCTACGTGATGCTTGGCTTGCAGTTCTCAAAGTCAATCCCGCTCGTGCGACACGAATCGCGCAGGATTGGTTTTTACATCCGTATTCTACGTTCAAGCGTCTCTCCCTGTTTGCTGCAAGCCACGATGGTTGTGTTTCATCTGACGAATGGGTGGGCTGGCTACTGTCGAATGATACCTGGTGGTTGTGGTCTGTGGACACACAGCGCGAAACCATGAGGTTATTAGTATTACAAGGAGCACAACTCACCTCCGATGCTCGGAAACGGCTTGAAACAGCCATCTTGGCCGGGCCTCCGAAAAAAATGTATCGAGACGATATCGAGCCCGAACGCTGGCAGTCATTACTGGTCCATTCGATTTGGCTGCACTTGGCCAAGCTTGCATCAGGAGGTGTCGCGCTGGGCAGTGACGCAGCCCAAAAGCTGGCAGAGTTATCGGCTGCAAATCCGAATTGGCAACTTGCCGCCAACGAAAGCGATGAGTTTTCTCACTGGATGAGTGGAACCGGCGACCCTGATTATCAGGATCGGCGTGAAATAGACAGAGCACCACGCACGAGGCTCGAATTGGTGGGCTGGCTTCAAAAACAACCAACCAGAGGGCCTTTCTACGAAAATGATTGGCGCGATGTTTGCAGGGAAAAATTTCCTACAGCAGTGTGTGCACTTTATTCGCTATCCGAATCCAATATCTGGCCCACTGAACACTGGCGGGAGGCATTGCAAACATGGAGCGAAGTCAAGTGGGTGCAACGCTCTTGGCGTTACCTAGCTCTCCAAGTGACGCGCATGCCGGATGATGTGTTGTCTTCCTTGGCATCGAGTGTAACGTGGTGGCTGGAAGCGGCATCAAAGCAACTGAGCCAACATGAGTCGCTGTTCATTGATTTGTGCCGCCGCATTTTGGCAATGGAGCATCAGGATGGCGTTGTTGACGCCCAGCCTGTCACACGCGCCATCAATCACCCTATTGGGCATGTCACGCAGGCATTGTTGAACATCTGGTTCCTCCGTGAGCCAAACGACAACGATGGCCTACCGGAGAACATCAAATCCCTGTTCACGTTGTTAAGCGATAAAAAGGTAGATCAATATCGTCACGGTAGAGTCATACTCGCATCACATTTAATTGCTCTGTTCCGTGTTGACCGTGCTTGGACTGAACAATACCTGTTGCCGAATTTTAGCTGGCAGCATTCGGAATCTGAGGCCAAAGCAGCATGGGAAGGCTTCCTCTGGTCCCCACGCCTATACCGGCCGTTACTAACCGCCTTCAAAATTGACTTTCTTGAAACCGCCCGTCACTTCAGCAATCTTGGCGAACATGGCCGCCAGTACGCAGCTATCTTCACCTATGCAGCCCTAGATCCTGCCGACACATTTACCAATGCAGAACTCTATGCAACAACCAGCGCTTTGCCTTAGGAAGGATTACAAGACACTGCACAAACTCTAGTTCAAGCTTTAGAGGGTGCAGGCGAGCAAAGGGAAGAATATTGGAAAAATCGCATACTGCCTTACTGGAAAACTATTTGGCCAAAATCCAAGCAACTCGCCACAAAACCGATTTCCGAGCAATTGGCTTGCTTGGTTATCGCGGCACGAGGCGAATTCCCTGCTGCCTTGGCGACAGTACGAGCCTGGCTTCAGCCAATTGAACACCCTCATTACGTGGTGCACCTCCTTGACGAATCTGGGGTATGCGCCAGATTTCCCCAAGATGCGTTGAGCTTTCTGGATGTAATCATAGATGATCAGGCATGGCCGCCAGAGGAACTAAGCAAATGTTTGGGTGCAATCAAAGATGCTTGGAATAAGGCGGAGCAAGACCTGCGATATCAACGGCTGATGGAATACCTGCGGAGTCGTTAGACTAAAAGTCGCCAAACGGAATTATTTTATGAGATATTTGGAGAGATGAGAATCTATGGATCTTGAGCGCATTGTTAAACAAGCGAATATTGAAATATTTACTTCGCTCGAAGCAGCAGAGCGACAAATAGATAGAGCAATATCCTTATTTTTAGAAGAACACGACTATTTATGTGCCATTACCTTGGCTTGTGCAGCTGATGGAATATTGGGGGAGGCTTTAATTGCGCAAGAAAAAGAACCTATGATTAATTTGATGAAGACCGAATTGCAGGATATCCATTTCTTTTCGGATCTCAGTGCAAAGGAATTATCGGACCAACACTTGAATAGGATTCGTAACCTTCTTAAGCATTACTCTGGAGACCTGCACGCAACAATTGAACATGCTACAGACTTTGAGGCAATCAGCGCTATTATTCGGGCTGTAGGTAATTTGGGTTTTGTAACAGAGAATGTTAGTCAAAAGACTATTGAGTTTTTCGCTTGGTTAAAACAGAACTACCCTGAGATTTTTGTTGAGGTAGCCAAGTATGAGCAACAACGCCAAGACCACCCCTGAAACTACAACTAAAAAAGTAATTAAAAGGGTCAGCATCGCATTACGTTTTCGCATTTTGTTTCTCCAGTTCCTCTATCGCCTCTTCTGCTATACCTCGCACATCTTCGTAAGCATCATTGCGGCAGCTTGAACCCGCTCACAAAATCCCAATCAGCATCCCCGTAGAATATTGATATGGATCGCTCCACTTCCTCCACCTCACAACTCATCCATCTGGCCTGGCCGGTGCTGGTCGCGCATCGCGGAACTTGCAAGCCCACGGTTTGCCTATACAGTTAGTGACAACCCCTGACCATGAAGGAACAACATGATCTTCCGCCAGATGTTCGACCCGGAATCTTCCACCCTCACCTATCTGCTCGCCGGCGAACAGGGCAGTGCGGTCATCATCGATCCGGTACTGGAGCACGTCGATAGTTACCTCGCGCTGCTCAAGTCGCTGCAACTGACGCTGCGCATGGTACTGGATACCCATGTGCATGCCGACCACATCACCGGTTCGCAGGCACTTCGGAAGCATACCTGCGCCACCACGGTGATCGCCGAGAACTGCGGCGCACCGGGTTATGACAGGTTGCTGAATGATGGCGATACGTTGACGTTCGGCAGCGAGACGATACACGTCATCGCAACGCCGGGGCACACGCTGGGCAGCCTGTGCTACCTGTGGCGCGACCGGCTGTTCACCGGCGACACGCTGATGATCAATGCCTGCGGCCGCACCGACTTCCAGCAGGGCAGCGCGGTGCAGATGTACCACAGCATCACCGAAAAGCTGTTCACGCTGCCGGACGAGACGCTGGTCTACCCGGCCCACGACTACAAGGGTCGGCGCGTCAGCAGCATAGGCGAGGAGAAAGTGCTCAACACGCGCATCGCGGGCAGGAGCGAAGCGGAGTTCGTCGCGATCATGGACAACCTCAATCTCGCGACGCCGAAGCGCATACATGAGGCGGTGCCGGCCAATCTGCTGGGCGGCATCCAGCCCTGATTAAAAATTCGCTGGGGTAGTGTTGCGCTATGCAGCGGCTTTCAATCTGTCCAGCGCTTCCTGGAATAATTAGAATAATTAGAATAATTAGGGACAGACCACGTTTTCATTTAATAAACACAGCTTCGCATTAAGTTTTCGCATTTAACCTCTCCAGTTCTTCCATCGCTTCTTCTGCTATTTCCCGAACTTCTTCGTGAGCATCGTTGAGGCAGATTGAGGTCACGAACAAAATCCAAATCAGTATTCGCTTAGAATACTGATATGGATCGCTCCACTTCCTCCATCTCGCAACTCATCCATCTGGCCTGGCCGGTTCTGATCGCGCAGCTTGTGATGATGGCCAATGCCGTGATCGACACGGCGATGGCTGGTCGGTTGTCTGCCATAGCCCTTTCCCCGATCGGCATCGCCGCTTCGATCGCGGCGACAGTGCTGATGACGCTGATCAGCGTATTGCTCGCACTGCCGCCGATCATCGCCCACCTTTACGGAGCAGGCCGGGGTGCCGATGTCGGGCGGGAGATACATCAGAGCGTGTGGGTTTCGCTGGTGCTGGCGCTGGTGGCGATCTGTTTGAATGGAGTGAGCAGGCGTTGACTGATGCTTAACGAGAGTTATACTACATAAAGTTAATTTGTAGTATAACCGCATGAGCGATCTCTATCACGACCTGTCTCCCACCGCACAAGCCGCTTATGCGGAGTTGTTCGATGTCGTGCGCGCACACGATCTGCATCGCTCGGCCTCCGACCTGAACGGCAGTTTTGCGTCCAAGGTGGTGAAGGGGCGCAAGTACTGGTATTTCCAGTTCCGCGATATTGATGGCGGCGTTCGCCAGATTTATGTCGGGCCGGATAGTGAGGGATTGCAGGCGTTGATTGCTCAAGCTGGCAGCCAGCCTGCGCGGGGGATTGTCCCGCTGGCAAAATCGGCGGTTGCGCTGGGGTGCGCGCGGGTCATTCCCGCGCACTTCAGGATTATCCGCAGGCTTGCCGAATATGGTTTTTTCAGCGCGGGCGGGGTGTTGGTCGGAACGCACGCATTCCTTGCGATGAGCAATATGCTGGGCGTGTCATGGAGCGACAGCACCGGGACGCAGGAAGGGGATTTCGCGCATCCCGGCAGGAATATCTCGATTGCCTTGCCCTCCAATATCAGGATCGACGTTCATGCAGCGATCGAATCGCTTGCGATGGGACTGCTGCCGATCTCTTCGTTCGGGGGCAAGGCCGGCGCGACCTACATCAATCCGTCGCGTCCGGATTTCAGGGTGGATTTCCTGACCATGCTGCATCGCGGCGGGGGCAAGCCGGTGGTCATTCCCAACCTGAATATCGCGTTGCAGCCGCTGAAGTTCATGGAATTTTCGATGGAGCATCCGGTTCAGACGGTGGTGTTCTGTGACGAAGGAGCGGTGACGGTAAACGCCCCGATCCCGGCGCGTTATGCGGTGCACAAGTTGATCGTGTGGGGCGAGCGCGAAAAATCCTTCCGCACCAAATCCAGCAAGGATTTGCGGCAGGCGGCGGCACTGATTTCCTATTTTGCCCGTCATCAACCTGATGAGTTGGTGCAGGCATGGCTGGATATGGTGGCGCGCGGCAAGGGCTGGGAAAAGCGGGTGCGTTCAGGATTGCAGGCGCTCGTTCGCGCCTATCCGGACAAGCCGGAATTCGCCAGTCTGGAAGCGGAATCCGGATAGCAGCGAATAAGGCCGGGCAGGTGGCATACGTTGGAAAGCTAATGGGGCTTCGCAATACTTTTTGCCTTTTGCTTCTTCAGTTCCTCCATCGCCACTTCTGCTATTTCCCGCAAATCTTCGTGAGCATCGTTGATTCAGCCTGAGTCCACGAACAAAACCCAAATCAGCATTCCCGTAGAATACTGATATGCAACGCTCCACTTCCTCCACCTCACAACTCATCCATTTAGCCTGGCCGGTGCTGGTCGCGCAGCTTGCGATGATGGCGAATGCCGTGATCGACACCGCGATGGCCGGGCGGCTGTCTGCCATCGACCTTGCCTCGGTCGGCATCGCCGCTTCGATCATGGCCACGGTGCTGATGACGCTGATCAGCGTATTGCTCGCACTGCCTCCGATCATCGCCCACCTTTACGGCGCAGGCCGAGGCGCCGATGTCGGGCGGGAGATTCACCAGAGCGTGTGGATATCGCTGGTGCTGGCGCTGGTGGCGATCCTGCTACTGTGCTTCCCCGGCCCTTTGATTGCGATCTCGCAATTGCAGCCGATCGTGGAAACCAAGGTGCGCGCCTATCTCGCCGCATCCGCCTGGGGTGTGCCTGCCGTCTTCGCCTTGCGCATATTCTTCGGCCTTTCAACCGGCATCAGCCGCCCGCGCCCGGTGATGTTCTTCAACCTGCTCTCGCTGGCCATCAAGATTCCGCTGAATGTAGTGTTCATGTATGGCCTGCTGGGGGCGCCCGAAATGGGCGGGCCGGGCTGCGCAGTCGCCACGTCAGTGGATGCCTGGCTGATGGCCGCGCTCGCCTGGGGCTGGTGTCTGCGACATCCGGACTACATGCAGTTCCAGTTGCGCAAGCGTTTTGCCGCGCCGGATCGCAAAGCGATAGTGGAGTTCCTGCGGCTGGGCATTCCGATCGGCCTGACGTTTATCGCGGATGTGACCGCCTTCACTTTCATGGCGCTGTTCATCGCGCGCCTGGGCCCGGTTGTTTCGGGCGCGCACCAGATCGCAGCCAACCTGGCGGCATTGGCTTTCATGATTCCGCTTGCGCTGGGCAATGCGGCGGCAGTGCTGGTGGGCCAGGACATCGGCGCCGGGCAGCGCGAGCGCGCCCGCCAGATTTGCTGGGCAGCCATCCGCCTCGGCATGGCGATCGCAGTCGTCCTCAGCCTGATCTTCTGGTTCGGCGCGCCGCACATTGTCGCTCTCTATACCACCGACCTCGAGGTGCAGAAGGTGGCGATACCATTGATCATGCTGGTCGCTTTGTATCATCTGGGCGATGCGCTGCAGGCCGTGGCGGTGAATGCCTTGCGCGGATACAAGAAATCGGTGGTGCCGATGTTGATCTATGCCACGATGCTGTGGGGATTGGGCCTGGGCGGCGGCATCCTGCTCGGGCTGACCGACACGTTCGGCCCCGCGCGCGGCGCCCCCGGCTTCTGGATCGCTGCGATCGCAAGTCTTTGGTTAGTGGCAGGTCTGGTTGCGATTTATTTGAATGGGGTGAGTGGGCGAGATAAAACTTAAGGAACCTCTGATTAACTTCGGCTTTGTCATTGATAGAACAACTGATAGAACTACTAGCCATCTGACTAACCCAGCAAAAGACGCTGGGCAAGTCATTGGTTATAGCCATTCGACTAAGCCCGCAAGCGGGCAAGTCGCTGGTTATCCGGCGCAGGCTGGAATCCAGTGTTTTAATAAGCTGGACATGGGCCTTCGCCGGTGTGACGAACTTATTCAGAGGCTCCTTAAGCGAACTTTTTTACACCAGCTTTCTTCAAGCGAACTTTTTTACACCAGCTTTCTTCAAGCGAACTTTTTTACACCAGCTTTCTTCGCGGCCTTTTGCAAATCTTCGTCGAGCGTGGCTAGTGGCATGCCCAGCCTTAAAGCCAGTTCAAGGTAGGAGGCATCATAGGCGGATAGTTTGTATCGTCGCGCCAGTTGCAGGGTGCCCGATAGCGCGTGTGCGAATGTGGCTGCGTCCACTTCAATATCCACACCTTCCAGCATTTCAAGAAATGCCCCGCTGCGCGCTTCTGTCACCAATCCTTTTGCTTCGGCCCTGGCAATGACATTTGCTACCTCCAGCCCCCAGGTTACGGGTACGTGAGCGCTGGTTTTTTTCATCGCATCAAGTATTTTGCCGGCATAGGCAAGTTCCTGCGGTTTGCCGTCGCCAAAGAACCAGCGCATGGTCACCGAGTTATCAAGGATGAAGCTCACGCACGCCCCTCTTCGATGAGCTCCTTGATTTTTACGCCATGCACCGGATCGGCCAGCATGAATGCCTTGAGCTTTTCTGCTGCCGCAACTTTGTCTTTCCTCTTTGCGCCCGCGCTGGGCACCAAATCCGCTATGGCTTTGCCGTGATTGGTGATGGTAAAACTTTTCCCGTTTTTGACTTGCCGCAGCAACTCTGAAAGCTTGGTTTTTGCTTCATATGAACCTATCTCAATTTTCATGAATTTTCTCCTGTAACACGGATTTTAATTCAGACCAGTATATAGACCAGTTTACTTAAAATCAATGGTATGGTCAGGAATCCACTAACCCGGCATCCCATCTGCGCGTGGTTTGACCAGGATGGGGGCGTACACCCGGACGAACACTGCAAAGGCGATCAAATATGCCGCCTGTGCTATGCCGATCCGCCCCGCTTAAAGCCGATGGACTCTGTACCTATCAGGGATAATCCTGGCGCGTGGGACGGACCATGATGTCGCTGATATGAACATGCGGCGGTTGAGTCACGATGTAGTGTATTGCGTTTGCCACATCTTCCCCGTGCAACAACGGGCCAAATCTTTCGTCGAAGTTCTGCACAAGATCGTCACCATAGCCTGCAGCATCCTGAAACCCGCTGATTACGATGCCCGGTTCAACCAGCGACACGCGTATGCCTTTCGGTCCCACCTCGCGACGCAGACCCTCGGCCAGTGAATGGACGGCGAACTTGGTGGCGCCGTAAACCGCGCTGAATGGAGAGATGTGCCTCCCCACTACCGAGCCGATGATGACGATATCCGCAGCCTGTTTTGGGTAGCGGGTTTGCTGCTGATCGACCATTTTCTGTGCAGCTTTTTGCAGCAAGGCCAAAGTACCTGTTACGTTAAGTTTGAGTATGTCTTCGAACTTGGACAAATCTGCATCCTTGACTGATCCGCCCAAGCCTCGTCCGGCGTTCGCGACGACGATGTCGGCTGCCTTTCCAAAGCGCTCGATCGCCGAGGCAAACAGCCGATCCAGCACTGTGCTGTCGGTAGCATCACCTGCTATGCCGCAAAATGCCGCTCCTATCTCTTGTTCAAGTGCTCGAAGTTTTTTTGCGTTGCGGCCATTGCCTACTACACCATAGCCACTGGTAATAAATCTTCTTACTGTCGCTTCCCCAATGCCAGAGGTAGCGCCGGTAACGATCGCGACACGCGAATATCGATCGGACATGATAGTTCTCTCATTGGTCATGCAACTTCTCCTTAGTAAGATGGATTAAAGGGGCCACGTTGGATTAAAGGGACAAGCATCAATATATTTTAGTAGCGAAAACACTGAGCCTTGGACGAGAGCGGGTCGTCAACCAAACGCTTCATGGAGCTCTGCGGTGATCTCATACGAGCGGAGGCGAGCTGGATGATCGAAGATCTGCGACGTGATCATCAATTCATCCGCCCCAGTCTGTTCAATGAAAGATTTCAATATACGCTTTACGGTGTCGCGTGAGCCGATCGCGGCGCAGGACAGGACGTCGTCGAGCATATCCCGGAAATGCGGCGCGATGCTGTCCAGATAACCCGCCACCGGCGGCTGCAGACGCTTGGGGTGGCCGCTGCGCAGGTTGACAAATGCTTGTTGCATCGAGGTCGCGATAAATTGCGCCTCCTCTTCGGTATCTGCCGCAAAGACGTTGAAGCCGAGCATCACATACGGCTTTTCCAGGTGAGCAGACGGCCTGAAGGTGGAGCGATACAAGGCAATCGCCTGCATCATTTGCGCCGGTGCAAAATGCGACGCGAATGCGTATGGCAGGCCCAGGGCAGCTGCCAGTTGCGCACCAAAAAGACTCGAACCCAGTATCCATATCGGCACATTCAGTCCGGCGCCCGGAACGGCGCGAACCGCATGCCGCTGCGTCGCCGAGAAGTAATCCATCAGTTCGACGACGTCATGGGGAAACTGATCGGCATCGGAAGCGAGATTCCGGCGCAAGGCACGCGCGGTGAGTTGGTCTGAGCCTGGCGCGCGCCCGAGACCCAAGTCTATGCGCCCGGGAAAGAGCGATTCCAGGGTTCCGAACTGTTCGGCAATCACGAGAGGCGAATGGTTGGGCAACATGATCCCGCCGGCACCGACGCGGATGGTCGACGTGCCACCGGCTACATGCCCGATCAGGACAGCGGTCGCGGCGCTGGCAATGCCCGGCATGCCATGATGCTCGGCCAGCCAGAAGCGTTGGTAGCCCCAACGCTCTCCGTGCCGGGCAAGATCAAGCGTGTTGCGAAACGACTGGGCAGCGTCGCCGCCTTCGGTGATTGGGGCCAGGTCGAGGATGGAAAAGGGGATCATGTGCTTCACATTGTAGGTAATCGCAAAGACAAGCTTAAACCTAAATCATGTTTGTGGTGCTAAACGCTGATACGGGGCAATGGGAACCCCATTTTTTCGCCAACCGTTGAGAACCGACGGAGCAGGACCAGATGAAATAAGTAAACCGCAACTTTTTGTACTACCATGCATATGCTGCAAACAAATTTGTGGAGTTCTGAATGAAGCTAGTGTTTATCTTGAATCCGCATGCGTCTCTATTTTCAATAGTGCTGACCGGTAGGTCTGCCCCATAACAGTTAGGAGTCAACCATGCCTGCCTGGCTCATTCCCGTGCTCAAGTCCGTTCTGCCGTATGTCGGTGCTATCGTATCTGCGGCTGCGCCAGTATTTACCAAGAAAAGTGCTAATGCTGCCGCCAATCAGACGAAATTACAGCAACAGCAGATAACTGAACTTCAGGCAGCGGCATCTGAGAACGATGCACACATCAAAGAGCTGGCAATACAAATGCAAAATACTGTGGAGGCTTTGGAGAATGGAGCGGCACTTGCGGAAAAAAGACATCAGTGGATTATCGTTCTCTGTATCTCGGCAATCATCCTATCCGTAATTTCGCTGAGCACTGCGTTGTACATTTTTCTTGCGCGATGATACTTCCTTTCAATTATGGTTCGTTCCTTCGATACCTCAGGACGAACGGAATTATTCGGCGATGCATTAGTTATTTATGAGAAGCGTATATGAAGCATCTACCGGGCTGGATGCTCACATGATCCTGAACCTTCTCGAACAGCAGCGCATTTCAGGGCGTATCGAAGGGGAATATTTGCAGGGTGGGGTCGGCGGAATTCAGGCGATGGGCTTGGTGCGTGTACTTGTTTCTGAAGCAGACTACGCTGAGGCCAAGAAGATAATCAACGAATGGGAATCGATTCAACCGGCTTCGGACATCTCCAAACCGGAAGCACGACCATCCGGTGGATTAATGATTTTCGTTATTGGGGCCATAGTCGGTGCGTGGATAATGTATTGGATATTAAAAGGACCCAATTAAAGGAGCCAGGTTCTTGCGCAGCGTCTTGCCGGAACGAAAGAATAAATGGTGTCAGCTCAGGTTGACCCCATTGATTCTTTCCATCGTCGACTCGAGGATTACTCCATCGGGCGAGAGCCGATTGCGAACAGGTTGATGTGCTCCGCCTCGTATCGGATCTCGTCGCAGGGGCGGCCGAACTTCGATGCCGTGAACAGCCTGTTCATGTCGGCCTCCGAGCGGTGGATCAGCTTCCAATCTAACACGTAATCCATCATCGCCTTGGTCGGGTTGTCAGGATGGAAATTGCCCAGGATGACACGTCCGCCTGGACGTAGCCGGTCAAAGACGAAGTTCAGCAGTTGGATCACGAATGAATCGTTGAAGTAATCTATGAGGCCAATGCTGTAGGCAAGATCCTGGGGCGGGATATCGAGTTTGGTGCGGCCGGTGGCCAGGTAGACGAGATTGGCAATCTCGAGCCGCATCTGCTTCTTCAGCTTCTTCCGATCACGGAGGTCACCGACGAATGCCAGCGCCTGAAGGTCGATGTCCAAGCAGGTAGCCTTCAGCTGGGCAGGGTCGCCGAGCGACTCGAACGTGTCGAACAGTTCGCGCGCCGGGCCGCATGCCATCGTGAGAACGTGCGCGGGCTCTCCCTTCTTCTCCGCGAGGGTCTTGGCGACCTCCTCGCGTAGCAGACCACGGCGGTTGCGCACCGCCTTGGCCGCATGCATGTCGAGGAAGCAGCGATCCAGGAGCGGGCCAAGACGCCCGCTGCCCTTGGCGATGTCGTTGTAGATCCACTCGATGCTGAGAAAATCGCCAGCGTATCCCCGCGGCTTACTGTACCAGCGCTCGCCGTTCTCGGTCAGGAGCAAGTACGGGAGCACCTCTCGCTGGACCCTTGCGCCAAGCTCCTGGCGGACGTCCTGGCCGTCGGGGCCTTGGTCTCCGAGCTCCTGATTCAGCCAAAAGCAAAATTTGTCGAACCGCTCCCGGAAATCCCTCGCGACCTCCGCGGGCACCTCGTCGTCGTTGCGAATGGCGGCCAAGTCAGCCTCGGCCAGCACGCGCTTGAACTCGTCGAGTGCGGCGTCGATGACGCTCCAGCGGCTGCCGACGGCGTGACTGACGGAGGCCTGTTCGCCCATACGCTGGCTTAGTGCCGCCATCGTGCCGCGCAGGCGCTCGGATAGCAAGCGCGCTAGCGCTCGGTAGAGTCTCGCGGCGAACTGCGGGTCGGAGACGAGCTTACTCTCGAGCGTCGAACGGGAAATCGCAAGCAGCAGCGAATTCTCGATGGCCACCACCGTGGCCGAGGCCGGCTTGTTCTCGAGGAAGGACATCTCCCCGACCATCTGACCTGGTCCAAGCGTGCGCAGGAAGTCGTTGCCCAGCGCATCGACGCGAACACCGACTAGTCCCTCGAGAACGATGAACAGGGAGCTCGGGACCTTGCCGGCCAGGGTCAGGAGGTAGTTGGAGATGACCTGAAGCTCAGTGCCGTTCGAGAGCAGCCATTCGATATCAGAACCTTCCAGATCTGCGAGTACGTTCAGTATGCTGTTCATAAGCTAAACCCAGGGTTCGTGGGAAATATGATAGCAAAAGGGGCAAGGATGAGCTAGCCCGCTTTTTCCTGACAGTTCAATTCAGCACCTCACCATTAGTCTCTTCAAACGCAACCGGGCTGACATACTCCAACGTTTGATGAATCCGCTGGCGATTATAGAGCAGCTCGATGTTGCTGAAGATCGCAGCTTTAGCGGCTTCACGGCTTGTGAAGCCTGCATGATGAATGAGTTCGTTCTTCAGATTAGAAAAGAAACTCTCAGCTACTGCGTTATCGTAAGCTGTACCTTTCGCCCCGTGCTGGGTAATATACCAGCACTTGCCATTCGATCACGATACCCATTGCTGCGATAGATGCCGCCCTGATCGGTGTGATGAATAAATCCCGATATTAAAGGTTCAGCTTCATTATTCTTATCGTGCGGCCATGACACTTTGCCCAAAATCAATGTGCTCGGCCTCGTATTATTTACCAAAGAAGCCGAACCACTTATCTACTTGACCAACTTCTTGCTGCGCAGCGCCTCAATGATTTCCGGAATCACGCCCGGATCATCGATGGTCGAAGGCACCCTATATTCCTTGCCGTTGACGATATGGGCCGGAATTTTGCACAGCGTCTTGCCGGAGCGGGTCTTGGGTAGTCTGGCCAGGATCATCGTGTCCTTGTAACAGGTGATCGCACCGATGGTGTCGCACGCGATGACCGCGCATTCCGCCACCGTGTCTGACTTGCTGATAGAATTGACGAAACATTTTGTGTTTTACAACACGGAAAGAAAGCGCCAATCGCTGGGCTACGACACACCGGATGAGGTAGCGATCGGGGGCGGAGCAGGGATTGTGGACATATACAGTGAAACAGAAAATTCACCGCTTAACTACTGATAGAGCCACTAGTCATTTTAAACTCGACGCATCATTGTCTTGACTGAGAGTGCCACTGTGGATATAGATGACGATTGGAAAAAAATTTAGTCACTAAATCTTTATTCTATGTAGACCTAATTTATCTCTCTAAACAATTGGTTCAGGACACGCATGGTCAAACATCATCTGAAGGATTTTTTCAGTTCCCCTCGGTGGGCGATGAGCTTAATCGCCTTATTGATACTGACGGCAGAGTTTCTGATCATGGTGTTGATAGAGGTTGTTTTAAAGCCGACTTTTGGCCCGAATATTTCGGTAGTCTTATGGGAATTTCTGGATCCTCTTTTGCTGATTATTATCGTCACTCCCTGCATTTATGTTTTGGCTGTGCGACCGTTGGAAAGGCAACAGGTAATACTCCAGCAACAATTTAACGAATTGAGTATCACCGCTGTCACTTTCGATTCCCGGGAAGGAGTAATAGTGACCGATGCAAACAACAAAATTCTCAGGGTCAATCATTCATTCACGGAAATAACCGGGTATACCAACGAAGATGCAATCGGGAAAACGCCCGGGATACTCCACTCGGGCCGACATGGCAAGGAGTTCTACCACAACATGTGGAAAATCCTGGAGCGGGACAAATTCTGGTGCGGTGAAGTCTGGAACCGCAGCAAGAACGGTGCGATATATCCGGAGTGGCTGACCATCACTGCTGTTCTCGGAACCGAGGGGGAAGTTACCAACTATGTCGGTATCTTCTCCGATATTTCCGACCGCAAAGCCGGCGAGGAGCAATTGCGCAAACTCACCGCGCATATCCAGACCGCGCGCGAGGAGGAAAAAACCAGGATTGCGCGCGAGATCCACGACGATCTGGGCGGTACGCTGACCGCACTTAAAATGGATGCTTACCTGCTGGCGGACAAGCTGACCGGTTACGGGCAATCAGCACCGTTACTCGAACATGTCGAGTCCATGACGCAACTGATCGATAACGCGGTGGGCGTCACACGACGCGTCATAAGCGACCTGCATCCGACCATAATCGACGATCTCGGCCTGGTGGCGGCACTTAAATGGCAGTGCGGGCAATTCTACAAACGCACCGGCATAGCATGCGAGGTCACCGGCGTGGAGGACAACGACGAGGAGGGGAAGCTGGATAAGACGTCGGCGATCAATCTTTTCCGCATCTTTCAGGAAGCTCTAACCAATGCGTCGCAACATTCCGGCGCAACCAGAGTGAGTGCCGAATTTCACCAGAGCGATGACGAGATCATCCTCTCGATCAGCGACAACGGCCGCGGCTTGCCTGAGAAGCACGTCATCGCGCAGACCTCCTACGGCATGCGCGGCATGCGCGAACGCGTCGCGCAATTGGATGGTCAGATCATATTCGACACCCCACACGGAGGCGGTCTGCGCGTGACGGTGATATTGCCATCCGCTGCCGGGCATAACAAGGAAGGAAAAATATGATTCGCATCCTGATTGCCGACGACCATGCCATCGTCCGTCACGGGCTTAAACAGATCGTTGAGAAAAGCGGCGAAATGCGCGTGGTGGCTGAGGCCGAAAGTGGCATCGATGCACTGCGCAAGATACGTGAAATCGAATGCGATGTGGTTCTGCTCGACATTTCCATGCCGGACATGAGCGGTATTGATGTCCTCAAGCAGATCCATGCAGAAAAACCGCAATTGCCAATACTGATACTCAGTATCTACTCGGAAGATCAATACGCCATGCGTCTCATCAAGGCCGGTGCCGCTGGCTACATGACCAAAGAGACTGCGCCTTCGGAAGTGGTCAAGGCGTTACTCCGCGTGGCGGGCGGCAAGAAATACATCACTCCGGCGGTGGCCGAGATCCTCGCCAACGATCTCGGCACGGCGGAGGAAAAACTTCCGCACCAGATCCTGTCAGACCGTGAATACCAGATATTCCTGCTGCTCGCATCGGCTAAAACCGTTTCGGAGATTGCAAACACTTTGGCCTTGAGCGTGAAAACCGTCAGTACCTACCGCACTCGCGTTCTGGAAAAAATGAACCTGAGTAACAACGCCGAACTGATGCGCTACGCCGTCGATCACCAACTCGCACAATAGGTGCCTCCCCCATCCTGTGACCGGGGCTGAGCAGATGTCTGCCCGGCCTTCAGTCCAATCTACCTGATGCGTTCTGCTGCCAGGCCATGTCAGACAGACACTGACAGCAACTTCTCCTCGCCTCCTACAAAATTATAAGACAAACATCGCTACCGCCTCCAGGAGTGAGGAAACATAATCCGCACATCGATTTTGCAAACTGATAAGCGTAATAAGACGAAATGATGAAAGTGTTTATTGTGGAAGATTCAGAAGCGATGCGCGAAAGCTTGCGATCCATGATGTCTGAATTTCACGATGTCAAGATAGTCGGTTATGCGGCGGACGAAGCAGGTGCGATCGAACATATTAATGTGATGCTGCCCGATGTCGTGATCCTCGATCTCAACCTTCTATCCGGTTCGGGTGTTGCCGTGCTGAAGAATATCAAAAAACACCATCCCGAAATAAAAGTCATGGTGTTGACCAACTGCAACGGCGAGCTTTACGTGGACGCTTGCAAGCGCGCCAATGCAGACTATTTCTTCGACAAATCCTTCCAGTTCATGCAGGTTCGCGAAGTGTTTTTGGATTGGAGTCACACCAGCCAATCTGATAAAAATTTTGGAGTCAATCATGCCTAAGCACATAGTTCGATTGTTGGGTTTGGTTACAGTAATTGCAATCGTTGCATTCTCAGCCAAATACTTTCTGATACCGGATTCGTTCTATCAGTACGGGCATTACCGGGGTAATGCAGTGGCGGAGATTGCTTCCAAAGTTCCCAAGCTTCAGGGGTCGGCTTCATGCGAGTCATGCCACAAGGCAGTGTACGCAGAATGGACAGCCGGCATCCACCGGAAAGCAACCAGAAACAACGCAATTCAGGGTGTTGTCTATAAAAGTGGTCCGGGTTGTGAAGTCTGTCACACAGGTCCGGCAGGCAATCACCCGTCCAAGGAAGCTATGCCGCTTTCTATCGAGGATAGGGTGACCACGATCACTCATTCTGAACATAAAGTTCATCCGGCGAATGTGCCAGCCAGGAAGCTGTTGCTGAGTCCGGAGGATATGAGGAGTGTATGCCTCAACTGCCACGAAAAACTGGAGGCACGCCCTATATTTCAGCGTCAGATCGAGGTTGCCAGTCATAGCGGCGAGGAGTTCTGCACCAAATGCCACAACCCGCATTCACCCAGGATCATTTATGCCAGCCTGCCCCAGGTCAGGCGCGGCGATCCACAGGCTGGTAAAGCCGTTGCCGCTGTATGCAGTGGCTGTCATGGCGTGGCGGGTATGAGCACCAGTCCGACATTCCCAAACCTGGCTGGACAACATGCCGACTTTTTGGTTGATGCGCTCAAGGCATTCAAATCAGGAGTACGCAAAAACGACATGATGAGTCCGATGGCGGCCGGACTGAACGAAGCTGATATACGGAATGTGGCTGCCTATTTTTCCAGATTCAGTTGCGGTGTGACTGGTGGCGACAAGGCCAAAGCCCTGCTGGGCAAAGTCAAAGCGGCAAATTGCGCGGCATGCCACAGCGCAGGCGGGCTATACGGTAGCGGTGCGCCCGGGGTCAGCGGCATCCCGACATGGCCGAATCTGGCCGGTCAAAATGCCGAATATCTGTCCAACACGCTCAAGTCATTCCAGGATGGCAGTCGTAACCACCCGGTCATGACGAGTATCGCGAAGAATCTGAGCGATGCCGATATCGACAACTTGTCGGCTTACTACGCCAGCATGAAATGCAAATAATCAAGTTACCCAAATAATCAACTTAGCTGGCGAGGAAAAAATGACTACTCAGGATAAAAAATTTGAAGAGCAAGAGGTTGCCTTGTCGCGCCGGGATTTCTTGGGATTGCTGGGAAAGGGTGCGGTTTGCGCAGGAGCACTGGTTGGTGCGGGCAGCGCGGTAGCCTTATCGGAAACGCAGGGCTCGAAGCACGCGTTTCAACAAAATGACGAGCAATACGCCGAGGCGGTCAATGATCCGCCCAAGATACCCGATTACAACTGGAACGACCATCAGTGGGCGATGGGTGTTGATACTACCCGCTGCATCGGCTGTTTGCGCTGCATGGAAGCATGCAAGATGGAGAACAGCGTGCAGATGGATGCAAATCACTATCGTACCTGGGTTGAGCGCTACGTCTATCTGGAAGGGTCAAATACCGCAATCGTCGATACCCAAACCGACCCGAAAAATATCGAGAATACCGGGTCGGAAACCAAATTCCGTTTTGACAACCGCTACAGGAATGCCAAGGTGGACAAGGCGTTTTTTGTGGCCAAGCTGTGCAATCAATGCGAGCATCCTTCGTGTGTCCAGGTGTGCCCGACCGGAGCCACCTTCAAGTCCAAGGATGGTCCGGTGTTGATCGATACGACTTATTGTATCGGCTGCCAGTATTGCGTACAGGCATGCCCTTATGGTGCGCGCAGTTTCAATCAGTCGCGGGGAACCGCCGAGAAATGCAATTGGTGCTATCACCGTATCACCAAGGGACTTAATCCGGTATGCGTAGAGGTATGCCCGACCGGTTCGCGCATTTTCGGCGATCGCAATGACCCGGAAAGCCCAATCAGTTTATTTATCCGCAATAACCACGTGCAAGTGCTGAAGCCGGAAATGGGCAACGCACCCAACGTGTTTTATATAGGTTTAGATAAGGAGGTGGTGTGATGGAACACGTATTCGACCACGTTACCCCGTATATCGGTTACGTTTATCCAAACGAGACCGATTTTCCATGGAGTCAACTCATCGTAATTTACCCCTACATCACCGGGTTGGTGGCAGGTGCGTTTGTGATCTCCAGTCTGCATCATGTGTTTAACATAAAGAGTTTCGCTCCTATATCCAGGTTTGCCTTGCTGACTGCGTTGTGTTTTATGTTCTTCGCACCGTCACCATTGTTATTCCACCTCGGGCAGCCAACCCGTGCGTTCAATGCAGTCATAACACCGCATTGGACCTCTGCGATGGCGGCGTTCGGTTATGTTGCAGGGTTTTACCTGTGCCTGTTGCTCTTGGAAGTCTGGTTTGCGTTCCGCGCCGATATCGTCGCGATGTCCAAGGTCAGATCCGGCATCATGGGGAAAGTATATGGCTTGCTCACCCTGGGGTCGGACGATGTCTCAGCGCGCGCATTGGCTATCGACCATAAAATTGCGCGCATATTGTCCATGATCGGCATACCTGCCGCTTGCGGTCTGCACGGCTACGTCGGATTCGTGTTTGGATCGCTGAAGACGCGCGAATGGTGGTCGTCTGATCTGATGCCTGTCATATTCCTATTGTCTGCCGTGGGTTCGGGTGTCGGGCTGATAATCGTGCTGTATGTGATCGTGTCCAAGTTCCGCAAGACACCGATACTCGACGATACCATGCGCGGCTTGTTGTATGTAATGTTTACCGGCGTTGCCATCGTGATGGTGATCGAAGGCCTGGAAATGCTGGAAATGGTTTACAAGGCACGCGAGGGTATCGACACCGTGAGGGCGTTGATCGCCGGGCCGATCTGGGCTGGCATGTACATTCAATGGGGAATGTCTACGTTCGCTCTGCTGGTAACTTCGGCATTGTTGGTGTTCAACACACATGGGAAGCGTTTGGTTACCTGGCTGTTCCTGAGTGGATTAGCCATGATGATAGGCGTGTTGGCGATGCGCTGGAACGTGGTGATAGGCGGGCAGGAATTGTCCAAGACCATGAAAGGGCTGCTGACCTTCTATCCCGAGATGTTCGGTCGCGAGAGTTTGTTCACTGTGCTGATCATTTCAATTTGCCCCTATGTCACGCTGTGGCTGGTAACCAAGCTGTTGCCGCCTTGGGATGAAAAGATCAAGCTGTTACCGCCCTGGGATGAAAAGATTGAGCCAGAACATAAAGTGTTTGATGTTCACAAATTAGCGTAGGGCAACCCTGAAAATAAATCACAGGTCATTAGTATCATTATTTTTCAACAACCAAAAAGGAGCAAAAAATGAAATCTGTTATTCCTAGCATTCTTGCAACAGTAAGCCTGATTATTGCGGGTAATTCACTGGCAGCAGATATGCCTGCAGCCGGCAAAGTAAAGTGCGGCTCATGCCACGCCATCGCCAAAAAAGTCATTGGCCCGTCATATATGGATATTTCCGCGAAATACAAGAATGATAAAGACGCAGCCAGTAAAATTGCTGCCAGCGTCACCAATGGTGGTGCGTTTGGCTGGAAGATGGGCAAGATGCCGCCAAAAGGTTTGGGTGCGGATGACGCTGAAATCAAGTCTATGTCGGAATATATTGCGGGCTTGGCAAAATAGGATTTCTTCTTTATTCATGGTTGAGATGTGCCGGGTAACCCAACGCGGTTACCCGCGCCCTCTGGCTACTTGACCATCTTCTTGCTGTGCAGCAGCTCGATGATTTCCGGTATCACGCCCGGACCATCGATGGTCGAAGGCACCCTATATTCCTTACCGTTGACGATACGGGCCAGGTATTCCTTACCGTTGACGATACGGGCCAGGGTCTTGCGCAGCGTCTTGCCGGAACGGGCCTTGGGCAATCTGACCAGGATCACCGTGTCCTTGTAACAGGTGATCGCACCGATGGTGTCGCGTATGCGGTTGATCAACTGCTGTTGCAGGTCTGCCTCGGTGATGGTCATCCCGGACTTGAGCACCACCAGCCCCATCGGCACTTGTCCCTTGAGATCGTCAGCGGCGCCACTCAATGATTCATTATGAAGCGCCGTTGGCTTTCGAAGCATCAACAAAACGCCTAATTGAGGTGTCCACCGTTCGTGGGTATGATCAGAAATAGATATTGGTGTTGAACCGGAATGTGTCTAGCCAGTCTAAAATATCAGTTGGCACCTTTTCAAGGTGGTTTTCCAGGAAGTCAGTAGATTTCGACTGGTGTCATGTGACAGACGATTTGATCAGTGCTCAAAATTGAGGAGAACAAAATGGAAGAGTCTGCTGTACGGCCTACAATACTGGTAGTGGATGATGCCCCAGAAAATCTGATGATAATGGAGGCGATCCTGGCGAAATATTTTTCGTTAAAATTATTCAACGAATCCAAAGAAGCGCTGGATTACGCATTTGAAAACCCTCCCGATCTGATACTGCTCGATATCATGATGCCCAATATTGATGGTTTCGAGACCTGTCGCCGTCTAAAAGCGAATCCGAAGCTTGTAGATATACCGGTTATTTTCATCACTTCTAAAAATGAAGATGAATACGAAGAGATGGGATTTTCTGTTGGCGCATCTGATTTTATACACAAACCTATTAACGCGCCCATTTTGGTTGCACGCGTTAAGACCCATCTCAAAATCAAGTTAGTTATGGATTACCTTAGGAATGAAAACGTTCGTTTGCAGAACAGCAAAAAGCAGTCATCTTCCGAACTAATAAAAGTAATCAAGATACTTTGGGACAATCCGTTCGTTAAGTTCTAGCTGTTACACAATCTGGATATGGTAACGAAAGGTACAAACTAAAATACTTGAAGTGTTTTTCGCAGTTCATCTGCTTGGAGCGTATGGTGGCCAAGAGGATGTTCATAGGGCACAGAGAAGCCAGCAGTGAAGCTCAGCAATGCCCCTGGTTACCAAAGCCAGCGGGTGTAAAGATCAGTGTTTTATGAAAGGGCTGCCCCAAACAAATTCTTTCAGTGTTGCTAGCTCAGAAGATGAATTTTCTGCATTCTTCTGCAAATGAGTGTTCTCAAACTTCAAGAAGTCAAGCATGAACTTGATCTTGATATGGGTCTTGACCCGGGCAGTCACAATGGGCGCACTGATAGGTTTATGTATGAAATCGGATGCGCCAACAGAAAATCCCCGTTCCTCGTCTTCGATATCAGTTTTTGATGTAATGAAGATCACAGGCACATCGGAAAGCTTGGGGTTGGCTTTTAGCCGACGACAAATCTCGAAACCATCGATTTTGGGCATCATGACATCGAGCAGAATCAGGTCGGGAGGGTTGGCAAATGCATATTCAAGCGCTTCGCTGGAATCGTTGAACAATTTCAATGAATAATCGTTCGACAAAATCGATTCCATCACCATCAGATTTTCAGGGGCATCATCTACTACCAATATCCTGGGATGCTTTTTATTCTCTTCCATTTGGTTCTCCTAACTATGATCATACATGCCCGGCAAGTTACACCGAGTCTGAACTGAATATGCGGAATTTATTGGCGAGTAGCGTGTCACATCACCCGTGAATCAGGATATAACACCATTTTGGATAACGCAATCCGGATATAACATCAATTCTATTAATTGAATTCATTTTCCAAAGACAGTTCTTGGTGTTAAAAATATCTATAATCTGGCAAATTCACTAAAATACCCGGATTGGACTAAAAAATTCTCAAAATTGTTCAATTAATGAAAAATTATTTTAATCAGCAGAGGTGCCTCATGGCCATAGGATATTACTTCTTTGCACTAATCGGCATTTTCGCATGCGTTACCAATGCAGAAGCAACCGGGACTGACCAGCCGATGTTCACATTTGGCGGTTTCGGTTCACTGGGCGTTAGCCATTCCAGTATGCGTTTGGGGGATTACACTCTGGACAGTACCATTCCCAAAGGGGCAGGACTGAGCGAAGATTGGTCGACAGGAAATGACAGCCGGATTGCAGGGCACCTGGCGGCCCAATTTACACCAAAAGTCTCGGCAGTGCTCCAGGTTGTATCGGAATATAACGCCGGAAATTCTTACCAGCCAGAGGTCGAATGGGCCAATGTGAAATATGCTTTCACACCCGATGCCTACATCCGGGTCGGGCGCATAGCCTTGCCGACTTTTCTGGATTCCGATAACCGGGATGTCGGCTATAGCTATGTATGGATCCATCCGCCAATTGAACTTTACCGTCAACTAGCCATCGCGCACAGCGATGGCGTTGATGCCATGTACCGCGTTGATATTGGGGAGGTGGGGAATACCATCAAGGCCATCATTTACGGCGAGAACACGATTGAGCGTGCGACCAGCAAATCGATCTCAAAAGACATGTGGGGAATTTTCGATACGATTGAATATGGCCCGACAACCACCCATGTCGGCTACCAGAAGCGCTTGTCTGCTTCCGAAAATCTCCAGACAGGCGTAACCGGAGCATGGGTCAGGAACAGCGATTTGTCCGTTGGGGTAAATTATGATCCGGGCAACTGGTTCGCCATGTCCGAGTGGATACAGCGTAAATCAACCACCAATATCACCGCGATGTATGTCAGCGGCGGTTACCGCGTTAAAAAATTCACCCCCTATCTGACATACAGCCAAAATAGCCAGGGTTCTTTCCTTCCGGGTTTCCCACCGCCATCGTCGAACAGCATCCTGTTAGCCAATAGGGCGCAGAGTACGGTCAGCCTGGGTGTGCGCTGGGACTTCATGAAAAATACCGATTTAAAGTTGCAGTACGATCAGGTGAAACTCAGTGACAATTCAAATGGCTTCCTGGCAAATGTGCCCACGAACGTCAACCTTTACGGGACAACGTTCCATGTGATTTCTGCGGTAGTTGACTTCGTATTCTAGGAGCGGTGGATAACGTGAAACCACTGGAAATAATCCGCAATTGCTTGATACTTTCTCTGCTTCTGGCAATGTCAATGGTTACTGCGAGTGCGCATGCTGATGTGGTTGTAATCGTTTCTGCCAAGAGCTCCATCACCCTCCTGACGGCTGCGCAGACCACACGAATCTTCCTCGGCAAAGTCGATAGCTTCCCGGATGACAGCGATGCCTTTCCTATCGATCAGGCTGAAGGTAGCGCAATCAGGGATGAGTTTTACTCTAAAGTAGTCCACAAGAGTCCCTCACAGCTCGCGGCATACTGGGCAAAAGTCATTTTCACGGGCGATGGTCGTCCGCCGGAAATGCTGGAAAGCGACATGGCGGTCAGGAAGGCCGTCGCCAAAAATCCGAATGCCATCGGATACATCGATAAAAGCGCTGTAGACAAGAGTGTCAGGGTCATCCTGGCACCTTAAGAAAAAATGACCGCACTGATAAAAAAAATATCCGACTATTCCTTGACTTGGCAATTGTTGCTGGTACCCGTTATTGCCACATTGAGTTTTACCGCATACCTGGCTTATTCATCTATAGTTTTGTCGGATGGGGAATCCGTCCTCATAGAACTTCGCGATGTTGATTATCCGATACTCGATGAGGCCGAGAAAAATCTCAATGCTTACGGGAGAGTTGTGGATGCGCTTGAAGCGGCGGTGGCAACCGGCGAGGTGGATTTTCTGGATATCGCCAAAGGCAAGGCATCTGAGATACAAAGCCGTTATGTAAGATTGGAAAAGATTGATGAGGTGCACAAGAACGAGATTGCAAAACTGAAAACCGGGTTTGATACCTACTTTGCCTTGTCCCTGGATGTAGCCCAGCGGATGGCGACCAAAAAGAATCTGCCCAGTGCGCAACAGATAACCAAGATGAGGACTTTACGTGATGCTTATTTATCTGAGGCAAGAGCATACAAGGCTAATACCGAACAGGATTACCATAGGGATGTAATCGACGCGATAGAAAGATCAGAACGCGCGCAGAAATGGGGGGTAGGAATTGGCTCATTCATGCTGCTAGTCATTGCAGCGCTTACGTTGCTGGTCACACGCGGTGTTTTGGCGTTGGAAAAAAATGTGGCAGACCGGAACAAGATGTTGGTGGCGGTCAATAAGGAACTTGAACATGAAATTCAGAAACTGAAGGCAGCCGAGGAAGCCAAGAATCAAGCAGAAGCAGCCAGCCAGATCAAGGATGAGTTCCTCGCAAATATGAGCCATGAAATCCGCACCCCGATGAACGCAATCATTGGATTGAGCCATCTTTGTTTGCAGACGGACATGTCAGGGAAACAGCAGGATTATCTGCAGAAAATTCATGGTTCGGCAAAATCGCTGTTGGGGGTTCTGAATGACATTCTCGATGTCTCAAAAATCGAGGCGGGAAAAATGGAGATTGAACGCATAACCTTCAATCTGGAAGAGGTTATGGGCAATCTGTCCACGATCGTGGGTAATAGAGCCCAGGAAAAAAAGCTCGAATTCCTGGTGCAAACAGCTCCGGATGTACCGCCGTTGCTGATCGGTGATCCGCTGCGGCTGACCCAGGTGCTGATCAATCTGGTCGGCAATGCAGTCAAATTCACCGAGCATGGCGAGGTGCTGGTTCGTGTCGTGCGGGCGAGGGAGACGAGTGATGAAGTCGTTCTGCGTTTCAGCGTGATAGACACGGGGATCGGGATGTCGCAGAAGGAGATCGACAAACTGTTTCATCCATTTACCCAGGCAGATTCCAGCATTACCCGCAAATTCGGCGGAACCGGCCTGGGGCTGACGATCAGTAAACGCCTCGTCGAAATGATGGGCGGAAGGATATGGGTGGAAAGCACCCCGGGGATTGGATCGAGATTCATATTTGTCGCGCGCTTTGAAAAAGCGAAAAAGCAGTTGAACTATAACCTGTCAGCGCTCGACGACTTGCGTGGACTGCGTGTCCTTGCTGTGGATCACAGCGAGGACGGCCTGCAAATCCTGAAGGGCTACCTTGAGTCATTCGCTCTCGATGTGGCGGTTGCCGGCGATAGCCGAGATGCCCTGAACCTGGTACGCAGCGCGAATGAAGAAAGCAAGCCTTTTGGCTTGGTAATCATAGACTGCAAGATTCCGGAGATGGATGGCATGGACTTGGCCCGGAAACTGCAGGAAATCGCTTTTTCAAGTTTCAGGCCGAAAGTATTGCTGATCACTTCCAAAGACCAGGACGAAGTGACGCTGCAAATGGATAGCCAGGTGGTGGATGGCATATTGGCAAAACCATTCCTGCAAAGCAAATTGCTTGAAGCCGTCACCAAGGTTTCAGGCCGGAGTGTTTTGTCGACAGGCAAGTTCAAAATCATCAGTGCACAGTTAAATCCGGAACTCATTTCTCAGATCCGCGGGGCACGCCTGCTGCTGGTAGAGGACAACGAAATAAACCGGCAGGTTGCACAAGAGTTGCTTGAAGGATTCGGACTCGATGTGACTGTCGCAGAGAACGGTGAAGAAGCCATCGCACTTCTGAAAGAAGCACAATTCGATGGCGTGCTCATGGATATGCAGATGCCGGTGATGGATGGTGTCACCGCCACCCGTGAGATACGGAAAAACCCGCATTTTTCCAAATTGCCTATCATCGCCCTCACAGCCAATGTAATGGTCAGTGAACAAAATGAATTTCTGGATGCCGGAATTACCGACTACATTGGCAAACCCATTGATCCGGACCGATTGGTGGCAACGCTGGCAAAATGGGTGCGTCCGACACGGACCACGGGGAGCACCCCAGTCGGCCAAACGTTTCAAAATTCTGCACCTGAACCGCTCCCGGACTTGCCCGGGGTCAAAGTGGCCGAAAGTGTTCGCCGGATAGGAGGGAGCGTAACCCTTTATTTTTCGCTTCTCGACAAATTCCGGGTTAATCAGCGAAATTTTGCCACCAGTTTTCGGGAAGCGTTGGCCGCAGACGACCGGAGCACAGCAGAAAGACTGGCGCACACCCTAAGAGGAATTGCAGGTACTCTCGGCGCGGAAACCCTGCAAGACTTGGCTAAGTTATTAGAAAGCAGCATCAGGAAAGAAGAGTCCGGTGAAGTTGATTCCCTGCTTGCACGGGTCGATAAGGAACTCGCCACATTTATAGCCAGCATAGATCAGGTACTGGAAACTCGCCGGGATTGAATTTCCAATGAACTGATCCATTTTCTGTATTCATACAAAGCATGCTGAAACATAACCAATGGTTCGATCTGAATCAGCGATGATCGCTTGCTAACCAAGGCTTACAGAGGTCAGTGCGAAAGTTTTGCAGGCTTGGTTGATTGAGTGTTTTTAAGCAGTGATTTTAGATCTGTCGACAAAGAATTTTTCATCACTATAGGTCGTTAGCAGTCGTTCGAAATCAATGGACTGGGCTTCATACAATTTTTCAAAGAAGCCGAAACCTTTAGCTACTTGACCATCTTCTTGCTGCGCAGCACTTCGATGATTTCCGGTATCACGCCCGGATCATCGATGTTCGAAGGCGCCCTATATTACTTGCCGTTGACGATATGGGCCAGGGTCTTGCTCAGCGTCTTGCCGGAGCGGGTCTTGGGCAGTCTGGCCAGGATCACGGTGTCCTTGTAACAGGTGATCGCACCGATGGTGTCGCGTATGCGGGTGATCAACTGCTGTTGCAGCTCTGCCTCGGCGATGGTCATCCCGGACTTGAGCACCACTAGCCTCATCGGCACTTGTCCCTTGAAATTGGCCCCTTGAGTTCGTCGTCGCGCGCGATGACCGCGCATTCCGCCACCGCGGGATGGGTGGCGATAACTTCTTCAATTAAAGGCCCAGGCTGAGCCTCCTTAATTCCTGTGACAACTGATTGACTTCCCCCCGCACAACTTTACAATCCCATCAAGAACCTTTGCTCCAGTAATATAGATCAACAAGGTTGGTCTGCAGTTGTAACGCAGTAGCGACGATGACATTTCAATTCTGAAATTGGATATTTATATGCAAGCTCGAGAAGTCAAAACGATTATGGATGCCATTGCGCTGGTCGAGGCGAGGCGCCTAACCCATGTCAAGGTGGCGGTGTCGGACATCGACGGTATTTTGCGCGGCAAGTACATGTCGAAGGAAAAATTCATTTCATCGCTCAAATCCGGGCTGTCGTTTTGCAATGTGGTGCTCGGCTGGGATTCGAACGACCAGATGTATGACAACGTTAAATACACCGGTTGGCATACTGCCTATCCTGATGCTCAGGTCCGGCTGCTGCCACATACCTGTCGCGATGTGCCGTTTGAGCCCGGCGCCGATGGCGACATGCTGTTTTTCCTCGGCGAGTTCGCAGGCGATGCCGAAGCAATCTGTCCGCGCGCGGTGTTCCGCCGTGTGCTCGAAAAAGCAGAAGCGATGGGCTTTGATGCCTATGCGGCACTTGAGTATGAGTTCTTTATGTTCAGGGAAACGCCGGAGTCGGTGCGCGCCAAAGGCTACCGTGATTTGCAGACGTGGACGCCCGGTTACTTTGGCTATTCGATTCTGCGCAATTCGGTCAATGCCGAGTTTTATCACGAGCTGATGCAGCTATGCGATCGTATGGATATGCCGATCGAGAGCTTGCATACCGAGACCGGCCCCGGGGTGGTGGAAGCAGCGCTGACGGTGGACGAGGCGGGGGCGATGGCCGACAAGGCGATGTTGTTCAAGACTTTCGTCAAAGTGCTGGCGCAGCGGCATGGCTTGATGGCGACGTTCATGGCGAAATGGTCGCAAGACTATCCGGGCCAAAGCGGGCATATCCATTTGTCGCTGCGTAATCGTGGTGATCATGGTTCAGCGTTCTACGACGCCAAGCAGCCGCACACCATGAGCAAGACCCAGCGCCATTTCATGGCGGGTGTGCAGCGCTTGATGCCGGAATTCATGGCGCTGTATGCACAGACGGTCAACAGTTATTCGCGCATGGTGCCCGGCTATTGGGCACCGCTGGACGCTACCTGGGGCGTGGAAAATCGCACCACCGCACTGCGGCTGATCTCCGGTTCGGAAAAATCGCAACGGGTTGAGGTACGTATCGGCTCGGCCGATGCCAACCCGTATTTGGCATTGGCTGCTGCGCTCGGATCGGGGCTGGAGGGCATAGCCCAGGGCTGGGAACCTGAGCCTGTGGTAGAGGGCAATGCCTATACGCAAAAATTTTCTCCGGCGCTGGCGCTGCCGAATACTTTGTGGGAATCGGCACAACGGCTCAAGGCGTCGACGGTTGCACGCAATCAGTTTGGCGATGCATTCGTCGATCACTATGCCGCGACCCGCGAATGGGAAGAGCGCCAGTTCCGCCGTCATGTTACGGATTGGGAGCTGGCACGCTATTTTGAAATCATTTAAAAGCTGTTTAAAAATGGCTGCGCGGGCGTGATGCGGGGTCGGGCGGTGCTCGGAATCCTCATGTACTAGTGTATATTCCGGTTCCTCTGCTCCGTCCTTCCCCACCTGACGCCCGCTCGCTACATTTTTAAATCAGCTTTTAAGGGCACCGCTAAAAAACCATAATGTAAAACCAACATGACCCAAGAACTCATCACCATCAGTCCGATAGACGGCAGCGTCGCAGTGCAGCGACGCTACGCTTCGTCTGACGAGATTCAAGCCGCGCTCACGCGTGCAAAACTGGCGCAGCGCTCATGGCAGACCACGCCGCTGGCCACGCGTTCGGCGCTGGTGACGAGCGCGGTTAAAGCAATGGTTTCACAAAAGGATGCAATCGCCGAGGAACTGACGCGCCAGATGGGCAGGCCGATCCGCTATACACCCGGAGAGATTGACGGTTTCGAGGCGCGTGCACGCCATATGATCGCGATTGCCGGGGAAGCTTTGGCCGATGTCGTGCCTCCGGCCATCGACGGTTACACGCGCTTTATCAAACGCACACCGGTCGGCGTGGTGCTGGTGGTCGCTCCGTGGAATTATCCGTTGCTGACCGCAGTCAATGCCATCGTGCCGGCGCTGCTGGCGGGTAATACCGTATTGCTCAAGCATTCAGCGCAAACACCGCTGGTAGCCGAGCGATTCGCCGCAGCATTCCACACTGCGGGTCTGCCGGACGGCGTGTTTCAGCATTTGCACACCACCCATCACGACACCAGCCGTATGATTCGTTCGCCCGAGGTGAACTTCGTTTGCTTCACGGGTTCCGTCGCGGGCGGTGTTGCGATCGAAAAAGCAGCGGTTGGACGTTTCATCGGTGTCGGCTTGGAACTCGGCGGCAACGACCCGGCCTATGTGCGAGCCGATGCCGATCTGGCGCATGCGGTCGAGACGCTGGTCGATGGCGCATTTTTTAATTCCGGACAATCCTGCTGCGGGATACAACGTATCTATGTCCATCGATCCCTGTTCAAGGAATTCATAGCACGCGCGGTGGCGTTGACCAATCAGTACGTGCTCGGTGATCCGCTGGATCCACAGACCACGCTGGGGCCGGTGGTCAGCACCCGTGCTGCCGCCGGTATCCGCGCCATCGTCGCCGAAGCGATCGGCAAAGGCGCAACCGGGCTGATCGATGCGCGTGTTTTTGCTGCGAATAAAGTGCGCACCCCGTATATGGCGCCGCAGATTTTGGTTGATGTTGACCACAGCATGAAAATAATGGCCGACGAATGTTTCGGCCCGGTTTGTGGTGTGATGCCGGTGGCCGATGACGATGAGGCGATCCGCTTGATGAACGATAGTCCCTATGGTCTCACCGCTGCGGTATTCACGCGCGATGTCGAGGCGGCACTGCGCATAGGCGACCGCATCGAAACCGGAACATGGTTCATGAACCGCTGCGATTACCTTGACCCGGCACTGGCCTGGACCGGTGTCAAGCATAGCGGGCGGGGCGTAACGCTTTCCAATATAGGATTTGAACATCTTACGCAAGCGAAGTCCTATCATTTAAAAATTCGCTAAAGCCGCGCTAGCGGCGTTGAAAACAGGCTCAAAATGCTCATTTACTAAATGTAAACTCCGCTTTTTCACCTGTTTCCGCCTTGCTATCATCGGCTTGATCGAATTTTTTGTAACCTGAACGCGTGCAAGTTGCGCATGAATTTCTGAATCTAATTCGCAATCGTAAAGAGGTACTGCATGAGCACTAAAGAAATCATCCGCGCTAATTGGAATTATCCGACCGCTATCAAAGTCGGGGCGGGGCGCATCCGGGAATTGCCAGACCTCTGCCTATCCCTGGGAATGAAAAATGCCCTGCTGATCACCGATCCCGGTTTGGCGCCGCTGCCTATCGTGCAGCAAGCTGTAGTTAGCTGCCAGTCTGCCGGATTGGGTTGCGCGGTGTTCAGCAACATCAAGGGCAACCCCACTGAACAAAATGTGGCCGATGGCGTGCATGCCTACCGTGCTGGAAATTTTGATGGCGTGATCGCATTCGGGGGAGGCTCGGCGCTCGATGCGGCCAAGGCTGTCGCGCTCATGGTTGGCCAGAATCGGCCGCTATGGGATTTTGAGGACGTTGGCGACAACTATTTGCGCGTCAACGTGGCGGGTATGGCGCTGGTGGTGGCGGTGCCGACCACGGCTGGCACTGGTTCCGAAGTCGGGCGCGCTTCGGTGATTACCGACGACCAGGCTCATGTCAAACGTATCATCTTTCACGCCCGGATGTTGCCAGCAGCGGTGATCCTGGACCCGGAGCTGACCGTCGGTTTGCCTCCCCGACTGACCGCTGCCACCGGCATGGATGCGCTGTCGCACAACCTGGAAGCGTATTGCTCTCCGTTTTATCATCCGATGGCGAGCGGCATCGCGCTGGAAGGCATACGATTGGTGAAGGAATGGTTGCCGGCTGCGGTGCAGGATGGACGCAATCTGGATGCGCGCCTGCAAATGCTGGTCGCGTCGAGTATGGGTGCCACCGCATTTCAGCGCGGCCTCGGTGCGATGCACGCGCTGGCGCACCCCCTCGGCGCACTGTATGACGCGCACCACGGCACGCTCAACGCGATATTGATGCCGTATGTGCTGCAAGCCAACCGCGCCGCGATTGACGAGCGCATTACCAGCCTGGCACGCTACCTTGATTTGCCGCAGCCTTCGTTCAGCGCATTTCTCGATTGGGTGCTGGCCCTGCGTGAAAAAATCGGCATCCCCCCTGCGCTGGCTGCAATCGGCATCGACGATGCGCAAGCTGAGCTGATCGCGCGCATGGCGGTGGTTGACGGCTCGGCCGCGACCAATCCGATTCAATTCAGTGAAAGTAATTACGCTGGCATACTGCGCAATGCGGTTGCAGGTTTGCTCTGACAACTAATTACCATTCATATGGCGCGTATTGCGATAGCCGGTTTCCTGCATGAAACGAATACTTTTGTTGATCGGCATACCGACATGGATGCATTCGTTACTGCTGATGCATGGCCCGGTCTGGTGCTGGGGCCGAATTTATTGGAAGAGGTTGCCGGCGCCAACATTGCGATTGCAGGTTTCATCAAAGAAGCTGCGACTTACGGCCATAAAATGCTACCGCTGTTATGGACCTCAGCCAATCCTTCCGGCCCGGTCACGCAGCACGCGTATGAAAAAATATGGTCGATGCTGGCGCGCGAACTGAAACAGGCAATGCCTGTTGATGCGCTGTTTCTCGATTTGCATGGCGCGATGGTGGCCGAGCATATCGAGGATGGGGAAGGGGAGTTGCTGGAACGGATACGCGCCATCATCGGCCCCGGCGTGCCAATTGTCGCAGCACTGGATTTTCACGCCAACATCAGCCCGCGCATGGTGGCGCTGACTGACGCGTTGACCGTTTACCGTACCTATCCGCATGTGGATATGAGTGATACCGGCCGGCGCGCAGCCATTGTGCTGCAACGAATACTGGCTGGTGAACGCCTGCATAAGGCGTACCGTCAAATTCCTTTTTTGATCCCGATGCTTTGGCAGTGCACATTGATCGAGCCGCTAGCCTCGCTGATGCATCTGGTCGAGCAGCTGGAGCGCGATGGCAATGTGAGTGCGGCAATCGTTCCGGGTTTTCCACTAGCCGACATCTACGATTGTGGCCCGACGGTACTTGCTTATGGCACCGATGTGGCTGCTACTGAGGCGGTAGCCCAGCGCTTATTTGACGCAATGCTGGCGCAGCGCACCGCCTTCAGCGGCCAGATCTACAGCCCGGCTCAGGCAGTGAGTCATGCGCTTGCCAGTAGCGGTGACAGGCCGATTATTTTGGTTGATACACAGGACAATCCGGGCGGCGGTGCCGCTGGTGATACAACCGACATCCTGCATGAACTGGTGCGTCAGCGCGTGCCGGATGCATGTGTCGGCTTGCTGTGCGACCCGGCTGCCGCAGCAGCTGCGCACGCCGCAGGCATTGGTGCCACGGTTGAATTGGCACTCGGCGCGCACAGCGGCATCGGCGCTGCTCCTCTTGTCGGGCGCTATACCGTTGAAGCGCTGGGAGACGGCCAATTTACCGGGACCGGCCCGTTTTATCTGGGATGCCGGATGAATCTGGGTCCGATGGCACGCTTGCGGCTGGACGGCATACAGATACTGGTCGCAAGCCACAAACAGCAGGCAGCGGATCAAGCGATGTTCCGCCATCTCGATATTGACCCGATGCGGCAACGCATCCTGGTACTGAAAAGCTCAGTCCATTTCCGTGCCGATTTTTCCCAGCTGGCGCGAGAAATTCTGATTGTCGCGGCTTCCGGTGAAAATGTTGCTGATCTTACTCAGCTTCGCTACCAAAAATTGCGCCCCGGTGTTGCATGTCCTGTTCAAGATACGTGTATTTAAAAGGAGTATGCTGGAATAAATCTGGTCAATTGAAAGGGTTCAAGGGGTCAGCTTCGCTTACCTTTTTGAACAGTAAATCCATGTCGCCCACGCATTAAATTAGATCGTGTCCGTCTCTTATGGGGCGAGAGCTGACTCTTAGCACAAAAGCTTTCTGCCCCTGAATCCGTTGTGCGAGAACAAGTACAGATCGGCAAACTTGACTGTCGAGTTTCCGCTGGACTTGCGGCGGAGTACACTGTGCCATCAAGCCGCACTTGCACTCATTTGAACGCAATCATGGGACGCCGCAACCACTATCACGTCTATGTGATCGAACTGTCGAAAGACGTTCTTTACAAAGGTCGATTCAAGAAAGCCAACCCCGATTACGTCACGGGCAAGCCGTGCGTTTACGTCGGCATGACAGGATTGGATCCCGACGTGCGCTTCGACAAACACAAGGCAGGTATCCAGTCCAATCGATACGTACAACAATTCGGATTGCGGTTATTGCCTGGCCTCTACGAAGTTTATAACCCGATGCCCTATGACGGCGCGCGCGACATGGAAGTGGAGTTGGCAATTGGTCTGCGTGAAGCAGGGTACGGGGTTTGGCAGGCGTGAGTAAGGTGCCGCCGATCACGCCTATCATCACTTCGATAGGACAATTGAATGATTTTCCGCCGAGATTATTCATGAGCAGTTTCCTTTTTGTGATACGCCACTTTTCTGTACGTACTTGTGCATATGATACAAAAGTGGAACAATTTTTAAAGTAGTAAACAAGGTCATGTTCAAATTATCAGGAGTTGAGATCATGAGAAATAATCGTATAGAACTCATTGAAGGCGTCAGGCATCAGCTTAAGGATATTCTGGAATCCTCTAAACAGGCGATCTACGTCTATCTCGATGATACCCACAAACTCTGCAACCAAAGATTTGCTACTCTATTAGGCTATGGCTCGACGCGCGAATGGGAAAATATAGGCATGTCTTTTCCGGAAGCATTCGTCGCAAATCAAAGCCGGGAAACTTTGGTATCCGCTTATCAAAATGCAATGAAAGATAAAATCGGATCTACGATAGACATCATTTGGAAGAAGAAAGGCGGCGGGCAGGTGAATACTAATGTGATATTGGTTCCGGTCAGTTTCGGCGATGAGCTGCTCGCGCTGCATTTCATCACGGAAGAGGTCGACCGGCTGGTTCGGTCGGAATGAGTCATTCATGCCGCGCCGATTATTGATGAGCCCAGCACTTGGGAGGTGGCCTTGGGCTTTCGAAGACGGATTCTGGATGCCGATTAAAACTGCGCGCGATTTTCATTTGTAGCACGATAGGCTTTCGGATACAATGCGAACCCTGCAATAGGCGCGTAGCTCAGCTGGTTAGAGCACTTGGTCGACATCCAAGGGGTCGTTGGTTCGAGTCCAATCGTGCCTACCAAATAAGTAGTACAAAACAGTCCAAAGAAGTCCACCAAACCCGCAGAGTTAATGGCTTTTCGGGTTTTTTCTTGTACCGTGGAATAGGTCAACAGGCGCACGCACACCCGAAGGCAAGGCAAAATCATCACACGCAACGCATACAAGGGCGGGTTGCGCTCCCTGCTGCGCGAAATGTCCGCGCTGTTGCGTGAGCAACGGCATGGGCTCAAAGAGATTGCCTGGATAATTTGGCGCATTGATTGTTGGGTGGTATGGGCGTAGCCTGCGCTCAAGGTTAGGCGTCGATAAGGATATAACGAAAATGAATAAGTTGCTAAAACAATTGTTGTTGGTTTGTGTGTGCTTGTTTGCGTTGACTGGTCAGGCAATAGCCGATTCGTTATCAGATGCAGACGGTGCCTACGATGCGGGAGATTATGCACAAGCGGGAAAATTATTCAGGCCGCTGGCAGAACAGGGTAATGCCCAAGCACAACTTAACCTTGGTTGGATGTATAGCAATGGACAAGGTGTTCCTCAAGATTACAAAGAAGCAGAAAAGTGGTATCGGCTCGCGGCAGAACAAGGCAATGCCTATGCCCGATCAAGCCTTGGGGTGATGTATTACTTTGGGCAAGGTGTTCCTCAAGATTACAAAGAGGCAGTGAAGTGGTATCAACTGGCAGCGGAGCAAGGGGAGGCTAGTGCACAAACCAGCCTTGGGGTGATGTATTTCTTTGGGCAAGGTGTTCCTCAAGATTACAAAGAGGCGGTGAAGTGGTGGAGACTGGCGGCAGAACAAGGTAATGCTAAAGCACAAGCAAAACTTGGGGTGATGTATAACAATGGACAAGGTGTTCCTCAGGATTACAAAGAGGCGGTGAAGTGGTATCGACTGGCAGCAGAACAAGGGGAGGATTTTGCACAAAACAACCTTGGGACTATGTATTACAAAGGAGAGGGTGTCCCGCAAGATTACAAAGAGGCGGTGAAGTGGTTTCGGCTGGCAGCAGATCAAGGTGATGCTGGCGCACAATTCTACCTTGGGTGGATGTATTACAGTGGACAAGAGGTTCCTCAAGATTACAAAGAGGCGGTGAAGTGGTATCGGCTGTCAGCAGAGCAAGGTTATGCTGACGCACAATCCGACCTTGGGTTTACGTATGAATCAGGACTAGGTGTCCCGCAAGATTACAAAGAGGCAGTGAAGTGGTATCGACTGGCAGCGGAACAGGGTGCTGCATCAGCACAATACATGCTTGCGAATATGTATGGCTATGGGCTAGGTGTTCCTCAAGATTTCGTCCTGGCGTATATGTGGGCAAACATTGCTGCTACCAATGCTCCTGCTAGTGAATTACAAGAAAAAGCCAGCTATCGCGATTCAATAGCAAAGAATATGACTGCACAGCAAATTGCCGAAGCACAGGAGCTAGCCAGAAAATGCACTGCTAATAAATTCAAGGGATGTTAGCGAGAGTGAATTTGCTACTAGCCAGTTTTGCGCTGGCTCTTTCTTTCCCTGCATGGGCATCTGACCTAACCGACCCGGTGCTTACCCCAGACGCAATCAATCTCAACGTTACCCAAGAAAACATCCAGTCCACGGTCTGCGTCAAGGGATATACCAAGACCGTGCGTCCACCTGCTTACTACACCAACAAACTCAAAAAGCGACAGATGCGGGAGTATGCCTGTACCGACATGAACCCCACGCATTACGAGGATGACCATCTAATCACCCTTTCTATCGGTGGTGCCCCGGATGATCCGCATAATCTGTGGCCAGAATCTCGCAACAGCGAGTGGAATGCCGATAAGAAAGACCAATTAGAATTTGTAATTTACCGCATGGTATGCGCTCAAGAAATCCACGCTTGCGGAAGCACAGCACGCGATGGCGACAAACTGGATGGAGGCGTACAAGAAATATGTGCATGGAAAAGGCTGTCGTCATGGTCGTTGCTATGGTCATGTAGCTTAAAGTAGGCGAGCAGCTGAGATTTACATACGCTTTGGTGGCCGGGGAAATGACGCTGACGGCCATGAGCTACCATTCGAGGTTCAAACGAACTGTTTGGATCAGACTAAAGAAGCAAACTTCATCTGTCTGTACTATTATGCATATGCTGACAGACAAATTTGTGGAGCCGTCAATGAATCAAGCATTTATCGTGAATCTGCATGCATCGCGATTTTCAATAGTACAGACCGGCGGGTCTGTTGAATAACTGTTAGGGCGTCACTTCATCACCACAGGAGGTTGAATGAAAGATACAGAGTTACGTGGCATCGTTCTCCAGAAGTACTACGAGAAGCGCAGAGAACCCATGTTCACGCCCAAACCGAAAGACTTTGACGAACAGATATCGTTTGAGGACATTTTGGCAATCAGTGAGCAACTAGGAAAACATGGTCTCATTACATGGAAACCAATCAAGGCCATTGGAGATGTGCACTTCGGAATGGGGAAAATCTCCGCATTCGGCATCGACGTAGTTAAAGGTGATGCCGCTCCTGACATCAAGGTGGAATTCGTGCAAAACAAATCCGTAACTATCTCTGGTTCGTCGAATGTGATCGTTAGCGACCACAACAAACAAAGTGTTTCCCATCACGTCAATGAAATCATCCGTGCAATCGACACGAGTCATGCTACGCCCGAACAAAAGGCCGAAGCAAAGAAGCTTTTGAGAAAATTTGTTGAGCATCCTTTGGTGACTGCTGTTGCGGGTGGTGCAATTTCGTTGCTGGGCAGTTGAATGAGCCCTAACTATTCATTCCACCGGACCTGCGCGAAAAGCCGAGCAGGCCGGTGAATTCAAACGTTGAACGTCCGCTTCTGAGGAAATCGACTGACTGATTTTGGTCGAGAGTTGACCACGGCGACCGGCAGCAGCCGGCCAAAATCCCTTATTCCGACGACAACATTGTGGAGCCGGTAAACTGTTGTGTCTATCTCCGCGATCAGCTATCTCCTTCCTGCGACCAGGTGAGTCACCTTGGGAAGCGCACTGCCGAGATGGAACGCCCGCGTCTTTTCGATGACTTCACGATCTGCAACAGTCGCCCGTTCATGCTGGCGCAAATGCTCAAACCATGATTCGACCATGAAACATTCCACCATGTGATCCGGATCATCAATATCGTTGAATAGCTCCCACATGAACGCTCCGTCGCGTCGCCGGATCCTGCGCATTTGTTGATGCATGATCTTCGCGAATTCATCGGCTCTTGCCGGATCGATGCGGTATTCCACCGTCACCATTACCGGCCCTCTATCGATTTCAAGGTCATCGGCCATCATCGGTGTCGGCCAGTAGATCGACGGCGAAAGATCAGCCACATCATGCTGCCCGATCCGGTATTGCCATGTTGCGGCAATTCCGACCAGCGCTCCGACGGCTGCCACCGTAAGAGCGTAGGGGATGCCAACCCACGAGGCGATCTGTCCCCACAGTGCGCTGCCCGCAGCCATGCCTCCCATGAAGACGACCCAGAAGAGTGCCAAGCCGCGTGCCCGCACCCAACTCGGCAGGGCAGTCTGGGCAGCCGTCATCAGTGACGATACCACGCTGATCCAGGCCACTCCCGTAAGCAGCATTGCCGCTCCGGCCGCATACACATTCCCGCTATGGGCAAGAGCCAGCATGGCGATCGAGTAAAGCCCGGTGGCGCCTGCCACAATTGTGTCCCGCGATACACGGGTGCGAACACGAGGCAGCAGCAACGCGCCGGCAATCGCACCTATACCCAGGCAAGCCAGGAACAGTCCATAAGTACCGGGACCACTGTTCAGCTCTTGCCGAACGATCAGCGGCAGCAATGCCCAAGAGGCGCTTGCGAATACAAAAAAGGAGGCTCCTCTTGTGAGCACCGCACGCAACTCCGGAGAATGACGCGCGTAACGCAAGCCGGCGCGTATCGCCCCGAAGACGCGTTCGGCAGGCAGTTCACTTTCCGTTGGCGGGCGCTGCCAGCGCTTCAGGGCTGCAATGACGGCAAGAAATGAGATGGCATTCAGGATAAAGACCATTCCAGGCCCGGCTGCGGCAACGATTAACCCGGCAAGCGCCGGGCCGACGGATCGGGATACGTTCATCCCTATTGTGTTCAAACCGATGGCCGCCTGGAGTTCGGATCGCTGCACCAATTCCGGTGTAATCGCGCCCCATGCCGGCATCATCATTGCGGTGCCTATGCCGAGAGCAAAAGTAAAGATCAACAGGATGGTGGCTGTCGTCATTCCTGAAAGTGTCAGCGCGCCTAGTGTTGCAGCAGTGATCATCATCCAGACCTGTGATGCGATCAGGTAGCGCCGCCGATCGACAATATCGGCAAGTGCCCCCGCAGGAAGCGCCAGCAGAAATACCGGGGCAGTCGTGGCGGCCTGCACCAGCGCCACCATCAAGGGGCTGGGTGCAAGCGAAGTCATCAGCCAGCCAGCGCCGACCTCGTGCATCCAGGAACCGATATTTGAGACAATCGAGGCGATCCACAGCATCCGGAACACCTTGTGATGCAGCGGTGCCCAAGGGGATGTGGATGAACCTTTAATGAGGTTGGTGCTCATGATTGTTTTCGTTATGCACTATTCAACGCCTGTTTCCAACTTCGTAGCGGAATGCATGTCTGCAGGCGATGAATGGCGCGATCGGTAAGTGCCGCATGGATCTCGTGGCCAACAGATGATGCGACGTCCAGCGTGGCGTCCCCATTCAGATCCATTAGCCTTTCATAGGCAGCATACGCATGTTCGACCGGAATCGCAGGGTCATCTTCTCCATGCAGCAAATGCAATGTCGTTAACTCGGGCGCTTTTTCGGGAAGCTTTGCAAACCGCCCGGAAAATGCCAAGACCCTTCCGACGTGACCATCATGAACTACACTGAATTCCAGGGCCATGATCGCGCCCTGAGAAAAACCGACCAGTGCGGTGTCCGACTGCAAAACCTTGAAGCGATCCTGGGCATGCCGCACCAGGGCATGCAGGGCCGGTATGGCCTCGGCAACGCGCGTTGCCCGATTTTCCTCGGTCACCCCGCTTATTGAAAACCATTGCCGGCCATTGCCTCCGCCGTCGAATGGGAAGGTGCCATCCGGGAGCAGGCACGCGGCACTTGGGAATGCATCCCTGAGCTTATCAGCCAATGGTACTAGATCGGACGATTTCGCGCCCACACCATGCAATAAAATAAAGAGTTGTTCGACAGCCTTGGCTTCCGGCAACAACTCGATACCCTGAAAGATTTGTTCAGCCATTTATTTTCTCCGATGAAAAAATATTATATGTCTGCAAGTATGCCAGTTAATTTAAACTTGCTTGCAGTCGAATGACTGCTTGTGTGCCACGAGCGGCCGGTCGGTGAGTGGTGTATGCTCTTGATAACCAATTGGCCATCGTTGCAATCGTAGTGGTAATACCTGAACGAAAGGATTGATCTGTGAGTACTTTGAAAATCAATGAACTCTTCGACACCCTCCGCGCGGCGTGTGCCCGCCAGTTTGGCTTCAATCCTCGGCGGATTACGGCGGGAATGCGCTATGTCGGCAAGGAGGGCCATGGGAATGACCTCGTTCACATCTTCAGGGATGCCGGCACCCATTCACAGATGGCGCTAAAGAGCACCTTCGTGACCTTGCGCGAAAAGCACGGCGATAAGCCGCATTGGACCGAATCCGAAAAGGCCCACTACAAAAATACCGATGCCGAGATCGACGCGGAGATCGAGGCGATGCAAGTCGAGCTCGATTTCACCCGCAATTGCCCACTCTATCAGGATCACCGCGAACAGCTGTTGTCACACTACAAGGATTGGCCAGGCTATCAGGCCGGAGGGCCGAACCCGCGCGAAGCGGCAAGAACGCTGGTTGGCACCCTGGCCGACGCCCACGATTCGCGGCTGGCGGCATTTGCGGAACACATGCGTTCGAATGATCCTGAACATCTGGCGCATCTGCTGTTGGCGCCTTGTCACCTTGAACTCGAAGCAAGCAGGGTTGCCGCAAGCGTGGATGGCCGATAACACGGGCATTTGATGCTGGCTATCGCAAGGCGGGTTTGAGGCCAAAAGCAGCCATTCGCAGATTGCCCAAGCTGTTGCGTGAGCAACGGAGTGCCTTCAAAAAGGGAACGCTTTGCGCAATACAACCCAAACCGAGTCTCGTCGCGGTTTGATCTCGAGCTGTTCTTGTTTCGACTCGAAGCATAATAGGAGAGGCGACAATGAAGAGCAGCCGCTGTCGGAAGTGATTTGCCTGCGTGCGTTTGTTGACCAGACGGCTTCTTTTTTCGGCTCGGCGACGAGGAACAACCGTGGTGTGTTGCTGAATCCTGACCCGGCGGGTGCGGAATCCTCTGAGCGGGTAAGCGCAACATTCGTATTGAGCCGGTAAGGAAGCAGCCAGTCAGCGTCGGAGCGCACGAGTTGAATCGTTAATATATCCAGATTGGGTGCAATAGAACCTTCCTCGGAATGTGCTGTATGTGCCGCTAAGGCCAATCCAACGAATACAAACCCAAAGCACATGTGCATGGCCTCTTGGATAAAACAAGAACCAGGAATGAGGCTAGACATATCGCTCTCCTTTCCATATTTTCAAACACCGCAGGGGTAAGCAATTTATACACACGGACGAACATCCGTGCCGCAGTCCCGCTGCCATAGTCTCCCTTAGGTCGGTGACTTTGCGCCCTTGCCTTTCGGTAAGTTTGCCAAGTAAGTACAGATTATTGAGTGGCTCCGATAGAGTCCATACATATAGTATGAAAGGTCGAATTTTCTGATGGACGGCAATCAGGTAATCTCTGACTTCACACCTCGAATGACTCCTTTGGGCCCAGACTGTGTAAAAACGTAATGCTCAATGTACACGCAGATGTCTCGGCATGCTTTGATAGTAGTGTCAGGGCATACGTTGGGGGCACTCTTATGAAGCGTTTCATTCAGGGCGAGGATCGAACTCAAGGAATTTTGCTGCCGGAACTTCTCGACGACTATGTTGCGGATACCAACCCGGTGCGAGTGATCGATGTCTTTGTCGATGAACTTGATCTTGGCAAGCTGGATTTTGAAGATGTTACTCCCGCTGCAACCGGCAGGCCCTCCTATCACCCGGCAATACTCCTGAAGATATACATCTACGGTTACCTTAATCGCATTCAGTCCAGCCGGCGCCTTGAGCGCGAAGCTCAACGCAACGTCGAACTGATGTGGCTGACGGGTCGACTGATGCCGCGGACTTCAAAACCATCGCCAACTTCCGCAAGGACAACGGCAAAGCAATTCGCGGTGTCTGTCGCCAGTTTGTGGTGTTGTGCCAGCAGCTCGGCCTGTTTTCGGAAGCACTCGTCGCCATCGACGGGAGCAAGTTCAAGGCAGTCAACAACCGCGACCGCAACTTCACCAGCGCAAAGCTGCAGCGGCGTATGGACGAGATCGAAGCCAGTATCAATCGCTATCTTGCAGCACTCGATACGGCAGACAGACAAGAACCTTCTGTTGCAGAAGTCAGGGCCGGGCGGCTACAAGACAAGATCGCGGCATTGAAGACACAGATGCGGGGACTCAAGGAAGTCGAGGTTCGGCTCAATGAATCTCCAGACAAGCAGATTTTGCGCGATGTATTCAATAGCAATCGTGCACCAAATAAAATAGTTGTGACATGTAAAAGCCGCCTCAAGCGGTTTTTTTCTTGGAACAATAATTGTTGACGGTGTAAGCGGCCTTTCCAGACCAAGACTAATAATCTAAGCCGTTAAGGAAGAATTTTTTGCATTTACCACTGGCAGAGTGCTTTAGCGCGGGAGTTTTTCATCGGTGTTTTGCGTTTGTTGTTGGACGGTAAATAGCACTGCGGCTTTAACCCTTGAGGATAAGTTGAGCTTGGTCAAGATATGACGCACATGCTGTTTTACGGTGTCATAGCTGATTGAAAGTGTTTGAGCGATGGCTTTGTTGCTTTCTCCGCGCGATAGCAGTTGCAGTATTTCACGTTCACGATCAGTGAGTAGCTTGAGAGAGTTTTTCGGTTCTTCTCCGGGTTGATCACCGCGCAGCATCTCGATCATTTTGATCGTCATGGTGGGGGCGACGACCAGTTCGCCTGCCGCAACTCGCCGGATGGCATCAACGACATCCTCCGGCGCCATGTCTTTGAGCAGATAGCCGCGCACACCCGCGCGTATCGCGTTGGACAAGTCGATTTCGGAATCGCTCATGGTCAAAATAACAGCTGGTGTCGAGCAGCCCTCTTTGCGAATTTGTTCGAGCATAGCCAAGCCATCCAGCGGCTTCATGCGCAAATCCATGATCAACAGATCGGGTTGTTCATGTAATAACACGCGCAGTCCCTCGACACTGCCGGTTGCGCCGAGGACAGAAAAGCCATAGCAATTGGCGAGCAGTTCACTTAATCCGGTCCTGCACAGGTTTTGATCGTCTACCAGAACAACTTTTAACTTCTCACTCATTAACCGCTCTCCAATCCGACCTCGGCTCAGGGAAAAATAATTGCACGCGCGTGCCGAATCCCTTCGAACTTTCCACTTTTATTTCGCCTCCGATGCGCTGTGCACGTTCGCGCATGATCATCATGCCATAGTGTCCTTCAACGGGAGTGAAGGTGCATCCACCGCTGCCGTTATCCTCAATGGTGAAAACATAATAATTACTGGACAAATCCACGATCAGGCGAGCATGAGTCGCGCCCGAATGGGTGGCAATATTCGCCAGCGCCTCTTGCACAATATGGGACACCTGGATTTCATATTCAAGTGGTAATTCGAGATTGGCTACCCGATTGATATATTCGAGCACAATGTCATTTCGATGACGGAATTGCTCGGTCAGGTTTTGCAGTGCATGCAGAAGTCCCGATGGATCCATCGCGCACCGAAAATCCGTAATCAGTTCCCGAACCGTTTTTTGACTGTTCTCTAAAGCATCATCAATATCGTGCGCATATTTGGTGACCATGAGTTCATTGTGCGTCCGTATGGATTCGAGTAACAAACTCGTGCGCATCCGTGTATATACCAACGATTGTGCCAATGAATCATGAATCTCGTTGGCGATGGATTGCCGTTCAGCGATCAGCTCAGTCCGCTTGGCCTCGCGATTTGATTTGTTATATTCGATGAGGGTGCCAAGCAGGTCGGCGAATGCCAGAACAGTTTTTGAAACGCGATCAACGGGCTCTTGTGGAGTATTGAAAAACAGGGTGAGAGTCCCAAGCGGATATTCAGGGGAGCTGTGGTTTTCAAGTGGAGCGACGATTATTGATTTAAGCTGACAGTCAGCATAATAGCAACCCTGTCGTGTTTTGCATGTGCTGATGTCAGCTGAATAAATATGGCGTCGGATAGCCGCTTTTCCGCAAACTTCACAATTTAAATCGAGGGCACTTCCGATCTCAAGCAGTTCGGCAGGCATGCCGACTGAGCTAATTAATTGATGCGCCTGGCCATGGGTGGGAAGTATTCGAGCTACTCCGAAGGTTGCTTTTACGGTGCCGATGAGGGTCTCGAGCAATTTTTCCACTACAGGTTTAAGATCGCCCACTCGAGAGGCCGCAGGCTCAAGTATTTTGTTCGTTGCGCTACCCTCGCCATTTTTAGGGGGAGTAAAATGAAAACTTTTGGCCCACGTAAAATCTGTGTGTGCCGAATTTCTCAAGGAGTTTGTTTTCTTACTCATAAATTTAACAATGCGCCTTATTAAATGCCACTTATTTAGAAGATACTAAGCGGGTGCGGGATTGCGAAATCGTTTATTAAATATGCCGAATTTTCGTGTATATCAGTAAAAAAGCTGATTGATGCTTTTCGTTCGATTTGACATTTATATAGAGTATACCCCTCATTCGGGTTATATAAACTCTCCCCCATAGTGGTTATAGACACTAAAACTACCCAATGGGTTTAATGAAAACATTATAAGTTGATCGTAGCGATCAACACTAGGGGTTCCTGGAACGCGACAATACACAATGAAAATCTGCATCGTCTCCGACAGTCATGATCGTGCAGAGCCGCTAGCAGCGGCTATAGCTAAAGCACAGGCGGCCGGGGCGCAAGCTGTCATCCATTGCGGTGACCTGATTGGTGCGAATACGCTGCGTTCATCCATCAAACTGGGCGTGCCGCTGCACGTGGTGCATGGCAACAATCTCGGCGATGTTATGGCGATGCACAAAATGATGGCAAAGTCTGGCGGCTTGCTCACCTATCATGGACAGGATGCCGAGTTGGAACTTGGCGGTCGACACATCTTCGCAACCCACTTTCCCCACTATGGCCATGCCTTCGCCTGTACCGGAGATTACGACCTGATTTGCTGCGGCCACAGCCATGTCGCGGAGATCACCCGGCAACCCAACATCAAGGACGGGCAAACTTTGCTGGCCAACCCGGGTTCTGTTTCCGGAATAGGCGCGCCCAGCGTGGATGAGGCTTTGATCTGGATATTGGGCGATTTGGCCGATATGACTTTTGAGATTCACACCCTGAACTATTGATGATGCACTGAGTCTGTACATTACAGCTTCATCAGCACGGCAACTATTCCAACGGACGTTCGCGTGACGACTTCAATTGCAACCAATCAGACCATCCTAGTCGTAGGAGGCGGGATAGGCGGCATGACGGCGGCACTGGAATCCGCCGAATGCGGCAAGCAGGTGATACTCGTCGAGCGCAACGCGACCCTGGGCGGGTGCACCGCGTTGCTATACCGTTACTTTTCAGAAATCAACAAGAAGAAGGGCACCAAGCTGGCCATGCCGGTGGTGTACTATTTGCAACTGATGACGGTGGCGTACGGCGGCGGCATGAAAGACGCTGGCCTCGACGGACAAGTGATTCCGGCAACCTGACTGGAAAAAATCATAAAAGAAAATGATCGTTAAATTTTCACGGTTGACGATTGAAATGTATATTTTTTTTCGCAGTAGTACCGTAGTAAATTGTTCAATAGGAGAATGACAATAGCATAATCAAACCAGGGGAGGTCATGATGGGAAATACTCAAGATACTTGGAACGAAAATGGGGAACTCCGGAAAGCCGGCAGCATGGGCTGGAAGGAGTTGTATCTGAAAGAAGACTGGTGGGCGATCTGGTTTGGCATCGGCCTTATGGTTCTGGCCGTTGTTCTCTACAACAGCGGGAGCAATTTCCTGTCCGCGCTGGCGGTCAATCCAGGGGGGGTGAAATGGACGTCGCTGGATCAACTGGCAGACCATTTTGCTACGCACATCGGCATGTACGCGCTGCAATTCGTTTTCTGGTTGGCGCTTTTCGGCGTGAGTTGCAGCATCATGGGCATCAAGCTCAAGGAATTCGTTCCCTCTTTTATCTTTCTCTATGTGCTTTCCATGGCGATATTCTCCATCGCGGGATGGGCGAACGCCGCCAAATTCAATCTCGAAGCGCCGCTGGTCGCGCTGGTCGCGGGCTTGGTGATTTCCAATACGGTCAGCTTGCCCAAATGGATGGATAGCGGATTCAGGGTGGAATATTTCATCAAGCTCGGCATCGTCCTGCTGGGCGCGACTTTCCCGATCACGCTGGTCCTCACTGCCGGACCGATCGCCATCATGCAGGCCACCTTCATTTCACTGGTGACTTGCCTGGTCATTTATTTCAGCGCAACCAGGTTGTTCGGGCTGGACCGGCGGCTCTCGGCGGTGATCGGGGTAGGCGGAGCGGTGTGCGGGGTTTCCGCCTCGATGGCGATTGCCGCATCGGTCGGAGCGAAAAAGGATGATCTCTACACCTCTGTCACGCTGGTGGTGGGCTGGGCGCTGGTGATGATCCTTGTTCTGCCGTTTGCGTCCCAGGCGCTGGGACTTTCCGCCGGGGTGGCAGGCGCATGGATAGGTACTTCCGAGTTTGCCGACGCAGCAGGATTTGCCGCAGCCAGCACCTACGGAAAAATGGCCGGTCATGAGGATACGGCCATCAAGGCGTTTACCCTGATGAAGGTTATCGGACGGGACCTGTGGATCGGTATCTGGTCCATCGTCTGGGCGCTGATCGCAACCATGGTCTGGGAAAAAAAGGAAACGGGAACGGCGCCGAATGCACGGGAAATCTGGTGGCGTTTTCCCAAATTCGTGATCGGTTTTTTTGTGGCGTCCATGCTGATGACATGGTTCACGAGCGGCTATACAAGCGACGAGTTCAACAAGGTAGTCAAGCCGGCGCTGATCATGCCGCTGGTGTCTCTCCGCACCTGGGCTTTTCTGTTCTGCTTCCTGAGCATCGGGCTGACGACCCGTTTTCGCGAACTCAAGGCGGTGGGCTGGAAGACTTTTGCCGCGTTCACGATCGGGGTTGCCGTGAACGTGGTGCTTGGCTATTACCTCTCCGCCGTTGTTTTTGCGGAACACTGGTCGAGCCTGTAGCCATCGGGCGCAGGGCGGCAATACCGCCCTGCGCCTGGAGCACACCATGAACCCAAGTTGCCGGCAGTGCGAGCACTTCGTTACTGACCCCAAGGAACTCGAAACCATCATACCCGGCCTGAACATTGTCAGTTCGGCATACGGATCGGTTCGCGCCGACACCGCTTATTGCAAATCCAGGGATATCTTCCTGACCCCGATTCTTGCCTGTCACGCATTCAAGTCACTGCCCTTGCCGGCAAGCCGCCAGAATTGACAACAAGTTGCATTTGCAAGAATGCGCGAAATTAATTGACGGTCTGGCCGCTTCCTTCACTCAATGCCATCACTAATCGGGACAGGGAGCATCCGTGCAGGACGGGGAATGCTTATATGTTTATAATAGTGCCAGCCAGTCCATGCAGGAGTACACCATGCAACACCTGACACCCAAACAAACCCAAGAGTTTTTGCAGGCCAATCCTGAAGCGGTGTTCATTGATGTGCGCAGCGAGATGGAGCACATGTTTGTCGGGCATCCCAAAGGCTCTATCCTGATCCCATGGGTCGACGGACCGGATTGGGACATCAACCCCCATTTTGTTTCGCACGTAAAAAAAGCCGCCAGCGCGAATCGTCCGGTCGTACTGATCTGCCGCTCAGGCCGCCGTTCGATAGATGCAGGATTGGCACTGGAAAAAGCCGGGCTTACGGAGGTGTACAACGTGTTGCACGGTTTCGAGGGCGACCTGGACGAAGGGCATCACCGGAATTCCCACAACGGCTGGCGGTTTGAAGGCCTGCCCTGGGCACAAACCTAAACTCAAATCCCCTCTCCCCCGGGGGAGGGCTAGGGTGGGGGAGCAACCGCACTCCGTCTTCCATTCCCTCTCCCTCGATGGGATAACCAGCGACTTGGCGGCTTTGCTGCCTAGTCGAATGGCTAGTAGTTCCACCAGAGGGTTAGGGATAACCAATGACTTGCCCAGTGTATTTTGCTGGGTTAGTCAGATGGCTAGTAGTTTTATCAGAGGGTGATCGAACGGACTTCACATGAACGCTACCATCCCCGACTTCACCGAAACCGAACAAAATCTCGTTTCCGCCTCTCTGTTTAAGCGTTATGGCAAGCTGGTTCCATTGCAATTGGCAGACAGCGAACTGCAACTTGATGTGCTTTCTGAGGAGCTGACCTTATGTCCTACGCTTTATTGGGTTAAGCGCGGCGCGCAATTCGTGGTGTGCAAAGTGGCTGCTGACCATTACCGTTGCCAATTCTTCTATTCCAAGACGGAGCAATACGGCACCGGTCATGACGAGTACAACAGTCTCGGGGACTGTGTCGTGACCTTACTGCAAGTCCAATCAGACCACGAACGGCAACTGGCGAACATTTCTTCCAGTGCAACCCAGGCCAAAATCGATGACGACTACCTCGGGCCGTTGGTGATCTGAATTTTGTGGGAAGCAAACGTTCCTTAGTTACTCCAGCGCAATTTTATCCATGAGCCGTTCGGGCTGATGCTCAGGTCACATCCGTTCGTGGTGATGCTTCGACAAGCTCAGCACAGGGTACGCGGAGCGTATCGAACCATAACGGATGTATCGAAGCCTTCCCCCTTGATATGCTCTCCTAACCAGAGATCGCAGCAAGTTGCGGGCCGGGCTGCTTGGCAACGTTGAAGTCGAACAAGCCAGACAGGACAGGGTTGTCTTTCTGGTTGGCTCGCACGGCGAAAGCGTCAAGGCCAACCTGATGCTGGTAAGACAACCTCTCGCGCGGCACATCGCCGATAGCGCGCAGCTCACCCTTGTAGCCGTAACGCTCGCGCAACAGGCGGGCAGTCGAATAGCCTTTGCCGTCGGTAAACTTATCAAACTCGACGCCGATCACAGTGAAGTCATCGATGTCGTGCTCAATCTCCTCCGGGCCTTCTTCGGCAGCCAGCCAGATGCCGAGCGGCCAGCCGTGTTCATATTCGCGGTATATCAGCTCGGCACGACGCGCCTGCCATACCGATAGCGGCACCAACACCGGCCCCACCGGCAACCTGACGCTCTGCGGAGTATCACTCTTCGCGAGGGTCAGGGTCTTCCATGCATCAGACACGATGCGGCCATTCTTGATCAGCATAAACATAGACTGCCTTCCTTTCTGTATTCCAAAAAATAGGTCGATATAATGATTCATCCCAACTTGTTGAAGCGCAGTCTAGAGATATTGTTTATGTCTGTAAAATACTTGTTTGTTACATCTAAATAGCTATTGGATATATAAAGGGGCGCCAAAGTTGAGCTTGGCGAAGGGCAGCAAAGTGCCAGGAACGGGACATCAGGGACGCGCTGCGATCTTCCGCTTTTCGGGGCGTTCTCAACTGGTCGACGCAACACTTTATCATGATGCAAAAAGATGGAGTGTTGAAATATGGTATATCGAACGCGAATCAAATACACAGCAGAACAAAAAGCCGAAATGTGGGATCGCTGGCAGCGTGGGGAATCCCTCAAATCAATTGGACGGGTATTTGACAGGCCTTCGGGCTCGATCTTTGGTCTGTTGGCGCCGAGTGGTGGAATTCGTCCTGCCCCTCGGCAGCGCTCAAGGTTGGCGCTGACGCTTTCAGAGCGGGAAGAGATCTCCAGAGGCATTGCGAGTGATCTATCCTTGCGCACTATAGCTGCTCAATTGGGACGATCACCCTCGACAATCAGCCGTGAACTCATGCGCAATGGTGGCC
>PLWV01000006.1 GCA_003153155.1 Gallionella sp.
CAGCGGGCGTTCAGGCGTATTCATGCTCGTATTGAATCACCGCTGCCATAGAATTCGCGCGGCTTCAAGGGGAACCGCCACGCCGTCGCGGTGCGGTATGAGTCGCGCCGTATAGTCCGTCGCCGGGCGGGCTGCAGGCACCCCTGCGCGATAGGCGTAGCTGTTTGTTGCGCCCGCCGGTTGTCGCACGCGCTTCATCTCCACTCGCTCCGGTGCGGTACCGTTAACGCCATTGGCATAAAGTTCAACCCACACTGCCTCTGGGTCGAGATCATCGAGATACACTTGCACTTCAAATACGTGCTGCTCACCACGAGTCTCAACCTTCACTTCGCCGAAGCGTAGTGCGGTCCATTTTTGGTCCAGAGCATGCCGCCAACTAACCATATCCACACCAATTGCGCCTTTGTCGGCAGCCCGCTCAAGGTAGGCTGAGGCCGCCGGGAGGTAGTGTTGCTCAGTGTACTCGCACACCGTGTGATTGGCGCAAAAACGCGGTGTCAATCGCGCCATGCTTTCTCGCATCCGGTTCACCCAGGCGCTGGGGATACCTTGTTCATCGCGAGCATAGAACTCAGGGATCACCTCGCGTTCGAGCAGGTCATAGAGGGCTTCAGCTTCGATAGCGTCCCAGGCGGGATCGTTATCATGTTCCTGACCATCCCCCAACGCCCACCCCACCTCCGGTGTGTAGGCCTCGGCCCACCAGCCGTCCAATTCCGAGAGATTGATGCCGCCATTGACTAACACCTTCATGCCGCTGGTTCCACACGCCTCCCAAGGCCGCCGTGGCGTGTTAATCCAGACATCCACCCCCTGCACAAGGTACTCGCTCAAGAGCATGTTGTAGTCACTGAGGAAGACCACATGGCGTCGGGCATCGGGGCGCCGGATGAACTGCGTCCACTGCTGAATGAGGGCCTGCCCTGCCAAGTCTGAGGGATGGGCCTTGCCAGCCATGATGAGCTGTACCGGGCGTTGCGGATTGGTCAACAGGCGCAGCAGCCGCTCCGGATCATGCAGCAGCAGATTGGGTCGCTTGTAGGTGGCGAAGCGACGCGCAAAGCCCAAGGTCAACACGTTGGGGTCGAAAAGGTGCCCCGCCTCCGCCTCCGCTTCGAGCGACGCGCCGGAGGCGGCCAACTGCATGGACAAGCGCTCGCGCACGTAGACCACAAAAGACTGTCTGGCTGCGATGCGGAATTGCCAGAGCCTGGCGTCGGAGACACGGCGCATGTCCTGCTCCAGGGTTTCTGTCGTCCCCAGCCAGCGGTCCTTGCCACAGGCCTCCGTCCAAAGATCATCCGCTGCCGCGGAGTCCCAAGTCGGCATGTGGACTCCGTTCGTGATGTGGCCGATGGGCACCTCCGCCGTCGGCCAGTGCGGAAAGAGAGGCTCAAACAGGTGCCGGCTCACCTGCCCATGCAAGCGACTTACGCCATTGACCGCCCCGCTCCCGCGGATCGCCAGATAGGCCATATTGAAACTTTCAGACGAGTCGTTCGGGTTCTGGCGGCCGAGCGCCAGCAGGTCGTGGAGCGTAAGGCCGAGCCTCCCGGCGTACCTACCGAGGTATTGTTCGATGAGGGCCGGAGCAAAACGATCGAAGCCGGCGGGCACCGCCGTGTGCGTGGTGAACAAGTTGCCCGCTCGCGTAACGGCCAGAGCCACGTCAAAAGGCTGGCCTGTTTCCTCCATGAAATTCCGGGCGCGCTCCAGCACCGCGAAGGCCGCATGGCCTTCGTTGAGGTGACAGACTTCCGGCTGTAGGCCGAGTGCGCGGAGCAACCGCCACCCGCTGAGCCCGAGCACCAGCTCTTGTTTTAACCGCAACTCCGATCCGCCCCCGTACAACTCGCTGGTGATCCCACGATGCGCCGGGTAATTCGCTGCGTCATTGCTGTCCAGCAGGTACAGCTTCACGCGTCCGACCTGAACCTGCCAAGCGCGCAGCCAGACCGAGTAACCGGGTAATGCGACCTCTAATCGCAACCACTCCCCATTCGGTTTACGCAAGGGCGTGATCGGCAATTGCCCCGGATCGTTGTACGGATAAAGGGCCTGCTGGGCACCATCCTGGTCAATCACTTGGCGAAAATAGCCCTGCTGGTAGAGCAGCCCCACGCCAACCACCGGAACGCCCAGATCGCTGGCGGCTTTGAGCTGATCGCCGGCCACGTTGCCCAATCCTCCCGAATAGATCGGGAGAGCTTCGCTCAACATAAATTCCATGCTGAAATACGCCACACAGGTCAGGGGCACCTCGGGATGATGTTGCTGAAACCACGCGGGCGCCTCCTCCGCCTGCTTCTTGGACTGCACAAGGGCATCGATCTTCTTGCGGAAGGCCGGATCGGCGAGCACGCGCCGGATCTTCTCCCGGGAGACCGTCTGCAGGACATCGCACGGGTGACGCGTCAGATCCCACAGTACCGGATCCAGTTGCCGCCACACCTCGTCGGTGGCATGATTCCACGTCCAGCGCATATCCAAGGCCAGCTCGACCAGGGAATCGAATCCCTCGACATCTGCGGGGAGCAGGTTATATAGCGGGTGTCTGATACGTGTTTGTTCGCTCATAGTTTCTCCTTCAGTTTTGGCTCGGACGGAATCCCCGACTGCTGCATGGACGCCGCCAGCGCAGCACCGACGATGACCTGTGCTTCCGCCAGGATGCGGCGCAGATGATCCGCTCCCCTGAAGCTCTCCGCATAAATCTTGTAGATATTCTCGATCCCTGACGGACCCGCCGCGAACCATTCACTCTTGGTAATCACCTTCAACCCGCCGATGGGCATGCCGCCGCCTTTATGGTGCCGGCGGTGTCGTCCGCGAGCAAGGGCGATACCTCCAGCGACACCCAGCCGTCAACACCGCCAGTGGCGTCGTGGATCGGCCGGAAAAGATCAGCAGCCCGGATTAAATCTTCCAACGCAAGTTCGAAGAACAACGCCTCACCCGACTTGCCCGCGAGTGCTTTTTTGCGGATGGCGTCATCGTAGAAATTACCATTTTTGATGGCGTGATCGAAGATCGTGGGATTGGAGGTGAGTCCCGTCACCGCAAAGTCCCTGATATAGCGGCTGAGCGTGCCGCTCGTCAGCAGCGCGCGCGTAATGTTGTCGAGCCAGAGACTTTGGCCCAGATACTGAAGCTGCTGTATAGCGTTCATGTCGTCTCCTGTCCCCCATCAACGGCCCTAACAGACCTGAACAAAGCGGGAAAATCGTAATTATTGAGCTTTACATATTTCATGGCACTACTTTACATATTTTATGACACTAAAACAAACCGGCTTGCTTCCAACAAGCCGCAATGAAATACGGGCGATGCTGAGTACTTTTGAGCTCGTTGCGGGCAGTCGTCTGCAACTCGGCGAAGTTGCCTGGGCAAAATTCGCCAACGCATTACGTTTGAGCCAAGCCCACAGATATTCGACCGGGTTGAAATCAGGCGAATACAGCGGCAGAAAATCGATCTGGATATGACCATCGGTGCTGTCCAAGTAATCCCTTACCAGTTTCGACCTGTACGCCTTGAGGCCATCCCAGATAATCAGGGGCCGCTGCTTGCGGTGAGATTCAGCCTGATACAGGAGTGGGCAGCCCGCGATAACATAGGACGGAAGCCCTGTAAATACGCGGGTTTTCGCGGGTTTCCTCGGTAAAGTGACAGCGCCGTTCGAGAGTTTGTTAAACCACACCATCAGCTTCATAAAGTATTCGGCCATGTAAAGTATCGGATAGAATACGCACCTTGCATCCCAACTTACTTTTTAAGGACTCATCATGTATCAAATCGCTCCGAGTATTCTTTCTGCCAATTTCGCCAAGCTGGGCGAGGAAGTTGACAATGTTCTTGCCGCCGGCGCTGACATAGTGCATTTCGATGTGATGGACAACCACTATGTGCCGAACCTGACCATAGGTCCCTTGGTCTGCGAAGCGCTGCGCAAGCACGGCGTGACCGCTCCGATCGACGTGCATCTGATGGTCAAGCCGGTGGATCGCATCATTCCCGATTTCGCCAAGGCGGGCGCGACTTACATTACCTTTCACCCGGAAGCTTCCGAACACATCGACCGCACCATCGGCCTGATCAAGGAAAGCGGTTGCAAAGCCGGTCTGGTGTTCAACCCTGCCACGCCGCTGGAGATACTGGAATACACGCTGCCGAAATTGGATATGGTGTTGCTGATGTCGGTGAACCCCGGCTTCGGAGGGCAGAAATTCATTCCCCACGTGCTGGACAAGGCGCGCAAGGTACGCAAGATGATCGACGCAGCCGGTCTTAAGATTCGTCTGGAAATCGACGGCGGCGTGGGCCCTGCCAACATTCGCGAAGTGGCTGAAGCTGGCGTGGACACCTTCGTATCCGGTTCTGCGGTGTTTGGCGCAGGAAAAGATAGCGACAAACACCGCTACGACACTGTGATTGCCGCGCTGCGCGCCGAGCTGTCCAAGGTAAAGAAGCCAAAGTAAAGCAATGGTACAGTCGCTACATTTTCCCCTCAGCATTTCAGCAATCGTCATCGATCTCGATGGCACGATGCTGCATACCGCACCGGAACTGACGGAGGCGGCCAACCGCATGTTGCGCGACATGGATTACCCGCCGGTGGCGCCGGAGTTGCTGATGAGCTACATCGGCAACGGCATCAGCTGGCTGGTCAAGCGCGCGCTGACCGGCGACATGCATGCCACGCCGGATGCCGCGCTGTATGACCACGCACTGCCGATTTTCGAAAAGCATTACACCGAGTTGCTGCTGAAAAGCAAACCGTTCAACGGTGTGATCGAAGGCCTGGACGCGATGCAGGCGGCGGGTTTCCGTTTAGGCTGCATCACTAACAAGGTGGCGCGTTACACCGAGCCGTTGCTGAAAGGTGTCGGCCTGGCGAAATATTTCGAGATCGTGCTATCCGGCGATACTTTGCCGGAGAAGAAACCGCATCCGCTGCCGCTGTTGCACGCAGCAAAATTTTTCGGCGTGCCGATCGAGAAATTGTTGCTGATCGGCGATTCGCTCAACGACACCGTCGCCGCGCGCGCCGCAGGTTGCCCGGTGTTCTGCGTGCCTTACGGCTATAATCACGGCGAACCGGTCGACAGCTTATTTTTGGACGCGGTGATTGCCAATCTGCTCGCCGCTTTGCCTCTCATCAAACGCGTTTGAATATGAAATTGAATAGCCTCCCCCGCTTCCCAGAAACCGCCGCTTGGCGATGGTGTTGATGCGATTGTAGGGGCGTAAGGCATTACGCCCTCACCTTCACCAAGGGCGTATGCCATACGCCCCTACGACACGACCAAACACCGGAGGTTTCAATGCCGCACCCCATCACCGAACAAGAATTCAACGCACTTGCCGAGCAGGGCTATAACCGCATTCCTTTGGTATGCGAAACCTTTGCCGATCTGGACACGCCGCTGTCGCTGTACCTCAAGCTCGCCAACCGACCGTATTCCTATCTGCTGGAATCGGTGCAGGGCGGCGAACGCTTCGGGCGTTATTCGTTCATCGGCCTGCCCGCCGACACCCGCATCACAGTACGCGGCAAGCAGGTCACACTGACGCATAAAGATGCCGAAACCACCCACATAGTCGAGAATCCGCTGGATTTCATCCGCGAATATCAAACACGTTTCAAGGTTGCATCTCTGCCCAATCTTCCGCGCTTCTGTGGCGGACTGGCGGGGTATTTCGGCTATGAAACAATACGATATATCGAACCGCGCTTGGCCAAAGTTCACAAACCGGACGCAATAGCTACACCGGACATTCTGCTGATGCTCACCGAGCACTTGGCGGTGGTGGACAACCTCACCGGCAAACTCACTTTCATCGTCTATGCCAACCCGGAACAGGCCGACGCCTACGCGCAAGCCAAGCAACGTTTGCATGAACTGACCGTGCGCTTAAGACTACCCGTGAACATCCCGCACGCACCACCGATGCACGGTGGCGAAGCACATTCGGAATTTGGCGAAACCGCGTTCAAGAATGCAGTGGTAAAAGCTAAGCAATACATTTTCGATGGCGATATCATGCAAGTGGTGCTGTCCCAACGCATGGCACAACCCTTTCCCGCCGCGCCGCTTTCGCTGTATCGCGCGCTGCGCAGCGTGAATCCATCGCCGTATATGTTCTATTACGATATGGACGATCACCATGTGGTCGGCGCATCGCCGGAAATTCTGGTGCGGCTGGAAGGTGATGCGGTCACCGTGCGCCCCATCGCGGGAACCCGCCCGCGCGGCAAGACGCAGCAGCAGGATGCCAAACTCGCGCAAGATTTGTTGGCCGATCCGAAAGAGTTAGCCGAACACCTGATGCTGATCGATCTTGGCCGCAACGACATCGGACGTGTCGCACAAAACGGTACGGTGAAGCTCACCGAAAAAATGATCATCGAACGCTACTCGCACGTGATGCACATCGTCTCCAACGTCGAGGCCACGCTCAAACCCGGCTTCAACGCGATGGACGTGCTCAAGGCCACCTTCCCCGCCGGCACGGTGAGCGGCGCGCCAAAAGTGCGCGCGATGGAAATCATCGATGAGCTGGAACCCAGCAAACGCGGCATCTACGCGGGTGCGGTCGGTTATCTCGGCTTCAACGGTGACATGGATCTGGCGATTGCGCTGCGCACCGCCGTGGTGAAAGACAACATGCTGTATGCGCAAGCCGGAGCAGGCATCGTCGCCGACTCCGTGCCGGACAGCGAATGGCTGGAAACGCTGAACAAGGCGCGCGCCGTATTGCGCGCAACGGAAATGGTGCTGGCGGGGTTGGACAACGATTGGGAACCGTAGCGCAATGCTCAGGCTTACCGAAGTCAAACTCCCGCTGGCCCATGCCGAAGGCGAAATTAAGGCTGCGATTCTCGAGCGTCTTGGTATCGCCGACGATGAGCTGATCAGCCACGTCGTTTTCAAACGTGGCGTGGATGCGCGCAAGTCTCACGCCATCCTGTTCACTTACACGCTGGATGTGGCGGTGCGCGATGAAGCGGTGATTCTGGCGCGATGCAAGAACGATCCGCACCTCTCCATCACGCCTGACACCAGCTACCACTTTGTGGCTTATGCTCCTGATGCACTGTGCTCCAGACCAATAATCATCGGCATGGGGCCAGCAGGTTTGTTCGCCGGATTGATACTCGCGCAGATGGGCTTCCGCCCGCTGATCCTGGAGCGCGGCAAAGAAGTGCGCGAGCGCACCAAGGACACTTTCGGCTTGTGGCGGCAGGGCGTGCTCAACCCGGAATCCAACGTGCAGTTCGGCGAGGGCGGCGCGGGGACGTTCTCGGACGGCAAGTTGTATAGCCAGATCAAGGACCCGCGCTACCTGAGTCGGAAGGTGCTGGATGAATTCGTCAAGGCGGGCGCGCCGGAAGAAATTTTGTATGTGAGCCATCCGCACATCGGCACGTTCCGGCTGGTGGGCATGGTAGAGAAAATGCGCGAGACCATACAGTCTCTGGGCGGCGAGATACGCTTCAAGAGCCGCGTAGACAACATCGCAATCACGGACGGAAAAGTAACTGGTGTTGTACTCGCCAGCGGCGAATGCATCGCTACCGATCATCTGGTGCTGGCGGTCGGTCACAGCGCGCGCGACACCTTCGAGATGATCCACAAACGCGGCATCTATATCGAGGCCAAGCCGTTTTCGATCGGCCTGCGCATCGAGCATCCGCAGTCGCTGATCGATGCCGCACGCTATGGCAAGAACGCGGGCAATCCTCTGCTGGGCGCGGCGGATTACAAGCTGGTGCATCACGCCAGCAACGGACGTGCGGTGTACAGCTTCTGCATGTGCCCGGGCGGCACGGTAGTCGCGGCCACTTCCGAACCGGGGCGCGTGGTGACCAATGGCATGAGCCAGTATTCTCGCAACGAGCGCAACGCCAACAGCGGCCTCGTGGTGGGCATTACGCCCGAGCAGGACTATCCCGGCGATGCATTGGCTGGGATGGAATTTCAACGCCGCTGGGAATCGCGCGCATTTGAACTGGGCGGAGGAAACTATCAGGCGCCCGGACAACTGGTCGGCGATTTTCTCGCAGGCAAAGCTTCGACCGAATTTGGATCGGTGCAGCCGTCCTATACCCCCGGCGTGCATTTGTGCGATCTCAGCACCGCGCTGCCGGATTATGCGATTGCCGCGATACGCGAAGCCCTGCCTGCCTTCGCCAAGCAGATAAAAGGATTCGATTTGGCCGATGCGGTGCTGACGGGAGTGGAAACGCGCACCTCTTCGCCGATACGCATCAAGCGCAACGACGACGATTTGCAAAGTGTGAACACCAGAGGCTTGTATCCAACCGGCGAAGGCGCAGGCTATGCGGGCGGAATTCTTTCGGCAGCCGTGGACGGCATCAAGGTTGCCGAAGCGGTGGCTTTGAGTATGATAGGCAGATGAACTTCGCCAGCAATTAGATCGGAACAAACATGCTTTTGATGATCGACAATTATGATTCCTTCACCTACAACCTGGTGCAGTATTTCGCCGAACTGGGTGCGGAGGTGGTGGTGCATCGCAACGATGAAATCAGCGTGGCACAAATCGCCGCGCTCAACCCGCAAAACATCGTGGTGTCGCCCGGCCCGTGTACACCGAACGAAGCCGGCATCTCGGTCGCGGCGATCCAGCACTTCGCCGGAAAGATTCCGATTCTGGGTGTATGCCTCGGGCACCAGAGCATTGGCCAAGCCTTCGGCGGACGCATCATTCACGCCAAACAGTTGATGCACGGCAAAACCTCGGCGATCCATCACAACAACACCAGCGTGTTTCACGGCCTGCCCAACCCGTTCACCGCGACGCGCTATCACTCGCTGGTGATCGAGCGCGAAACACTGCCGGAATGTCTGGAGATCACCGCTTGGACCGATGATAACGAGATCATGGGGGTGCGCCACAAAACGCTGGCGGTGCATGGCGTGCAGTTCCATCCCGAGTCCATCCTCACCGAACATGGGCATGACATGCTGGCAAATTTTTTACGAGGGAATGTGTAGGAGCGCATTTATAGAGGGCATCATGAATTACCCACAAACATTAACGAAGCTAATTGATCGACATGACCTTCCGTTCGCTGAAATGCGCGGTCTGATGCAACACATAATGGGCGGGCAACTGACTCTGGCGCAAATCGCGGCGGTATTGATCGCGTTGCGCATGAAGGGCGAAACCGTCAGCGAAATCGCGGCAGCCGCAACGGTGATGCGCGAACTATCCAGCAAGGTCAGCGTGAAAAAAACCGGTCACCTGATCGACACTTGCGGCACCGGCGGGGACAGCATGCAGACCTTCAACATCTCCACCGCCAGCGCGCTGGTTGCTGCGGCTGCGGGAGCTCATGTCGCCAAGCATGGCGGGCGCTCGGTTTCCAGCACCTGCGGCAGCGCGGACGTGCTGGAAAAGCTCGGCGTGAATGTGAGCCTCACCGCCGAACAAGTTGCCCAGTGCGTGGACAGCATCGGCATCGGTTTCATGTTTGCACCCAATCATCACAGCGCGATGAAGCACGCCGCACCGGTACGCCGCGAACTCGGCGTGCGCACGCTGTTCAACCTGCTCGGGCCGTTGACCAATCCTGCCGGCGCACAAAATCAGGTGCTCGGCGTGTTCCATCAATCTCTCACCGCCAAGCTCGCACAAGTGCTCGGTGAACTCGGCAGCCGTCATGTGCTGGTGGTCCACGGCGCGGATGGCATGGATGAAATCTCGATCAGCGAAGGCACTTACATCGCGGAATTAAAGAACGGCAAGGTCAGCGAATACACCGTGCATCCCGATCTGTTCGGCCTCGCCAGCGCGCCACTTAATCTGCTGCGTGTTGCCAATATCGACGAGGCATGCGAAAAACTATTGGGTGTGTTGAACAATGAAGTCGGCGCGCCGCGCGACATCGTGCAATTGAATGCCGGTGCGGCGATTTATGTGGCGGGGCTGGCCAGCACACTGGAAGAAGGCGTGGAGAAAGCCGATCATGTGATCGCCAGCGGCGCGGCAAAAACCAAGCTGGATCAGCTCATCGCGCTGAGCAACAGCTTCAAGGCTTAACCTCAGCAAGCAAATCCGCCACCGTCGGATAACGCAGCGCCATCTTCAATTCCTGCTTCATGCGTTGATTGGTCAGCCGCCGTGATTCGTTCATGAATGACAGCAACGTTTCCGGCAGCACGCGCTGTGCCTCGGCACGGCTGATGCGCGGAACGCGCGGCAGACCGAACGCATCAGCCACGCTGTCGAAATATTCTCCCATCTTCAACTGGCTGTCGTCGCTGGCGTGATACACGCGACACGCTTTTCCACGCTGCAAAGCCGCGACGCTGATGCGCGCCAGATCATCGGTATGGATGTGGTTGGTGTAGCCGTCCTCGCTGGCGATGATGCCCGGTGTGCCCTGCTGCACACGGCTTAGCGGCAGGCGGTCTGCGGCGTAGATGCCCGATACGCGCAGGATGCTGGCCTTCACCTGGTTGCGTCTGGCCCAGTTGCGTATCTGCATCTCGGCATCCACGCGCCGTTGTGAGCGTGGCGAGGTTGCCTTGAGCGGATGGGTCTCACTCACCCACGCTCCACCGCAATCCCCATACACACCGCTGGTGCTGATGTACACCAGCCGCTTGGGCAATTTACCCTGCGACAGGGCGCTGAGCAGATTGCACGTGCGCGTGTCGTGAACACCACTGTTCGGAGGCGGTGCAAGATGCAGCACCGCATCGGCTAATCCGGAGATGCGCGCGAGGCTGCTGCGGTCATCCAGATCGCCCAGTAGTGGCATCACATCCAGTGCGCGCAATCTTGTGCAATAGGCGGGATTACGCACTAAAGCAAACACCTGATAGCCCTGCTTCAACAAGGGTATAGCGCGCAGCGCGACATCTCCGCAGCCAATAATCAACAAGCGTCTCATGGCGTGATTATGCGTTAAAATTCGCGCTTTAGCGCAACCTACAGCATTCATCATGACGTTCCAAACGGTTATTCAACCCAGCGGCCACAACTTCCCGATCGAAGCGCACGAGACTATCCTCGAGGCCGCTCTCAAGCACGGCTACACGCTGCCATACAGTTGCCGCGACGGGGTATGCGGAGCATGCAAGGGCAAGGTGATGACAGGGCAAGTGGATTACGGCAAGTATCAGGAAAGCACGTTGAGCGAGGCCGAAAAGGCTGCGGGCATGGCACTGTTCTGCTGCGCCAAACCGCAGTCCGATCTGGTGCTGGAGTGCCGTGAAGTGAATGCGGTCAAGGACATCCCGGTCAAGACCATACCGTGCCGTGTGCAGAAAATGGAAAGGCCCGCACCGGATGTAATGGTGCTCTCGCTCAAGCTGCCCTCCAATGAGCGCTTGCAATTTCTGGCCGGACAATACATAGACATTTTGCTCAAGGATCAAAAGCCGCGCAGTTTCTCGCTGGCCAATGCGCCGCATGACGATGAGTTTCTGGAACTGCATATCCGCAACATCACGGGCGGCGCATTTACCCAACACGTTTTTGAAACCATGAAAGAGCGCGACATCCTGCGCTTCAGAGGTCCGCTCGGCACTTTTTTTCTGCGCGAAGACTTGGACAAGCCGATCATCTTCGTCGCCAGCGGCACCGGCTTCGCCCCGATCAAGGCGATCATCGAACACGCGCTATATATCGGCGTAAAACGCCCGATGCACTTTTATTGGGGAGCGCGCAAGCTGGCGGATTTGTATATGCTGGACAAAGCCAGGCAATGGGAAAGAAACGGTATCAAATTTACTCCGGTACTCTCTGAAGCCTTGCCGGAAGATGCATGGCAAGGACGCACCGGGTTTGTTCATCAAGCGGTGCTAGATGACTACCGCGATTTATCGCCCTATGAGGTGTACACCTGTGGCGCACCCGTGGTCGTGGAAGCCGCACACCGCGACTTCACAACTCAGCGCGGGCTACCAAATGAAGCTTTCTTTTCGGATGCGTTTACGTTTGCGTCAAAAAACTAATTATTCCAATTTTCAATAAAAACGATAACTGTGTTGGCTTCGTCTTCGGCTCCTAGTCGTACTAAATTGTACTGTCTTCGTCGCCTCATCCTCGCTGCCTTGTTCTCCTTTCTATTGCGAATTGGAATTACGCGTCGAGATGCGCATTTCGCCGTTGTTTTGCTCTACCTTGAATTGCTGTAGAACATTCATGCCAAACAAAGGCTGGCTGAGGTTTTTGGATACTACCGCCGGGACATCCGTAAGCGTAAACGGCCCAAACATCAGTTTGGGAATAATGGTAGTACACGCTTCCGCAACGCCATTTGCGGTCTGCATATATATTTTGTTCCTGCAATTTATTTTTACTAAAAGCGCAAATGACATCGGCAACGAAATTCCAGACGCACCTGTATCAACAAGGAACGTTAGTGCCCTGTCATTAACCGTGGCCTCCAGGAAATAATGGCCGTTGCCGCGCTGTTTAAGGATAAGTATGCCGTCCAACTGCTGCATTTCTGCAGTGCCCCATGAAGCAATAGCTTGCACATCCGGTTTACAGGGAGACTCTTGATATATCAAATTGCCTTGTTGATTTTTACATTTGTATACAGAAGCTGCCCATGCCTCTGCGCTGGGCAGCGCAAGGATAATGGCAGATAACATTGCAATGATATTTTTTTGCATAACCGTCTCCCCAAAACGTGAAAGGTGACGCGCCGCTTTGCGGCTTAGGTGAAAGGTGAAACGCAGAACTACTGCTTCGTTTCACCTTTCACAGCTTCACCTTTCACAGCTTCACCTTCACGTTTCACTGTTTCGCCACCGCCATCGCGTTCTGATAATACTTGAACGCCTCGTCAGATTTACCCAGGCGTTCCGCGAGCTGTCCTAGCGCGGTATAGGCGGCATGGCTGGGTGCGATGCTGTTGCTGGCATCCAGATAGTTTTGCGCCTTGCCCCACAACTTTTGATGCAAACACAATTTGCCGAGCGCGAGCAGCAATCCGGCATCTTGTTTGTTCTGGATGAGCCATTTTTCGGCTTGCTCGATTTGCGCCACCACATCGCTGGATTGGCAATCACCATACAGCGCGACCAGTTCGCTGTCCCATTGCGCATTCAGACTATCTGTCAGTATTTGCTGCGCGAGGGTGACAGCAGAGCTGTCGGGCACACCGCGGCGTCCCCCTTGCGGGGGCTGTGCGAGTGAACCGCCACCGTGTTGAATCAGTGCGCGTGCGGCGGTTGCGGCAATCTTGCTGCGCCGCTTGAAATCGGCAGGAATATTTTTAAGGCAAGTGGTCAGACCCGCCAAATCTTCCTGCTGACGAATTTTTTCCAGCCAGGCTTGTTGGCGCAATTGCGCCGCCAGCGTCGCATCGATGGACGCACGTTTTTCCAGCTTGTCGAGCACGTTCAATACCTCGTCCCAATTACCCGCCTGCTGATGCGCCTTCAGTTCCAGCGACATCGCGCCGATATGGCCCTTGACCCCACTGTCGCGCAATTCCTGCAAGGCGTCCAATGCGCCGCGCGGATCGCGTTGGTCGAGCAAGAATTTGCTGGTCGTCATCAAACGCATGGTGGAATCGCCAATCGTCTTGCCTTCGGCAGCGGACAAATAAGCATCGCGTTTTTTGTATTCGCGCAATTCATGGGCGGAACGTGCTGCGATGATGGGATGCAAGGCGGAGGTGTCGCCCAATTCCATCGCGCGCGCTGCGGCTTTTTCCGAAGCAGCATAGCGGCCTTCGAAGAACGCGCCGAGCTCCTCGTCCAACAATTCGCGGGCATTGGCTTGTGCGCGCTCCAGACGAAATTTCCGCACATATGCCGGCAGTTGCAGGGCGGCGATTATCAGTCTCACCAGCCCGTAGCCAAACACGAAGGTCAGTAGCAACAGGACGATGAACAGCGTAAGCGACAGTTCGATGCGATAGGGTGGATACACCAACAGCACATAAGCCGGATTGTGCGCTGCAGTGGTGAGTGCCACCGCAGCGGCAAACAGTCCGAGTATCCATACTAGGTATTTCATCGCGCCGACCTTGGCCGTCCCTCGAAACTAGCCTTTGGCTCGTTTGGCCGTCCCTCGAAACTAGCCTTTGGCTCGTTTTCACGCGTCAGGCGGTAGTTGCGCACCGCTTGCAAACTGGAGCTGATGTCCGGCAATTCGATGCTAATGTCGGACGCGGCAAGTTTTTTCAGCCCGTCCGACATCCGCATACCCTCGTTCGATTTGCCGTCGAAATAGCGTGCCGTCCAAAGTTGCGCGGTTTTCAGTTCCTGCCTGAAACTATCTTCGTCGCGCGACAACAGCGCGAGGCGTGCCGACAGCAAACGCAGCTTGAGATTCTCGCGCAGGAAAAATTCCTGATTGGGCGGCAACAGCGGAATCTCGGCCTTGCCGGTATTTTCAATACGCACCAGCTGCTTCACCTCTTGCCAGATTTCACGCAGCAGCTTTTGCCAGACCGTTTCATCCGGGTGCCCGGCCAAATGCTCTCCGGATTTTGTCGGAACGGCTTGCGCGACCACTTCATTCGGGTGCCCGGACAAAAGCTTTTCGTCTGCCGCGCGTTGCTGATAGGCCAACGGCATCTGATCCACAGCGGTGATCAGATTATTGAGTTGAAAATTGATGCCGGTTATGTCCACGCTGGGCAGCGCGCGCAGCTTGTCCATATCCTGACTGATGGCCTTGCGCAGCCCGTTGAATGCCGGCCGGTTCATGCGCTGCAAACGTCCATCGGCACTCTGCATGGCAATCAGCGCGGCCTTTACATTGGCCGACAGTTGCAATTGCTGCGCGGCTATTAGTAGCATCTGTTCGACTTCCGCCAGCGCGGTTTCATCGCGGTTTACCGACAGGTCGTTATACAAAGTTTCCAGCGCGGCGCGCTGATTTTGCGACTCGGCATAGCGTGATTCCAGCGTTGCCACTTTGGCGAAAAGTTCGCGTGCCTGATCCTGGCTTTGTGTCAGCAACATCTGATTGGCCTTGCTGCTGCCGTCCATCTCGGCGATTTTTTTCGCCAGTTGCTGCTGCATGTCGCTGATGGCGCGATGCCCATCCAGCCATTGCCACAGGAAGATTATCACCAGCACCGCCAGCGTCAGCTGCGTGATGCTGATGTGCGCGATAACCTCCGCCACCGAGGTTTTATGCGCCGGGCGCGGCTGGTCAGGCAATACCGGGGTTTCTGGCTTGGCGCTATCCGGCCCGGCATTTTCAGGCTGTGAGATTTGCTCGCTCATTCGATATCTTTCATAATAAGGACTAAGGTGCGGGGGCTGGGCGATGGGGGACTGGGCGCTGAGTGTGCGGGTTTACCCAAAATCCTCAGTCCTCGGTCCTCAGTCCTGCGTTGCCCTTTGTCCTCTGACCGGCCCATGTTATCAAAGCGGATAGCAATCCGTCATCCCCGGATGCCGTCAATTGCACCTGAAGCCAACCTTGCTCGCGGGCCAGCCCGGCAATGCGTGCATGCGGCACGAATAACGGTATGTCGCGTATTACTTGTTGAGATTTACTATCCAGCATCTGCCACAGATAGCCCAAGGCCTCGCTGCTGGTCACGGTGATCGCATCCGGCACGGCGGACAGCAACGCACTTGCATCCTGTTGCGGCTTGCTGCGCTGGTAGCAGGTGGCATATTCCACCGTCGCACCGCGCGCCTTGAGTGTGTCGCCCAACAACTCGCGTCCGCCATCGCCGCGAAAAATCATCACGCGCCATCCGGCAACATTCTGCAATTCCGGCAAAGCCAGCAAACCTTCGCTGTCGAAATGTTCGGTGGGTGCAATGACGTTGGAGATACCCGATTCGCGCAAGGCTTTCGCACTGCTTTGTCCGACCGTGGCAATTTTCAACTCCCCTCTCCCGCTTGTGGGAGAGGGGTTGTAACCAGCGACTTGGCTGGCGTTGTTGGGCAGCCTAGTCGAATGGCTATAACCAATGACTTGCCCAGCGTCTTTTGCTGGGTTAGTCAGATGGCTAGTAGTCATATCAGTAGTTCCATCAGGGGAGAGGGATGCGCCCGCTGCACGTATCGCCGCGATACCGTAGTGCACGGCGTTCGGACTGATAAAGATGGCGAGGTTGAATTGTCCGAGACGGGCGATTTGTTCGTGCAGTGTTTTGGTATCTTGCACCGCCGTTATGTCCAGCAACGGGAACAGCAGCGGAATGCCGCCCGCCTGTTCGATACGCCGTGCCAATTGCACAGCCTGGTCACGCGGCCGCGTGACGACGATCTTCAGTCCGGTCAGCGGGAGGTCGTTAGTCATTTTCTGCCAACATAATGCATTTCAGTTTGGCAAATGGGCCGCAGGTTTTGCGGGAGTAGTTTAACCGTGACTTGCGGTCACGTTTAAAATTGCGGCAAGGATTTCATCTGCACCTTGCGCACGCAGCGCATCGGCGACTTTATTTCCCAGTGCTTCGGGATTGGCGATCTCGCCGGTCAACTCGGCGTGCGTCATGCGCTTCCCATCCGGGCTGGCAACGAAGCCGCGCATCCGCAGCTTGCCATTCTTTACTTCGGCAAAGCCGCCCAACGGCACTTGGCAGCTACCCGCCAGCGCGCGGCTCAGGGCGCGCTCAGCCAATACACAGGTGGCGGTATCGTGATGGTGCAACGGCTGCAGCAAGGCGATTATATCGGCGCGATCAGCGCGACATTCGATGCCCAATGCGCCTTGCCCGACCGCGGGCAGACTGTCTTCGCTGCTGATCAGAGCGCGGATGCGCTTACCCAGCCCCAAGCGTTTCAGCCCGGCGGCGGCGAGGATGATGGCGGCGTATTGCCCTTCGTCCAGCTTGCGCAAACGGGTTTGCACGTTGCCGCGCAACGGCTCGATGTTGATATGCGGAAAGCGCGCACGCAACTGGCTTTCGCGGCGCAGGCTGGAGGTGCCCACCACACTGCCGGCCGGCAACGCGGCCAAATTCTCATGTTTGTTCGAAACGAACGCATCGTGCGGGTCTTCGCGTTCGCCGATGGCGGCCAGGACAAAACCTTCCGGAAGGTGCATCGGCACGTCTTTCAGCGAATGCACGGCGAGGTCGGCGCGGCCGTCTTCAAGCGCGGTTTCCAGCTCTTTCACGAACAGTCCCTTGCCGCCGATCTTGGACAGCGTGACGTCGAGAATCTGGTCGCCCTGCGTGGTCATGCCCAATATACTAACCTCTGTTTGCGGATATAATGCGCGCAGCCTGTCCCGGATATGCTCTGCCTGCCACATCGCCAGCGCGCTTTCACGCGAAGCGATCACTAAACGGGAAGGGAGGGTTGGGGATATTTGACTCATCAAAATTTCCTGAATTTTAATTAAAAATACGCGGCGCATTCTAGCATAAGGGCATCTCTAAAAATTCGATCAAGCCGATGATGGCAAGGCGAAAACGGGCGCAAAAGCGGAGTTTACACGAAGTATATCGCTGCGCGACCCCGCATTTTGAGCCCGTTTTCAACGCCGCCAGCGCGGCTTTAGCGGATTTTTAGAGGTGCCCATAAGGTGCGCCGTACTTTTGTTCCGAAAACGTGATGAATTTGATTGCCGCCCCTACCGATATTTCCAGCAAGGATTTGCCGCTGCGCGATGATGTGCGCCTGCTTGGTCGCATTCTCGGCGACACGCTGCGCGAACAAGAGGGCGAAGCATCCTACCAGTTGATCGAGAACGTGCGCCGCGCCGCGGTACGTTTCCGCAAGACGCAGGACGACCGCGACCGCGTGCAACTCGAGCAAACGCTGGACGCGCTGTCGCCCAGTGAAACGCTGGTGGTGGTGCGCGCCTTCAGCTACTTTTCGCAGCTGTCCAACATCGCCGAAGACCTGCATCACAACCGCCGTCATCGTGCCCACCTCAAAGCGGGAACCGCGCCAAAAGACGGCAGCCTGCTGCTGGCACTGGAGCGCATCGGGGAGAAACACATCAGCAAGGAAACGCTGCAATCATTTTTGAACAGCGCGCTGATCTCACCGGTATTGACCGCGCATCCCACCGAAGTGCAGCGCAAAAGCATCCTCGATTGCCAGTTGATCATTTCGCGCCTGCTGTCCGATCGTGATCGCGTGGACATGACGCCGGATGATCTGGCCGACAACGAGGAGACCCTGCATCGCTTCGTACTGATTTTGTGGCAAACACGCATGTTGCGCACCACCAAGTTAACCGTGCGTGACGAGATCAAGAACGGCCTGGAGTTCTACCGCTACACCTTCCTCAGCGAAATCCCCAAGATTTACGCCAACATGGAAAAGCAACTGGAAGCGCGCTTCGACAAGAACATCCGCATTCCGCCGTTGTTGCGCGTGGGCAGTTGGATCGGCGGCGATCGCGACGGCAACCCCTTCGTCACCCACGATGTGATGCTGGACGCGGTGCAGCAGCATTCATCGCTAGCCTTTGAGCATTACTTGGGTGAGACGCACCTGCTGGGCACCCGCCTGAGCCTGACCGATCGTTTGGTGGAGGTCAGCGATGAGTTGCGCAAGCTTTCCGATGAATCGCCGGATAAGTCCGCCGGTCGCGCTGATGAACCTTATCGCCGCGCGCTGATTCTGATTTATTCGCGCCTGATGGCCACCGCCCAACAACTGGGTCACAAAATTTCGCATCTGCCGCCGGTGGACAAACATGCGCAGCCTTATGCCACACCGCAAGATTTCATCAACGATATGGATGTGCTGATCGACTCGCTATTCAAGCATGGGGCGGTGTATCTGGCACGCGGACGTCTCGCCTATTTGCGCCGCGCCGTGGAAGTATTCGGTTTTCATCTTGCCCCGCTGGACATGCGCCAGCACAGCGCGATCCACGAACAAACTGTAACAGAGCTTTTCTCCCATAACAGCGGCCAAGCCCACTATAAAGACTTGGACGAAGCCGCGCGCCGCGAAGTATTGCTGGCCGCATTGCAAGCTGGCAAACCGTTACTGAGCGACGCTTTATCATCTGATAGCCTTGGGCAATACTCCGACTTGGCGCAAAGCGAGTTGCGCATCATGCAAGCCGCTGCGGAAATTCATCAGCGCTTTGGCCGCGCCGCACTGCCCAACCACATCATCTCCAAGACTGATGCCGTCAGCGACATGCTGGAGCTCGCCCTGATGCTGCAACAGGTAGGCCTGCTTGAAAGTGGCAAAAATCCTGTGCTGCACGTCAACATCATCCCTTTGTTCGAGACCATCGAAGACCTGCGCGGTTGCGGGACGATCATGGGCGAGTTGTTCTCGATCCCCTACTACCGCAAACTGCTGAGCAGTCGCGGCAATACGCAGGAAGTGATGCTCGGCTATTCCGACAGCAACAAGGACGGCGGCTATCTCACCGCCAATTGGGAACTGTACAAAGCCGAGGTCGAGCTGGTGAAAGTGTTCGCCAAACACGGCATCGAGATGCGCCTGTTCCACGGCCGCGGCGGCACCGTCGGGCGCGGCGGCGGCCCCAGCTACGACGCGATCCTGGCGCAACCGCCGGGCAGCGTGAATGGACAAATCCGCATCACCGAACAAGGCGAAGTCATTTCCAGCAAATACTCCAATCCCGAGATTGGCCGGCGCAACCTGGAGACACTGATCGCCGCCACCATGGAAGCCACACTGCTGCATCATCACGGCGCGGACAGCACCATGCCGGAATACCATCGCATCATGGAAGCATTAAGCCGCGATGCCTTCACCGCCTACCGCAAGCTGGTATATGAAACTCCCGGCTTCACCGAATATTTTTTCTCCGCCACACCGATACGCGAAATCGCCGAACTCAACATCGGCAGCCGCCCTTCGGCGCGCAAGGCATCCGACCGCATCGAGGATTTGCGCGCGATTCCCTGGGTGTTCAGCTGGGGCTTGAACCGCACGCTGTTGCCGGGCTGGTTCGGCTTCGGCAGTGCGGTAAAGCGATTCATCGCTCGCGAGGGCGATACCGGTTTGGCTCAACTTCAAGCGATGTACAAGAACTGGGCATTCTTCCGCGGCTTGATGTCCAATATGGATATGGTGCTTTCCAAAACCGACATGGGCATCGCCTCGAGCTATGCCGAGCTGGTGGATGACGTCGCAATGCGCGAGCGAATTTTCGGCGCGATCAACAACGAATGGGAAAGCACCGTGGAAATGCTGTTCGCGGTAACCGGTAACACCACGCTGTTGCAGGACAACCCGGCATTTGCGCGCAGCCTGCTGACCCGCACACCCTACATTGATCCGCTCAACCATTTGCAGGTTGCGCTGCTGCAACGCCATCGCGCCGGAGACAATGACGTACTGGTGAAGCGCGCCATTCATCTCACCATCAACGGCATTGCAACCGGGTTGCGCAACAGCGGATAACATTTGGCGTATTGACACTACCACTCTTTGTAGGGAAACTGCCGGACAGTTTTGGTTTGGTGCATATGGGTGGTCTGACCCGATTTTTCATGGGCAAGCAGAAATCGTTGTTTACCTCCCATTACGAACAATTTGATAGCAGACACTTTTAATAGGAGCAGCACTATGCACGCGCAAAAACATCATGCTTGGGTATTTATTTTCGGCGGTTTGCTCAGTTTGCTACTGGCGGGCTGCGCGGCCAACGTGGGCAAAACCATTAAGGTTTCTGATGAGCAATTAGCCAAGTATGGCACTCTCTCAGCGGCTGACGCCATTGCCGCGCTTGAAAAGCGCATTAACGAGGCGAAGAATGCCAACATGCCGTTTCTTGCACCCGATTATTTTCGCGGAGCATCCGAGATTTTGAGCGACGCTCAGAAATCATCGGACAAAAAACCAAAGGACGAGTTGATCAGCCACATCGCCAAGGCTGATGCCATCCTCGATAAAGGCCAAACCATTATGGCAATCGTGCAGAGTCGTTTGGTCAATGAACTCGCGCTGAAAAACCAACTGGATAAAGATAACGTCGTCAAGGTTTACCCCAAAGAATATGAAAAATCCGTCAGCGAACTTTCAAGCCTGATTAAAAAAGTAGAACTCGAGAAGGCGGATAATCTCGACAAAGACAAGATCGAGCTGATCAAAATGATGCAGGCTTTGGACGTCAAGACTATTCAATACACCGCGCTGCATGAAAGCGAAGTGATCAACGAAGACACAAAGAGCAAGGATGGCGAGAAACAGGCGCCCGCCACTTTGGCCGAGGCACTGCGTGTTTACCTGGATGCCGGGAATCGGATCGTCCAAGCCCCGCATGATGAGGCGTTGGTGCAACGCGCCGGAGCCGACGCATTGTTTGCGGCACGCCATGCGCGCTATGTGAGCGAGCGTGTGCTGGCTTTGCAAAATAAATTCAAAGAATCCGTAGAACCTATCGTGCTGGAGGAAGAAAAGCGCTTACTCGATATTTCCACCGCATTGGGTCACAAAGACCCGCGCGATCAGCCCATAGAGAAACAGGCCGAAGAGATTGCGCAGGTCGCCGGAGAGATCGTGCAAGGACAGCAGAAGTCCAAACAGTCAATCGGGGCTGTGAATGACCAAAGTAAAGTTATGGAGAAGCGCCTGAAAGAGGCCAATGCGCAACTCGCTGAAAAGGACGCACAGATCTCCGGAAAAGATGCGCAGCTTAAAATCCTGAACGATCAAATCGCGCAATTAGAGGAACAAAATAAATCACTGGTCGCAGCGAAAGCCGCCAAGGCCAAGACAACCAAGGCTCAACGAAAAAGCTCCACCCAGTGAAGCCCGCGCGGGATATGGAGAGCCATCAAACCCCGGGGTCAATTTCACCTGGCGTGAAAAAGATCATTGTGTCGGACATTCATAACCAGTTATCCGCACCTTCATTCCGTATGCCGCGCGTTCACTGTTTCGCCCCGATTGAGGACACTGCCGCAATAGTGCTTGTTCTGGGGAGTATGCCCGGGAAGGCCTCTCTTGCAGCGGGCGAGTACTATGCCCATCCGCGAAACGTTTTCTGGACTCTCATGGGCGAACTCGTCGGTGCTCATCCTGATATTCCCTACGAAGACCGGCTCAAAATTCTACGATCTTCCGGAATCGCGTTATGGGACGTACTTGGGTCATGCGTCCGCAACAGCAGTCTCGATTCTCACATTGAGGTGGACTCCGCAGTCCCAAACGATTTCAAGTCTTTCTTCTTGCGGCATCCAAATATCACGCATGTATTCTTTAATGGAGCCAAAGCTGAGCAGTGTTTTTTAAAGTATGTCCAGCCTTCGCTCAAATCGACCTCGCTGCAATATCAGCGGCTGCCATCAACGAGCCCGGCTAATGCAGGAATACCGTATGGGCAAAAACTGCTTGCCTGGCAGTCCGTTATGCGACGGTGCTCCTGAAAGCTAATAAAAACCTGATGAAAAGATGCAAGAAGCAGACTGCTGTTTTTTTCCCGCCATGATTCGGCTCAACTGAACTCCTTGACGATATGCTGCTGACGGCGGCTGATTGCAAGCAGCTCGTCCAAGCCTTTCAGCTTCACCATCCATCCGCTTTCACCTTCGTCGCCGCCCTTTTCAAAGCCCGCAATCGCATCTTTTGCGATCAGGCTGTTGCGGTGGATGCGCACGAAACGTGCGGCGAATTCTTTTTCCAATTCAGTGAGCGATTCCTCGAGAAGATATTCGCGTTCGGCGGTGCGCACCGTGATGTATTTCAACTCGGCGCGCAGATACAGCACTTGCTCGATGGGTATCAGGTGAATCTTGCCGCGCTCGTGGATGGATAAATTTTTGCGCGGTTCAGGCAACAAGTCGCGCAACACTTCGGTTTGCACCGGCACCGCTACACGCGCGCGATTCAGTGCCTCGAACAAACGCCCCAAACGTATCGGCTTTAGCAAATAATCGATCGCGTGCAGATCGAATGCTTTGATCGCGTATGCATCGTAAGCGGTGGTAAAAATGACCACCGGCGGCTTGGGCAGTTTGTTCAGATGTTGTGCGAGTTCGATACCGTCCATTTGCGGCATGCGGATGTCCAGCAACACCACATCGGCAGGGATTTCCGTGAGCTTGTCCAATGCTTCTTGGCCATTGCCCGCTTCGCCCACCACATCCAGTGCCAACTGTTCGCTGCAATCATTCAACAAATCGCGCAGCCGATTGCGTGCCGGGGGCTCGTCATCCACGATGAAAACGCGCAGGGCCAATTCGATGTCATTCATGATGTTCGCTCCTTTACACCGGACACATAAGGGAAAATGATTTCCACACGATAAAAGTCTTTGCCGCTTTCGACCTGATAGCGCGCCTCGACATCGAACAGCAAGTCCAGTCGTTCGCGGATGTTGCGCAATGCGACCCTGTTGCCGCGATGCGGTGGTGACAATTTCTCAAGCACGTAAGAGCTTAGAGAATTGCCTGCACCCTCCGAGTGCAAGAACCCCTGCGGGGCCTTTGGTGCATCAGCGCGCACCGGGCAGGGATTCTCCACCTTGAGATGCAATTCATCGCCGCTGCGACGCAGCACGATATGGATGCTGCCGCCTTGCGACAATGGCTCGATACCATGATAAACGGCATTCTCCAACAACGGTTGCAACAACAGCGGCGGAATCAGCACGTCATCAGGCACGTCCTGAATTTGCCAATCCACGCGCAGCCGTTCGCCCATACGCAATTGCTCCAGGGCCACATATTGTTTGCTCAACTGAATTTCCCGGCCCAGCGGCACGAGGTCCTGCGCATCCGACATCGCCATGCGAAACAAGTCTGCCATGTCTTCCAGCGCAGTTTCGGCTTGCTTGGGTTGGGCGCGCACAATGCCAAGCACGGCATTAATGGTATTAAATAAAAAGTGCGGCCGGATGCGCGCGCGCAATACCTGCAAACGAGCATCATTCAAAGCACGCGACAACACCTTGGAACGCAGCCGGAAATACTGCAGCAAAATGCCGCACTCAATCACGCTGAGCAGCCCATATCGCACCATATTGAAATAGCTGTCACCTCCATCCAGCGGACGATATATCTCTCCGCCGAAGTAATAAATGGACAGCGTCAACACGACCACCAATGCGGTCACCGCCAGCACGCCGCGCCGGTAGGACAGCCGGTTTAGCCACGGTTGTGCCACCCATAGCAGCAGCAAACTGGTGAGCAGAACCGGTGTGAGCAGCGTGGCGATCTGCATCATGCGCTGCGCCACGTCCGTCCATGCGCTCGCCAGCAGGATTGCCTGCAACAATGCCAGACCGTTGCTGATCAGCAGAATGCGCAGCAGGGTGCCGACGTTGCGAAAGTTCGGCAACCCATCGGGCCGGGCATTTTGTTTTATACTGCGCGCCTTATTCATGGTGTAGACCTCGGGTTTCACGCTTTGGAGGTTACCTTTATTCTGGGACAAGTGGGGGCAGCAATGCAAGATAAAGATACCTGGTCGGGACGATTCGCTGAACCGGTGGCGGAATTGGTGAAGCGCTACACCGCATCGGTGGGCTTCGATCACAAGCTGGCCATGTTTGATATTCAAGGCTCGCTGGCGCACGCGCAAATGCTGGCAGCTTGCGGCATCATCGCCACACATGACCTGAATGACATCAAGCGAGGCCTCGCGCAAATCGAAAACGAAATCATCAGCGGCGAATTCGTCTGGTCGCTGGATATGGAGGACGTGCACCTCAACATCGAAAAGCGGCTTACCACATTGGTCGGCGATGCCGGGAAACGCTTGCACACCGGACGTTCGCGCAACGACCAGGTGGCGACCGATATACGGCTGTATTTGCGCCATGCGATAGATGACCTGCTCGGACTAATCAAGGCGTTGCAAAGCGCGCTGCTCGACTTGGCCTCGCAGCACACGAACACCATCATGCCCGGCTTCACCCATTTGCAAGTCGCCCAACCGGTCAGCTTTGCGCATCACCTGATGGCCTATTTCGAAATGCTCAAGCGCGATGCGGAACGTCTGCGGGATTGCCGCAAGCGCGTGAACCGCTTGCCGTTGGGCGCGGCAGCATTGGCCGGAACCGGCTATCCGATCAAGCGCGAAATGGTCGCAGAGTTACTGGGCTTTGACGGCGTGTGCGAGAACTCGCTGGATGCGGTTTCGGATCGCGACTTCGCCATCGAATTCACCGCTTGCGCCGCGCTGATCATGACGCATCTGTCGCGCTTTTCCGAAGAACTGATTCTGTGGATGAACCCGCGTTTCGGCTTTATCGATATCGCCGATCGCTTCTGCACCGGCTCTTCCATCATGCCGCAGAAGAAGAATCCCGATGTGCCGGAACTGGTGCGTGGCAAGACCGGGCGCGTGAACGGTCATCTGGTCGCGTTGCTCACGCTGATGAAGGGCCAGCCTCTGGCTTACAACAAGGACAATCAGGAAGACAAGGAGCCGCTGTTCGACACCGTGGAAACGCTGACGCAAACCCTGCGTGTCTACGCCGACATGATTACCGGCATCCAGGTCAAGCCGGAAGCCATGCGCAGCGCGGCTTTGCAGGGCCACGCCACCGCCACCGATCTAGCCGATTATCTGGTGAAAAAAGGCGTGCCGTTCCGCGATGCCCATGAAACCGTGGCTGTCGCGGTGCGCTTCGCCGAACAACGCAGCTGCGATTTAAGTGCCATCAGCCTTGCCGAATTGCAGCATTTCTCCGCTCTCATCGGAGAGGATGTGTATCAGGTGCTTACGCTGGAGGGATCCCTTGCCAGCCGCAACCATACCGGCGGCACTGCGCCGCAGCAAGTCGCTGCGGCGATCGCGCGGGCACGTGCCAGTCTCACGGAATAACTCCAATTCCATGGCGTCACTTTCTTCTAAAACGCCGTACTGTGTTGATGTAGCAGATTCATAAGTATCGGCACAAAGGCCACTTAAGGCCTGCTGAAAAATCCGATCAACCGCACTCATTCACCCCCGCTGCTGTGCCCGATGTGATCCGAAACGTCTGTAAGCTCTGGCTTTGTTAGTAAGGCAGTAAATTCCTCCATTGGCACAGGTCTGCCGAACAGATACCCCTGATAGAGCCTGCATCCTGCCCCCCAGAGGAAATCACGTTGAGCATGGGTTTCCACCCCTTCGGCAATCACTTCGATGCCCAGATTATTGGCCATGCCGATAATAGTTTGAACAATCATCGAATCAGTAGATTTTGTGCCGATGTTGCGCACGAACGACTGGTCAATCTTCAATTGGTCGAGTGGCAATTGTGTCAGATATGCCAGCGATGAATAACCCGTACCAAAATCATCCATGGAGAAGCGCACACCAATCAGTTTCAATGCATGCATCTTGGCAATGGTATCGACAACATTTTCGAGCACCGTGCTCTCGGTCAATTCAAGTTTGAGACGCGATGGATTGATAAGGGTTTGCTCGATCATTTCTCTCACTTGTTTAACGAAACCCGGTTGACGGAACTGCCTCGCACTGACGTTGACAGCAAGCGACAATTCGCGAGTGAGTGGATTGCTTTCCCATTCTTTAAGTTGTGCGCAGGCTGTCTGTAACACCCACTGGCCGAGAGGCAGAATCAGCCCGGTGTCTTCCGCAACAGGAATGAATTTGGCGGGGCTGATCATACCTTGCTCCGGATGTTCCCAGCGGATTAGTGCCTCTGCACCAATGGGGCGTTGCTTGCTATCAACCTGCACCTGGTAGTAAAGCCTGAATTCGTGTTTTGGCAATGCCTTCCGCATTCCAGCTTCGAGTTGGCTGTGAATTTCCAGCGCTTCCTGCATTGCGGGATCAAAGAAGCGCAAGGTGTTGCGCCCGGATTTCTTTGCTGCGTACATGGCTGTGTCAGCCTGTTTGAGCAAATCGTCGAGATTTTGTCTGTAATTGGCAAACAAGGAGATGCCTATACTAGCCGAACTGTAATGCTCGATATCTTTGAGCATGTAAGGCTGGTTAATGGCCTTGAGCATTTTTTCTCCCACCCCCCTCGCCTGCACGGCAGCCTGCGTTCTGTCTTCGCTTAACCCCTCCAATAACACCACGAATTCATCTCCGCCCAAACGCGCTAAAGTGTCGATCTCACGTATGCAGGTTCGCAGGCGCTGGCCCACCTCGATCAATAGCAGGTCGCCGATGTCGTGTCCTCTGGTGTCGTTCAATGTTTTGAAATTATCGAGATCAATGAACAGGAGTCCGGCGCAGGTCTGGTTGCGTGCGCTGGTTGTGACCGCCTGATGGAGACGGTCAAACAGCAGCCGCCGGTTGGGCAATTGGCAGAGTGGGTCATAAAAGGCAAGATTGTGAATTTTATCTTCAGCTTGCTTGCGTTCGGTGATGTCAAAAAACGCACAAATATAATTCGTGATTTTGCCATCTTTGCCGACAACGGCGGTAATGGTCAACCATTCCGGATAAATTTCTTCGTTCTTGCGGCGGTTCCAGATTTCCCCTTGCCAGTAATTGTCGCGATACAGGATTTCCCGCATACGTGGGTAGAACTCCGCATCATGGTGATCAGACTTGAGCATGCTCAGGTTTTTGCCGATAGCTTCTTCGGCACTGTAGCCGGTCAGTTTCGTGAAAACACGGTTGACTCGAATAATCACCTCATCCTGATCAGTTACGATCATGCCTTCCTCAATCTCAAAGGCAATGGCGGCAACACTCAAAGCTGCCTCGCGCTCTTCCAGCACCACCATCATGCTATTAAAGGCATAAGCCATATCGGCGATGTCCTTCGGTCCGGTGAGCACGGCTCGCACCTCCGATTCGCCTGCCTTGGCACGCCCCATGCTTGCCGACAACTGGTTAAGTGGCCGCGTCATGCGGTTGGTCAGGAAGCGGATCAGGAACAGGAACAGCAGCGCGAAGGAAAACGACGTGACCATGTTGGCGACAAAAATGTCGGTAGTCGTCTGAGAAAGCGCCGCCTTGCTCATCACCACCGAAACATGGCCGAGTAACTGGGGTGCGGCTGTTTGCACATCGAATGGCGAATCGGCAGAAGGCTGTGTATACACCGGCGCAGCAAAACGCCATGCATTCCGGCTTTCCGAATCGAGAACGGCTGCGGCCTGCACCCAATTGGCTCGCTCGTCTACAGTGGGAAATTCGGCGGGGTCGGCGCTGCCGCGTGTCAACAATGTGCGCTGGTTGACATCGCGTATTTCCAAACTGACCACGCCTGGGAAAGCCATGGTCGCGTTCGCTGCCTCAGCGGCGTTATCAGCCGAGGCGTAAATCAGCGCCAAGGCGCTCTGATGGGCCAGATTCTCAGTGATGCGCTGACCCTGCTCAAGAAGGTTAAGGCGTACCCGCTCGTTACTCTGCCACGATCCCACCAGAGAGGAAAACAACGCCAGAAACAGAACACCGAGCGTAACCATAATGCCAAGCTGGCGCTCAAAAGTGAACTTTTGGAGAAATTCGTTGAGAATCTTCTTCATGGGTGAGTACGTTTATTGTTCGGGGAATGTCGTGTCGAAACCCTGCTGACGGCCTGGATTGAGCCCCAAGTGCTTGGCAGTGCGCAGGTTGACAGCACTTTGCACGTCGCGCAATGGCATCATGCCACGCCTTCCATTTTCACCCGAGATCAAAATGCCTTGAGCCAAACCGGCAAGACTCCTCCCCAGCGCCACGTTGTCAGGATAAAGCGAAAATAGTACACCACGCCGGACGTGGCCGGAATTGCTGGAAAAAACGGCGATGCCTTGATTCCATGATTCCTGCAGCACCAGAGGCAGTATTGAGCTTTCCTCCACCGTGGTGGAATCCTGCGGCAACCATAAGACATCGCTGTGTCCCTCAGCCGCAGAAAAAATTTCCTGATAGAACCGTACCGCACTGCGCAGATCCTGCGCCTCGTACGCCACCAACTCCAGCCCCTGGACACGAGCGGCTTCTTTGGCCAATTTTATCAGCCAGCCGTTGAAACCGGGATCGTAGACGACGAACACACGCTTCGCCGCCGGCATCAGCGCCTTCATGCGGGCGAACAACAGCGCAGGATCCGGCGACAGGCTGATCACCGGTTGTCCGCGCGCCTCGTTTTCCGGCACTGTCAACACGCCGCCCACCACCACCCCGATATCGTTGTTCAGCGCCGTTGCGGTCTTCATGCCCTGCCGGCCAAGGGCGATCACTACCTTGGTATTCTGGCGAAGCAGACTGGCTTTCAGCACACCGATATCCGTGTCAGAGCGCAGCGGATAATTCGCTACCCGGCTACCGACCTTGTCCTCGATGCCCTCGATTATTTTCGCGAATATCTCCCGATAAGGCTCACCGATGTCGGGATAAATCACTGCAATCATAACTTCCCCCTCTGCCCATGCTGGTGATGTAACGACCAACGCTGTGAAGAACAGCAGCACGACGCCCAGCAACGGCGCGACGAGCCGGCATTTGAATTCGGCGTGACCGGTGAAAACGGGCATGCCCGGCGAAAATATCGGGGCGTTAGCCATCAGAGTTGGTGGCTCAGCTCAACGCGCCATGCTCGTCCGGCCAGCGGCAAGTCATAGGGAATCGGCACGAATGGCGTCCCGAACGGGCTGGGCTCGCGCGCGTCGGCATTGAACAGGTTGAGCACCTTGAACGAAATACCCCAGTCGCCACTGCGATTCTGGCTGCGCAGCGTGAGGTCCACGGTGTGGTAATCGGCGATGTCGGGACGGGTGTCGCCTGGCGTACGCTTGCGGTCGGCAACATAGTTGAGTTGCGTGTCCAGAGTCCAGCGGGGCACGAAGCGCCAGTCCGCGCGAGCATAGACGTGGTGCCGGGGTGCGTTGCCTGCATCCTGGTTGGTAGCCTCATCGATAGAGTGTTGCTGCGCATAATTGCCGGACAACCGCAGGCTGGCGCTCGCATCCCAGACCAGTTCGGTTTCAAAGCCGTCGCCGTGCTGGTTGCCGGCATTTTGCATAATATTGCTGGAATCCGGGCGCAGGATATCTTTCCACAGGTAGTGGAACAGGTTCAGGTTCGCCTGCAAGTTGGTGGTCGCCTGCCAGACGAAAGCCAGTTCCGTGGATTGGTTGGTTTCGGGCTTGAGATTGGGATTGCCTATCAGAACCGGATTAGTAGTGTTGTATAGTTCGGAGAATGACGGCGGACGGAAAGCACGGCCATAGAGCAGCTTGCTGGTGAGGTTATAAGCCGTTTCCCATACCAATGCCAGGCGCGGATTGGTGGTACCGCCGAAATCGGAATACTGGTCATGGCGCACACCGGCGGTCAGATACCAGTCCTTGGTGAAAGCCCATTCGTCTTGCGCGTAAACATAGTTCACGCGGCGGCTGTGCGGGAGCAGGAAAGGAGTCACTTCGATCACCGGTCCCGGATTTAGAGTAGAGTAATTATTGGTTTCCTCTGTGCGATACAGGTCATCGTCCTGAGTGCCGGTGCCGAAGCGCAGCTTGTGGCTTTGCAAGCCGTTATAAACAGCCGACATGTTGAGGCGCAAGTGACGCTCCCACTTGTCGGGATTACCGATCACGCCGTTGGGAAACGTAACCGGATTCAAAGTATAAGGATAAAATGGATTAGAGCCTGGCGGATAAAGCGTCAGATTGGATTGCTCGGTGATGTACAGATAGCTTGCTTGGGCGGTCACGTCCAGATCAGGTATAAAGTTCGAATCTTGATAGGTAAGATCGGTGTTGACACGTTCGCCATAATTGCTGCCGGCAGGATCCAGCGCCGAAGCGATACCGGCGCCGGTACCTACATTGGAACGCTGCTGATAGCCGGCGCGCAGCCGCCATTTGTCACGCGACAAGTCAATACGGCCGTCGATCGCATTGACGCCGAGGTTGACCGGCCCGGGCGCCAGGCTTGCAGAGGTAAGAAAGCTGGGATTTTTGTCAATAGAGCTCTGAGCATCTGCAGAGATGATCTGCCGCTGGCCATCGGTATGGCCCGCCCGCAAATAGCCGGCAACATCAAATCCGCCCCATGTGCCGCCATGCTGCACCCATGCATCGCGGCTGTTGAACGAACCGGCGCTCAAACCGAGCTGGGTGCCGTCTACGTCTGCGGAAGTCTTGGTGATGATGTTGATCACGCCGGAGAAAGCGTCCGCTCCATACAATGCGGAACCAGGGCCGCGTATCACCTCGATGCGCGCGATATTCCCTACTGGCATACCCCCCCAGACTATGGAACGGTCGCCGAAAGTCACGCCGGTGATGGGTATGCCGTTGATCAGCATCAACACCTGCGGATTGTACTGGGTGGAGATGCCACGGATGATATAGATCGGGTCATAGCCTAAAGGAGAACGTGCCACGTGCAGGCCCGGCACAGTTTCCAGCACTTCGTCCAGGTCCGCCGCGCCTATGGCTGCGATGTCTTCCGCGGTGACCACGGTGGCGACCGACGGCGCCCGCGCAATGGGTTGCCGGGTGCCGCTGGCGATGGTGACGAAGGACTTGTCGCCATAGGCCATCGCCAATTCTTCTTCCTCGGCTTGTGCCAGATCCACTTTGTCGGACTGTGGAGCTGCATGAACAGGTACAGTGCTAATCAATGCCAGCAACATGGCAGGCAACAACTCAATAAATCGTTTCATTGCAAACCCCTTTCAATTTGCGTATATCATTCTCGATACATTGTAGCCCACCCATACATCAAGAGCAGTTAACCATCGGCAAGGTCAGATTTTTCTAATGGTTTCCAACGGCGGCTTGAGACACCTTCATACAGCATAATGCGGCAAGGCAGCGGAAACAACAGCCCTTCAGATTTTTCTGCCGCGTCCAGATAGCACGGCGGCATGCCGGCGAGAAAAGCCGGAATACCAAAGAAATAATACTCGCGCGGCGACATGCCGAAATCAGCCGCCAGCGCCGCCGCCAGCGCCGCATAATTCATATGCAATCGCCAGCGTCCGGCGAGCAGAATTTTTTCCACCTCGAACGCGAGCTTAAGATGCTCGCCGCCGTCCAGCCCCTGCTCGCGCACCAGCGCCATCATCGGCGCGATGCGCTCGTCCGCCGAGACGATCGGCCGCCCGTAGCCGGCGATGCCCCGCTCGCTTTCCAGCTCTGCGCGCACCAGTTCCTTCAGGTCTTCGCCAGCATCCACACGGATTCTGGCGCGGGTCAGGAACTCGCTGGCACGCAGAGCCGCGCCCCAGCCGTAAATCTGCGCCTCGGAAACAGCCAGCGCGGCGGCGATGCCGAGGTTACCGGTGCTGCGCGCCGTGCCCGCCAGCGCCGCCACACGGTTATTCCACAGGCGCGCGTCGGGGTAACTGGTATAAGTCCACAGAGCATGCAGCACCTTCATCTGCTGCAGTGTGTAGCGGCGGCCGGTGATGCCGAACAAATAAAGTTCCAGCCAGTCCAAGTCCTTGAGCGATGCGTGCAAGTCGTGGCCGCGGAACACGGCGCGTTCGCCTGGGAAAAATGCGCCGGCACTGGTGACGAGCCGACCGACATGCTGTTCCAGCAGTTCAGGTCCTTTCATGCCACGTCCTCTGCATGAGCCAATATATCTTGTGCAGGACCGGGGTCATTTTCCAGTTCGACACTGAAAAACGGGAATTTTTTGTAACCGTAATCCTTTTGCTCCAGCGCATGCACCGCAGCGCCCGGCAGCCGCAGCAACAGGTGCAGCATTTCTCCCTGCGCCGGTGTGAATCCAAGATCGTGCAACGCCGCCGCCGCCACGCCGGACATCGCCAGCGGTAGCCGGGTGGCGGATTCCAGAGGTAACCGGTTCAACTGTAGCCAGGCGAGAGACGTCCCACAATCCATGCTTGAGAGATGTGTCAGCGTTTGTAGAACCGGCGCGGTGCAGCGCACACCGTGCGGATCGAAGCCTGCAGGATGGCCGGGCGCTGGCCAGACATCGGCAGGATCATCAATCGGCTTTACCGCCAGACCAGTTTGCCACAGCGTCAGATCAGTGCCGCGTGCTAGCCAGTCTTCCATGGCAATGAACACTTCCCGCGCACCGCCGGATGCGCCCGCGCCCACCGCCAGCGCGGCCATCAAACAGGATGCCGAAGTGGAGCCGCCGACTCCGCCGCACATTGCGGCGTGCACCGCCGCATCGCGCGGCCCCGGGTTGGCCAGTGCCATGGCCAAACCCTCCAGCAGTCTGGCCTGCTGCGGTGACGGCGCCTCGCCGCGAAACAGCAGGAACAAGTACTCGATCCAGCTTGCATTGATCAGCAGGTCGCCGTAAACATCGTAGCCATGGCAATGACAGGACAGTGCCGCGAACGCATTGTCGGGCTCGGCTTCTTCCTGCCAGATGCGGGTGCGGATGGTTTCCATGCTTATCTCACCTACCCAGAGTTCTGAGCCGCAGTTCCATGGGCGGGGCTTCCTCCCTGTCAACGCGCACGTCAAGGACGGTCGGGCCCGGATTGCTCAGGATCGCGTCCAGATCCAAATTTTCGAAGTCCTGCGCGGTATGAATCACATGACCCGGGATGCCCATGGATTCGGCCAGTAGCCTGAAATCTACTGTCGGCAGTTCGAAGCCGATCTGCTCCGCACCGGCCAGGCGCTGGCCGTGCTTCACCATGCCCAGTGCCGCGTCGTTGAGGATCACGAATAGCACGGTGAGCTTCTCGGTCAGCGCCACGGTCATTTCCTGGCCGTTCATCAGCAGGCTGCCGTCCCCGGTGATGCAGACTACCGGCACAGCGCGGTTGGCCAGTGCGGTACCTACCGCGCCGCCGATGGCCCAGCCCATGGGAGCGAAATTCATCGTGACGCGCATCCAGCCCCCTTTGCTGGGCCGGTGGTCATGCATACCCAGATGGTGGATCGCCCAGATCGTACTGTTGCCGGTATCAGTCAGGAAGCGCGTATCGGGCGGACTGCGCCAGCCGAGTTCGCGCATCAGGTACTGCGGTTTGATGGGTGCTTCGACGGACGCAGGCTTGAACGGATCGTCAACCGAGATTTTTTTGAATCTTAGCTTTTCACCAACCGAAATCTCTTTCGTACCATCCCTGCGCAACGTTCGCAACAGCCGCTCGAACACCGGGCGGATACCACCGCGTACATGCAGACGCGCCATCGGCGAGCGCGCCAGGTGCGCCTCGCAGGAATCAATATGCACCAGCCGGTTGTTCAACACCGCTTCACTCCAGCCGTTGCTGGTCCATTCACTCAGATTGGAGCCGACTACCAGAATCAGGTCCACACTCTTATTCTCCATCGCCGCAACGGCGGACCGGTGGCCGGCGAACCCGAACACGCCACGGTACAAAGGGTGGCGCGGGCTGATAAATCCCTTGGCGTCGGGTGTGACGACGAAAACCGCACCCATCCTCTCCACCAACTCGATGATGAGGTCAATGGCCTCTCCGCAGCCGCTGCCGATCAGTACCACCACCCGTTGCGCCTGCGCCAATTGCGCCTGTAATTCCCGAACCGCCGCGTCATCAACAGCAGACAGCGGCTGTAGCAGATGCGCCAAATTGTAGGACGGCCCGCACTTTAACAGCGAGCGATGCACGTCCATCGGAATGCTGAGGTGAACCGGACCGGGTGTCGGCTGGTACGCGCTCAGCAGTGCATTGGTCAGTTGTCTTTCCAGTTGATCAGGATGGGATATCAGCGCGCTGTAGCGTGTGCAGGTGCGAAACATGGCGACTGTGTCAATGCCGGCGCCGGATGATTCCTGCAACGACCCCCGGCCCATCATAAGCAGCGAGGGCTGGCCGGTGATGACCAGTAGCGGAATTTCGTTTTCATAAGCGCAGGCTACGCCGGTGATGAGATTGGTGGCACCCGGGCCGGAAGTGGCACAGCACACACCGATTTTGCCCGTTTCACGAGCGTAGCCATCGGCCATGAAAGCGGCCCCTGTTTCATGGCGCGCTACTATCGGGCGCGGCCCGCCGCGCCGGGCACTTCGCGCGAGCGCGTTGTACAGCGGCTCGATGGCGGCGCCGGGCACACCGAATACATACTCGACACCGATTTGTTCCAGATAAGCGACCAGCAGGTCGGCCGCTTCCATGGGTTGTGGTTGTGGTGCTGCTTCGAGGTCTTGTTCTTGCTGTATTTTTGTCATTGGCTGATCACTGATCCAGTTTCAAAACGCATCACCTCCCCATCGTTCCAACCTTGGCTTTGCATCTCCGCCGCGAACGAAGGATCTGCTGTTCCGCGATGCAAACGTAACTGTAGCACAGAGAGCACACTACACCGAACAGCGTGGCTGATATTTAACCACATCAGCGTTGCCGGGTTGCAGTAATTTTTATTGCACATTGAAGTGTGTGCAGGTGCTAGCGCTGGAAGAGGTGCGCGCGCCAGCCTCACGAGAGCCGTTCACAATTTCATTGCAGCTATCGTTCCTTCCTTGTTGCATGGGCAAGATTAAGACGGTATTCCAGATGGAATGAAGAATTCTGCAGTTCGTTAATCGATCAGCCGAAATGCGAATATCTTTCAGCCTTCCCGTCTGATGAAACAACTGATATAACAACTGATATAACTGCTAGCCATCTGACTAACCCAGCAAACAGCTTTGCATAGCCATCTGACTAAGTTGGCAAACTACGCCAACTAAGTCATTGGTTAACGCCAAGTAAGTCGCCAGTCAACGCCAGCCAAGTACACTCGCAAGGGGTAGCTTTGCAGGCGACTTGCAACCAGCCGGAGGCTGAGCAAGTCGTCACCGCCGTGGTTGTAAGGGGCTAATAACAAAGTTAGGCAATTTGCTACTCAATAAATTGAGTGCAAAGTTGACACAGCCCCAACAACACACGCAGGCTGATTATAGCAACTGTTTGAGTTCCCCGTTCTGATACATCTCAGTCATGATGTCAGAACCGCCGACGAATTCGCCCTTGATGTAAAGCTGCGGGATGGTCGGCCAATTGGCGTATTCCTTGATGCCCTGACGGATGTCGGCGTCTTGCAACACATCCACAGTGAATAATTCTTTCACGCCCAGCGTATTGAGTATGCGCACCGCGTTGGCGGAAAACCCGCACTGCGGAAACTGCGGATTGCCTTTCATGTACAGCACTACCGGATGCGTGGTGACTTGCTCGCGGATACGTTGTTGAGTGTCTTTGCTCATGATGTCATTACCCGAATTAAACAGTCGGGAAGTCTAACGGCGCGGTGACCGCAACGTCAAGCGTGTTGGAAGCGTTGTTTAATTTCGCACAAGCCTCCCTGATGACCCGGCAGATCGATATTTTTGGTAAAGTGTACCAACTGGACACGCCGTTGCATAACGAGTGTGGACGATGACCAAACCAAAACAATAATCAAGGACGCAATGGAATCCTCTGTCTCACTGGAATTGGCCAAGCACGCACTGTTGATGTTCGGCATCATCCTTGCCGTTGGAACTTTCTCCGGTTTGATCGCCCGGCTGGTGCGGATACCCGATGTGGCGGTGTTTCTGCTGGTGGGCATGTTGCTCGGACCCGGCGTGTTGGGACTGGTGAACATCAAGGCCGATTCCACCATCAATCAGTTGATCCTGATTTTCGGCTCCAGCTACATCTTGTTTGACGGCGGTGCCTCGATCCGCCTCAAGGTGTTGAAAGAAGTGTGGATCACCATCGTGATAATTTCCACCGCCGGGGTGCTGATTACTGCCGCCATCACCGGGGTGGCTGCCTATTACTTCCTTGGGGTTGCGCCTATCGTCGCACTGCTGCTCGGCGCCGTGATCGCCTCCACCGATCCGGCTACGCTGGTTCCCGTATTCAAACAGGTGCGCATCAAGGAGCGCGTGGCTCAGACAGTGATGAGCGAATCTGCTTTCAACGACGCGATGGGCGCCATCCTCACCTTCACCGTGCTGGGTGTGGCGATGGGTGCGGGTGAATTCTCTATTGGCGATGCTATCACCGACCTGTTCAAACAATCGCTGCTAGGTATCCTCATCGGCGGGGTATTGGGTTATCTGGCGGCTTTTTTTATCGCGCATGAAAAATTCGGTTTCCTCTCCGAATTCGCCCCGGTGGTCACCTTGATGGCGGTGATCGGCGCTTACATGGGTGCAGATGGACTTCAATCCAGCGGATTCATGGCGGTGTTCGTGTTCGGCATCATGCTCGGCAATCAGGAATCGCTGGGCTTCAAGCTCACCCAGCATGAAGATAACCTACTGGAAGACTACGTGATGACTACTGCCTTCATCATGCGCTTGTTTATCTTCATCCTGCTTGGCACGCAGGTGGATTTCGGCCTGATGAACCAATACCTATACAGCGGCGTGGCGGTGGTGATCGTGTTCATGCTGGTGGCACGCCCGGTCACCGTGTTCCTGTGTGCCTTGCCAGACCGACGCGCCAAGTGGAGCTTCAGGGAGCTAGCGTTCATGTGCTGGACGCGCGAGACCGGAGTAATTCCCGGCGCGCTGGCCGGCATGCTGGTGGGTATGAAAGCACCCGGCGCGCAGATCATCGCCTCGGTGACTTTCATCGCCATCCTGATGACCATATTGATTCAGGCGACTACCACCAAGTGGCTGGCGAAGAAGCTGGGGTTGCTGGTGGAATAAACCTGAAAATAAATCAACCCTTCCGCAACACGATCCCGCGAAACCAGCCTCCGGCGAGCAACGGCACGTCGCTGACCACCTGTAGTTGTGGCACTACACTTAACACCTCTTCAAACACTACATCCATCCTTGTGGCAATGCGGCGCGACAATGGATTGAGCGCGCGGCGCAGCGGGGCGGTTTGTTGCGGACGCAGAAATTTGTCGAGAATGATGATGGTGCCGCCGGGTTTGAGCACGCGTGCCGCCTCACTCAGACATTGCGCGGGTTGCGGCACGACGGCAAGGATGAGGTGCAGCACGACGTGATCGAAATGCGCATCGGCAAACGGCAAGGCCATGCTGTCGCCTAACACCCACTCCACTTGCAAACCTGCGCCACGCGGCTTGGCTCGCTCCAGCATTGCGGCATTGAAGTCGATCGCGGTGTAGTGATGCAGTTTCGGCAGCAAGGGTAGATCAAGACCCGTTCCGATACCGCTTAACAACACTTTCTTTGCCTGATCTGCCGGCAAAGTGCGCAGCGACTGGGTGCGCGCGCGCAACAGCGGACGCGACACCACCAGATCGTAGAGCGGCGCGATCAGGCTGTAGCTCCATCTGAGCATGGGGTTTTCGCGGTAGGGCTGGTCGTGTGGGCTCATGGCAAATTATCCATTAGAACCGCACCCGTTTCTTCCCCTTGCAAGGGGGAAGGTTAGGATGGGGGTTGGCTCGGTGGAAGTGCTGCGTTTCTACCCCCTCCCTAGCCCTCCCCCTGCAAGGGGGAGGGGGCATTGGGCATAACGGATTATCTGGGTTCATGACAAATGTCGGACTCCAGTGATTTTGGTTTGAGCAATGGCTTTGGTCAACGCCTCGATAGCCTGCCCGCGAGCAAAGCTCTTGCGCCATGCCAGCGCGATCCGCCGTGACGGTGCGGGATTGGTGAATGGAATTACCTTCAGTAACTTGCTGCGATAGCGCGCGCTGTTGGCCGAAGCGGGCAGAACTGTGATGCCCAGACCGGAAGCGACCATATTGCGTATTGTTTCCAGCGAAGTACCCTGCTGAATCTCCGCGCCTTTACGGTTGAGTTCCGGGCAGGCTTCGGCAACCTGATTGCTGAAGCAATGCCCGGAATCGAGCAGCAGCACTTTTTCAGCGGAAAGTTCCTGTGCCTTGATGCTGCGCCGATTGGCCCAGTGATGGTCATTGCTGACCACCACCTCGAACTGCTCGTCATACAAGGGTTGAGTAAGGATGCCTGCATCGCCGAACGGCAACGCGATGATAATGGCATCCAGCTTGCCGTTGCGCAGCAAGTTGTCCAGATTGTTTGTTATATTCTCCTCCACTTCCAGCGGCATTTTCGGGGCGAGTTTTTTCAGTGCAGGAATCAGATCGGGCAGCAGATAGGGGCCGACGCTGTAGATGATGCCGACACGTAATGTGCCGGCCAGTTGGTCGTTGCCCTGCCTGGCGATTTCACGGATGCGCGCGGCCGCTTCCAAGGTGCGCTGGGCTTGCTCGACGATCTGCGCGCCGATTGGTGTGATGGAGACTTCGCTTTTGCCGCGCTCGAAGATCTGCACACCCAGTTCCTCTTCGAGCTTCTGTATTGCCAGCGATAACGCGGGCTGGCTGATGAAGGACTTTTCTGCGGCGCGGCGGAAATTGAGTTCCTGCGCGACCGCGACGATATAACGCAGTTCGTTGAGAGTCATGTCGATATCTCCTAGTGATTTGTATAGTAAATCACATTCGTTTAAACAATCAATTAGATTTATTGATTCATAAAGCCTAAATTGCGTCCGTGAGCAACGAACCACGCAACCCAATTCAAGGAGAACATCATGAATAAATGTCCCGTTATGACTACCGCTGCCGGAAATCCCGTTGGCGACAACCAGAACAGCCTTACCGCCGGCCCTCGCGGCCCGGTGCTGATGGCCGATTATCAATTGATGGAGAAAATGGCGCACTTCAACCGCGAGCGCGTCCCGGAGCGGGTCGTCCACGCCAAGGGGACGGGCGCTTACGGAAAGTTCACTGTCACCGGCGACATCTCCAAATACACCTGCGCAAAGATTTTTGCCAAGGTGGGCAACAGTTGCGAGACCTTTGCGCGATTTTCGACCGTGGCGGGCGAGTTGGGTTCGCCCGATACTGCACGTGACCCTCGAGGGTTCGCAGTGAAGTTCTACACCGAAGAGGGCAATTGGGACATGGTGGGCAACAACACGCCGGTGTTCTTTATCCGCGATCCCCTCAAGTTTTCGGATTTCATCCATTCGCAAAAGCGCGACCCGCAAACCGGGATGCGCGACAACACCATGCAATGGGACTACTGGAGCCTTTCGCCGGAATCCTTGCATCAAATTACTGCTTTGTTTTCGGATCGCGGCATCCCCGCCACGTTGCGGAATATGCACGGTTTTTCATCGCATACCTTCAGCCTGTGGAATGAAAAGGGCGAACGCTACTGGGTGAAATGGCACTTCAAAACCATGCAGGGCATCAAAACGCTGACGCAGGCAGAAGCCAACAAAATCGCCGGCGAAGATTTGGACTATCATCGGCGCGATTTGTTTGCAGCAATCGAACGAGGCGACTTTCCGAAGTGGCGGGTGATGGTGCAAATCATGCCTGAACGCGATGCAGAAACCTACCCGATCAATCCTTTCGATTTGACCAAGGTGTGGCCGCACAAGGACTATCCGCTGGTTGAAGTTGGTGTGCTGGAACTGAATCGCAACCCGCAGAATCATTTTGCCGAAGTCGAGCAAGCCGCTTTCGAACCCGGCAATATGCCGCCTGGCATGGGTGCTTCACCGGACAAGGTGCTGCAAGCGCGGTTGTTGTCCTACCCGGACGCACATCGCTATCGCATCGGGGTGAATTATGCCGCGCTGGACGTCAACAAACCGCGCTGCCCGGGGCATCACTATCACCGTGATGGGCAGACACGATTCGATGGCAACTTCGGCAGCGCGGTTAACTACCAACCCAACAGCTTCGATGGGCCGATTGAGGATGCCAGGTACAAAGAGCCTCCGCTGAAAATCTCCGGTGATGCGAATCGCTACGACCACCGCATCGGAAACGACGATTACACTCAGGCAGGCAATTTATTCCGTCTGATGAGTGCCGATCAAAAACGTCAGTTGATCGACAATCTGGTGGGGGCGATGCGTAGCGTGCCCAAGTTCATTCAGGTGCGCCAATTGAAACACTTCTACAAGGCAGACCCTGATTACGGCAAAGGCGTGGCGGCGGGCTTGAGCGTTGATGCCAAGGAAATCGTTTAGCAGTTAAACCGGCTGCGCTGTCGAATGGATGGCGCAGCCGCCAGTTCAGGAGAAAATCATGAACACATTGATATATCTTTCACATCAAGGTACGTTACTGCTGCAAACATTTGTGGCAACATTAGCCATGCTGGGGCTGGGCTTGGAAGGGCTGCCAGCAGAACAGGAAATTCAGTTTATGCAGGAGGCCAAGACTCCGCCTGCTTGATTGGGGTCCGTTGGGCTGAACATCTGTGCATTCTTTAATTGAAGGAGAACACCATGAGCAAAATAAAAACCAATCCATCCAGCATCAACATCGGCATCTCGGAGAAAGACCGCAAGAAGATCGCCGACGGCCTCGAGCGCATGTTGGCCGACACCTACACGCTGTATCTCAAGACCCACAATTTTCACTGGAACGTGACCGGGCCGATGTTCCAGACTTTGCACCTGATGTTCATGGCGCAATACAACGAAATCTGGATGGCGGTGGACTTGGTTGCCGAGCGCATCCGTGCTCTGGGTTTTCCCGCACCGGGAACCTACAAGGAATTGTCCAGGCTGACCACAATCAAGGACAGCAACGGCGTGCCGAATGCAAAAGAAATGATCAGGCAGTTGGTCACCGGACAAGAGTCGGTGGTGCGCACCGCGCGGGAACTTTTGCCGATTGCAGAAAAAGCGGGTGACCAGCCAACAGTCGATCTGCTCTCCGCGCGTATGATGGTGCATGAGCAGAATGCGTGGATGTTGCGCAGTTTGCTGGAGGAATAAACCCGGAAGGTTCATTAGCCGCATTCAATTTGTCATTGAAACAGAAACCTTGCAGGAGCGGGCCATGCCCGCGAATAAGGGTTCGCGGGCATGGCCCGCTCCTACACATACCCTCCGCGATTTCTTTCAGTGCGTCTAAAGCGCTACTGGGTGCGTGTCAGATAATCCAGCACAATGCCCACAAACACCGCCGCGCCCAGCCAGTTGTTGTGCAGGAATGCTGCAAAGCATGCCTCGCGCTGGCGGTGTTTGATCAAGCTGTAGTGGTATAGCGCAATGCCCGCAGCCAGCATCAGCCCGGCGTAATAAAACCATCCTGAGACTATCATTTGCCCAACCGTTGCAAGCAAGACTAGCGTAATGGCGTAGCAGCTCATCACCGCAGCCACATCGTATTTGCCGAACAGCAATGCCGAAGAATGGAGGCCGAGATGTATGTCGTCGTCTCTGTCCACCATCGCGTATTCAGTGTCATAGGCTATCGCCCAGAACACATTGGCGATGAGCAACAGCCACGCCACCAGCGGCACGCTACCTTGCTGTGCGGCGAATGCCATCGGGATGCCGAATCCGAACGCGATGCCGAGATAGGCTTGCGGAATTGCGAAGTAGCGTTTGCTGAACGGGTAGCTGGCGGCGAGAAATACGGCGGGAACGGAGAGCAGCAGCGTCAATGTGTTGAGCGGAAGTATCAGTAGCAAAGCGATGAGTGCGAGGATTGCCGCCAGCCACAGCGCTTCGCGCGGGGCGATGCGTCCGCTGGTGACGGGACGATCCCGGGTGCGTTTGACGTGGCGATCAAAGTCGCGGTCGGCGTAGTCGTTGATGGCGCATCCGGCGGAGCGCATCAGCACCGTGCCCAGCACGAAGATGAGCACGATGTGCCATGACGGATGCCCCGCGCCGGCGATCCATACGGCCCACAACGTCGGCCACAGCAGCAGCAGGATGCCGATGGGACGGTTCAATCGGGTGAGTTGCAGGTATAGCGATAGACGTTCTGCGAGAGTCATCACTCAATGAAAATTAAAATCGTTTAACCGTGCATCAGGTTGAGCTGTTTGGCGATGATGTCGTGATTCAGCCAAAGTACCGGCGCAGCAGGATTGGATGTCTCATGGAACATCAGTGGCCCGGTTCCTTCCAGCACCAGAGAACTCAACAGGCCGGTAACCAATTCTTTACGGTCCCTATGCATCTGGGTGATTTCTTCCGATGTGCCTATCATTATTTCCGCCAGCGCCGCCGAGTTGTCCATCGGCCAGGCTGCGAAATTGCGGAACCCTTTCATCACGCTGCTTGCGTTGTAGCCATCAATTTTTTGCAATAGGTTTTCGAGCGAGGTGCCTTCCTGCAATAACACGCGACAGGCTTGCCACTGTGCTTCTGCCCAGGCGCCTCCATTTTCCTTCTTCAATGCCTTGAGCAGCGCGAACAGGGAGAGTTCAACGCCGACGAAGATGTCGGAAGAGTTGGTGCGGATCTCCGGACAGTTGTAAACCGTGGCCTTGATGCCCCGAGCCCAGGCTGCCTCGGCAACACGTTCAAGGCGCATCTTGGCCGGGCCTTGCGAGTAGTTGGTGTAGGTTTGCCATTGGTATTGGCCATCGATCAGAATCTCGGTGCCGTGGTAGCCGTAGGCCGTATAGCGCACCTGACCACCGGTCTTTTCCATCCGCGCGCGGATCGCCGCGCTGCCGTCGATGAGATACTGAAACGTATTCGCGGTGACCTCGTCGAAATTCATCAGGATCAGTTTGCCGAGGTCGCTGTCGAGCAGCGCGCGCGAGGACATGAAGCGGTCACCCCGACCCTTGTAGATGCGGTTCGCGATGGCAAGAAACACCTTCACCTTGGGAATGCCACCCGCCATGGTATGGGCAAAAAAGACGTTGCTACCGTCTGCGATCATGCCATCAAGCTCGGCCATCACCTTGGTCACGGAATCCTTGAAACGTTTTACGCCCGCCTCGCGGCATTTTTCGATGTGTTTCCAATCGAGCTTGTCGTCCTGCCAGCTCTTGAGCGTCATGTCGGCAAGCAGATCGGTTGGGGTGGGCCCGCCTGCAGGAGCATCCAGATCGAATCCGGCCATCAGGGGCACGTTGATAATGCGTCCGCCCAGATTGGACTCGGCCACGGCCAGTTCCTCATCGGTCAGCGGGCGCAAGGCGCTGTTTTCGTCGCGGCGGCCAACGGTAATGCCGACAATAGTCATTCCTGCCTTGCGAGCCTCGTTAATCAAGCCGTTGGCGTAACCGCGGCCAAACAGCTCACCGAAGAGCACAAAGACATCGCCTTTGCGAAAAATATTGGTCTGTGGAATATCACGTAATGAAATGGGTGCGATCATGAAAATTGACTCCAGTCTGGCGAATTCCGCGAATTGTAATTTGAATTGCTAGCCGCATCCTAAAAAACTTGGAAACAGGAAAGCGATGCATAAAATTGCAGTATTGAAACGCAACCGGCACACGTAATATTTTGGAGCAGAAAAACAATTCGAACCCGACCCCTTTAATTTCACGCTACAGCCCATAAACCCTCCACACTGGATTCCATGCGCCCTTCAATTAGTGACCCAACTTGTTCCATACAGGGTCTGTCAGCAGCAAAATCCCCGGCAAGAATACTTCTGTGACCAGTAGCGGTGCGTCGTGCAAATAGAACAGCGAACGGCGTGCCCATAGACTGTGCGGCGGGTCACTTAACACTGCAACAGCACGTTGATACAGCGGGTGTGTGTTGCGCAGTGCTTTGTAATGCAGCGGCTTGCGTTCCACCAGCGGATGCGCGAACAGCAATGCGCCGAGCGGTTTATTGCCCAGCGTGCGCACGGCCGACCATGCGCTGCGCAGATGTTCGCGGGCGAGCGCGCTGTGCGCGAATACCACCGGCTGATCGTCGGCATACAAGAACACTTCGCGCGAGTAGGCGTGTTGCTGCGGCACGATACCCAACAGCGCAGATTCGTCCAGCGCGATGCGCGCCAAGCCGCTGTGCACGCCGCGTACCGCAAAATGCGTGCAACGTTGCTGAATGCGTTGCGTCAAGGAACCGCGATCTCGCAGCCAAGGTGCGAGATCGGCTCCGCAACCCAGTGCTGCACCGTGCCAGAATTCGTCAGACATGCAAGTAATCATGTTTGTTTGCCATCCAGCGTTGCAAATGCCCCCGCGCCGCTTCGGGAAAATCGCGTAGCAATTCGTCGGCGACTTGCCGTGCGTAATTCAAAAGATCTTCATCCGCGCTGATGTCGGCAAAGCGCAGCATCGCCACACCGCTTTGCCGCGCGCCGAGCAATTCGCCCGGACCGCGCAATTGTAAATCCTGCTGCGCGATGGCGAAGCCGTCGTTGCTCTCGAAAATAATTTTCAGGCGCGCCCGCGCCAGTTCGGAGAGCGGTTGCTGATACAGCAGGATGCACAGGCTTTGTGCCGTTCCGCGCCCTACCCTGCCGCGCAATTGGTGCAGCTGCGCCAGCCCCATGCGCTCGGCGTGGTCGATCACCATCAGGCTGGCGTTCGGCACATCCACGCCGACTTCGATGACCGTGGTGGCGACCAGCAGTTGCAACTCGCCCGCCTTGAACGCCGCCATCACGCGCGCTTTTTCGATATTATCGAGCTTGCCATGCACCAGACCCACGCGCAGCTCCGGGAAGGTTTGCGTGAGCAGCTGAAAAGTCTCCAGCGCGGTTTGCAATTGCAGTGTTTCTGATTCATCGATCAACGGGCACACCCAATAGGCTTGCTGTCCTGCCACGCAAGCGGCGCGCACTCTGGCTATCACCTCGTCGCGGCGTTCATCGCTGACCAGCTTGGTGATCACCGGCGTGCGCCCGGGCGGCAATTCGTCGATCACCGACACATCCAGATCGGCGTAATAGCTCATCGCCAATGTTCTAGGTATGGGAGTTGCGCTCATCATTAGTTGATGAGGTTCATTCGAATTTAATTTCATCGATGAACTGGAGTTCGCATCCGTGCCTTTGTTGCGCAACGCAAGACGTTGCTGCACGCCGAACTTGTGCTGCTCGTCGACGATCGCCAGACCGAGTTTGTGAAAGCTGATCTGTTCCTGGAACAACGCGTGCGTGCCGATGGCGAGCAGCGTTTCGCCGGAAGCGATGCGTCCGGCGGCGAGTTGCTTGTCCTTTTTTTTCAGGCTGCCGGACAGCCACACCGGCGTGATGGCTAGCGGCTCCAGCCAGTCGCGCAGTTTGAGGTAATGTTGCTCGGCTAGGATTTCGGTGGGCGCCATCAGCGCGACTTGATAGCCGTTTTCGATCGCCTGCAACGCGGCCAGTGCCGCGACGATGGTCTTGCCGCTGCCGACATCGCCGAGCAGCAAGCGCTGCATCGGATGCGGCTGCGCGAGGTCACGGCTGATTTCGGCAAAGGTGCGCTGTTGCGCTTTGGTCAACGCGAACGGCAAGTCTTTTATCAGGCGGGCGGTAAATTGCCGGTGTGGCGCAAGAGTCGGTGCGATGCGTTTGCTGCGTTCGCGGTGATGCACGCGCATCGACAGCTGTTGCGCCAGCAGCTCGTCGAACTTGATGCGCCGCCAGGCGGCGTGACTGCGCTCTTCCAGCGTACTGGCGGCAATATCCGGGGTGGGGTTATGCAGCAGCCGGATGCTTTCTGCGAAGCTCGCCAGATGCAGCCTTTGCAATAGCGCTTCCGGCAGCGTATCGCTCAATGGCAAAGTTTCCAGCGCGTTGCCGATCAGCTTGCGCAGGATGGGTTGCGACAGCCCCGCCGTGGTCGGGTAAACCGGGGTGAGGCTTTGTTGCAGCGGCGTGTCGTCATCCACTGCGCGGCATTTCGGGTGCACCATCTCCAGCCCGTAATAGCCCATGCGCACCTCGCCAATGGCGCGTATCTGCTTGCCGACGGCGAGTTGTTTCTGCTGGCTGGGATAGAAATTCAGGAAGCGCAGATACAACTCGCCACCATTGTCCTCCAGGCGGCAAACCAACGTGCGACGCGGACGAAAGGCGATTCCGCTGTGGGTGATCGCTCCCTGCACTTGCGCATTCGATCCCGGTTGCACGGTAGCAATCGGCGCGAGATGGGTTTCATCCTCATAGCGCAACGGCAGATGCAACAGCAGATCGGCGCGATGATGGATGCCGAGCTTGGCGAGTTTGCTTAGTGTGGCAGGTGAGATTTTTGCAGGAGCGTTCAATGGGTGTTTATTACGATGCGTTTTGACTATCCTTTGAGTCTCACTAATTCGTCATTCCGGCGGATAACCAGCGACTTGGTTGGCGTCTTTTGACAATCTTGTCGAATGGCTAGTAGTTTCATCAGGCCGGAATGACGAAGCTCCCTTAATCCTGGACGACCAGCACGCCATCCATCTCCACCAGCGCACCGCGCGGCAGTGCGGCCACACCCACTGCGGCGCGTGCCGGATAGGGCTGGCGGAAATAGCTGGCCATGATTTCGTTCACTTTGGCGAAATGGCCGAGGTCGGTGAGATATACATTCAATTTTACCAGATCGTTGAAGCTGCTGTCGGCAGCACTCGACACCGCGCGTAAATTCTGGAACACGCGATGGATCTGCGCTTCGACACCCTCCACCATCTGCATCGTGCTCGGGTCGAGTCCGATCTGGCCGGACAGATAGACCGTGTCGCCGACGCGTACCGCTTGCGAATAGGTGCCGATTGCGGCGGGCGCGTCGGGGGTTTGGATGATTTTTTTGTGCGCCATGTTGTCCTCTGCATCAAGATAGGCCGCGCTGCATGCAGCGCGGCCAGTTAGCCGAATCGCAATTATAGCCGCTTAGGTGATGACAGTAGGTCGTTCGCGCCCAGTGCGTTCGCGCAATTCGGAGATTTTTAGTGCGATGCTGATCAGCGTGGCAAGCGCCTGCTGTGCGTCGAGGTGATGTTTGGAAACGTCAGGTTCAAAGGCTTCCAGATAGATGCGCAACGTCGCGCCCTCGGTGCCTGTGCCGGACAGGCGGAACACGATACGCGAGTCGTCGGTGAAGATGATGCGCACACCTTGCCCGGTACTAACGCTGCCATCCACCGGATCGGTATAACTGAAGTCGTCGCACAATTTCACTTGTAAATGCCCGAACTGAGCGCCCCGCAGTGAAGCGAAACTGTCATGCAGCAACTTCATCACGCCGTTGGCTGCATCATTTGGAATCCCTTCGTAATCGTGGCGCGAATATACGTTGCGTCCGAAGCGTGCCCAGTGCTCGCGCACGATGGCTTCCACCGATTGCTTGCGCACCGCGAGTATGTTCAACCAGAACAATACCGCCCACAAACCGTCTTTTTCACGGATGTGATCGGAGCCGGTGCCGAAGCTTTCTTCGCCGCACAGGGTCACCTTGCCCGCATCCATCAGGTTGCCGAAGAACTTCCAGCCGGTCGGCGTTTCATAACAGGGGACGTTGAGGGCTGCGGCCACGCGATCCGCTGCCGCGCTGGTCGGCATGGAGCGCGCAATGCCCGCCAGGCCTTGCTTGTAGCCCGGCACGAGATGCGCGTTCGCGGCGAGTATGGCGAGACTGTCGGAAGGCGTGACGAAGAAATGTTTACCCAAAATCATATTCCGGTCGCCGTCACCGTCCGAGGCCGCGCCAAAATCGGGAGCGTCATCGCCATACAAAATTTCAACCAGTTCATGCGCGTAAGTCAGATTGGGATCGGGGTGGCCGCCGCCGAAATCCGGCAACGGTACGGCGTTCATCATGCTGTCTGCCGGTGCGCCCAATCGGCGCACGAAAATCTCCCGGGCGTAAGGGCCGTTGACGGCGTGCATGGCATCGAACTTGATACGGAACCCGCCCTCCAGCAGTGTGCGGATCGCCGCGAAATCAAACAGCGATTCCATCAGCCCGGCGTAGTCGCCAACCGGGTCAATCACCGACACCGTCATATCGCCCAGCCTGCTGTCGCCTAACGTGTCCAGTGCGACATCGGCCGCATCGGCGATGCGATATTGCGCGATTTTTTTGCTGGCGGCGAAGATCGCTTCGGTGATTTTTTCCGGCGCGGGTCCGCCGTTGGCGGTGTTGTACTTGATGCCGAAATCCCCGTCCGGCCCGCCCGGATTATGGCTGGCGGACAGGATGATGCCGCCGTAAGTCGCATATTTTCGAATCACGCAGGAAGCAGCGGGGGTGGAAAGTATGCCGCCCTTACCGACCAGTACATGCCCGAAACCATAGGCGGCCGCCATCTTGAGAATGATCTGAATCGCTGCGCGATTGTAATAACGACCGTCACCGCCCAACACCAGCGTCGCACCCGGCGGGGCAGCGATGGTATCGAAGATGGACTGCACGAAATTTTCCAGATAGTGCGCCTTTTGAAAGGTCGGCACGCGCTTGCGCAGCCCGGAAGTGCCGGGCTTTTGATCGGTGAAAGGGACGGTTGCAACAGTATGGACTTGCATTTTCAATCCTCCTGATTATTGTGATTTTCTCATTTCATTTTACCACCTGCCCGGCAGATATAAGGCAAATGCAAAGTTGGCATTCCCCAAAGCGCCCAATTCCTGCAATAATCACGAACGCAAATGAATAATATTGAAAGAGAGCAAGTAAAATGACGAATCAGGATGATTTGAAGCGCGCAGTCGCCAGGGCTGCGATTGAGTATGTGCCGTTCGATTGTATCGTCGGCGTGGGCACCGGTTCCACCGCCAACTTTTTCATTGATGAACTAGCCAAGATCAAGCACAAGATACGCGCCGCGGTCGCCAGTTCGGAGGCTTCGGCGAAGCGTTTGGCGGGACATGGCATCGAGGTGTTGTCGCTCAACGATGCGGGCAGCCTGCAGGTGTATGTGGACGGAGCGGACGAGATCACGCGCCATCTGCACATGATCAAGGGCGGGGGGGGCGCGCTGACCCGTGAAAAAATCGTGGCGGCTGCCAGCAAAAAATTCATCTGCGTGTGCGATGCCAGCAAACTGGTGGATATACTGGGCAATTTTCCGTTGCCCATTGAAGTGATTCCGATGGCGCGCAGTTCGGTGGCGCGCCAACTGGTCGCGTTGGGCGGACAGCCCAAGTTGCGCGAAGGTTTTACCACCGATAATGGCAACATCATTCTCGATGTGCATGGACTGACCATCATGAATCCGGTGGAGCTGGAATCCACGCTGGATCACATCGCAGGTGTAGTTACCAACGGCTTGTTCGCGCGCCGTGCCGCCGATGTGCTGCTGCTCGGCACAGCGGAAGGCGTGAAGACGATGACAGCGTAAAAGTTCTTAATCCCCTTCCCAAACGGGGAAGGGACGATTGCCTCCTCTACCGCTTGCGGGATAACCAGCGACTTGGTTATCGTTTTTTGATAGCCTAGTCGAATGGCTAGTGGTTTCATCAGAGGATTGAGGTGAGGGGTGGTGTGGCTGTCATTTTCCCTTCACATTTGTCGCCTATGCTACGCAGTTGCTTAACACAAGGAATACATCATGGCCAATAGTGAACATATCTCCCGGCAGTTCGATGCCGATCTCGAAGCCATCCGCGCTTACGTATTGCAGATGGGGGGATTGGTTGAAAGCCAGATCAAGAGTGCCGTCGAGTCGCTCGTCAGCGGCGATGTGGCTCTGATGACCCGTGTGATCAATGACGACCATCGCGTCAACGCCATGGAGGTGAAGATAGACGAAGCGTGCAGCCAGGTGATTGCGCGTCGCCAGCCGGCGGCGGGTGATTTACGTTTGGTAATGGCGGTAATCAAGACCATTACCGATCTGGAGCGCATTGGCGATGAGGCCGAGAAGATCGCCCGTATGGCCAAGCTGCTGTCGCAAAAGCAGGGGCTTGCCATCCCGCGTTATCATGAAATAAAACATGCTTCGGATATCGCCCTGGACATGCTGCGTAAATCGCTGGATGCTTTTGCACGCCTTGATGTGGTGATGGCCGCGCAAGTGGTGCGGCAGGACGACCAGGTGGATGAAGAATTCCGCGCCATCATGCGTTATCTCATCACCTTCATGATGGAAGACCCGCGCACCATTTCCACTTCGCTGGAAATCCTGTTCGTGGCGAAGGCGATCGAGCGCATCGGCGACCATGCCAAGAACATGTCCGAGTATGTCATCTACATGGTCAAGGGGCGCGACGTGCGCCACATCACCGTGGACGAAGTCGAGCGCGAAGTTCAGCTGTAGTGCGGCAACAGCCCATCCTCGCCGCAGTTGATCTGGGGTCGAACAGTTTTCGGCTGCAGGTTGCCCGGGTCGAGGGAGATCAGCTGTACATGCTGGACGGGTTGCGCGAACCGGTGCGGCTTGCCGCCGGACTCACTGCCGACAAGTACCTTGATGCCGAAGCACAGCAACGCGCGCTGGCCGCATTGGGACGATTTGCCGAACGCTTGCGCGACTTGCCGCGCGAAGCCGTGCGCGTGGTAGGCACCAACTCACTGCGCGTGGCCAAGAATGCCGCCGACTTCATTCCTCAGGCCGAGCACACTCTGGGGTTCCCAATCGAAGTCATCGCCGGACGCGAAGAAGCGCGCCTGATCTACCTCGGCGTGGCGCATGGTTTGCCGCAATCGAAACACAACCGTCTGGTGATAGACATCGGCGGCGGCTCCACCGAATTCATCATCGGCAACGGACTCACCCCACTTAAACTGGAAAGCCTGTACATGGGCTGCGTCAGCTTCAGCAGCCGTTTTTTTCCGGACGGAAAAATCACCAAACAAAATCTCAAGCAGGCCGAACTCGCCGCGCGCAATGAATTACAAACCATCGTCGCCGACTACAAGGGGCAGTGGCAGCAGGCTCTCGGCTCGTCTGGGACGGCAAGGGCCATTGCCGAAATATTGGAGCTGAACCGCTACAGCAAGGGCGGTATCACGCGCGAAGGACTCGACAAGCTGCGCGCCCATTTGCTCAATGCGGGCGACGTGCATAAACTCAATCTGCAGGGCTTGCGGCCGGATCGCATACCCACGCTGGCGGGCGGCTTTGCCATCATGTACGCGGCCTTTTGTGAATTGGACATTACTCACATGGACACCGCCTTGGGCGCGTTGCGTGAAGGCGTGTTGTACGACTTGTTGGGACGCTTTCATAACAACGACATGCGCAACGTGACAGTGCAGCAATTCATGCAGCGTTATCGCGTTGATGCCAAACAAGCCGGGCGCGTAGCAAAACTGGCGCAGATATTTGCGCAGCAATTTTTCGACAGTGAAATCGACGAAGCCGCGCAGCATATACTCAACTGGGCAGCCAGTCTGCACGAGATCGGCATCAGCGTCGCACACAGCGGCTATCACAAACATACCGCCTACATCACAGCCAACGCCGACATGCCGGGCTTCTCAAAAAAGGAACAGGCGCGCCTGAGCCTGCTTACGTTGGCACAGCGCGGCAGCCTGAACAAGCTGCAGGGACAACTGAAAAATGCCGCAGATTACGTGTTGGCAATGAGCCTGCGCTTGGCTGTGCTGTTCTATCGCAACCGCAGCGACAGCGGTTTACCCGCTTTGCACGGGCGTTTCAGCGGCACAAAATTTCACCTCTCGATAGACCCGGACTGGCTAGCACAAAATCCCTTGACCGAAACCGCGTTGCAGGATGAAGTAAAACAGTGGAAGGCGTTAGGAGTCAGTTTGCAGGTTGTGGAGGGGTGATTCCATTTCAAAGGTAAAACAATCCGTAGGTCGGGGTTCGTGCCTTGCCCAAGGCTACGATTTCTCCAGCACTTCGCTCAACATGCGCGCCACACCGGTTTGCCACGATGGAAGGTTCAAATCGAAAGTGTGTTGCAGCTTCGTCGTATCCATCCGCGAATTGTGAGGGCGTCTGGCGGGCGTGGGAAAAGCGCTGGTGGGCACGGGCCGGATGGCATCAGGCGCAACTTTGAGCGTGATGCCTGCGCTTCGGGCAAAATCGAGTACGAAGCTGGCGTAGCCGTGCCACGAAGTTTCACCTCCGGCAACCAGATGATACAGGCCGGACAGCTCCGGTCGCTGCCGGGCAGTGCGGATCGCGTGGGCGGTGATGTCGGCCAGCAAATCCGCCCCGGTGGGTGCGCCGATCTGATCGTCGATGACGGTAAGACTCTCGCGCACTTGGGCCAGTCGCAGCATGGTTTTGGCAAAATTGCCGCCGCGCGCGCCATACACCCAACTGGTGCGGAAAATGAGGTGCCGGCAACCCGCTTGCCGGATGAACTGCTCGCCTTCCAGCTTGGTTGCGCCATACACGCTCAGCGGAGCGACAGGGTCGGTTTCTAACCAGGGTTTGTCACCACTTCCGTCAAACACATAGTCGGTGGAATAATGGATCAGCCATGCATTGGCACGCTTGGCTTCCTGTGCCAGCACACCGGGTGCAAGTGCGTTGATAGTGCGGACCAGCTCCGGTTCGCTCTCTGCCTTGTCCACCGCCGTGTGCGCGGCTGCATTTACGATCACATCCGGTGCGATGGAACGAACCGTTCGGGCGAGACCTTCCAGATCGGTGAAATCGCCACACAGCTCCTGGCTATCGGCATCCACCGCGATCAACTCTCCCAATGGCGCAAGACTGCGCTGCAGTTCCCAGCCGACCTGGCCGTTTTTGCCGAGGAGAAGGATCTTCATCAGAATGCAACCTCACAATTCGTCATTCCCGCGCAGGCGGGAATCCAGTCAACAACAAAAGCCCCGCAACGCGGGGACAAAACCTCAAGGCATATTGGATAAAACCGCTGGATTCCCGCCTGCGCGGGAATGACGGTATTAGAATGTTTTAAGGTTTTCACTAAGCACGTCCCGCGTAATTCTTTTCTACCCACTGCCGGTAGTTTCCGGACTGCACGCTGCTCACCCAGTCCTGATTTTCAAGGTACCACTTTACAGTTTTGCGGATGCCGGTCTCAAAAGTCTCGAGGGGTTTCCAGCCCAGCTCGCGTTCGATCTTGCGCGCATCGATGGCATAGCGGCGGTCGTGGCCGGGACGGTCGGTGACAAAGACGATCTGTTCGCGGTAAGACTTGCCGTCAGCTCGTGAACAGAGTTCGTCGAGCAGCGCGCAAACCGTGTGCACGATGTCGAGATTGGCTTTTTCATTCCAGCCGCCGATGTTGTAGACCTCGCCCGGCTTGCCTTTTGTCAATACACAGCGTATCGCGGCGCAGTGATCCTTGACGTACAACCAGTCGCGGATTTGCTGGCCGTCGCCATATACCGGCAGCGATTTCCCCGCCAGCGCATTGACGATCATCAGCGGGATGAGCTTTTCCGGAAAGTGGTACGGACCATAGTTGTTGGAACAGTTGGTGGTCAGCACCGGCAAGCCGTAGGTGTGGTGATAAGCCCGCACCAGATGGTCGCTGGCGGCCTTGCTGGCGGAGTAAGGGCTGTTCGGTTCGTAGCGTCTGGTTTCACTAAACGCCGGCTCGTCCTTAGCGAGCGAGCCATACACTTCGTCGGTGGAGACATGCAAAAAGCGGAAGCCGGATTTTTCCGCATCCGCCAAACCGTACCAGTAGGCGCGCACCGCCTCAAGCAAATGGAAAGTGCCGACGATGTTGGTTTGAATGAAATCTCCGGGGCCGTGGATGGAACGATCCACATGGCTTTCCGCCGCAAAATTGACGGCGGCGCGCGGGCGATGTTCGGCAAGCAGCTTGCCCACCAATTGCGCGTCGCCGATGTCGCCGCGCACAAAGATGTGGCGCGGGTCATTCTTGAGCGTAGCGAGGTTTTCCAGATTGCCCGCGTAAGTCAGCTTATCCAGATTGATTACGGTCTCATCGCTTTGCGCGAACCAGTCGAGGACGAAATTCGAACCAATAAAACCTGCGCCACCAGTCACTAATATCATGTTATTTACCGCCTCGGACGAGGCGCGTTATGTCCCAAATGTGGCGCGATTATATTCGATGCGCTCAGTCAGTCATACATGCCAATACTTCGCACAACTTTTTCAAGTTAACCGTAGGAACCACTTCCACATTCGGACCGAACGGCTAGCATTTTCTCAGACGTGAAATCACCTGCGCAATCAGCGAAGATGCCGGCTACGATACCATTCTGCCGTGGCGCGCAAGCCTTGCTCCAGCTTATATGGCGGAAACCAGGCCAATTCTCTTCATATCTTTTCATCATTGACGCGCAACGAACCGAGCAATCTATCAACCTGCTCCGCGCGCGTCCCAATGCAGCAGCCATGACACCCAGCAGGGCGGGCGGAAAATAAAATCCGGCTATTGCAACCCAATGCCCGGGCAATCTTTTCCACCAGCATCGCCGTCGAAACATCATCGCCATCACTGACCAAATAAGTCTGTCCGACGGCAGCGGGATGTGTCGCACAGGCGATCAAAGTATCCGCCAAATTGCCCACATATACCAGACTGCGCACATTGTTCGCGCCCGCCAGCGGCAATGGAATTCCTCGATCGATTGCGGCCAGCAGGCTGATGAAATTCCCTTTCAAACCGGGACCATAAACCAACGGCGGGCGCACGATCACGACCTCAAGCCCGGTTTCTTGTGAATGCGCTGCAAGTCTTGTTCGGCCCGCCATTTCGAGATGGCGTAAGGATCTTGCGGATTGGGTTCCTCTGACTCCGCAAAGCGTTGCGCTAAAGACCAGAGTAAACACCAGCATGATAAGTAATGGGCGCGCCAATGCCCACGTGATGCAAATGGTGGTCTTGTAGCTCACAAGAATATCGCGCCAAGCCAAAAAGAAGAACAGTTCGCGGTAACGCCACAGGTCTCGCCAGTAATGGCGCCGTCCTGCCTGCCTCGATAACTAGTGTTGACTGATTAGCGTGTGGATTGATCATGCAAACAATTCCGCTGCACTAAAGTTTTTACCTTGCGCATCTTTACCGGAAACTACCGGGGCAGCCTGCAGCTTCCAATCTATCGCCAGCTTCTGATCATCCCAACGTATGCAGCGTTCGTGCTCCGGGAACCAGTAATCGGTGGTCTTGTACAAAAATTCTGCGGTCTCTGAAAGGACAAGGAAGCCATGCGCAAAACCTTCCGGTATCCACAGCATGAGCTTGTTCTCGGCCGATAATTCCAGCGAGACATGCCGCCCGAAAGTCGGTGAATCTTTCCGGATATCCACCGCAATATCGAGCACCGCGCCTTGCACCACGCGCACCAATTTGCCTTGCGGATGCTGGATCTGATAGTGCAATCCGCGCAGCACATTTTGAGCAGAGCGCGAGTGGTTGTCCTGCACGAAATCCACATCACGGCCAGTCAGCTCGGCGAACCTGCGCCGATTGAAACTTTCAAAAAAGAAGCCGCGATCATCGCCAAATACTTTGGGTTCGAAGATCAGCAGGTCGGGGATGGCGGTATGAATCAGTTTCATTCTGGCGCACCCTTTTCCTTAAGCACCCGCATCAAGTAGGCGCCATAGCCGCTCTTAAGCAGGGGTGCGGCGAGCTTCTCCAGTTGCGCAGCATTGACAAATCCCATGTGATAGGCGATCTCTTCCGGGCAGGCGATCTTGAGTCCCTGGCGATGTTCGATGGTCTGGATGAACTGGCTGGCTTCGAGCAATGATTCGTGCGTGCCGGTATCCAGCCAAGCGTAGCCGCGCCCCATGATTTCAACGGACAAGCTGGAGCGCGCCAGATAGAGGCGGTTGACATCGGTGATTTCCAATTCACCGCGCGGGGAAGGTTTGAGGTTGGCGGCAATATCCACGACGGTATTGTCGTAAAAGTAGAGGCCGGTGACGGCATAATTGGACTTGGGCTGCGCGGGTTTTTCTTCCAGCGAAACAGCATGTCCGTTCGCATCGAACTCCACCACCCCATACCGCTCCGGGTCGCGCACATGATAGGCGAACACGGTCGCGCCTGTTGCGCGCCGTGCCGCGTTTGCCAATTGATGCTGGAAGGCATGCCCGTAAAAGATGTTGTCCCCCAGCACCAGCGCGGAAGGGTGGTTGCCGATGAAGTCACGCCCGATGATGAAGGCCTGCGCCAGGCCGTCCGGCGAGGGTTGCACGGCATATTGCAGATTCAGTCCCCACGCGCTGCCATCGCCCAGCAATTGCTGGAATCGCGGCGTGTCTTGCGGCGTGGAGATGATCAGGATGTCGCGTATCCCCGCCAGCATGAGGGTGGACAGTGGATAATAGATCATCGGCTTATCGTAAATGGGCAGCAGTTGCTTGGATACCGCCAGAGTCACCGGATGCAGGCGTGTGCCGGAACCACCGGCGAGGATGATGCCTTTTCTGGCAAGCTGGGAATGGCTCATGCTGCGCTTCCTTTGCTGCGCGGGCCGGTCAGTGATTTTCCGGTGCGGCCGGTTGATCTTAAAGTGATGCGATCTGGGGTCGCCAAGCCTGTCCTGAGCTTGATAAAACGACTGATGAAGCTACTAGCCATCTGACTAAGCCGCCAAACTACGGCAGCTAAGTCATTGGTTATGTCGAAGTGGTCGGGCATGGCCAAGTCGAACATAATGGTTTTCATAATTGCGGCTCGCTGAATATTTTGTAAGTCAGATTAATTCCTTCTTTCAGGCTTGTTTTTGCCTTCCATCCCAAGCCTTGAATTTTGCCTACATCGAGCACTTTGCGCATCGTGCCATCCGGCTTTGAGGTGTCTTGAACGAACTTGCCCCTGTAGCCGACCACATCGGCTATCGCTTCTGCCAGTTCCCGGATGGTCAGGTCTGCACCCGTGCCCACGTTTATCAGCGGACATTGCGACGGCTCCACCAGGGCGTTGTAGCGTTCGTCATCCAGGGTGGCGAGGAACACCAGCGCGTTCGCCAGATCGTCCACGTACAGAAACTCGCGCTTGGGCGTGCCGCTACCCCAGAGCACCACCTCGGCCGCACCGGATATTTTCGCTTCGTGCATTTTGCGAATCAGAGCGGGCAGGACATGGGAGTTGTTCAGGTCATAGTTGTCGCCCGGTCCGTACAAATTGGTCGGCATGGCCGCCAGCCACTTCGTGCCATATTGGCGATTGTACGACCAGCACATTTCGATGCCGGCGATCTTCGCCAGCGCGTAAGGCCGGTTGGTCGCTTCCAGCGGGCCGGTAAGCAGGTATTCTTCCTTGATCGGTTGCGGGCAGTCGCGCGGGTAGATGCAGGAACTGCCTAGGAAGATCAGGCGTTTGACTTGCGCGCGATGCGCGGCACGGCAGATATTGGCTTCGATGAGCAAGTTGCTCATCAGGAAATCCACCGGGTAGCTGTTGTTGGCATGAATGCCCCCGACTTTGGCGGCGGCCAGAAACACCACTTCGGGACGTTCTTGCTCGAAGAATTTTTGCGTGGCGGCCGCGTCTTCCAGGTCTAACTCGGCATGCGTTCGAATCACGATGTTAGTGTAGCCTTGCCGCTGCAACTCGCGCGCGATCGCGCTGCCTGCCAGGCCGCGATGGCCGGCGATGTAGATTTTGGTTTTCCTGTCCATCGTAGCTTTGTCTATTCGTGGTAATCGTAAGCCGCGAAGCCGTGCTTCTTGACCAACTCGTCACGCTTGGCACTCTTGAAATCTTCACGCATCATTTCAGCCACCAGTTCGTGGAAGGTGATCTTGGGTGTCCAGCCGAGCTTTTGTTTTGCCTTGGTTGGGTCGCCCAGCAAGGTCTCGACTTCAGTAGGACGGAAGTAGCGCGAATCGACTTGAACGATGCACTTGCCGGCGGCGTCGTAGCCTTTTTCGTCCACTCCTTTGCCTTTCCATTTGATGCTGATGTCCAATTCACGCGCGGCGATTTCGACGAACTGGCGCACGCTGTATTGCACACCCGATGCAATGACGAAGTCTTCCGGTTGATCTTGTTGCAGCATCAGCCACTGCATTTCAACGTAGTCTTTGGCATGTCCCCAATCGCGCAAGGCTTCAAGATTGCCGAGGTAGAGGCAATCCTGCAATCCGAGCTTGATGCGCGCCAGCGCGCGGGTGATCTTGCGCGTGACGAAGGTTTCGCCACGGACCGGACTTTCATGATTGAACAGGATGCCATTGCAAGCGTAGATGCCGTATGCCTCGCGGTAATTGACGGTGATCCAGTAAGCATAAAGCTTGGCGACCGCATAAGGACTGCGCGGATAGAACGGGGTGGTTTCCTTTTGCGGAGTCTCCTGCACCAACCCGTACAGTTCGGAAGTGGATGCCTGGTAGAAGCGGGCCTTCTTTTCCAGACCAAGGATGCGGATCGCTTCGAGGATGCGCAGTGTGCCGATGCCGTCCGCATTGGCGGTGTATTCCGGGGTTTCAAACGACACTGCCACGTGGCTCATCGCAGCGAGGTTGTAGATCTCGTCCGGTTGCACTTGCTGGATGATGCGGATCAGGTTGGTGGAGTCGGTGAGGTCGCCGTAGTGCAAGATGAAGCTGGCCTTTTTGACATGCGGGTCTTGGTAAAGATGATCGATACGATCGGTGTTGAACAAGGATGAACGGCGCTTTACGCCATGCACCACATAGCCCTTTTTGAGCAATAACTCTGCGAGGTAGGCACCGTCCTGGCCGGTGATGCCGGTGATCAACGCGACCTTGGGTCGCTGAGAGCTCAGGGCTGTGGATTTGGTCATTTGTTGTCTCTCTGTTCTTTAAACGGCGGTACGCAGGCCATCTATGATGCGCGAAAGTTCGCTGGTACTGCTGTTCATGGGATCAATTGTTTTCTGGTTAATATATCCGGCATCACGGGCGGCATAGTTGCCAGAGCGAACTTCGGCAAATGTGTGCTATTGCAGTTACTCATGAACGTTCTCCAGCAGTTTTTCTCTTTGAACCTTTTACCTTGTCCCTATCATCTTAATGGAGCGTCTGATTGACTTTGCTCAGGTCTTCTTCGCCCAGCGAACCCACTGCCTGTTTCAGGCGCAGTTGGCTGAGAAGGTAATCGTATTGAGCCTGATAAAGATCTCGGCGGGTGGAAAAAAGCTGCTGCTGCGCATTCAGCACATCGAGGTTGGTGCGCACGCCGACTTCTTGTCCCAGCTTGCTGGCCTCCAGTACGCTTTCGCTGGAGGTGAGCGCTTGTTGCAACGCCTGGACTTGGGCGACACCGCTGACCACACCCAGATAGGCTTGGCGGGCTTGCTGCGCGACGTTGCGGCGGCCATTTTCCAATTCTTGCCTGGCACGCTCGCGATTGGCTTCCGCTTCGCGCCATTTGGAATTCACCACACCACCCTGGAACAGCGGCATATTCAGTTGCAGGCCAATGGTCTTGTTGGTGCTTTCGGTGCCCAGGATAAGGCTGCCGACGTTGGTATTCCTGGAATAGTTCGCCATGATATCCACCGTCGGATAGTGCCCACCCCGGTTACGCGCTACTTCTTTCTCGGCGATCTCGGCACTCGCCTGAGCGATAGCAAGCTGCAAATTGTTCAACTGCGCTTCTTCCACCCACTTCTCCATGTTGGCGGGTTGCGGTACTTCCAGCTTGAATTCTTTGCCGAGGGGGGTGAGGTCGCCCGGCGTGGCATTGATCAGTTGCTGCAAGGCACTGCGTTTGATTTCCAGATTGTTCTGCGCAGCGATCTCCTGCGCGCCGGTCAGGTCATAACGCGCTTGCGCCTCAAGGGTGTCGGTGATGGTGGCAGTGCCTACCTCGAAATTGCGCTTGGCTTGTGCGTGCTGTTCGGAAATAGCGGTCTTCTGCGCATTAACTAGCTGCACGCTGTCTTGCGCGATCAGCACGTCGAAGTAGGCTTGTGCGACGCGCAACATCAAATCCTGTTCGGCGATCTTGAGTTGTAACTCGGCTTGCGCTGCCTGCAATTCGGACTCGGTATAGACCAGCCAGTATTGCTGGCGGAACAACGGCTGCACCAGGCTCACACCATAGCTATGGCTGTTGAAACGGGACTCGCTTGGAAATATGACCGCGAACGCGGGAGGCACTGATTGAAGTGCAGCGCCGTACTGCACATTTTGATCGTTATACGTAGTGTTCGCGTTGAGATTGATCGAGGGCATCAACAACGAACGGCCCTGCGGTAACTTTTCCTGACCGGCTTGTTGAGTGGCGCGCGCAGCGGCAAACACCGGGTCGTTTGCTTGTGCGGCACGGAAGGTTTCCAACAGATCGGCAGCCTGTGCCCAGCCGCTTGCGACTAGAAATGTTGCCAGGAAAAGTGGTTTTAGTTTTATCAATTTTTGCACAACCAATATATTAGAAGTTGCTAATATACATCTTATCACCGCAACGCGCAATCTCGGACAAGCTCAGAACACGAACCGCTTGGGCTGCAGCGCATTTTGCAGCGGTGCGACGCAGGCTTCCATGATGTTGAGGGTCTCAAAGGCATCCGCTGCGACGCGAGTGATCAGCCTGGCTTCCATCACCGGCGCATCGCCGACGATAGCGAACAACCGCCCGCCAATATTCAGGCTGTTCTGAAACGCTACCGGCAGCACTGGCGTCGAACCGGTCAGCACGATGACATCATAACTCGCACCGGTGCCGGGATAAGAGTCATTCATACCGCCGCTCCAGCCGCGTGCTGCGTCACCGATTTCCAGTGTGATGTGATCGCGATGGTAAGCATACAGGTGTTGCTTGGCCATGGCACTCAATTCCGGCACGATCTCGACCGAAGTCACATGCCCCGCCAACAAAGAGAGCAGCGCGGTCAGATAGCCGCTCCCGGTACCCACCTCCAGCACCTTGTCGCTGCGGGTAAGGTGCAACTCTTGTACCGTACGCGCTTCCAGCTTGGGCTGCCACATGGATGCACCATAGCCCAATGGGATTTCCATATCCATGAAAGCCATTTCGCGCTTGCCCTCCGGCACAAAGTGCTCGCGGCGAACGTGTTTGAGCAACTCCAGAATTCGTTCTTCCAGCACTTCGCATGGGCGGATCTGCTGCTCTATCATATTGAAGCGCGCCTGTTCCATATCTAGCATTTCTCTCTCCCAATTATGCTGCATTTATCGGTGTGCATTTCTGCGGCAGTATAGCAAGCCCTCCCCTATGGCTCAATGTTGCCCTATTTGGCTTGCTTTTCGCCGACCTTTCCATTACCTTGCGGGCTTCGCTAGGGGTCTTCGCCAGCATCTCAAATAATGGGCGGAGTGAGATACACCCTTTGAACCTGTACGGGTAATGCCGTCGTAGGGAAGCATCTACTAGATGCTTCCCGAATTTTTAGGAGCATCGCATGAACGCCAATCCCAAATTTATCGCACCCAAGTTTAGCGCCCCCGTGTTTAACTCCCAGACCGCGCACGTTGATGCAGCGGCGATCAAGCCGTTGCCGAATTCGCGCAAGGTGTATGTGCAAGGCAGCCGCCCCGATCTGCTGGTGCCAATGCGCGAGATTTCCCAAGCTGAAACTCCCGCCAGCATGGGTGCGGAAACGAATCCGCCGATTTATGTATATGACTGCTCCGGCCCTTACACCGACCCGGCGGTAAAGATCGACATCCGCGCCGGCCTGGCCGCGCTGCGCGAAGGCTGGATCGCCGAGCGCGACGACACCGAAGCGCTGAACAAGCTCACCTCCGATTATGGCCGGCAACGCCTGAACGATCCCGAGTTGGCGGAGATGCGCTTCGACCTCAAGCGCGCACCGCGCCGCGCCAAGGTGGGCAAGAACGTCTCGCAAATGCACTATGCCCGTGCCGGCATCATCACGCCGGAGATGGAATACATCGCAATACGGGAGAACCAGCGCCGCGAAGGACTCTCCGAGATGATGCTGAAACAACATCCCGGTGAAAACTTTGGCGCGTTCATGCCCAAACAGATCACGCCGGAATTCGTGCGCAACGAAGTGGCTATGGGTCGCGCCATCATCCCGGCAAATATCAATCACCCCGAAGCCGAACCGATGATCATCGGCCGCAACTTTCTGGTGAAGATCAATGCCAACATCGGCAACTCGGCATTGGGATCAAGCATTCAGGAAGAAGTGGAGAAGATGACCTGGGCGATCCGCTGGGGCGGCGACACGGTGATGGACCTGTCCACCGGCAAGAACATCCATGAAACCCGCGAATGGATCATCCGCAATTCACCGGTACCGATTGGAACAGTGCCGATTTATCAGGCGCTGGAAAAAGTGAACGGCAAGGCCGAAGACCTGACCTGGGAAATCTTCCGCGACACGCTGATCGAACAGGCCGAACAAGGTGTGGACTATTTCACCATCCATGCGGGCGTGCTGTTGCGCTATGTGCCGATGACCGCGAAACGCATGACCGGTATCGTGTCGCGCGGCGGTTCGATCATGGCGAAGTGGTGTCTGGCGCATCACAAAGAAAGTTTCCTCTACACCCACTTCGAGGATATCTGCGAGATCATGAAGGCCTACGACGTGAGCTTCAGCCTTGGTGATGGTTTGCGCCCCGGCTCGATCTATGACGCCAACGACGAGGCGCAGCTGGGTGAATTGAAAACCCTGGGCGAACTCACGCAGGTGGCGTGGAAACATGATGTGCAAGTAATGATCGAGGGCCCCGGCCATGTGCCGATGCACCTGATCAAGGAAAATATGGACCTGCAACTGAAGTGGTGCCACGAAGCGCCGTTCTATACGCTAGGCCCGCTCACGATGGATATCGCGCCCGGTTATGACCACATCACCTCGGCCATTGGCGCGGCAATGATAGGCTGGTTCGGCACCGCGATGCTGTGCTATGTCACGCCCAAGGAACACCTCGGCCTGCCCAACAAGGACGACGTGAAGGAAGGCATCATCACTTACAAGATCGCCGCGCACGCCGCAGATTTAGCCAAGGGACATCCCGGTGCACAGATCCGTGACAACGCACTATCCAAGGCGCGCTTCGAATTCCGCTGGGAAGATCAATTCAATCTCGGCCTCGACCCGGACAAGGCACGCGAATTCCACGACGAAACCCTACCCAAGGAATCCGCCAAGGTCGCGCACTTCTGCTCGATGTGCGGCCCGCATTTTTGCTCGATGAAGATCTCCCAGGATGTGCGCGACTTTGCGGCGAAGGAAGGCATAGATGAAACCGCTGCGCTAAGCAAAGGCATGGAGCAGAAGGCCGAAGAATTTGTGAAGCAGGGCAGCCAGCTGTATCGAAAGGCTTGATGTGGATTTGATTTACTGGAAAGCCCTGATACTGGGCATCGTCGAGGGACTGACTGAGTTTTTACCGGTCTCCTCCACCGGACATTTGATCCTGGCTGGCGACCTGCTCGATTTCAACGACGAGAAGGGCAAGGTGTTCGAGATCGTGATCCAGTTCGCGGCGATCTTGGCGGTGTGCTGGGAATATCGCGCCAAGCTGGGCTCGGTAGTCAGCGGCCTGGTGCAAAAACAGGAAGCCGCGCAACGCTTCACGGCCAATCTGTTCATCGCATTTTTACCCGCAGCGATTCTGGGATTATTATTCGCCGGCAAAATCAAGCAACATTTATTCGCGCCGGTTCCAGTGGCTCTGGCGTTCATCGTGGGCGGCCTGTTCATCCTGTGGGCAGAAAAGCGCGATCACAAGATCACCGTCGAAACGGTGGACGACATGGGCTGGAAGGATGCGTTGAAGGTAGGCTGCGCGCAAGCATTGGCGCTGATTCCGGGCACTTCGCGTTCCGGCGCCACCATCATCGGCGGATTGTTCTTTGGGCTTTCACGCAAGGCGGCGACGGAGTTTTCTTTTTTCCTCGCCATTCCCACATTGTTCGCCGCGACGGTTTATGAGGTGGTGAAATACCGAGACCTGTTCCATGCTGAAGACATCGGCATGTTTGCGGTCGGCTCTATCGCCTCGTTCGTCAGCGCGTTCCTCTGCGTACGCTGGCTGTTGCGCTACATCAGCCGCCACGATTTCACGGCGTTTGCCTGGTATCGGATCGTGTTCGGATTGTTGGTGTTGGGCACGGCATACAGCGGTATGGTGAACTGGTCTGCTACCGCATAGACGTGAGATGGCTGCGCATGATTTTCATCTAAATGGCATAATTCAAAATCACAATAGTCGGTTGGAGATCAAGCATGGCAAGAATGGTTAAATGCGTGAAACTGGGGCGCGAGGCCGAAGGATTGGATCGTCCACCTTACCCCGGCGCGCTGGGTCAGCGGATCTTTGAAAACGTTTCCAAAGAAGCCTGGCAAGGCTGGCTCAAATTTCAGACCATGCAGGTGAACGAAAACCGCCTCAACCTTGCCGATGCGGCGGCGCGCAAATTTCTCGCCACGTTAATGGAAAAATATTTCTTTGGCGAGGGGGTACAAATGCCAGACGGGTATGTGCCCCCCAAAAATTAAAAGGCTACAGCTTGGCTAAAAAATTCGCCCCGCAACAATTCCTGAACCGCGAGCTCGGGCAACTCGAGTTCAATCATCGTGTGCTGGCTCAGGCTGAAGATGCGACCATTCCGTTATTGGAACGGCTGAAATATCTGTGCATCGTCAGCAGCAATCTTGACGAATTTTTCGAGATACGCGTGGCGGGGTTGAAAGAACAAATCAAGCTCGGCGGCATAGCTGCCAGTGCGGATGGCTTGACCGCCCAGCAAACCCTCCAGTTGGTGCGCAAACAGGCGCATAAATTGATCGAACGGCAGTATCAGTTATTCAACACGGACATCATTCCCGCACTCGCCGGGCAAGGCATTCAGTTTCTGCGCCGTCCAGATTGGAATGACGCGCAGCGCGCCTGGGTCAAAGATTTTTTCTTCCGTGAGGTGATGCCGGTATTGACCCCCATCGGTCTTGATCCGGCACATCCCTTTCCGCGCGTGCTCAACAAGAGCCTGTGTTTTGCCGTGGAACTGCAGGGCAAGGATGCCTTCGGGCGCAACTCGACTCGCGCCGTCGTGCAGGCCCCGCGCGTGGTGCCGCGCACCATCCTGATGCCGCCGGAAATCAGCGGCTGCGAACATGGTTTCGTGTTTCTTTCATCGATCTTGCATGCGCATGTCGATGAACTCTTCTCCGGCATGGAAGTACTCGGCTGCTTTCAGTTCCGCGTGACGCGCAACAGCAACTTGTTCGTGGATGAGGAAGAAGTAAAAAACCTGCGCCTCAGCCTGCAAGGCGAGTTGCCGCAACGCCATTTTGGCGATGCGGTGCGTCTCGAGATCGCCGACAATTGCTCTCCACTAATCTCGGAGCTATTGCTTAAGGAATTCAATCTTGCATCTGAAGATTTGTATCGTGTGCATGGCCCGGTGAATCTGGTGCGCCTGATGGAAATTCCCGATCTGGTGGCGCGCGACGATTTGAAGTTTCCCTCTTTCGTGCCCAGCGTACCCGGCGTGTTGCAAAAAAAAGGCTCGGATATGTTCAAGGTGATGCGCAAAAGCGATGTGTTGCTGCACCATCCTTTTCAATCCTTCAAACCGGTGATCGATTTCATCCAGCAGGCAGCCAGCGATCCGAACGTGGTCGCCATCAAGCAGACCGTGTATCGCACCGGGGTGGATTCCGCTTTGATGGAAGCGTTGATCGCTGCGGCGCAGGGCGGCAAAGAGGTGACGGTGGTGGTGGAACTGCTGGCGCGTTTCGACGAAGAGGCCAACATCAATTGGGCGACCCGTCTTGAGGAAGTCGGCGCGCACGTGGTGTATGGCGTGGTCGGGCACAAGACCCACGCCAAGATGTTGATGGTGGTGCGCCGCGAAGATGGCAAGTTGCGCCGCTATGTGCACCTCGGCACCGGCAACTATCATCCGCGTACGGCGAAGTTTTACACCGACTTTGGCCTGTTCACCTGCGACGAAAAAGTCTGCGCTGATGTGAACGAGGTGTTCAGCCAGCTGACCAGTCTCGGCAAGGCGCGCGCGCTGAATTATTTGTGGCAATCGCCATTTTCGATGCACCTCGAAGTATTGCGTGCCATCCAGAATGAAACCCGCCTTGCCAAATCCGGCAAGCGCGCCCACATCATCGCCAAGATGAATGCATTGCTGGAACCTGAAACTATCAATGCGCTTTACGAGGCTTCCCAAGCCGGTGTGAAAATTGATTTGATCGTGCGCGGCGTGTGCGCACTTCGTCCCGGTGTGGCAGGGTTATCGGAGAATATCCGGGTGCGCTCGGTGATCGGGCGTTTTCTAGAACACACCCGCATTTTTTATTTCCGCAATGATTTGAAGCACAACGTATATCTCTCCAGCGCGGACTGGATGGACAGAAACTTCTTCCGCCGCATAGAAGTGTGCTTTCCGGTACTCGACCAGAAACTCAAAAAGCGTGTGATCGATGAGGGACTAAAAATTTATCTGCAAGACAACTGCCAGGCATGGGACATGGACAGCGCGGGGCATTATCGGCACAAGAATCCGCGCCACGCGGTGAAAAAGTGCGCTCAATGCGAGTTGCTCAAGCAGTTCACCCATTCACCGACCAAGGCAATTCCCTAGTTTTTTTCCGGACGTCCGGTATTAATACCCCACGCAGAACAACGGCGCCAGACATGTTGGGAATCTTAAAATGGCAACTGTCTTGCAACAGTACTTCTAACAATTTATCCCGCCGGGATTGAAACCAAAGGCCGTGCAGCATTCATCGCCAGCCGTCGCGGGTTTGCGGAGAATGTCAGGGGAGGTGCTTACAAGGCCGGGAGAGCATATGAAAACCAACACAGTTCGCCGATGAATGGAATTAGTGTTTCTGCGGGCGGCCGGTTTTAATCTTTTCCAAACTGCCCAATGCGTGCTTCAATTGCGCGGCATTCAGTTCAGCCAACAGCTTTAGTCCGGCTCGCAACACTTCGCTTTTCTTGACATGCATTTTCGCCTTCAGGCAAATCGCCTTGATCTCGGCTATCTTTGAATACTCGCTTTGCGGCATGGTGAAGCTGTCACGCACCACTTTCTTTTTGTGTTCCTTTTTCGGCTTTTTTGCGGCTTGTTGCGGCGCGGCTTTAACGCCTGATTTGCCCAGTGCCTTTGTGATCGACTTTGCGGGGACAGGGGACTTCTTCATCGGCAGTTTTTTTACTGAAGCCTTGCCTGTCGTCGCAGCAGTCTTTTCGGTTGTCATATCATTCCCTTCGTATTAAAGTGGTGCAAACAGTGTATACGTTACCTGCTGATAAATAAAATGTAATATTGGGGGTTGTGATGGATCTGATTTTGTGGCGGCATGCGGAAGCGGTAGATGGCACACCCGACCACGCACGCGAACTCACCGCGAAGGGTATCAAGCAGGCCGGGAAAGTTGCCGCTTTTCTGCATCAGCATTTGCCTGACGACCACCGCATTCTGGTCAGCCCCGCGATCCGCACCCAACAAACCGTTGCCGTCCTTACCAACCATTTTACCCTGGCACCCACCATCGCGCCCGGAGCTTCCGCGCACGCCGTGTTGCAGGCGGCGCGCTGGCCGGATGCCGGAGGTACGGTACTGGTGGTTGGGCATCAGCCGACTTTGGGTGAAGTCGCGGCGCAACTACTGGGCTGTGAGGGCTCTGCTTTGAGCATCAAGAAGGGCGCACTATGGTGGTTCAGCCGGCGCGAAGGCTCTGAACAGATCACCTTGCGCCTGGTTATCACGCCGGATTTTTTATAGGCGCGCTCATAATACTGAGGGGAGCACATCATGTTTGAATCTGCAGAGCTCGGACACAAAATAGACAAAGCCACTTACGATAATGAAGTGCCGAAGCTGCGCGAGGACTTGCTTAACGCGCAGTTCGATCTGGCACAGAAGGCCAGGTTTCCGGTCATCATTCTGGTCGGCGGCGTGGATGGTGCGGGCAAGGGCGAGACGGTCAATCTGCTCAATGCCTGGATGGATCCGCGTCACATAGTCGCACATGCGATGGGGGAGAAATCGGATGAAGAACGCGAGCGTCCCCACATGTGGCGATATTGGCGCGCTCTTCCGCCCAAGGGCAAGATCGGCGTGTTCTTCGGCTCATGGTACACCGCGCCCATTGTGCAGCGCGTCATGGGCAAAACCAAGGCGTCCGAATTGAACCAGAGCATAGATGAGATCAACCACTTCGAAAAAATGCTCACCAACGAAGGCGCGTTGATCATTAAATTCTGGTTTCATCTTTCCAAGGAGGCGCAGCGCAAACGCCTCAAGAGTCTGGAGAAAGATCCAAAAAAGAGTTGGCGCGTCACCGATCTGGACTGGGAACGCTTCAAACTGTACGACAAATTCCGCAAGGTTTCCGAGCACGCACTGCGTGCCACCAGCACAGCGGAAGCGCCATGGATCGTGATCGAAGGCACTGATTCGCGCTATCGCAGCCTGACCGCCGGCAAGATTTTGCTGGAAGCGCTGCGCAAACGTTTGGATCATCATGTCCAGGCAGTGACTCCCACCACCGCGCCGCTGCAAGTCCCTATCGATCGTTTGGACGTTTTCGACAAACTTGACATGTCGCAGAAGATCGCCAAGAAAAAATTCGATACCGAACTGGAAAAATATCAGGGTAAGCTCAACCTGCTCACGCGCAACGAACGCTTCCGCAACCTGTCCGTTATCGCCCTGTTCGAAGGTTCGGATGCGGGCGGCAAGGGCGGCGCGATCCGCCGCATCACCGGCGCACTGGACGCCCGCCACTACCGCATTATCCCGGTTGCCGCACCCACCGAAGAGGAGCGTGCCCAGCCGTATTTGTGGCGGTTCTGGCGGCACATTCCGCACAACGGAAATGTGACGATTTTCGACCGCTCATGGTATGGGCGGGTGCTGGTCGAGCGGGTGGAAAAATTCTGTTCCGAAGCGGGCTGGATGCGCGCCTACAGCGAACTCAATGACTTCGAGGAACAGTTGGTCAAGAACAACACCGTGCTGGTGAAATTCTGGCTGACCATCACCAAAGAGGAGCAGTTGCGCCGTTTCAAGGAACGCGAAAAAACCGGCTTCAAACGCTTCAAGATCACCGAGGAAGATTGGCGTAACCGAAAAAAATGGGCCGCTTATGAAACCGCCGTGTGCGACATGGTAGACCGCACCAGCACCGAGATCGCACCGTGGACACTGGTGGAAGCCAACGACAAGAACTTCGCGCGCATCAAGATTTTGAAAACGCTATGCCAGCAAATCGAAGCGGCGATGAAGAAGAAGTAACCGCCTTGCCTGACAGGGCTATTCACAGCGCTCGCCCGGCTTCAACTCAAAGAAACGCGGAAACTCGGTGGGATGACCCACCAGCACCTTCACACAATCGCCCACCTTATAGCGCTCGTAGCTCATCACCTCGATGCGTTCCTTGCTGTCCAGCGGCTGCACGGTGAAACGGTTCGCACCGTAGGCGACCTGCGGCGGTTCATCGCGGCTATCGCGTCGGTCGCCCATCGTGCTGCCCATGCCCAGCATCACCCCGCCGAAGCCGCCGCCAGTGCCGACCCCAACGCTCAAGCCGACGCCCACGCCGCTGTCACTGGGCCTATTTGCTTCCGCCTGCTTGCGCTCCACCTCAGTGAATTCATGCTCGTCCACCACTATCGCCAGCCTCACGTAGCGCGCATCGTTTTCCAGCTTGGGTGCGCTCTGGCAAGCAGCAAGCAACACCAGCGATGTCGCTGCAAAGAACTTTTTCATCCTTGAACTCCTCACCTAAGGAACCTCTGATTAACTCTGGCTTTGTCATTGATAGAACAACTAGCCATTCGACTAAGCCCGCAAGCGGGCAAGTCGCTGGTTATCCGGCGAAGGCCGGAATCCAGCATTTTCAATAAACTGGACACCGGCCTTCGCCGGTGTGACAAACTTAAGTCAGAGGTTCATTAGAATTCTGGACTATCTTCTAAAGCTTAAAATCACGACCCCTGCACTCATCAGCAATATTCCCAACCACTCGCGTATGCTGGGGCGTTCATTCAGAAAAATGACGGCAAAAATGGCGACCAGCACCAGGCTGAACTTGTCCACCGGCGCGACTTTGGAGGCTTCGCCCAATTGCAGTGCGCGAAAGTAGCAAACCCAGGATGCGCCTGTAGCCAGCCCGGACAGCGACAGAAACAGCCAAGTTTTTGGGTTAAGCGCAAAGGGGTCGCTCCACTTTCCGGCGAAATATACAAATCCTGACAAGACCAGCAAGATCACAAAGGTGCGTATCAGCGTGGCGTAATCCGAATCCACGCCTTCCAGCCCGATCTTGGCGAAGATCGCCGTCATTGCGGCGAACACTGCAGAGAGCATTGCCCAGTAGAACCAGCCATGCGCGGATACCATTATGTCAGCCTCCCATCTTCCAAGTTACTTTTTCTCCGGCGCGCAACGGCACCAAGCGATGTTCGCCGAAGGCTATGCTATTCGGCACTTGCCAGCTTTCCTTGCGTAGCGTGATCTGGTCGGTGTTGCGCGGCAAGCGGTAATAATCCGCACCGTAAAAACTGGCGAAGCCTTCCAGCTTGTCCAACGCACCGAGCTGTTCAAACACTTCGGCATACAGTTCGATAGCGGAATGTGCGGTGTAAATACCGGCACAGCCGCAAGCGGATTCCTTTGCGTGTTGCTCATGCGGCGCACTGTCGGTGCCAAGGAAGAATTTCGGGTTGCCGCTGATGGCCGCTTTACCCAATGCCTCGCGGTGTACTTCGCGCTTCAGCACCGGCAGGCAGTAGTAATGCGGGCGCATGCCGCCATTGAACATGGCGTTGCGGTTGTACAGCAGATGATGCACGGTGATGGTCGCGGCAATGTGATCCGGCGCACTCGTCACGAATCGCACTGCGTCTTGGGTAGTGATGTGTTCGAACACCACACGCAGTTGCGGCAGGTCTCGCAGCAAGGGAGTCATCACCCGTTCGATGAATACCGCTTCGCGGTCGAACACATCCACGTTATTGCCGGTCGCTTCACCGTGCACCAGCAGCGGCATGCTGCAACGCTGCATTTCTTCCAACGCGGGATAGGCCTTGCGGATGTCGGTCACACCCGCATCGGAGTTGGTCGTCGCTCCCGCCGGATAAAGCTTGACGGCATGAATCACGCCGCTGTGTTTGGCGCGCTGAATCTCCTGCGCGGTGGTGTTGTCGGTCAGGTACAAGGTCATCAACGGCTCGAACTTCGCACCCGCAGGCAATGCGGCGATGATGCGCGCGCGATAGGCTTGCGCCTGTTCAACGGTGGTGACCGGCGGACGCAGGTTGGGCATCACGATGGCGCGCGCGAATTGCCGCGCGGTATCCGGCACGACCGATTGCATCAGCGCGCCGTCGCGCAAATGCAGATGCCAGTCGTCGGGGCGGGTAAGGGTGAGTTGTTGCATGATGTGTTCCGGCTGGATAATGGGCGAGATTGTAATTCAAAGTCCAGTCCGGTGCGTTGTCACAGGTCGGCGAAAACAATTCGACTCCTGCACCTTCTGATTTAGACCAAATGGTCAGGGCTGATTGAGCCGGCACCGGCTCGGCTTACTTTCATCAGCCTTCCAGCAAACTGCGCAACATGCAGCACCCGACTTCGCCACCACTTGGTTTTCAATCATTGCTCGACTAATGAAATGGCTGTCATCGCTCTGTAACTAAAGCCGGATATATTTAATTGGTGCTTAAGGAACCCGTCTATCAAGCTTGCGCGTTCCTGCACATACACTGCCAGATTAAATTTAAGGAGATTCAACCCATGAAGCTGAACAAAATTTTGATCGCCACCGTTGCCGTAAGCGCCCTGCTTGCCGGTTGCGCAGGAAGTTCTACATCATCCAATGTCGCATCGCTTACCCCGACCCGTACCATCATTATGGTGTGGGATGGTCTGCGTCCGGACTCGGTTAATGCCACAGACACTCCCAACCTGTATACATTGCGCAAGACCGGGGCCAACTTCAGCGACAACCACGCGACTTATCCAACCTTTACCATGATGAACGGATCGTCCTTTGCCACTGGTTCCTTCCCCAAGACCAGCGGTTTCTACGGCAACACCTTCTGGACCCCGCCCCAAGGCAACTCCAACACCATTCCGGTTGGCAACAGTGCAGCCGGTTCCAGCCAGGATTACACTGATCCGGTGTTCACCGAAGACTACCAGGTTTTGACCACACTCAACACCTACTACAGCGGCCAACTGCTGCTGGTGAAGAGCCTGTTCGCCACCGCGCAAAGTGCCGGCATGGTAACCGCCACCATAGGCAAGTCCGGGGCAGTTTACATTCAGGATCTGGGACAGGGCGGCTACTTTCTGGATGAGAACTCCGTACAGCCGCGCAGTCTGGTCACCGAACTCCAGAACAACGGCTATGCCATTCCGGTCAACACTGTCAAAGGTTACTCGGGCGCAGATGCTGTTACGCTGGCCGGCAATAACGGCAACCCTACCAATAAAGCCGGGTATATCACCTTTAACACGACAGCCTACGACCCCAACGGCGTGATTACCCTCGCGTCGCGCGATTCTACCGATACCACTCAGGGCGAACCCGCTGATGCCGCCAACAAATACATGATGACGGTGTTTACCCAGTACATCCTGCCTACCAAGAAGCCGATGCTGTCCCTGATCTGGTTCCGCACACCGGACAACGTCGAGCACGGCTACGGTCCGGGCAGCGCCAACGCGCTGGCTGGCCTGCGTTCGCAGGATGCACGTCTCGGCGAACTGATCTCTTCATTGCGGGCAAATGGCATGGACAGCACGACCAATATTATTGTCGTGTCCGACCATGGTCACACCAGCGTTTCGGGTCCGCTCAGCATCTATCCATTGCGCGCGATCACCCCGTCCACTACGCTGCCCAACGGTGCGCTGATCAACGGTTCGACCAGCGGCACGACCACTGCAACCTTGGGTGCAGTGAACACCAGCGGTTACTCTTTCTCCGGGGATGTGCGTTCTGCCGACTTGTTGACCTACCGCGGCTTCAGTGCCTACGATGGTAACGGGTGCACCACTTCTGCCATGTACGGTCTGAGCGCCGCCGGCGTCCCGACTGTCCCGGTCAAGCTGGATAGCGCCGGTAGCTTGTGCGGAGCGATCAACACCAAGTATCAGGCCATCAGTTCGACCCTGTCCTCGCCGGTTGCAAGCTTCAAAGTTCCGGCTCCCGGAAGTCTGCCAAGCAACGGTATCGTGGTTGCTGCAAACGGTGGCTCCGATTACTTCTATGTTCCGGGACATGACGCTACCACGGTTGCCAATCTGGTCAAATTCCTGCAACAGCGCGAGGAATACGGCGCCATCTTCGTGGACAGCCGCTATGGCACGATTCCCGGCACGCTCAGCATGGCGCAAATCAACCTCGAAAATGCAAGCCGCCAGAACAATGGACAGCCTGATGTAGTGGCCAGTTTTAACTGGGACAACACTGTGTCCATCCAGGGCATGGCCGGTATCGAGTTTGAAAGCGCCGGCGGCCAGCGCGGCATGCACGGCAGCTTCGACATCGCCGATGTGCACAACACCCTGATTGCCAACGGTCCTTCCTTCCAGTCCGCAAGTACCATCACGGATCCCTCGGGCAACGTTGACGTTGCTCCGACTGTGGCCTACCTCCTCGGACTGTCCATGCCCCAGGCCGATGGGCGCATCCTCAACGAAGCGCTTGTCACACCGGCAAGCAAATCCGTGCCGAACGTAGTCCCCTCAACGGTCACACCGGGCAGTGCGGCGACTGGCCTGAGTTTTGAATTGCCGAACGATCCGTCCGGCACGACAAAGGACTCGTCGCTGACCACCGGTTCATACAACATAAATCTGGCGGTGAAAGATCTGACTGTGGATAGCAAAACCTACCGTTACTTTGACTACGCCAAGGCCGTGCGCCAGTAAGCGCTCCGCTTGGACAAAAAAATGGAGATATGCAATTGAAACACACCTTCTCATGCAGCCATTGGGGACTAGGACTGCGGCTCGCCACGCTCTGCGTAGTGGCTGCAGTTTCTCTGGATGCCCCGGCTAAAGAACTAAAGTTTGAGCAGATTTTCAGTGATAAGGGCGAATTCGGTGCCCTTCACTACCAGGCGGTATTCACTTCCAAAGGAGCCCAACATCAGCTGGAAGTCTGGCGTGACGGCGAGCGGCGTGTGAAACGCCGCACGGATGATGCAGTCGAGACCTATGCTTTCCACAAACCGGGTGATCCAGAATTCAACATGTCGATCCTGGACATGAAAAAAAGGATCAACACCCGGATTGACCGGACCAATCTATATCGCATCGGAAACTTCACCGATTGGTTTGATCTGGCGCACGGCCTGAAGCATCCCACGGGTGCGTATCGGGTAAGCAGGGTTCAGGCACCGGATGGTGCCCCGAAGGCTATCAAGGCTTGCCAGTGGTATGACTTGACCCAGGACACGCGTACCACCCACATCTGCTGGAGTGCGCAAAGCCGCATACCCCTGGTGATTCAAGCGCAGGGCGGGGAAGTGGTGTGGAAAGTGACAAGCCTGGATCAAAAACACATTCCCGCTCACACCTTCGATATTCACGATGAAGGCTTTATTCACAACGATGCCAATCAGGATATTGAAAACGACTGAGCAAGGCACACCAGGAGTTTGCTCGGCTCTTGTTCAGGGAACCAGTTGCACTCCATCTTTGCTTCATCTATAAAAGTTGCTTCGCAGACTGAGGAGGACTTGACCACTAGAACACTTTACGGTGTTCTAGTGCGCCTCATCCCAATTCTTCCCCTCTCCCAATTCCACCAGCAGCGGCACTTGTAACTCGGCGACACCACACATCAATTTGGGCAACATGTCCTTGACCAGATGCAGTTCGGCTTCCGGCACTTCCAGCACCAGTTCGTCATGCACTTGCATGATCAATCGGCTGTGCAATTTTTCGGTTTCCAGCCAGTGTTGCACTTTGATCATCGCGAGTTTGATCAGGTCTGCCGCCGTGCCTTGCATCGGCGCGTTGATCGCGGCGCGTTCCGCGCCTTGGCGGCGCATGCCGTTGCTGCTGTTGATTTCCGGCAACCACAGGCGGCGACCGAACACGGTCTCGACATAGCCTTGTTGTTTGGCCTGTTCGCGCGTGCTGTCCATGTAGTTCTTAACACCCGGGTAACGCGTGAAATAGCGGTCGATGTAGGCGATTGCCGCACTGCGCTCTATGCCAAGCTGCTTGGCCAGGCCGAATGCGGACATGCCGTAGATCAGACCGAAGTTGATGACCTTGGCATAGCGGCGTTGCTCGCTGGATACTTCGGCAGGCGCGACCATGAAGATCTCGGCAGCGGTGTGACGATGGATGTCCTCGTTGTTGGCAAACGCCTGCAACAAGCCGGCATCGCCGGACAGATGCGCCATGATGCGCAATTCAATTTGCGAATAGTCGGCGGACACGATGCGGCTGCCGGGAGGCGCGATGAACGCTTCGCGGATGCGCCGGCCTTCAGCGCTGCGTATCGGGATGTTCTGCAGATTGGGATCGCTGGAAGCCAACCGCCCGGTCACCGCCACCGCTTGCGAGTAGCTGGTGTGCACGCGTCCGGTTTCTCGATCCACCATCAGCGGCAGTTTGTCGGTGTAGGTGGATTTGAGTTTCGCCATGCCGCGATATTCCAGCAAAATCTTCGGCAACGGATAATCCAGTGCGAGTTCCTGCAACACCTCTTCGTCGGTTGAAGGTGTGCCGCTCGGGGTCTTCTTCACTACCGGCAGGCCGAGTTTGTCGAACAGGATTTCCTGTATCTGCTTCGGCGAATTCAGGTTGAACGGCTGCCCTGCAGCCTCTTGTGCCCTGGCTTCCAGCGCGATCAGTTTTTCGCCCAGTTCGCGGCTCTGGATTTGCAGCAGCGCGCTGTCGAGCAACACGCCGTTGCGCTCCATGGTGTAGAGCACATGCATGCTCGGCATTTCGATGTCGCGATATACATGCTGCAAGCCGCTCTGCGCTTCGATCTGCGGGGACAGGTTTTGATGCAATTGCAGCGTGATGTCGGCATCTTCGGCGGCATAGTGCGTGGCGGTATCGATATCCACCTGGTCGAAGCAAATCTGTTTCGCGCCCTTGCCCGCCACGTCGGTGAAGCTGATGGTTTTCACGTTGAGATGACGCAGCGCGAGGTTGTCCATGTCGTGCGGCTTGTGGCTTTCCAGCACGTAGGATTGCAGCAGCGTGTCCTCATGTATGCCTGCCAGCGCGATGCCGTGATTGGCGAAAATATGCATGTCGTATTTGAGGTTCTGCCCGAGCTTGTGGTGCTGTTTACTCTCTAGCCAATGCTTGAGCTTATGCAAGGCATGCGCGCGATCGAGTTGATCCGGCGCGCCGGGATAGATATGCGCCAACGGCAGATAGGCTGCATGGTGCGGCGTGATAGCGAACGACATGCCGACCAGTTGCGCGTTCATCATATCCAGTCCGGTGGTTTCGGTATCCACGCAGACCAATTCGGCGGCGAGTATTTTTTTCAGCCATGTGTCGAGCTGCGCTTCGGTCAGTATCGTTTCATAGTGCGCGCTGTCGGTGCGGGTGGGCGGGTCGTCGGACAAATCCTGATGAACTCCATCACCCCCTCTCCCTTGCAGGGAGAGGCTTGGCCTGTCCTGAGTCTGTCGAAGTGGAGAGAGGGTGGACTCTGTGCGTTCCTTACCCTCTCTGATGGAACTACTAGCCATCTGACTAGGCTGTCCAACAACGCCAGCCAAGTCATTGGTTACCCCACCCTCCCCCTGCAAGGGGGAAGGAGTTTGTTGCGGGGTATTCAACTCGCGCAGCCAACTCTTAAATTCAAACCGCTCGAACAAACTGCGCAGTTGTTCCTTGTCTGCCGGAGGCGGGATCAGTTCGCTATAAGTCTGCGGAAGTTCCACATCGCATTTCACCGTGATCAAGCGGCGCGCTTGCGGCAGCCAGTCCAGCGCCTTGCGCAGATTCTCGCCGACCACACCGCCGATCTCGCCGGCGTGCTGCATCAAATTGTCCAGCGTGCCATATTCGGTGAGCCACTTCACGGCAGTCTTCGGGCCGACCTTCTCAACGCCCGGCACATTGTCCACCGCGTCGCCGGTCAGCGTCAGATAATCCACGATACGCTCCGGCGGCACGCCGAATTTGGCGTTCACACCGGCAATATCCAGTGTCTCGTTGCTCATGGTGTTGATCAGTGTCACGCGCTCATTCACCAGTTGCGCGAGGTCTTTGTCACCGGTAGCGATCACGCAGCGCACGCCGTCCCGGGTTTGTTGCGCCAGCGTGCCGATCACATCGTCCGCCTCCACGCCTTCCAGCATCAGGATGTTCCAGCCGGACGCGGCGATGGCCTGATGCAGCGGCTCTGTCTGCTGCACGAGGTCGGCTGGCATGGCGGGGCGACGCGCCTTGTATTCGGGATACCAGTCATCGCGGAAGGTTTTCCCTTTTGCGTCGAATACGCACAGGCTATAATCCGCCGGGTAATCATTGCGCAACCGACGCAGCATGTTGAGCACGCCGTAGATCGCGCCGGTGGGTTCGCCGTGGCGGTTGCGCAAATCCGGCATGGCATGGAACGCGCGATACAGGAATGATGAACCGTCAACTAACAGTAATGTTTTACCGTCTACTAACGGTAATGTTTTAGCGAAACTCACTTCGTTCGTTTTCATTTTTTGTCTAAATTTTTGTCTGATTTTTTATTTGAGGGAACCGCATGAGCATACCGTCCAAACTGCCCACCTCCGTGGTACCGGAAGCGTGGAATTCCAAAGAGGCCTGGCGCGTGTTCGGCATTATGTCAGAGTTTGTTTCTGCCACCGAACGGCTTAACCAGATACATCCCGCCGTGAGCATCTTCGGCAGCGCGCGCACCAGACCGAATCAGCCCTATTACCAACTCACCGAGGAAATCGCACGCCTGCTTTCCGATGCCGGATTTTCGGTCATTTCCGGCGGCGGCCCCGGCATCATGGAGGCCGCCAACAAGGGCGCGTTCTACGGCAAATCGCCTAGCGTCGGACTGAACATCCAACTGCCGCACGAACAGGTCGGCAACCTCTACCAAAACATCAGCCAGACCTTCCAGCATTTCTTCGCGCGCAAAGTCATGTTCGTGAAATTCGCCAGCGCTTACGTCGTCATGCCGGGCGGTTTCGGCACGCTGGACGAATTGATGGAAGCACTCACCCTGGTGCAGACCGGCAAGACACGGCGTATCCCGATCATTTTAGTGGGCAAGCAATTTTGGGGCGGCATGCTGGACTGGTTCCGCACCGCATTGCTGGATGAAAAGGTCATCAGCCCGGAGGATATGGATTTGATTCAGCTCATCGACGAACCCGAAGCCGTGGTCAGCGCGATTTTCAAACACTATGAAACGCGCGGATTTGAGCCTTCCGATGCGGATCGCGAGAAGCAGCTTTATTTGTAATACAAACCCTGATCAGTGTGGAGGTAAATAATGGAAGAAGTGCCGCAATCACCGAACACAGACGAAGAAGGCTATTTGATCGAGCCCCAGGACTGGAACGAGGAAGTGGCTATGCAGCTTGCACTTCAGGAAAACATCCAGCTTACAGAAGACCACTGGGATGCGATCCGTTTCATGCGCGAGTATTATGCGGATCATCAAATCGCGCCCGATGTCCGCCATGTCATGAAACATCTCGAGAAACGCCTGGGATCCGAATCGCGCAACGCAGTGTTCGAGCTGTTTCCCTACGGTTACGTGAAGCAGGCCTGCAAGATCGCCGGCATGAAACGTCCGCGCGGCTGGAGTACCGGCTGAGCCGGGCAGGGGCGGTCTGGTACCAAAACTCTGGCACCAACTCGCGCAGACTCTCCGCGCATCGGCTAAAATGCATCCATTCCAATTCATAGCGACCACTCCGATGCGCCTCCTATCATTGTTGCTACTGAGCGGTTTTTCTCTTACCGCATTCGCCGCAAAGCCGGTTCCCGGCAATCTCGAACCACTGCCTCCACCGCCCGCGCTTGATGCCGCTTCTGACGAAGAGCCGGAGGTGACGATCATCAAACAGACCGAGCAAACTGTCGAGGAATTTCGCACGGGCGGCAGGCTGTACATGATCAAGATCACGCCCAAGGTCGGTGCGCCTTACTATTTGATTGATGACAGGGGCGACGGCAAGTTTGCGCGGCAGGAAAGTCTGGATTCAGGTTTCCGTCCGCCGCGCTGGGTCATTCACCGTTTTTAAATATGGCGGTTTTTACTAGCGTCTCCGAGGCGGAACTCACTGCCTGGCTGGGCGATTATTCCTTGGGCCAATTGCTGGAATTGCAGGGCATCGCATCCGGTATCGAGAACACCAACTATTTCGTCACCACCAGCAATGGCCGCTTCGTGCTCACGCTGTTCGAAATACTCAGTGCCGACGAATTGCCGTTCTATCTGAATTTGATGGCGCATCTGGCACGCCACGGCATTCCCTGCCCCAATCCGGTGGCGAATCGCTCCAATCAATTTTTGGGCACACTTAATGGTAAGCCCGCCTGCATCGTCAGCCGTTTGAGCGGCAAGTCCACGACCACTCCGAGCAGCGCGCAGTGTGCCGCCATCGGCGCGATGCTCGGGCAGATGCACATCGCCGGACAAAGTTTCTCGCAGATCATGCCTAACCCGCGCGGCGCGACATGGCGCGCGGCAACGGCTCCACAGGTACGGCCATTTCTGGATGCGCAGCAAGTGGCGTTACTGGAGAGCGAAGTCGCGCTACAGGCACAACAGGATTGGACATCCTTGCCGCAAGGTGTGATCCACGCCGACCTGTTCCGCGATAATGTGCTGCTGGAAGAAAATCGCGTCGGCGGCCTGATCGATTTTTATTTCGCATGCAGCGATGTGCTGCTGTATGACGCGGCGATCACCGTCAACGATTGGTGCACGCATACCGACGGCACGCTGGATGCGACAAAAACACAAACGCTCCTGCGGGCCTACCATGCGGTACGCCCGCTACTGGATAGCGAACATCGTGCCTGGCCACTGCTGTTGCGCGTCGCCGCGCTGCGTTTCTGGCTGTCACGTTTGTTTGACATGCACCTGCCGCGCGACGGCGAATTGATTCATGCGCATGACCCGCGCCACTTTGAGCGCATCCTGAAAAATCACATCGCATCAGCACAAGCCATTTGGCTGTAAAGGAGAAATGATGGAACCGCAACGCTTAAAAGCCGGACAAGGCTGGGAATGGATCAAACAAGGCTACGCGCTGTTTATTAAAGCACCGCTACTATGGATCGTATTGCTGTTTATCTGCGTGATCGCAGCGGTGGGATTATCCAACGTACCCGTTGTAGGCGAGCCATTGGTGAGCCTGCTGATGCCGGCAATATTGGTTGGCCTGATGGCCGGCTGCCGTGCGCTTAGTCAGGACGAAGAACTGGAACTGGCGCATTTGTTCAGCGGTTTCAAACAACACACCTCGCAATTGGTTACCCTGGGTGGTATTTCGCTGGCCGGGCAATTCCTGATCTTCGGGGTGATGATGCTGGTCGGCGGCGCCACACTGGTCGGTATCTTGATGAACGGCCAACCGGATGCAGACCCCAACGTGATGATGCAGGCCGTCGCGGGAGCAGGCTTTGCGGTATTGCTTGGCATTGTGCTATTCAGCTTGCTGATGATGGCGATGCAGTTCGCACCGATGCTGGTGTTCTTCCGCAATGTCCCGCCGGTGCAGGCGATGAAGCTCAGCTTGCGCGCCTTTCTCCATAATGTCGGCCCGATGCTGGTGTATGGCATAACGTTCCTGCTTTTGGCGATACTCGCCAGCATCCCGATGATGCTCGGCTGGCTGGTGTTGTTGCCTCTGGTGTTCACTTCACTGTATGCCAGCTATTGCGACATTTTTCCGCCGGTGAAAGAAGCCGGCACCACACCGCTGGAAGGCGAGGTCATTGGCCGCGACGATCAGGCGCATTTCTAATTTCCTGCCACTACGATCCTCTTGTAGGAGCGGGCCATGCCTTGTCCTGAGCCTGTCGAAGCGGCCCGCGAATATCGCCCGCATGGCGGGCTCCTACAGCGCCGTCAGCTTGGCATACTCCAACGCCAGCCACTTCACCCCGGCTTTGCGGAAATTCACCTGCACGCGCGCATCCGCGCCGCTGCCTTCGAGATTGACGATCACGCCTTCGCCGAACTTGGTGTGGAATACCGCTTGGCCGCTGCGCCAAGGCGAATTGCTCGCACCACGACCACCTTCTCCCGCGCTGTCGCGCTCCCCTCTCCCGCTAGCGTGATAACCAGCGACTTGGCCGTCGTTTCTTGTTGGCCTAGTCGAATGGCTAGTTGTTCCATCAGTGGGGCTGGGGGAGAGGGGCGCGGAGTAGCCAAAAGACGCAAAAGTATTACGCTGTGCAATCCTCGGCGTGATCCAATGCAATAAATTGTCCGGCAACTCGCGCAGGAAACTCGATGCTATGCCGTAACTCACCTGTCCATGCAGCATGCGGCTTTGCGCGAAGCTCAGGTAAAGTCTGCGCCGCGCGCGGGTGATCGCCACATACATCAGGCGGCGCTCTTCATCCAGCCCGCCATCTTCGCGTTGACTGTTTTGGTGCGGGAACAAACCCTCTTCCAAACCGGTGATGAACACGGTGTGAAACTCCAGCCCTTTGGAAGCATGCACGGTCATCAGATGCAGCGCATCATCCTGCTCCCCCGCCTGATGTTCGCCCGCCTCCAGTGAGGCATGGGCGAGAAACGAGGTCAGGCTGTCGTCCTCGTTCTCGTGCACGAACAGTGAGGCCGCGTTGATCAGTTCGTTAAGATTTTCCAACCGCTCCTCGGCCTCGCGCTTCTTGGCGCCGGTTTCGTTCTGGTAATACGCAATCAAGCCGCTGTGTTCCAACACGTGATCCAGTATCTCGGGCAGCGGCAATTCACGCGTTGAGCTGCGCAGCGATTCGATCAGTGCGACGAATGCAGAGACTTTTCCGCCTACCCGCGCTGCCGCATCCCATAGCGTAGTGCTGTTCATCTTCGCCGCTTCCTGCAATTGTTCGATGCTGCGCGCGCCGATGCCGCGCGTCGGAAAGTTGATGATGCGCAGCAGCGCATTGTCGTCATCAGTGTTTTCCATCAGACGCAGATAGGCCAGCGCGTGTTTGATTTCCTGCCGCTCGAAAAAGCGCAGCCCGCCATACACGCGATACGACAATCCGGCGGAAACCAGCGCGTGTTCCAGCACGCGCGATTGCGCATTGGAACGGTACAGCAGCGCGATCTCCTTGAGATTGACACCCTCGGATTTCAACTGCTGAATTTCGCTGACGATGAAACCCGCCTCTTCCACATCCGTCGGCGCTTCATACACACGCAGTGGCTCGCCGCCGTTTTCCGAAGTCCACAGATTCTTGCCGAGGCGGTTGCGGTTGCGGCTGATCAGCGCGTTGGCGGCGTCGAGGATGTTGCCGTGCGAGCGATAGTTCTGCTCCAGCTTGATCACCTGTTCGACATGAAAATCACGCGTCAGCTCCTGCATGTTGCCGACATTCGCGCCGCGAAATGCATAGATGGACTGATCGTCATCACCCACCGCGAACAGCGCGCTGTGCTTGCCTGCCAGCAGTTTCAGCCATTGGTATTGCAGCTTGTTGGTGTCCTGAAACTCGTCCACCAGAATGTGCTGGAAGCGTTCCTGATAATGCTCGCGCAACGCGGCGTTGCGCGATAGTAATTCATAGCAACGCAACAACAACTCGGAAAAATCCACCACCCCTTCGCGCTGGCACTGCGCATCGTACTCGGCAAAAACTTCCACCTTGCGCCGCGTGTACGGATCGTAGGCTTCCACCTCGTTTGCACGCAGACCCTGCTCCTTGCTGCCGCTGATGAAATTCTGCATCTCGCGTGGCGGATACTTTTCATCGTCCACATTCATCGCTTTCATCAGCCGCTTGATCGCGGAAAGTTGGTCGCCACTATCGAGTATCTGAAAGGTCTGCGGCAGATTCGCCTCGCGGTAATGCGCGCGCAACATGCGGTTGCATAGCCCGTGAAACGTACCGATCCACAAGCCGCGCGTGTTGATCGGCAGCATCGCCGACAGGCGCGTGAGCATTTCCTTGGCCGCCTTGTTGGTGAATGTCACCGCCATAATGCTATGCGGGCTGACCGCGCCAGTGCTGATCAGATAAGCGATGCGCGTGGTCAGCACGCGCGTCTTGCCGCTACCCGCCCCGGCAAGGATCAGCGCGGACTGGTGCAGCAGCGTGACGGCTTGAAGTTGAGGAGGATTGAGGCCTGAAAGGATCGAGGAATTCATGGTGGAATTATGCCACAGCGGTTGTCCAAGCCGTTGCCGTGGTATCTGAAAACCCGTTGCCTACATAGGACTTTTGAAATAAACGGGGGCAGATTTTCATCTGCCCCCGTTTAATTCTTCGCTCGTCTTTTATTTCTTCTTGTTCTCGATCATGTCGTGCATGATCGGCGCGAGAATGATTTCCATCGCATGGCTCATCTTGCCGCCCGGCGTCACCAAAGTATTGGCGCGCGACATGAAGGAGTTGGGAATCATGGTGAGCATGTAGGGGAAATTCACGCCCTTGGGGTCGCGGAAGCGAACCACCACAAAGCTTTCATCCGGAGTCGGGATGTCGCGCGCGATGAACGGATTGGAGGTGTCCACGGTCGCCACACGCTGGAAATTGATGTGGGTGCGCGAGAATTGCGGGGTGATGTACTGGATGTAGTCCGGCATGCGACGCATGATGGTATCCACTGTCGCTTCGGCGGAATAGCCGCGCTCGGCCGCATCACGGTGAATCTTCTGGATCCACTCCAGATTGACCACCGGCACAACGCCGATACCCAAATCCACATATTTGGCCGCATCGATCTTGCCATCGGTAGCCAAGCCGTGCAGCCCTTCGTAGAACAACAAATCAGAATCCGCCTCAATGTCTTCCCACGGGGTAAATACGCCCGGCTTCAGATCTTTCAGCTTGAAATGCTTGTTGTGCTGTTCGGCCTCGGCTTCGCTATGCACGTAATAGCGACGCTTGCACATGCCGGTTTTGCCATAGATCTTGAAGGTTTCTTCGATCTTGTTGAAGTGGTTGGCTTCCGGGCCAAAATGGCTGAATCTGTTATTGCCAGCCTTTGCAGCTTCTGCGGCGGCGGCGCGAAACGCCATACGATCCAGGCTGTGCAGGCTGTCGCCTTCGATGACCGCTGCGCTGATTTTTTCGCGGCGGAAGATATTTTCAAAGGCACGTTTTACCGTAGTGGTGCCTGCACCGGATGAACCGGTCACTGCAATCACGGGATGTTTGTGGGACATAGTGAACTCTCCTGAAGGGATTTATAAAATTTTAGGCGGCAATTCTAGCAGAATGCCATCTTGGGGGCTAACGCGAAAGTCTAACGCCCTACTGTTGGCGCGGTGATACCCATCTTGCCGGTCAGTTTGTGCGCCAGCGCTTCAGCTTCGACCCGGCTGGGCAGTTGCGTGATGCGCAGTTGGTATTGCCCGTCTTGCAAAGGCCGAATGCGCACGTCATAACCCGCTGCACGCAGCTCATCGTATGCAGCCATTGCATCACGCTCGCTGTTGGCGGTGAGTAGCTGCACTTTCCATTTGCCGCCGCTGCGTATAGCACCTTGACCTGCTGTAACCTCCGTTTCAGCCGCCCACTTGGCCAGTTGTTCGTCAGCCAAGCCGGTGACCGGTAGCGGGGGCGCGTCCTTGCGCATCACATAAAACGTTTGCGGCTGATCCATCACGAATGGCGCTTCACTGCCACGTGCAACGCTGATTTTTCCCTCGAGCAGGCACACCACATCGAAATCCATCTTCGCTTCTTTATCGGTGTCAGCCAGGTTTTTACCCATCGCCTTTTCCATCGCGGATACGCTCATCTTGCCGCCCACCTTGCCCCACACGTCGGTGCCGCGTATCCCCACCGTCGCTCCCGCGACCCTGACGGTTACTTCACGCGCTTGTAGTTTGGCGATACTGGCAGTGGTAAAACGGAACGCGCCTTTGGCGACATCCAGCAGCGCGCTGAACAACCCTTTCCCCTCGCGCTGTTGCGCGAGATCGGACACGGTCAGGCCGGCATTTTCACCCAGCTTGATCGCACTGCCGTCAGCCGCTTGCAACAAGATACGGGCATTCGCTCCGGTGATGAGCTTGTCGCCATCGTTCAATTCCATGCCTATCGATAACGGCTGGGTAGTTGCACCGCGTTGCAACCATGCGGGCATCTGTATGCCCTGCACGACGACATTCGGCGCGGCATAGATGGGTGCCGCAACCAATAGCAAAAGAACAGCAACGATATTTCTCATGATAGCCTCCCGGGAACCTCTAGAAATCCACATTTCATCCCAACTGCTGCGTTGCGGAAAAAATTTCTTGCTAACATATCAAACATATGCGGCGCTGCAAAAAATTTTCCGCGCCTTGCATTTGGGCGAACTCTGAATTTTTAGAGGCTCCCTCCTGTGTTTGTTTGGATTCGCGGCGGACTGACGATGACGTTATAATGCCACATCAATAAATCAGGCAATAGAACCACATCGCATGCAAGCCAATTATCATCCCGAGAGTATCGAACAACAAGCGCAACAATATTGGGAAAACAGCCAGGCGTTTCGCGCCAAAAAGGAAGCGGGCAAACCCAAGTATTACTGTTTGTCGATGTTTCCATACCCGTCCGGCAAGTTGCACATGGGTCATGTGCGCAATTACACCATCGGCGATGTATTGTCGCGCTACCACCGCATGAAAGGTTTTAACGTGATGCAGCCGATGGGCTGGGATGCGTTCGGCCTGCCTGCCGAGAACGCCGCAATCCAGAACAAGGTGCCGCCCGCCAAGTGGACTTACGACAACATCGCTTACATGAAACAGCAACTCAAGTCGCTGGGCTTCGCGATAGACTGGTCGCGCGAACTGGCAACCTGCAAACCGGACTACTACAAGTGGAATCAGTGGCTGTTTCTGCGCATGTTGGAGAAAGGCATCGCGTACAAAAAAACGCAGATGGTAAACTGGGACCCGGTGGATCAGACCGTGCTGGCCAACGAACAGGTGATAGACGGGCGCGGCTGGCGCACTGGCGCCATCGTCGAGAAGCGCGAGATACCAGGCTATTACCTCGGCATCACCCAGCTCGCCGAAGAACTGCTGGCCGACCTCGACAAGCTGCCAGGCTGGCCGGAGCGCGTGAAAACGATGCAGGCCAACTGGATAGGCAAGAGCTACGGCGTGCGCTTCGCTTTCACCCACGATATCCGCGATGCATCGGGCACGGCCATCAACGACGGCAAGCTGTGGGTGTTCACCACGCGCGCCGACACCATCATGGGCGTGACTTTCTGTGCCGTGGCCGCCGAACATCCACTGGCCGCGCATGCTGCACAAGGCAACAAGAAGCTCGCTGACTTCATCGAGAAGTGCAAGCACGGCTCGGTAATTGAAGCCGACATGGCGACCATGGAAAAAGAAGGCATGGATACCGGGCTGAAGGTCGTGCATCCGTTGACCGGCGAACAGGTGCCGGTATGGGTGGCCAACTATGTGCTGGTGAGCTATGGCGATGGCGCAGTGATGGCGGTACCCGCGCATGATGAGCGGGACTTCCAGTTCGCTAATCAATACGGCCTGCCAATTAAACAAGTCATAGAACATTTTCTTGTGCTCACGCCTGAATTAAAAGCTAGGCACCCGAGGGAAAATTACGAAAACCTATATTTCGACGCAAAACTTTGGAAAGACTGGTATGCCGAAAAGGGACTTCCCTGTATTAACTCCGGCAAATATGACGGCCTGAAATATGAAGCTGCGGTAGATATGATCGCCGCCGATCTCGCAGCCAAAGGCTTGGGCGAGAACAAAGTGCAATGGCGTCTGCGCGACTGGGGTATCTCGCGCCAGCGCTACTGGGGCTGCCCGATACCCATCATCCATTGCGACAGTTGCGGTTCGGTGCCAGTGCCGGACAATCAGTTGCCAGTGGTGTTGCCGGAAGACTGTGTGCCGGACGGCTCCGGCAATCCGTTGCTCAAACGCGAGGATTTTCTCAATTGCACTTGTCCGAAATGTGGCGGTGAAGCGAAGCGCGAGACCGACACGATGGACACCTTCGTGGATTCGAGCTGGTACTACGCTCGTTATGCCAGCGGGTTCAAATCCGACGCGATGGTGGACGAAGAAACCGGTTACTGGATGCCGGTAGATCAGTACATCGGCGGCATCGAACACGCGATTTTGCATTTGCTCTACTCGCGCTTCTGGACCAAGGTAATGCGCGATCTCGGCCTGGTGAAATACGACGAGCCTTTTTCAAATCTGCTCACGCAAGGCATGGTGCTCAACCACATCTATTCTCGCCGCACCGACAAAGGCGGCATCGAATACTTCGCGCCTGACGAAGTTGAAACTATCTTCGATGCAGCTAGAAAAGTAATAGGCGCAAAAACTATTATCGATAATCTGCCAGTGGAGTTTCAGGGCATGGGTACCATGTCGAAATCCAAGCGCAACGGCGTGGATCCTCAGGCCATCATCGATCAGTACGGCGCGGATACCGCACGCTTCTTCATGATGTTCGCTGCTCCGCCAGAACAGACTCTAGAATGGAGCGATGCTGGAGTAGAAGGCGCATACCGCTTCCTCAAGCGCGTGTGGGCTTCTGCTGTAGAAAATCGAGGATATATCAGCCAAGGAATTAAGCATCGGGTCGGCTGGGTCGATTGGAACAATGTACCGAATGAATTTAAGGACGCTAGAAGGGAAATTCACTTGGTGTTAAAGCAAGCAAACTACGATCTCGGTAAATTGCAATTCAATACCGTCGCTTCTGCGGCAATGAAGATGCTGAATTCGATAGAGCGCTTTCCAGGGCCAATGCTTAAAGTTGAACCAAATAGTGCGAAGCAGCCCGTATATGCCGATTTGATTGCAGAGTCATTCTCCATCCTGTTGCGAATGCTGTCGCCCATCGCCCCCCACATCACTCATGCTTTGTGGCGGGAACTGGGTTACGGCGACGACATCCTCGTCGCGCCCTGGCCGGAAGTGGACGAAACGGCGTTGGTGCAGGATGAAATCGAAATCGTGCTACAGGTTAACGGCAAGCTCCGTGGCAACCTGACTGTTGCCAAGACGGCCAGCAAAGCTATGCTTGAACAGTTGGCTCTTGCTCACCCCGCCGTCCAAAAATACTTGGCGGGCGAAGCAGCAAAAAAGATCGTGGTCGTGCCGGGTCGTTTGATCAACGTTGTCGTCCAGGAGTAAAGCTTGTGCCCCCACTGCTTAAGTTATTAGCCCTGCTGTTTACCGCTGTGTTGCTGGCCGGTTGCAGCTTCCATTTGCGCGGACAGGCAGGCATGCCGTTCGACACGTTATATCTTGATGCGGCTAATCCCAAAACGCCCTTCACCAGAGAATTGCGCCTCAATCTGGAAGCGAATAAGGTGAAATTAGTAAACACTGCCGGGCAGGCCGATGTGGTGCTTAACATCGTTTCTGAAATCCCCGACAAACAGATTCTTTCACTGAGCGGCAGCGGACGCGTAAATGAATTCCAATTGTTCTACCGCGTTTCCGTGCGCGCATATGATCTCAAGAAACAAGACTGGATTCCCGCCGAAGAATTCGTGATGCACCGCGATTACTCTTACGACGACAACAATGTTCTTGCCATGGAGGCTGAGGAAACCCTGCTCTACCAGAGCATGCGTTCAGACATGGTGCAGCAAATCGTGCGTCGCCTGAGTCGTGCCAAACCGCAACCACAATAGCCCATGACCATCACCAGCGAAGACTTGTCGCGCCATCTCACCTCCGGTTTGAAACCGTTGTATGTGGTGTTTGGCGACGCGCTGTTGCTGGCGATCGAAGCGGCGGACAGTATCCGTGCGGCGGCACGCGCCGCCGGATATACCGAACGCGAAACATTCATCGCCGAACAGCATTTCAAATGGAGCGAATTGCACAACAGCGCACGGAGTCTGTCCCTGTTCGCCTCACGCAAGGTGGTGGATCTGCGCATTCCGTCCGGCAAGCCCGGCGTGGAGGGTGGGCAGGCATTACAGGATTACTGCGCCAACCTGAGTGAGGATGTGCTAACACTAATCTCTTTACCCAAGCTGGATAGGACTGCGCAGAAGAGCCAATGGTTTAACGCTCTGGAAAAGCACGGCGTGATGATTTCCGCCGACGACATTCCGCGCAGCGCGTTGCCACGCTGGATCGCCGGGCGCCTCAAACGGCAAGAACAAACGTTGGACAATACCACTTTGGAATTCCTCGCGGATCGTTGCGAGGGAAATCTGCTCGCTGCATTTCAGGAAATTCAAAAACTCGCTTTGCTGTTTCCAGCCGGGCAACTGTCTTTCGATCAAGTCAAAGACGCGGTGATGGATGTGGCGCGCTATGACATTTTCAAACTTTCGGAGGCCATGCTGAACGGCAACGCGGCACGCTACGCGCGCATCCTTGACGGCCTGCGCGCCGAGGGAACCGCCACCGTGCTGGTGCTGTGGGCGATCAGCGAAGAAATCCGCACGCTGGGCAAGGTGCTGCAAGCTACCCAGCGCGGTGGCAATATTAGCAATGCCCTGCGTGATGCCCGGGTATGGGGGTCGCGTCAGGGATTGATCGAAAATGCGGCGCGCCGACTGAAGTTTCCGCACATCGAGCGCGCCATCCAACAGGCCGCACGACTGGACAAGACCATTAAAGGTTTGCGCCAGGGTGATGTGTGGGATGAGTTATTGCAACTCGGGTTGCGCTTTGCCAAATGAACACCTCTATAAATCCATTTTTGCGAGCATCCGCTATGCGGATTGCCTGCTTAAACCACTTCGGGCACATCGCTGCGTTGCACCAAAGGTACGCAATCCACTATCCGGCTTGCCGGATGTGGAATTGTCGGCGCGGTGCTCGCTCCCTCGTCTATCGTGTGATATGCCTCGGCCGCTGCGCTCCGTGCGCCTTGCGCAGTATCCCGAAATTCTGAATTTCTAGAAATGTTCAAATCATGAACGATATTTTACTGGTCATCACCAATCTGCCCAACGTTGCATCTGCGAAAAAACTTGCGCGCCAACTTATCGAAGCGCGTGCCGCCGCTTGCGTGAACCAGCTTGCTCCCTGCATCTCTACTTACCGTTGGCAGAACAACATCGAAACCGTCACCGAAGTGCCGCTGCTGATCAAAACCACACAGGCCGCTTACCCGCGCCTTGAAAAATTGATACGCGAAGCGCACCCGTACGAACTTCCCGAAATCATCGCTGTCTCGGTGACAGCAGGTTTACCCGCTTATCTGGATTGGATAGGCGGGGAAACCACTACTCTCAAGGAATAATAATGCGTTTTGCTTTACTGCTGCTGCTTTGTCTTGTCGCACCCACCTCGAATGCGGATGGCTTTCTGGATCGCCTGCCCGGCCTGACTGGCAGCAAACAACCCAGCTTCCTGCCGCCGGATAAAGCTTTTGGTCTGGATGTGAGCGTGCGCGATGCGCATACCTTGCAAGCCAACTTCAACGTGACACCCGACTACTATTTGTATCGTGACAAAATCATCATTACCACCAAGGACAGCGCGGTCAAAGTCACGGCAGTGAATTTGCCCAAAGGCGAAATAAGGCACGACTCCAACTTCGGCGATACCGAGGTTTTCCATCAATCATTTCAAGCGGAAATCACGCTGAATCGTCCAAATATTGAGGCAACCAGCATCACACTCAACGCCGTCTACCAAGGTTGTAGTGAGCAAGGGCTATGCTACCCGCCCATCACCAAGACATTGCACATCAACCTGCCGGATGCAACAACCGGCCAACTTGCGCCGCCATTCATTACTGAAGCCCCGCCGCCTTCATCGCAAGCACCCGTATCGGAAGGCTCGCAAATCGCCCGACTATTCAAGGGCGGTAGTTTCTGGCTGATCGTTTCCTTTTTCTTCGGCGCAGGGTTGTTACTGGCGTTGACTCCGTGCGTGTTCCCGATGATCCCGATCCTGTCCGGCATCATCGTCGGGCGCGGCCACAAAATCACCCATATGCACGCCTTCATCCTGTCGCTGGCATACGTGCTGGGCATGGCCATCACCTATGCCGCTGCCGGTGTGGCGGCGGGATTTTCCGGCAACCTGATTTCCAATGCACTGCAAACGCCCTGGGTACTCGGCAGCTTCGCCGCAGTGTTCGTGCTGCTGTCGTTGTCCATGTTCGGTTTTTATGAGTTTCAACTGCCCAACGCTTTGCAAAGCAAACTGAGTGACACTAGCAACCGTCTGCACGGCGGCCATCTCAGCGGCGTGTTCGTGATGGGCGCGCTGTCCGCCATCATCATGGGGCCATGCGTGGCAGCACCGTTAGCCGGTGCGCTGCTCTACATTGGCCAGACCCACGATGCCGTGCTGGGCGGCGTTGCACTGTTTGTAATGGCGCTGGGCATGGGCGCACCGCTACTGCTGATCGGCACTTCGGCAGGTGTATTGCTGCCCAAAGCCGGCGCGTGGATGGAAGCTGTCAAACGATTCTTCGGCGTGATGTTGCTGGCGCTGGCGATCTGGATCACCCAACCGTTGCTGCCCGTCAGCGTGCAGATGCTGCTGTGGGCGGCACTGCTGATCTTCTCGGCGATTTACCTGCGGGCATTGGATGCCCTGCCACACAATGCCGGCGGCTGGCACAAACTGCTCAAAGGCATCGGCCTGTTCGCCCTGTTGCTGGGCGCGGCTTATTTGATCGGTGCGCTGTCCGGTGCGCGCGACATCCTGCGCCCGCTCGGCAACATCGGTCGAGCCGAAGCACCGGCACCTGCCACACTGCAATTTTCCCGCGTCAAAGACATTGCAGACCTCAATCAACGCATCGCCCAGACACTCAGTCAGACTCAAGAACGCAGACAAATAGTCATGTTTGATTTCTATGCCGACTGGTGTATCTCATGCAAGGAAATGGAACGCTTTACCTTCTCCGATGCCGCCGTAAAAGCCAAACTCAAACCGGTATTGCTGCTGCAAGCCGATGTCACGGCAAACAGCGAAGCCGATAAAGCCCTGCTCAAACGCTACGGCCTGTTCGGCCCACCAGGTATCTTGTTCTTCGATACACAGGGCAAAGAGCTGGGCGATTTTCGCGTGACTGGCTATCAAGATGCCACACAGTTTCTGAAAACGCTGCAAGGTGTTGGGCTTTAATATATTTTGGTTATCTTCGTCAAAATACTGGACAAATCACCATAATTTACGGCAAACTGCGCACATGAAAAACATTCTTGTGTTGCATGGCCCTAATCTGAATCTGCTTGGCAGTCGCGAGCCGGATGTATATGGCCATGTCACATTGAACGAAATTAACGAGCGTTTAATAACATTAGCTGGCAAAAGCGGCGCGAACTTGTTATGCTTCCAAAGCAACGCCGAGGCCGAACTGGTGGAGCGGGTGCAGCAAGCACGCGCTGATGGCTCGCAGTTCATCATTATCAATCCAGCCGCGTTCACCCACACCAGCGTGGCGTTGCGCGATGCGCTGGCGGCAGTAGCCATCCCGTTCATTGAAGTGCATCTTTCCAATGTGTTCGCGCGCGAGGCGTTTCGCAAGGAATCGTTCTTTTCCGATCTCGCCATTGGCGTGATCAGCGGCTTGGGCGCGGCAGGCTATGAATTCGCGGTGCAATTCGCACTGAACCATAAAAACCAAGCTTAAGGAGGTCACCATGGATTTACGCAAGCTCAAGACATTGATTGAGTTGGTCGAAAGTTCCGGCATTGCCGAACTGGAAATCAGCGAGGGCGAAGAACGCGTGCGCATCACCCGCACCGCCGCTTCCACTCAGCAAACATATGCGGCGGCCCCGCAACCCATCATCGCCGCAGCAGCACCGCAAGCCGTCGTTCCGGCAGCTGAACCCGCCAAACCTGCGATAGCGGAAGGCCACGTGGTGAAGTCGCCGATGGTCGGCACGTTCTACCGCTCTGCCTCACCGGGCTCCAAGGCATTCGTGGATGTGGGTCAAACCGTAAACAGCGGCGAGACCTTGTGCATCATCGAGGCAATGAAGTTGCTTAACGAAATCGAGGCCGATCAGAGCGGGGTCATCAAAGCCATCCTGGTGGAGAATGGCCAACCTGTTGAGTTTGGCCAACCGCTGTTCGTGATCGGTTAATCGTTAGCGCGCGATTTCGTGCAATGCCCAAGTTCGGAGCCAACACCATGTTTGAAAAAATCCTGATTGCCAATCGCGGTGACCAGCTGCCGAAAGGCAGCGCAGCGGCGCAGCCAAATCGCACCGTGGTTGAAAGCCACAAACGCTGTTTCACTGCGGAGACGTCACATGTTTGAGAAAATTCTGATCGCAAATCGCGGTGAAATAGCGTTGCGTATTCAGCGCGCTTGCCGCGAGATGGGCATAAAAACCGTCGTGGTGCATTCTGAGGCGGATGCCGATGCCAAGTATGTGAAGCTGGCCGATGAGTCGGTTTGTATCGGCCCAGCCTCTTCTACCCAAAGTTATCTGAACATCCCTGCCATCATCAGTGCGGCGGAGGTAACGGATGCGCAAGCCATTCATCCGGGCTATGGCTTTCTTTCAGAAAACGCCGATTTTTCCGAGCGTGTCGAAAAATGCGGTTTCGTGTTCATCGGCCCGCGCGCCGAGACTATCCGTTTAATGGGCGACAAGGTGAGCGCCAAGATCGCCATGAAGAAAGCCGGGGTGCCTTGCGTGCCCGGAGTGGAAGGCGCGTTGCCGGATACTCCTGCAGAGATCATCAAGATTGCGCGCAGCATCGGCTACCCGGTCATCATCAAGGCCTCCGGTGGCGGCGGCGGACGTGGCATGCGCGTGGTGCATACCGAAGCGGCTCTGCTTAATGCCGTCACCATGACACGTGCTGAGGCACAGGCAGCCTTCAACAATCCCATGGTGTACATGGAAAAGTTTTTGGAGAACCCACGCCACATTGAGATTCAGGTGCTGGCCGACCAGCATGGCAACGCGGTGTATTTGGGCGAGCGGGATTGCTCAATGCAACGCCGCCACCAAAAGATTCTGGAAGAAGCCCCTGCCCCGTTGCTCGATGCAAAAATGCGCAACAAGGTCGGCGAACGCTGCGCTGAGGCCTGCCGCAAGATCGGCTATCGCGGTGCCGGCACGTTTGAATTCCTGTATGAGAGCGGCGAATTCTTCTTCATCGAAATGAACACCCGCGTGCAGGTGGAACATCCGGTGACAGAAATGATTACCGGCATCGACATCGTACAGCAACAAATACGCATCGCCGCGGGGGAGAAGCTGCCATTCAAGCAACGCGACATCCAGTTCCGCGGCCATGCCATCGAATGCCGGATTAACGCCGAGCATCCTTACAAATTCACACCGTCTCCCGGACGCATCACCACTTGGCATCCACCCGGCGGGCCCGGCATTCGCGTGGATTCGCACGTGTATGCCAATTATTTTGTGCCGCCATATTATGACTCGATGATCGGCAAGATCATTGCCTACGGCGACACCCGCGAGCAAGCCATGGCGCGGATGCGCACCGCACTGTCAGAAATGGCAGTGGAAGGCATCGAGACCAACATCGCACTGCATCGCGAGTTGCTGCAGGACGCCGCTTTCATGCGCGGAGGCACCAACATTCACTACCTGGAAGAACGTCTCGCTGAGCGCACCAAAGGCAAATAATTCCAATTCCATTTCATCGATGAAAATGCGTTGGCTTCCTCGCTCCCTCCTAGTCGTGCCAATTGCACTGCCAGCGTCGTTCGCTCGTCGCCGCCTTGTTTGACCTTCGAAATGGAATTGGAATAAATGCCGTGGCTGTCTCTCATTGTTGATAGCGATGCCGAGCACGCCGAGGCACTGAGCGAAGCTTTGCTCAAACTCGGCGCGCTGTCGGTGGACTTGCTGGATGCCGATGCCGACACGCCGGATGAGCAGGCGATTTTCGGTGAGCCCGGTGAGCCCCCGCCCGGCGTGTGGCAACACAATCGCATCAGCGCACTGTTCGACATCGAAAAAGAGGTCAGCGCAATTTTGCGCAATGCGTCCGCCATCATCGGCCTCAAACAAACCCCCCAACATCGCATCGAAACCCTGGCCGACAACGACTGGGTGCGTCTCACTCAATCCCAGTTCGAACCGATCCCGATTTCACCGCGGCTGTGGATCGTGCCGACCTGGCATACACCCAGTGACCCGAATGCCATCAATATCGTGCTCGATCCCGGCTTGGCGTTCGGCACCGGCAGCCATCCCACCACGCGCCTGTGTTTGCGTTGGCTGGATATTAATCTGCAAGGCGGCGAAAGAGTGCTGGATTATGGCTGTGGTTCGGGCATCCTTGCCATTGCCGCGCTCAAGCTCGGGGCTGCCCATGCCGTCGGCGTTGATGTAGACTTGCAGGCCGTGATTGCCAGTCGCGACAATGCCACCGCCAACCAGGTCAAGAACGTGCGGTTTTATTTGCCCGACGATGCACCAAAGACAGGCAATTCTCTAAGCTCTTACGAGCTTGAGAAATTGACACCACCACAGTCCAGTTCCGAAGAACTTTTGATGGAACCACTAGCCATTCGACTAGGCTGCCAAAAAGCGCCAGCCAAGTCGCTGGTTATGGCCGGGCACCCGTATGATCTGGTCGTAGCGAACATCCTGACCAACCCGTTGCGTATACTTGCACCCCTGTTGGCGAAAGCGACGCGGTCAGGCGGACAGATCGTGCTGTCCGGCATACTTGAGGAACAGGCGCAAGACATGATGAATATCTATCAACCATGGTTCGACCTGAACGCCCCGATTTTCGAGGACGGCTGGTCGTGCCTGTCAGGACGCAAGCGTTAAGATGCACGGAACGACAGTCTGCCCGCACTGCGACACCCGCTTCAAAATCACCAAAGCGCAGTTGGAAGCGCATCACGGCATGGTGCGCTGCGGGCATTGTATGCAAGCCTTCGATACCCGCCCCAACTTCGCCCCCGATCAACTCGACCTGGAACTCGAGTTGCCGATACTGGATAAACCCGTCGCGTCGCGCGATTCCAAAGTGGCTGTTCTGCAACCCATGACACTGGCCGAGCAAGTCGCCATCGTGCAAGACGTTGACGACAGCGAATTCCAACCCAAACGCCGCTCCTGGCCCTGGGTGATTGCAGCACTTCTGTTACTGCTGATGCTGCTCGCGCAAGCCGCCTACTTTTTCCGTGTCGACCTCGCCGCGCGGCTGCCCGGCTTGAAACCGGCACTTATCGGCTATTGCCGGATACTGAAATGCAGCGTGCCGCTGCCGCAACATACCGACCTGATAGGCATTGAATCATCAGAACTCGAAGCCGACCCCGCGAACGAAAACCAGATCATCCTGAATGCCCTGTTGCGCAACCGCGCTCCTTACGCGCAAGCCTTTCCCAATCTGGAACTCACGCTCAACGACAATCAGGACAAACCTCTCGCACGTCGCATGTTCATACCGGCAGATTATTTGCCGCAGGCAGAAAACGAAGCAGCCGGCCTGTTACCCAACCACGAACTTGGCATCAAGCTGCATCTCAATACCACCGACCTCAAACCATCCGGGTATCGCTTGGTGCTGCTTTATTTGAACAGCTAATCACATAGCTGTTTGTTAGACTGCTTTGCCAATACTCCGGTGGTTTTTATGACCTCCATGGTTCAGCACAATGAAGTTGCGCACTATAAGGAAATCGCTGCCATGGATTTCATAGCCAAACTTTTGAATCCAATGACTCTAGTGAATACGCTGCAGGATATCTGGGAGCACTGTCGTGCATGATCCGGGAGAGTTGCAGGCAAAGCTAAAAACCTTGAGCGATACCTACGCCGCGCAATTGCCTGAAAAACTCAAACAACTCGAGCAGGCGTTGAGTCAGTTGCCTCATACAGCGTGGGATGAGCAGGGCTTCCAAAACCCGCTGGCCCCATACCGTGTCATGATCGTTGATGATTTGGTAGCCCTCACCGCCTATCACGCCGCAGTGCTGGAACAAGCCGGGCATAATCAAGTGATGCTGGCGGATGATCCATCTGCCAGTGGTAGTAAGGATAAATGAAGCAACAGGATTAGCAAACAACGCTAATGTTTGTTTGTCAGCGCAGGTACTTTCCGGTATATTTCGCCCCGCCGATCAGACCAATGGGAGAGCGTGTCAGCCAGTATCTTTGCAAAGATCCAGTATCCTTGCAAAGACTGAGACACCGCCGAAGGCGCAACACCCGCAACCGCTCAGGCTCAAGAACTATTGGCGCAGGCAAATCTGGAGAGAGTTGGATCAACCAACCACCGAAGGGGCACGCAACGCGAGTTGTAATCTCTCAGGTATCAAGGACAGATGGGCGCAGCACGAAGTCGTGCTGCGCCCTTTTTCATTTTAGTTACGACTAACCTAAAGGTAAGTCTTCACTGAAGTGATTTAAGCGGGCATTTCGCCGATAGGCGAAAGCTCGCAAACTTTGTTTTCAGAAAGCACCTATGTCATTAAAACGTACCCCACTAAATGCAGCACACCGCGCCATGGACGCAAAGATGGTCGATTTCGGCGGCTGGGACATGCCAGTGAACTACGGTTCTCAAATCGACGAACACTATCAGGTGCGCAACGATTGCGGCATGTTCGACGTGTCGCACATGCGCGTGGTGGACATCAAGGGTAACGGCGCGCGCAGTTTTTTGCGCTTCCTGCTGGCAAACAATGTGGACAAGCTCACGCTGCCCGGCAAGGCCCTATACTCCTGCATGCTGCTGGAAAATGGCGGAGTGATCGATGATCTGATCGTATATTTCATGAACGAGGGCTGGTTCCGCATCGTGGTGAACGCGGGCACGGCGGACAAGGATATCGCCTGGATGAAGCAGCAAGCCACGCAGCACGCACCACAGCTAAATATCGCCGACCATCCGGAGTTGGCAATGATCGCGGTGCAAGGCCCGAATGCGCGCGCGAAAGTATGGGACGCGTTACCCGGCAGTCAAGAATTGACCAAGCGCCTTGTGCCTTTTAGCGCTGTTGAGATGGGCGCGATGTTCATCGCGCGTACCGGCTACACCGGCGAAGACGGTTTTGAGGTAATGATCCCCGCCAAAGCCGCGCCATATTTTTGGGCAACGCTGGCAGGAAAGGGGGTGAGGCCGATCGGCCTCGGTGCCCGCGACACGTTGCGCCTCGAAGCTGGGATGAATCTGTATGGTCAGGACATGGACGAAACCATCAATCCGCTGGAAGCCGGTCTGACATGGACGGTGGACTTGAAGAGCGAACGTGACTTCATCGGCAAGGCGGCCCTGCTTGCTAACCCGCCCACGCGCAAGCTGGTCGGCTTGGTGCTGCTGGACCGCGGCGTGTTGCGCGGTCATCAGCAAGTACACACCGCGCAAGGCATGGGCGAAATCACCAGCGGCAGCTTTTCGCCGACACTGAATCAATCCATCGCGCTGGCACGTGTGCCCAAAGAAGTGCAGATCGGCGACCAGGTGCAAGTGTCGATTCGCGATAAAATGCTTGCGGCAAAAGTGGTGAAGTATCCCTTCGCGCGCAACGGCAGGGGTTTAATTTAATTTTCTATTCTTGAGGACATCAGACCATGAGCAACCCAGCAAACTTGCCAAATAATTTGAAGTACACCGCATCCCACGAATGGGTCAAAACCGAAGCCGATGGAACCATCAGCATCGGCATCACCCAGCACGCACAGGAATTGCTGGGCGATATGGTGTTCGTGGAAAGCCCCATGGTTGGCCGCAAGCTCAAGGCCAAGGAAGAATGCGCGGTAGTGGAATCGGTGAAAGCCGCAGCAGATATCTACGCGCCGGTAAACGGTGCAGTGGTGGCGGTAAACAGCGAGCTGGACAGCACACCGGAAGCCATCAACGCAGATCCTTACGCCGCGTGGATGTTCAAGATGAAACCGGACAATGCAGCGGACGTGGCTGCGCTGATGGATGCCAAGGCGTACCAGGCTGTAGTGGATAGCGAAGCACACTAGAAAACAGTCGTTAGTTTGTAGTCGTTAGTTACTAGTTGGCATTGTCCGCTACGCGGGTTTAACTAACGACTAATGACTGACGTCTAACAATTCGGAGCATTTATGCCTTTCATCCCCCACACCGAACCCGACATCGCGGCGATGCTCGCCAGCATAGGCGCGCCTAGCATAGACGCGCTGTTCGACGAAATCCCCGCCGCACTCAGAACCGGCAAGCTGAACGCCGTGCCCGAGGGCATGAACGAAATGCAGGTCACGCGCCTGATGCAAGAGCGTGCCGCACAAGATGTAGCGATGCTCAACTTCATCGGCGCGGGCGCTTACGAGCACCATATTCCCGCAGCGGTTTGGCAGATCGCCACGCGCGGAGAATTTTATTCTGCCTACACGCCCTATCAGGCCGAAGCCAGCCAGGGCACGCTGCAATTACTTTATGAGTATCAGACCATGATCGCCTCGCTGACCGGCATGGACGTGTCCAACGCCAGCATGTATGACGGCGCGTCCGGACTGGCCGAGGCAATCTTGATGGCGGTGCGTGCGCACAAAAGTTCGCGCCGCGTGTTATTGCCGACCACCGTCAGCCCGCTGTATCGCAGCGTGGTGCACTGCATCGTCAAACTGCAAAACATTGAGCTGGTGGAAATCCCGTTTGATACGGCGGCTGGCACAATAGACCTCAAGGCACTGGAGCAGCACACGGGCAGCGACATCGCCGCACTGGTGATCCCGCAGCCGAATTTCTTCGGCGCGCTGGAAGATGTGGACGCACTCACAGCCTGGGCACACGCGCAAGGCGCGCTGGCGATTGCGTTGGTCAATCCGCTGACGCTGGCTGTACTCAAAGCCCCCGGCAACTGGGCTGGCAAGGGTGCGGACATTGCGGTGGGTGACGGTCAGCCGCTCGGTTCGCCTCTGTCCAGCGGCGGCCCGTATTTCGGCCTCATGTGCTGCAAGCAGGCACTGGTGCGCCAGATGCCCGGGCGCATCATCGGCCGCACCGTGGATATGGATGGCAAGCAAGGCTTCACGCTGACGCTGCAAGCGCGCGAACAACACATCCGCCGCGCCAAGGCGACTTCCAACATTTGCAGCAATCAGGGTTTGATGGTGACCGCAGCGACCATCCACATGGCGTTGCTCGGCGTGGATGGGTTGCGTCGTGTCGCGATAGCATCGCATGCCAACACGCAAAGCCTGGCCAAACTCACAAGCGGCCTGTCGGGTGTGAAGCCATTATTCAGCGCAGCGAATTTCCACGAGGTCGTGTTGCAACTGCCCAAGCCCTCCGTTGCGGTGTTGGCCAGCATGGCTGAACAAGGCGTATTAGGCGGTTTCGACTTGCAGCCGCACTACCCGCAGTTGGGCAACGCGATTCTGGTGTGCGCCACCGAAACCAAAACCAATGAAGATTTGCAACGCTACGTGGACGCACTGCGCCACGCACTAAGTTAAGCGAGACTAACATGCTGATTTTTGAACGCTCCCGCCCCGGTCGCCGCAACGCGGCACAAGCTCCGAACCACGAAGCAGCGGTCAGCGGCATCCCCGCCGCGCTGTTGCGCAAAGGCCCGCCGCTATTGCCGGAAGCCTCGGAAATGGACGTGGTGCGCCACTACACCGGGCTGTCGCAGAAAAACTTTTCCATCGACACGCACTTCTATCCGCTCGGCTCCTGCACCATGAAATACAACCCGCGCGTCTGCAATTCGCTGGCGATGCTGCCGCAGTTTCTGGCGCGACATCCGCTCGCCCCCGAGCACACCGGGCAAGGCGTGCTGGCGTGTCTGCATGACCTGCAGGAAATTCTGAAAGATGTGACCGGCATGGCGGGCGTGAGCCTGATGCCGATGGCCGGCGCGCAAGGCGAATTCGCGGGCATCGCGATGATCCATGCCTACCACGATGCGCGCGGCGATACCGCGCGCACTGAGATCATCGTGCCGGATGCGGCGCACGGCACCAACCCGGCAACGGCTGTGATGTGTGGCTACACCGTACGCGAGATTCCGACCAACGCCAATGGCGATGTGGATCTGGACGCGCTGCGCGCCGCTGTCGGCCCGCAAACCGCTGGCCTGATGCTGACCAATCCGTCCACGCTGGGCGTGTTCGAAAAGCAAATTCAGGCCATCCAGAAAATCATCCACGATGCGGGCGGTCTGCTGTATTACGACGGCGCGAATCTGAACGCGATTCTCGGCAAGGTCAAACCCGGCGACATGGGCTTCGACGTGATCCACATGAATCTGCACAAGACCTTCTCCACCCCGCACGGCGGCGGCGGGCCGGGCGCGGGCGCAGTGGGCGTGGCGCAACGCCTGCTCCCATACCTCCCACTACCAGTGGTCGCCAGGCAAAATGCAACCTATCGCTGCCTGACCGAACAGGATTTGCCGCAATCCATCGGCCACCTCTCCGCCTTCACCGGCAACATCGGCGTGCTGTTGCGCGCGTATGTGTATGCGCGCATGCTGGGTGCGGAAGGCATGCACCGCGTCGCGGAATTCGCCACGCTGAACGCCAACTACCTGATGGCGGAATTGCAGAAGGCGGGCTTCACCGTGGCCTTCCCGCAACGCCGCGCCAGCCACGAATTCATCGTGTCAATCAAACCGCTCAAGGATGCCACCGGCATCTCCGCGATGGACGTGGCGAAACGCCTGCTCGACAAGGGCTACCATCCGCCCACCACCTACTTCCCGATGCTGGTGCCGGAATGTTTATTGATCGAACCGACCGAAACCGAATCCAAGGAAACGCTGGATGGCTTCGTCGCCGCGATGAAGGAAATTTGGGACGAGGCGCACACCACACCGGAACTGGTGAAGGGCGCGCCGCACACCATGCCGGTGCGCCGTCTAGATGATGTGAAAGCGGCACGCGAACTCGACCTGACATGGAAACCCGCCACAAGCACCCGCGCGGTTTAACTCACGCCTGGCGCGCAACGGGGATTGCGCTGCAAGGCCTGCGCGCCGCGTGGCAACACGAAGACGCTTTCCGCCAGGAAGTGCTGGTCGCAGCGATTGCCATACCCGCCGCGCTGCTGTTGCCTGCCAGTTCCCTCGGCAAAGCCATGATGATCGCCAGCATTTTCCTGGTGCTTATCGTCGAACTACTCAACTCCGCACTCGAAACTGCTGTGGATCACACCTCGCTGGAACAGCACCCACTCGCCAAACGCGCCAAGGACGTCGCCAGCGCAGCGGTGTTTCTTAGCATCGTCAATGCACTGGCGGTGTGGGGGTTGGTGCTGTTCGGCCACGCGTAATCCAACTATGCTGCTAACATGACCTGAAAAATTTTTGAGTTAAGCAACATTTCGTGGAGTTGGAATTCTGAATTTATGGCTTCCTGTCTAGGCGAAATGCAGATTCAAGCGTTGATTAGAGACGCAAGTAAAGATGAACAGCAGAATGAAGATGCGAAAGGCTCGGAACATTCAAAAGAGGGTCACGGCAACGGGGAACATGGTCATAGTAGCGCCATAGCTTTGGAAGCAGGAAGTCGTAAGTTTTTAGTTGGTCTTGTCGCAACTGCGTTGCGGTTTTAACTAATAACTTACGACTTACGTCTTATGTATGCGCAGCATTGAGCCACTGAAAGCTGACCTGCTCGTAGTCCTCTCCCTCCGCCAGTAAACCGGTGAGCTTGATATTGCGGCTTTTTTCTCCCAGCATCACCTCATAAATAGTTTCCGGCACATAGCTGTCCGATTCCATCAGCATCGTGGCATTCACATAGGAGTTGCTCGCATCGGGCAACAAGATGGCCGGTAGATAATCGTATTCGAAGGAGCTGGAACTCGTTTCCCAGTTGGACACTTTTTCAGTGCCTTTGCCGAGCGTGCGCAGCCACACTGACAGGGGTTTCTTGGCGAGCATTTCGATGCCCACATGCACCGCACCCTTGGGGTCGGTATGCAACCTCCGTATCATGCCGATCCACCATATCGAACTGTTTCCGGCCTTGAGGCCGCACAGGTCTCCGATCTTTACCCAAGCTCCTCCGTTATTCGGAATCATGCCGCCAATTCCATCAACACTCACATCCGAGACGGTCCAGTTTTCCGTGGAGTAATCGACTTCATCATTATCAGTGGCAAGATTGATATCAGAACGTTCTTTCAACGCAGCCGCATCCTTTTCAGAAATGTTCACCGCATTATCAATATCCATGCGTGCAACCAGTTTGCTGATCGTCCGGAAGCTATGCATCACGTCAATGGCGGTGTTAATACCTCTACGTTCCTGATGCCGGTGCGGTTGATCCTTCCCCCAGTACAACTGCAGGTGCTTGAGTACGGTCAGTTTGCCCGCCGGGGTGAACTCGCTACCGAAGCGTTGTTCTTTCTGGATCAAGCCGTGCTCATGCTGAGCGATAATGTCCGTCACCTTGGGGACTGCCTTGGTTGCGCCAAAAAAGCGCAGCGTCGGTGTTATCTGGATATCTCCATCCACCCGCCTGGGCGCGTCTGGCTTGGCCAGATCGAAGCAGTATGCACAATCTGGATCAGGCGCATCCTTGAAATCGAAAAAACTTACCATGCGACCGGCGATGCGAAAGCTCACCTCGATCTGGTCTGGTGCCAGCGTGCCGGGTGAAGACTCATAAAGCATCATTGCCCGCAACAACTCCCGCTGCGGGCTAATATGAATCACCTGTTTTGGATATGCGAAAACCATGCTGTCCGCAAACTGGTTGGCTTCAGCAAAATTGTAGCAATTGCATAGACGATCCCAGACCGACTGCTCAATATTCACATAGTGCATCATTTCCAGTTTCATCTGCTCGGCAACAGCGCGCAACAGCCGGACGCAGATGACCGGCATGAGTTCCTTGTGGTCGAAAGACTTTTTTTCTGCCTGATGATATTCGTGAACACACACGGAATAAGCCTCAGCCAAAGTCTTCATAAAACCGTGCAGACCTTGCCACAGATGCATGCCCTTAAAATCCTGCAAATGCGACGCGCCGAGATATAGATATAACAGCTCCGCATATATCGGCTGCCCCGTTTCATCCATCAACATGATAATTTCTGCGCGTACCTCAGGACGAAAACCGGGTGCATCTTTAACCGAATCCAACCAGGAAGTAATTTCTTCCAACGTTTTAAAGGCATTGTCCTTCGGCAACTCGGCCAGCAGCCTGCCGGCCTCCTTCACGTCGAACAAGGGATGGTCCGGTTTTCCTTCGAAGATTTTGGGTATGGAAAACATGGTTCGATTCAACCTTTATGTTTGATAGGGTTGCCCACTGATATGGCAATCATATCGGAACAGCTCTTTTTAGAGAACAGGACTAATGGGCCGGCAAGAATCAACTTTCCCCGATGAATCATATACCCTGCCGAATGGATGCATTTTCATCCAAAGGTGGCATCAATCAAATTCGACAGCCAAAGTTGCGATTAACATGAACGGACTAGCTGCAATTTTAACAATGCCTTCACCCCGCAGATTATGATCGCTGCCAGCGCGTAGATCGACACGAACGGGTCGAGCAAATAATCCCAGAGATTGTTGGACTCATACCAGCCGACTGCCCAGGCAAGGGTGGCGAACGCAATACACAGCACAATCAGTGAAGACTTCCAGAACCACGCAGCCAGTGTAACCAACAGCAGCACAGCGACGAACTGCGGATTGCCGTAGCCCATTCGATAGGGATCATACGCACCGACACCCAAGGCCATCGGATATAGCGCGAGGGCAGCGAGCACGGTCAGGATCAACAGCGCAAGTCGGTGTTTAGCCTCAACCGTAACGCAACCACACCAAGGCCTTAACAACGCGCACCACAGAAGCACCAGCGTGGTGATGCTCAAGTCACCTGTTGCGCCGCGCACACAAGCGGCGATGGGTATGGTGCCGAATGGAATAAGCGCCAGCACAAACACCGCTCCCAGCAGCAATGCCAGACGCGGCTTGGTGAGTCGAACAATGCCCGGCAACAGCAGCAAAGAAGCCGCTGTCGCGCTGGCTAGACTCGCCAGTCCGGTAAGGTCAGTGAAGTTCGGCATCGGTCAATTTTTCAATGCGCTGATCCAGCCATGCGCGGGTGAACTGGACATGTTTGATGAAGCTTCTGTTCCAGGTGTAGACGAGATGGAAGTCGCCGTTGTGCGTCTGAATCAGGTAAGGGTAGGAGAACTCGAAACCACAGATTTGCGCCTCGCATTTATTTCGCCGGGCGGATTTCGCATAGCCAGTTGCGTCGGTGATGCTCGCCTCGGTAGCCTTGGCTAATTCACCGGCGGCTTGCATATAGCGCGCTGGTTCGGTGGGCTGGCCGCGTTGGTCTTCCAGTTGGTAAACCGTTTTCCAAGTGGCTCCGCCATCCGCTGAAACCACCAGTGACAGCGCATCCCGGCCTTCTTCGATATTGTTCAGTACAACTAAAATCCGCCCATCTGGCAATCCATCTGGCAATACCACACCCGAAATCGCCGCATCCGGATTGGCCAGCGCGGTCTTCGTCGGCACACTCCAATGCTGCCCGGCATTGTCAGTCGTAGTTGCGATAACTCGCTTGGGACTCGCGCCGGAGCGACGCATCAGCACCAATGCCTGTTGCGGATTTTTTATCAACAGCACCGGTTGAAGCGTCGATTTACCGGAGCTGAGTCTTTGTTTATCGATGATTTCACCGCTGCTATTTATGCGCCCATTGTTTTTGATACGCAAGAGCTCACCGAATTTGCCGATGAACTCGTGATAGACCGGCAGCCCCATCGTGCCATCGCTATACAAGAACGGTGTGCCCTTGATCAGTGTGCTGATGTTGATGAACGGCGAAGTGATCAATCGTCGCGCCGGACTCCAGGTTGCGCCATCGTCACTCGAGGTGATCGCCGTGATAGAACTGCCCGCCCATCCGCCCAACGACACGGTCACGTAGAACAGCCGCAGCGTTCCGTCCGACGCGCGCTGCGCCACCGGGTTGCCGAGTTTTTTCACATAGCGCAGCAGCGAACGTTGTGTGTCTTCACGATTGGCAATGCTATGTTCGGGTCCCCATAGATTTTTCGCCGGGTCAAATACCGCGCTGCGTATCTCCACATCTTCCGCGCCTTCGCGGCTGCCGGCAAACCAGAAGGCGCGGATACGGCCGTCGCTCAGCTCAACCAAAGAGGCGGCATGTGTAGAGATATCCTGCCGGGTGGAAACGAAGTGGGTGCGAATGTCGGGTGCCGCGTTGCTGGTTTGCGGAGCGCCAATTTTCTGCACGATGCCAATTTTCTGCACGATCAGGGGCAATTGAAAAAGTGCCGGCGAAGGACGATGAGCGACTTTGTAAAACGCTGCGCCAAAGGCAATTAGCACCGCGCAAAAAACCAGCGCATGGCGCGCACTTGGTTGACGGACGATATCGTTAAACATCAGCGGCACATCTGGGCAAAAGTTTGCTCATACATCGCTTTGCCGCCTGCGGGGGACTCCATCAATATTTCCCTGACGAAAAGATGCTGAAACACCTTACCCTCCAGAAACATTTCCTTTAGCTCAGCCGAGCTTTGACGGCCGCGAATATCCAAACGCTGGCCGATGATCTTGCACGCAGTGCAAGCGCCGTTTTGCGTGCTGTCATTCAACGCCAGCTGCACCGCGAACAACGGATAGCGCGTCGCCAGTTCGCTCACGGGAAGATTTTGATCCTCGCTATAACCGTGTATCTCCGCGCCCGGCAGCATGAAACGATGACCCTCGTCCATGGCTCTGAAGTTGCACGGCACCCAAACGTCCTTGCCGCTGGCATAGTGCCGGGCCTCCGCACTGTAATTACCCAAAGCGCCATCAAAGGGGCGCAGGAAAACGGCGATGCACAGCAGTGTCAATAATGCGACGACATTGACGACTGGCCGGGTGAGGGCGGGTACCACGATAGCCAGCAGCGTCAAAATTTCCGCGCCCGCAATCAACAACCAGAACGTCAGCGGATACAACTGCACATCGGGCATTTCGGTTTGCAGCCGCACGGCCAGATAAGCGATTCCCGCAATGACCGCACCTGCCAACACCAAGCTGGCTGTGAATGCCTTGCGGCTGATCTGCTGCCAGCTAAGCGCGCACAACAACGCCACAGCGGGCATCGCCGCCAACAGGTAGCGTCCCGAGCGCTGACTGGGCAGAACAAAACTCAGGAACATCACGGCGATCCAGATCCACAGCAATTTCTCTTCGTTGCTCAACTGACTGCGCCGTTGGTAAGCGACAAAAAATAGCGCTGCCACCGGGAATGTCAGCAAGCCCGGATTGGTGAGAAAGGCCAGCGCATAACTCCAGATGCTGGAGCCACCCCAAAGTAATTTCTCCAAATAACCCGGGCCGTGCGGATCGAACTTGCCGACATTCTCGCCCACCACGAATTCCTTCCAGACCGCTTGAGGATTGGGATCGAATACGAACCACATGGCGAACATCGCAACCGCAACCGACACGGCAATCACAACTTTTAGTGCATCTTGTTTCAGGGACTCTGCCACACGGTACTGATGCTGATGCAAATACCATCCAGTCAAACCGAGCGTGACGGGCAGACCCAGCGCGAATGATTTATACAGGAAGCCTATGCCGATACTGACGCCGAGCAATAGCGGGATCAGCCACCGCGATGCGAATGCTTGCCGCCAATACAACAACACAAAGAACGGCAGGAAGATCCAGAACACTTCCGGCGGATTGGTCAGAAACGGGCGACCGAAACGATAGGTGGTAAAAAAAGCCAGGAACGTCAGCGCAGCGATGAATCCCATTTCCGCGCACTTCGAGAGCTTCCAGCCGAGCATGAACAGCATTGCTGCCGTCAGTAAAGTATAAATGACACTCGGGTAACGCAAATCCCACAGCGTCCAGTTCTTGCCCCAATCGGTGGATGCGATACCCTGCCAGAACAGCAGCGGCGGCTTGGTGTTGCGCATGTTGTCCAACTGCGATTGCAGCGGCAACAGTTTGCCGCTGTCGGCGGTCAGCCTGGTAATGTGTTCATACGGATATTCGTCGCCGTTCTTGGGAATATGCTGGCTGTCGAGGCCGTAAAAATAAATGAACACCGCCAGCAAGCTGGCCAACGCGTACCATGTCAGACGCAAACCCGATTCATTTAACTTCATGTGCAGACGCGCCCTTGTTAATTTCATACTCAGGCTCGGGAATGTTAGGCAACGCAATTTCTTCCACGGGTTTGTGGCTGCGGAACGTCCAGAAATTGTTCACCAGAAAATTGAACACGCTGGCCAGCACGATCGCTGCTGCGTTGGCTATGATGTAGTACAAATAGATCACGAACAGCTTGGTCAACAGCACCTGCAACACGATGCCCACCCAACATGCCAGCGCATATTGGCCGAAATGTAGAATCAGGTGTTTATCGGGATGATGCTTGCGATCACGCCATGTCCAGGCGCGGTTCCAGAAAAAGTTATTAGCGGTTGCGCAGAAAATCGCCACCGCCAGAGACACGTTCAGCCGCATGCCGGGAGAGTGAATCGCGATGAACAAAAATTCCTGGCAGAGATACAACACGCCCAGATTGACCACCACACCGGAAGCACCCACGGTGCCGAATTTCATGAAACGTTTCCTGAATATCCAAGCCATCACCGGCTGCTCGGCCAGTCGCGCGATCCGCTTCATGCGATTTGCCGATCTGGCGTCGCAACATCTTTCGCCCCGGCCAGCATTTCGTGGGCTTTCGCCAACACCTGTTCGACCGTGATCTGCTTCAGACATTGGTTGTCGCCATCGCAGGGCGAGGTACGGTGGTTGTAGGCGGTCAGGCACGGCGAGCAGGGTAGTTGACGGTAGAAGCAATAGGCATTGCCGCCCAGTGATTTGTATAGCACCGGCGTTTCCGGGCCGAAAAAAATGATCGCGGGAAGCTGCGGCGTAAGCGCGGCGAATTGTCCCGGCCCGCCATCGTTGGTGACCAGCAGGGCGGCGCGATGAAACACCGCCAGCAGATGACGCACCGACCTGGTATAGCCCGCCAGATTGACACAGCCCGGACTCTTGCAGTGATCCACCACGGCCTGCGCGATCTCCCTGTCGCCCTTCATGCCGATGACACCCACCGCATAGCCTTCGTCCAGCAAAGTCTTGCTCAACTGGAAATAGCTCTTGAGCGGCCAGGCGCGTATCGGCAGGATGCCGCCGCTCGGGTAGATCAACACCAGCTTTTTATCTTTGATCGACGGAAAGAAATTGTGCAGCTCCCTGTAGATATGCTCCAATTCCTCACGGGGGAATTCCAGCACGGGCGTCTTGCCGGTATAGGGCGCAGGGAACAACTTGGCAACCGGATCGGTAGTGGATTCCAGTGCCGAGGCCAGCGTCAGGAATTGCTGCGACAAATGCCGATACGGGTTGTACAGCACCGGACGGTTGATGAATGAGCCGCGATACAAACCTTCCTGGGTATGGCGATGAAATCCCACTCGCAGTGACGCGCCCGACAAGTAAGAATAGATGCTGCTGATGCGCGCGAACAATTCGCAGTCGATCGCCGCATCGATTTTGAGCTTGCGCATCGCGCGTATCGCTTTGAGGCTGTCCCCCATCAATCCTTTCAGGGAACTATCATCCAGCGTCAACACGTTCTCACGGGGAACCACTCCGAGCAAATCGAGCACTTCGCGATTTTTGGCGAACATCAGAACGTGGATTTCGGCCTCCGGGTACTGCTGTTTCAGGCGCATGAACATGGGGTGCGCCAGCACCAGACTGCCCATCTCGGAAAGCAGGATGATCAGGATCTTTTTGGGAGGCGTACCGTCAGGATCATTAGACAGGACACGATTCACCAGGGAAAGCAATGCGCAAATTGGCGCACCCACATATCGGTCAACCGCGCGCTGGAAATTAATATTCATCTGGATAGTGTCGCCGGTGATTATGCCAATAACTCTGGGTTGAACTTGGAAAGGATTTTGCCAAGCGTACCGCGTCCACAACGTGCAAATTATCGGGGATTTCAAACTGCTAAGCAACCGGCAATCATATCCGGCGAACCGGTCGCTTCGCATAGCAAACAGATACTGGCCAAGTGCTACAATTCTCGCCTTTCCATTCAGGCAAGGTTAGTCGATGCACTCTCTGATTTGCGGTTCGATGGCTTACGACACCATCATGGTGTTTCAGGATCAATTCAAGAAGCACATCCTGCCGGAAAAAATTCACATGCTGAATGTGGCGTTTCTGGTGCCGGAGATGCGCCGCGAATTCGGCGGTTGTGCGGGCAACATCGCTTACAACCTGAAGCTGCTTGGCGAGCAGCCCCGGATCATGGCCACGGTCGGTGATGACTTTTCCACTTATGCTGTGCGTCTGGAAAAGCTCGGTTTGACACAGGCGCACATCCGCCACATTTCCGGCAGCTATACCGGGCAAGCGTTCATCACCACCGATCTGGACGATAACCAGATCACCGCGTTCCATCCCGGCGCGATGAGTTTCTCCGAACAGAATCACGTCGGCGATGCAAAGGATATCAGCCTCGGCATCGTTTCGCCGGATGGCTGCGACGGCATGTTGCAGCACGCGCGCGAATTCCACGAAGCAGGTATTCCATGGATATTCGATCCGGGCCAAGGCATGCCGATGTTCAGCGGTGATGAATTGTTGCGCTTTGTCGCGCAGGCCGACTATGTGACCGTGAACGACTACGAGGCGCAACTGTTGCAAGACAAAACCGGCAAGAAAGTTGAAGAACTCGCCAAGGGCAAGCGTGCTTTCATCATCACGCGCGGCGGCGAAGGTTCGACCATTTACGCCGATGGCAAAGAAATCATCATCCCTTGCGCCAAACCCACTGCATTGCTCGACCCGACCGGTTGCGGCGATGCCTATCGCGCCGGCCTGTTGCACGGCATCCGGCAAGGCTGGGATTGGGAGACCACCGGACGGCTGGCTTCACTGCTCGGCACGCTGAAGATCGCCAGTCGCGGCGGACAGAACCATGCGCCAACTCGCGATGAATTGAAGGCGCAATTCCAGCAACACTTCGGGTATGCAGTGTCGTTGTAGGAGCGGGCCCTGCGTGTGTTGTTGGTGCTTTAGCCCCTTACAACCACGGCGTACCTCTTGCGGGTGCTGCCCGCGACAGAGGTCATGCTCGGGTCGCGGGCATGGCCCGTTCCTACAAGGGAATCATTTTTTCGTATCAAAATGGAATAGGTTGTGATCGACTGGGACGCTATCGCTGCCGCGATCAGTTCGGCGACACAGCAACCCTTTCAACTCGGCGACCATGCTGCAGCAGACGGCGGTTGCATCAACCAGACCTATCGCATTCGTGGCTTGGATCATCGGCAATTCTTCATCAAACTGAATGTAGCAGACAAGCACGCGATGTTCGTCGCCGAAGCGGAAGGACTCAACACAATCGCCGTGACGAACATCATCCGCGTGCCGCGGCCCATCTCGCACGGCATCGTAAGTGGACAAAGCTATCTGGTGCTGGAACATCTGGAGTTGAGTTCGCGCGGCGATGCAAAACTGCTTGGCGAACAACTCGCCGCACTGCATCGTTGTTCGGCAAAACAATTCGGCTTCGCACAAGACAACTTCATCGGCACCACGCCGCAGCCAAACACATGGACGGACGATTGGGTGACGTTCTGGCGCGAGCAGCGCTTGGGTTTTCAATTGCGCCTCGCGGCGCAGAACAGCTACGGCGGCCAGTTGCAGACCTTGGGCGAGAAGTTGCTGGACGCACTACCCTCCTTCTTCGCCGGCTACACACCGCAACCCTCATTACTGCACGGCGACCTGTGGAGCGGCAACCATGCTTTCCTTGCGGACGGTACGCCGACGATCTTCGACCCTGCGACCTATTACGGCGACCGCGAATGCGACCTAGCAATGACGGAATTGTTCGGCGGTTACCCCGCAGATTTCTACGCCGCCTATCGCGCCGCCTATCCGCTGAATGCGGGCTACACCACCCGCCGCGACCTATACAACCTCTACCACATCCTCAACCATTCCAACCTGTTCGGCGGCGGCTATGCACGGCAGGCGGAGCAGATGATGCAGAAGCTACTGGCAGAGGTTGTGGGGTAATTGGTAGGTTGGTTAAAGCTCACGATGAGCGGCGCGGGTGCGACGTGTCAGAACGTCACAGAGTTTCATCGCATCCGCTCGATTGTGTTGTTGGGCGTTCATGGCTTTATAGAAAACAAGAACTTCGTATCTGCGAGAGCATTGGGGTCAATTGGACCAATCACAACCCACATTTCAATTTTGAACTGCATCTTAGACAGGACGAGCGCCGAAAGACGATGGTTTCCATCCATGATCATGTGTCTGTTCAATGGCAAGGCATATGACGGAAATTCAAAGCTAGTTGTTCTGACACCGGCCAGATACTCATCCCGCATCTTCTCAATAGTGAAAACTCGCTCCGACGGGAGCAATGGAAGCCATTCCTTGACACAATCCAGCACGAGTGGAGATGCATCTGCAGTATCAAAGTCTACAAGGCCTCCGGCTCCGTTTCTGTACCACGGCAATCTGAGGCTACTCAAGTCATCTGGGGATTCGAGAGTTACACGCCGGAGCGACCACCCTTCAAGTAAGAAACGCCTCCAATTGAATCCGATGCGAATATCGCGGCAGAACTTGCCGTGAAACACTTCAGGCGCTAGCAAATGGCTCTCCATATTTCTATTCGACGCCAGATGCCCAACACAAATTCGATGGCAAACACACCGTAAATTCTGGTGCGGCTTTTCTTCTGGCTGCGAAAACTTTAACAGACCTCACCAATGCTTCGCCACCGGATTCTTGCAGCTCACCTGAAAGAGTTGCCGGTCTTCGAGCCGGATCGCGCTCATCGGGCCGCCCCACAGGCAGCCGGTGTCGAGCGCGATGACGTTTTTTCTGAGCAGCAGACCGAGCGCCGACCAGTGGCCGAAAATGACGGTGGCATCGCGGCTGGCACGCTTGGGCACGTCGAACCACGGCAGGTAGCCGGCCGGGATATTCTGCACTTCGCCCTTGAATTTGAATTCCATCTCGCCCTCCATCGTGCAGATACGCATGCGGGTGAAGGCGTTGACGATGACGCGCAGGCGTTTGTAGCCGGTGAGGCTGTCGTCCCAGTTATGCGGGGCGTTGCCGTACATGCGCGCGAGGAAGACGGCGTAGTCGTCGCCGCGCAGTGCCGCTTCGACTTCGCGCGCCAAGCTCTCGGCTTGCGCCACGCTCCATTGCGGCAGCAACCCGGCGTGGACGAGCACGTAGCCGTCTTGCGCATACAGCAGGCGCCGATTGCGCAGCCAATGCATCAGTTCATCGCGATCCGGCGCGTTGAGAATCTCATCCAGTGTATCGTTGCGGTTCAGTTCCACCACGCCTTCCGCCACAGCGAGCAGGTGCAGGTCGTGGTTGCCCAGCACGGTGATCGCGTTATCGCCCAGCGATTTGACCAGCCGCAGCACTTGCAGGGAATCCGGTCCGCGATTCACCAGGTCGCCGACCAGCCAGAGCTTATCCGCCGCTTGATCAAAAGTAATTTGATCAAGTAACTGCACCAACTCGGCATGACAGCCCTGCACATCGCCTACAGCATAAATCGCCATCGCACCTCTCCGCCGTGTTTATCTGTAAAATAGCGTAACAGATTTTTGTATTGATTCGATGAATTCTATCGATCTCTTGCATGTTGCTATTTCTCTGCCTAACGTTGATAAGGTACAAACATGAACGACGGCAATAAACAGGTTTGGCTGGTGCTTTCTCACGGCTTCAATATGGATGGGCGCGCAGCAAGCCAGACCATCACAGACAAGATTCCTCACTTGCTCAACCTTGGCATAGAACCTATCGTTTTAAGCGCCATCACAGGAAAAAAGGATAAAGTGGTCGAGCATCATCAAGTTCTACCAGCAGGGCCGGTAGCTTTGCGCTTTGATTTACGCCACTACCTGAAACAACGAATCTCCTCGCCATACATTTACCGGATCGCAATGACGGTAATTTCTCTGGTGCTGTTGCCTTTCATCCTGATTGAAAAACTTTTTATACGTATTGAAACCCATTGGTCATGGGCAATTACGGCTTATTTCACCGGTGCGCGCATCATCCGGACACGCAAGGTGGCACTAATTTATTCGACTGGCGGAGCTTATTCGGCCCACTTGGCAGGCTATTGGTTGGCACGCAGATTTGGCCTGCCATGGGCCGCCGAGATCCATGATCCCATGATCTTTCCCGGTCTAACGAAAAACAAGATGCGTATGCGCTTTTCCGCCTGGCTGGAAGGAATAATTTGCAAGCATGCCGATGTTGTTTGGTGGTTTACCGAGGAAGCACTGGCGCGTGCACGAGCACGACATCCGGAACTTGGCGAACGTGGGCATTGCCTCATCCCCGGTTCGAACCCGCCGAAATTTGTACGTGTACCTTACCGGCGCGGCAAACATCTGGTAATCGGGCACTTCGGATCATTGGCAGAAACACGTAATCTGGAATTCTTTTTGCTGGGCCTGCGCCGAGTGTTGGAAAAAAACCCGCAATGTGCGGAGCATATCCGCCTGCATCTTTACGGCGGCGGCATCGATGCAGTTTCTGCACGCGCCTTGAGAGATTTTCCACACCCTGTGATGATCGAACAGTTTGGCCGTCTTGAGACCGACCCGAAAACCGGCGAGAGCGGCAGGGACCAAGTCATCAAGCGCATGAACGCTGCCGATTGTTTATTGTTATTACACGGTACCGTTCCATTCTGTAAAGAATACATTCCCTCGAAAATGTACGAATATCTCTGGACGCAGCGCCCGATTCTGGCGCTGGTTTGGCATAACCCGCAAATGGAACGCATGCTTCGCGAACTTGGGCACTGGGCAGTAAAAGCAGATGACGCAGATTCGATAGCATCGGCAATTGAAGAGTTGCACGCGCGCTGGATGCGCGACGATCTGGCCGACTCTGGCAAGCCTTCCCCCTATACCTCGGAGGCTGCCACGCGCCAAATAGTCAACTTAGTGCATGAGAGCCTTAATAGCCAATAACTGACGGCTGCCAAAATAGAGACGTCTATTTAAACCAGCATTTCATATGGGAAGTCGAATTGTCATGACTGAATATTTCAAACTTGGGGGGCGGGTATGGAGCCGATAGTTCTTTATTGCAAAAGCTATCGTGGCGATGTTTTGCGCGCGCACAGGCTTGCTGTGTCGGTGCAAAAATTTAATGCGGATGCTATTCCGTTCTATATTTCGGCTCCCGAAGCTGACATGCCGTTGTTTCGAGAGCGTCTAGCCGGATTTGAAATTACATTCATCACCGATGAGCAGATCATTGCTGCTAATCCTAAACATAACCTGGAACAGATTCGCGCCATGCCCGGGCACTTGGGGCAGCAAGTTGTTAAGTCAGAGTTCTGGCGCCTGGGCTTGAGCGAAAATTTCGTTTGTCTGGATTCGGATAATGAATTTATCAGGCCGTTTTATAAGGCTGATTTCCTCGCCCCGGATGGACACCCATATACCGTGATCACCGAAGGTAAAGAGTTCCTCGATTTTAGTGCCCGCTATCACATGCCAAAAGTGCCGGCCAACTTCAAAAAGGATTCCTTGCAGGTTCAGGAATTGTTTGGAAGAGAAGGCAAAATATATTCTTTTGGAATCCCCCCCCTGGTTTGGTCAAAACAAGTCTGGCATGCATTAGAAGAAGGCATGCTCATCCCGCGTAACCAGTCGTTGGCCGATCTTCTGGTTCAATATCCTCACGAATTGCGTTTGTACGGGGAAGCACTTCTAAAATACCGCCCGATTCCCTTGTGGCCTAGCGAGGATATTTTCAAGGATTACTTGTACCAAAACCAATACTTTTACGATAAGAAGCGCGGCGTAACCGACGCAATGCTTTCAGAAAATTATCTTGGCATTGTTCGGCAATCCAATTGGGATGGGAAACACTTCGGCCTCCCAAAGAAGTCCCTTGCTTCAAGACTTGTGAAAAAAATGAAGAAACTCATCCGCTGGTTTTCTGTATAAAAGTGAGAACCTAGTGAATTGCATAAATTCAGTTTCGGGGGAATTTCGAAACTAAAAACACGGAGGCCATTTCAGTCAAGTGCGCTCCATCAAAAGTGGTGAGCGTATCACCTGTTTCACCGAATCTTGTGATGCACCCATCTTCGTTGCACATAATATTTTTTGCAGAAATGTAATTGACACCCAGCTGAGTTGCCAACGCAGATAGCTGCGGCTCCAGCTGTATGAAGTTTTGGTTCAATCCAAATGTCATCCTGTATGGGATCTGGTGAGATTCATCGAGCCTAGATTTAAGATAAAGTTGCTTGTATAAGCTGTCATTCCATTGCGGGATAGAGCCAATCAAGTCAATATTTTTAATGCCAATTTTATGTAACTGATTGATCGTTCCCTCTACTTTTTTCCAGTCATAAATTGGCCAGTCGGCAGCCAGGACAACTTTGTTGGGCTTTTCTTTCCCTATTTGCTCCATGAGATGGTCGTTGAATTCTTTGCAAAGCGGGCGATCTTTAATTTCCATATTCAGTATCGCCGCACAAAGGTAAGATGTTTTAACTACGATCTTATTGGTCTTACCGAATGAAGCTTTATAGCCGGGATACAAGTGTCCTGCATAGGAGTCACCCCATATCAAAATCACTGGTTTATCATCCTCGCAGTCCTTGGTATTGGTAGCATCAGTATCTGATTTGAAGGAGCAGATACCCTCATGCCATTTTTTTAACAGCTCTTTGTAATCATGTTCAGTCCAGGCCAAGGTTTGCAGTTCTTTAGACAATCTGGAGCCCAAGTACTTCAATCTGAAGATCAGCCCATCACGTTCATAGCAGTTGTAGCCCACACCACCGATAATGATCATTAAGACGATCATAACGATTGACTTTGCTTGACCATACTTGCCGAAGCGTATGGGACTTTCGACCAACTTGTATGTAAGCCAGGCAAGTGCGATTGCAAGCAGCACTGCGGCCCCCCTTATCGCAGGCGATGGCGTTTCACCTCCCAAAATGCGGGCAAATGACAACAGGGGCCAATGCCATAGATACAGCGGAAAGCTAATCAGCCCGAACCAAACAAGCACACGATTTGAAAGCACTACTCGATTTAGCCAAGCATGCGCACCTGCCGAAATGATCAGCACCCCACCAATTACTGGCATCAATGCCCACCAGCCTGGAAAGTGGTTTTCCTTGTTGATGACTATGACGCCAACAATAATCAACAGTGCACCACCTACCGATTGAATGTTGTGAATCGTTTTGTAGTTTTCTTCCTGCACTCGGACTGCTTTACCCAGCAGTGAGTGCAGCCAGTCATTGCGCCTACTAATTGCACTTTGCCTGTGTAGCGCCATGTACGCCAAAACCGAGCCCGCCATCAATTCCCAAAACCGGGTTTGCGGCGAGTAGAAGGCGGCAACCGACCATGTGCTGTCATGCACCTCATAAACGTTTAGAGCGAAAGAGATAACCCCTACCAAGACGGCGATTGAAAGCAGATTCAGCTTAAGTTTCCACGCAAACCACAGTAGCAGTGGCCATATAAAATAGAATTGTTCTTCAACACCAAGAGACCAGAGGTGCAACAACGGCTTGGTCTCCGCTATGTTGTCAAAGTAACCACTCTCATTCCAGAGTATGAAATTCGATATAAAACCTGCCCCGCCAGCAATGTGCTTACCCAGTTGTTTATACTCGTCAGCGAGCAGCGTATACCAGCCAAATGCAAAGCTGGCAAACATCACCAAGATGAGCGCTGGAAATATCCTCCTGATACGCCGAATATAGAATGTGATAAAGCTAAAACTGTTGCGTTCAAGACTGCCAATAATGATTGTCGAGATCAGAAATCCAGAGATGACGAAGAAAATATCAACGCCAATAAATCCACCCTTAACCAGAGTCGGAAAAGCGTGAAAACCCACAACGATAAGAATTGCTATCGCTCGTATCCCGTCAATATCAGCACGGTATTTGGGGTGAGTTAAATGTTCAGGATGCGGGCGGGGGGTTGTGTTCATTGCTATGGATTCTAGTTTCTTAATGTATTTTTTATTATAACTTTTGTTCGTCTGTATCGGGATAGTGAATCTGATTGCGTTCGCAGCAAAAGGCTGTATTAGCTAAGTTGGCCGCATTCAAATTTAATAGATTGGGCGGATGGTCGACTTGTCCAATAGACATTATCTAGATTGGAGACCTTTACTATTTTCAGCCTGCATGATCTTGGATTTCCCCGCAGCTATAGGTGGGGATTCTATTTTCATGATCTGCCTGTTGCATTTTGCTGGATTAATCGCCGGGTTTAACATCACCACATGCATGCGCACCCGCAGTCTTTTGCCACCTTTTTTCTGCTAAAGTGCGCGCCATGAACATGACCTCTGCCCAGCTATATTTTCGCCTCCTCGGTTACGTAAAACCTTATTGGCGCACATTTGCGCTATCCATCATTGCCATGGTCGTAACGGCTGCAACCGAGCCATTACTGCCGGCTCTGCTCAAGCCCATGCTGGATGGCACCTTTATTCACAAAGACGACACCGTCATCAGGCTTGCGCCGTTGATCATTTTGTTGCTCTTCTTCGTGCGCGGCGTCGCTGCGTTTGTAGGCACCTATGCCATTGGCTGGGTCGGCAACAAAGTTGTGATGGATTTGCGCGAATTGATGTTCCACAAGTTGCTCAGCTTGCCGACCTCCTATTACGACGACCACGCCACAGGCAATCTGATTTCCAAGGTAACTTCCGACGTGACCCAGGTGACCGCCGCTGCCACCAATGTGGTGACAGTGACTGTTCGCGATTCCATCATCATCGTCGGGCTGCTCGGCTGGTTGTTCTATCTCAACTGGAAGCTCACCCTGCTCAGTTTGGTGATGCTGCCTATCATCGCAGTCATCATTAAGGTCATCAACGCCCGTATGCGCGATGCCAGCCGCGATGCGCAGCATGCGATGGGCGACATCACGCAAGTGATTGGCGAAAGCATATCCGCGCATAAAGTAGTCAAGCTGTTCGGCGGCCAGCAATATGAACGCGACCGCTTTTACGACCGGGCCAACTGGTTGCGCCGCTACATCATGAAACAGGCCATGGCGGCGGCAGCCAATGTGCCCATCGTGCAAATGATCGCTGCCATTGCGCTTTCCGTAATCGTCTATCTCGCCACCTTGCAGGCGCACAACGATGAAACCACCGTTGGCGGATTTCTCTCGTTTATCGCAGCCATGCTGATGCTGACCGCACCCATCAAGCGCATCACGGGTGTGAGTGAATTTATGCAGCGCGGATTGGCAGCATCAGAAAGTGTATTCGCTTTGCTCGATACCCCCAGCGAGCCGGACTCCGGAAAAGTAGCCATCGGGCGCGCCAATGGACAAATAGAATTCGAGCACTTGAGCTTGTCCTACCAGGAAGACGGCAGACTGGCGTTGCACGACATCTGTTTGCAAATCCCTGCCGGACAATCTATCGCTTTAGTGGGCGCATCCGGCAGCGGGAAAAGCACGTTAGCCAATCTTGTGCCACGCTTCTATCAACCCAGTAGCGGACGTATCACGCTGGATGGACATGATCTCGCCGATCTTACGCTGGCCAGTTTGCGCGCCAACATCGCGCTGGTGAGCCAGGAAGTCGTGTTGTTCAACGACACGGTTGCCGCCAATATCGCCTACGGCCAGATGCGCGAGGTGCCGGAGGCGGAAATCATCGCCGCCGCACAAGCCGCGCATGCGATGGAATTTATTCACGACATGCCGCAGGGATTGAACACGCTGGTCGGTGAACGGGGCGTGAAACTTTCCGGCGGCCAGCGCCAACGCATCGCCATCGCACGCGCGATTCTCAAGGACGCGCCGATTCTTATTCTCGACGAAGCCACCTCGGCACTGGACAGCGAATCAGAACGCCATGTCCAAGCCGCGCTGGAAACTTTGATGCAGGGTCGCACCTCGTTGGTCATCGCACACCGCCTATCCACCATCGAAAAAGCGGATCGCATCGTCGTGCTGCAAAAGGGCGAGATAGCCGAGACTGGCACACACCATGAATTGCTGGCAAAGGGCGGGGTGTATGCGCAGCTACACCGTATTCAATATTCGGTAGCCAGTTTGGGCAAGCAATAGCATCAAGTCTGATAACTTGGAATTTCTTATCCTCTTTCACAAAGACAAATTATGAACAATTCGAAAACAAAGTACTCAATCGTTATTACCACGTTTGATCGACGCTTCCAAAGCCACCTTATTCCGCTGATGAACGATATCCAGAATCAAAATATTTCGTCGCCAGTGGAAATTATCATAATGATCAATGGCCCCCATCGTGCCGATTTCGATCAGGTATACCGTAAAGAAATTTTATCTTTCTTATCCGGTTACGAGAACGTCTACCCGACCATGTTTCCCAATTTTCAGTCTCTTGCAAAATTATGGAATAGAGGAATTCTGACGGCGCAGCACGATAGAGTATTAGTGTTAAACGATGATCTGCGTTTCAAACCGCCTTTTTTTGAAATCCTGGAAAAAGAACTGAACTCCCGTACGAGCACATTCAAAATCAATGACAGCTTTTCTCATTTCGTAACTTTCAAACCAGAGTTGATTGATGTTGGTTTTTTTGACGAGCGTCTGCTCGGGCTTGGTGAAGAAGACGGTGATTTTTCCTGGCGGTTTTACAAAAAATACGGGAAGGAAGTTTCCACTGCGAGCATCCCGTTTGTCGATAATATCAATTCAGACATCGCAGACCCAGGGTTCATCAAAGGTATACGTACAGCGTCAAAATTCAACAGGGATTTCATTCTTAACACCAAATATAAGAAGAGTTTGTTTGGTCACCGAAGCATGTTCGACTATAAAGTCGTCCAGCAATTGGATGACCAACCACAATATCCTTATGAGAATTTTTACCGGGCAAATTTAAAAAATCTATAGCGCAGTGATGATTGCAAATTTTTCACCCGCCTATCAATCTCACCTACTAGCGATCTAACAATTCCTTAAAATAATTCGCCAGAATTGGCTGGATAGAATGTCTAAGTTTACTCAAATACTCTGCGGGATTTTCTTAAAATCAAAGAAGAAGGCCAACTTATCCATAAATAAAATTAATGGGATTAACATACTCTTCAATCAGCAGCATGACAAAGTTATTCGCGATTACTACCTTTACTGTGTAAATCTCATATCCCGTCAAATTGATCACATCGATTGTCGATGCAATATTATTTTTGGAAAATACTCGTTCCAATTTAGTAATTCATATCCAACAATAAATATTGATTTTCAAATTGAACATACACTCGTAAAACCCGGCGGTCGATCTTCGGATGAAGCCAAAGCTGGTGTTGTGCCTGTAGCCGGGCTGAATGAAACAAATTATTTAGTGCGAATTGCAAATTTTGCTTATCTAAATAACTTGGATGTTGTGATTGAGTATAGTCGGCCAAATTTTATCAACATCGAAAAATGTGGCGAATACAAGGCGTTCACAGAGAAGCTGTTTATCCTTGCCCCCCTTTTATACGATACAGAAATTGGTTTGGCTAGTACAAAAAGAAATTTTGAAGTAATTACTCTTTTTGGCAATCCCAATGAACCCAGAAGAAGGTCATTCTTAAATTATTTGGAATCGAGCGGAGTCAAATTCAGGAACATCAATAATTATTTCAATGAAATTGATCATTTATATCGAAATATCAAAATCCTAATTAACATTAGGCAAACGGATCATCATGATACCCTTGAAGAACTTCGAATCCTGCCAGCCTTACGATGTGGCACTATTGTAATTTGTGAGGATGCGCCATTAAGAGACGCAACTGGTTATAGTCAGTTTATTCTTTGGAGCAGCCTTGAGGATATGCCTGATTTGATCAAGGATGTGCTAAATAATTATGATGCTTATCACCAAAGAATTTTTGGGGGTGAAACATTTACTCGTCGCATGAAAAGATTGGAATTTAGAAACAAAATTATCGCAAACAGAATTGCGGCGCGCGTTAAATTAATTGCCTTATCATCCTAAATGAAGACTATAAAAATCTCGCTTGTCGGCACTCCGCATGACTATCGGCAAAGCTTGTTACCAATCATTATTGGTGCGTTAGGCTATCGCATACAGTGGGTAAAGCCTGCCTCATGTGATTTGCAGATTTTCGGCTCATTTATTCGGCCCGTTAAAAAGCGTTATCGTTGGTTACCCAAAATCGCCAGGCCACTTGCATCCAATATCGAGCATGTCTTGAAGGGTGGGCTAAGTTCGCGATCCAATCCCCCGTTAAGCCTCTTCCATACCGCCGAGAATCTCCGACATGACTCTGTGACAACCGACTATGCGATCTCCTTCGATCTGGCTGTTCGCAATGAGAGGCATTTCCGTATGCCCTATTGGATGGAAATGGTGGATTGGTCGCATGAGGGGGTGCACGGCAATCAAAACCCGCGTTTCGGCCAGTTGCTGTCGATTGCCAGAATGATGCAGCCTTTGGGTAACGAGTTTTTGAAGCGGCCTCGTCGCGCCGCTATTTTCAGCTCCCATTTGCGTGAACCGCGGGCAACTCTGTTTGGGGCCGTTGAAAGCATTATTCCCGTGGAAGGTTTTGGCCCGCATTTCAATAAAAGCATTCTTTATCATCAGAACAGTGGCTTCAACAAGATAGATGTCTTGCAGAACTTTGCCTTTAACCTCTGCCCTGAAAACGGGCTGTATCCGGGTTACTACACTGAAAAGATTCCCGAGGCGTTTGTGGCTGGGTGTTTGCCGTTAACCTGGACAGATACCAATGTCTGTGCGGATTTCAACCCGAAGGCTTTCATAAATCTTGAACCTATGTCGTGGCAGGATTTTGAGCCGTTAAAAGATATTATTAATTCACCATCTCAGTTAGAGTTTTTCGCAGAGCAACCTTTATTGCTAAATAACCCGTCGATCGAACCCATGAAGGATTTTTTGAGGGAGATTGTGCGGCAGGCGCTGAGTTAGTTACTTTGGAAACCATGGGTCCTTAGAAAAGATTCTATCCAGCACACGACTTAACGACCTTAGTTTTTTCTTAAGGCCTCTGATGGGTTTGCGATCGTCACGTTGATCGGATATCGTGGATTCGACTTTCGAAATGTCGACCGGATACGGCTTGACGGCCAAAAACTCTATTCCATGTTTTCTTTCATGCTCCAAGAAATGATCCAGAGGTTCATAAATATCCTTGGCGTGCTCAATGAGTATCTTGGCGGCGGCAGGCTTTACGATGTACGCGGTTGCACCCAGCGGGTCTTCGTGATTTTTGACGATGGAGATTTCGCCTATGGTTTTGACTATGTCGTGCTGTGTTGGCGCCAGCGCCTGTAATCGAATCAATTGCCAATCGTGGAATTCTGTTAATAGCAGCTCCAGCGTTCTTTCAAAATGGGGCAACAGGATGAAGTCGTCTTCAAAAATCAGTGTTGGCTGATTATTCTTTAAACATTCCTGCCATGCTTTCTTGTGCGACAAAAAGCAGCCGATTTCATTTGGCAACATATCAATCCCCAGTAAGCGTTTTACTTTGCGAGCCTGATATTCAGGCGGCGGAGATTGCAATTTAGCGCCATCGACTGCATCAAGGAACGACCAATTCAGTTTTGTCTTGACCAATTCTGCTTTTACTTTTTCGCGGCGCTCGGGAGATCTGAGCAGGGAGATGACAACGGTTTGGAGATTGAGCATTGTTATGTAAGTGGAATTAGTTGGAATTCGCGTTAAATTTTACGCTTATATGAGGTTGGATGTAAGCGACGGCGTTTACTATGGCATATTCGTCAATTCGCGCAAAGCATCAATCACCCTTGCAGCCGGAAGGTTCTGCAAACAGGCGCTCAAGCTACCATTATGGCGCTCGCAGCCTTCCTCCATGCACGGCACACAATCGCCCTCACCTTGCAGCAACACCACATTGTTTACGCGCTGCGTGCCTTTCATCCTGTAAGGATTGCGGTCTTCCCCGTAACCTTTTGGCCATGGCCCCCATTTCACCGGGTTGGACGGCCCAAACAGCGCAACGGTGGGGGTGCCAAGCGCCGCCGCCATGTGGGTGAGCGCTGTATCCGGGCCCACATAACATTTGGCGCGGCTGATGAGAAAAGCGCTTTCGGATAGGCTGAGCTTGCCTACCATATTCACTGTAACGGATGGCATGGAACGGAATATCTGCCCGACATAAGCCACCTCATCCGGGGCGCTGCTTCCGGTGAGCACGGTACGGATGCCATTTTCCTCAAGCCACCGGGCCAGCTCAATCCAGCCATCCCGATGCCACATTTTGTAGGAAAATTTGGGGGACATGTGCAGCACCGCAAAAGCCTCCGCGCCAATATCAAACGGCAACGCCCCGGCGACGGAGTTTTCATCGGATGGATCCCACGCAACCACTATCCCATGGCTGCGTTTGATGCCCAGCAAATCCACTAGCCCGAGATTCGTCAGCAAGGTATGGGTGTTAACATGATCAAATACCGCCCAGCGTGAGAGGAAGTGTCGCTTCCAGCGTTCCTTTCTGCTGCCATCCTGCATTCCAATCCTCGTCTTTCCGGCGATCCAGGCGTATAGGGTCGGCCGGTCGCCCAGCAGGGTTGTAAGCGCAAGATCATAACGGCGAAACAAACCGAGAATCAGGCGCAAATGCACCCAAAATCCGGGGCGCGCCGGGACGGTGATCACACGGTGAATATCCGGGTTGCGCAGCAAAACCCCTTCAGTATGTTCGAACACCAGCACGTCTATTTCGGCCTGGGGCCACGCCAGCCGCATCGAACGTATTACAGGCGTGGAAAGCAGCACATCACCTATGCGCAAGGTGACAGCCACCAGTATGCGGCGCGGGGCTTTCAAGTTCGCTCCGGTTTTATCAGGATACTTGCGAATTTCATTTACACAGCCATGTTAAAATTGTTTGAAGAAACAGGAAATTATTAAAGCGGACTCAATGAGCAAGCCGTGGAGAATGTTACCATGGGAACCTTTAAAAGCGGGATTCAATTCCCTGGGTGTGTAGCCTTGAAATGCGCAACCACACTGACCGCTTCGATGTTGAGAAAATGGGGTAACCAAAGGGTCATCACAGCATGTTTTCAATATTAATCCCCACCTGGAACAATCTTGAGCTGCTTAAACTCTGCGTGCGCAGCATTCGGGAAAACTCAAGCCTTGCCCACCAGATTATTGTCCACGTCAACGATGGCAGCGATGGTAGTCTGGAATGGGTGCGCACACAGCAATTGCCCCACACTCACTCGCCTCAGAATGTCGGCATCTGCCTGGCGGTAAACGAGGCAGCGATGCTTGCACAACATGACTACATCCTTTACTTGAATGATGACATGTACTGCTGCCCTGGCTGGGATACCGCACTAGTCAACAAGATGAAAGGCCTTGATACGGATCTTTTCATGCTGTCCGGCACCATGATCGAACCGGTGCAAACGAGCAACCCCTGTGTGATCGTAAAGGATTATGGCCGAAGCCCGGATCAATTTGCCGAGCAAGAACTGTTAGCGAACCTGCCAAGCCATCACAAGCAAGACTGGTACGGCGCAACTTGGCCACCCACGCTGGTACACGCCAAGTGGTGGTTTAAAGTTGGCGGGTACAGTAGTGAATTTTCCCCTGGCATGAGTAGCGATAATGATTTTTCGATGAAGCTGTGGCATGCCGGTTGTCGCATTTTTTTGGGTGTAGGCGATTCATTGGTTTACCACTTCCAGGCAAAATCGACGGGCAGGATCAAGAAAAATAACGGCGGGAAACAGTTCCTGCACAAATGGGGGATTCGACAGTCGGTGTTCGATCATTATTATCTGCGTCGCGGAACTCCTGCCGAGGGCATGGTGCTCGCTGAGCCTGATGATACCCTGGACTTTCGTTGGCAATTACTGCGCAGCTCGCTAAAGCGCAGATTTAGCTGAACGCAACGCTTTTAATTGATTGTATTTTAGGTAGGTAGTCCTGGCATTCATCAAGGCAATATTAAAGCCTGCAATCCCATCCAGAAATCCCAGGCGCAGGCAGTAGGTTCTGACGAACGCCCACCCTGCACGTAGCGGCGCGTCGACAAGTGAAGCTGCTTTGCCATTCTTGAACATCTGCATAGCCCCAGCTCTGGCGTACTGTTCAGTCTTACGCTGCACGTCTGCTTTGTTCAAATAGCTGTAATGCAACAACGGGCTGGACAGTCGTCCGGCAGTGCCTTCAAGTATCACTCGTTCGTGCACCATATCGTCGGAAAAACGCCCCTTGGTTCTTCTAAACAACCGCAGCACGTAATCCGGATACCACCCGGAGTGCCGGATGAAATGTCCGCAAAACTGCGAGAGTCGCGGCACGTAAAATCCATCTTCGCTATCATCCTCCATCGCTTTGATGAGTTGCGATTGAAGGTCAGGAGTCACCCGCTCATCGGCATCTATAGTAAACACCCACTCGTGAGTTGCATAGGACAGGGCGCGGTTCTTTTGTATACCGAAGCCCGGCCAATCATGCACATAAATTTTCGCCCCCAATTCGCGGCAAATATCTGCTGTGCCATCGCTGCTACCGGAATCCACCACAATGATTTCGTCTGCCCATATAACCGATTCAATACAAGCGCGGATATTTGCGGCTTCGTTCTTGGTAATGATGATGACCGAAAGTTTATAACCAGCCATTTGTCCACCGCTTTTCGTTGGAATAGCGGAATGGCTAGTGGCTGCATCTGTAGTTTCATCTGCCATGCTTCTGTTGCCCCGTGAGACCGTGTAGTTCCGACAAAACCCTGCGAGCATTTGAATTAAACATCGGTATTGATCTTCTGTATCGCCTCATGTTGCCTCCAACGACGATCAATCCACATCGCCAGCCCCAGATAAATCGCTCCCCACCACGCCAGCAGATTTCCTTGCCCATGAGCATCAAGACTGGTACCCCACAGCGCGGACACTCCCGCCAATAACATCAACACATATTCAACTATCGCGGTATTTCGATGTCCCCAGCCCATCAACATCAAGCGCTGGTAATAGTGACTATGATGCGCTTGAGCCAGATTTTCTCTGAACCATACGCGTTTTATCAGCGTCACGGTTGCATCGACTACGAACGGTGAAAACACCAGAATCGGAAACCAGAATGGCCAGTAACCCTGTTGCCACCCCCATACGCCGAATGCCGCTGCGAGAAACCCGAGCGGAATGGAACCCGCCTCGCCCAGAAAAATTCTGGCCGGATAAAAATTATGGTAAAGGAAACCCAATGCCGCAGCGCCGATAGAAAAATTCAGCATGGCAAAAATTTCATTCCCATTCATCAGACCGACAATTCCGTAGAAACTGAAACCGAACAGCGCCATGCCACCTGCTAGGCCGTCCGATCCGTCCATATAACTATACAGGTTGGTCATCCACACGATGAACAGCAACGCCGGCAAGCACCACAACCAAGACACACCAGACCATCCAACCACGATCAATGCCGCTACGAGGTGACCAGCCAACCGCGCCCTGAGCGATAAGTGACGGATATCCTCCACCAGTGACAACACAAATAATCCCAGCACCGGCAACACGATCCACCATGGCCATGACTGGATCAGCATCATCCAGCCCGATAGTATTCCGGCCATTAGCGCGATACCGCCGATACGCGGTATCGGCTCGGTGCGCAACGAACTATCATCGTGAATATCCTGAATCGTGCCAGTCTTGCTCAAGGTCAGCAGCACGGCCAGTATCAGCGTGACGAAAGCGGAAATTATCGGGGCGTAATGGCTCATATGAAGTCAACGTAATATGGGGTTTTAAAACTCGTCATGTCGGCTCTAGTACCGGCCTTTGGTATGCCTGGTAGCTTGTGCCTGCTTTAGGTTAACCCGCCACGCTTATTTCGCAAGTGTGTGGAACTGAGGATCTGACGCAGTAGAAATATCAAATAAGGATTTTTCATGCCCCATTATTTTTCTCTACAAGCTTCAATTTTAATGGCGCATCTTACGTTACACCGTTGTAATTCAATAAGCATTTTTTCCAAAGAAACCTCGGAAAACAGTGAGCCATATTATTTTTAAATCTAACCACAAAGACCAATTCCGAATGTATTCCAAGTCGTATTCAATCCTTTTCTCCATCTTGTCCAGCGTATTCGTTTCGCCCCGCCAGCCATTAACCTGAGCCCAACCAGTAATCCCCGGCTTTACTTTATGTCGCAACATGTAACCATGAATCAGCTTCCGATACTCTTCATTGTGTATTACCGCATGAGGGCGAGGACCAACCAAGGACATTCGTCCTTGCAATACATTTATTAATTGCGGCAATTCATCAAAAGAAGTTTTTCTCAAGAATTTTCCAAGCGGAGTTATGCGAGGATCACTCTGCTTCGCCTGGAGAACATTTTCACCATTTTCACAAACTGACATAGTCCGGAATTTCCATACATCGACAACCTCGCCATTCAAACCATAACGCCGCTGTTTAAAAATTGCAGGTCCCGGAGAAGTCAGTTTGACGGCCACGCCGATTACAGCCATCGGAATTAGCGCGATCGCCAGAAATAGAGCTCCCAGGAAAAAATCTTCCAGCCGTTTAATCCAGCCATCCGCCCCCGTAAAAGGTGTTTCATACACCATGATTGCCGGTATTCCATGGAAATTTGTCCATCTTGCATGCAGCCAATCAGATACAAACATATCGGGAACAACATATACCGAAGCCGTTGTATCCGCGAGCGCGCTGACTAACTTTTCAATACGACGCCCATCCTGCATCGACAATACGATATAAACATAGTCAAGCTTTCCCGCATGCGCCTCTCGTATCAAGTCCGCCACTGCCCCTTTTAAGTAAGGTCGAACCTCGTCTGGAACAGACTCATTAACTACGTCGTCGTAAATACCGAAAGGCAGCATGCCCATCCACGGTGCGTCCCGTGATTTTTCGATCAGGCGCACCCCCTGTGCATTTGCCCCAACGATAGCCAGCGTTCTCGAATGCTTTCCCGCCCGGTGTATCTCCCGAAGAAATACCCTGACAAACACTCGTGCCATGACCAAAGCAAATGGGGAGACAACAAACCATGTCATAACAACCAGACGTGAAAAATCAGCCGAGGTCTTACTCATGAAGGCAATCATCACTAACACCATGACCACCATACCCCACGCTATAACAAGATCAGTAATCTCGACAACAATACCGCCCATTCGCCACGAAGCGTATAACCCCTTCACCTCAGCAAAAAAGTAAAAGCAAACCACCGCCAAAATGGCCGATACCACGTTGTGATCATTGATATCCACTCCGTATAACCTGTGCGCAGCCCACAGGACAACACAAATCAAACTCGCATCAATCAAACGCTGGAATAAAAAACTTTCTGTTTGGTAGGGTCGTAACAATCCGTTGGGCATTAGATATCAACCTTTATGTTTCAACTCTGGCAATGGAAGCAGTGGGAAACCAACAGTTCTATTTATTGCTTGCACATGACCAGCAATTGGTTCTCAAAGCCATGCAGCACGCTTGATTTGTCCCAAGCCTGCGCAGCCTTGCGTGCCTCCATTCCAAGCCGCTTTCGTTCCTGCGGAGCATGCAGAAGTTCCAGCAATCCTTGCGCAACTTCCTGGGTATTGCCCGGCTCAACCACCTTGCCGCAGGATGATACCATCTTGGCCAGTTGCGTTCCGGGATGCGCTGTCGCCAAAATCGGCCTCCCGCTCGCCAGCATCCCAAGCAATTTTGAGGGCATCACCAGATCGGCCACCTCAGCTCGTTGCGGCAATAAATGCACATCGGCCAGATTCAGCAATTCGTTCAGTTTCTCCACCGGTTGCAACGGGAGCCAGCGTACATTGTGCAATCCCGTTCCTGTCCGCATCAATCGCTGCCGCGCACCGCCTGCTCCGCATAGCACGAACAACAATCTGGATTCAGCCTGCAAAGACCTTGCTGCTGCCAGCAAGATTTCCAACCCCTGTTTTTCGCTCATACTCCCCGAATAAAGGGCTACACATTTATCGTCTTCAATGCCTAACTCGGCTCGATAGATACTTGCTTTAGGCAGGGGGAAAATATCTTGCACATCCACCCAGTTAGGCAGCAAAACACTTTTCTCTTGAGCGACCCCCTTGGTCAAAAGTCGTTCGAGCATCCTGACGGAGATCGTCGAAACACGATCGAAATAACTCATCAGCCAACGCTCAATTTTTGCAGCGATCCTGCCTGCAACTTTCGACTTGACCAACCCCAACCCCAATGCCGCATCAACCTCAAAGTCCTGCACGTGCAGCCAGGTTCGCGCACCGGACAGACGCGCCAACCCTAGCGCAGCCGGTGCGCAAAACAGCGTGGGCTCAAGCACGACTATGATGTCGGGTCGTTTGAAAAGTTGAATTAATAACAGCGGGATGCTGGTCAACGCAAAAGAAGACAAATGCAACAGGCGTTTGACACCTCTTAGCCGGCGCGGCACCCATAGCGGGCAACGGTGTACCTTTACTTTGTTGATCAACTCAGTACGGTATATCCAGGAACGGTAGGGTTGCTGCACCCGCCACCATGGATAGTAGGGAGGGGCGGTAATAATCACCACCTCATGGCCGTGATTAGCCAGCCACTCTGCCATTTCGCCATTATATTTTCCGATACCGGTCAGTTCGGGAAAGTAATTGATGCTGTAAATTAAGATGCGCACGTCGGCTTGTCATAAGAACAAAAACATTATCGCTTGGCTGCGATACACAACAGGCAATCCCCCTTGCCCAAATGATTGCCTAACCAAAGCAAGGGGAAACCCAAACCACGAATCAACAACATCAACCCGGCCACCAGCATGGTGGAGTGCAACTGTGCTGTGGCATATCCCGGCTTGCTGAAAAACTTTGCCAATATTGAATGCGCGACCCACAGGGCAGGGGTTTCTTGACGTGATTCTATTAATTCAAAACCTGATTGATGCAATACACCTGCCAGCGTTTGTGGCGAGAAATGAGAAATGTGGAAAGGCACATGCCAATTGATCCAGAACCGCCCAAATACTGAACGCAACCAGCTTTGGCTGTTTGGACAACTTATCCAGACTTGCCCTCCAGGATTAAGAATGCGTGCCACATGAGCGAGCATTTTGGCGGGATTAAGGGAATGCTCCAGCACATTCGACAGCACGACCACATTATATTTTTCTGCTGGCTCAAACTGTTCGATCAAATCAGAATAAACCACAAAGCCTCTTTTTCTCGCCACTTCCGCTGCCTTGCTATTCAGCTCCAACCCTTCCACGGCATAGCCGCTGCCTTGGTAATGAACCAGGCCACGCCCCTCATTGCACCCCACATCCAGCAAACGACCCTTGCCACGTAGTGCATGAAAGGAAATATCACCATCGATTGTTAACCAGAAATCCCACAACCACGAATTCTGAAACAGCTTACGAAATTGCACATAGCGACTGGCTGTTTCACCTTCTTCACCGCCAAAGTTGTAATAAGTTTCGTACAATATTTTCAGCTCTTCACTCGTTGGCAGCGGGATGGTTTGCTCTAAACCGCAATTTTTACATCGTGCAGACCAGTATGGTGCAGCAATGCCGAATCGAGTATCAAACAGCACATCACTATTTACCTGAACCGGAAATTTACAATTCAAACAAAAAGCTGTGGGGGTATCGCTGGAATTTATCGGCATGGCATCTCAATAGATTGTTATCCAGCACTTATTCTCGGATGTGTTCAGTCGGTGAAGACAACTCAGCTAATAACAAACCCACAATCAGGCCGAAACTTAACATTTTGTATGTGGGCTCGAAAAATACCCCGATGATAATCACTGCAGAAGCAGCCAAAAAAATGGCCGTCCTTCGGCTTGAAGCCCACACGCCCTTTAAATTGATACTTCGAAACAATAGAATCACGAACGACGCCATAACTGTAAAACCAATCAGACCTGTCTTAAGCAGCCAGAATGAAATCAAGGAGTGGGTAAAGCGCGTGCTCTCAGGGTTGGCGTAAATTGGATTGGTAAATACCCCGCCCCATCCTACTCCAAACAACAAAGTAAGCGGGGTTGCCATAACCGTATCAAACACAGCACTGAACTCAACCGCTTTATTATTCATTCCTACGCTCTTCTGTTTTGCGAGCAATAACCCAATTAAATTTGCCAGATAAGGGTAGGAGATCAGCAGCCCCACTCCTCCTAATAATATTAACTGCCAGGCGGAAACCTTTTTTTGCGCAATTAAATGCAGAAGAAAAATAGCTATCGCTAAAACAGTTAGTCCGGCAAAAGCGCGCAATCCCAGTAAGTTCTGGCGCGTAATTAATGTCAACAATCAGGATGCGCATAGTTTCACGCTCGATCAGTCCCCCACTTTTCCCTTTTTCACTCTTTTAGATTGGAGTGAATATCCGGTCAACTCCTCCAATCGTTGCAAGCGAGATTCCTTATCATTCAATTTGTATAGTTCCCTATCCAACTCCAACAACTTAATCTCAACCAAAAATCGATACCAGAATCCTTGCATGAAGTGATACGCCGCGCCTTCTTTGCCATCCAGAAACCCCAAGCAAATGATATAGCGATACAAAAAATATAACGTAGATCCCCAAAATAACGGCATCCGATTATAGATTGTTTCCTTGATGATCCGCTTGAACCATGTTTGAGATAGCAGAGCATTTCTAACCGTGGCGGCATCGTCCTGTAACAGATCGTACTTGCCAAGCAAAACCTCTATGGCTTCTCGCGTAGCGTACTTGTTATGTTTGTCAATCCACCACGAGATGTTATGTAAATTTGCATCAGCAAAATCATACCTAAATATAACCGTATCACCAGAATCAACTACTATATGTTCATCCATCCAGCGTTGCTCAACACGCCCTTTACCAACTCTAAACAACCTTAATAAATTGAGCGGGTAACGATCACCATGTTTGATCCACCGACCCATAAAAATTTGCTTTCTCCGCAGATAAATGCCCGTGACATTTTCGCCAATGTACGGCAGCCGGGCAGCTACTTCCGCAACCAACTTATCCTCAAGGTATTCATCGGCATCCAATCTCAAAACCCAATCTGACTTAATGGGGCAATGCTCCATTGCCCACTGAAACTGTTGTGCCTGATTTACAAATTTATTTTGAAAAACAGATACATCGAATGTCTGTGCAATCTCCAGCGTTCTGTCTGTTGAGAAAGAATCCACCACAATAACTTGTCGCGCAATCATGCTGATTGATCGAATCGCACGCTCGATATGCAACTCCTCGTTGTAAGTCAGAATAACAACTGTGAGGCTGGGCTTTTCGTTTATCCGCGCTTCTTGCATAGATAAAATTCCTGCTCCATTCCCAGTTTCAGTAAATTCAGTAAACCAACTCCAAATGGAATTATCGGAAGTAGGATAGGCTCCAACGGTTTGAAAGCTGCCGGGAAATACTTACTCACCACTCTGCCAGTTTCAGCTATCGTTAATGTCCCGAAACTTGTGTGCATAATTTCACGCAAGCCTGTTTGCCGAAATAAGTGGTGCATTCCAGCTAAAGTAAAGAAGTTCAAATGTTCCGGTGGAATCAAATATGGGTCTTTCTCTCTCAGTACTTTGGCCACTGGACCGGAATAATTCGGGGTCGAAAGCACCATAACGCCATTTTCTGCAAGCATCGATGCCGCCAGACTCAAAAAATCTAGAGGGGTTTCAACATGCTCAATTACGTCTAAGCAAGAAATCACGTCGAACCCACGACTAGGCACACGGAATTGAATATCTTCTAAGAATCCGCAAATAACCTCATGTCCTTTCTCACGGCAAATTTCGACATTTTCTTTTGATAGCTCAATGCCAAATGTCTTGAAACCTGCCCCTTTCGCCAAATCGAGTTGCAAACCTTTGGCACACCCTATTTCAAAATAGTTGCCCGAAGTTTTGAATTTACTCAGTAGGCCAATCCGACGGCGGCCTTCATTTTGAATGCGGGCAACAGAGTCTTGATCCAGTTCGTAATACTCACCCTTATCGTAGAGGGCGACTAATTCTTGAGCATCGGGCACATTATTGACAAACATAGAACCACAACGATTGCATCGCCAGATAAAGTATCCTTTTTTCTCGAAGCAAAATTCTGATTGCTCACCGCAAGCTGGACATTGATCACGAATACTCACACGCTCTTCCTTTTTCTTTCATTGATCTTTTTTGCAGGATTGCCCGTTTAAATCCCCCCAAGGTAGATCAAGACTTTTCGTGACAACCACGGCCATTTTGCGCACCAAACAAGCGCAGCAACAATACACGCCATGTATGAATGTGTGAAACGGGCGCGGGCTTGTCCTGAATAGAGCACATATACGACTCCCTATAGAGCACGCACAAGCGATTGCCTAAGGAAGAGGAATGCCCGCGATAAGGGTCAATACCTTGTAGAATCACTGGCCCTCCTGAATAATTTCAAGCAACCGCCTGCCGCGTGTCGCCCGTTACTGTATGTTTCACAACCCAGCCAAAGAACATTGTGCTAACCACCCAGACCAACAGGAAAACGATCACCAGCCATAATTTGCTGTTTTTTAATAGTATTTTTTCCATAATTATTCCTGTTCCCTCTAAGATTGTTCCGGTTGAGCAAAATCGCGGCAATGCAAGCATCAACACATTGTATAGAATGACCACATCATATTTTTCAGTTGGCTCAAACTACTCGATTAAATCAGTGTGCGCCACAAAGCCTTACCCAACTGAACAAATGCAAAACGATATAGGTGTAACATAGTTACTCTTCATCAATATAGAATCTCAAACAAGTTATTGCCCGATATTGATTTCTTCGGCTGGTTTAGGTGGGGAAGACAGCTCTGCCAACAACAAACCCACAATCAAACCAAAACTCAACATTTTGTAGGTTGGTTCGAAGAGCAAGCCGATGATAATCACCGCAGAAGCAGCAAGAGAGATAGCCAACCGTCGGCTCGAAGCCCACACACCTCTTAAACTAACCCGCCGAAACAATAGAATCACGAACGACGCCATAACTGTAAAACCAATCAGACCTGTCTTAAGCAGCCAGAATGAAATCAAGGAGTGGGTAAAGCGCGTGCTCTCAGGGTTGGCGTAAATTGGATTGGTAAATACCCCGCCCCATCCTACTCCAAACAACAAAGTAAATGGGGTTGCCATAACCGTATCAAACACAGCACTGAACTCAACCGCTTTATTATTCATTCCTACGCTCTTCTGTTTTGCGAGCAATAACCCAATTAAATTTGCCAGATAAGGGTAGGAGATCAGCAGCCCCACTCCTCCTAATAATATTAACTGCCAGGCGGAAACCTTTTTTTGCGCAATTAAATGCAGAAGAAAAATAGCTATCGCTAAAACAGTTAGTCCGGCAAAAGCGCGCAATCCCAGTATGCTAAAGCTATACCCGCAAAACGCACCGCCAGCCAAGGCCAATATTCCTAGCATCGGTCTTCGGTGTTTAGATAGCGTAAATTCGATGCTTCGACAAATTAGATAGATTGCGGAAAATATTACTGCCGGGTCAAAGACTTTAATCCAAAATTCCCGAATCGTTTTTGAAAATTCACTTTTTATGTCAATCACCGCCGGGGTTGCTGTCGCGTAATTGCTTGCCATCCAAACATTGAACTTTTCAAAGGATCCAAATGACGCTATCGTTCCCAAATAGAATTGAAGCGAGCTGACCGCTCCTACGATCAGGATTACTCCAATCAATAAATTAACATCATCAATTCTGTATGCAACCCTGGCGTAAAGTAAGGCAAGGAGCGGCAGGACAGACATAAACATTACCGGCAGAATATCCCTGATGAGATTTGCATAACCATTTTCGCGAGCAATCCCAATAAAGGTTGGCAGTATGATCAAAAAGCAAAGCATCCAAAAAAGCGGTGAAAATATTTTGCCGTTTCGGACAATAAGCGGGATGGCAGTCATTAATACCCCGAGCACTAATCCAGCTCCCATCACCACGTCAATCCAACCAACCTGAATAGGCATCGGTGAGCTAAATACAATCAGGAAGTATGAAAGCAGAATCGACCCATAGCCGAGTTTGGATATCGGCTCATTGCTTTGCAATAGCAATTTAATTTGCCGGAGCATTCTTACCAGTAGTCGTAAGCGCGAGCAGCACAAACAATTGCAAGACGACAGGTGTTTTGTATGTTGGCTGAAGCAATAATGAAATCTGGAATACGGGGGTTATCTTCATAAACTATCTTTGACTTTCACAACCAATAGATACCCATCCTCACGCCCTATGAGTATAGCTACCCTTGCGAGAATTGCTGCAACGTTTCTGCCAACCAAGTTTTTAATACCCCCATAAAAAAACCACGGGTGGTGGAGCGAAAACCTTTTTGATTGTATAACTTCAAAACCCAAGCTCTGAAACAGCGCGACCAACGATTTATCCGTAAAATGCCAATGGTGTTCCTTTGGCTGCCATCCATACCAGCCCCAAGGAAATATCACAGGTAATAACCCATTAAAAATGGCTTGCGAAACCAGTATCATCCCCCCAGGTTTAAGTGCCTTTCGACAAGCCTCAATAAGTTTAATAGGATCCTCTAAGTGTTCAATAATTGAACTTAAGACAATGACATCATAAGGCTCGCATGAGGCCAGAAAATCAAGTGCATCAGCATGATGCACATTAAGCCCTCTGCCCTTGCACCAAGACACCATTTCCCTGTTTAGCTCCACCCCTTCAGCCGCATATCCACGAGCCTTAGCAACTTCTACAAGAAAACCTCCACCACTGGCAACGTCAAGAAGCTTTCTCCCGTGAGGATCCATTAACCCGTCAAGCACCGATAAAATGTCACCCGAGTATTTAGCATAAATTGCTCTCTTTTCAGTAAATAACTCTATATACCGATTATTATTTTCATAAAGTTCTAAGCTAACGGGTGGCGGGATTGTCTTTGCACAGCCACACTGACTGCATTTAGCTATTTCTGCTCTCTTGCCAAAGATGAAACCAGGAAGACTCGTTACCTTAGTCCAGGTGCTATTTTTTCCACATATTAAACACATCTCATTTTTCAAAATTTTCCCCGCTTATTGCCAGGTGATCTCAGTTTCCGAAAGTCTTGCAAGTCCTAATGATTCTTAACTATGTCATATGCCGTACTTACAGTGACTTTGAACGGCTCTCAATTTCATAAAGTTTTACGTCTACCAAGAATCGATACCAGAAACCGTGCAGGTGTGATATATCAAGCCGGGAACTCCATCCAGGAATCCCAGCTTAAAAAAGTAGCGGTATATCCAAAACAAAAATACACGCCAAAACTTGGGGAGCCGGTAATAAAAATTCGCCTTAAGCCAACGCTTTCTTGCAGCCTGCATCGTTAGTGTGTTTGATGCATCATCCTGCCCTTGCGCCCGCAGAATTTCCCTGACTTCGGCATCTGCGTATTGGTTGTGCTTTTGCACCCAGTAAGTCAGCCCGCGCTGCCCTTCATCAACAATATCATGTTCGAGTTTTTCAATTCGCCCGATTACTTCCATATGCTCGTCCAGTTCTCTCACTTCACACTTGGCTTTCCCGGAGCGCCATAACCTGATCCCCCAAAGTGGATACATACCGCCAAAACGAATCCAGCGATTTAAGAAATAGACCCTTCGGTTAACGCTATATGCGCCCACTTCATCAGGCGTACTGCGCAGCCTGGTCTTAAGCTCTGCAATCAATTCATCCGTGAGCCATTCATCCGCGTTTATACGCAGTGTCCAAGGTGTCTGGATAGGCAATTCGTTTATCGCCCAATTCATTTTGTCGGAAAATGTACGCCAGTTGCCTGTGGAAACCTGACATCCTGCTGCTTGTGCTATCTCCATCGTACGATCTGTGCTGTTTGAATCTACAACATATATCGTTGCGCCCAGCTTGCTAACGCTTGCCAAACACTGAGAAGGATTGATCTCTTCGTTCAGTGTTGGGATATAAATCGAGAGAACATCTTTCATTGTCGCACCAGCCTTTTTGCTAAATATGTTTGACTGCCCATTATTGCAACTGCAATCACCACATAAACCCACGCCGCCCCCGTCGCACTCAAAGCAGGGATCATCACAAAACTGGCCAATACCGCAGCCACAACACCAAACACATTGCCCGTGAACTCTATCTGATTAAACCCCAAGGTTCGGTTCTTAATGCCAAATATCCGAGCAACGAAATATATTCCATATCCGATCCAACCGATTACCAGCAAATTCCAATGTGGGGCATAAAGGCTACCCAGTATCAGATTTACAATTTCCCGGCCAAATACCAAGAGCACAGCCATACCTGCCAACCAAAAAATCACGCCGATCTTGAGCATTCGAGAAACAGCTTCTTCCAACGCAGGCAAGTCTTTCCCATGACGCATACGCGCCCAATCAGCCACTACCTTGGTTTCTATTTGCTCCATCAAAACGTTCGCCATGTTGGAAATGCCGCGTATGCTTCCCAACAGCGCTGCCTGTTCCTTGCCGTGCATGATTCCCAACATGAATATCGGGATGTATGCCCATAACCATACCAATGGAGTTCCCGCTATAAACAGCCTGCTGTAAGAGAGGTGTTCCTTTGCCGCATCCATCCAAGACCGCGTACTCGCACGCTTACTTTGGCAAGCAATGAAAACAGTAAAAACCGCTGGGATGAGCGCGCTGAATATCATGATCAAAAGCACCTGACTTACCGTGTCAGGTCGAATAATGATTAACCCAAAAATTCGAGCGGGGTAAAGCAAGGCACTGGAAAATATTGCGCGCTTAGTGCTTGCAAAAATATAGGCGGTACGCCGGTCAAAATCCGCCAATTGTTGCAAAACCAGGAATGCAAAAAGCAACCAAGCTTCAGTATTTGTGGCTTGCCAACCAAAGACATTCCCCTCCACCAACCAAATACCGCTAACAAGCATAGACAACAATATTGCCTGTAGCAATTGCAATTTGGCCAAGCTTATTTTGTAGTTGTGATGCTCTTGTGCTGGGGCGCGTACCGCTGCCCCCTGAAAAATTCCGGCTACATTCAGTAACAGCAAAGCAATGTAACTCGCAAAAATATAGGTGAGCTTTCCTTGCTCAGCGAGAGGTAAGGCATGTGCACAAATTGCGATCGTCAGGAAATTACCGCCCGAAACCAATACCTGATCTGCGAGGCTACTCGCCTTACGCATTACAAAAAGATACGGTATCAAACGATTAAGCAATGGCACTGTCCAGTGTCACATCGCTTATACCATCGCCATATGTACAACAGAAATCTTCTTCTCCCACGTATTGCGCAACTCGTTTGATACGACCGCCCGTCATAGTGTCTTCGCCCGTGTCTACCAACGTGACGCGCCATGGCTCGGCATTGCGTTGATGCACCTCCATTTTGTTGTTCTGCATGTCAAATGTGATACCCGACATATGCAAAAAGTAGTTAGCGAAATACTCTTTGATCACATAACCCTTATAGCCGCAGCAAATAACAAAATCATGGATGCCGTGAGCCGAGTAGATTTTCATGATGTGCCACAAAACAGGCTTTCCACCAACCTCAACCATCGGCTTGGGCCGCACAGAGGTTTCCTCACTTATTCGCGTTCCCAATCCTCCGGCCAGAATAATAGCTTTCATTCCTACTCCCGATAATTCATACCCAATAGGGCGTGTAACTCTAAACCGCTGCCATTAGGGGCTGCACGGGCGTTATGAAGCGAGTGTTCATTGAGAATGAACGATGATGCCGTTATTGCTCGTTGTTATAACAAGTTTACCGGTGCACTGACTGGCGGAGCGGAGCGTCACGCTTCTGCTCAGCCATTATTCAAGCATGGGGTATTTTATCAGTTTGCGCGGTAGCATCTTCAACGTTTTCGGGTATTAACTTCAAGCACTGTTGATACACCCACTGTGCGGTAATCAACTGTTGACAGGGTGGAATGCCAGCGTCATTTAAAATTGGACAATCACGCTTAAAGCAAGGCGAACACGCTATACCGCTGGTGAGGTGTAGACAGGCCTTGCCAAGAATGCCGCTATAGTTTGGCGAAGTAGGTCCATGCAGCATAATTCCCGGGACGTCAAGTACCGCCGCCAGGTGCCCGATCCCGCTTTCCACGCTGACAAATGCGCGAGCATGCAGCAGCACACCCATCAGTTCGGTCAGCGATAACTTTGATAACACTTGCGCATGTTCACCCCCGGCTGCCCGCAAACGATGGGCACGCTGGCGTTCAACCTCATTGCCCCACGGCAACAAACAGCGCCAGCCCTGCTGCGCCAGCAAATGAATCAGCTCCACCCAAGAGGCTTCGGGCCAGTATTTGCTATTCCAGGTTGTACCATGCAGCAGCACTATATAGGGCTGATCGGTTATTTCTCTGAGCGCACTTGAAAATCCGGCTTGCATTCGCTCGTGGCGAAATTTATCCAAGCCGAAATCGGCGGGTTGCGTTATATCGGCAGCGAAAAGTTTCGCGACCAGTTGCCGATTTTTTTCTATGACATGCAACCCATCTGGCACCTTGGCGGTCTTTTGGTAAAACCGCGCCGCCAGCGATTCCCGGGCAGTATCGGCATCAAAACCAAATACTGCAACCCCTGCGAGTCGCGATAGCAACGCGCTTTTGAGCAACCCCTGTGCATCCAGGACAACATCGTAATTTTCCGCTTGCAGTTGTCCCCGCAACTTGTTTAGCAGAGCTGGAATCTTCCACCAGATTTTTTTATGGGCACGCAGCGGTATAGTAATCACTTTGTTAATCGCCGATTGCCAACCCACCACCTCAACAAATGCAGGCTCCACCAACCAGTGAATCTCCGCACCAGGAAAATGGCGGCGCAAATCACTAACGGCAGGAAACATGTGAAGAATGTCACCTAACGAGGATAACTTTACAATGAGAATTTTCATTATGGAAATCTATGTAATTACCAAACACTCTCTGCCGGATGGCAACCAAGGAACTTCGGTCATTTTAGTGGGCGCGAGAAATTACAACAAATGTTTTTCTTGAGTAGTGCGCGCAACGACACTACTATTCACAATCTTGTTAAGACACGTGAACTGCACCTGATGATCTTTCTTTATACCCTTGCGCTGTGGCTGCTGCTGCCGTACATTTTTCTTCGCCTGATCTGGCGTGCGCGAAAGCAGCCGGAATATTTGCGCCACATCGGTGAGCGTTTCGGCTTTTATTCCATCAAAGGTGACAAACCAATTATCTGGCTGCACGCCGTCTCAGTGGGTGAAACCCGCGCCACACAAAGCCTCGTTACCAGGCTGCGCGCAACCTACCCTTACCATCAAATCCTGATCACCCACACCACCCCCACTGGTCGCACCACCAGCAAGCAATTGTATGACGACAGCGTGTTACGCGTGTACCTACCCTATGATTATCCGTTTGCTGTGAGCAAATTTTTGCGCCATTTCCGCCCGCAACTTGGCATTCTGATGGAAACGGAAATTTGGTTTAATTTGATTCACATCTGCCACGAATTCGGCATATCACTTTTGCTGCTGAATGCGCGCATGTCTGAAAAATCTGCGCAAGGTTATGCGCGTTTTGCACAACTAGCCCACAACGCGTTGGGAGAACTCACCGCCATAGCCGCGCAAACCGCTGACGATGCCGCGCGTCTGACCAGTCTTGGTGCGCAAAATGTATTGATAATGGGTAACCTCAAGTTCGACATCGAACCTCCACGCGCCATGCTGGAACTTGGCAAACAACTGCGAGAACAGTTTGGCATAGCACGCAAAGTATTTCTTGCCGCCAGCACCCGCGAGGGTGAAGAGGTATTACTGCTCGATGCCCTGAAAAATATCCATATCCCAGACTTGCTGCTGGTGATCGTCCCGCGCCATCCGCAACGTTTCGCCGAGATTGCAAACTTACTCGGGCAGCGCGGCATTATGTTTCAGCGCAGAAGTAAAAACCGCGCTGTGTCGGCAGAGATTCAAGTGGTGCTTGGCGACAGCATGGGGGAAATGTTTGCTTACTACGCCGCAGCTGACCTCGCTTTCATCGGCGGCAGCCTGCTACCTTACGGTGGACAAAATTTGATTGAAGCCTGCTTGGTCGGCACACCGGTATTAGTCGGTCCGTATACCCACAACTTTGCCGAAGCAACGCGGCTAGCAATTAGTGCAGGAGCCGCAGCGCTGATACAAGACGCAAGGGGAATGATTATAAAATTGCAGCACCTGTTGGACGACCCGAAGGCTTTATGCGAAATGCGTCAGCATTGCATGAAGTTTGTGGAATCTAATCGCGGTGCGACAGATATATCGTTGCAGATCATCATAGGCTTACTTCCAAATAAACCAGATAAGTAATCCCAAAATTACTTTTCTATGTTGTTTACTCTTAGTCACGCAAACAGCCCGGCGCCGGTAAAGTTTTTTCCTTGTGCATCTTTGCCGGAAACAACGGGGGCATGACCTGCTGTTCACTTGATTCGGGAACTTCAAACCAATATTTTTCAGACATCAACTATGCCACTTACACATCCAGATTCTTTGCACCTAATGCATTTTTTTCGATGAATGCGCGGCGTGGTTCAACGACATCACCCATTAGGGTGGTGAAAATCTCGTCGGCGGAAATCGCGTCTTCGATGCGCACTCTAAGAAGAATTCGGTTCTTCACGTCCATGGTGGTTTCCCACAGTTGCGAGGGGTTCATCTCTCCCAACCCCTTGTATCGCTGGATGTTTACGCCGCGCTTAGCTTCTTCCAGTAGCCATTCTATAACTTGTTTGAAGCTGGAAACAGCACGTTTTTGTTCACCGCGAGCAATATATGCACTTGAGGTAATGAGGCCATTCAATACGTCCGCAGCTTGCCGAATTTGTACATAATCGCTGCCTTTCAGAAAGTCTCTATCCATATAGCTGACGGAGTAGTTGCCGTGATACAGTTTTTCCAGACGCATGCGATGTTCGCCAGCCTCGTCGGTTTCTACCATGACTTTAATGCTGCCGCCGCACGCGGCTTCAAGCTGCTTTGCGCTGCTTTGCGCTTGCTTTAAATCATCCAGCGATAATGTAGGCAGGATTAACAGAGCATGGCTAGCTTCCGGCGCAGTAAAGCGCGATAAGCGATCAATCACGGCTTCGGCAAGGAAATATTGTTTGGCTAACAGCTCTAGTGCATCGGATTGAATCGGTAACGCGTCAGCAGCTGGGTATAACACTGCGTTGTTGAGCGCCGACTTGAGCATGTAGATTTTCATCTCTTGGTCATCCTTCAGATAACGCTCTTCCTTGCCCTGCTTGATCTTGTAAAGCGGTGGTTGCGCAATATAAATATGACCGCGCTCGACCAGTTCGGGCATCTGCCGGTAGAAAAAGGTCAGCAACAGGGTGCGGATGTGCGAACCGTCCACGTCCGCGTCGGTCATGATGATGATGCGATGGTAACGCAGTTTGTCGGGGTTGTATTCGTCCTTGCCGATGCCGGTGCCCAACACGGTAATCAGGGTGGCGATTTCTTGCGAGGCGATCAGTTTTTCGAAGCGGGCTTTTTCTACATTCAAAATCTTGCCCTTAAGCGGCAAGATCGCTTGGAACTTACGATCACGACCCTGCTTGGCCGAGCCTCCTGCAGAGTCTCCCTCCACCAAGTACAGCTCTGACATGGCTGGGTCTTTTTCCTGACAATCAGCCAGTTTGCCAGGCAGGCCCATGCCGTCCAATATACCTTTACGGCGAGTCAAATCACGTGCTTTGCGCGCCGCTTCACGTGCACGGGCAGCATCAATAATTTTGTTGACGATAATTTTCGCGTCATTGGGTTTTTCCAGCAGGAACGAACTCATTTGTTGGGCGATCAGATCTTCGATGACCGGGCGAACCTCGGAGGAAACCAGTTTGTCTTTGGTCTGCGATGAAAATTTCGGATCGGGCAATTTCACCGACAGCACCGCGGTCAAACCCTCGCGCATATCGTCGCCAGTTGTATCCACCTTGGCTTTTTTCGCCAATTGTTCAGTTTCAATATATTGGTTCAGCGTACGCGTCATTGCGGTACGCAGAGCAGTTAAATGCGTACCCCCGTCGCGTTGCGGGATATTATTAGTAAAACATTGCACACTTTCTTGGTAAGAGTCATTCCACTGCATGGCGATCTCGGCCGTAATTCCCTCTTTTTCACCGATTGCATAGAATACGGTAGGGTGTAGTGCCGATTTGTTGCGGTTCATGTATTCAACAAAACTTTTGATGCCACCACTGAACGCGAAGTTTTCTTCTTTTCCATTACGATGATCTATCAGCGCAATTTTTACGCCGTTATTCAGAAAAGACAGTTCACGAAGGCGTTTTGCGAGAATATCGAAGTGGAATTCAACCAGACCAAAAGTTTCTTTGGCGGCCAAAAAATGGACGAGGGTACCTCTCTTACTCGATTCACCCACTATTTTTAGCGGAGCTACCGGATCGCCGTGGCGGAATTCCATAAAGTGCTCTTTGCCATCACGATAAATGGTTAGTTTTAACCATTCTGACAAGGCATTCACGACCGACACGCCCACACCATGCAGACCACCGGATACCTTATAAGAGTTGTTGTCAAACTTTCCGCCCGCATGAAGGATAGTCATAATAACCTCAGCAGCAGAACGGTTTTCTTCTTTATGAATATCCGTAGGAATGCCGCGCCCATTGTCACTGACACTGATTGAATTATCAGCATGAATGGTAACGTTGATTTCATTACAATGTCCGGCCAAAGCTTCATCCACGGCGTTGTCCACGGCCTCGAATACCATGTGATGCAAACCAGTGCCATCATTAGTATCGCCAATATACATACCAGGACGTTTACGAACTGCTTCCAAACCTTTTAGGACTTTAATGCTGCTGGAGGTATATTCACTCATTCGGTTCTTTCTGAATATTTGTCTTGTTTCACGTGAAACATTAAATAGGGAAGTTAAATGCGCATTGGCATAACTACGTAACGGAATTCCTGGTTTTCCGGTGTCGTTATCAAAATACTGCTATTCGGATCACCAAAGGAAAATACCACTGCTTCACTGCCAATGTTATTTAATCCATCCATTAAGTAGTTCACGTTGAAGCCGATGTCGATAGCTTCTCCATGGTAGTCGGTTTCAATTTCTTCTTGCGCTTCTTCATGTTCACTATTACTACTGATGATGCTGAGATTTTTCTCGGTTAATACGAAACGCACACCTCTAAATTTTTCATTGGATAATATTGCTGCGCGTTGCAGAGCCTGCTGAACTAGCACGCGATTCATACTGAGGTGATTGCTATATTTTGGAATGACCCGTTCATAGTCTGGAAATTTTCCATCAATAACTTTGGTGATTAAATTGATACCAGAAAAAATCATTTTCACTTGTTGTGTCGAAAACTCAACTTCGACACTTTCATTTGTATCCCCGAGTAGTTTACATAGTTCTGTTACCGCTTTACGAGGCATAATAATTTCCTGTTTTTCATGGTTTCCATCGATGACTCCAGCATTGAAGGCTAATCGATGACCATCTGTAGCCACTACTTTTAGTTTATTTCCTTCAATAATTAATAAAACGCCGTTTAGGTAATAGCGTACATCTTGTTGAGCCATTGCATACTGTACTGAAAGTAATAATTTTTTTAACATTGACTGATGCAAAACAATTTTTTTTGCGTCCGTTAATTGATTATTTAGCTTTGGAAAATCTTGTGCTGGAAGAGTTTGTAGACTAAACCGGCTCTTGTTGGCTTTTATCAGTGCTTTATTCTCTTTGGTCTCAATAGAGATTTTGCTTTGATCAGGAAGAATACGAAAAATTTCCTGAAGTTTTTTCCCCCCTACCGTGATGCTAGATATTTCACTGCCACCGGCTTTTGTTTCTATTGTGGTTGTAATTTGAATTTCTAGATCAGTAGCCGTAAAACGTATTTTGCCGGCCTCTTTTTCAATTAACACATTAGACAAAATTGGTAATGTTTGCTTGCGCTCAACAATACCAATGACAACCTGCAGTGGTTTGAGTATGGTTTCTTTTTCTGTTTTATCAATAAACATAATATAAATTCCTAATAAGACTAATAATGATTTTTATTTGTGTTAATGATCTAAATAATCATATTTAAAACAATAGCATAAGAATAAAAAATCTTGCGAATTTGTTGTTGATTAGGGCGTGGATAAATGTTGATAACCTTGCTTATTATTTTATTATGATGTTTATATACATTTTATTCACAGGACTGCCACATGGTTATCCTCTTAACGTTTGCAACAAAATTTTATAATCTGCATCAATTGTTGTATCGACAAGTCGTAAACTCGATATTGTTTTACAAGCATGAATTACTGTCGAATGATCTTTGCCACCAAATGAATTTCCAATCTCCGGCAAGCTCATTGTAGTTAGCTCTCTAGCCAAGGACATGGCTATTTGTCGTGGGCGCGTTAGGTTTCTAGTACGTTTTTTTGAAAGCAATTCGGCCATTTTAATTTTGTAATAATCAGCCACTGTTTTTTGGATATTATCTATAGAAACTAGTCGGCTCTGCGCAACCAGAATATCTTTTAATGCTTCTCTCGCGGTTTCTACGGAAATATTGCGCTTGTGAAATTTAGCATAGGCCTCTACACGCTTTAATGCGCCCTCGAGTTCGCGAACATTGGAACTGACATGCTTTGCTACAAAAAAAGCGACTTCATCATTAAGCGAGTAGCCACTTAGAGCGGCCTTTTTCAAAAGAATAGCCACGCGCATTTCCAATTCAGGCGGCTCAATTGCAACAGTCAAACCCCAGCCAAAGCGCGATACTAAGCGGCTTTCTAAACCCGTTATCTCTTTAGGGAAGGTATCGCTGGTCAGAATGACCTGTTTATGCGAGTCAACCAACGTGTTGAATGCGTAAAAAAATTCTTCCTGAGTTTTAGCTTTGCCGGCAAAGAATTGAATATCATCGATAAGCAAGACATCAAGTGAATGGTAAAATTGCTTGAACTCTTCAAATTTATTCGTTTGATAAGCACGAACAACGTCCGCAACGTATCTTTCGGCATGCATGTAGCATATTTTTGTTTGAGGATTGCTAAGCCGAATTTGATTGCCTATTGCTTGTAATAAGTGTGTTTTACCAAGCCCAACCCCGCCATATACAAACAGAGGGTTGTAAGAAACCCCTGGTAATTCAGCTACCTGTGTCGCAGCAGCGAAAGCCAATTGATTGGCTTTTCCAATAACAAAATTTTCGAACGTGAGGCTGGGATTTAGTTTCCCATAACCTCTAAAAGAGGTTTCGATCTTGGGTTTGTTTTCAATCGGGGTAATTGTTTTTTTTGGGGGGGGCAACCCAGGTGATTTGTTTACTGCCGCTGAATCGAGAATACGAAACTCAAACGGCGGAACGTGCAGATAGGCTAGTCCTGCTTGTCGGCTGATCTCAGGTAAAAATCGCTCCTGAACCAGTTTCAAAGTAAAACTGTTGGGAGCTGTAAGAACCAGTGTTCCATTCTCGCTCTTCAGAAGCAGTGGCTTTATCCATGAATTATATTGTTGCGGCGGCAGGCTCTTTTCAAACGAGCTGAGGCATGAATCCCAAAAAGAAATGTCCTGCATGGTTGCGTTGGTTGAGAGAGGTTCTTAGCGAGGGTAAATGTTTTTGTATTCTACATGGCAAGCTCAAACTTATCCACAGGCAAAAAAGTAAAATAGACTTGACACGTATGTGTTAAGGCTTTGTAATAGCGCGTTTTACGATTTACCAAGGAAGAAAACATGAAACGCACCTATCAACCATCAGTAATCAAAAGAAAACGCACCCATGGCTTTTTGGTGCGTATGAAGACACGCGGGGGCCGCGCGGTTATTAGAGCGCGCCGCGCCAGGGGCCGCGCTAGGCTTGCGGTTTAGCATCTCGTCCAAATTTACAGTCGGGCATCGATTGTTGCGCGCGGACGGTTTTGATCATGTTATTCATGCTGAAAATATCGCGGATAAACATTTCAAAATATTTTTTGCTCGTAACTGCGAGAATAATGCCCGACTTGGGATAATCGCAAGCAAAAAAACGTTACCTAGTGCAGCAAACCGAAATCGTGTCAAAAGAATCATTCGGGAAACGTTTCGTCAACACAATATCAAGGTTTGCAAGTTGGATATGGTTGTGATGGTGAGATGTGATTATTCCCAGAAGGTTGATCCGCGGATCGATAATTTGGAAAGGCTATTTAGCCAAGTAGAAAACAAATGCGCAGAATGGTAATTACGTTGATACGAGGCTATCAATACCTAATTAGTCCGCTTGTCCCCCCGACGTGCAGATTTACCCCCAGCTGTTCCCATTATGCCTGTGAAGTTTTAGCTAAACATGGTGTAGTAAAGGGGGGTTGGCTCAGCATTAAACGATTGCTGCGTTGCAACCCCTGGAATCCCGGCGGATACGATCCCGCACCCTAACATTTAGGCTTGATCATGGATCTACAAAGACTTTTTTTGTTTTTAATTTTCGCTTTTTCGCTGATGTTGGTTTGGGATGGGTGGCAACGCTATCAACATCCTGAACAGCAGATTCAGCAGAGCGTAACAACAAACAAGGAATTGCTTAAACCACAGTCAGTGCTTCCTGCCGGTTCGAGGCAGGCTGCTTTGTCAGGAACAGGACCGGTAACCATAGCCCAGCAGTCTGTCCACCAGACAAACGGAAAAACAATAAATGTCAAAACTGACATTCTCGAAGCAGAAATTAGTACCATCGGTGGCGATATCAACCGCTTAGCGTTACTTAAGCATCCGGATAGCTTGGATAAGAATAAGCCGCTGGTACTTTTCAATCGCGGTAAAGGAACACATAATTACTTTGCACAAAGCGGGCTGATTGGAACGGGGCTGCCTAACCACAACAGTCTCTTTGTTTCAGAACAAGATCAGTATGAACTTTCAGGAAATGCCGAACAGGTGCAGGTAAGACTGAAAGCTGAGGGTGATTCCAAGCTGAAGGTGACTAAGGTCATAACCTTCCACAAGGGTAGTTATTTGATTGACATTACCTATGAATTGGAAAATGTGGGACAACAAACGGCAACGGTGAGCAGCTACTTTCAATTGATTCGGGATAGTGTCGCGCCAGAAAGCAGCTTGCGATTTTTGCCAACTTACACTGGCGTGGCAGTCTATACCGACAAGGAAAAACTCAAAAAGGTGCAATTCTCGGACATAGACAAGGGAAAGGCTGAATATCCCAAGCAATCTGACGACGGATGGATAGGTATTTTGCAACATTACTTTGTGGCGGCATGGCTACCCAAGGAAAAGACCAACCACGAGTTTTTCACGCATAAACTGGACGGAGACCTATATTCCGTAGGGATGGTTTTACCAAGTTTGGTTATTGATCCAGGACAGAAAGCGCGCGTAGGCTCTACACTGTATGCAGGCCCAACCGAGGCTAATCTGGATAAAATCGCTCCCGGTTTGGGGCTTACGGTGGATTACGGATGGCTGACTATCATAGCTGTTCCGCTGTTCTGGGTCATGTCGTTATTTAACGATTGGACACATAATTGGGGTGTTGCCATCATTTTGCTTACCATCCTGATCAAGCTGTTGTTTTTTCCTCTCTCGGCGGCAAGTTATCGTTCTATGGCAAAGATGCGAGTGGTTGCGCCCAAGCTGGAGAAAATCAAGCAACAGTACGCCGATGACCGCGAACAGTTAAATCGCGCCATGATGGAATTGTATAAAACAGAAAAAATCAACCCATTGGGCGGGTGTTTGCCAGTGTTAATCCAAATCCCAGTTTTTATCGCGTTGTATTGGTCTATTTTGTCAAGCGTCGAGATGCGCAATGCTCCATTTTTCGGCTGGATAACTGACTTGTCAGCAGCGGATCCATATTACATCCTGCCGTTGATTATGGGGACGAGCATGATTATTCAGACGCGCCTTAATCCAAAGCCGCCGGATCCCATGCAGGCTAAGGTAATGCAAATCATGCCTATCGTTTTCAGTGTGATGTTCTTCTTTTTCCCCGCCGGGTTGGTGTTGTATTCCATTGTGAATAACCTCCTTTCCATTGGCCAGCAGTGGTACATCACCAGAGCAGCCGAGACGGAGAGTAAAGGTGTTGTTGCCAAACGTTGATACCATTGCCGCCATAGCTACCGCACAGGGGCGTGGTGGGATTGGGGTGATACGTATCTCTGGACGCAATATCAAAATTATAGGTAACGGGATTTTGGGTAAGTTGCCTGCCGCACGACATGCCACTTACTGCAATTTCCGAGACGAAAATGGTAATGTGCTGGATCAGGGTATCGTTTTGTATTTTCCTGCTCCGCACTCCTACACTGGCGAGGAAGTGTTTGAGTTGCAAGGTCATGGCGGTCCTGCCGTGTTACAAATGTTATTACAGCGCTGTCTTGATTTGGGTGCACGATTGGCGCAACCAGGCGAATTCACGCGCCGCGCTTTCCTGAACAATAAGCTCGATTTGGCTCAAGCGGAAAGCGTTGCTGATTTGATTGATGCCAATACCACAGAGGCAGCGCGTAGCGCGGTGCGCTCCCTGAGTGGGGAATTTTCCGCCGCTATTCATGGCTTGGTCAACGGGCTGATTTATCTGCGTATGTTGGTCGAGTCGATGCTGGATTTCCCGGAAGAAGAGGTGGACATCATTGACTTCGAACGTCGCGACGCGTTGCTGAACAACATCCGGTTGAAATTGCAGCACACACTGGACAGCGCAAAACAGGGGAGTCTGCTGCGTGAAGGTGCACACGTTGTTATTGCAGGACAGCCAAACGTAGGGAAGTCCAGCCTGCTTAATCGGTTGTCTGGTGAAGAGGTGGCTTTGGTTAGCGATATTCCAGGCACTACCCGTGATGTAATTCGCCAAGCCATCCAGATCCGTGGCGTGCCATTGCACATCATGGATACTGCGGGGCTGCGTGAATCACAAGATGCAGTGGAAAACATGGGCATCGCACGCACCCGCGAGACTCTGCACCGCGCTGATTTGATACTGTTGCTGTTGGATGCATGTCGGGGCTTGACTGCCCAGGACGAGGCCATATTTGCAGGATTACCGGCAGATATACCTCGTCTGTTGGTGTTCAACAAGATTGACCTAATGAAGGACAAAACCCTTTTGATGGCGGGGAACAACCCTTTCGTTGGTGTTTCAGCCAAAACCGGGGAAGGTTTGGAGGAATTGCGTGGTAAGTTGCTGGAGGCTGTGGGATGGCGCGATCAGGAAAGCGGCTCATTCATGGCGCGTGAACGACACTTGCAAGCCTTGGCCTTGGCGCAAACCCACCTGGACCAAGCCCATGCTGTGTTGATTAGCGCGGAGTTGTTCGCCGAAGAGTTGCGTCTGGCGCAACGAGCGCTTAATGAAATTACCGGGGAATTCACCGCAGATGATTTGCTCGGTGAGATTTTTAGCAGGTTCTGCATCGGAAAATAGGCGGTATTGTTCCACGTGAAACACAGCGTTTGGGATTGCGGCTTGGCTGTTGTATGATGCGCGTCCTTTTCAAAGCAGTAGCGACATGAAATTTCCTGATGTGTTCGATGTAATTGTGGTGGGTGGGGGACACGCCGGTACCGAGGCGGCCTTGGCCAGCGCGCGCGCTGGTTGCAAGACTTTGTTGCTTAGCCATAACATCGAAACGCTGGGGCAGATGTCCTGCAACCCGTCCATTGGCGGGATAGGCAAGGGACATTTGGTCAAAGAGGTGGATGCACTCGGCGGCGCAATGGCGGCGGCTACAGACGAAGGTGGCATACAGTTCCGCATCCTGAATTCCAGCAAAGGTCCGGCGGTACGCGCCACACGTGCACAGGCCGACCGCCTGCTCTATAAACAAGCCATCCGAACCCGACTGGAAAACCAGCCCAACCTCTGGCTGTTCCAGCAGGCCGTGGACGATTTGTTGGTTGAACAAGATCGGGTGCGCGGAGTGGTTACTCAACTTGGCTTGCGCTTTAGCGCGAAAACCGTGGTGTTGACAACGGGTACGTTTTTGTCTGGGTTGATCCATATCGGGCAGGAAAATTATCAAGCGGGACGCGCAGGTGACCCGCCGTCCATCAGTCTGGCACATCGGTTGCGCGAGCTGAATCTTCCAGCTGGGCGATTGAAGACCGGCACGCCACCGCGCATCGATGGTCGGACCATTGATTATTCAGTCCTGCAGGAGCAGCCGGGCGATGATCCGGTGCCGGTGTTCTCATTCATGGGCAATGCTGCGCAGCACCCGAAGCAATTGCCATGCTGGATCACCGAGACCAATCAGCGCACGCATGACATCATTCGTGGCGGGTTGGATCGCTCCCCTTTGTTCACTGGGGTGATCGAGGGCGTGGGTCCGCGCTACTGTCCGTCTATCGAAGACAAAATCACCCGCTTTGCCGATAAATCCTCTCATCAGATTTTTCTTGAACCGGAAGGGTTGACCACGAATGAAGTTTATCCCAACGGCATTTCCACCAGTTTGCCCTTTGATGTGCAATTGGATTTGGTGCGTTCCATCAAGGGATTGGAAAACGCTCATATCTTGCGTCCCGGCTATGCGATCGAATATGACTATTTCGATCCGTGCGGTTTGAAAAGCTCTCTGGAAACCAAGGCAATACAAGGGTTGTTCTTCGCCGGGCAAATCAACGGCACGACCGGTTATGAGGAGGCCGCCGCGCAAGGTTTGCTGGCCGGACTCAACGCGGCACTGCAAGTCAGCGAACGAGAAGCATGGTGTCCGCGACGAGACGAAGCCTATTTGGGTGTGCTGGTGGACGATTTGATTACACGCGGCGTTTCCGAACCGTATCGTATGTTTACCAGCCGCGCGGAGTACCGCTTGCAATTGCGCGAGGATAACGCAGATTTAAGATTGACTGAAATCGGCCGCAAATTGGGCATTGTGGATGACGCACGTTGGCAGGCGTTCGAACAAAAACGTGAATCCATCGCCCGAGAACAAGAGCGGTTGCGCAACACTTGGATGAGCCCGCGTAGCTTGCCGGTAGAAGACGCAATAAGGGTGTTGGGCAAACCCATTGAGCGCGAATATGCGCTGCATGAATTGTTGCGCCGCCCGGATGTGAGTTATACCAGCCTGTTAACCTTGCCCGGCGCGGGTGTTGGCGTGGATGATGAAAAAGTCGCAGAGCAGGTGGAAACCCAAGCGAAGTATCACGGCTATATTGAACGGCAACGCGATGAAATTGGACGTAATGAACAATATGAAACATTAGGATTACCAAGTGTTTTTGACTATCGTGAGGTGCGCGGGCTGTCTATCGAAGTGCAGCAAAAACTTAATCAGCACAAGCCCGAAACGATAGGGCAGGCCGCACGCATTTCCGGTATCACACCTGCTGCGATTTCTTTACTGTTGGTGCACCTGAAACGTGGTTTTCGCGACGCTCAAGCAACGCAGAAACATGCATGAACTTGGCCGAAGAATTACAGCGCGGCATCGCGCAACTGGGGATCGCGCTGAGCATGGAGGCCCAAAGCCAACTGCTGGATTATGTGGCGTTGCTGCACAAGTGGAACAAAGTCTATAACTTGACCGCGATTCGCGATCCGCAACAGATGGTGAGCCATCACTTACTAGATAGCCTCGCCGTTATGCCACATTTATGGCCTAGTCGGTGGTTGGATGTGGGGTGTGGTGCGGGCTTGCCGGGGGTGGTCTTGGCGATTGCGCGGCCGGACTGGCAGTTCACTTTGCTGGATAGCAACAGCAAAAAAACCAGTTTCGTACAACAGGCGATCATTGAACTGGGATTGCCCAACGCGAGCATACACTGCGCGCGCGTGGAAGAATGGCAGCCGCCAGAACGCTTTGATGGAATCATTTCACGGGCATTTACCGAGTTGGGTGATTTTTTGCGCAGCACGCGCCACCTCTTGGCGGAGCACGGACGTTGGGCCGCGATGAAGGGGTCGCCGGAACAAGAATTGGCGGGAATGCCGGGCGGATGCAGGGTTGAGCGCGTCATACCATTACAGGTGCCGGGTTTGCAAGCGGCACGCAGCCTGGTAATTGCAACATGCAATGGGAGCGAAGCGACATGACGAAGATATTAGCTGTAACCAATCAGAAAGGCGGAGTGGGGAAGACCACAACTTCCGTGAATTTGGCCGCCAGTCTTGCCGCTGCCAAACAGCGCGTGTTACTGATCGACCTTGATCCGCAGGGCAATGCCACTATGGGCAGCGGCATCGACAAGCGTGATTTGCGGGCTAGCGTCTATGAAGTATTGTTGGGCAGCAAAACGATAGTTGAGGCGCGAACACATTCTGAGGCTGGAAAATACGACCTGTTACCCGCCAATCGAGACTTGGCCGGTGCGGAAATCGAATTAGTAGATCTAGCTCACCGCGAAACGCGGCTGCGCGATGCGGTACAGCTGGTTGCTTCAGAATATGACTTTGTGCTGATCGACTGTCCTCCGGCTCTTAATTTGTTGACTCTGAATGGCTTATGCGCGGCCAAGTCGGTAATGATCCCGATGCAATGCGAATACTACGCGCTGGAGGGCTTGAGTGATCTCGTGAATACCATTCGAAAGGTACGCGCCAACTTGAACCCGGATTTGGAAATCGAAGGATTGCTGCGCACCATGTTCGATCCGCGTAATGCTCTGGCACAGCAAGTCTCGGATCAATTGCAAGAACATTTTGGCAGTAAAGTTTATCGCACCGTGATTCCGCGCAATGTGCGATTGGCAGAGGCGCCCAGCTATGGCGTGCCGGTGCTGTATCACGACAAATTATCCAAGGGAACACAGGCATATCTGGCTTTGGCCGGGGAGTTATTGAATAACGCGGCGCAACCTGCTGCAACGGCATAAAGGGATTGATCATGGTAAAGCTGCACAAGGGATTGGGACGCGGACTGGATGCGTTGTTATCAGGTGGCAAAAGCGAAAAAGATGAGGTGATGCGTGATTTGAATGTCACACTACTCAGGCCGGGCAAATATCAACCACGTACGCATATGGATGTGGCATCGCTGAACGACCTGGCGGCTTCGATCAAAGCCCAGGGAATCATGCAGCCGATTCTGGTGCGGCAACTTGCCGATAGCGGTTATGAAATCATTGCGGGTGAACGGCGCTGGCGCGCCGCGCAATTGGCGGGGCTGACACATGTGCCGGTGCTGGTACGCAGCGTACCGGATAATGCGGCACTGGCGATGGCGCTGATTGAAAATATCCAGCGTGAAAACCTGAATCCGCTGGAGGAGGCGGTAGGTATTCAGCGATTAATTGATGAATTCAAAATGACTCATCATATAGCCGCTGAGGCGGTAGGACGTTCACGCAGCGCTACCAGCAATTTGTTGCGTCTATTAAAACTACCCAAAGCCGTGCAGAACATGCTGATGGAAAACAAGCTGGATATGGGGCATGCGCGCGCATTGTTGTCGCTGGAAAGCGCGCAGCAGATATTGCTGGCAAATAAAATTGTGATGGAACAGCTTTCTGTGCGCGAAGCGGAAAAGCTTGTGCTGAAGCAAACTCGCGAGCCGGAAAAAGAAAAACAAAAGAAAACGACCAGGCTTAGCCGCGACACACAGCGCTTGCAGGAAGAAATGAGCGCGTATCTCGGAACGCGCATGGAAATTAAGCCGGGCAACAAAGGCGGAGGCAAGCTGGTCATCGAATATGCGAACCATGATCAACTCGATGAATTCCTGAGCAGGCTCAAAAAGGGCAAATAACTTGAGCAAAGATGTCGGTGATGTGCAGCAACAATGTTTGACACCCCCGGAAAACGCCGCTATCATCATCACGCTTTTCGATGTTGGAGCCAAAGAAAAAAAAATAGCACGCCAAGTGATCTTGTTACAGATGGTGGTCACGCTGATTGGCGCAAGCATTGCTTACAGCATAAAAGGCACGTCGCAATTTGCGATAGCGGTGTTAAGCGGTGGAGGAGTAGCCGTTGTCAACGGGACATTGTTGGCATGGAGAATGGTTCGAGCCGCTTTGCATCCTGCCCATGAAGCACATCATCAATTACGGCTCATGTATTTTTACGCCGCCGAAAGGTTTTTGGTGGTCATAGTACTGCTTTATTTGTGCATTGCCGTGCTGAAATTATCGCCGCTCGCATTATTGGGTGGCTTTGTGATTGGTCAAGCGGTACTGCCAGTGGGCCGATTGTTTTTGAGTAGTTTTAAGACTGAGATAGTGACTAAAAATGTCTAGTGAAGCACACACATCAGCAGAATACATCAAGCATCATTTACAGAATCTGACGTATGGTCAATTGCCCCACGGTGCATGGGGGGTTGCACACACCCCAGAAGAAGCCAAAGCGATGGGTTTTTGGGCGCTCAACCTGGATACGGTCATAATGTCCTTATTGCTGGGTGTTGTTTTGATGTTTGTGTTCCGCCGTGTCGCAAAAACTATTACCACCGGGACGCCCAGTGGGCTGCAAAATTTTTGCGAGTGGGCGGTCGAATTTATCGACAGTAGTGTACGCGGCTCGTTTTCCGGCAAGAACAACATGATTGCGCCCTTGGCGCTGACCATCTTCTTTTGGATTTTTTCGATGAACCTGATGGATTTGTTGCCGATAGACTATGTTCCCTTGTTGATGCATGAACTTGGTGTCCCGTTCTTCAAGGTTGTGCCTACCACCGACCCGAATGCCACGTTTGGTATGGCGATAGGGGTGTTTTTGCTGGTGCTCTACTATAGCGTCAAGATGAAAGGTGTGGGCGGATTCGTGGGCGAGTTGACGCTGCAACCATTCGGCAAATGGGGTATGCCGGTCAATTTAGTGCTGGAAGGGGTCAACCTGATCGCCAAGCCGCTTTCTCTCTCGCTACGTCTGTTTGGCAACATGTATGCCGGCGAAATGATCTTTATTCTTATTGCGTTGATGGGTGGTGCATGGGTGGGGCTGACGCTGGGCAGCGCTACCTTGTACGGATCGCAGATACTGCTGTCGCTAGGCTGGGCAATTTTCCACATTCTGATCGTCACCTTGCAGGCGTTCATCTTCATGACGTTGACTGTGGTCTATATGGATATGGCGCATCAGGAACATCATTAAAATCGGTTTTATCAACTTTACTTTTTTAACAGGAGAAATAAAAAATGGAAATGGCAAATGCACTGCTGTACATCTCTGGAGCCCTGATGATGGGCCTAGGCGCGCTTGGCGCGGCCGTTGGTATCGGTATTCTGGGTGGTCGCTTCCTGGAGGGTGCTGCACGTCAACCAGAGCTCATCCCTATGCTACGCATTCAGTTCTTCGTAGTGATGGGCTTGGTTGATGCAGTTCCGATGATTGCTGTTGGTATTGCGATGTACGTTCTGTTTGCGGTTGCGCATTAAGTCTTCCCGGGCGACAACGTATAACTAAAGAAAGGTAGCTTGCATGAATATCAATGCAACTCTTCTAGCTCAGACGATCATGTTCGCGCTGTTTGTGTGGTTCTGCATGAAATTTGTCTGGCCCCCCATTATGGCCGCGCTGGATCAACGCAAAAAGCAAATCGCCGACGGTTTGGCAGATGCCGAGAGAGCGAAGCTCGACTTGGAGTTGGCCGCCAATCGTTCTGCGGAAATTTTGCGTGAGGCGAAGGAAAAGGTCAGTGAAATTGTGAACAATGGCGAAAAGCGCGCCAGTGAAATTGTCGAAACAGCCAAGGTGCAAGCCAAGGTAGAAGGCGATCGCATCATCGCCGGCGCCAAGGCGGAAATCGATCAGGAAGTGTTTCGTGCCAAAGAGCAGCTGCGCACCCAGGTGTCGGCAATTGCGCTGGCTGGCGCGAGTAAAATCCTCGGTCGTGAAATTGACGCCAAGGCTCACAACGACCTGCTCGATAAACTGGTTTCGGAAATCTAAACACCATGTCTCAAGCTATTACTACTGCACGACCCTATGCCCAGGCGGCATTTGAAGAAGCGCAAAAGCTGGCGGACTTGAAAGGCTGGTCGGAGGTGCTCGTGTCTCTAGCCGAGGCGATCTGCCACCCTGAAGTTCGCGCAGTAGTTACCAGCCCAAGGGTTGCCAAATCGCAAGTCGAAAACCTGATGGAGGGTTTGTTGGGTGGACAGGCAAAAGTTCAACAGCGCAACTTCGTTCGGGTGCTGGTGGATAACCAGCGTCTGCTTTTGCTTCCGGAAATTGTTGCTATCTTCGAAGCACTGCGGGCGGAAGCGGAAAAAACCGTAAATGTAGTGGTTGACTCCGCGTTTGAATTGTCTGCCGCACAACAAGAAAAAATCATTAGTTCGCTGAAAGCGCGGATGGGCCGCAAAATCAAGCTGGTCTGTAAAGTCAATAAAGAATTGTTGGGCGGTGTGGTAATTCGTGCCGGAGACAAGGTGATCGATGGTTCTGCCCGCACTCGCCTTGGCGAAATGGCAAACGCGCTGGCCTGATAAGGGAACCTCCCAAAGATTTATCAAGACAAGGAAATCCGATGAAACTCAATCCTTCTGAAATTAGCAATTTAATACGCAGTCGCATCGAAAACTTCGAGGCACTGACGCAAGCACGTACCGAGGGTACAGTGGTCAGTGTCACCGACGGTATCGTCCGCGTACACGGGCTTTCCGACGTGATGCAAGGTGAAATGCTGGAATTTCCCGGCAACACTTTCGGTTTGGCACTGAATTTGGAGCGCGATTCCGTCGGCGCGGTGGTGCTCGGTGAATATGAGCACATCACCGAAGGAGACACGGTCAAATGTACCGGACGAATTCTGGAAGTGCCGGTTGGACCGGAATTGCGCGGTCGTGTCGTGAATGCGCTGGGTCAGCCGATCGATGGCAAAGGCCCGATCAACGCCAAGATGACCGACAAGATTGAAAAAGTCGCGCCGGGTGTAATCGCGCGTAAGTCAGTTGACCAGCCGGTGCAAACTGGTTTGAAATCGATTGACTCCATGGTTCCGGTGGGTCGCGGACAGCGCGAGCTGATTATCGGCGACCGTCAAACCGGCAAGACTGCCGTTGCGGTGGATGCCATCATCAATCAAAAAGGTCAGAACATGACCTGCGTCTACGTTGCGATCGGCCAAAAAGCATCGACCGTTGTCAACGTGGTGCGCAAGCTGGAAGAGCACGGCGCGCTGGGGTACACCATCGTGGTCGTCGCGACCGCTTCGGATTCGGCCGCGATGCAATTCCTGGCGCCTTATGCCGGTTGCACCATGGGCGAATACTTCCGCGATCGCGGCGAAGATGCGCTGATCGTTTACGACGACTTGACCAAACAAGCTTGGGCATACCGACAAATATCATTGTTGCTGCGCCGTCCGCCCGGTCGCGAAGCTTATCCCGGCGACGTGTTCTATTTGCACTCCCGTTTGCTGGAGCGTGCGGCGCGCGTGAATGCAGACTATGTGGAAGCGTTCACCAAGGGCGCAGTCAAGGGCAAGACCGGTTCGCTGACTGCTTTGCCGATCATTGAGACACAGGCGGGGGACGTATCTGCTTTCGTGCCGACCAACGTGATTTCCATTACCGACGGCCAGATCTTTTTGGAAGCCGATTTGTTCAACGCAGGTATCCGTCCCGCAATCAACGCCGGTATCTCGGTGTCCCGCGTGGGGGGCGCAGCGCAAACCAAAGTAATCAAGAAGCTGGGTGGCGGTGTGCGTCTGGCACTGGCGCAATACCGTGAATTGGCGGCCTTCGCGCAGTTCGCTTCGGATCTGGATGAAGCGACACGCAAACAACTCGAGCGCGGTCGTCTCGTCACTGAATTGATGAAGCAGTTGCAGTACTGTCCGTTGTCTGTCGCTGAAATGGCGGTCACGCTGTTTTCGGTTAACAAAGGCTACTTCGATGATGTGTCAGTGGCTAAAGCGCTGTCGTTCGAGTCTGTGTTGCACTCTCACCTGAAATCCAATAACAAGAGCTTGATGGACGCGATCGAATCCAGCAAGGATCTGTCCGCCGATAATGAAAAATTGTTGTCTGCGGCGATCGAGAAATTCAAAGCTACAGCTGTTTACTAAGGCGGGGTGAGAAATGGCTGGCAGTAAAGAGATACGCACGAAGATCAAGAGTGTAGAAAATACACGCAAGATTACGCGCGCCATGGAAATGGTCGCCGCAGCCAAGATGCGTAAAGCGCAAGAACGTATGCGCGCGGCCCGCCCCTATGCAGAAAAAATCCGCGCCGTTGCTGCGCACCTGTCGCGCGCCAACCCTGAGTACAAGCATCCGTTTCTGGTAAAGCGCGAAGGGATCAAGAACATCGGCCTGATCATAGTGACTTCGGACAAAGGTCTGTGCGGTGGATTGAATACCAACGTTCTGCGCCTTGCCGTAAGCCGCATGAAGGCGTGGGAAGGCGAAGGCAAGGGCATCATGGTTTGCCCGATCGGCAACAAGGGCATGGGTTTCATGTCGCGTATCGGTGCCAGGGTCAAATCTAGCCTGAACGGGTTGGGTGACACGCCGCACATCGACAAATTGATCGGCGCGGTGAAGGTGATGCTGGATGCCTATACGGCGGGCGAGATCGACGCGATACATATCAGCTACAACCAGTTCATCAACACCATGAAGCAAGAGCCATGCATGGAGCAATTGTTGCCGCTGAGCGGTGAGCAGATGGGAACCGCAGAGGGCAACTGGGACTATATCTATGAGCCTGATGCTAAACAGGTGATCGATGCGCTGCTAGTGCGCTACATCGAGTCCCTGGTTTACCAGTCCGTGGTTGAAAACATGGCCTCCGAGCAGAGTTCGCGTATGGTAGCAATGAAGGCCGCATCGGATAACGCCAAGAGCGTGATTGCAGATCTCAAGTTGGTTTATAACAAGGCGCGTCAAGCGGCGATTACCCGCGAAATTTCGGAAATCTGTAGCGGCGCGGCAGCGGTTGGTTAATTTTAAAGATAGCAGCAACACAAAATTTATTTAGACGGGGAATCCTAAAATGAGTCAAGGAAAGATTGTTCAGTGTATCGGTGCGGTGGTTGACATCGAATTTCCACGCGATCAAATGCCCAAGATATATGACGCGCTGACACTGCAGGCGGAAACCAGTTCGATCGTTGAAGCCGGCCTCACATTCGAGGTGCAGCAACAACTCGGTGATGGCGTAGTGCGTACCATTGCGATGGGCTCTTCGGATGGTCTGAAGCGCGGCATGGCTGTAGTGAACACCAATAATCCGATCTCAGTTCCGGTTGGTGTGGGCACATTGGGCCGCATCATGGACGTGTTAGGCCGGCCGATCGATGATGCCGGTCCGATCAAGTGTGACGAAAGACGCCCGATCCATGCCAAAGCACCAAAATTCGATGAGTTGTCGCCTTCAGTGGATTTGCTGGAAACCGGCATCAAGGTGATCGACTTGGTGTGCCCGTTCGCCAAAGGCGGAAAAGTTGGCTTGTTTGGTGGTGCCGGCGTGGGCAAAACTGTAAACATGTTGGAGTTGATCAACAACATCGCCAAGGAACACGCCGGTTTGTCAGTGTTCGCCGGTGTGGGCGAGCGCACCCGCGAAGGTAACGATTTTTACCACGAGATGTCGGAAGCGGGGGTAATCAAATTGGATAACCTGTCCGAATCCAAAGTGGCGATGGTGTTCGGCCAGATGAACGAACCGCCGGGCAACCGTCTGCGCGTCGCGTTGAGCGGCCTGACCATGGCGGAAAAATTCCGCGATGAAGGCCGCGACATTTTGTTCTTCGTGGACAACATCTATCGCTACACCCTGGCCGGTACTGAAGTGTCCGCGCTATTGGGCCGTATGCCTTCCGCCGTGGGTTATCAACCGACCCTGGCTGAAGAAATGGGTCGTTTGCAAGAGCGTATTACCTCGACCAAGGTGGGTTCGATCACTTCCGTGCAAGCGGTTTACGTACCGGCGGATGACTTGACCGACCCGGCACCTGCGACCACCTTCCTACATCTGGATTCCACCGTGGTGTTATCGCGTGACATCGCCTCGTTGGGTATTTACCCGGCGGTTGATCCATTGGACTCCACTTCCCGTCAGCTTGATCCGCTGGTGGTGGGCGAAGAGCATTACAGTGTGGCGCGTAAAGTCCAAGCTACGCTGCAACGTTACAAAGAGTTGCGCGACATCATTGCAATTCTGGGCATGGACGAATTGGCACCGGAAGACAAGTTGGCGGTGGCGCGCGCACGCAAGATTCAACGCTTCCTGTCGCAACCGTTCCACGTGGCAGAAGTGTTTACCGGCAGCCCGGGTAAATATGTCACGCTGAAAGAAACGATCAAGGGCTTTAAGGGCATCGTTGATGGCGAATATGACCACCTGCCGGAACAAGCGTTCTACATGGTGGGCGGCATCGAAGAAGCGGTTGAAAAAGCCAAGACGCTGCAATAATCCAAAAGCACTGCAATTATAACCGGAGCAATTCATGGCAATGACCGTACATGTCGACGTAGTTAGCGCGGAAGCGTCTATCTTCTCAGGGCTGGCAGAAATGGTAGTGGTTCCCGGGGAGATGGGCGAACTGGGTATTTATCCGCGTCATACTGCATTGATGACACGCATCAAACCCGGCTCGGTCAGAATCAAGCGGCCAGACCAGGAACAGGAAGAGCTCATCTACGTGTCCGGCGGTATGCTTGAGATACAGCCCGGTGTCGTAACCATTTTGGCCGACACTGCGATCCGCGGCGGGGATTTGGATGAAGTTCGTGCGTTACAAGCCAAGCAAGACGCCGAGGAAGCAATGAAGAATCGCAGCTCTGATATCGACTATGCTCAAGCCCAAGCCGAATTGGCTGAAGCGATTGCACAGCTAGCGGCAATCAAGCAACTGCGCAATCGTAGCGGACATTAAGCCTTAAGCTTAGGGAGTACCAGAAAAGCAGCTTCGGCTGCTTTTTTTTCACCACTGCTATAGGGTCAATATATGCGGTTAAAGAAATCGGGGTCGAACATTTCACAATAGGCTTGATTCAACCACAGGCAATTCTACTCAAGTCCATTGGGGGATTTGTTTTCCTTCGCACGCCACACCAACATGCGGTTATTGGAGGGCATGGCGATATCGCGCAGCAAGTCCAGGCCATGGGATGCGGCAAGCCGGTTCACCGCTTCAAAATCCCGCACGCCGCTGCTGGGGTCGCGTGACTTGAGCCAAGTATCGAAACGGGCATTGCTTTCGGAAGTGAAATGCCCGCCGTAATTGTATGGCCCATAAAAGCATACGCATCCACCCGGCGTTATGATCCGCTCAATATGCGCAAACAGAAGTTCTACTTCCGGCCACGAAATGATGTGCACGGTGTTGGCGTTGAATATGGCATCCACCGGCTCGATGGGCCAGCGCGCTTCATTCACGTCTGCAGACAACGGCGCTAATACATTGGGCAGCTGCGCTTCGTCCAGCCAGGCTTGAATACTCGCATGATGCTGAGCCAATTCGCTGGTTTGCCAAATCAGATGCGGTAGTTCTCGGCCAAAGTACACGGCGTGCTGGCCGGTACCGCTGGCAATTTCCAGCACTCGTTTTCGTTCGGCGAAAACTTCTTTCAGCACAGCCAGAATGGGCGCCTTATTTTTTTCGCAGGATTCGGAATAAGATTTCATAAAGTTGTTTGCAAATTCGTCGGCTTATTGTAGCAAGCAGATAGAATATGCCGCTACTGGTTAGAACCTCATGAATGCGCCCGCACTGAAAATAATCGAGAACCTCGCGGATATTCCCGCAGCGCAATGGGACGCGCTGGCGGGGAATGATCCATTTCTTTCGCATGCCTACTTGTATGCGCTGCAAGAAAGCGGCTGCGCCACGGCGCAATTCGGCTGGCAAGCGCAATTTCTCACCTTGTGGCAGGACGGAAAATTGCTGGGTGCGATGCCGCTTTATCTGAAGATGAACTCGTATGGCGAGCACGTGTTCGATTTTGCATGGGCCGACGCCTATCACCGGCACGGCCTGCGTTATTATCCCAAACTGGTGTGCACCGTGCCTTACACGCCAGTCACCGGGGCACGACTGCTGGCCGAATCGCCTGAAGTGCGCGGATTGCTGCTCCGTTCCGCCCTGCAATTCGCAACAGAAATCGGTGTGTCGTCGCTGCATTGTTTATTCCCTGATGAAGCCGATACGCTGTTGATGCAGCAACAGGGAATGATGCTGCGCCAGGACGTGCAATTCCATTGGCAGAATCCAGGCTATCGTGACTTTGACGCTTTTCTTGTCGAGCTGAGCCGCGACAAGCGCAAGCGCATCAAACAAGAGCGGCGCAAGGTCAGAGAGGCGGGAATACAACTTCAATGCATCACCGGGGAAAACGCCACGCCAGATCAGTGGGCTTTTTTTGCCGCGTGTTATGCCCATACCCGGCAACAGCACCATTCCCCGCCGGCGCTGAATTTGGACTTCTTTATGCGCATTGGAGCCTCGATGCCTCAGCAAGCTTTGCTCGTTATCGCGGCGCGCGACGGGCGACCGATCGCAAGCGCCCTCAATTTTTTTACCCAAGATGTGTTGTATGGGCGCTCATGGGGCGCGCTTGAATATCACCCTGGTCTGCATTTCGAGACTTGCTACTACCAAGCGATAGAGTTTTGCATTGCGCGCAAAATAAAAACTTTCGAGGGCGGTGCTCAGGGCGAGCATAAATTGGCACGCGGGTTCCTGCCAGTGACTACCAAGTCTGCGCACTGGCTGGCACACCCCGAATTTTCGCGTGCAGTGGAAGATTTTTTAAAACTCGAGGCCAGCGCCGTCTCTCAGTATATGGACGAGCTCAATGAAAGAAACCCATTCAAGCACCAGCCGTGATTCCGGGACGGATGCGATAACATTTTTATTTCTACAACCGCTGACTCGAAATATAGATGTTTAATTTGCCGCACACTTATTTGGCAAGCAGCAGCCTTCCAAGACGTTCGAATAGGATCCAGACCGCGAGGAACACCAACCAAATGGCGACGCCGATAATAAGGGCAAATACGACACTCTCTACAGTTAAATTAAAAGAGGGTGAAAATATTTCCCAGGTTGCGCGTGCAATGAGCGGATCCGCCTTGGTAAGCAGATAAACCATCTGATGAAACAAATCCGTGTTGAGCGCTTGAAGCGCTTGCCTTAATTGTTCGGCAGAAACAACCATTGCTTGCAAGGCCGCACCCTCGTCATGAAAAGTAGAGTCAGCGCTGGTAAGGTGATGTTGAATGAGCTCCTGAAGACTACCATGATGAAATTGATTGGCGATTTCCTGGAACGGTGCAAGATCCTGCAGTACCTGATCGAGCCGACCGCCGACGCGTTGTCGATACTGCGCAATGAAACTTGGGATGCAGCCGGCCGCAACGACACCTACCACCAGAATGATACGGTCCAAAATCCCGCGGATGAAAGCCATAATCGCCTAACGAAGCTGTAGAAAAAGTATATTCATACCCACATCGTGCCGTGAACCAGATGAAATATCAAGGTCGAACTGGAGGGCGATATTTTGGAGATGTAAATGGCGCGTTACAAATACATCGACACCAGCCCCCGATTTCTTGCGGTTGGACGCGGAGTGGAAAATTTACTGCCTGGTGCACAACATCGAGAAGCTGGCACATCATGGGTAGGCACAGTAAAAGAGCGGGATAAAGCCTCCAATTGCGCCCGCAGTTTCACGCCCCTTGAAGCGCCGAGCCAAGCATACTGACGGCCGGAGTCATGGTGATTCCAGCAGGTTTTTCAAAGATGTTAAATCGCGCATGACCCATTCCGCGTCTGCGACAAATTTTTCATCAGACATGGCAGGCAAACGGAACAACGTAAAAATGAGCTCGCAGCCGCTGCCGTTTGGAATGACGCGCATGGGAATATAAATCTGCAGCCCTGGCTTCGGGTATACCCAATGATCCAGAACCCCGAATTCATTGCGCTCCGTAAACCTGACCTTCACCGGACCTTCTGGTGTTTCGGCAACCCACTCGCCATTTACCTTCTTCAACGACTTACCCAACCCTGATGCCCACCGCAGGAAATTCTCCGGAACGGAGACGAAGTTGTATACGTCTTTGGCATCCCGGTTGATGGAAACGCTGAGATTACGCGATGGGTGCGTCGTCGCCATGAGTGCATCTCCTCTACTATACATAGCGACAAAAGTGGAAAGCAGCTTGTGGTTCGATACATTTTCCGTTCGTCCTGAGTGCCGCGCGTAGCGCGGTGTATCGAAGGAGCGAACGAAAAACACTCACCACGAACGGTTGGGATTTATGTCGCCATGTATAACGCACGAATTAACCGGCGCGAGTCAGCGCGACCGAGTTGAATAGCTTGTCAGGTGGCATATCGCCGCTTCGCTCACGCAACCGCTCCAAACAGAGCGCCGACGCCAGCGGTCAACCCCATGGCCAGCGCACCCCAGAACGTGACACGCAGTGCACCCACCGTCAAAGGCGCTCCACCGGCGCGCGCAGCCACCCCGCCCAGAAGCGCGAGGAAAACGAGTGAAGTAGCTGAGACGAGGGGAATCAGGCTTGCCTCGGGGGCCAATAACGTGACTAAAAGGGGCATGGCGGCTCCAATAGCGAAACTGGCGGCCGAAGCAAAGGCAGCCTGAAGCGGACGCGCACTAAGCGTCTGGGAGATCCCGAGTTCGTCGCGGACATGTGCGCCGAGCGCGTCATGCGCCATGAGTTGATCGGCGACCTGTTTCGCAAGCGCAGGATCAAGACCCCGACGGACATAGATTGCCGCCAATTCTTTATGCTCGCCCGCATCGTCCGCCTTGAGTTCCTTGCGTTCAAGCTCGATGTCTGCCTTTTCGGTATCTGCCTGTGAGTGGACGGAGACATACTCGCCGGCAGCCATCGACATGGCCCCGGCGACCAGGCCGGCAACCCCGGCGACCAATATGTTGCTGTGAGTTGCATGCGCGGCTGCAACACCCAGCACCAGGCTCGCTGTGGAAACGATGCCATCATTCGCGCCCAATACCGCAGCGCGGAGCCAGCCGATGCGTTCAGTGCGGTGTCGTTCAAAGTGACGCGGACGCATATTGAAGTTCCTGGTTGTGATCATTGTTAATCCGTGAGAAAACAGCTTGCTTTCCCGCTGGGCTTCGGAGACATAGCGAGCGGACGGAGCCAACGCCAACTAACGTTCAAGTTGAACGACGCGCCGCTTTTTGCGGCGTCCCTCTCCAGCGCAGTGTCAGGCATGATGCCGCTTAATCGAGATTGACGCCGTTAACACCCAATCCCTACTTCGGGATTTCAAGCTTCTCTACCTGCTTGTGGCTGATGGCCGTCGGGAAAGTAACATCTCCGTTCGGTACTTTAGCCCCCATCGGCCACAGGTGGAAGATGATACCGTCGGTATTAGACAAGGCCTTGGCAATCTCTTTCGCCTTTTCGGGGGGTACATCAAGAACTTGCACACGCCCGGTTGCGATTTCTTCAGTGTGGTCGTGGAAATGCTTGTTCCATTGCTCCAGCGTCACGTTCGTGCGCGCGAGCTTCTTGTCAATGAAGTATTCGATCTCAACAAGCTCGGCATTCGGATCTGTGGACAGAAAGATCATGCACTGCAATATCTCCGGCTTGATCTGCTTGCAATAATGGTGATACGGACCATGCACCGTGCCGTCTTCGTGACGATGGGGCGCGATGATATGGATGTTGTAGCCATCCGCCGGGCTTTTTGCCTTCTCCTCAGCGAATAGAGGGCTTGCCGCAACGATAGCTGCACTAAACATTGCTATGAGATAAAGCTTCTTCATAATTGTCTCCTCTCTTTCTGTTTGTTTTTGAACATCACGCCTAACATAGAGGCAAGGGACTGCGCGATGTTTTATCAGCGCAGTCCCGCTTGAGCGCAGGGTTAGGAATTTTCAATTTCCGAGGTAGTAAATTCAATACCACCAACCCATTTTGCAACGAGATTGTAAACCCATGCGCAAATAATGGTGAAAACAAAACCGAAGATTAAATAGAAAAAAGGCATTGCGAACATCATGCCCATCATCGGTGGTTTAGGCCCTGGCATAAATGAAAACATTAGACCCATGAGTACAATGAACGGTAAAGAAATAGCGAAATAAAGAAGTGCCATTACCTTTGCGGTTTGAAAAGGTGAAATGCTTGTGATTTGTTTTTTCATGATTTACTTGTCCTCCCTTATAAATTATTAGATTCCTAATGCCGCGCCGGAGCTTGTCAGCTCAAAGCGCTTGTTAGGCCGCATGCTCGCGAATACCCGGCCGTAAACGCTAGCGAGACCAGTGGCTAATGGGCTCGAACCTTGGACCATATGGTCGACCCTGGCCGACCTCCACCAATTGCTTCAAGCCGATCAGGAAGTAGGCCCATTGTGTGCTGCAGTGATGCATAAATTCCACTTCTGCTCTCCATCCACAGTGCTTGAACAGCAGCACCGTCTCCCCGTCTTGTTGGCTGATATCGAAGTGGATGCGTGTATCAATCCACTCCTCTGGGCCGGCCACGCACTTCCAGCGCACTCGCGTTGGTGGGGCCAACTCCAGCACCTGAAAATCGGGCCCTCCCTTACCAAAACGAAATTGTAGTACGGAGCCAACTGTCGACTCGCCGGTGACTTTCTCGGTCCACCAGGACGCGATCCCCTCGCGCGATGCAACCGCTTGGTAGACCGTTTCAGAAGTGGTCCCTTCTATTCCGATTCGATGAAGTATGTTTGGCATGTGGTTCTCCTTGGGGTGATTGCGGCTTAACGTGGAGCTAAGGGGCTGCGC
>PLWV01000020.1 GCA_003153155.1 Gallionella sp.
CTTGATTACTTTCTTCTCCAGGATGCGTTCTCTTTAGCCAACCGGCTATCTGTTCCGGAGACCAATTTAGTTGAAGCTTGGCTGCGACGGATCGACTCAACGACGATTACAAGCCAGCTTACAAAGTTTTGGGCGGCAACCTCTGTCAAATGCAGCTTGGTCGGCTTGTGCGGCTCTATAGTTACCATCACCACCATTGCGTTTGATCTCACGGCTGATAGTCGAGGGGGAGCGTCCTAGTTGGGCCGCTATGGAGCGCAATGATAGTTGACTGGCAACCCCTCTGGAAATCTCTTCTCGCTCGGCAAGCGTAAGAGCCAACCTTGATCGTCGCCGAGGCAAAGGACGAATTCCGCCACTAGGCGCCAAATGATTAAAGATGGAGGAGGAGGGCCTATCGAATACCCGTCCAATTGATTTAAGGATTCTCCACGTTGCCAGCGATCCCATATCTCAGATTTCTGCTTGGCTATGTATTTGATACGAGTTCTGTAGGTCATAATTCACACTCCATCTATTGAACTTATAGATTAAAGTGTTGCATCGACCAGTTGAGGCCGCCACCAATAGCAGTCGTTCGGCAAAGCGGGGAATTGGACCCGAAGAGATTGAAGATTCATGAAGAGCGCGTATTCGTCCTGAAGAGCCGATACCGCCAGGAGCGCGGTTCAAGGGATATTTAAAGACAATGCTGCTTAGGAAATCCACTTGACTCGAACTAGTGCCGCTGCTGGTTGCCGTTCAGGAGGTGATGTAGCGCTCCATCTGCTCGATCATGAAGCTTTGTTCGGAGATCTTCGCCTTGACCAGGTCGCCGATCGAGACGATGCCGAGGATGTTCTGCTGTTCGTCAAGTACCGGCAGGTGGCGGAAATAGCGCTCAGTCATCAGCGCGAGACACTGCGAAATCTCCATATCCGTCGTCACGAAACGCACCTTCTTGGTCATCACCTCGCGCACCAAGATCTCCCGCGGGTTGCGGCCGAGCAACGAGACCCTAGCGGCCAGCGTTCATTATAGCGCGGATGGACGCGGCTAATACGCAAGCAAACAGGGAACAGGACTGATACTGCGCTCGCAAAATAACATACCGAGTTTTCTTTCAACATCATGATGGCCCTACGTAGCATCATCTGGATTAACGAGCGCACGGACGCTTGCGGCCGTCTGGCCAAACAGGAATTTCTTACTTTCTTCGGTCACCGCGGGTTGGTTCGAATAAGGTTGGGCTTGTGCATAAGCGCTAACCGTGGCCGGACGATTGCGGATCGCGTCGAACCAGCGTTTAACGTTTGGGAAGTCGTCCAGATTCTGCTGTTGAGCCTTCCATGGTACGATCCAAGGGTAGGCCGCAATATCTGCAATCGTATAGTCATTGCCTACTATAAACTCCCGGTCATCGAGCCTGCGATCAAGCACGCCGTACAAGCGGTTGGTCTCCTTCACGTAACGGTCGATTGCGTAGGGAATCTTCTCGGCGGCGTAGTTGGAGAAGTGATGGTTTTGTCCGGCCATCGGGCCGAGACCACCAACCTGCCAGAACAGCCATTCCAGTGCGGTCTTCCGACCTCGCAGATCATTTGGCAGCAACTTCCCCGTTTTCTCGGCAAGATATACAAGGATTGCGCCCGACTCGAAGACCGATATTGCGTTGCCCCCGTCCGATGGGGCGAGATCGACGATCGCGGGCATGCGATTATTGGGGCTGATCTTGAGAAACGCGGGCTTGAATTGATCCCCCGCGCCTATGTTTACCGGGATGATCCGGTACTCGAGTCCAGCCTCTTCGAGAAATATCGTGATCTTGTGGCCGTTTGGAGTGGGCCAATAGTAAAGGTCGATCATTGCGGCTCCTTTTTTATACCCAGACGGAAAAACCCAAGACGCGGCGTGCGATGCCGCCATGTATATCGAGCAGAAGTTCGCGCCAGAGGTAGACCGGATCATCTGGCTCGAGCAAACGGGTAACTTCACGTAGCGTCCATGTAGAATAACTCCTATGGCCACGTTTTGCGCTAGGAAATCTTGCCCAAGAAATCCTGTTTGCCGATTTCCACCCCGCAATGCCGCAGTATGGCGTATGCGGTTATGACATGAAAATAGATATTGGGGAGCACGTAATCAAGCAAGTAGGGCATGCCCTTAGCCAACTGGCAATCGAGACCCTTGCTCATTCCAACCTACGATAGCACGAGAATACAAGTCAAGGATGGCCGCCAGGTAGAGCCAGCCCTCGCGCGTTGGAATGAAGGTGATATCGCTCAACCGACAGGCGTTGGGCCGGTCTGCCTGGAATACTCGATCCAGCAAGTTGGGCGACGCCTTGGTGTTTCGCGAGTCCGTGGTAACCCGAAACCGTCGGACTGCCTTCGGCATGATCTGCGCCTGACGCATCAGCTTGGCAACCGCGTTTCGGCTGCACACAACACCCTGAGCAGAAAGCTCAGCATGGATGTGCGGTGCACCATACGTGTGTCGGCTTGCGGTGTGAATTGCCCGGATGTGCGAGGTCAGCCACGTTTGCCGTTCACTGCGTGCGCTCGGCGGCCGACTGCGGGCGGCATAGTAACCGCTCATCGAGACCTTGAGCGCTTGGCACAGCGCCTTAACGGCATAGCTGTGTCGATGGGTATCAATGAACGGGTACTTCACGCTGATTCCCGCGCGAAGTAGATGGCGCATTTTTTAAAATCTCATTCTCCTCCTTGAGCCTGGAGTTCTCACGCCGCAGCTGCCCAAGGTCGTCATCGACAAGCGGAACTCGTTTTGGCGCGCCTGTTCTTTCCTCTTGCTCGAATTCAAGATGCCAATTCCGGAGTTGATTCACCCGTATGCCAAGTTCACGTGCTATTTATGCCTTCGGTCGATCACCAATCAAGGCCAGCCGAACAGCCTCCAGTTTGAATTCCCGGGTATACCTTGTATATTCTTTGCGTTCCATGAGACACCCCCATAAGAGATAATATGCCATTCTTATGGTGTCCACTAAACGTGGGTAGGATTATTTCGGCCATTTGCTTACGCTCCGGCGTCATGTCAAACTTCGCATACGCGACTATATTGTGTAATATCTGCCCGAAATGTCGTCCCTTGAGCGTAAATCTATCTGGCTTTGCAGGCTTCCGTCGAGCCTGCTGTTGGGCATTACTCTTCTTTTTCCCTTGAAGCTGCTTGGCGCAGAACAATCTGCTCCACAGATACAACAATCTGATCGCTTTGATTCTATGGAGGCTCCGCGTGATTATTTGTCCGGGAAGGTCACCAGCTTCGCAAGCTATATCGATCGCTTCTTTGGTGGCGATCGTCATTACCAGGAGAGCAATCAAAGTGTATTGCAGCTCGACCTTACCAGAACGGCGGGATTTAACGGTGATCGCAAGTTCGATCTTGCAGCCAGGCTAAATTTGAGATTGCCTGTAACCGAGGGGCGATTACATCTTTTAATAGAAACAGACCCCGAGAAAAATATAACGGCTGAGCCAACACCAGGTCAGACCGTGCTTCGTAATCAGGTCGTTGCGCCCGGGAGTGTTGGCTTGGCTGCGCGCTATGAGACAGCAGTGGCAAACGTCTGGCACTTTAGTACTGATGCGGGGCTTAAATTCCCAATCCCGGTACGGCCTTTCGTACGCACAAGGGGTAGCTATTCGGCTCCGATGGGTGAGTGGCGGCTGACAGCAACGCAGTCTATGTATTGGTTTAATACCTTAGGCGTGGGTGAAACCTCTGAGCTTGACCTGGAGCGTTTTATAAGCGAGCCGGTTCTGTTTCGTGCCACCAGTACTGCCACATGGCTCAATGACAAACAGAACTTCGACCTGCGTCAGGATTTATCTATTTATCACACCCTGAATGATCGTACCGCCTTGCTGTATCAGGCGAGTGTAATTGGGGTCAGTAACCCGGCGTATGCGGTGACGGATTATGTCGTGCTACTGCTGTATCGTTACCGAATGCATCGGGAATGGCTATTCTTTGAATTGAGTCCGCAACTGCATTTTCCCCAAGTAATGAAATATCAACCCAGCCCTGCACTCAGCATGCGTCTGGAAGCACTATTTGATGAGTCAAGATGATATCGAGTAAATACAACGAAACGTGGTTGCCAAATGCCTTGAAACCCTGATTCTGAATGTCGGCTGCAGGCCGGCAACGGTTATCACTTCCCTTTCTTGAAACGCTCGATCTCGCGTCGATCACGTTTGGTCGGTCTACCCTTAAAAAAGAAAGGCTGCGGCTGTGCCTTGAGTTGGGCAGCAATGGCTTCTCGCCGCTGACGGCTGGCATCGGTCTCACGATATAGTTTCTGTGCCTCGGCTGCCGGACCGCGTTTATTGGACAGTGCCAGCACCTCGACTACGAATTGATGCTGCCCAATGTGGATGTTCAGCATATCGCCCACTGCCACTGCCTTAGCCGGTTTGACGCGCACCTCATCGATATGCACTTTACCGCAATCAACAGCGTCAGCTGCCAGGGAACGCGTTTTGAAGAAACGCGCAGCACAAAGCCACTTGTCGATGCGGAATTTCTCTGTATTGTCGTCTGTACTCATCTCGAAGCGCTGAATGCGAATGTCGCGCTGATGTTCGTGCGATCAATGGGGTCGGATCGAACTGACCATTTTGTTTATTTTAAGAGCGGATGATCTTTGGGCAGTTGTTTTGAGTACCAGATTGCAAGTTTGTGCCGCAAAGTTTTTTCAGCGACCTGGTCTTCAGGCAATGGCTGAATGACTTTATCATGAACCAGCAGTCTGTAGATGTATAAGAGTTTCTCACTAGCCGAATCGGTTGGTTCAAACTCGACTACACCACGTCTCTCCGCATACTTCACGCCTGCGAGTAACGCTCCCTTAAATAATTCTGCTTCATTTTTTAGTTTTTTCATGGTGATCTCCGTCATTGATTTAATGATTAGCACCCTTGCAGGGCGACCGAAAATCATGTCGACCGAAAGTCATTATCTAAACTATACTTAAAACTCAAACCAAGGAATAGCGGGGAAAGCCATATGATAAAGAATCCACGTACCCGGCGCGCCAGTGCAGTGATCATGGTGGTGCTGGGCGCAGCGCTGATGCTCCTCGCTCCAGAAGCATGGCCAGGCGCGCTATTGCTTATCTTGGGCGTTGCTCTGGAGCTGTTCGGCATCGCGCTGGAGCACAAGGCCAAATAAGTCCTCATGGTGGCTGCACCGGATCAAAGGAGTTGGCATCGAGATTTTTTTATCCCTTCCATATCTCAAACACCGCATCATTCGCCGCCTCTCCGCAATCCTCTGCAAACCATTCCGCCACGGTGATCCGACCGCACCCATCGGCGTGCTGCAAAGAGGCGGGCGGCATGGACTCATCGTAAATAGGCTACCGCATAAAAAAATACCCGGGTTTCTCGACCCGGGTATTAGCTTGGCAAAACACAGTGACTCAGTTCATCGGATGACCGTGCTCAGGCCCCGGCATGTGATGCATGTCCTTCATGTGATGCATGTCCTTCAACTGAATGATTTGTTCAGGGGTCAATAACTCCTCAACATGGTTCTGGGTATCGATCATCGCCTCTATCATCTGGCGCTTCATGTCAAAAATCTTTTGGTATACATTGCCAATCGTCGCTGGATCACGTTTGTCTGCTTCATAAAGATCGCGAAGCTTTGCCGATTCGTCCATGATAGAACCTTGTGCTACCCAATTATTATGGCGCAGCTGGTCGGACAGTTTTTTGATTTTGGAACGTTGCTCATCACTGAGATCAAGTGACCTGACCATGTTCATCCGTGGTGATTCCATCATCATTCCGGAGCCATAACCCCCCATCATGCCGCCCTCATGGTCACCCATCATGCCGCGACCATAACCTTCCATCATGCCGGACCCATGCTCATCACAGTGATCTTTCTCGTGTGCTTTTGGATCGGCAAACGGTTTGGAGACGGCTGGTTTCTTGGTGGGAGCGTCGGCCGCAAAGGAAGAACCTGAAATCGCTGAAAGTCCCATGCTTACCCCACAAGCTAAAAGAAGTGCTATTTTTTTCCTGTTCATGATTGACCTCAATAATTTAATGAAAGTTGGGAAGAGCGGAACGGCATCCGGGCTTTTTATGGGCAGCAAGCCAACATTGCCAGAATGAACTATACGCACCTCTCTTAAAACGAACCATACCAGATTTGGATGCTTAAGTACGCCCACCCGGTTAGCACCATGTTACCAAGCGGCTAACCATACAAAAAAACGGGGTAGTCGCCTACCCTGGCAAACCCAGGGTGACATCTGGAGGGCGGGGGAGAATTTGAACTGACGGCATGATCATCGAGGTAACTTTACGAATCTGATGCCTAAACGAATTCTAGCAATCATCCGTAAAAAAAGTGTTGCTAGCATCAGGCAGAGTTGTAACAATTTGTTGTTTTTACTTCTCCTCACAGGAACATATTCACTTATTGCGGTTTCGTGCGAACAGCGGGGGACAGACTGAGCTAACCCGGCTTTTCCGGACACGTTTGAAAGTAGACAATGTGAACGGAGGTGTTAAATGGGGAACAACATCGGCAAACGGAATCCTGAACGCAAGCGAGAGCGGTTTAGCAAGGAATTCAAACTGGAAGCGATCAGGCTACTTGAGCTTGGGCAGAAACCCGCAACCCAGCTTGCATTGGAACTAGGGATCGCTCGCAACCGGTTGTACAAGTGGCAAGAGCAACTGTGCAAAGCCGGCAAAGAACATGCTTTCCGAGGGCCGGGACGCAAGCCGGAAGATGAACCTAGCGAGAATGAGCGACTGCGCGCAGCACTCAAACGGATGACCGAGGAGCACGACATCCTAAAAAAAGCCGTAGCGTACTTTGCGCGGGAACTGCCGTGGAGTACAGATTCATTGCCTGGCATCGCCAGCAGTTCCATCTCTCAGCGATGTGCCGCGTGCCGCGTGCTGCATGTTTCGCGTAGCGGGTTTTATGAATGGCAGGGACGCGCGCCCTCGGCACGCACCATCGCCAACCGGCAGTTGCTCAGTCAAATCCGCCGGGTAGATGACCAGGCTCGTCAGGCCTATGGGGCATTGCTGGGTCTGCTGGAGATCGCCAAATCTGCTGGTCTGACACCGCGCGCAACACGAACCTCGCGCAAGTAAAAATAGGGGCGAGCTCAAACAATTATTGAGCCCCCAACTCGCCTAACCGCCTGTCCTCGCAAAAAAATTTGCAAAAGCTTGGGTGAGTCACTAGAATGCGCGCCTTTCGTTGTAACCGAATTTTCAAGGAGCAGTCATGGCAAATAGCGCACAAGCTCGGAAACGTGCCCGTCAAGCAGTAAAACAAAATGCCCACAACAGCAGCTTACGCTCTGAACTGCGCACTGCGGTCAAAAAGGTCATCAAGGCGATCGAGGCAGGTGACAAGGCTGCCGCCCAAGCTGTCTACAAAGATTCCGTGAGCGCTGTGGATAGCATCGCTGACAAGAAAATCATTCACAAGAACAAGGCCGCTCGACACAAGAGCCGTCTGTCTGCGGCCATCAAGGCAATGGCGTAAGCGCCCAGCCGCTTTGATTCACCGCAACCAAGCCGACAGCGATGTCGGCTTGTTTGCTTTGTGGACTCCGAGCAAGTGAAATTTAAGATCCCCCGTTCTTGCTGATGCTTCGACAAGTCCGGCACAGGTTATGCAGAGCGCATCCAAGCCCGTTGCCCTTCGATACCTGATGAAACTACTGATATGATTATTAGCCATCTGACTAACCCAGCAAAAAACGCTGGGCAAGTCATTGGTTATAGCCATTCGACTAGGCCGCCAAAAGGCGACAGCCAAGTCGCTGGTTATCAGGGCGAACGGGCTTCAAACATAATCGTACCGAAGCAACGGTTTTCCTTGCCTAGACGGGGTTATTTAGCTCAATATACGCCTCTTGATTTGTTACTGAACGGCGGCTGGTCCGCCGTCATTATTTTATGTCACATGTAATGAATACTTATGCCCGCCTCCCCGTCGCTTTCGTGCGCGGTGAAGGCGCATGGCTGTGGGATACCGAAGGCAAACGCTATCTGGACGGCTTGGCGGGCATTGCCGTGAACACCTTGGGGCACGCGCATCCGCGCTTCACTGCCGCACTGAGCGAACAGATCGGCAAACTGATCCATTGCTCAAACGTCTATCAGGTGAATGGACAGGAACTGCTCGCCGACAAGCTGTGCAGCCTGACTAACATGCAGGAAGTGTTCTTCTGCAATTCCGGCTGTGAAGCGAATGAAGCGGCAATCAAGCTGGCGCGCATGTATGGGCATCAGCAAGGAATCGAAGCCCCTGCCATCATCGTGATGGAAAAGGCATTCCACGGGCGCACGCTGGCGACTCTTTCCGCCACCGGCAACCGCAAGGTACAAGCCGGTTTCGAGCCGCTGGTCGGCGGTTTTGTGCGCGTGCCTTACGACGACCTGGAGGCGATCCGTCACGTTGCCCAGCACAACAGCAATGTGGTTGCGGTGTTGGTCGAGCCGATACAGGGCGAAGGCGGCATCCGCACACTGGACATCCATTACCTCCAACAACTGCGCAAAGTTTGTGACAAACAAAACTGGCTGCTGATGCTGGACGAGGTGCAATGCGGCATCGGTCGCACCGGCAAGTGGTTCGCATATCAGCACACCGGCATTTTGCCGGATGTGATGACGCTCGCCAAAGGGCTGGGCTCGGGTGTGCCTATCGGCACTTGCATCACCGCTGGCAAGGCAGCCGGGATCTTCCAGCCCGGCAATCATGGCTCGACGTTTGGCGGCAATCCGCTGGCTTGCACGGCAGGGTTGACCACGCTGAATATTCTTGAACAGGACAAACTACTGGCGCATGCTGAGAGACTCGGAAAATTTATTCAGCAGGGTTTCACCACCGCCTTGCAAGGCGTGAACGGCCTCAAGGAGATTCGCGGTCAGGGTCTGATGATCGGCATCGAACTCGACAGGCCTTGTGGTGACTTGGTCAAACAGGCCCTCGCCAAAGGACTGCTGATCAATGTCACCGCCGACAGCGTGATACGGCTGTTGCCGCCGCTGATCATGTCGCAAGACCAAGCGCAGTTGTTAATAGATGGCTTGTGCCCGCTGATAAAAGAATTTTTGCAATCCTGATTGGAATCAAACCATGTCAGCAAAACCCATTTCGGCAAAACAGACTGTGACAGTAAAACACTTTTTGCAGTTCAAGGACTTCACCCGCGATGAGTTTGAATATCTGTTCGATCGCACCCGCATCATCAAGCAGAAATTCAAAGCCTATCAGCAGTATTGGCCGCTAACCGATCGCACCCTGGTGATGATCTTCGAGAAAGCCAGCACGCGCACGCGCCTGTCTTTTGAAGCCGGCATGCAGCAGCTGGGCGGCTCGGCGATCTACCTGAACACGCGCGATTCACAATTGGGACGCGGCGAACCGGTGGAAGATGCCGGACAAGTGATTTCGCGCATGAGCGACATCGTGATGATCCGCACCTTCGAGCAATCCATCATCGAACGCTTTGCCGCGAACTCGCGCGTGCCGGTGATCAACGGCCTGACCAACGAATACCACCCGTGCCAGATCCTGGCGGATATCTACACCTACATCGAGCAGCGCGGCTCGATACAAGGCAAGACCGTGGCGTGGATCGGCGACTCCAACAACATGTGCAACACCTGGCTGCAAGCCGCAGAAATACTGGATTTCAACGTGCATATCTCGACTCCGCCCGGCTATGAAGTCGAGCCGGAACGCGCCGGATTATTCGGCGAGGATCACTACGAAGAATTCGCCGACCCGATGCAAGCCGCGCGCGGCGCTGATCTGATGACTACCGACGTATGGACCAGCATGGGCTTCGAGGCGGAAAACGAAGAACGCATGAAAGACTTTGCCGACTGGCAAGTGGATGAAGACATGATGCGCGTCGCCGCAAAAGACGCGCTGTTCATGCACTGCCTGCCCGCGCATCGTGGCGAAGAAGTTTCTGCCGGAGTGATGGACGGCCCGCAAAGCGTGGTGTGGGATGAGGCGGAGAATCGCTTGCATGTGCAGAAGGCGCTGATGGAATACTTGCTTTTGGGAAAAATTAACTAGGAACCAAGCATGAGCAATATCAAAAAAGTGGTGCTCGCCTACTCAGGCGGGCTCGACACCTCGGTCATTCTGAAATGGCTGCAAGACACTTACCAATGCGAAGTCGTCACCTTCACCGCCGACATCGGCCAGGGTGAAGAGCTGGAACCGGCGCGCAACAAGGCATTGCAGTTCGGCATCAAACCGGGAAATATTTTCATCGACGATATGCGCGAAGAATTCGTGCGCGATTTCGTGTTCCCGATGTTCCGTGCCAACACCGTGTATGAAGGCGAATATCTGCTCGGCACTTCGATCGCGCGTCCGCTGATCGCCAAGCGTCTGATTGAGATCGCCAACAAGACCGGCGCGCAAGCCATCGCGCACGGCGCGACCGGCAAGGGCAACGACCAGGTGCGTTTCGAACTGGGTGCTTACGCGCTGAATCCGAACATCAAGGTCATCGCGCCTTGGCGCGAATGGGATCTGCTGTCACGCGAAAAATTGCTGGCCTATGCCGAACGGCATGGTATTCCGGTGGAAATGAAACACAAGCAAGGCGGTTCGCCCTACTCCATGGATGCCAACTTGCTGCACATTTCCTACGAAGGCCGTCATCTGGAAGATCCCGCCGCAGAAGCTGAAGAAGATATGTGGCGCTGGACGGTGTCTCCGGAAAAAGCCCCGGATGCCGCCGAATATCTGGACATAGCATTCGCCAACGGCGACATCGCGGCACTCAACGGCACACGCATGACTCCCGCGCAAATACTGGCCAAACTGAACCAACTCGGCGGCAAGCACGGCATCGGTCGTCTCGATCTGGTGGAGAACCGCTACGTCGGCATGAAGTCGCGCGGCTGCTACGAAACCCCGGGCGGAACTATCATGCTCAAGGCGCACCGCGCCATCGAGTCCATCACATTGGATCGCGAAGTGGCACATTTGAAAGACGATCTGATGCCGCGCTACGCCTCGATGATTTACAACGGCTACTGGTGGTCGCCGGAACGCCGTGCGTTGCAAACCTTGATAGATCACACCCAGCAAACCGTCAACGGCTGGGTGCGCGTCAAGCTGTACAAGGGCAACGTGATCGTGGTCGGACGCGACTCCAAGACCGACTCGCTGTTCGACCCGACCATCGCCACCTTCGAGGACGACAAGGGCGCATACGATCAAAAAGACGCGGCGGGTTTCATCAAGCTGAACGCGTTGCGTCTGCGCATCGCGGCGAATTTGCACAAACGCAAATAAACACGAAGAGGCGCAGCATGATTCACGAATTGAGCGGAGACATTTTATTTAGCGGTGCGAAAGCCATCGCGCAAGGTGTCGCGCCCAACGATGATTTTCACCATGGCTTGGCCTTGCAACTGCGCGAGCGCATGCCCGCGATGTACAAGGACTTCCGTCACTTCTGCCAGACCAAGCATCCCAAGTCCGGCGGGGTGTGGGCCTGGATGAGTTCCGATGGCCGTTACATCGTCAATCTGTTCACGCAAGATGCCGCTTACGATCACGGCAGCAAACCCGGGCATGCCACGCTCAGCCATGTGAATCGCGCGCTGCACGCTTTGCGCACCTTTGTGCAAAAGGAAAAAGTCGGCAGCGTTGCATTGCCGCGTCTGGCTTGCGGCATGACCGGCTTGAATTGGGATGAAGTAAAACCACTCATCGAAAAGCAGCTCGGCGACCTCGGCATCCCGGTGTATATATATGTCACTTACCAAAAAGGCGTAAAAACCAACGAGCCAACCGAGAGGAAATAGCATGTCGCAATTCGATAATGTCAGCGTGATTAAAAAAGGTAATGTATTTTTCGACGGCAAGTGTGTGTCGCACTCGGTGTTGTTTGCCGATGGCACGCGCAAGACCGTCGGCGTGATTCTGCCCGGCATGCTCACCTTCAATGTCAGCACGCCAGAACTGATGGAAATCACTTCCGGCACTTGCCGTGTAAAGATTGGCGACGAACCGGAGTTCAAGACCTATACCGCCGGCAGCCAGTTCTCTGTGGCAGCCAATAGCCGCTTCGTAATCGAAACAAACGAGGAAGTGAATTACGTTTGCAGTTTTGGTTAAATCCTTTTATGCACTTTAGTATTGAACGGGAGCCGCCATGCCAACCTTCGACATCGTTTCAGAAGTAGACAAGACCGAAGTCAAAAATGCCATAGTGCAGACTAACAAGGAAGTCAGCACGCGCTTCGACTTCAAGGGTTCGGATGCGCGAGTGGAGCAAGCCGAACTCAAGCTCACCGTCTGGGCCGACAATGAATTTCAGCTCAACCAGGTGCAAGACATTCTGAATGGCAAGCTGACCAAGCGCGGAGTGGACATCAAGTGTCTGGAGATCAGCGACAAGATCGAAAAAGTCAGCGGCAACAAAGTGAAGCGCGGTTGCGAAGTCAAGGTCGGTGTGGAAATCGAGCTGGCGAAGAAAATCGTCAAGCACATCAAGGACAGCAAGATGAAAGTGCAAGCCAGCATCCAGGGCGACACCGTGCGGGTCACCGGCAAGAACCGCGACGACCTGCAAGATGCCATCGCCTTCGTCAAGAAAACCATCACCGACTTCCCGTTGCAGTATCAGAATTTCCGCGACTGAATCTCGCAATTAGATGCGCCCGACCTGCAAAAATCTGCTCTGTGCAGGCGTATTGCAGCTGTGCCTGAACAGCACTGTTCACGCGGATGACACGCCGCCCTCCTCCTATCCAGAAATATTGGTGGACGACGTCAAGTACGTCCTCACTGCTCCAGCACGCTGGCAAGAACAGGAATGGCGAGATATGGGTCTGACAGCCGCCGGTTTGGTCGGTGTCGCCGCGATATTGGATCGCCCTGTCCGCGACGAGATGCGCCGCCATGCACCCAACAACAGCCGCTTCCTGCTCAATGTCGAACGCTTCGGTGCAGAGTATTCGTTAGGGGTGCTCGGCGGCTTTTACCTGGCTGGTGCGCTGGGGAACAACGACAAGGCGTCTGCGGTTGCGCAAGACGGCCTGACTGCATGCCTTATCGCCAGCGGCATAGTCACGCCCACCCTCAAATTCATCACGGGTCGCGCTCGCCCGCGCGAGAATGTCGGCATCGCGAAATTCCACCCGTTCAGCATAGGTTATTCATCAAACTCTTCATTTCCTTCCGGGCACACCACACAGGCATTCGCCCTGGCATCAGTCATCTCCGGACACTACGATGATTCGTGGGTGAAATATTCTTCTTACACGGTTGCCAGCCTGGTTGGCGTTGCGCGCAGTTACCACAATGCCCACTTCGCCTCGGACGTGCTGGCGGGTGCCTTGGTTGGCACTCTGGTCGGGCAAAGCGTGGTTGAACATAATCGACCGGTGCGCTCCGTCAAAGTGGTACTGTTGCCGGAAATCACGCCTGAATTGACAGGTGTGCGTCTCGTTGGAAGTTTTTAGAATTACGTCATGAAAGACAGTATCGATGCCCGAATAAATTTCCTTCAAAGGCGTGACGTATAATCCTGTAGCGGTGAAATATAAACGCAAAATCGCAGCCAAAAATTTACAATGCTATTTTCCTTTTCGTTAACCACTATGCAACGTGGATGTATCCAATCACTGTGTGTACCAGTTAATAATTCTGAGACCGTCGCAAATGGCGGGCATCGCTTCCATGCCCGGTCAAAGATCTGCGATGCCGCACTGCCTCGCCTTCAAGCACGACTGCTTGTGCTCGCCGCCATGGTCGTCTGGATGATCATCTTCCTCATGCCTTTGTCTGCGCGTGCCGCCGATACGTCGACTTCACTGCCGGTACCAAGCGGCGAATCCGCGCTGCAACCTGCGACGAGTGCCCCGCCTGTCGATGCGAATAACAATGCTGAAGTGATATGGGAATGGGATCCCTATTACACCGACGTTGACCTCAACATTCCTCTTACCAGCAAGCCGATTCCGACAATCACTTCGGACAACGAAATGGTGATCTACGGCAAACTCATCGAAGGTTCAGCCATACCCCGCTACATGCTGCTGGAAGCAAGCGTCTATCCCATGCCGCTTCTGGGCACCTATCTCAAATCACACACACCAAGACTGTACAAGCAGGGGCAGATCGGGGGCAGCAGCATCAATATTTTCGAATCTGCCACCGCCGGATTCCAGGAGCCATGGGCTGTATCCGCGTTCTTTGGCAACATCGCAAATCTGGTGCGGCCGGGAGAAACGCGCACCGGCAGCAACCTGGGCTATACCGGATACCTCATTAGCGCTGGAAGCAAGCACATCAAGAACAACGTGCTCATCGCCGACAACTGGTACGAACTGGAATGGAAGATCAAGGGCAAGCGTGATTTTGAAGACGAAAAGCTGGGTTGGAGTTTTCGCTTTGGCTGGAAATTCAACGCCAATCCGGGTGTCACCGACGTGAAATACATCAGTATCCACCGCAGCGATCTGGACTACCGCGCGCCGTTATTACTCTGGCTCAAGAACAGCTCTCTCGACCTGAAAGTGCAATTTTCCCAGCATGGTGGTCAAGCGGTGCGCGAGGAATTTATTGTCGGTAAAAAATATCCCCTAAAAGGTAAGCGCTATAGCGCCAGCCTGGACGTCGGTGTTGTGTGGGAAAGTCCTGATGAGTACACCGGCATTCTGCGTGATCGTAGCAATAGCTTAACGACACTCTTGTTCAGGCCTTCGATCGAGTTTTGAGAAGCGTTGGAATTCAGATCCGGGATCGCGTTTATCTTCTCAAAAATGCATTCCAGATACACAATGATCCAGCCCCCTTTGAACATTGCGCTTGCCGTGCAGCGCTTTCATGAGTAAATTCCGCTTGTCAGTTTATTGACTGGATTAACCAGCCCACCTATGAAAACCGCTTTAATATTATTTGCCGACGGCAGTGAGGAACTCGAGGCCATCACAGTCGTTAACATTCTGCGGCGTGCCGGCGTTTCCGTCACGCTGGCAGGCTTGAATGCCGGCGCATTACGCGGCAGTCGCGGCACGCTGCTGGTGCCTGACGCCACACTGGACGAAGCATTGACGCACAGCTATGACATGGTGGTGTTGCCCGGTGGACAACCGGGCAGTAACAATCTGAAAGCCGATGCGCGGGTATTGAAGCTGGTGCAGCAAATGGCGCAACAAGGGAAATACGTTACTGCAATTTGCGCCGCGCCCTCGGTACTGGCCGCCGCCGGTTTGCTCGACGGAAAACACGCCACCTGCTTTCCCGGCGCACTTGATGCATTTCCGCAGGTCGTTCAGCGACCCGCCGCCGTAGTGGAAGACGGCAAGCTGATCACCTCGCGCGGCCCCGGCACGGCAATGGATTTCGCGCTCACCTTGGTGGAGCGGCTAACCGGCAAAGAAAAAAGGCTGGCAGTCGAAGCCGGATTGCAGCGTTAAGTACGCGCTCTGCCCACAAAACCCCCGCCTCCCACAACGCCATCAAGCTTATACACGTGAGTGGCCTGCATCAGTCCACTTTGCTCATCTGCCCCATGTTGGAGGTCATTACCCCTTTCCCGATTACTTCATCAGCCAAAACAGCCGGTTAGATTTGCCAAAATCTGTTCTTCACCCTTCACCCTTCACCCTTGAATCCGTCCCTCAATACATAAAGTAACTGATTTAAATATGCAAATACGAATACATAGGCGTGGTTTTAGCCATTGTTAAAATATACTTGACATTTATCAATGACATGACATAAAGTTCAAGTCCGACAAATTGTCGGATGCGCTGGGTTGTTGAATTAAAGGTTATTGGTTTGTTGTCTGGCTTTTTTTTTCACTTAAAGATGTATTATTAATAAATCATTTATGGATTGGGGGGTGAATATGAAAAGCTTTGCTGTAACGATGCGAAAAATATTGCTCTTCTCTTTCTTATTATCAATGTTGCCAACCTTGAGTTGGGGTGCACAGCGAGAATTCAGTCTGACCATCGATGAGGTTTCAATCAACGTTGCGCCCGGTTTTAACGCCAGTGTGTTCGCTTTCAACGGACAGGTACCTGGACCGCTTATTCACGTTATGGAAGGTGATGACGTTACTGTCCATGTAACCAATAACACAACGCTGCCCCACACCGTGCACTGGCATGGGGTTGATCAAACGGGAAGCTGGAAGAGCGACGGCGTTCCCGGCGTCACCCAGGAAGCAATCCAACCTGGTGAATCATTTACTTACAAATTCAAAACAGACCGGCCGGGAAGTCTCTGGTATCACTGCCACGTCAATGTCTGGGAGCATGTCGCAATCCGTGGAATGTGGGGTCCGTTGATTGTCGATCCAAAAAAACCGAGTGCACTCGAAAAAACCGTGACCAAGGACGTCATCATGATGATGAGTACCTGGGAATCTCCCTACGCCAATCTCTACGGCAAGGGCGGGGCACCGTCGGATGTGGCCGACTTTTTTTCCGTGAATGCAAAGTCGTTCCCGCTGTCGCAACCGATCCGGATCAAGAAGGGGGATGTGGTGAGGCTGCGCATGTACGGCGCGGGTGACGAGGTGCATGAGATGCATATGCATGGACATGACCAGCTTTTCACCCATAAGGATGGCTATGCGCTTGCAAACCCTTACTATATGGACACCGTTCCGGTCGGGCCGGGCGAGCGCTACGACATGATCGTGCAGATGAACAACCCCGGCCGGTTTATTTTCCATGACCATGTGGATCGGCACTTGAATATGGGAGGCATGCTGGGCGGCCCGATCACGGTATTCGAGTATGAGGGGATTCCGATGGATCCTTGGTATGCATGGAAGGACAAGGTTTACGACCCAGATTTCTTCTACAGTGAATCGATGAAGAAAGGTTATGGGATGTTTGGCAATGTTAATTTCATGGGCAAGCCCATCGAACAGGGAAGAAGGCAGAAATGAACATGCAGCGAATTATTTTTGCAGCTTTGCTCGGTTTTTCCGGAGCAGCCCTGGCTGAAGGAGGAATGCTCCAGAGGGATTGTTCCGTCTGCCACAACATTACCGGGCCAGCGGCGCAAACATTAATAGTAGCCTTTGCAAAAAAGGGGCCTGATCTTTTTTACGCCGGCAACAAATATCGCCAGGAGTGGCTTATATCCTGGCTGCAAAAGCCCGGATGGATCCGTCCCGCCGGAATATATTACGGCGACCATATCAAGACGGGAGTGAAAAGCGACGAAATTGATGCATCGACGCTCAAAGACCATGTTGCACTCTCCAAGGCAGACGCGACCAAGGTTGCACACGAACTGATGGAGCTGAAACCGCATGATGACTTGATCGCCAAGGAAAAAATCGAACCTGGCACGATTTCGAAACAGATGGGCGAGATGGCGTTCGACAAGTTCCTGGGCTGCATCGCCTGTCATCTGATTGAGCCGGAATACGGCGGGCTGTCGGGCCCCGAGCTTTATACGGCGGCCAAACGCCTGCAACCGGAATTTATCGCGAGCTTCATCCGTAGCCCCCAGGCTTGGGAGCCGAAATCCTGGATGCCGAACAAACATGTATCGGACGGCAATATCCAGAAGATGGTGAGTTATCTTCAAGTGCTGAGCAAGGAGGCCGCAAATGCCAAATAAATTATTGCTGGTAATTTTACTGGCGATCTTCTCCATTCAAGCCCAAGCCAAGGAGACTGCCGCCGACAACTACAAAGCTTACTGCGTGCAATGCCACGGCATGGCAGGCAACGGAAAAGGCGTGAACATTCGCGATATGTCGGTCATGCCCCGCGATCATACCGATGCCAAGGCGATGTCGGGGCGATCGGATGAAACGCTGTTCAAGGTAATCAAGGAGGGAGGTCCGTCCATCGACAAATCGATATTGATGCCGCCCTGGGGTGAGACCTTAAGCGACGAAGAAATCAAGGATCTGGTTCAGCTCCTGCGCATGTTGTGCAAGTGCAAATTCGGAACCTGATGGTAGTAGCAAGAAGCAGCACAATGGAGGAGAAGTCGTTCGTAATTAACAATTAATTAGAGAGAGGAATCACAATGCATACATTTAAGAAAGCAACTCTTGCCGTAATGGCAGTGGCTGCGCTTTTTTCAGCACAGCAAGTTTTCGCGAAAACCGTCAAAGTCACCATGACGGCCAAGGAAGTTGACCTGCCTGTGAACAACAAGGGCGATGAAATGATGGCGGCATGGACTTTCGACGGTTCCATTCCCGGCAAGCCGGTTCGCGTGGATGAAGGCGACACGGTTGATTTCACGCTGATCAATTCACCCGAAAACAAGAACTCGCACTCGATGGACTTTCATGCGGCACAAGTTGACGTACTGAATGAATTCGCGCCGGTCAAGCCGGGCGAAAGCAAGCATTTCACGTTTGTAGCCAAGGTTCCCGGCGTATTCATGTACCACTGTGGCGCTGGCCCGATGGTTCAGCATATTGCCAAGGGTATGTACGGCATGATCATCGTCGAACCCAAGGATAAAAAGAACTATCCCAAGGCCGACCGTGAATATGTGCTGATCCAGTCACAATACTTCCCTGACACCGAGAACGTCAATGGCTTACTTGAAAACACCGGCTGGAAAGGTGCACTCATCAACGGCAAGAAGTTCCATTACGACCCGGTGCATGAGCCAAATGCAACCCAGGTGTTGCAATCCAAGCCAGGTGAGCGCGTCCGTATTTACTTCGTAAACGCGAGCATCAACAATCCAGTCGCCCTGCATCCTATCGCAGGAATCTGGGATCGCGTCTACATCAACGGCAATCCTAAGAACACGCTGTACGGGATTCAAACATACAACGTAGCGGTAGCCGAAGGCGATACATTCGACATCGTTTCACCGGCTGACAAGCCAACCAACGTTGCGATTGTTGACCATGCGATGGGCGCGGCTCTGCGCGGTGCCATCACCGTGCTGATGAACAAGCCTGATGCCGATCCGAAGGCGGGACGCGGCGAAATGATCCTCATCAAGTAAGGTCGTTGCTGTAATATTTGGGGGAGGCGTATGCCTCCCTTCTTTTTTAATTATTTAGTTAGCCTGAATATTTAATGAATACACACACCCCTTGTGGGAGCGGCTTTAAACAGAGTCAGGCNNGCCTGACTCTGTTTAAAGCCGCTCCTACGGAGGTTATCGTTTTGGGTTTTGCTGAATTTATGAAGCATCAGGACAAAATCGGGCGACGAACATGATGAAAATAAAAGCGGCGATCATCGCGCTGTTGGGCGTCATCATTCTGGTCTCGTATTTCAGCTATCCGCATATTTCTATTTCATGGCTTGATACCCAAACCGCATCGCCAGGCATTGCCGCGACGTCCGGAACAAAGACGCCATCCTTACCCAGCATCAACCCGGCCGGGCAGGGAAAAGTCTGGGTTTGCCCGATGCATCCCGAGATCATGCAGGACCATCCGGGAACGTGCCCGATTTGCGGCATGGAACTGGTAGAGTCCGGGAATCCCGCAGCCCATGACCACAGCATTCATGTCGATAGCGCCTCCATCCAGAAGCTCGGTGTCAGGCTGGCGAGCGCAAGAAGATCCCCCATCAGTCAGGAAATCCGGACTTATGGCAACGTCACGGTTGACGAGGGTACGCTGTATAACATCCACAGCAAATTCGATGGCTGGATCAAAAAATCACACATCCATTCCGTCGGTCAGCGCATCGAAAAGGGCCAAGTGATCTACGAGATTTATTCTCCCGAATTGATCATGCAGCAAAAAGAATATTTAAAGTTTGTGGAGCGTCGCAACCAGATTTTGAAAACCATGGGCGATATCACGTTGCAGGAAAATGAATACGTGATGGACCTGTTAATGGAGCTTTCCAAGGAGAGGACGAAATTCCTCTATGAGGATATCGGCGTCGAAACCGTCCGCCAACTCGAGGATTCCAGGCAAGCCGTCGAAGTGGTCAAGATATTGTCCGCGCAGTCTGGCGTCGTGACCCAGATTAATGCAAGGGAAGGCAGCTTCGCCACGCCTTCCGCCACGCTGTATACCCTGGCCGATGTCGCCAAAGTATGGGTTGCGGTCACGTTGTATCCCGACCAAGCCGGACAAATAAATAGCGGGGATGACGTAACCATAACCAGTTCCGATGGACAGACCATCAAAACCAAACTCGACTTCCTCAATCCCATCGCCGAAAACAACAAGATCAGCGCAAGGGTGGCGATAGACAATTCCAAACTGCGTTTGCATCCCGGCAGCTTTGTTGACGTGACCATCCATGCTCAACCCCACGAGGCACTGGTAGTTCCACGCTCGGCAGTGCTGCGTACCGGGCAGGGAGACATGGTGATCCTGTCCAGAGGGGACGGGTATTTCCTTCCTGTTTACGTTGAAACGGGAATCGAAAACGGCGAATGGATAGCGATCACCGACGGCATCCAGCCAGGTGCAGAAGTGGCGGTCAACGGCCAGTTCCTGCTTGATTCGGCTGCATCCATGAGTGCCGCCGTTGAACGCATGCAGTCCCATGAACGCATGAAGCCAAGTGATAGCCTAGAATCAAAAAAGCACGATGCAAAATGATGATGCCCTGATCAAACGGGTCATCGACTGGTCATTGCGCAATCGGCTGTTCGTGCTGCTCTTCTCGCTGATGCTGGCGTTGGCAGGCATCTATGCGCTGCGGGATATGGCGCTGGATGCGATCCCCGATCTTTCCGATGCGCAGTTGATCGTCAAAACTTCCTATCCGGGACAGTCCCCGGACATCGTCGAGGACCAGGTCACTTACCCGCTCACCTCCGCATTCCTTTCGGTTCCCGGTTCGACGGCGGTGCGCGGCTTCTCGATGTATGGCGAGTCCTACGTTTACATCATCTTCAAGGATGGCACTGATCCCTACTGGGCGCGCTCGCGCGTGCTGGAATATTTAAGCCAGATTGCGTCCCGTTTGCCGCAAGGTGTGGCACCGGCGCTGGGGCCGGATGCCTCCGGGGTGGGCTGGGTTTTCGAATACGCGCTGGTCGATCGCAATCATCGTTACGATCAGGATCAATTGCGCGCCGTGCAGGATTATTACCTCAAGTACGAACTGCAAAGTCTGCCCGGTGTGGCGGAAGTGGCCAGCGTCGGCGGCATGGTGCGGCAGTTCCAGATCGAGATCGACCCCAACCGTCTCGCGGCTTATCACATTACTACGGAGCAAGTGGCGAAGGCGGTGCGCGACAGCAACTCGGCAAGCGGCGGGGCTGTGATGGAAATGGGACGCTCCGAATTCATGCTGCGCGAAAAAGGTTATCTAAAGTCGCTGGCAGACTTCGACAAGATACCCATAGTTTCCGGCAACAATGGCATTCCTGTTTTATTGCGCGATATCGCGCATATCAGCATCGGCGGCGAGTCGAGAAGAGGCGTGACCGACCTCGATGGCGAGGGAGAAGCGACGGGCGGAATCGTGGTGATGCGCTATGGTTCCAATGCGCTGGATACCGTGCAAGCAGTCAAGCAACGCCTCACAGAAATCAAATCGGGCTTGCCCGAGGGCGTTGAAGTCGTCGTGACCTACGACCGCTCCGGCCTGATCCGCGAGGCAGTCGATACCCTGCAAAGTAAACTGATCGAAGAGTCGGTCGTGGTTGCCCTGGTGTGTATTATCTTCCTGTTGCACTTGCGCTCTTCCATGGTCGCCATCATGACTTTGCCCATCGGCATCCTGGCGGCATTCGTGGTGATGCGCTTGCAGGGCGTGACCGCCAACATCATGTCCCTGGGCGGGATCGCGATTGCGATTGGGGCGATGATAGATGCGGCGATCGTCATGATCGAGAACATGCACAAGCATCTCGAACGCCTTCATCTGGAACGTGGAGACGAAAAAGCGAATCACTGGCAGGCCGCCAGGGCCAGCGCGCATGAGGTCGGCCCCGCGCTGTTCTTCTCGCTGCTCGTCATCACGGTGTCTTTTCTGCCGGTGTTCGCGCTCACCGGTCAGGAAGGAAAACTTTTTTCGCCGCTCGCTTACACCAAGACTTACGCGATGGCTGCCGCTGCCTTGTTAGCCGTGACGCTGACACCGGTCTTGATGGGCTACTTCGTCAGGGGGAAAATCAAACCGGAAAATCAAAATCCGCTTAACCGGATGTTGCAGTCGCTGTATCAGCCGATGTTGAATCGCGCCTTCAAAAATCGGGGAACCACGATTTTTCTGGCACTGCTGTTATTGCTGAGCGCGCTCTGGCCCGCCAGCAAGATCGGCAGCGAGTTCATGCCGCCTCTGTACGAAGGCGACCTGCTTTACATGCCGACCACGCTGCCGGGAATTTCCATAGACGAAGCGGCCAACATCTTGCAAATCACCGACCGGCTGATACGCCAGATGCCAGAAGTAGAGCGGGTTTACGGCAAGGCGGGCAAAGCAGATACCGCACTCGATCCCGCACCGCTGTCGATGTTTGAAACAGTGATACGCTTAAAGCCAAGGAGCGCATGGCCTGCGGGAGAAAGCGTAGAAGACTTCATCAAAAAAATTGATCGTGAGGTTAACCTGCCCGGCCTGACCAACTCCTGGGGCTATCCAATACGCACCCGGATCGACATGCTGTCCACCGGCATACGCACGCCGCTGGGCATCAAGATCACCGGGCCGGACTCAAAAGGAATTTCAGAACTGGCGCAAGAAATCGAAACCGTGCTGCGAAAAATCAAGGGAACGCGCAGCGTTTTTGCCGAGCGCATCGAGGGCGGGCATTATCTCGACATCGAGGTGGATCGTGACAGTGCCGCACGATATGGCATCACGGTTGCGGATGTTGAGCAGCTTATCGAAAGCGCGGTCGGCGGAAAAAACATTTCCACAATGATTACGGGACGCGAACGCTACCCGATCAATTTGCGCTACATGAGATCGTTTCGGAATTCCGTCGATGCACTGTCGAACAGCAGGGTGGCCATGCCCAACGGGGAAAGCGTACCCTTGGGCAATCTGGCGCGTCTCAGCATCCACGATGGTCCGACGGAAATCAAGAGTGAAAACGGCAGGCTGGTCGGTTACGTTTACATCAACACCGAAAACCGCGACCTGGGCGGTTATGTCGAGGAGGCCAAAAACCAGATCGAAAAATCCGTCAAAGCCAAACCGGGTTATGCCATCGCTTGGTCAGGACAATACGCCAATCTGGAACATGCCCGTGCGCGTCTGTATTGGTTGATACCGATCACGCTGCTGCTGGTTTGCCTGCTGCTGTTCATGCACTTCAGGAATTTCGGCAAAGTGCTGCTGGTGTTGCTGTGTCTGCCGTTTTCGCTGGTCGGCGGAGTATGGCTCATCTACCTGCTCGGCTACCCGGTCTCCGTGGCGGTGGTCGTGGGCTTCATCGCGCTGGCGGGCGTCGCCACGGAATTCGGTGTGGTGATGCTGCTGTTTCTCGACAAAGCGATTGAATCATTCCGCGCCGCCGGGAAATTGACCAGCCCGCAAATGCTCAGAGAGGCGATCATTCAAGGCGCGGTACTCAGGCTGCGCCCCAAGATGATGACCGTCTCTGTAATCATCGCCGGTCTGCTGCCGGTGATGTACGGACAATCCATCGGAACCGACGTAATGAAACGCATCGCCGCCCCCCTGATAGGCGGCATGGTCACCGCCCCCTTCCTGTCATTAATCATCATCCCCGTCGTCTATCTCTGGTGGCAGGAAAAGCTGCTGAAAGATCAGGGACGCGACATCAGAATTGGGGCCGACTCATGATGCAGAACTGTGCAACTATCCAGGCTGCCGGGGCGTGCAAGCCTCGCAGCTGGCATCTGTGTGGCTATTTGACCACGGTGATTTCACTGATCACGTATTTTCCCTTGCGAGCCTCGATCAATTTGAATGTGACTTTTTGTCCGGGTTTCAGCTTAGTCAAAGAGTCCTTGTCCTGGACATCGAAATCCATGGTCATCCCCGGCCAATCAAGACTCGGGATCGGCTCGTGGCTCAGATTGATCTTACCCGCTTTGGCATCCACACTGTTGATCGTGCCTTTGCCCTGATGGCTTTGTGTGGGGGCCTTGCTGTCCATAGGCATGGTCATATTCGTGTCCTCCGCAGCAGCAGGAAGCGCAGTCAACGTGAGAAGTGCCAGCGGGATCAAAATAAATGCATTGCGTTTCACAGTTTTTCCTTAGCAGAGTTAAAAGTAAATGGTTCGTGATAATACTGAAAACCCGGCTTCATATCAAAGGCATCCAACAGGGCATGATGATTTCAAAACTCTGGAATAACTTTACCGCCGCACCGCATCGTGTCATGTTCTTCGGCGGCGCTCTTCAAGCCATTGCCGTGATGGTGTGGTGGCTGATCGAACTGGTGACACGCTATGGCGTGGCAGGGCATCCCTTTGCGTGGTCGATCGCGCCCGGTGCCGCACATGCTTACCTGATGATCTACGGCCTGTTCCCATTCTTCATGTTCGGTTTTTTAATGACCACTTATCCGCGCTGGATGAATGGCAAAGAAATACCGGCGCAATGCTATGTGCCTGCCTTCGTACTGCTCATGCTGGGGGCCATTGGTTTCTACGTTGGACTGTTCATCGGTCACAATATCCTGTTGGCTGCCATATGCAGCACGCTGCTTGGTTGGGGAGTGGCACTGTATGCGTTATTGCGTGTATTGCTCGACACGCCACCTTCCGACAAACGACACCCGCAAATCATATTCGTCGCACTAAGCATGGGCTGGTGCGGACTGATTGCCTTCTTCATTTGGTTGCCAAGTGACAATCCGGCATGGCTGCGCTTTGCAACGCAAGCCGGTGTGTGGTTGTTCCTGTTGCCGGTATTTGCCAGCGTCACACACCGCATGGTTCCGTTCTTCACCAGCAGTGCATTGCCGCATCTGCATGTGGATCGACCTGACTGGCCATGGTGGGTCATGCTGGCGTCCAGCGTGACGCATGGCCTGCTGCAACTTGCCGATGCGCCTGCCTGGTCATGGCTATGCGATATACTACTGGCGGTCGCCGCATTCTATTTGACGTACGCATGGAGCTCGCGCCACACACTGCACATCCCGTTGCTCGGTGTGCTGCACATCGGCTTCGCCTGGCTGGGCATCGCCATGCTGCTGTTCAGCGTGCAAAGTTTCGTGCTGTTCATCAGTCACGGCACTGCCATAATCTGGGGGCTGGCACCGCTGCACGCATTGGCCATAGGTTGTTTTGCCACGATACTGATCGGCATGGCCACGCGCGTCACGCTCGGGCATTCCGGCCTGCCCATGAAAGTGGATATGCCGATCAAGCTGATATTTGCGGGAATGCAGCTTGTCGCCCTGCTGCGTGTGCTGGCGGACATGCTGCCCATGCAGGGGCGATACTGGCTGTATTTTGCCGCAGCGATAATTTGGCTGGCTTGTTTTTCGCCCTGGCTGCTGCGCTATTTGCCGGTCTATTGGCGGGCACGCACGGATGGTCGGCCGGGCTGATCGCGCAACCAATCAGCGCAAGCTCATCACCTGCCAGCCGTGCTGTTCGGCGTGCTGGCGCAAAGTGTCATCCGGATTCACCGCAATGGGATTTTTCACCTTGGCGAGCAACGGCAAATCATTGAGTGAATCGCTGTAAAAAGTCGTGTCGGCAAAGCTGCTCCAATTCCAGCCGTGTTGCGCCAGCCAGTTTTCCAGACGGGTGATTTTTCCCTCGCGGAAGCACGGCACATCGGCGACGCGTCCAGTGAATTCGCCGTCCTTGTGTTCCGGCTCGGTGGCAATCAAATGCTCGACACCGAATTCGCGCGCGATCGGCGCGGTGACGAAACTATTGGTCGCGGTGATGATGACGCACACATCGCCCGCCGCGCGATGGCGATTGACCAGGTCGCGCGCCGCCTGGGTGATCATACCCAACGCCTGCTCGCGCATGAATCGCTGATGCCACTCATCCAGCGTTTTGCGCGCATGGCGTGACAGCGGTTTCAATTGAAAATCCAGAAACTCGCGAATATCCAATGTTCCCGCCTTATAGTGTTCGTAGAAGGCGAGGTTCTTGGCTTCAAACAGTTCGCGGTCGAGCACGCCGATGCGGATCAGAAACTGCGACCACTCGAAATCGCTGTCGCCGTTTAATAAAGTATTGTCCAGATCAAATAAAGCCAGGTTCACTTTAACTCCAGTCCCTGTTGCATAACTTCTTTTAACAGCGGGACAGACGGCGCGCGATGCAAGCTTAGTGAATGCACATCCAGCGCGTCTAGCACCGCCATCAGGCTGGGCAAATCGCGCCGCCCGTGGCGCAATAAATACTGCGTGACCTCTGACGGCAGCACAAAGCCTCGCGAGTGTGCATGTTGCACCAGCGCCTGGGCTTTCTCTTCGTCGCTCAGGACATGCACCTGATACACCAGGCCCCACCCCAAGCGGGTACGCAAATCGTCGCGCAGCTTGAGATGCAGCGGAGATTCCTTTCCGCTGACCAGCAACATGCCGCCGCTGTCGCGCATCTGGTTGTAGAGATTGAACAACTCGATTTGCGCTGCATCCCCGTTTTTAGCAGAAGCAACGAGTTGCTCGACATCATCCACCGCCACGACCGCCGCGCCCATGTCCATAACCTGGGGCGGAACGCTGCCATGCGCATAGATCGCGTTTTGCTGCATGTCCTGTGCGGCACGCACGCAGGCTTGCAGCAAATGACTCTTGCCGCTGCCGGTCTCACCCCACACATAGAAACACCGCTCGCTGCTGCCCGCCAAAGCATGGCGCAGTGCCGAAAGCAATTCCAGATTGCGCCCCACCACGAAATTATCCAGCGTCGGCTGGCTGTCGGGAGAAATATCGAGCAGTAGTTGACTCATGGTTTGCGATACATAGTGCTGGAGAGATACCACGCCTTGCCGTAGCGCAGCGCGACCAACAAGATGGCGGACATCGGCAATGCCAGCAGCAGACCGAAGAAGCCGAACAATTGCCCAAAAGCGAGCAGTGAAAAAATCACCGCCAGCGGATGCAGGCCGACGCGTTTACCAACCAGCCAGGGAGTGACGGCCATACCTTCGAGCAACTGTCCTGCGCCGAATACTGCCCAGATTAGCACCACGCTGCTGAATTCGGTGAACTGCATCACCGCCGCCAGCGTGGCCAAAATCAAGCCGGTGATCATGCCCAGATACGGAACGAACACCAGCATGCCGGCGACGATACCGATGGGCAGCGCGAATTCCAGGCCTACCAGCAACAGCGCCAGAACGTAATACACACTCATCAACAGCATCACGGAAATCTGTCCGCGTAAAAATTCCGCCAGTATGCGATCCACCTCGATGACGATTTCTTTTACTTTGCTGTGCAAATGGCGCGGAATAAGATCATCCACGCGCGCCAGATTATCGTTCCAGTCGCGCAGCAAGTAAAACATCGCCACCGGGATCAGCAGCAGATTTAGCAACACGCCGATGATCGCGCCGCCACTGCTGCCGAGCCATGGCAGCAGTTTTTCCGCAATCCCGCCCGCGCCTTGACTATGGCTCAGCAACAAATTCTTCACTGCCTGGCTATCCCACTGCAAATCCGCGCCAAACCATTTTTGCAACAGCGGCAATAGATGCACGCGTGCAGCTTCAATCCAGTCCGGCAGACGAGTCACGAACCGGCTGATTTCTTTTTCCAACAGCGGCAACATGATCAGCAGCAGCAAGGCGAACAGCAGCAACAACCCGCTCATCACCAGCAACACCGCCAGCGTGCGCGGTATTTTCCAGGCGCACAGCCGTTGCACCAGCGGATTGCAAATATAGGCCAAGATGCCCGCTGCGACGAACGGCGTGAGTATCGGGCTGAGCAAATACATCAGCACAGCAACCACCACGGCAAAGGATAGCCATTGCAAGGCAGCAAAGCGGGACAGGGTCATTTCGGGTAAAATTCGCGAAAAATCGTGCAGCACTTTATCCTGAAGAAAGCGAGAACTCAACTTGAATAACCCGACTAACAATTCTTCATCTGTTAACAGCGGGAGCCTTACCTACCGAGATTCCGGTGTGGATATAGACGCGGGCGACCGCCTGGTCGAGAATATCAAGCCTTTTGCCAAGCGCACCATGCGCCCGGAAGTGCTCAACGGTATCGGCGGCTTCGGCGCACTGGTGGAGATTTCCAGGAAATATCGCGAACCCGTCCTGGTGTCCGGTACGGATGGCGTCGGCACCAAACTCAAGCTCGCGTTTGAACTGAATCGCCACGACACGGTGGGCATCGATCTGGTCGGCATGAGCGTCAACGACATTCTGGTGCAAGGCGCGGAACCGTTGTTCTTCCTCGATTACTTCGCTTGCGGCAAGCTGGATGTGGATGCCGCCACCGAAGTCATCAAGGGCATCGCATTGGGTTGCGAACAGGCCGGATGCGCCTTGATCGGCGGCGAAACCGCCGAGATGCCCGGCATGTATCCGGCCGGAGAATATGACCTTGCAGGTTTCGCGGTAGGCGTGGTGGAAAAAGCCAACATCATCAGCGGCACGGACATCAAGGCGGGCGATGTGGTGATCGGCCTCGCCTCGAACGGCGCGCATTCCAACGGTTATTCGCTGGTGCGCAAAATCATCAGCACCCACAAAGTTGACCTCAGGCAAAAACTCGATGGCAAACCGCTGGCTGATTTAATCATGGCTCCCACGCGCATTTACGTGAAGCCGCTGCTGGCGCTGATGAAATCGCTCACCGTCAAAGGCATGGCGCACATCACCGGCGGCGGCCTGCTGGAAAACGTGCCGCGCGTGTTGCCTGAAAACGTGGTCGCGCAACTGGACGGCAAGGCATGGCACACCCCCGCGCTGTTCGACTGGTTGCGCGACAAAGGAAACGTCGCGCAACAGGAAATGTATCGCACCTTCAACTGCGGTATCGGCATGGTGGTGATCGTGGACAAGCGCGATGCGGATGCGGCGCTGAAACAACTTAACGCCACGGGTGAAACCGCAACCGTTATCGGTGTGATTCGTGCGCGCGAAAACAACGAGGCACAGACGCAAGTCAGCTGAACCTTTTTTAGGATCGAGGAGCGAAGATTGAGGAGCGAGGATTGAGAATCTAGCAAAACCCCACTCATTCTTCGATCCGCAATCCTCAATTCCACTACTGAGTTTTTACATGAAGAATATCGTCATCCTGATCTCCGGTCGCGGCAGCAACATGCAGGCCCTGTTGGAAGCGAAGCTGCCCTGCCGCATCGCGGCGGTGATCAGCAATCGCGTGGATGCAGAAGGACTGAGCATCGCCAAAGCGCATGGCATTCCTACTGCTGTCGTCGAACATCGCAATTATGCGGATCGCGACAGTTTCGATACCGCGCTTGCAAAATCGATAGATGCATTTAATCCGGATTTTGTGGCGCTTGCCGGCTTCATGCGCATCCTCAGCGCAGGTTTTGTGGCCCGTTATCACGGCAGACTCATCAACATCCACCCATCACTATTGCCAGCCTATGGCAGTCTCAACACCCACGCGCGCGCCTTGCACGACGGGGTAAAGATCCATGGCTGCACGGTGCATTTCGTCACCCCGGATCTCGACCACGGCCCGATCATCATTCAAGCTGCCGTGCCGGTGTTGCAAGACGACACCGAACAAACGCTGGCTGCACGTGTATTACGCGAAGAGCATCGCATTTATCCGCAAGCCATGCGCTGGCTGTGCACGGACCAGATTGAACTGACCGGGCAGGGAAAGGTGCTGCTCAAGCGCCGCAAGCAAATTGGTCATACACTGTTTTCCCCGGGTCTGGAGTAATCATGAAATTGTCATTACAAGCTCTCGCATGGCTCACGCTGTGTATCGCCGGCCCTGCCATGGCTGCCTCGCCGAGCAGCGTGTCAGCCACCTATGATGTTTACAAAGGCAGCATAAAAATCGCCCAGATCGAAGAGACTTACACGCGCCAAAAAGATCGCTACACGCTGTCCAGCACCATACGCCCGATCGGCTTGGTGGCGCTAATCAAACCGGGAAAGATTCTCTATAGCAGCAGCGGATTGGTAAGCTCCAAAGGGCTGCAACCGTTGCGTTTCAGCGATCAGCGTGAGCGTGACGAGAGCAGGGATCGATTTGCCGAGTTCGATTGGAATGCCAGGCAACTGACGTTGATCAATCACGAACAACGCAGCGTATTCCCGTTGCCCGACGGTACACAAGACCGCCTGAGTGCGATGTATCAATTCATGTTCCTGTCGCTGGCAAAAACCGACACGCTGAGTTTCCATATGACCAACGGCAACAAGATAGACATTTACAATTACCGCATCACACCCGACCAGAGCGTGACGGTTCCGCTCGGCACTTTCAAGGGGCTGTATGTGGCCAGCGTGCCGGAAGCGGATGCAAGCCGGACGGAGATATGGCTGGTCGAAGAGCACGCCAACTTTCCATACAAGATGATCATCACCGATAAGGACGGCGACAAATTCTCGCAGGTACTGAGCAAATTCGTTTTCGTGCCGTGATCGCAGCCTTTCGCACCCCTACCCGCCGCATCGGCCTGGCCATCGCACTCTCAGTGCTGATACATGCCGCTATTCTGTGGCTGCCGTACATACAATTGCCGCAAGCCAAGGTGCAATTGCCGCCACTCTCCGTCAGGCTGGAACCTCTGCCCAAACCCGTTGAACTGATCGCCGAGAAGCCGGAACTTGCGAAACCAGAACCTGCGAATCCCTTAACCAAACCTGACGATAGCGCATCGGCCAAGCCGGTAACCAAAGCGATGGTCGCGATGAATAGAACGGAAGAAACCACGGCGATCCGCCCGTTTCCCAAGCACCTGCAACTCACCTTTGCCGTTTACAAGGGCGCGGATGATTTCAGGACAGGCGAAATTCACCATCAGCTTGATATCCACGGGGGCCGGTATACCCTGAAGTCAGTGCGGCAAACTGCCGGGCTGGCCAGCCTGCGCAATAGCGACCGGCTTATCCAGACCAGTCACGGCAAGATCGGCGAACACGGGCTGCAACCCGATACCTTCGAGGAAGAAAAAATCACCAGGGGCGGCACGCAAAGCCTGCAAGCCACGTTCGACCGGGCAGTACAGAAACTGCGCTTTTCGCACGGCGGCGAAACCGCGCTGCCCGCAGACGCGCAGGACATCCTGAGCTTTATGTACCAGCTCTCGCAATTTCCCATGAACGGGGAATTTTTCCCACTGCCCATCAGCGATGGTGCGCAACTCCAACAATATCAGATCGAGGTTGGCGCAAAAGAGGACATCGCCACCCCGATGGGCAAGTTGCGTGCGCTGCATTTGCGTAAAATGCACACCCAAGGAGAAGCCTATTTTGAAATCTGGCTGGGGCTGGAATACCGCCTGCTGCCGGTGAAATTCAGCCAGGTTGACAGTTCAGGTAAAGTGACCGAAGAGTTTGTGATTTCAGGCATCCGCGCCGCAGATGATTAATTCCATTTTGCAAAAGTGAAATATCGTAGGATACGTCCCACGCACCGCCTTTGGTACAACGATGGTGCGTGGGACGCACCTTACAAAACCATCGTTGTTTTTTTACGCAAATTGGAATACCACGCCCTTCTTTGCCATTCCTAAAACAATTGTTAACCCGCTATAAATACGCGCCAAAAAACCATGCTTATAACCGAATACCGTTTAGAAATCGTCATCCAGGCACTGCGCGCCATCCTGCCGCTGGCGCATCCCGCCGACACCACACTGCGCTATTTTTTCAAGAACGAACGCATCGGCTCCAACGAACGCGAATTGGTCGCCGAGACCGTTTTCGGCGTGTTGCGCCACCGCTTGCTGCTGGAACACGCCTGCGCCGGGAATGCGACACCGCGCCGTATGGCACTCGCCCATCTGCTCAGATTCGGCGGCTACAACCTGCGCGAACTCGAACCGGTGTTGAAACGCGAAGAGAAAGAGTGGCTCGCCACGGTGAAGGGCGTGAAGATCGAGGATCTGCCGTTACCGGTGCAAGCCGAATTGCCCGAATGGCTGGTGGAAAAGATGCGCGCTTCCTATTCTGATGAAGACATCCTCGCGATAGGAAAGTCCATGCAGCAAGGTGCACCGCTGGATATCCGCGTCAACACCCTGCTGGCCAAGCGCGAGGACATATTGCAACAACTGCATGACAAAAATATCGAAGCCAGCGCCACGCCCTACTCGCCCATCGGCATCCGCCTCAAAGAAAAGATCCCGCTCAATCGCGACGCGCTGTTCACCGAGGGCAAGATAGAAGTGCAGGACGAAGGCAGCCAGTTGCTCGGCTTCCTGCTCGCGCCCAGGCGCAACGACATGGTGGTGGATTTTTGTGCCGGTGCGGGCGGCAAGACGCTGATGCTGTCCGCCATGATGAATTCGCAAGGCCGCCTGTATGCAATGGACGTTTCGGAAAAACGTCTCGCCAATCTCAAGCCGCGTCTGAAACGCTCCGGTGCCAGCAACATCCAGCCGATGCTCATCGCGCACGAGAACGACCTCAAGGTAAAACGCCTGGCCGGCAAGATCGACCGCGTGCTGGTGGACGCACCATGCAGCGGCTTGGGCACCCTGCGCCGCAACCCGGATCTGAAATTCCGCCAGTCGCCCGGCAGCATCGAAGCATTCACCCATCAACAAGCCGCCATCCTAGCCTCCGCCAGCCGCCTGCTGAAAAAAGGCGGACGCCTGGTGTACGCGACTTGCAGCTTCCTGCCGGAAGAAAATCAGCACATCGTGCAAGCTTTCCTCGTCGCCCATCCCGACTTCGTGCTGCGCCCGGTCAGCGAAGTATTGCAGCACCAAAAGATCGAGCTGGAAGCGGTTGATTACCTGGAACTGCGCCCCCATTTACACGGTACGGATGGATTTTTTGCGGCGATACTGGAACGAATTTAGTCACCAACAGCACGCGTACTTCTGTAAAATGGCGGTACTTTTACAACGATTTAAAATTGCAATCAGGGGTTGCGGTTGGGAGGTAGCATGTTTTCAGGTTTACTGGATTTACCGTGGTGGGGCTATGTGCTCACCACATTGGCACTCACTCACATCACCATCGCGTCGGTGACCATTTTTTTACACCGCCACCAGGCGCATCGCGCACTGGATTTGCACCCTGTCGCCAGTCATTTCTTCCGCTTCTGGTTGTGGCTGACCACCGGCACAGTGACCAAGGAATGGGCATCCATCCACCGCAAACACCACGCCAAATGCGAAACCGCAGATGACCCGCATAGCCCGCAAATACTGGGCATCAAAAAGGTGCTGCTGGAAGGCGCGGAGCTTTATCGCAAGGAAGCCAGGAACCATGAAACGCTGGAAAAATATGGTCGCGGCACACCGGACGACTGGCTGGAGCGCAACCTTTACTCCAGGCACAGTATGCTGGGCATCATGCTGATGCTGGTCATTGACCTGTTGCTGTTCGGGCCAATCGGTCTCACCATCTGGGCGGTACAAATGGCCTGGATACCGGTAACGGCGGCGGGCATCATCAATGGAGCCGGACACTACTGGGGCTATCGCAACTTCCAGCCTGCCGATGCCTCCACCAACATCGTGCCGTGGGGCATCCTGATCGGCGGCGAAGAACTGCACAACAATCACCACGCTTATATCGGTTCCGCCAAGCTCTCCAACAAATGGTATGAGATTGACATAGGCTGGATGTACATCCGCAGCTTGGCTGCGCTGGGGCTGGCCAAGGTTAAAAGGATCGCGCCGAAAGTGCGACTCGATACCGCCAAAACGGTATGTGATATCGATACGCTGCACGCGGTGATGATCAACCGCTACGAAGTGATGGCGAAATACGCCAAGTCGTTGCAAAGAACTTATCGCGAGGAGATCGCGCAGCTCAAACTGCGCATGCCCGACTTGAGGAAAGTCGATCTCAAGAGTGTCAAGCACTGGCTGCATGTCGATGCAACCGTTCTAAGCGAGCAAGAAAAATTGAAATTAGGTCTGGTCATTCAAACTAGTCCGAAGTTGAATACTGCCTACACCCTGCGCCAAGACCTCATCGCGATCTGGCAACGCTCCACGGCAACCAAGGAGCAGATGGTAAAAGACCTGGAGGACTGGTGTCGTCGCGCCGAAACCAGCGGCATTGAAGCGTTGCAACAGTTTTCCAGACGCTTGCGCTATTACGCTTAACCTCGGCATTATTCCGCGCCGTAGTGATTAGCAAAAAAAGCCAGTTGTGTAAGCAACCGGCTTTTTTTATTGCGCTGAAAGCGGTCGATCATTTGTAACTGCGTCTGCGCCCGCACCCGCATCAAAACAATTCGACCCAGATAATTTAAGAGGTTGCCCTTGATCAGATATTCCTGGTTCGTGGCTCTGCTTGCGTCCACCTTTCTGCCCATGAAGACATACGGCCAAGGCTGGTCTTTTGATGATGCTTCTCCGGAATGGGGAATGTTTGCGCTTGGTTTTGCAAGCGGCATCGGTGCCCACGAGCTCGGCCATTATGTGGTCGCTACTTCCAAAGGATACAAGGTTAGCCACGACGGACTTTCCATCGTCTATCCAGGCGCGGCGTTCACTGACGCTGACCGGTTGCAGGTGGCGTCCGCCGGATTTCAAACACAATGGCTGATGGCGGAGCTAGCGCTTCGTGATCACAACGGGAAAGAGATGAAAGAACCGCCAGGCAACTTCGGGGCTGGCGTGGTCTGCGCCCATCTGGGGATCACCCTGGCTTATCTGACTGTTCTGAAGGATCGTAAACAAGGTGACGTTGTCGGCATAGCCGAAGCAACCAAACATTCCAATGACCGGGTCGCTCTGGCTCTGGCTGTTCCGGGAGCGTTAGACGCCTGGCGCCTGTTTGGGAACCGGGTGCCGGAATGGGTTCCGCAACTCTCCCTGCTGGTTAAGGGTCTGGGTATTGCCTGGGCTTGGACTTATTGATTCAGGGTTAAATCTCTCCCGCACAACTTGCCGATCACGGCAATGATGCGATGGCAGGGCATGATCATTCAATGATGCATCCGCAGTAGATACCAGATGCAAGAAAGGTGGCATGAGGCTTTTTATAACGATACTGTCAGCGTTTCTACTTGTCGCCTGTGCTTCTTATAGCGGAAGAGGCCTCAAGCCTGACGAATCCCAGCTTGAGGATGTGTTGCGTATCATGGGCAACCCGGCGATGCGCTGGCAAGATTCAGATGGTTCTCAGCAACTCGCCTACCCCCGAGGCATTCATACGTTCATGGTGCATATCGGATCGGATGGCAAGATGCAACATATTGAGAATGTAATGGGCATGAAAACTTTTGCGCGCATTCGCCCCGACATGACAAAGAGTCAAGTGCTCCGCATTCTGGGTCCATCGGAACCGTCAGCAACCGCTAACTTCAAGGCACGTGATGAACTGGTGTGGGAATGGCGTTACTGCGACGAATGGAATGAACCGGCTCGCTTCGACGTCCTGTTCGATGGCAGCAAAGAAGTAGTGCGCTCAACCATGAGTCTGACTGAGTCTCAAATGGGGCTTTGTGGCGGGGAAGGACGTTGTATATGTGCGCACGCCAAATGATTTTTCATCCCGGCTAACCAAAACAATTCGACCTTGGCCCTTTAATTTATTGGAGAAGAAAGCATCGTGCAAAACAAAATGGTAGTGCTCATATCGATTTTTATATTCCTGCTGCTCATCGTTCTTGAAGGTGCATCGAGCGACTGGGGCATGACCCGGTTGTCACATTTTTTTGGGGATATTTTTCATTTCTCCAAGTAAAACCGGCGATGTGAAATCATCATGCATTGCCTGATGGGACGAACCATGAACGAAAGTAACTGTGCTCCGTCCCCAATGGCCGCCCGAAACGCCGGTTACCTTGAACATTAAGCTGAATAGGAGCTAACCATGCCGAAAGCAAATCGCGGTTATTGGAAAACGTGTAGTCGTGAACACAAATATCGCGGTGCTGATACTTGTCCGGTTTGCTGGCCTAGTGGTGCGAGGAAGAAAGCAAGGAAAGCCCGTAATGGTTGAGTGTTCGGAAAACCCGGGTTAGCTCAGTCTGACCCTATTTACGATGTCCTTCCGTTTGGCTGCCGACTGCGTCCTCTTGCTCCATCTGGCGTTCATCCTGTTCGCCCTTCTGGGTGCCGCAATGGCAGTGTGGTGGCGCTGGATCCCTCTTGTTCATCTTCCAGTTGCCGCTTGGGCGCTCTTTGTTGAGATCACTGGTCGCAGCTGCCCACTCACGTACTTGGAGAATTACCTTCGTTTCAAGGCGGGTCAATCAGGCTACGCGGAGAGCTTCGTTGAGCACTATCTCCTGGCTATCATCTATCCTGCCGGCCTCACCAGAGAAATCCAGTTCGCGATTGCTGGTGCGGTCATCGTCGTCAACATTGCAATCTATGGTTGTCTCTTCGCTCGCAAGCGCTTTTCACACAAAAGAGAAGTCTAGTCCCCATCCCTCAACCGGACGCTTGACAAACAACCGTGGGCTGATGTAATTTACCATCTGGTTAAATACAAAGATCGGACTTTGCAGATGTCTCTTGATCACCTCAGCACCACCTTCGCCGCACTCGCCGACCCGACTCGCCGCGCGATCCTTGCACGTCTCGCCTCGGGCGAGACATCGGTCACGGAGCTCGCCGCGCCATTCGAAATGACCACTCCCGCCATTACCAAACACCTCAAGGTGCTGGAGCGCGCCGGCCTGATCACGCGCAGCCGCCAGGCGCAGTGGCGGCCCTGCCGACTGGAGGCGAAACCGCTGCACGAGGTAGCCGATTTTGTAGAGCAGTACCGCCGGTTCTGGGAACAAAGCCTTAACCGGCTGGAGGACTACCTCCGCAAACTTCAACCAAAGGGGAAGAAAAATGTCCGCAAAAAACCAGCCCGCAAAAAACCTTAGTTCGGGAACCACCGCGATGACGACGTCTCAGTCTGCATCGGACGATCACGAGTTCGTCATCACGCGCATCATCAACACGCCGCGAGCGCTTGTGTTCAAGGCGTGGACTGATCCAAAGCAGATGGCGCGCTGGTGGGGACCGAAAGATTTCAAGGTGATTTACAGCAAAATGGATCTTCGTCCGGGCGGCAGCTATCACTACTGCATGCGCACCCCCGACGGCCACGATATGTGGGGCAAGTTTGTTTATCGCGAGATCGTGAAACCCGAACGCATCATCTTCGTCAATTCCTTTTCCGATGAAAAGGGAGGCTTGACCAGGCACCCGATGAGCCCGTCCTGGCCGCTGGAAATGCTGAGCACGATCACCTTCGCCGAGCATGCGGGGAAAACAACTGTCACGGTGCGCTGGGCTCCTCTGAACCCGACAGAAGAGGAGCGCAAGACCTTCGAGGGCGGATTCGATTCGATGCGGAATGGCTGGAGTGGAACGATGGATCAGCTTGCCGCTTATCTGACCAAGGTCTGAAACTTACACAACACAAAAACACATCACAGTTATAGGTACAAGATCACTGAATAAAAAACGACCGCATTACGGTCGTTTTCATTTCATATATTAAACTATCAAGGTCAAAATACTTCTGTAAATATATCTTCAACATCCAAGTGACATTACTCATCCGGGTCTCTGTACTCTTTTGGCAGATGGTGAGCGATGCCCTTGTGGCAATCGATACAGGTCTGGCCTTCGTCTTTCGCCTTCATGTGCTTGTTATAGACAGACTGCTTCTGCACTTCCCCGCTCATGGCTTCGAAAGTGTGGCAGTTACGGCATTCACGCGAATCAGCTGCCTTCATGCGATCCCATTCGTGTGTCGCCAACTCCATCCGGTGAGATTCGAATTTTTCCTTGGTATCGATATAGCCCGTGAGCTTGCCCCAAACTTCCTGGCTAGCCTCGATCTTGCGCAGTATCTTGTGGCCCCAGTCCCTGGGCACGTGACAGTCGGAGCAGATAGCGCGCACCCCGGTACGGTTCGAATAGTGTATGGTTTTTTTGTATTCCTGATAAACGTTATCGTACATCTCATGGCAGCCAATACAGAACTCCAGCCTGTTCGTTGCTTCCATCCCGGTATTGAACCCGCCCCAGAAGATGATGCCGGCGATGAAGGAAACACTGGCAATCCCGATCAAGGAATATTTCGCGCTCGGCTGCTTCAGGAAAGTCCACGTACGTTTCAGAACACCAGGTTTGCCATCCATGCATTTCTCCGTTCGGTCATATTTGGATCACTTGAATCATCCTGTGCCAGGCCAGAAAAAATCGGGGACGTAAAAGTCATACCCCGATTTTCCTCAGCTCTGCAAAGAACCGGTTAGAACATGTAACTGTAAGAAGCGACTATCACATTCACAACATAGCTGCCGGATTGCTGGTTGGTCGGCAAATTACCGGTACCCGTGTCACCATTCTGGTAGAAGTTGTAGTAATAGTCGTCGCTCTTCAGCTTCTGGAACATATAACCCAAAGTAACTTTGCTGGTCTTGTCGACCTGATAGTTGCCGGTGATTTTCAGTGTCACCGTCTCGTTCTTGATATCCGGCGTACTGCCGCAGGACAACAATCCGGTGGAACTGCAAGTCCAGAAATTCGGTGTTAATGTGGTTCCGGTGTAGTTGAGCTCTGTGTCATAGCCCGACTTGGCCAGCGTATAGGTCAGATCCCCGGCGAGTTCAAGCTTGCCGCTCATCAATCCGCCCTGCTTGACGCCAAGGCCAATGGTAGACTCATCATCTTTCAGCTTGTTGGACCAGGTACTTCCAACCGGCACTGCAAGCCTGGTGGCATTGGCGGTGGTGTTCGCCTGTTGATTCAACAGAAAGCGCTGCCGGTGCTCCTGGGTCATGTATGCGGAAATCGAGCCTTTCTCGATATAACTATAAGTGGCATCCAGATTCGCGCTCCAGGTATTGCCATTTTGCACACCCAACTGCGAATCGCCGTATTTGTCATCGACGTAACGGCCATTCAGACCCATGCTTAACTTGTCGCTCGCATCCCAATTGACACCGGCTTTCAGCATTTGCTCTTTGCGTGACGCATCAAAGAAGGCCCTGTACCCATAATAATTATAGCCCTCTCCATCAGCCTGCATCGGGTTATAGTAGGCCGTGTTAACGGTCGAGTTGCGCTTCGCGTAACTATAGCCGGCATTGAAGTTGACCGCCTCGCTGATCTTCAGCTTGTAGCCGGCCACGAGCTTGTTCTCGGTGTTTACAGGAATCTGGACACAGGAACCGCTGACGCCGGGTGCCACTCCTGTGCGCAGAGGTGCCACTCCTTGAGTGGAGTTGGCCAGGGGATCATTGCACCAGCGCCTGACAGCTTCATACTCGTAGGCCAGGTGCAAGCGATTGCTCTGGTTCAAGCGATAATCACCGGCCAGTTCTACTTGCGTTTTCCTGTTGCTCATCGGCGTGCTCACCGCTGTCCGATTTTTTCCGCCGAGATCGATGAAAGCATAAGTGTTCGACGCCGTCTTGTTGTTTCGCTCGTTATATTTAAGCCCGGCGCTCAGCACCAAGTCCTGGCTGGTCTGATTGGTCAGCTTGAAATCTGCGTGGGTAGACACGACCAGCGCATTGAGAGAAGCCTGCGGCGGCACGCCCCCTCCCATCGGTAACGCCGTCGCTCCATCAACCCCACCGGGCACTTGCAACATGGCAAACGGATAGGCCTCGTTCTGCGTGTTGCGGCCGTAAGACAATCCCCCCGCCACTTTCGTGGCGGACGTCAAGGCATAACCCCCGGACAGATTGAGCTGGTGGAAATCGTTGCTGGGCATGGTGCTGAGGGTATCTATCGGGAAAGGCACCGAAGTATCACCCATGGCCGGTGTCCCTGCATTTGTCGAGGCGTACGGATTTGGGAAGGTCACACTGTTGTATCTATCACGGAAGAACGAACCCAAATATCCCGCAGTGAGGAAACTCTTGTCTCCTTTCCAGTTGAGATCCAGATTGAAAGTGTCGGTCTTGTAGTTGGTGGGATTCATCAACATCAACATCTTCTCGACACCCCAGGTACTTCCGCCAGGTCCGGATAGCGCCGCAGCCGCATCGGTACTTGCCATCATCAGTTTCGCACCGCTCTGGTCGAGCCGGTTGAAATCAAATTTAACGCCCCATTGCGGGTTGAAGTTATATCCCGCAGTGAAGCTGGTATTTTTGCGGTCCGAGTGAACATCCTCCGTGTGGAAGGCCGATAGCTGCGTGGGCGTCAGAGCTTGCGCGCCGCCTTTGAGATTAGGGTCGACGTAGGCTGTATTGATAACGCCAAAATTGGAAGGCAGAGTAAAAGCATTCCCGCCCATCGATCCCTGCAGCGGCGTTTGATAAGTGTCGGTGATGTTGTGACGCAGTTCGTCGTATTTGATACCCAGATTCCATTGCCCTTGATCGCCTACTGTTGCACCGATCGTGCGCGATGTCGTGCCGAGATCGGTTCCGGTGATCGACCAGCTATTGGTTCCGCTGCCTCCTTCGTGGGCATTGTAAGCATCGCCGCCGCGCAAGTTTATGGTGCCAATCGGGAAGACACCTGATTTGTTCAGGCCGTTATACTCGCCGAATTTGGCCGAATCCTGGGATGTATTGCCAACACCGATTTCGACAGAGTTGGCAGGCTTAGTCAAAGCCGCGACTTCACCGTCCTCAGCAAAAACTACCAGAGGCATGGAAATCATTGCTATCAACGCGCCGTGTACTGCAAGGCTTAGCTTGCTAGCAACGAAAAGATCTTTATTGGCTTTCATAATAATTTCCTCTCACTGAATTTAGCGATGCAAAAAGGCGCCCGATGGAGAATTCGAACCGTGAACCATGACATGACAGTTCATGCAAGCGCGACCTGCAGCGCTAGAACTCGGATTAACCACCGCACCAGGTGCTGCCGTAAGTCCACCCTGGATGCCTGCAACAACGCCGGCAAACGGGGATTGGCTGTTGTGAGGGCCGTCATGGCACTCGTCACACAGGAACGGGGGACGCGATTTAAGCAGTGGCGTGATATTGGAACCGTGCGGTGTATGGCAATTGGTGCAATCTTCCGTCACCGGCTGATGTTCCCAGAGGAAGGGGCCGCGTTTCTCTGCATGGCACATGAAGCAGGTTTCGGTGACCGTATTCTTCTTGAGCAATTTTGGGCCGGCCGAACCGTGTGGATTGTGGCAATCAGAACATACGACCTTGCCCACATCGATCGGGTGGGTTGATATCTTGTGGCTGTCAGCGCGCTGTTCCTTGTGGCAAGTGAAGCAGACTTCGGTTTGAGTCTTCTTGTCGCGAACCTTGTCATGCGCTGTATGGATTTCGTGGCATGAAGGACAGGCCAAGTCGCTAGCCTGGTGGGCGCTGCCCACCCAGCGGGTACGATTCGTATCCCCGTAGTGACAGGAGAGGCAAGCTTCATTTTGTACCTTCGCATCGCTCGGTGCGTATGAACCGGATGTTCCTCTTTTGCTTCCAAACAAAACATCAGGCGCCGCGCGCCCCTTTTGATTAGGGTCTCCATGCAAATGTTTTTCGCTCTCGCCGTGGCAAGATTGGCAACTGGGAGTGCGGGGATCCCCCTTGACACCGTGTTTGGTCTGATAGATAGCCAGAATCGGTTTAGTCTCAGATTCATCATGGCACCTCGTACAGACCGCATCTTTATTCAATGCCATGGCTGCCATACTTAACGGTGCTGGAACCGGCGCCATATCAGGAAGAACTGGAGATAAGACTGGTGCCAAAACCGGCGCCGGAGCCACAGCACTGGCACCCTGGTTCTGTTGTTCAGTCATATCTTCAGCCGATGCGGCCGATACCCAGCCAAAGCATCCGATGAATACACACAAGAACATTTTTTTTTGTAAGAAATTCATTTTTCGCCCCAATCTTATAAATGTGCCTAGCTGGATAAGCCCTGAATGCTTACAGCGAAAGTATCCAATCCACGAGGTTCTTGATCTGATCAATATCTTTAGTTTTGGTGAACTTGTGATCCTCCATATGACCATCGGAAAGCTTGATCCGATCTGTTCCGGAGGTGATGTGCTTAACAAGTATGTCAGACGCATCGGCGACACCTTTATATTTGTAGGCGACTGATTGGTAAGAAGGTCCTTCTTTCTTCTTACTCACATGGTGGCACCTGAAACAGCTTTCTTTATGCGCCAGTCTCTGCGCTGCAACGGCATCCACTTTAACCATTACCGCATTTTCAGCAAACGACGAAGCTGAAAAGAAAAGGACGATAGCACCAGAAAATGCGCCTACCAGCATTTTGGTGTTCACTTTAGTTTTATGACTCATTTATTATCCTCCTGCTACGAGCTAGAGCGAAAGTATCCAATCCACGAGGTTCTTTATTTCGTCTGGTGATGCTTTGCCCTTAATATTCTTGTGATCCTCTTCGTGCCCATCGGGAAACTTTGCCTTTTCCCCTGATGTAATATGATGAATCAATTTTGCTTCGGCATCGGCATTGCCACGATATTTGGCGGCAACTTTGGTATAGGCCGGCCCGTCTTTATCCTTATCAGTACCGTGACACTTGAAACAACTGTTCTCGCGTGCCAATGCTTTCGCGGCATCAACATCTACAGCAGCGAAAATATTAACCGAAAAGGCCAATACCATGGTGGCGCATACAATACTAAGCAACTCTTTATTAGGGGCTTGGTAGTTCATTTTCATCTCCAAAGATTTAATAACTGTTTTATTGATTTAATGTTGATACCTCAAATTTAGCAATAGGCGTGCCATAGAGTTGCTGCACACTAACTGCAGGGCTACAACATCAGGATCATTTAAAAGCAGGCGAAAATAAAACCATTGAAATACATGGCAGTGAGCAAATTAAGATGCTTAATACTTATTTTTCTGGTCGAGCATTTAAACCAACCCATAATTTGAATATGTAAGGTTCAGCAAGATTTGGAACCGTTATGTATTATCGTGTTACTTTTCGGTAACATTAAAATTTTATTCATAAAATTGCAGACAATCACCATTGGAATGCCAGCATGCTTATGAAATTCTCGCCCGTGAAGTTCTGTGCGATAACGCACAGAAGTTGCAGGTGATTTATATGCACACAACAAATCAATAAGCCTCAATGACAATCATGACTTGGCATCTATTAAGAGCATCTATAAGGCACGGGACTTGCAAGGAATTAATGATGTTATGTTACGTAAACTCATGCTCGAAATATCCATGTATCCGCAGAGTTCATCTTGTCGTTACATATCAGCATGAATCGGCAGAACAATATTACCGATATTGATTGTGAAATGCCGGGCAGGACTTTAGATTTGTTATTTCATAAAATCTCGAAACAAACAGATCATGTTCCCATCTGGTAACAACAACAAAGACTTATATGAAAATTGTTACCATCGGGTAACAAAATTCATTTTTAAATCATTATCATCAATATATTACAATTTACTTCGAATTCCTTTGTTGCCTCCAATATGCTCGGGGCAAAACAGAATGTTCAATAAATGATGTGCGCTATGTACAAGCTATGAAATGGATACTGGGTCTTAGTTTCAGATACAAGATCCCTCTCTGGGGAGGGCTGCTCATCATCATCACCGAGCTGGCCGTGGCGGGTACGTTCATGCTTAACGCCTATGATGATCTCAAAGAGAATCTGCACATCGACGCGGAGATCATGAGCTATTCGCTTAAAGCGAATCTTATTCCAGCAATCCTGCACGACAATATAGGACGGGCGTATGAGATCATCTCGGCACCACTCGACAGTACGATAACTGGCTCAAACCCGGTCAATGCCGAATCCATTCTGGTTGTCGATAATATGTTGCGTATTGTTGTCTCGGTGCACCCGAAATCTGTTCCCGCGCTCACCGAAATGCGTCGCTTGAGTCCGGAGTATGCCTTGCTCGCAGACCGGATCAGCCAGATGGATGAACTCAGTTCGCAGGAGATCAATCTGCCCGGTTCGAAATATTATTATTACGTAACCCCGATTGCCAATGAGATCGCACATCTCGGCACACTGATCATTGTCTACCCCAAGGATGTCTTCCTGCCGCGCTTTGCCCACATCGCATGGCAAGGATTGTCAGCAGGGGCCATCATTCTCGCCATCCTGCTTCCTTTTAACTGGTATTGGGGTTGGCGTATGGCATTGCCGCTGGTGCAACTGACTGCGCGTATGGGGGAAATCAGCAGGAAGTGGCCGGAAAATCTGGATCCCGAGCTCTATGCCCATCGCGATGAACTCGGCAGGCTTTTCGAGGCATATACACAGATGCTCAGATATCTCAAGGATAAGGAAGAACTGGAAAAGAAAATGGTGCAGTCAGAGCGTCTGGCGGCACTGGGACAACTCTCGGCAGGTATAGCTCACGAAATCAACAATCCGCTGAGCGGGATGCTCACCGCCATCGACACGCTAAAATGCTATAGTGATGTCGATCCGCACACGATGAAAACCATCACATTGATCGAGCGCGGACTGACCCAGATCAAAGACACCGTCGGTGCATTGCTGGTTGAAGCCAAGATACACAGCCGCAATCTGACACCACAGGATATCGAGGACGTGTTGACCCTGATCACACCCATGGCCCGCAAAAAAGGCTTGCACATCGGCTGGCACAACAGCATAGATGAAGAAGTGGCTTTACCTGCCACATTCGTGCGCCAGATCCTGATCAACCTGCTGCTCAATGCAGTTCAGGCGGCATCGCAACAAGGTGAAGTCAACTTCGATATCGGTATCGCAAACAAACAACTGCAGCTCTCCGTGGAAAACAACGGCAAGACTTTATCCGACGAGCAGATCGCACACCTGTTCGAACCATTCTCCTCGTTGGGTGAAAGCGGGCACGGTCTCGGCTTATGGGTCACATATCAGATCGTGCATCAACTTGGCGGACACGTCAGCGTCAAGAGGGAGTCGAATAACCAGATGCATTTCACCGTAGACATCCCCTTAGGAGGTGCAGCGTGAACGCGAAGCTATATCGTATCTGCCTGATTGAAGACGATCCGATCATGGGCGAAGCGCTCTCGGATCGTCTGGATCTGGAGGACTTCGAATGCGATTGGTTCAAGACCGGGCGAGACGCGATTCAGGCCCTAACCCACAAGAAGTACGATGTTGTTATCAGCGATATACAGCTCCCTGACATCAATGGCGAAGACCTGTTTGTGCAATTGAAAGCGACGGCAACAACACTACCCCCATTCGTTTTTACCACGGGCTACGGCACAATCGATCGCGCCGTGCGGCTCCTGAAACTTGGCGCCCATGACTATCTCACCAAGCCGCTTGATATCCGCGCGCTCCTGGAAACAGTGAAACGCCTGTGTGTCGAATCTAGGCCGGCAGTAGCCTGTGAAAACAGCTTGGGCATCTCCAGCGCAATGCGCACGGTTGAATCACTGCTACCCCGGATCGCCCAGAACTCGACGTCTGTATTGATCACCGGCGAGTCCGGTGTCGGCAAAGAGTGGGTGGCGCGGGCTCTCCACCATCAACACGATCCATCCAGCGTGACTCCTTTTATCGCAGTCAATTGCGGCGCGCTTACCGAGACTCTGCTGGAATCAGAATTGTTTGGCCATGTCAGGGGTTCCTTCACCGGAGCTGTTCGTGACAAAAAAGGGGTTTTTGAGCTGGCCATCGGCGGCACACTTTTCCTTGATGAGATCGGCGAAATGTCGCCAACGATGCAAGTCAAACTTCTGCGTGCCATTCAGGAACGCCAAATTGTCCATGTCGGCGGAGAAACGCCGATCCCGGTAGACATCAGGCTGGTTTGTGCCACGCATCAGGATCTGAAGAAAATGGTGGAAGAAGGCAAGTTCCGCGAAGATCTGTATTATCGGATCCACGTCATCCATCTGCATATTCCGCCTTTGCGCGAACGTAAGGAGGACATCCTGTGGCTGGCTGGACGGCTGCTCGAAACATGGTCAGCAGAGCATTCCGACCCACGCACTTTGCACCGGTCGGCTGAAAAAGCATTATCGGATCACCCCTGGCCGGGCAACATCCGCGAGCTCAAACATTGCCTTGAGCGCGCATGTATCCTCTCCCAACAAAATGTGCTCACTGCGGAACTACTCTTCGATGAAGTGCCGATGGCCTTGCCAGAACATATTCAAAGCATCGAATCACTGAACGAATATCTTCATGCATGCGAAAGGAAATTCATTCAGGACATACTGCGCAGCCACGGCGGGCATATCCTGGAAACAGCCACTGCGCTCGGCATCAGCCGGAAGAATCTGTGGGAGAAAATGAAGAAGCTCGAGATTCATTACGAAACAGATGAATAGTCTGCTGAAGACCGATGCTGTGAAAATTGTATCCGCTGATCGTATATACTGATTCTGTTTAGCAGTCACCACATAGCAGCGAACAAAGAAAAACCCCAGCATACGCATACAATACTGGGCTGATATTTACATTATTAAAACTGGTATCCTTCAGAATGGAATATCGTCGTCGAAATTATCGAAGCTGCCCTTCGCTGCCGGTGCTGCCTTGGCAGGCGCTGCGGCGCTGCCGGATGAAGCCGCAGCAGGTTTGTTTTCCACCACTTCGAAACTGCCACCGCCAGACGGCTTCCCGCCCAGCATGGTCATTTCGTTGACCACGATTTCGGTGGTGTAGCGATCCTGCCCTTCTTTGGTTTGCCACTTGCGGGTTTGCAGTTTGCCCTCGACGTAAATCTGCGAGCCTTTCTTCAAATACTCTCCGGCGATCTCGGCGAGGCGGCGATAAAACACCAGGTTGTGCCACTCGGTTTTTTCCTGCTTCTCGCCGCTCTTGTCCTTCCAGTTTTCGGAAGTCGCCAGTGTGCAGTTGGTCACCGCTTCGCCGCTGGTCATGTAACGGGTCTCCGGGTCTTTGCCCAGACGGCCTATCAGAATCACTTTATTCACCGACATGTCATGCTCCTTTCATCACAAGTTTGTCTACCGCCGCTTCATCGAATCCCTGCATGTCCACCTTGAGGCAGGCGATGTTCTCCGCCGCGATCACTATCGCTTCGCGCACGCCCTGCACTTGCGCGAGTTGCTTTTGCAATAATACACCCTGTGCACCGGACATTTCTTCCAAGCTATACAGCTTGGTACTCACCGCTGCCGGAGGCTGCATCGTGGATGCGACCATCAGCCACACCAGCAGCAGCGCGATCGCGAACACGAACACCGCATTGCCACCGACAAACTGCATCAACGCGCCGCCCACCGCCGCGCCGGAGAACGCGCCGAGGAACTGCACGCTGCTGTATACGCCCATCGCGGTGCCTTTGGAGGCCAGCGGCGCGATCTTGCTGATCATCGAGGGCAGCGTGGCTTCCAGCACGTTGAACGAAGTGAAGAAAATCAGCAGCCCCAGCGCCACGCCCCACAAACTGTTTTGCCCGAACATCAGCAGAGCTTGCGCGCACATCGCCAGAAAGATCGACAGCATGAATATCTGTTTCATCTTGGCCTTCTTTTCCGCGATGATGATGGGCGGCACCATCAGCCCGAACGCCAGCAGCATCACCGGCAGATAAATATACCAATGGTGCGACAAATCCAGCCCGTCTTTCTGCAGCACGAACGGCACTTGCATGAACACCGACATCAGGATCGCGTGCAGCGAGAAGATGCCGAAGTCAAGACGCAACAGATCCTTGTTGCGCAGCACTTCGGCAAAATGTCCCCAGTTGGCTTCGGTGTCGCTGTGGAAGCGGGTGATCGCCGGATCGGGTATCACGAATTTCACCACCCCCATCGCCAGCAGGGCCAGCACGCCGGTCAGGGCGAAGATGCCGGGCACGCCGAGAACGTTGTTGAGCATCGGCGAAAGGACCATCGATATCGAAAAGGTGATGCCGATAGTGATGCCTATCATCGCCATCGCCTTGGTGCGGACTTCTTCGCGGGTGAGATCGGCAGTGAGCGCCATCACCGCCGCATTCAGCGCGCCCGCGCCCTGCACCACGCGCCCGATGATGATCCAGTAAATGTTGCTGGCATCAGCGGCGATGAAGCTGCCCACCGCGAACAATATCAGGCTGATGTAAATCACCGGCTTGCGCCCATAGCGGTCGGACAGCCAACCGGCCGGGATTTGCAAAATCGCCTGGGTCAATCCGTAAGCCCCGAGCGCGACGCCTATCAACAGATGGCTCTCACCGCCAGGCAGATGTTGCGCATAAATGGCAAAGATCGGCAGGACGATGAACAATCCCAGCATGCGCAGGCCATAAATGCCTGCCAAGCCAATGCTGGCGCGACGCTCGGTCGCGGTCATGGTATCGGGTACTTGTTGCATGGATGTTTTGGGAAGTGATGAGACGTCGCGCATTTTAGCAGGTCGTCACGTTTGCTGACAGGGATACGCAAGTGCAAAAGGATGATGGTGGGCAGCCCTGCCCACCATCATCCTTTGCCGGGTTCAACTTCCGCGTGTGCAGAGTGCCCACCTTACTAGGCTAACCCCAATACCGCTCACTTAGTACCCAGCCGTTCGCCCTGATGCTTCGACAAACTCAGCATAGGGTACATCCGTTCGTGGTGAGGTATCGAACCATAACGGATGTATCGAAGGGCATGCTAACCTTCCCCCAAATTAGTTGA
>PLWV01000025.1 GCA_003153155.1 Gallionella sp.
TCGTGCTGCTCAGCCTGGAAGTGGCTGCCACGCTGCTGTTGCTGGGCGCGCAGGTGATTGCGGAATACGAACGCATCGAGATCGGGGGGGGGCCGAAGAAGCCGGTGCCGGTGCACACCAAAGCCGCCTGAATCAGCCGCGCTACGGCCGCCAGTCGTCCTCGTCCTGGATGATGTTGATCATGGGAATCATTGGGGGGTCAGCAACAATATTTCTTCTTCCCCTGTTGCTCTGCTCAGTCTGCCTGCCAGACCAGCCGGTCATCCTTACACAACTGGGCGGCTCATCAAGTATTGTATCTTTCCCGCCGTTAGGCATGTCGGGTCAACAATTCGATAGCCTGTTATAGTAAACGCTCCACGCTTCGCCTGAGGCAGACATGGCCGTCGAAACCGAACTCAAATTGCGCATCGCCCCTGAGCAACTTGCCAAGTTGAAACGGCATGCGCTGCTCAAGACGCATTCATTAACACGTCCGGTCACACGCCGTCTTTACAATATCTATTACGACACCCCGAAACTTGATTTGCATAAATCCGAAATGGCGTTGCGTTTGCGCCATGCCGGTCGGCGATGGCTGCAAACCTTGAAGGGCGGCGGTTCGGTCAAGGCCGGGCTGCATCAGCGCAACGAATGGGAAATGCCGGTGAGCGGTGCGGCACTGGATTTTTCTTTGCCGCAAGCGGCGGAGTGGGAAGAGCATTTGCCGCAGCCGTTGCGCAAAAAATTGCAGCCGGTTTTCGTCACCGATTTTTCCCGCACCAGTCGGATGTTGATGTGGCAGGACGCGCAAATCGAGTTGTGCATGGATCAGGGCGAGGCAAGCACCGAGCAGCACAGCACACCGATTTGCGAGTTGGAATTGGAATTGAAATCCGGTGACCCGCAGCAATTGTTCGAGTTGGCGCTGGCGATACTGGAAATCGTGCCGTTCGAACTGGAAGTGGTCAGCAAGGCGGAGCAGGGATATCGCCTGTTGTCCGGATATATCGAGCATCCGGTAAAGGGCGTTGCGCCGGCTCTTGCCAGGACGGACACGCTGGCAGATGTGCTGAAAACGCTGATCTGGTCTTGTCTGCAGCATTTTCAAAACAATCTGCGTGGCGCGATGGGTAGCGATGATGCCGAATATTTGCATCAGATGCGCGTCGCGCTGCGCCGCTTGCGCGTGGTGCTGCGCATGGCTGGAAAGGTCAGTGCCGATGAGCAGTTGGCCGAATTGAGCAAAGATATTTCAGCTCTGTGCGTCGCGTTGGGGCGTATTCGCGAATGGGATGTGTTCATCGCCCAGACAGTGCAGCCGATGTGTTCGCGGATGGGCGGGCATGGCGGTTTGCAGGCTTTGCTGGCGGCCAGCGAGCGGCAAGGTGCAGCTTGTTATGCGGCACTGCGCGGCGCGGCGCAGGCGCGTGAATTGCAGCATTTGCTGTTGCGCTTCGCCATCTGGATGAACGGCCCATATTGGCAGCAGCAAACAGAGACCGTGCTGCAGGCGCAAGATTTTGCGACCAGCCGCTTGCGCAAGCTGGCCAAACGGTTCGCCCGGTCCGGACAGCAATTGCATACCGTCGATGCCGCGCAATTGCATGCGCTGCGCATTGTCGCCAAGAAGCTCAGATATAGCGCGGAATTTTTTGCGGCTTTATACGACAAGCAGAAAGCCAGGTCTTTCCTTGCCGCGTTAAGCGAAGTGCAAGACGTGCTCGGGCAGATCAACGATGTCGCGGTGGCGCATCGTTTGCTGGATGAGTTGGCGGCGGATGCCGCTTTGGATGGGCATCAGGAGGCGGTCGTTCTGGCCAAGGGCTGGATCGCGCATGATCTGTCCCATCAGCTCAGTGTATTGCGCAAAACCATTCAACGCTTCAACAAACAATCCGCGTTTTGGGAAAAATAATTAGTCGGTGGTCATTGCCAGCGACGGCAATGCAGTTTATCGTGTGCGGGTGAACCAGCCGATGTTAATTGAACTGTGCGATTTGCTTGGGAAAGGAAAAACATGAACATCAAAAAATTGGTACCCGTTGGTATCCTGATCATAGTCGGTGGTATCGGAGCATATATGTTTTTGTACCCCCAGGAACAGAAAGTGAACCACACTGTTGTAGCGCCTAAAGCACCACCAAGTGTTGCCGCGCCTGTGGCGCCGCCACCTGTTTCGGCTCCTGCGTCAGTTCCTGCGTCAGCTCCTGCGACAGTTCCTGGGTCAGTTCCTGGGTCAGTTCCTGGGTCAGTTCCTGGGTCAGTTCCTGGGTCAGTTCATGGGTCAGCTCCTGGGTCAGTTCCTGGGTCAGCTCCTGTTGCCGCACCTGCGGCACAACCACCCGTTGCTGCGCCTAAAGCAGCAGTTGCACCAGCTCAAGTGATAGCGCCTGTTTCCGCCCCGCCCGCAGCACCATCTCGAATCGCTGCGCCTGTAGCACCAGCGCCTGCAGCAACCCCGGTTGTCGCGACACCGGTTCAAGCTCTTCAGCCGCCATTAAAACTCTCTAAAACTATCAAGACCGCAAATAAATCATCCCAATCCGGCAAGACCACTAGCAAGCCGACCACTAGCACACAGACGAAGAGACCAAAAGATTTAGATCTAAGAGATTGCCTGAAACTGGAGACTGACGCAGCTATTGCGAAATGCGCAGGTGAGTAAGAGTGGCAACTCCGCCGCTTGAGGCGCGGCACCAGCCATCCGGATTGAACTCTCAGTTCAATGGCAGCCGGTTGGCGTTTGCGGATTATGTGGCGCGCAACCGAGACATGCTTGGCAGGGCACACTCCGGATCGGGTGTTGCCGATCCGGAAAAAATAGTCGATGGCAATGCGCCGTTCGAACTTAAGCCCAATAATCCATCCCCTCCCCCTTGCAGGGGGAGGGCTAGGGAGGGGGTAGAAACTTCTTCGTTCTGCCGAGAAAAGCCTTATCGTCGCGGCGTGCTGCTTACGCATGGTCTGAGCGACTCCCCTTATTCCATGCGTCATCTGGCTGCGTTCTTTCAGGAAAACGGCTTTCGTGTCATGGCAGTATTATTGCCGGGTCATGGTACGCAGCCGGGGGATTTGCTTGAGGTAACCTGGCAGGAGTGGGCCAAGACCGTGGCCTATGGAGCTTATAAGCTGGCCGAGGAGGTTGATGAAGTCTATCTGGCGGGATACTCTACTGGCGCCACGCTGAGCGTTTACCAGAGTCTGCGCGACAACCGGGTGCGCGGTCTGCTCTTGTTTTCTCCCGCACTCAAAATAACGCGATGGGCTGCGTTGGCTGGCTTGCACAAGCTATATAGCTGGTTGATACCGTCAGCCAGATGGGTAGACATTAAACCCGATCTGGACATCTACAAGTACGAGTCCTTTCCGAAGAATGCCGCTGCTCAGTTGTATGCGCTGACCAAAGAGCTCAGCGCTCAGTTGCAGCAGCATGAGTTGGACATTCCAGTCTTCATCGCTGCCAGTGCAGATGACATGACCGTCAAAACATCGGTAACTTTGGAATTCATGGCGCGCGTGCGCCACCCGTCCAGCAAACTGGTGCTTTACACCACTGAACCGGAAAAGTTTCCGCCCGGTTTTCCGGCGGCCAAATTGGAATTGATGAACAGCGTAGTTCCCGAGCAGAAAATATTAAGTTCCGCACATACGGCCATCGTGATACCACCCGAGGACAAGCATTATGGCGTGGCGGGGGAGTATTCCAATTGTGTGCATTATTATCCGGACGAAATGGAAAAATACGCTGCCTGCCTCAAGCATCCCGAGCAAGATTTTCAAGGTGAGTTGACTGAGGAAAACCTTAAAGCCGGTATTCTGCGGCGCCTGATGTACAACCCGAATTTTGCAGCGCTTAAAGTTTCCATGCAGCGATTCATTGATGAACTGCCATGACTAAAACCATGATATTCGCCCACCGTGGTGCCAATAAGGAGGCGGCGGAAAATACCAGGTCGGCTTTCGACAAGGCGCTGGAATATGCCATCGATGGCATAGAAACGGACGTGCAACTCAGTCGCGATGAAGTTGCCGTGCTCTGGCACGACCGGTTTCTCGGCAAGGTAGGCTTGCCCAGCAAGCATATCGACGATTTCGATCATGCCCAGTTGCAGGCCATGAATTTCGCCGCGCATTATTCTTCGGGAGCCAAACCGGAAGGTATCATGAGCCTGAAAGAATTTCTGGATGCCTATCGCAAACGCTGCCGCTTGCTGATCGAAATCAAGAATCGCGAATGGGAGCTATCCTATCGCCATGAAATCAAGATTCGGCAAACCTTGGGGATGGTCGGAGCGGTCAATGACGATGCCGTCATGGTTTCCTCATTCAATCTCCCCAGTTTGGTTTATGCACATCAATGCGCGCCCGAGTTCCCGCTGGTTTACAACTTTGAAACTGACCAGACAGTTAAAGATGCGGAGCAGGTTTTGGCCGCGCAACCTTTTCTGCACGGACTATGTTTGCCCATAGCAACCCTTGATGACGCCATGGTCGGGCTGCTGCGCGGTCAGGACAAATACATCGCGGTTTACACCTGCAACAGCGACGCGGAAATCAATCTGGCGCTGGAGTTGGGAGTGGACATTCTCATCAGCGATGTTCCGCAAAAAGCCCTGCAGATGAGGGATAGATGAAACGCGATTTTTCTTTGCTGGCAGGGAGACACTTCGATCTGCTGGTCTGCGGCGGCGGAATCTATGGAGCGTGGACTGCTTATGACGCGGCCTTGCGCGGCTTAAGCGTTGCCATCATAGAGCAGGGCGACTGGGCCGCCGCGACCTCTTCCGCATCCAGCAAGCTGATTCACGGCGGCTTGCGCTACCTTGAGACTTACGATTTCAAGTTGGTCAGGAAGGCGATATTGGAACGACAGATGCTTTTGGAGATGGCGCCGCATCGTGTTTGGCCGTTGCGCTTCGGTGTGCCGGTATACGCGGACAGCCGCATTGGCACGCTACAGTTGAAGGCCGGTTTGATCCTGTACGATTTTCTGGCTGGCTTTCCCGGCCCGGACATTGCCCATCATCACTTTGACCGCAAGGCCTTTGCCGAACGTTTTTCCGCACTCGATAGCGAGGGTCTGAAAGGCGGTTTCACCTATGGTGATGCACAGACCGATGATGCGCGGCTGGTGCTGGAATTGATCGCGGGTGCCATGGCAGCCGGAGCGATGTGCGTGAACTATTGCAAGCTGACCGGATTGATAGAAACGAACGGACTGGTAAGCGGCGCGACGGTTCAGGATCAACTCAACCACAACAGCGTGGAGATTCATGCCAAACAAATCGTCAACACCACCGGCCAATGGACGGCAACATCGGAGCAAGGACGCGAGTGGTGCCGGTTGACCAAGGGCATACATCTGGTCATGCCTGCGGCACTGGCTGATGAGGCCTTGCTGTTGACAGCCAAGTCCGATGGCCGGGTATTTTTCTTGATCCCCTGGTATGGCATGACGCTGGTCGGCACAACCGATACGGAATACAGCGACGATCTTGACCATGTCGCCGTCGAGCCGGAAGAAGTCGCCTATCTGCTTGCTGAAGCCAATCATTATCTCAAGACCGCCTGGACGGAAACAGACATCGTCGGAAGCTATGCCGGCGTGCGTGTGATGAAGCGCAGCGACAAAGCCTCGCCATCAGCCGTCAGCCGCGACTGGGAATTGGAAACCGGGAGCAATGGGGTGCATTACTCCATAGGCGGAAAACTTACCTCTGCCCGGGAAGATGCCGCATGCATCGTCAACACAGTGTGCGCACAACTTGGCATGGATAAACCTTGCGCAACCAGGAGCCGCCGATTCCCCTGGGCACCCGAGGAAAATTTTTCCGCGTGGGCCATAGCCGCAAGCGCTCAGGCAAATCAGCTTGGCATCGATCAGGAAAGCGCCAAATGGCTTATCCGCCGCCAAGGTAAACGCGTAGGCGAGGTGTTCAGCATCATTGCAGATGCTCCTGGTTTGGCCGAACGGATTGTGCCTACACTGCCTTTCATTTATGCGGATTTACTGTTTTGCGCCCGTAACGAAATGGTCATTCACTTGGATGATCTGCTGCGCCGCCGCATGCCGTTGTTGATACTGGCGCAGTTCACTGAAAATCCACTGCGCCGTATCGCTGAAACCGTTGCTGCCACGATGGGCTGGGATGAGGTTGCGATAGGCCGCGAAATTGAAACCTGCCGCCAGCGATGAACATAAATCTGCCAGCTTTCCCATCTAAAATTCATTCAACCCTTCGATACCTCAGGGCGAACGGGTGCTTTCGATGGGATGCACGTCGGGCGCAGAATGCAAACTACCGTTCGTGCAGATGCTTCGACAAGCCTGTCTCGATCATGTCGAAAGACTCAGCACAGGGTACATCCGTTCGTGGTGAGGTATCGAACCATAACGGATGTATCGAAGCATGACAGCTTCCAAAATTTCCGCGATCGCACTTGACCTAGGTACCACGTCAATCAAGGCCGGGTTGCTGGATCAGGACGGTGTGCTCAGCAATATCGTTGCACGACCTGCGCCGAAGATCATCGTCACTGGCGGACGCTATGAAAGCGATGCCTTGGCCTATGCGGCGACTGCCGAACAAGTGCTTAACGAATGCCTTGCGCAGGCAGGTGATTGCAAATCGCTGGGTTTGTGCAGTCAACGCTCGTCTTTTTTGATCTGGGAGCGCACCAGCGGCCAACCGCTCACTCCGCTCATTTCCTGGCAGGACAATCGCGGCGCAGCCAGCTGCGAAGCTTTGCGGGCGCACGAGAAATCTATCCGCAGTCTTACTGGATTGCCGCTGACACCTTATTATTTTGCTCCCAAGCTGCGCATCGTGTTGCAGGACAACCCGGAGTGGCGTGCACGACTGGAGAGTGGCGAATTGCGGGTTGGCACCTTGGATACTTTTCTGATTTGGCGCTGGACCGGCGGCAAACATCATGTTACCGATGCATCCATGGCGGCGCGCACTTTGCTCATGGACATCCGTCAGCAGCAATGGTCGTCCGCACTCTGTGATCTGTTTGGCATACCCGCGCATATCCTGCCCCAAATCAACGCTTCCGCAGGATTGAATCTGCAACTGGACAACGGCCTGATCCTGCAAGCCAGTGTTGGCGACCAGTCAGCCGCGCTCATCGCCAGCGTTAGCGTAGACCCAGCGGAAGCTTTGGCCAATCTCGGTACCGGCTGTTTCGTCGTGCGCTATCTGCCGGAACAGAAGGCTAGGCCGGATGGTTATTTGCAGACTCTGGTGTATCAAGACAGTGCACAGCATGCCCACTTTGCCATCGAAGGCACGCTCAACTCCATTGCCGCTGCGCTTGCCCCCTATCCGGTTGGAGAGTGCCGGTTCGAAGATCTGGCACTGGACGATATTTTTTGTCTGGCGGAACCCAGCGGCCTGGGCGCACCATATTTCAGAAGTGATATGGGCATCAGATTTTCCCAACCGGTCGAATATTTTCCGCAGCGCCGTATTGCAGTCCTGCTGCAGGAAGCCGTTATTTTCAGGGTGGCGCGGATACTGGAAGACTTTCACCGCGAGTGCGCGATCGAGCGGGTCTATCTTTCCGGAGGATTATCCGAACTGATTTGTTTGCAACAGGGCATTGCCCAGTGTGTACCCTTTGATGTCTATCGCCTGGCGCAGGGCGAATCCAGCCTGAAGGGTGCCGCGCTGCTTGCAACCGGAATGGCATGCCACAGAAAAAGCGCAAGAATATCGATTGCAGGCAACCCTCAAGCGTTGCAGCGAAAATATTTGCGTTGGAAGGCGTGGCTCGACGATTTGTTGGTTTGATCGGTTGGCTTTCTGGCCATATGATCCAACGCAGGCAGTCAGATTGAATCACCATAACGAATGATTCTGTCTCAAGGATTGGATGGCAAGCCCGGATGGAACACAGTAAAATCCAAAGCTTCGCTTAACAGCCAGACCGACTCCAAAACATGATCGAAATAACGGCAATTATTCTGCTGATAGCCTTCATTCTGATCGGACGTCTCACCAAGCCGAGGCAACTGGAGAGGCCGGTGGTCATCGAACGTGGCGGTAACTATCGAGTCACGCTGGCACCCAGACTCAATCTGGCGATCAGCTTTATTGAGCGCATCGCGCATAGCTTTCGCGCCCAGCCTGCATTGTCTGGCGACAGCGCTACATTGTGCCTGGCGGTGAGCGATCCTTCATTGAAGCGCTATGCTATCGAAACTTATTTGCTCGCGATCACGTTGCGCCACGGCATGTTGTATTTTCAGGCGATGCAGCCGGTTCTAAAGGGCGACAGCCCCTACAGGCAACTCGACGAATTCGTCCAAGCGGCCAATATGCCGCCTGCCAAGCTGCCTGATGCACAACAGGATGAACGCCTCCTTGCCGCTGCCGAACAAACCGCAGCGGGCCACGATATCAGCATCCAGCGGTTGCTGGAATGATTCATGGCGAAACGATTATTGATGCATGATAATTCGCCACTTGAAATTCTTCAGGCCGCCCCCATCAACTTTGCCACTCTTTGTAAACGTAACTTAAGGGATATTGTATGACCGAGAATACTGTAACTAATCGTGAGACGATGGGGTTTCAAACAGAAGTCAAACAGCTTCTGCAATTGATGATCCATTCGCTGTATTCCAACCGCGAGATTTTCTTGCGCGAGCTGGTTTCCAACGCGTCGGATGCTTGCGACAAATTGCGCTTTGAGGCATTGCACAACGCCACGCTGTTCGAAAGCGATTCCGATTTGCAAATTTGTGTCAGTTACGACAAGGATGCCAGAACGCTCACGATCAGCGACAACGGCATCGGCATGAGCCGCGACGAGGTTATCAATAATCTGGGCACGATTGCGAAGTCAGGCACACAGGATTTCTTCGCCAAACTGAGCGGCGATCAGAAAAAGGATGCGAACCTGATCGGTCAGTTCGGAGTCGGTTTTTATTCCTCATTTATCGTGGCCGACAAGGTTGCTGTCACAACACGTCGTGCCGGAGAGCAGGCTGACCAGGGCGTGTATTGGGAATCGGATGGCGGCGGGGAGTTCTCCATCGAGATGCTCGATAAGCCTGCGCGCGGCACGGAAATCACCTTGCATCTGCGCGCCGGCCAGGATGATCTGCTCAGCGGCCACAAGATTCGTTCCATCATCCACAAATATTCGGATCACATCGTCCAGCCCATCGTCATGAAAAAAGAAGAGTGGAAGGAGGGTGGCCATGTCATCACCGTCGAGGATGAAACGGTCAATCAGGCTTCCGCGTTGTGGGCGCGCTCCAGGAATGATATTTCCGACGACGAGTACAAGGCGTTCTACAAGCATGTCGGACACGATTACGAAGATCCGCTGGCATGGACGCATGCGCGCGTGGAAGGCCGTCAGGAATACACGCAGTTGCTCTACATCCCGGCGCGTGCGCCGTTCGATATGTGGGATCGCAATGCCCGCCATGGCATCAAGCTATACGTGCGCCGTGTGTTCATCATGGATGATGCCGAGCAACTGCTGCCGGCCTATCTGCGCTTCGTGCGCGGCATCGTCGATTCCAGCGATCTGCCGCTGAACGTGTCGCGCGAGATCCTTCAGGAGTCGAAAGACATCGAGGCGATACGCGCGGGTTGTACCAAGAAGGTGCTGGGTCTGCTGGAAGAGTTGGCGGCCAATGAAAAGGAAAAATACGCCAAGTTCTGGGGTGAATTCGGCCAGGTGCTGAAGGAGGGCGCGGCAGAAGATTTCGCCAACAAGGAAAAGATCGCCGGTCTGTTGCGCTTCGCCTCGACCCATGCGGATACCGATGCAGCGATCGTTTCGCTGGCCGATTACATCGCGCGCATGAAGGCAGGGCAGGACAAGATTTACTACATCACCGCCGAAACTTTCAATGCGGCCAGGAACAGCCCGCATCTTGAAGTGTTCCGTAAAAAAGGTATCGAAGTGCTGTTGCTCTCGGATCGCGTGGACGAGTGGGTGGTGAGCTCGTTGACCGAGTTCGCCGGCAAATCGCTGGTCTCCGTCGCAAAAGGCGGACTTGATCTTGGCAAGCTTGAGGACGAAGCCGAGAAGCAGGAGCAGGAGAAGCAGGCCAATGACCACAAGGAACTGATCGAGAAAATCAAAAAGACACTTGATAAACGCGTCAAGGAAGTCAGGGTCACGCATCGCCTGACCGATTCACCCGCCTGCCTGGTTTCCGACGAGCATGACATCGGCGGCAACATGGCGCGCATGCTCAAGGCCGCCGGGCAGAAGACTCCGTCGACCCTCCCTATCCTGGAGATCAATCCGAACCACCCGGTGGTGATGCGTTTGAAGGAAGAAGAAAAGTATTTCGATGATTGGGCCGCTGTCCTGTTCGATCAGGCATTGCTGGCAGAGGGCGGACAACTGGACGACCCGGCCGGTTTCGTCAAGCGGGTCAATCATCTGATGCTTGAGATGCGTGCCGGTTGATAAAGGGAACCTAAATGCATCGTCCCTGCAATTGATGGCCCGGCAATTGATGGACAGGGGGCTGGAAAATCCGGCCCGTATGTCCGGCGGTAGCGACCGCTAAATGGCAAGCTTGCGGTAAGCCTGTTCCAGCCGCGTAGCGAATGATTCGCTTTGCATGTTGTTGCAATGAACCATGGTCACCGTCCAATCCCGGCGGTCAAAACCGATCAAGTCGTTGAATATGATCGCACCCGCCATGCTTGCATCGCCACTATCCCGCCTGATACCCATGCTGTCCAAAATTATTGGTGTTTGAACCAAGCGAAGATATTGCTCCGGGTTCAGCAGTATGGCATCAAAGTCTTCTATGTAGTTGCTTAGTTCCAGCGAGCTGATGGTGGTTTGCATGCTGCTCAGCATCTTGGCCAACTGTTCTTCCAGCGCGGGTCTGGCTTGGGCATTAGCCGTGCGCAAACGGGCCATCAGCAAATCCTTCTCCTGCAGTTGTGACTGCTTGTCCTGCTTGCGAAGCTCCACCCGCTTTTTCACCTTGCCCACCAGACTGTCAAAAAAACTCCAGGCAACCTGATCCCTGGCCTGTTGCTCACTGGGCGCGGGATTCTCAATAGTGTGGCTGGTGAAATAGACTGCTTTTTGAACCACGTCGCGCTGTATCGTCTGGCCGGACAACTCCATCCCCACCACGGTCTTTTCATAGCGCCGCATACCCATCAAAGCGTATAACTCATCACCGGCGGGGAAGTCGCGCTGATAGTCCTGCAAAGCCACGCTGGAACAAAGCGCCTCCATAACGGAATCCATAGCCGGAAACAGCACGTGAACAAAAGCATCCTTGGCGTAGGATTCCCGATTGACCACCACCGGGCCGGGCACACTGGCCGCAAGACTGTGGGCATATTCCAGCGCAATGGCGACGGGTTTGCGGTAACTATTAGGATACCCGCTAATCTGCTTGAGCAGAGGCTCAACCCCGGAGACAGCCCGTTCGATGGCGGGTAGCAGCTCGGGCATATCCTTCTTTTCATCATGACCGAATAAGTGCCCGAACACTCCCATTGCGTCTTTTCTCCGTCATGCCATTAAATCAAGGGGGAGTCAGTTTAACAGTTGGCCATTTTTGATGTGTTGATGCGCGTCGGGCATTTGCCAGTCCTGTTCATTATTAAGCTTTCCAAAATACCTGACAATGTTGCCACAAACCCCCTCCATCAGTTGGGATGAAATGTGGATTTTTAGAGGTCCCCTTATGGCATCATCTGATAGGGTTCCATCGTGACCGACTCGATCCTGTCGCCAAGCACGATCAACTGGCCTTCGAGCCGCGTGTTGCCGGTTTCGCTGAATTCGAATCGGTAAGTGCGGCGCAACATCCTGCGCCCCGACTTGTCGCGCACCAGCGCAAACGCGATGCCGGCGACCGTGTCGTCGAGAAACTGAACATTCGCATCGTCGCAGGCACGCTTACCCGCATTCCGGGCGATCTCGAGGGCGCGCAGGCTGTCAAACCAGAACCACCCAAGCGCGGCCAGCAACAGCAGGAAAAGAAGACTTATTACGTCCATTCTCGGAAAACTCTAAGAGGTTAACCTTGAAATCTTAACTGATTCTGGTAAATGTATTAATAATTTACCTTGACGATACCACCTAAACCAGCGTACAAGGCACCTTGGTATTTGATTCAAAGTTTTTGCAGTACTGGTTTTCCATGTGCAATCTTCGATTCAAATAGTTTTGCGGGGGCTTTCCCCGTTTTTTTAGCAGGAGATATACACGTGGCAACAGGTACAGTTAAATGGTTCAATGACTCAAAGGGTTTTGGTTTTGTCACTCCCGATGATGGCAGCGAAGATTTGTTCGCGCACTTTTCCGCGATCAACATGAGCGGTTTCAAGTCACTCAAAGAAGGCCAGAAGGTCACCTTTGAAGTGACACAAGGCCCTAAGGGCAAGCAAGCATCCAACATCCAGGCACCTTAATCGGTTCTTGAGTTGGCAAAAAAGCCCGGCACGAAAGTGTCGGGCTTTTTGTTTGCCTAATGTTTATTGGTGGGCGGTACTGGGTTCGAACCAGTGACCCCTGCCGTGTGAAGGCAGTGCTCTACCGCTGAGCTAACCGCCCTGAAGAGGGCGCGGATTAGAGCACAACGCGATTGCCTTGGTCAATGACCACAGTCACAACTTTGTGCGCGCAATGCGCAAAGCCCGTAAAATGCGCGCCTCATTGTTTGCCTTCCCTGTTCAACTTATGGTCATTCGTACTCGTTTTGCTCCCAGCCCTACCGGCTACCTCCACATCGGCGGCGCTCGCACCGCTTTGTTCTCCTGGGCGTATGCGCGCAAGTTGGGCGGCACCTTCATTTTACGTATCGAAGATACCGATCTGGAACGTTCCACGCAGGAATCGATGCAGGCGATTCTGGACGGGATGTCCTGGTTGAATCTGGATTATGACGAAGGCCCGTTTTACCAGATGCAACGTATGGATCGTTACAAGGAAGTGTTGCAGCAGATGCTGGACGAAGGCAAGGCGTATTACTGCTATACCTCGCCTGCGGGGCTGGATGCGATCCGCGAGGCGCAGCGTGCGCGCGGTGAGAAGCCGCGCTACGATGGACATTGGCGGCCGGAGCAGGGCAAGGTTCTGCCGGCTCCGCCAGAGGGCATCAAACCGGTGGTGCGTTTCAAGAATCCGCTGCATGGCGTAGCGGCGTGGAACGATATGGTCAAGGGCAAGATCGTTTTCGAGAACAGCGAGCTTGATGATTTGATTATCGCGCGTGCCGATGGCACGCCGACTTACAATTTCTGCGTGGTGGTGGACGACCTGGATATGGGCATCACCCAAGTCATTCGCGGCGACGATCACGTCAACAACACGCCGCGCCAGATCAACATCCTCAATGCATTGGGCGCGGCGCTGCCGCAATATGCCCATGTGCCGATGATTTTGGGCAGCGACGGCGAGCGTTTGTCCAAGCGGCATGGCGCGGTGAGCGTGATGCAATATGCCGAGGATGGCTTTTTGCCGGAAGCGCTGATCAATTACCTGGCGCGTTTGGGTTGGTCGCATGGCGATGAAGAAATCTTCTCCATGCAGGAATTTATCGCGTGGTTCGATTTGCGTCACATCAGCAAATCGGCAGCGCAATTCAATCCGGAAAAATTGCGCTGGCTGAACCAGCATTACATCAAGCTGGCTGACAACACACGTTTGGGCGAGCTAGTGCGCAAACATCTGGTGGAGCGCGGCGTAAAGATGAATGACACACCGCAACTGGAGGCGGTGATTGTCTTGTATAAAGAGCGTGTCGCAACCTTGCTCGAATTGGCGGACGAGGCGGAGGTGTTTTATATCGAAGTGCATGCTGAGCAGGAATTACTCGATGCGCACCTTGTGCCAGAAGTGCTGCCCGCGTTGCGCGAACTCGCCGAACGGTTTGCCGATGTTGCATGGGAAGCGCCCGCGCTGGCCGCACTGATAAAGGAATTGTTGGCCAAACACAATTTGAAGATGCCCAAGCTGGCGATGCCGTTGCGCGTGATGCTGGTCGGGCAAACTCACACCCCATCAGTGGATGCCGTGCTGGCTTTGTTTCCGCGTGAGACTGTGCTGGCGCGCATGAAAAAGTATCTGTAACTATTTGCATCGCCTTAAAGCAGACGGTGGTCACGGGCAGCAGCCGACACAAACCCTCCTTCAATTTGCTCCGAAGCTGCCATTCGGTTTCCGCCTCAATTTCAATCAGTCTTGTATCAACAGCGCTTCAAACTGCCCTATTAGTATTCACCTCACCCGGAAGCAGGGTGTTTTTCAGTGGCGCAGACCGCAGCGTGGCGAACGGTATCGCGGTATGACGATTTGGCGCGCCAGCGGCGGAAGTATTTTGTATGTAGAGACACTAAGGGCTGTTTTGTTGGCTTGCATCAGGCATCGCAGCTTAATGCTGGTTGTTCAGAAACCCCCTGAGTGTGTTAGCGCACAGTCGGGCGAACTGCATGTGTATATCATTTTTTACATGGACAATTACATGGAGATCACCATGCATCCGAAATGCAGCTCATACCACATTGATTCTATCCCACCAAACATGACCAGGCCGCGCAGGATGCAGCCCTATCGAACCCGATATTTTCTTAAGCAGGCATTGTTCGCCGCGCTTTTCGGCATTGCGGGTGCGGCGCCTGTGATGGCCTCCCCGCTCCAGTTGCCAGCTATTATTGAGCCATCCAGTCAAGAGCATCACGTCGGCAAGGTGATCTTTGTTGAACTGGTGACGCCGGATCTCGCCGCCGCCAAGCAATTTTATGCGGGATTGTTTGGCTGGACATTTCGCGATATTCAGGCCGGTGGGACAGAATACGCCGAGGCATCTCTCGACGGTCGTCCGGTTGCAGGACTGATTCACAGGGATGTACTGGCGGGCAAGCATCGGCAGCCGGCGTGGCTGAGCTTCATCGCCGTGAAAGATGTCGACGCGGCAAAAGAGATTGCGTTACAACATGGCGCGAAGGTGCTGTTTGAGCCGCATAGCATCCCTGACCGTGGCCGGGAAGCAGTCTTCGCGGATCCGCAGGGGGCCATTTTTGCGGTACTCGCTTCCAGTAGTGGCGATCCGCCCGATGTCCTGGCCGCACCCGGAGAATGGATTTGGAGCTCGTTGATCACGACTGATCCGGACGACGATGCCGCTTTCTACCAGGCGCTATTCGACTACGAAGTCTACGAATTGCCTGCTGACGAAGGCGCTCAACATCTCATGCTCGCGTCCGACAACTATGCTCGCGCGAGCGCGAATACGCTGCCTGCGAATAGGCCCAATATGCATCCCCACTGGCTCAATTTCGTACGCGTCGAGGATGCGGTCAAGATGACTGCAAAGCTCGTGGCGCTCGGTGGCCGCGTGCTGGTCGAGCCGCGGGTTGATCGCCATGGCGGCAAGGTCGCAATCGTCGCCGATCCGCAGGGGGCACCCTTCGGTCTGCTTGAATGGCCGGACACTGAGAGCAAAGAGGTGACCAAATGAATACCTTACTCGTACGCTGGTCAGCGATCGCTTTAGTGCTCGGGTTGTTCACGGTCCTGTCGTCCGGCTGTGTTGTACCTGGTGATGGATACGGATACAACGGTGACGTGGGCGTCGGGGTGGATTACTACGAGCCCTATGGGGACTACTATGGTGGATGGGGATCTGGCTACAATGTAGGGCCTTATCGAGATGGTAACTACCGTCCGGACTATGGTGGTCGCCCAACTCCGCACGCTTACAGCGCGGCGCCCGTATCCCGCCCGGTGCCGTCTATTCCGGCACGTCGGCGTAGTGGCAACTTGAGACATCAACCATTGCAATAGCAATTATAAGGAGCCGGTTCGAATTGGCCCGCTTGGAGTGGGGAAGTAATGTGTGTGCCATTGTTTGCATCACGTAAGACGTTTTTTGTGTAGCCCATTGGAGGAAGCAAATCATGAAGAAAATCGTTATTGCTACGCTGCTGTCTGCTTTTATTGCCACTCCCGCCCTGGCTGACAACACGGGAAAATTTTATGTTGCTGGCGATTTTGGTTCGGCCACTTACAGTGGCTTGCCTGGCTGGTCTAATCCAAACGTTATCCGCATCGCGGGTGGCTTCCATTTCAGCCCGGTATTTGCTGTCGAACTGGGTTATTCCATGTTTGGTGATTCCAATACGATAGATCCCACTTTTGGTCCTGCTACCATCTCCGCCTCTTCGTTCCAGGTTGCGGCCGTGGGCAGCTTGCCGCTAAGTCCACAATTCGACCTGATTGGCAAGTTGGGGCTGGCCAGTAACGTCGAAGATTATTCTGACGCATCTGGAGGAGCTTCTAGCTATTCGCAAAGCGACTTGTTGATCGGTTTCGGCGCGCAATTTAACGTCAATTCACAAGTCAGCGTGCGTGCGATGTACGACAACTATGGAAAGTTCGACAATATTTTTCCCCCTATGAAGGCAACATCCTTATCTTTGGGTGTGGTTTACAACTTCTAAGGTTGTAGTTTCGCTCATGCATCAAGCTGGGCGAGCCCAACTTTTTAATTTGCAGCACGCGCCGCATGGATGCATCAGTTATATGGAAATTGCTGGGTCGTCTGCTTTGGAGCACATTCTCGTCCGCTAACGGTAACATTTTCGAATGACTGCAATTGGCACCGAGCTGAAATTTGTTCAACGTAATAGCCATCCTGAAAGCAGCCATCTGAGCTTTACGATCAGGTCAATTTATTCAGGTCACTCGGTGGCTGACTGGTGTCAGGCATTGCTCTACCCAAAACGGACTCGTCAACACGGGTTGATTGCAGAATTGGTATGCAGTGGGGATGGGCGATGCTTGTGAACTGCCGCTTCCGAAGCAGACGATGAATGCTAAGGATGAAAGCTTTCGCCTAGCCGGAAAATAGTATGCGCCTTCATGCTCAGTACAACTGAAGCATGCCATCGTACATCTGGAAATAATTAAATCCGGTCAAACAAAGAAGAACCAGGGAATTACTTTTAGGCAGGCTGACAGGTTGTTTGAAGACTCGCTTTGCGAATATTTCTGCGCGTATATTTAGTAGCGTCCGTTGGCACGGTAAATGTAATTTCTTAGCTCTGTAGATTGGCTATTCGCGCGCCTCACGATACCATGCATGTTACGCGCCACGCCCCGCATGACACGATATATGATCATCGGATGGGAGTTGATCAAGCTTTCAAACTTGTCCCGTTCCAAGCTCAATACTTTGGTAGCACCCACTGCGTAAAGCGTTGCACTGATCTGCGTAGCGGCACCACCAACAAATGTAATCATACCTGCCAGATCACCGGGCTTAAGCACATGAATGATGGATTCTCCATCATCACTTTCGATCTTTACCTCAATATCTCCATATGCAAGAACATACAAATTATCCGGTCGTGCATCTCCCGGCTGGACTATGACCTCGCCAGATTTATATTCCTGAACATCAAACAATCCCTCGATAACTTGCACTTCAGCATCACTCAACTCATCGGTAACTGTTGAGGTGCGCAGCGTATCTATCACTAACGACATTTCATTTCCTCTTTTGCGTGTTTGCAATCACCTTCCACATGGATCCACAAATGCTGCTTGGCAGCAAATTGCCGAACCAAAGAACTACATTAACAGGATGGTGTTGCGGAAATATTTAGACAGTCAGGTATGCCAACCTAACAGATATAGCGTATGACTGAATGTCATACATCTCCAATAACGCGTCAGAGCCAAATTGGTTTACATAAGTTACAAAGTTGCGGATTCTACGAACTAAGGGGTCAGGCGTTCGAATCGCTCCGGGCGCCCCAAAGCGGAACTTGGTGAATGGCAGGAATGTGCCATTAGGCGACTTTCGCGACCGGCTGCTTTTCTACGTCGAATATGACAGAATGACCCGCAGGTGTGTGCCAAGGGCTGCATGTTGCCAATTGGTTCCGGGCAACTCAAAAGATAGTGCTAATATCCAGCGCAATCGCAGAGAGGGATATTGAAGGCAACTTGATAAAGTCAGTTTATCAACGTTGCAAGGGGTTATTGCTTCAACATCGTATCATCCTGATACACCCGCGCCAGCATCTGCTTGAAAGCAGACAATCGTTCCGGCGCAGACGGACGAATCACCCCCTGCTGCTGAAGAACCGCAATCAGCTTGGTCGGAGCCAACCGTTTGTCGCCAACGATCTCCACATGCCCGGCGCGTACAAGCACTCGGCTTGCTCGCGCATCGGCTTCCACCAAAGGATTATGTTGCTCTGACAATGAGAACACATAATCGCTTTCGAGGCAGCGTCCGTCTTGCTCGCGCCGACAGGTGCCAGTTTCATCTGTATCAATTTTCAGATAACTGCCCACCTCAGGAATCAGGACCCCCGGTTCGCGAATAAAGCGCGATGAATAAGTGATGTCCATCCACTTGGCACCCGTCACCACATAACAACTCAGCGGCAATAATCCGACCGAAACCCAACTCAACCATGTCTTGCCACAAGTTTTTGCAGAAGCGATGCCATCAAATGGCCCCGAAATCGTCACCAATCGTAGCTCCGGCTGATGCTTGGGCGGCTGCACAGGCAACTCAGTAAATGACTTGCGTGCGACCAAAGCACCTTGGCTATGACCGATCACCGTGAGTTGGGGAATCTGTGTTTGCTCAGCAAGTTGATTCACCGCATTGCGCATCTCGATCGCACTTTGGGTGAGCGCGGCACGATCATCATAAGTGAAGCAAGCCGTCTGCTGCCCTTGGAAGGCCAACACCTGCGCCAGTCCACGGAATTGACCGGAGGAACCGAAGCAGCCATGCGTCAATACCGTCACCGGCTCATGGGAATTTAAATGCAACGTGCGATCAGGGCTGTCGGTGCAAGGCCCAAGGCCGGGAATATTCAGCGCAACATCCGGCTTAGGCAGATTGCCCTGATCCATGTGGTAATAAGCGGGATTCGGCACATCTCGCGTGGCACAGCCACCCAGTAGAAGCAAGGAATAGAACAAGGCGGTACACTTCATAGCCGATTCCATGAACGAATGCGATTGTTTTAGTTTAGCAGCACTACCTAGCTTGGACAATAAACTGGGCTTTCAGCAATGGGTCGATTCCTGCGGATCGCGAGCGGCGGCTTTGGAGAAGCCTAAATCCATAGTCGACAGTCCCCTTTGTGTCGAAAGCCGTCCTTTACCCTCGTTAATTGCCTGCCTGTAAGCGGAACGTCAAGGCAGTAAGACGACCTCTTGCCAGTGCCCAGATTTATCGCTTCGGGCGCGCCAATATCAAATTTGAACAGTGATAATCCAGTTACTAGATTTGTCCGAACCGGCGAGCCAACCCAACTCGAATGCTGAACGTCCGCTTGTGGCACGTAGCGGTTATTCATCCTTGTTAACTGCCTACCCGAAAGCCGTCACTGACATAAAAAAGCACGCCTGATGAAACTACTAGCCATCTGACTAGGCTGTCCAAAAACGACAGCCAAGTCATTGGTTATAGGCGTGCTTTTCTTTTGCATCAACAAGTCCGATTAACGGGTATTGCCATTGTTGCCGCGTCCAAGTGTATAGCTGGGGCGATCAGCGGTAGTACGGCGTGGGGCACTGTTGCCGCCGCGATTCTGGTTTTGCCCGCCGAAGCTCCGCTCCTGGCTGCGTGGCTGACCTGCACCTTGACTGCGACCTTGCCCGCCAAAACCTTGACCACCGCCAACACCCAGCGTATGAGAAACATTTATCCCGGCACCGGTATGACCTTGAGTGGAGTTGCCATTGGCTTGGCCGTGCCAGTTACCATGACCTGCTTGCGGGTGCCCGGTCGAAAGTTTTTCGGAGCGCCCGGTATGGCTATGACGGCTGTCCGGCGCGCTGTGGTGAAAAGCATTTCCGGTTTTACCGGCAAAACCGCCGCTGGTTTTGTTGCCGGCGAAACCACCCGTACGGTTGCCGCCGAAGCCGGCGTTGTTGCCACCACCGAAACCACCACCGCTGCTGCGGCGCGGGCCGCTGTTGCTGCGCGGACGATCCGAAGCAGGGCCACCGGTGCGCAGTTTGTACTTGGGCTCCAGTCCTTCGATGGTGTGCATCTTGATGCTTTGCTCGGTGTAGCGTTCGATGCGCTTCAGCAATTGCACATCGCGATTCGAGGCGAACGAGATGGCAATGCCGGACGCACCCGCGCGACCGGTACGACCGATGCGGTGCACGTAGTCTTCGGCGAATTTGGGCAGGTCGAAGTTGATCACATGCGAAATGCCGCGCACGTCGAGACCGCGCGCCGCCACATCGGTGGCGACCAGGATGCGTATGTTGCCGTTGCGCATGTTGAGCAGGGTACGGTTGCGTTCGCGCTGGTTCATGTCGCCGTGCAATGCCGCGACCGAAAGGCCTTGTGCGGACAGTTTATCGGCCAGTGCATCAGCATCGCGCTTGGTGGCGGTGAACACCAGTGCCTGATTCATGTCCACGTCGGTCAGCAGATGGCTGAGCATCTTGTTCTTGTGCGCCATGTCATCGGCAAACATCATGCGTTGTTCGATGTTTTCGTGTTTGTCCTTGGCGGCCGAAACGGAAATACGCTTTGGTTCCTTGAGCAGACGCGAGGCCAGGTTGCCGACCACACCATCGAGCGTCGCGGAGAACAACAGGGTCTGGCGCGTCTTGGGCGTGGCTTGGGCGATGCGTTCCACATCATCGACAAACCCCATGTCCAGCATGCGGTCCGCTTCGTCCAGGATCAACACTTCCAGACGCGAAAAGTCGATGCGGCCACGTTCCAGATGGTCGATCAAACGACCCGGTGTGGCGACCAGAATATCCACATGGCTGGACAGCAAACGGTTCTGCACCGGGTAAGGCATGCCGCCCAGGATGCTGATGATCTTGAAGCGCATGTTCTTGCCGTACTTGGTCGCGGCATCACAGACTTGTTGCGCCAGTTCGCGGGTCGGGGTCAACACCAGCACGCGGGGCCCTTTGCCAGGCATTGCAGAAGGCGTGGCCAAACGGTTCAGCGCGGGCAGAATGAACGCAGCGGTCTTGCCGCTGCCGGTTTGCGATGAAGCCATCAGGTCGTGACCGGCCATGATTTCGGGAATAGCTTGCGCCTGTATCGGCGTAGGCTCGGTGTAGCCGGTTTCGGCAATCGCCTTGAGAATAGCGGCGTTTAAATTTAAATTTTCAAATGACATCTTGCTTCCTTATTTTTAGAATCAAAGGGAATTCATCTCGTTATGCAAGACACAAGCCAACATCCGGTAAAAAATAACCGAATGCCGAATCGAATCCGGCATGACGAACTTATAAAGTTCCCTTAGGTAAGCGCTGGTAGTTAGAACTACACGTCAAAAACGGGCAGACAGAATAACCGGCGCATAAAACATCGTTGCTAACCGGAAACTCCGAGATCCCAAAAGGACAGCTGAGTTTTTATAGACAGGCGCGATTTGCATACGCGCGAGAGTGAGGTCAGATAACGATGAACAAATGCCGCCTTAGTGGCGACAAGCCGCGCATTATACGGATAGAAAAAATAAAAGCCAGCGAAAGTTTGTGTTGGGGCGTGGTGTGAGGGCATTTTGCAGTGAAGCCCCGAGTTGGCCTTGGAGGCTGCTGCCGTTTATGGCAACCGTCATGCTGGTACGCACGGCCGAGTTGGTAATGTTGCGTATGCGGTACCTGAGAGACCCGAATTGGGTTTCAGGGTGAATGTGTTAATGCAAGACTTGATCCCGCGCCTCACCCAAGCAGATCAGCTAATCATCCTAACCTTCGTAGTCCATCAATCTGATCCAATCACCACTTGAGTTTTTTATGTACCAAAACGCCCATCCGTTCACAGCGCTTGGTCGCTTTATTACTGCCTTGGCGGCGGCGGTGGGGCTTTGATAGCGCTGCCCTGCATAAGTTATGACACCCTTTGGACTCAGTGCGGCTTTGTACTCTTGGCCCTTATAAGTTCTGTAAAGAACTGTACGTTTCGCGACCAAACCTTCGATCGTCCTCTGGCTTGCCTGAGAGGTTTTCGGGACTTTTCTACCAGCAGCATTCTTAGTTGGAAATAAGTTGCTGAGCTCCTCTTTTTGCTTTTGTTGAATCAACCTCTTGAGCTGTTTGACAAGGACACCCGTAGATTTTCCGCGAGGGATAACTCGGTTTCCCTTCGGGTTTGCAATTCTGACAAGGAGAGATTCAAACTCGTGGATGTGCTCTTCTCTACGGACGAGATACAAGCTGAAGTGCGTCCAACTTGCCAAATGCCTGTCCGTTAAGTGATGTCGTACTCGCTTACGTAGTTCGGTCGACTTGCCAACATAGTACAAGTCGACGCCGTCGTAGAGAGCATATATTCCGGGAGAGTCGCCCACCAATTCAGTGATCAGTTTGAAATATTGCTTGAACACATCTTTCGAAACGTTTTCAAGACGATTGACGACCAGCGGTCGAGCGACCGCGCTTTGTTTTTTCTTCGTGGACCCTAAGCTCATAATCATCCTTCCCTCAGGTAACCATACCGCTTAATCGAACACTACCATATTGCCACAAGCGCAAGGTGGCCGAGCATCACAACTCCTGATTGAACGCGCGGTGCTGTATGGACTGGAACAAATGCTCCACGCGATGGCGACTGGCGGCCTGTGCGGCTTCCAGTTCGCGGATTTCGCTGGCCCGTAGCGCGAATTCTTGTTGCAGCGGTAAGTTCGGAAGCGGGATCAGAATTTTCAAGTAGACAGGAGTTCGTATGTGAATTTGAGTGCTGCCAACTGAATTGCGCTTCAATTCATACCGGAATGACGGCATATTGGAAAGCCAGACGAAATACTCCCGACAGCATCGCGATTCATCTAAAACAAAACCGTAAGCACCTTGCGCAAGCAGATACTCATCGAAAGGCCCATGCCGCAAGTCAGCCGCAAGGCCGATGCTTGGGCCGCTTGGAGCTAAGTCTCGCAAAGTAACGGCAATATAATCGCGGTTGACACGACTTCTTCCATTAGCTGCAGCAAATTCAAAAGGAGCAAAGGTTTTCTTCTTGTCATCAATTCTGATCTTACCGGCAGGCTTGATCGCCCCTTTGTGAAGTATTGGAAATCCGCTTTCAACGAAATCGTCAGGTTCAAGACTTGCCCCACCTCGTACTTCGGATACCAAAGAACCAATTATGCCCTTCGGCCAATCCTTCTCGTTTGTTGCTGGGTCACCGAACATTTCGTGGAACAGCGCGGGGATGAGGTCGGCGCTGCGGCGGTCGGCTAGCGTGCGCAGCTTGCGCAACTCGTCCGCTTCATCCAGCAGCTTCACGATCCGTTCCTGCTCAGTCAGTGGCGGAAACTCGATGGGCACAGTTGCCAAACGGTCAATGCTGATACTCATATTCGTCGCGCCAGTCATCAGCGGAACGATGAGCCTGTCCTTGGAAAACATCAGATAGCGAGCCAAGAATTTGGTGGATAGAACTGAACTGTCTTTGACAAACGCAGCGGCAAGAAGATTGGCGAGCGCAAATTTTCCTGATTGGTAATGAACGCGCTTGAGGCTGGCGTGGCCGTGCCCGGTTGAAGAAATGAGCGGGATGCAAACAGCCTCATCTTCAAACTGAAAACTATCGGCGGTCTTGTGTGCTTCCCCTGTTGTCACTAATGGATAAGGGCCGGGCAGCGTCTTGGAAATTGGCGAAGTGCCTTTGACGATGGTACAAAGCTCGCCAAGCGATTTGCGTTGTCGCTTCATTTGTGGGCAAGTTGCTTTTGCAGAACGTGCAACATCTTGGTAATTTGTTCTTCGGATTTGAGTATGTCAGCAATGATTTCTACGGGTGTATTGTGGTCAACCATTTCGGCGTACTTTTCGCGATAACGCCCAGGAGTCAATACGTCGTCATATTCGGCCATTTCTTCTCGGCTCACCTTGAAAGAGTGTATGCCTTCTTCTCGGTTCGGCCATTTCTGGAGAATATCTGGTATGTCGTTTTCATTAACTGACGTGCGGGAATCGCTGAGAGAGTATCCATCAGCAGTCATTTCGTAAAACCAAACCGATTTGGTTGGGCCATTTTTTTGGAAGATCAGAATGGCTGTCGCAACACTTGCATAAGGTTTGAAAATTCCGGACGGCATTGTGACCACTGCCTGAAGGTCGCATTCATCCAACAAGATTTTCCGAACCGTTCGCGCGGCATTGGTCGAGCCGAACAGCACGCCGTTTGGCACGATGACCCCGGCGTGCCCGCCGGGCGCCAGGTGGTCTATGAACCACTTGAGGAACAGCAACTCAGTGGCGCGGGTGTTGAGCTGGTAGTTGAGGTCGGCGAGGATGCTCTCGTCCTGCACCTTGCCGGAGAACGGCGGGTTAGCGAGGATGCAGTCATATAGTTTGCCGGGATAGTTACCTGCAAAGCCGATGGTGAGCGGGTTCATCATTTCGATGTGTGCCTTTTCCAACTGATGCAGGTAGAGATTGAGTATGGCGATTTTCACCATGTTGGCGTCGTTGTCGAAACCGGTGATCGCCTGCTCTTCGAGAAATTTCCATTGCGCGGGCTTGAGCAGCGCGCCGTCGCAAATGCCACGTTTGAGATCGGCGGGCTTGGTCTTCTGTCGCAATATGTGCGTGAAGGCGGAGATCAGGAAACCCGCCGTGCCGCATGCAGGGTCGCAGATGCGCTGGTTGGGTTGAGGGTTCACCAGCGCGACGATCAGGTCGATGATGTGGCGCGGGGTGCGGAACTGGCCGTTGGTGCCGGAGGCTGCAAGTTTGCTGAGCAGGTACTCATACATGTCGCCCTTGAAATCAATCCCGTCGTGTGCGGCCAAGTCCATTTCGTGGATGGCCTGGATGACAGCTCTGAGCGTGGGCCGGTCATAAATTTTCAGCGTGGAGCGGCTGAACAAAGTGCGTCCGGTTTCGGAAAGGCCGGGCAATTCGTGCAGATGTTCGATGGCATCGCGCACCGCGTTGAACAGACTGTCGCCGGTAAGCGTGACGAAGTTGCCCCAGGCGAAGCGCGACCATTTGCCGGAGAAGATGCGCTGATATTTTTTGTCGAGCGCAGCGAGGGTTTCATCCTTCTCTGTGAGCAGGCGCAGGAACAGCAGGTAGGAACATTGCTCGATGGAATCCATCGGGTTGTTCACACCGCCCGCCCAGAGGATGTTCATCAGTTGATCCACCTTCTGGCGTAGGCCGGATGAAAAGAAGTTGGAGCCGTTGGTTTTGGTTTCAGTAAGCATGGTTAATCAATAAGCACGGTTAGACAGCAAGCATGGATTGGCGAACGAGCGTGGATTGACGCAGCGCATCAAAAACAGCATCGCGCTGTTCGAAGCGTGTCAGCGCATCCAGCCCGCCCAAGGTACGGAATTGGTTCGCGGTGAAAATTGTAATGTCGTTCGCCATGAAGCGGCGTAGCGCGGATGAATCTTCGGCGAGCAATTGAGTGGTGGCATCGAGCCATTTTTGTTCGTTGTAGCGCAAATTGAAACGTGCGGCAATGGAATCTACGGTATCGGTAACGATGGCATCGCGCGTGGGCAGCGGCCTCTTTCCGACAGCACCATATACGAATGCCGGTGTGGTGGCCGGGACACCGTAGGAAATGACGAGTTTGTCCGGCGAGTAATACATCTTGGGGCGATGATAGAAATGTTCGTTGACAATGGTCTCGACGGCATCGTCATCCTCGGCTTCGATAGCGGACTGAAGTTCCGGCGTGCGCTCGACGAATTCCTTGATGTCGCGCTCGTAGCCACCGCGAAAGGTCATCACATCAACCTTTTCGCCATCGGGGCCGACGATACGCACTTCCTCGCTGACCAGCGTATCCACGCCTTCCCATGTTGGGATGACTTTTTCGCCCGTGCCTTCGCCACCACCCGGTTCATCTACAGTAAGCGGCGGCTTGCCTGTGCCGATGTCTATTCGCGTAGGTTTTCCCGTGCGCTCTTGGGGTATCTTGAGCGGCGCGGCATAGTCGTACTGTTCCTCGAAGTATTCCGCGACGGCACAGAAGTCGAGCAGGAAGAAATTCTTTTTTTCGTATTCGGTGTTGCCGATCTTGAACGTATACAGGCGTGTGCCGCGTCCTTTGATCTGGATGTATTCGGTGGGCGAGAAGATCGGGCGCATCAAGCCAATATTGAGTAAGTCGCGGCAGTTGTAACCAGTGGAGAGCATGTCCACCGATATGGCGATGCGCTCGCCACGTTTGCCATCCCGGAATTCCTTGGCGATGGTTGAGGCTTCCGGAATGCGGCTGGTGATAGTGACGGCGATGCCGGGCTGGAGGTCGTTGAAGATTTTGGTGAGCGTGGTGGCGTGTGTCTGGTTAACGGCGAAGACAATGGACTTGCCGAGTTTTCCCGCCGGGTCTTTTTGCGCTTCTTTCAGGAACGCTTCGCACATGACGCGGTTGCGTGCAGGAGTGAAAACCTTCCGTTCCAAATCCTTAACTTTGAAATTCTCTTCCTGCTCGTTGACGGTGACTGTCCAGCCGGATTCTTCCAACGCCTTGGTGGTGATGTCGGAACGCAGGTCGAAGATTTTCGGCAGGCAAAGGAACGGGCCTTCAGGGTCTTTCACTGCATCGATGATGTCATAGCGGTAGGTCGGGAAGCCGGGCTTGCAACCGAAGTAGTTGTAAGTGTCGCGCAGCAGGCGCGCTTCAAGCGATTTTGGGTTTTCCTGCTGCAACTGTTCGACGTTGATGTTTTTCAGGTAGGCCTTTGGCGTGGCGGTAAGGCCGACGCGCGTGGCCTGAAAGAATTGCACTACTTCGCGGCTATCGCCGTAAATAGAGCGATGCGCTTCGTCGTTGACTACGAGGTCGAAATAGAACGGGGTGAATTCCTCGCGGTAGCGGCGATCCATCATCAACGATTGCAGCGTTGCCACCACGACACAGGAGCCGAGCAGTTCGCCCGGCTTGCGCCGCGCGGTTTTGTACAGGACGGGTTTGTATTCGGCGAGGACGACGTTGAAGTCTTCGAGCGTTTGTTTGGCGAGTTCGATGCGGTCAACGATAAATAGCACGCGCTCGGCGTTACGTGTTTGCAAGAAGCGGCGGATGAGCGCGGCACACAGCAGCGTCTTGCCCGTGCCGGTGGCCATTTCGAGCAAAAATTTCCGCATGCCGTTTTCATCGAATTGCCGCGAAACGGTATCGAGCGCATTGATCTGGTAGCGACGAACACTCAAGTCCGGTTTGAACTGACGCAGGTAGTCTGCTGTGATGGATTCGCTCATCAATGGGCGCGGCGGTTGCAGGTTCTTGAGCCGTAAACGCTCCAAGTCTTCTCGTGATGGCAAGCGTTCAATACGGTAGGCATCGCGCTGATCGGCACGCTCATAATTCCAGAACCAGTGCTCACGGCCATTGGAAAGAATGATGAACGGAGCCGTCAGGTTCTCCGCATAGCCACGCGCCTGCTCCTTGGCGTCATACGGATCAATGTCCTCGCGCTTGGCTTCGAGAACACAAAGCACGCCGCCTCGCTTGCCCTTCAACAAATAATCCGCACGGCCACTGCCAGTGTTCAGCTCGAACTGAATCTGTTGTGGGTCGAGCAGATTCCAGCCGCTCGCTTCGAGCGCCTTATCAATCAGGATACGGGAGAAGGCTTCGCTATTGCTCACGGGCAATTACTTTTTTCACAGAGAAGTTTGAGGAGGCAGCGTCTTAATCTTTTTATAGTTAACTGTTGCAACGCTTAGCGGCGAATCCTATCAGATTTCAGCGCATGACTGGCTGCGATTGCCACATCCACTGAATCTCACCTCGGCTACGAGCGGTTGTTCTGTGACACGAGGAAAAGAGCGGCGAAAAACCGGAGTGTATTTTATATCTGGCGCTTCGTGCCCCCGGATTTTGAGCCGCTTTTCGATGAAGTATCACCAAGCGCAGTAGTTGTGAGGTGGCATTGTGATAGAATGCGCCCCCTTTTGATTAGCAAGGCTGCATCCATGTCCCGCCAACTCCGCAATATCGCCATCATCGCCCACGTTGACCACGGCAAGACCACTCTGGTGGACAAGCTGCTCAGTCAGGCGGGTTCTTTTGCTTCCTATAAACATATCGCCGAACGCGTGATGGATAGCAACGATCTGGAAAGAGAGCGCGGCATCACCATTCTGGCGAAGAACTGCGCGGTGGATTACGAAGGTGTGCATATCAATATCGTGGACACGCCCGGTCACGCCGATTTCGGCGGTGAAGTGGAGCGCGTGCTGGGTATGGTGGACGGCGTGTTGCTGCTGGTGGATGCGGTAGAAGGCCCGATGCCGCAAACGCGTTTCGTTACCAAGAAGGCGCTGGCATTGGGCTTGCGTCCCATCGTGGTGATCAACAAGGTGGATCGCGACGGAGCCCGCTCCGATTGGGTGATCAGCCAGACTTTCGACTTGTTCGACAAACTGGGCGCGACTGAAGATCAACTGGACTTCCCGGTGGTGTATGCCTCCGCATTGAACGGCTATGCCACGCTGGATCTGGCCAAGCCCAGCACGGACATGCGCCCACTGTTCGACGCAGTGCTAAAGAACGTTCCGGCACCGGATACCGATGTGGACGCGCCGCTGCAATTGCAAATTTCCGCGCTGGATTATTCCAGCTTCGTTGGCCGCATCGGCGTGGGTCGCGTGCGCCGCGGTCGCGTCAAGCCCGGCCAGGATGTGATGGTGATGAGTGGCGATAAACCCCCGAAGCGCGCACGCATCAATCAGGTGCTCGGCTTTCGCGGTGTCGAGCGCGTGCCGCTGGATGAAGCTCTTGCGGGCGACATCGTGTTGATCAACGGCATAGATGAAATCGGCATCGGCGTAACGCTGGCTGACGTGAATAAGCCGGAAGCTTTGCCGATGCCCAAGGTGGATGAACCGACCCTGACCATGAACATGATGGTGAACACCTCACCGTTGTGTGGTCAGGAAGGCAAGTTCATTACCAGTCGTCAGATACGAGACCGCCTGAACAAGGAGTTGTTGGTGAACGTGGCGTTGCGTGTCGAAGAAACGGACAACACCGATGTGTTCCTGTTAGCCGGTCGCGGTGAGTTGCATTTGACGATCTTGCTGGAAAATATGCGCCGTGAAGGTTTTGAAATGGGCGTTGGCAAGCCGCGCGTGGTGTATCGTGAAATCAACGGCGAGAAATGTGAACCGTTTGAAGTGCTGACCGTGGACGTCGAAGACGCGAACCAGGGTGCGGTGATGGAAGAGTTGGGGCGCCGACGCGGCGACCTGCAGGACATGCAGCCGGATGGTCATGGTCGTGTGCGCCTCGAATACCGCATTCCGGCACGCGGCCTGATCGGCTTCCAGTCTGAATTCATGACCATGACACGCGGTACCGGCATCATGGCGCACGTGTTCGATGACTATGCACCGGTCAAAGGCGAGATGCCGGGTCGCCGTAACGGCGTGCTGATTTCTTCCGAGAAAGGTGATGCGGTGGCTTACGCATTGTGGAAGCTGGAAGATCGCGGTCGTATGATTGTTGTTCCTGGCGATAAGTTGTACGAAGGCATGATTATCGGCATTCACAGTCGCGACAACGATCTGATCGTCAATCCGATCAAGGGCAAGCAGCTGACTAACGTGCGCGCCTCAGGCACGGATGAAGCGGTGCGTTTGACGCCGCCGGTGCGCCTGACGCTGGAATCAGCGGTGGAGTTTATTGACGATGATGAATTGGTTGAAATCACGCCACTATCGATTCGTGTCCGTAAACGTTTCCTGACTGAAATTGAACGCAAACGCCAGGGACGCGGCCTGTAATTAAAGCGCCATGCTAAAGGAATGAACGCCGTGCAGTGCTATACTGCACGGCGTTTTTTATGGTGTTCCGGATAACGAGATATTTCATGACGCAAATCGAATTTATTCTGCTGCTCGTTGCAGCAATCATCATCTTGCAGATTATCGCTCTGTTACGGGGGCGGAGAGCGGATGTAACGCCACAACTGGCAAAACTTCAAACAGATTTGCAGCAACATCAACAACAAATCAGCGAACGCAGTGAGCGAGAATTGCGGGAGCAGGTGCAAACCACAGCTCAAAGTACACGGCAAGAATTGACCGGCAACTTCGCACAATTGCAGCAAATGCTGGCTGAGCAGCTTGAGTCGATGCGGCAAGCAATTATGCTGCAAGCGCAAACCGGCCGGGAAGAACAAGCGAGCGCCCTCCAACGCTTTGGTGACACCCTGAACCAGACTTTGACCACCTTGACGGAATCGAATGCACAACGCATGGAAGCAGTGCGTGCGACGCTGGAATCAAAAATAAAAGACTTGCAAACCGACAATGGAACGCGGCTCGAAGAGATGCGTAAGACGGTCGATGAGAAGCTGCATGCGACGCTGGAACAACGACTGGGCGAATCTTTCAAGCTGGTTTCCGACCGTTTGGAAAAAGTGCATCAAGGCTTGGGCGAGATGCAGCAATTGGCGATCGGGGTAGGTGACTTGAAGAGGGTATTGACCAACGTCAAGACCCGCGGAACTTGGGGTGAGGTGCAGTTGGAGATGCTGCTGGAACAAATACTCACCCCTGAGCAATATGCAAAAAATGTGGAAACCGTGCCGGGTACGGGTGAACGCGTCGAGTTTGCGATCAAGCTACCTGGCACGGACAATGGCCTGACTCCGGTATGGATGCCGATTGATGCGAAGTTTCCGAAAGAACAATACGAGCGCTTAGCCGAAGCGGCTGATCGCGCTGATGCGGATGGCGTCGCGGTGGCAGGCCGTGAGTTGGAACGCGCTGTGCGTCTTGAGGCCAAGAAGATTGCCGAGAAATACCTATCCCCGCCGCTGACCACCGATTTTGCGATTCTATTTCTGCCGACCGAAGGCTTGTACGCCGAGGTGATACGCCGCCCTGGGCTACAAGATGAACTGCAGCGCGTGAACCGCGTTAGCATCGCTGGTCCTTCCACCTTATCGGCTTTGTTGAATAGTCTGCAAATGGGTTTCCGCACCCTCGCACTTGAAAAGCGCACATCCGAAGTGTGGCAAGTCCTGGGTGCGGTCAAAACCGAATTTGGCAAGTTTGGAGATGTGCTGGCAGCGACTAAGACAACGTTGGAACGCGCCGCGAAAAATATTGAGATGGCCGAAACTCGTAGTCGCCAAATGGCGCGCAAACTAAAGTCGGTGGAAGCTTTGCCGAGCGAGGCGGCACAGCGTTTATTAGGGGCGGAGCCCCTTGATGAAAGTGAAGAAAAAGAGAGTGATCTAGATTAAACACTTTTGGGTAGCCGAAATTGAAAGACAACTATTGCACGCAAAGTGATAAATGAAGAAAAAAATGCGCGGGACTGAGTAGCGTTCTCTCGCATCTTGCAAAAGCGGGCTGGAAACAGCCCGCTTTTTTTGCTCATAACAAGCGTGTATCACGATGGTAAGATACACATCCTTAATATTTTTTCAGCACAACGATGAAACTGGCAATCGCGCAAATCAACTGTGTATTAGGCGATCTGGCGGGAAATGTTGCAAAGATTTTACAATATGCCGAACAGGCCAGGCAACAGGATGCGCAATTATTACTGACACCTGAGCTCAGTCTGTGCGGTTATCCGCCCGAAGATTTGCTGCTGCGTGATGGCTTTTACCAGGCGTGTGCGCAGGCACTGGATGACCTCGCCGGAAAGATTTCGGGCATCGCCGTGGTGGTGGGACATCCGCATGAACGGGACGGAAAACGCTACAACGCTGCTTCGCTGCTTCGGGATGGTGTGATTGCCGCGACTTATCTCAAGCATGAACTGCCGAATTATTCGGTGTTCGACGAGGAGCGTTATTTCGATCACGGCAGAAAACCTTGTGTGTTTGAAATTGAAGGTATCCGTTTTGCTCTGAATATCTGTGCCGATGTTTGGGAGCGTGAGACCGCGCATCACGCACGTGATGCCGGTGCGCAAGTGCTGCTGGTGCTGAATGCATCGCCTTATGCCATTGATAAGCATGAATCTCGCCATCACGTCATTCGCGAGCGGATTGCGGAGACTGGCATGGCGGTGGTCTATGCCAACCTGGTCGGCGGTCAGGACGAGTTGATTTTTGATGGCGGCTCGTTCGCCATGGATCGTAACGGTGTGTTGACCGCACAGGGCGCATCTTTTGAAGACACCATGCTGATGCTGGAAATGCAGGATGATTTGCGACCGGTCGGTGAAATGGTCGCGGAATTGGGCGAAGAGGCCAGCGTCTATCGCGCCCTGTGTCTTGGCGTGCGGGACTACATCACCAAGAACCGCTTCCCGGGCGTGTTGTTGGGATTGTCAGGCGGGATTGATTCCGCATTGACCCTGGCGATAGCAGTCGACGCGCTGGGTGCGGACAAGGTTCATGCGGTGATGATGCCGTCGCCCTACACTGCACAAATCAGTCTGGATGACTCGCGCGAGATGGTGAAAATCCTCGGCGTGCGTTATGACGAATTTCCCATTGAGGCGATGTTCCGGAGCTATTCGACCACGCTGGAAACGACTTTCGCCGGACGTGCTGCGGATACCACCGAAGAAAACTTGCAGGCGCGCATACGCGGCACCTTGCTGATGGCCTTGTCCAACAAGTTCGGCTCGCTGGTGTTGACTACCGGCAACAAGTCCGAAATGACCGTGGGCTACGCCACGCTCTACGGCGATATGGCGGGCGGTTTTGCGGTGTTGAAGGATGTCAGCAAAACCTTGGTGTATCGCCTGGCGCGTTATCGCAATACGCTGGGGCAGGTGATTCCCGAGCGCATCATCACGCGCCCGCCCAGCGCTGAACTGCGCGCCGATCAAACCGACCAGGACAGTCTGCCGCCCTATGATGTGCTGGATGCCATCATGGCGTGCTACGTCGAACAAAATCTCGCGATCCCGGAAATCATCGCGCGCGGTTATGCGGAAGCCGATGTGCGCCGGGTGGTGCATCTGATTCGCATCAGCGAATACAAGCGTCGCCAATCTGCGGTGGGCATACGCATCACTGAACGCAGTTATGGCAAGGACTGGCGGTATCCGATTACGGTGCGTTACCAGGATACTTTCTAGGACCCCTCTATAAATTCGTTTTCCGAGCGAATCGCTGCGTCGCGTGCTCGCTCACTCCTCGTCTATCTATCTGATATGTCTCGTCGTTCGCTGTGCGGCTTCTTGCGCTTCATCCCGGAAAAGCGAATTTCTAGAGATGTCCTCTAATCTAATTCCATTTAACGGCAAGTTTTGCTACAATGCGCCGCGTTTTGAGATGGGCTTCGAGCCCGTTTTTCATTTGTGGGTCGCAATTTTATGGATGTGGTGAAGCTGGTCGAGATGACTGTAAGCGGCTTGGGCTATGAGTTAGTGGATTTTGAACGCTCGGGGCGCGGGCTGTTGCGCGTGTTCATCGACATGCCGGAAGGCATCTCGGTGGATGACTGCCAAGTGGTGAGTAATCAATTGACGCGGCTGTTTCTGGTTGAGAACGTTGATTATGACCGCCTCGAAGTTTCGTCGCCGGGCTTGGACAGGCCGCTCAAGAAAGAAGCGGACTTTGTGCGATTCGCCGGTGAAAAGGTGCAACTCAAGCTGCGCATGCCGCTGGCGGGACGCAAGAATTTCGTCGGCGTGATAGGCGGGGTGACTGATGGGATATTGCAACTGGATGTGGATGGCAGTCAGGTAGCGATTGAGCTGTCGAATTTGGATAAGGCGCGTTTAGTGCCGACTTTTTAGTTTTTAGTGCTTGTCCTCGTTGATGCGAATCTAGGTTGATGCGAATCTGGGTTGATGCGAATCTGGGGGAAGCAAGCAAATAGCCGGAGAATGGTATGAGTCGTGAAATTTTGTTGTTGGTGGATGCGCTGTCCCGTGAAAAGAATGTGGACAAGGAGGTTGTGTTCGAGGCGCTGGAATCCGCCTTGGCCTCCGCGACTAAAAAACGTTTTGCAGACGAAGCTGACGTGCGTGTGGCGATAGATCGCAATACTGGCGAATATGAATCTTTCCGCCGCTGGGAAGTGATGGACGACGAAACCTTCGAGACCCCTGACCTGCATATCAAGCTGGAAGAAGCGCAAAAGCGCAATGCCGATATTCAAGTCGGAGAGTTTATCGAAGAGCCGCTGGAATCCATAGATTTCGGGCGTATCGGGGCACAAGCCGCGAAGCAGGTTATTTTCCAGAAGATTCGGGACGCCGAGCGTGAGCAGGTATTGTCCGACTTCATGGATCGCAAAGAGCATCTGGTGTCCGGAACGGTCAAACGACTCGAGCGCGGCAACGCGATCATCGAATTTGGCAAGATCGAAGCCTTGTTGCCGCGCGAACAAATGATTGCCAAGGAAAACTTGCGCGTCGGTGATCGTGTCAAGGCGCATTTGTTGCGTGTGGATCGCAGTGCGCGCGGACCGCAAGTGATTTTGTCGCGAACTTCATCTGAGTTGCTGGTCAAGTTGTTTGAGCTGGAAGTGCCGGAGATCGAGGAAAAGCTGCTGGAGATCGTCAGTGCCGCACGCGATCCCGGTTCTCGCGCCAAGATTGCGGTGCAATCGCATGATCCGCGTATCGATCCCATCGGTACTTGCGTGGGGATGCGCGGTTCGCGCGTACAGGGCGTGACCAACGAACTGGCCGGTGAGCGTGTGGATATTATTCTTTGGGCGGAAGATCCGGCCACTTATGTCATCAACGCGCTGGCTCCCGCCGAGGTGAGCAGCATCGTCGTGGATGAAGATCGGCACAGTATGGATGTGGTGGTTGAGGAAGAAAATCTGGCACAGGCGATCGGACGCGGCGGTCAGAACGTGCGCCTGGCCAGTGAATTGACCGGATGGGAACTCAACATCATGACGGTAGAGCAGTCCAGCGAAAAACATAACGAAGAGTTTTCCAATACTCGCGCAGTGTTCATGGAAAAGCTTGATGTGGACGAAGAAGTCGCTGACATTCTGGTGCAGGAAGGTTTCAATACGCTGGAAGAGGTGGCGTATGTGCCGCTGGAAGAAATGCTGGAGATCGAATCGTTCGACGAAGCGACCGTGAATGAGTTGCGCAGCCGCGCGCGCAATGCACTGTTGACGGCGGCGATTGCCAGCGAAGAAAAAGTGGAGCACGGTATCGAGGACTTGCTCAAGCTGGAAGGTATGGATGAGCAAACCGCGCGCACCTTGGCGGCTAAGGGTGTGGCGACACAGGAACAATTGGCAGATTTGGATGTGGATGAGTTGGTGGAGCTTTCCGGCATGGATGGCGAACGTGCCAACACATTGATTATGACGGCACGCGCACCCTGGTTTGCTTAACGGGGTGTTTAAAGGATAGGAATGGGAAAATTGAACGTAGCGCAGTTTGCGACTGAACTGGGATTGCCGGTTGCCTTGCTGCTTGAGCAGTTGAAGGCGGCAGGGATTGCCAAGGAGCAGGAATCCGACCCGGTGTCGGAAAAGGACAAGGCGAAATTGCTGGAGCATTTGCGTCAAGCGCATGGCGGTGAAAAACCCGCCAAGAAAATTACACTGATCCGCCGCGAAACCACCGAAATCAAGAAGGCTGATAGCTCCGGTCGCGCGCGCACCATTCAAGTGGAAGTGCGCAAACGCCGCGTAGTGGCCCCGACAGTTGCCGCTGAAGCTGCTGCACCCGTTGCACCTGCGGCTGCGTCCAAGAAGGGCAAAGCCGCCAAGGTTGTGAATGAGCAGGAACTGGCTACGCGTGAAGAGGAAGCGCGTTTGCAGGCAGAATTGGCGACGCGTCAGGCAGTCGAAGTGCAAGCCAAGCAAGAGCGCGGCAAACGCAAGACCACCAAGAAGGCGGTTGAGCCTGAACCGCAGCCCGTCGCAGCGGTGGCAATAAAGGTTGAAGAGGTCGCACCCGTCGCGGCTGCCCCGGTGGTTAATCTGGCTGAAGGTACCTTGCACAAGCCGGCATCCAAGCCCGGTGACAAGATAGTCAAACCGGGCAAAAAGCCAAAACCTGAAGCCAAAAATAGTCCGTGGGACGAAAAGGGGCACAAGAAGCGTACCCCGGTAAAAGCCGGTGAAAAAACTGGTGTTTGGACAACCCCGGTGCGTGCGCCGCGCCATGACAAACACATCAAACACGTCGCCGAACCTGAACACGCATTCTCTTTGCCGACCGAACCTATCGTGCATGAAGTGGCTGTTCCGGAAACCATCACTGTCGCTGAATTGGCGCAGAAGATGTCAATCAAGGCTGCCGAGATTATCAAGGTGTTGATGAAGATGGGTTCGATGGTGACCATCAATCAAGTGCTTGATCAGGAAACCGCGATGATCGTGGTGGAAGAGATGGGGCACATCGCCAAGGCCGCCAAGCTGGACGATCCGGATGCCTATTTGATCGATACCGAAACGCATCATGATGCGGTACTGGAGTCGCGCGCACCGGTCGTCACCGTGATGGGTCACGTGGATCACGGCAAGACTTCGTTGCTTGATTACATACGCCGCACCCGTGTCGCCTCAGGCGAAGCGGGCGGAATCACCCAGCACATAGGCGCGTATCACGTCGATACCCCGCGCGGCATGATCACTTTCCTCGATACTCCGGGTCACGAGGCGTTTACCGCGATGCGTGCACGCGGCGCCAAAGCGACGGACATCGTAATTCTGGTGGTGGCCGCAGATGACGGCGTGATGCCGCAGACCAGGGAAGCCATCGCACACGCCAGGGCTGCGAACGTGCCAATGGTGGTGGCAATGACCAAGGTCGACAAGCCCGAGGCCAATGTCGAACGCGTCAGACAGGAACTGGTCGCCGAAGGCGTAGTGCCGGAAGATTGGGGTGGCGACTCGATGTTCGTCGAGGTTTCCTCCAAGTCCGGGCAGGGCATAGATAAATTGCTGGAAGGCGTTTTGTTGCAAGCCGAAGTGTTGGAGTTGAAGGCTCCGCGCACCACACATGCCAAGGGATTGGTGATCGAAGCGCGTCTGGATAAGGGCAAGGGGCCGGTAGCTACCGTACTGATACAGTCCGGCACGATGCGGCGCGGTGATGCGGTGTTGGTCGGCTCGGTGTTCGGACGGGTGCGCGCGATGCTGGATGAAAATGGCAAGATAGTTAACGAAGCGGGGCCGTCCATTCCGGTCGAAATTCAAGGCCTGTCTGAAGTGCCCGCTGCCGGTGAGGAATTGCTGGTGATGGCGGATGAAAAACGTTCGCGTGAAATCGCGCTGTTCCGTCAAGGCAAGTATCGCGGCGTGAAGCTCGCCAAGCAGCAAGCCGCCAAGCTGGAAAACATGTTCGAGCAAATGGCCGAAGGCGAAGTGCGCACCTTGTCGCTGATCGTGAAAGCCGACGTGCAGGGCTCTGCCGAAGCGATTGCTCAATCGCTGCAAAAACTTTCCACCAACGAGGTCAAAGTCAATCTGATCCACAGCGGCGTGGGGGCGATTTCCGAGTCGGACATCAACCTTGCGCTGGCTTCCAAGGCGATCGTGATCGGCTTCAACACGCGTGCCGATGCGGCTGCACGCAAGCTGGCCGAATCTTCCGGTGTGGACATCCGCTACTACAACATCATCTACGCGATGGTGGACGAGATCAAGGCTGCGCTGTCCGGCATGTTGGCTCCCGAGAAGAGGGAAAGCATCATGGGCATGGTCGAAGTGCGCCAGGTGTTCACCGTTTCCAAGGTGGGCACGATCGCCGGTTGCTACGTGCTGGAAGGTATGATCAAGCGCGGTGCGAGGGTGCGCGTGTTGCGCGACGACGTGGTGATCCACGACGGTGAATTGGATTCGCTGAAACGCTTCAAGGATGACGTAAAAGAAGTTAAATCCAATTTCGAATGCGGATTGTCGGTAAAGAATTTCAACGACCTGATCGTGGGCGACAAGCTCGAAGCCTACGAAATCGTTGAGGTTGCGCGCGCGCTGTAATGGCCAATTTCGCCCGGACTGACCGTATCGCCCAGCAAATGCAGCGCGAAATTGCCGAGCTGGTGCGGCTTCGAATCAATGACCCGCGTGTGCGTCTGGTGACCATCACCGGCGTGGAAGTGGCGAGCGATTATTCGCATGCCAAGGTTTTTTTCACTCGTCTGGATGGCAAACACGCTGAAGCGCAACAAGGTCTGGAACACGCCAGCGGCTTTTTGCGCAGCCAGTTGGCGCACAGCATCAAGCTGCGCATCATGCCGCAATTGCATTTCGTCTTCGATTCTTCCGTCGAGCGCGGCAGCCACTTGTCGCAACTCATCGACCAGGCGGTTGCCAGCGACAAGCTACATCCCGATAATTCAACCCCTCCCAGCCTCCCCTTATCAGGGGAGGAGTAAGTGGCGCGTATTTATCGCCAACTAGATGGCGTGCTGTTGTTCGATAAGCCACTGGAATTAAGCTCCAACACCGCGCTGCAAAAAGTCCGCCGCCTGTTCCAAGCCGAAAAAGCCGGGCACACCGGCACACTTGATCCCCTCGCCACCGGCCTGCTGCCGATCTGTTTCGGCGAGGCAACCAAATTTTCCATGGCTCTGCTGGATGCCGATAAAACCTATCGCGCCTTGTTGCGCCTGGGACAAACCACCACCACCGGCGATGCCGAAGGCGAGATCACCGCCGAACATCCGGTCGAGGTCGGGCAGGCCGATGTTGATGCGGTACTGGCAAAATTTCGCGGCGAAATCCAGCAACTCCCGCCCATGCACAGCGCGCTCAAGCACAAGGGCAAGCCGCTCTACGAATATATCCGCAAAGGCGAAACCATAGAGCGCGAACTGCGCAACGTGGTGATCCACGAGCTGCTTCTGAATTCTTTTTCCGGCGAAGAACTCCCCCCTTCCAACTTCCCCCCGGAGGGAGGAAGGGCAATCGCTCCCTCTCCCTGCGGGGGAGGGTTGGGGAGGGGGTTTTGTGAGATGGACATCACCGTGCGCTGCAGCAAAGGCACTTACATACGCACACTCGCCGAAGACATCGGCGCGGCACTCGGCTGCGGTGCGCATCTGATCGGCCTGCGCCGCACCGCGATTGCCCATTTCGATTTGAGCGACGCTTACAACTGGCCGCAACTCGCAGCGATGAGTGACGAGGAGCGTGCCGCCTGCGTGCTGCCGCTGGAAAGCCTGATGCCCGACATGCCCAGGTTGCAATTGGATGCCGAGCAAATCAAACGCCTGGCGCAAGGGCAACGGCTGGGGCTGGACACCGGCTTGCCAGATGGCAAGGTCAGCCTGCATGGCCCGCAGGGATTTATCGGGGTAGGGCTGTTGCAAGGTCGCCGCCTCGCCCCTGAGCGGCTGTTATCCGAAGTAGCAAAACAAGCCGCAAGCAACTCCCAGTAAAATTTCGACTCGGCACCAGCTGTGCTAAAGTCAGTCACGCTCGTGTGACAAAATAGCCGCACAAAAAAATCCCGCGACACTAGATCCAAAATACACGATCGCATTGCCGAATATCTTCTCAGGGTACGATATGAAGAGGCTTATTGTTTCGATTGATTCAAGGTTCATGTAAGCCATACATCATGTCTATTCACATGGTTCCTCGTTTGTTGTGGCCGGTGGTGCTGTTGCTGGTTTCGGCGTGCAGCCAGGACAGGCTGCTCACCAAATCGGATTATCAGGAAAGTCAACGCGATTTCGTGCAAGGCGATACCGCAGAAGCGCTGTTTGATTTTCCGCACCGGACGGAGCAAGGGGATTTCATCACCACCATGGAGCAGGGCTATCTTAATCTGATTCAGGGCAAGCCCGAGATCAAACTCATGCAGCGACAGGCGGATATGCTGGAGAACCGAGTGCGCTACCATGTCTCGCGCGAAGCCAAGACTTTTTTCTACGTGCAGACACCGGAGGATTATTACGCCTCGGAACATGAGGTGATCTGGCTGCACTTTCTGCTGAGTTGGGGTTATTCGCTACAGGGGAAATATGAGGACGCCTGCGTCGAGGCGCGTGTGGCGGGCAGCCTGCTGACGTTGCCCTGGAGTCCGGCAGGCCACTTCGACGATCCGGCCATGCGGTTATTCTTGGCGGCGTTGTGGGCCATGTGCGGCGAGTGGCGCGAGGCGCAGGTGGATTTGCGTGCGGCATGGTTTATGGACAACAGTCTCACTTGGGCCAAGGATTTGGCGGAACACGACCAGCCGCCGGCGCATTTGTTTCTGGTGCTGGGCGGGCCGGGACCGGAGCCGGTGTGGGACCCGGAGCTGACGACCTATCCCTTACGCTCGGCGCGCCAAGTCAGTTTCAAACTCCGGGGGCAAAAGAGTCGCATCTCACTTACCGACCGGAATGGCGTTGCCATCGTGCCGCAGCTTTCCCCCGATGCCGATAAATGGTATGAGCGCCACTTGGCGCGCGAGAGCGAACTGCATGAGTTGATCCTGGATTCCACTTACGGCGGAAAGGCGGCGGCCAGTAGTACCCTTGCAGGAAGCAAGATTGCTGCCACAACCGGCATAGGACTGGCAGTGGGCTTGGGCGGCACGGCACTGGGCGCAGCCATCATTTATTACGTTAATTCAGCGAATGCGCTCGAAGCTGGGCTGGCAATTGCGGGGGCCAGCATTCTGAAGGGGGTTGAAATTTCACAAGAGGGCTATCGCGAAAGCACCGATGAGCTGAAACAACACCTCGACCCCAGCATTTCTTACCGCTTTGTCCGTTATCTTCCCGAATACCTGTGGATGGGCTGGAGCGACCAGCCCATCGCTTACCCCGTGGAGCTGCGCACTCCGGCTTCACGGATCAAAATACAGCAGCCCACCGTCACTGGGCGTACATCCGTCACCGTGGTGCATGTGCCGGATGCGGCAGCGATGCTCTTTTATGGTAACTGACCGCAGCTATCGCCGCACATGAGGCCTGTGGATAGGGCTGCTGCAAGGCCGTTGCCTCGCTCCTGACAGGCTGTTGTCAAGTGTGGCAAAACAAGCTGCACCAACCGGTTCGGGGCAAAAATTGGGGTTGAGCAACAACCCCGTTAAAGGGTAGAATGCCGCTCTTTTTTCAGGAGAGCAAAACCAATGGCAATTACCGCCGCGCAAAAAGCGCAAATCGTTACCGACTTTCAACGCGCCAAGAGCGATACGGGTTCTCCCGAGGTACAGGTAGCATTGATCACTGCACGCATCACTTATCTGACCGAGCATTTCAAAGACAATGTCAAGGATCACCATTCCCGTCGCGGTCTGCTGCGCTTGGTGAGCCGCCGTCGCAAGCTGCTCGATTACCTCAAGAGCAAGGACGATGCGGGCTACCGCGCGCTGATCCAACGCCTGGAAATCCGCAAGTAAGAGTTTGTATCCAGCGGGTCGCATATGCGGCCCGTGTTGTTTCGTCTTGTCACAACGTATGTCGCGATTGCGCGACATTCAATGCACAGAGGGGTCTATCTTGAGTCACTATAAAAAAACATTCGCGTACGGCAACCATCAACTCACGCTGGAGACCGGTGAAGTCGCGCGTCAAGCCAGCGGCGCGGTGATGGTCAGTTTGGATGATACTGTGGTGCTGGTTACCGTGGTCGGCAGAAAAGATGCCAAACCAGAGCAAGACTTTTTCCCGCTCACCGTGGATTATCAGGAAAGGACTTACGCGGCGGGCAAGATCCCCGGCGGCTTTTTCAAGCGCGAAGGCCGTCCGAGTGAAAAAGAAATTTTGACCTGCCGTTTGATCGATCGTCCGCTGCGTCCGCTGTTCCCGGAAAGTTTTTACAACGAAGTGCAAATCGTCGCGACGGTGATGTCTTCGGATAACGAAATTGATTCCGATATTCCGGCCATGATAGGCGCATCTGCCGCGCTGGCATTGTCCGGTATTCCGTTCGATGGCCCGATAGGCGCGGCGCGCGTGGGTTATGCCAACGGCCAATATCTGCTCAACCCGACCGCTACGGAACTGCTGACTTCGCAAATGGATCTGGTGGTTGCCGGTACTGAGCGCGCTGTGCAAATGGTGGAATCCGAAGCGCAACAGTTGTCGGAAGAAATCATGCTGGGTGCGGTGATGTTTGGTCACGAGCAGATGCAAGTCGTGATTCAGGCAATCAACGAAATGGCCGATGCGGTGGGTGCCGATGCCTGGGATTGGACTGCTCCGGCCGCGGACGAAGCCTTGATTGCGCAGATTTCCAGCATAGCCGAAGCTGAACTTGGACGAGCGTATGCAATTCGTTCCAAGCAAGCGCGCACCGATGCGGTGGCTGCGATTCACGATAAAGTGATGGCGGCAATGTCGCCGGAAGTAGTTGCCATCCATAAGAACCACATTAATGATTTGTTCAGCGCGCTGGAAGCCAAAATTGTGCGCGGGCAAATTCTCAGCGGTGAACCGCGCATCGATGGCCGCAATACGCGTACCGTGCGTCCGATCACCATCCGTAATGGCATATTGCCACGCACCCACGGCTCTTCTTTGTTCACCCGCGGCGAAACACAAGCCATCGTGGTGGCGACCTTGGGCAGTATGCGCGATTCCCAGAAAATCGACGCGCTGCAAGGCGAATACACCGACCGCTTTATGCTGCACTACAACTTCCCGCCGTATTCCACCGGCGAGACCGGTCGCGTGGGTACGCCCAAGCGTCGCGAAATTGGTCATGGCCGCTTGGCCAAGCGCGCGCTGGTGGCAGTGTTGCCCAGCGAAGAAGATTTCGGCTACGCGATTCGCGTGGTATCGGAAATCACCGAGTCCAATGGCTCCAGTTCGATGGCTTCGGTGTGCGGCGGTTGCTTGTCATTGCTGGATGCCGGTGTGCCGCTCAAGGCGCATGTGGCGGGTATTGCCATGGGTCTTATTAAGGAAGGCAATCGCTTCGCGGTGCTGACCGATATTCTCGGTGATGAAGATCACTTGGGCGATATGGACTTCAAGGTGGCCGGCAGCGAAACCGGTATTACCGCTTTGCAGATGGACATCAAGATCAACGGCATCACGCGCGACATCATGCAGGCTGCTTTGATCCAGGCTCGCGAAGGCCGTATGCACATTCTTGGCTTAATGAAGCAAGCCATGCCAAATGCGCGTACCGAAGTTTCCGAATTTGCGCCGCGCATGATCAAGATGAAAATCAATCCGGAAAAAATCCGCGATGTGATCGGCAAGGGCGGCGCGGTGATTCGTGCCTTGACGGAAGAAACCGGCACTACGATAGATATTGATGACTCAGGCAATATCACTATCGCCTGCGTGAGCGGCGAAGCGGGCGAATTAGCCAGGAAGCGCATCGAGGACATCGTGGCAGACGTGGAAGTCGGCAAGATTTACGAAGGTCCGGTGGTCAAGTTGCTCGACTTTGGTGCATTGGTGAATGTGTTGCCGGGCAAAGACGGGCTGCTGCATATTTCCCAGATTGCCCACGAACGCGTCGTCAGCGTGGCAGACCACCTCAAGGAAGGCCAGATCGTGCGCGTGAAGGTGCTGGAAGTGGACGACAAGGGACGTATGAAGCTGAGCATGAAAGCGTTGTTGGCTGCGCCGGGAGCCGCTCCCGCCGCCGAGTAATTTGTTCGCTTATAAAAAAGCCCCGCCAGTTTTGGCGGGACTTTTTTTGCTTAACTGCTCGAGGTAGCGAACGGTCAGTTACCTGATAATTCCAATTCCATGCTATCCCATCATGTAGGAGCGTCCCATGGACGAGACCCCAACACGTCTTCTATCGCGGGCCACTTCGACTGGCTCAGGACAGGCATGGCCCGCTCCTACCGTTTTTGATTCGATATAACCTGAAGGTTAGTATGCACCGAAAGCAAGTTGCAAAAATTATTTTGCAACTTGCTTTTCGCGAATCTCGTCCAGGGTCTTGCAGTCGATACACAGAGTGGCGGTAGGCCTTGCTTCGAGCCGATTTAAGCCGATCTCGACACCGCAATTATCGCAGTATCCATATTCACCCGCATCAATCTTGGCGAGCATTTCATTGATTTTCTTGATTAGCTTGCGTTCGCGGTCGCGGTTGCGCAGTTCCAGGCCCATGTCCGATTCTTGTGTGGCGCGATCATTCGGGTCGGCGAATACCGTTGCCTCGTCCTGCATGGTGTGTACGGTGCGATCGATATCCTTACCCAGTCCAGCCTTGATATCGTTCATGATCTGGCGGAAATGGTCGAGTTGCTTGTGGTTCATGTAGGCCTCGCCCTTCTTGGCTTTGTAAGGGACGACGGGTTTGTGTGGCTGTACCGGCATTGCACTTCTCCAAGGGGATAAAAATTAAAGTCCGCTTTAATACCAGAAAGCGGCTTGTTGGGCAACTAAATTAACTTTGCCCAAGCAGCAGAAACAGGCTCGGACGCCTGTTCAGTTGCGGGATAGACTGCGATTTCCACTGCTCGATGGAACGCGTCTGGATTTGTTCGCCGGGCAAAGTGATATCGGTGGCGACGCACAGCAGCGTTTCCGGGCGGCACTGGACGAGCAGGGCACTGAACATCCTGTCGTTGCGGTATGGGGTTTCGATGAACAGTTGGGTTTGTTTGCGTTTTGCAGATTCTGTCTCCAGCGTTGTGATCGCCCTGTTTCTTTCCGTCTCTGCAATAGGCAAGTAACCGTGAAAGGCGAAGCACTGTCCATTCAGGCCGGAAGCCATCAACGCCAGCAAAATAGAGGAGGGACCGACCAGCGGCACGACGCGGATGCCGTTGCGGTGTGCCAAATTGACCAAATCCGCACCCGGGTCGGCGATGCCCGGACAACCCGCTTCGGAAATGACGCCGACATCTTCTCCAGCCAGTAGCGGGGCTAGCAGTTCAGATAATTCGTTAGCGGCGGTGTGTTCGTTTAGCGTGGCGAAGTGCAAAGACTGGATCGGTCGTTCGGGTTTGAGTGCGGAGAGAAATTGCCGCGCGGTCTTGGGTTGCTCCACCACGAAATGCCTTAACTTGCGCGCCACGTCGATGACGTGCTGAGGCAAGACCTGTTCGGCAGGTGTATCGCCCAGCGTGCAGGGAATCAGGTAGAGCGTGCCTAATGTGTCAGTCATGGTGTGTCAGTCATGCTCAGAACAAGCGCACATTTTCGCGGCGCAGCATTTCAATCAACAAAATCAGCGGCAGGCCAATCAGTGCGTTGGGGTCATCGCCGGTCATTTTGCTCATCAGCGCGATGCCCAGCCCTTCCGATTTCGCGCTTCCGGCGCAGTGATAAGGTTGTTCCTTTTGCAGATAGCCTTCGATTTCTTCATCGCCAAGGTTGTGCAAAGTGACGAAATTTTCCGCCACTTCGGTTTGCAGATTGCCGGTTCTGCTGTTCAACAGTGTCAGTGCGGTATAGAAGCAAGTGGTCTTGCCGCGCATGGCGCGCAGTTGCTTGACCGCATTGTCGTGGGTAAGCGGTTTGCCGAGCTGTCGGCCCTCCAGCAGGGCGACTTGGTCGGAGCCAATAATCAACGCGTCAGGATAATTGCCGGCCACGGCACGGGCTTTTTCCTGCGCGAGGCGCACTGAGGTGGCACGCGCCGATTCATGCGGTAACGGCGTTTCATCCACATTCGGTGCGACGATCTCAAAAGGAAGCTGTAGCCGTTTGAGAAGTTCGCTGCGGTAAATGGAGCTGGAGGCAAGGACAAGCAACTGAGAATTCAACAATGGGAAACCTCTAAAATTCATTTAACGGGCGAATCGCTGCGTCGCGTGCTCGCTCATTCTTCGTCTATCTATGCGATATGCTTCATCATTCGCTGCGCGGCTCCTTGCGCTTCATCCCGCTAAATAAATTCTAGAGGCATCCCAAATTCCTTAGGATTTTTGACAGGGAGCAGCGAAAAATATATCATGCGCGCCTAATGTACGCACGGCCTTTCATCGATAGCTTGGATTTTGCCAGAAATGGCCGGAGGATTAGCGGTGAAGTGCAGATTGCCGAACTGCCGCGTTTGCTGGATATACTGGAAAATCCGCAGGGAATTTTGAGTTACACAGTGCAAGGCGGTGTGGATAAACAAGGCACACACTTTCTGGATGTGGGCGTGGTTGGGCAATGCCAGTTGCGTTGCCAGCGTTGCCTGAATAGCCTGGATTATCCGGTGCGGCTTGATACGCGCTTGTTGCTGCGCGATCAGTCAAGCCTGGACGCGCTGGATGATAGTGTTGCAGGCGGGGAGGCAGAAGAGTTCGATAGCATCTTGGCGGATACGCATTTGAATGTGCTGGATTTGCTGGAAGAAGAGATTTTGTTAAATCTGCCAATCGCTCCCAAACATGAGTCGGGTGCTTGTCAGGTGACAGATGGCGAGAATGCTCATAGGGAAGAAAAAAATCCTTTTGCGGTTTTGGTAAAATTGAAGCGTAATTAAACAGTTTTTTTAGGAGTAGTTATCATGGCAGTTCAGCAGAATAAAAAGTCCTCATCCAAGCGTGGTATGCACCGCGCCCATGATTTTTTGACCAACCCGGCGACAGCGGTTGAGCCTACCACGGGCGAAACCCATTTGCGTCATCACATCAGTCTTACCGGCTTTTACCGCGGTAAGAAAGTAGTCAAGACCAAGGGCGATTAAGCCTTCAAGTAGCGCGGCCGATCATTAAGGTCGGCTGCGTTTTCTTTTCTGTTAGCCTTTTGCCAAGGATCGCTTAGTGGATGTCACTTTAGCCATAGATGCGATGGGAGGCGACCACGGCACGACGGTCACCATCCCTGCTGCAATTGAGTATCTGCAGCAGTTCCCCAACGACACCATCATTCTGGTGGGTATCCCTGATGCCATTGAAACCGAGTTGCGTGCCCTGAGTGTGCAAACAGGGGTGCATTTGCGCATTCATCCTGCCAGCGAAGTGGTGGGCATGGATGAACAACCGCAATCCGCATTGCGTGGCAAAAAGGATTCCTCGATGCGCGTCAGCATCAATCTGGTCAAAAACGGTGAATCGTTGGCCTGTGTCAGCGCAGGCAATACCGGCGCGCTGATGGCGACGGCACGCTATGTGCTAAAAACCATTCCGGGCATAGACCGCCCCGCGATTGCGTCTTATTTGCCGACCAAAAATGGCCAAGTCTGTATGCTTGACTTGGGAGCTAACACTGATTGCAACGCCGAGCACCTGCTACAATTCGCCTTGATGGGCTCCACACTGGTTACGGCGTTGGAGCACAAACCCAATCCTAGCGTCGGCCTGTTGAATATCGGCAGCGAAGACATCAAAGGCAACGAAGTGGTCAAGCAAGCCGCAGAGTTGCTGCGGGCAAGTGACCTGAATTTCTACGGTAACGTCGAAGGCGCCGATGTTTTCAAAGGTACCACCGACGTGGTGGTGTGCGATGGCTTCGTCGGCAATGTCGCGCTGAAAACCGCAGAGGGCGTGGCGCAAATGATGGGCGGTTTTTTGCGCGAAGAATTTAGTCGTAACGCGCTCACCAAGCTGGCCGCGCTGGTATCGATTCGAGTACTAAAAGCCTTCAAGCACAGACTGGATCATCGCCGCTACAACGGCGCGAGTCTGCTCGGTTTGAAGGGCATCGTGGTGAAGAGTCACGGTTCGGCGGATGTTTTCGCCTTCCGCTGTGCTATCGAACGTGCCGCCGAAGAAGCGCGCGGCGGCATGTTGCAGCACATCAGCGAGCACATTGAAAAATGGCATCATTTGAATCAGCAAAAAGTAGCGGAGGTTTCCTGATGTACTCAAAAATCATCGGCACCGGAAGTTATCTGCCGGCGAAAGTATTGACCAATTTCGATTTGGAAAAGATCGTTGAAACCTCACACGACTGGATCGTGTCGCGCAGCGGCATCCATGAGCGGCATATCGCGGCAGACAACGAACTGACCAGCGATCTCGCTTTGCAAGCCAGTCTCAGAGCCATTGAAGCAGCGGCTATCAGCGCTGAGGAAATCGACCTGGTGATCGTCGCGACCACTACTCCAGACCAGGTTTTTCCCAGCACTGCCTGCATCCTGCAAGACAAACTCGGTATTAAGAATCACTGCGCCGCTTTCGACATGCAAGCGGTGTGCGGCGGCTTCGTCTATGCCATGAACACCGCTGATTTGTACATACGCGGCGGGCAAGCCAAGACGGTGTTGGTGGTCGGCGCAGAAGTGTTGTCGCGCATCCTGGATTGGAGCGATCGCACCACTTGCGTACTGTTCGGCGACGGGGCAGGTGCGGTAGTGTTGCGGGCTTCTAAGACGCCAGGCATCGTCGCCAGCAAGCTGCACGCCGATGGCAGCCATCGCGGCATGTTGAAAGCCGACGGCAACATTCGCAACGGCGAGGTGCAAGGTGACCCATTCATCAAGATGGAAGGTAAGGCTGTTTTTAAGTTTGCAGTCAAGGTATTAAGCGAGGTTGTTGAGGAAGTACTGGAAGAAAGTAACCTGCAAGATTCCGACATCGCTTGGCTGGTTCCGCATCAAGCCAACATCCGCATCATGGAAGCTACCGCCAAGAAGCTCGGTTTGAGCATGGATAATGTGATTGTCACTGTCGCCACCCACGGCAACACCTCGGCAGCTTCGATTCCTTTGGCGTTGGATACTGCGGTGCGCGATGGCCGCATCAAGGCGGGGCAGAATATTTTACTGGAGGCCGTGGGTGGCGGGTTTACCTGGGGTGCCGTTTTAATTCGCTGGTAGCTTGAATGCAGTTGGTAGACGTAAGTTATTAGTTAAAACAAAAACGGCTACCAACTCACAACTTACGTCTTACGTCTACTAACTTACGACTGGTTTTAACATGACTAAATTCGCTTTCGTATTTCCCGGCCAAGGTTCGCAATCGCGCGGCATGATGAACGGCTACGCCGATTTCCCCGCAGTGCGCAACACCTTTGCCGAAGCCTCCGATGTGTTGAGACAAGACTTATGGCAACTTGTCGCGGAAGGCAGTGATGCCGATCTGAACACTACCGTGAACACCCAGCCTATCATGCTGACCGCAGGTGTGGCGGTATATCGCGCCTGGCAAGCGCAGGACGGCGCGGCTCCATTCATCATGGCAGGGCATAGCCTGGGTGAATATACCGCGCTGGTCGCTGCCGGTGCGTTGCGTTTTGCCGATGCGTTGCCGCTGGTGCGCTACCGTGCGCAATGTATGCAGCAGGCCGTGCCGGAAGGCGTGGGCGGCATCGCCGCGATACTCGGTCTGGATGACGATGCGGTGCGTGCCGTGTGTATCGAGGGTGCGCAAGGCGAAGTGCTGGAAGCGGTGAATTACAACTCACCCGGCCAAGTGGTGATCGCCGGGAATCGCGCCGCAGTCGAGCGCGGCATGGAACTGGCCAAGGCCAAGGGCGCAAAGCGCGCGATCATGCTGCCGATGAGTGTGCCGTCGCATTGCAGTTTGTTGAAGGGTGCGGCGCAACAATTGCGCGACTATTTGGGCAATGTCACCGTGCAAGCTCCGACCATTCCGGTGCTGCATAATGCCGATGTGAAAAGTTATTCAGATGGTGCAGCGATCAAGGACGCACTGGTGCGCCAGTTGTATTCGCCGGTGCGTTGGGTGGAAACCGTGCTGGAATTTGGCAAGCAGGGCATCACCCACAATGTGGAATGCGCACCGGGCAAAGTGCTGGCGGGGCTGAACAAACGCATCGCCACCAACCAACAAGCCTTAGCCATCAACGACGGCGCAGCACTGACGCTGGCTTTAACCATACTAGCGTAAGGAGACCCCCCCACATGACACTACAAGGACAGATCGCATTAGTCACCGGAGCCAGTCGCGGCATCGGCCAAGCTATTGCGCTGGAACTGGGCAAGCAGGGTGCGACCGTGATCGGCACGGCCACCAGCGACTCAGGCGCGCAAGCGATCAGCGCGTACCTGGATGCTGCGGGCATCAAGGGTGCAGGTATGGCGTTGAACGTCAACGACGCGGCACAAACCGTGCAAGTGCTGGCCGAACTGCGCAAGCAATTCGGTGAAATCTCGATACTGGTGAACAACGCCGGCATCACCCGCGACAATTTGCTGGCACGCATGACCGACGAAGAGTGGGACGACGTACTGGCGACCAATCTCAAATCGGTGTTCCGTCTCAGCCGCGCCGTACTGCGCGCCATGATGAAGGCCAGAGGCGGGCGCATCATCAGTATCTCCTCGGTGATTGGCAGTATGGGCAACGCCGGACAGGCCAACTACGCCGCTTCCAAGGCGGGCATGATCGGCTTCACCAAGTCCCTCGCCCAGGAAATCGGCAGCCGCAACATCACCGTGAACTGCGTCGCCCCCGGATTTATCGATACCGACATGACTCATGCGTTGGGCGAAGAACAACGCGCCAAACTAGCCGAACACGTTCCGCTGAAACGACTCGGCCAACCAGCCGACATCGCCGCCGCCGTGGCCTTTCTGGCTGGTTCAGGAGCGGCTTACATCACGGGTGTTACCTTGCATGTGAATGGCGGGATGTATATGGAATAGGGCGGTTGCTGTAACCTGGGGATGATGGCGAACGAAATGTTTTGGTGTGATAATTCGCCGCATACACCTTGATGCTTTGCATTTGATCCATGGACTCTGAGTGAGAGAACTTGGCCGAGCGGAAAAACCTGGTTTGTAATGCCAATTTTTCTATACGGTATTTTTTGGGGAAGTTATGCTGAAATTTGATTTCTCCGTGAAGACACGGGATGGACAAAAAGTCGAGAGCGTATTGATTCATGGCAAGGATTTGCCGGATGCGGAACGTAAACTGCGCCAGATGTATCATCATTGCGAAGTGACGCACTGCAAGACAATCGACTCCGACAAGGTACTTTGTCAGTCGGCGGATATTGAAGAAGTGTTGTCACTGATTACCAAACATAACTGAGAATTTAGCGGCGCTAAGCGCTGTCATCTTTCCTGAGCTCCCCGGACCTCCGAGTGTTATTCGATAAAACCGTCAGCCATTAATTCATCCAGCAGTGCATCATAGTCATGCGCCCCACAACTGCCGGGAGCGTGCTCGAAGATCGTCTTGTGCAATGCCGGACTTTCCGCCAGACTGACATTTTCCGAGATGACTGTCCGGCAAACATCCGCACCGAATTCCGTTTGCGCCATATTCAAAATGATTTTTGCCATACTCCGTCGTGAGTCAAAACGGGTGAGCAGATAACGGCGATTAACTCGGCGCTTTAGTACCTGCTCGAGCGCCTTAAGGGTTTTTACGATCTGGAAGGCACCATTAATTGACAGGTAATCGGCCGAAATCGGAACGATGACAGCATCGCAGGCAAATATCGCATTTAGGGAAAGGACGCCAACCAACGGGCTACAGTCAATTATCCAAGGTGTATTTCCAGACCTCGATTTTTCCGCCTGCAAACTTGTGTTCAACTTGTTAATTGCGTTGTAACCCTTGCCGTGCAGCGCGTCCACCTTGGATAGTTCGACGTGTGAAGGAATGACATTGATTCCGCCTGGCGACTCGCGTATCAGTTCGCGCAGCGGGCGATTGCGCTGAAACAGGCTGTAAATGCTGTCATCGGCAGAACGCGCGGTAATGCCGGTAATGGAACTGAATTGCGCCTGAGGGTCAAGGTCGATGCCAACGGGCTGGCGGCCACGACGCGCCAGCGCGGCGGCCAGATTAAGAACCGTGGTGGTTTTTCCAACCCCGCCTTTCTGGTTAAATACAGCGACTATAGTCATAGTTCAGTGAGAGCAGGACTTGATTTTCACATGGCAATTCGAATCATTCTAGCAGACTGATCAGGCTATCCCGCCCTACGGATTTAAAAACAAAGCAAAGCTACCTGCTATCATAGTCCGCCTCAACCGAAAATTACATTGAAATAGGATTGCAAATGGCCAAAACAAATTACACGTTTGAAAAACGTCAGAAAGAGATTGCCAAGAAACAGAAGAAAGAGGAGAAGCGGCAGCGGAAAATCGCACCACAGGGCGAGCGGCCCCAGAATGACCAACCCCAGCCGCCCGCTGATGAGGTGTCCAGCGCCTGATTCCTATAATCCGCCATCTTCAGCGAGAATAGGAAAATCCGGCTAGATACCCGTTTGATAACTCAACGGCATCGAATACAAATTGTTTGGATTTTTTTGCAAATTTGATACAATGCCGCTGCTTTTTTGAACTTTAATCAGGGTAGGAGAATAATGATGTCTATTGAACAACGTGTTAAAAAGATCGTTGCTGAGCAACTGGGTGTAAACGAATCTGAAGTAAAAAACGAATCTTCTTTTGTCAACGACTTGGGGGCGGACTCGCTGGACACCGTTGAACTGGTAATGGCTTTGGAAGAAGAGTTCGAATGTGACATCCCGGACGAAGATGCAGAAAAAATCACCAGCGTACAACAAGCCATAGACTACGTCCTGGCACATCAAAAGTAATCCACTTCTTTATTCCATTTGCCAATCTTTTTCTGCTTGTCCATCCTTTCTGTTTGGCGGAGCCAATTTGTCTAAACGTAGAGTCGTCATTACCGGACTAGGCATCATCTCCCCGGTCGGGATAGGGATACCCACGACTTGGCAGAATATCGTCGCGGGGAAGTCTGGCATCACCAATATCACTCATTTTGATGCCAGTGCGATGGCAGCTCAGATTGCCGGCGAAGTGAAAGATTTTGATGCCACGCAGTACCTTTCCGCCAAGGATGCGCGCCGCATGGACAGATTTATCCATTTCGGTCTGGTGGCCGGCATAGAGGCGTTCAAGGATTCCGGGCTGGAAGTCTCCGAGCAAAATGCCGAGCGTATCGGCGTGAACATCGGTTCGGGCATCGGTGGTTTGCCGATGATCGAGGACACGCATAACGATTACCTCGCCGCAGGGCCGCGCAAAATATCGCCGTTCTTCATTCCGGGCACGATCATCAACATGATTTCCGGCAATCTCTCCGTGATGTACGGGTTGAAAGGCCCAAATCTGGCGATGGTCTCTGCTTGCACCACCGGTACGCATTGCATCGGCGAATCGGCGCGCATCATCGAATATGGCGATGCGGATGTGATGATTGCGGGCGGTTCTGAGGCGACCGTGTGTGCGCTGGCGGTGGGTGGTTTTTCTTCCGCGCGTGCGCTCAGCACTCGCAACGATGATCCGGCCACAGCCAGTCGCCCTTGGGACAAGGATAGGGATGGTTTCGTGATCGGCGAAGGCGCGGGTGTGCTGGTGCTGGAAGAATACGAACACGCCAAGGCGCGCGGAGCCAGGATTTACGCGGAACTGGCCGGTTATGGCATGAGCGGCGACGCCTACCATATTACTTCGCCGAATAGCGATGGCCCGAAACGCAGCATGTTGAACGCGCTACGCAATGCCGGGCTGAATCCGCAAGATGTGCAGTACGTTAACGCGCACGGTACCTCGACTCCGCTGGGCGACAAAAACGAAACTGAAGCGATCAAGCTGGCGTTTGGTGATCATGCCAAGAGGCTGGTAGTGAATTCAACCAAGTCGATGACTGGCCATCTGTTGGGCGGTGCGGGCGGAATAGAGTCAGTATTCTGCGCGTTGGCGGTACACAATCAAATTTCGCCGCCGACCATCAACATCTTCGAGCAGGATCCGGAATGTGATTTAGACTACTGCGCGAATGTTGCACGTGACATGAAGATCAATGTCGCGATGAACAATAATTTCGGCTTTGGTGGAACCAACGGCACGCTGGTGTTCCGCAAGCTCTAAGCGCTTTTTCGCTACAATGCTGGTCAATGGCAAGCCTGGCAATTTGATCAGCATACGTGATCGCGGCCTGCTCTACGGCGATGGGGTGTTCCGCACCCTGCGCGCCACCCAGGGCAAAGCGCAGCATTGGCTGCTGCACTATCAAAAACTTCGACACGACTGCACCGCGCTGGGCATTGCTTGTCCGGATGTTGGCTTGCTTTCCGCTGAATTAAACGACTTGCTCGCGCGGCACCCCAACGGTGTGGTGAAGTTGATCGTCACACGCGGGGAGGGAATGCGCGGCTATGCACCGCCAGACTGCGCTGAAACCACGCATCTCTGGGATATTTCCCCCTTACCTGACTATCCGGCCGATTGGGCAATACACGGAATCAAGGCGCGACTATGCCAACTACGCTTAAGTCAGCAGCCTCGCTTGGCAGGGATCAAGCATCTCAACCGGCTGGAAAACGTGCTGGCGGCTGCCGAGTGGAACGATGCCCAGCTGCCTGATTCAGGGATTGCCGAAGGCTTGCTGCTGGATATCGATGGCAACGCCATCGAAGGCACACGCAGTAATTTATTTTTAGTGTCTCAGGGCGAATTGATTACGCCGGATTTGTCGCGTAGCGGCGTGGCGGGAGTGCAGCGTGATCGCGTGATTACTTGGTCGACACAGCACAACATGCCACTACAAATTCGCGATGTCGGACTGGATGAGGTGTTGCATGCCGATGAGTTGTTCGTGGTGAACAGCATCATTGGCTTGTGGCCGGTACGCGAACTGGAGCAACGTCGCTGGATCGGTTTTCCTGTTGCTATGCAGATCCGGCAAGCCTGGGCAGAGGAGCCAGCAAGTTGATGAAAAGACCTTTGGTTTTATTCCTGCTGATGTTGCTGCTGACTGTAGCGAGTATCGGCTATTACGCCTATAGCCCATTGACCCTGCCTAATACGCCGTTTGTATTCGACTTGAAACAGGGCAGCAGCTTGAAGAGCACGGCGCGGGAATTGCAGCAAGCCGGACTACTGGAACAAGACTGGCTATTCGTCTGGCTGGGGCGGGTGCTGGGTAAAGCGGCGCAACTCAAGGCGGGTAATTACGTGCTGGAGCATCCGGTGTCGTCGCTGGAGCTTTTGGAAATCATCAGCAAAGGCGAAGTCAGTCAGAGCCAGACGAGTGTGATTGAAGGCTGGACATTTAAACAATTGCGCGACGCGTTGGATACCAACCCTGATATCAACCACGACACGGCGAACCTAACCGACAGAGAAATTTTACAGCGTATCGGTGCGACGGAAAATCATCCCGAAGGTTTGTTCTTCCCGGACACCTACTACTTCGCTGCGGGTAGCAGCGATCTGCGGATATTCAAGCGCGCCTATCAAACCATGCAAAAACGCTTGCAGGAAGCATGGCTCGCCCGTGCGCCCGGCTTGCCGATGCAAAGCCAATATCAGGCCTTGATTCTGGCCTCCATCGTCGAGAAAGAAACCGGCACCGCCAGCGACCGCGCCATGATTGCCGGGGTGTTTGTGAATCGGCTGCGCAAGGGCATGTTGCTGCAAACCGATCCCACTGTGATTTACGGCTTGGGCGACAAGTTCGATGGCAACCTGCGCAAGCGCGACTTGCTCACCGACACCGCTTACAATACTTATACGCGCGCCGGATTGACGCCTACACCGATCGCCTTGCCGGGCTTGGCCGCTTTGCAGGCGGCTTTGCATCCGGCGCAGACTGACGCGCTATACTTCGTATCGCGCGGTGACGGCAGTTCGCAATTTTCCAGCACTTTGACGGCGCACAACCGTGCCGTTGACCGATATCAAAAATAAGGCTCAGATGGGCAAATTTATTACCTTTGAAGGTGTCGATGGTGCCGGCAAGAGTACCCATCTGGCGTGGTTTGCCGATGCGATGCGGCAGCGCGGTCTCGATGTGGTGATCACGCGCGAACCGGGCGGCACGCCGCTCGGCGAGCAATTGCGTAAAATATTATTGAACCAACCGATGAGCAGCGGCACCGAGGCACTGTTGATGTTTGCGGCACGCCTGGAGCATATCGAACAAGTCATCAAGCCGGCGTTGCGCGCTGGCAAGTGGGTGATTTCGGACCGTTTCAGCGATGCCAGCTTCGCCTATCAGGGCGGTGGCAGAGGGCTGGACTGGGATAAGTTAAATCAGCTTGAGCAATGGGTGCATCCCGATTTACAGCCTGATCTGACACTTTTTTTCGACGTACCGGTCGAAGTCGCGCGGCAACGCTTGGCGAATAATGTTTCGCTGGATCGCTTCGAGCAGGAGCAGGCCGATTTCTTCGAGCGCGTGCGGGCCGGATACCACAAGCGCGTTCAGCAAAACCCGCAGAGATATGTTGTTATCGATGCGGCGCAGTCTCTGGATATAGTTAAACATAAACTTGAAGAAATTATCTTAACAATTTGATATGAAAGATATTTATCCTTGGCAAAAAAATGACTGGGCGCGTTTGCAGGAATTGAGCAAACGTCCGGCGCATGCCCTGTTATTCAAAGGAACCAAGGGTATCGGCAAGCTTGATCTGGCGATGAATTTTGCACAGTCCTTGCTGTGCGAGCATCCGCAGGACAGTGATTTTTTCTGCGGGAAATGCCCATCATGTCACTGGTTTGATCAGGGCTCGCACCCTGACTTTCGTTTATTGCAACCGGAAACGTTGAGTCAGGAAGGTGAAGAAGGCGAGGATTTTAAGTCCATATCCGGCAAGAAACCCAGCAAACAGATTTCTGTCGATCAGGTGCGTGACCTGGCTGACTTTATTGGCATGTCTGCGCATCAAGGCGGCAGGCGCGTAATTGTCATTCATCCTGCCGAAGCAATGAACACCAATGCCGCGAATGCCCTGTTGAAAAACCTCGAAGAGCCGCCGCAGGGGCTGTTGTTCATCCTGGTGTCGCACAAGCCGCAGCAATTGTTGCCGACCATTCTGAGCCGTTGTTTGTCCTTCGCGCTACCGGCTCCCGATGCGGCGAGTGCCACGCGCTGGTTGACAGAGCAGGGCGTAAAAAATCCCGCCGAAGCCCTCGCAACTTCAGGTTTTTCGCCATTACAAGCCGTGCAACTGGATGAGCAACTGGGCAGCGAAGAACGCGATAAATTGCTGCGCGCCGTGCGCCAACCCGCCGAGCTGGATGTGTTTGCGCTGGCCGAAGCGTTGCAAAAAACCGAGCAGGTACTGGTCGTGCAATGGCTGCAACAATGGTGTTACGACCTGAGCTCAATGAAGCAGGCGGGTAAACTGCGCTATCATCCCGGCGATGAAACTGTCATCAGAAAACTGGTTGAATCTATCACTCCATTAAACCTGGCACGTCTGCAAAAGCATTTGCAAACAGCGAAACGCGAGGCGCAACACACCCTCAATCCCAAGTTATTTTTCGAATCTTTATTGCTTGCGTATCGCCAACTCATGCTCGAATAACCATGGCTTTCATTGATTCTCACTGCCATATCAATTTCCCCGAACTCGCAGCGAACATGAGCGATGTGCTGGCGCAAATGCGCCAAAACGAAGTCGTCAGCGCTCTGTGTATTTCGGTCAACCTGGCGGATTTTCCGCAGGTCTTGGCGCTCGCCGAACAATATCCTCACATCTTTGCCTCGGTAGGGGTGCATCCCGATTACGAAGGCGTTGAAGAACCTGATGTCGCCCGCTTGGTCGGGTTGGCACAGCATCCCAAGGTCATCGCCATCGGCGAAACCGGCTTGGATTATTTTCGCCTCAAGGGCGATCTGGAGTGGCAGCGCGCGCGTTTTCGCAACCATATCCGCGCAGCGCGCGCGAGTAGCAAGCCGCTCATCATCCATACCCGCGAAGCCGCAGCGGACACCTTGCGCATCATGGCGGAAGAAAACGCTACCGAGGCGAGCGGGGTGATGCACTGCTTCACCGAAACATGGGAGGTGGCGGAAGCCGCGCTGGCAATGGGTTTCTACATCTCCTTTTCCGGCATCGTCACTTTCAAGAACGCCAAGCAACTCAAAGAAGTGGCGCGGCGCGTGCCACTGGAACGTATGTTGATCGAAACCGATGCGCCGTATCTCGCTCCTGTGCCGCATCGCGGCAAGCTCAACCAACCCGCTTATGTAAAACATGTCGCCGAAGAGATCGCTCTGCTGCGCGGCATCGGCGTAGACGAGGTAGGGCGGCGCACCACGGAGAATTTTGAGCGTTTATTCAAATTGGAAAAATTAGGCCGGTAACTATCGCTGGCAAAATTATTGACAGGGATTTGAATATCCCTATAATGCGCAACTCGTTTTGCGGGAGTAGCTCAGTTGGTAGAGCGTAACCTTGCCAAGGTTAAGGTCGAGAGTTCGAGACTCTTCTCCCGCTCCAATTCTGAGGGAAAGCATTCCAGCTTTCCCTCAATCATTTCATGCTGATGAAATGCAATACGGCGAGATAGCAAAATGGTTATGCAGCGGATTGCAAATCCGCCTATCCCAGTTCGATTCTGGGTCTCGCCTCCAAATACAAACCCAATAACCACGCCACTTACGGCGTGGTTATTGCTTTCTGGCAGCATTAAAAAAGCTTGCGTATTTCTTCAATAAACCCTCATAATCCACCCCAAATCCACCCTGCGGGGTGGCAAAACCAACCGACTTTCGCACGAAAATCCGTTCACGCAAGTTTGTAATAATGATAACCGAGGATAGCAAATGGCATCGAAGCGGCAGCGGGGCACTGGGAGTTGGGAGTACATCGTCAAGAAGAAAGGTGTGCTTCCAAAACCACTCAGCTTGACATTCCATGATGAAGTCGAAGGGGATACGTATGTCGCCCATCTTGAAAAGCTGCTGGCAAAAGGCATTGTGCCGGACGAGTTTAAGGAAAAAACCAAGCCAGTCACCACACTCAGCATGGCGATAGCGGAATATCTCGATGCTGTTCATGTGACGGACGAGGACATACAGATACTAAACAGTTTTCACATGGTTCTAAAAGGGATCGATCTTTCCAGGGTCAAGTACGCATGGGCTGAGGAATGGATTAAGGAGTTGCAGGTTAGCGGATTGTCTCCTTCGTCAATCCGTAAGCGGGTAGGAGCACTTGCCCGGTGTCTGGATTGGGTGTTGCGGAGAGAGAATACAATGCTGGACAGCAACCCGCTCAGGGTGCTGCCTAAACGCTATTCAACCACAGCAACTGGGCTGAAGGACGTAGAACGCGATAGGAGGCTTCAGGAAGGAGAGGAAAGCCGTATCCTAGCCATCATCAGCAAAGAGAAGCCGGAGGGCAGGGAAAGGGCTTTAGCGTTGCCCCATGCTGATGCTTTGAGGCTGATGATTGTGCTGGCACTAGAGACAGCTATGCGAATGCGGGAGATATATACGCTGACACGGGATCAGGTTGATATTAGGCAGCGCACCATATTTCTTGATCTAACAAAGAATGGATCAAAACGCCAAGTGCCGATGAGTTCAGTCGCGCTGGCAACTCTAAAGGATTACTTGACAGTCCACGAAGGGGATCAGATATTCCCGTTCTGGGATGGGAAGATGACTGCTGGTGCATTGAAGGCTACGACGACCAAGGTATCCCAGCAGTGGGCGAGAATCTTCAGTGCGGCCGGATGCGCAGATTTACGATTCCACGACTTAAGGCATGAAGCCGTGAGCAGATTGTTCGAGCGCACCACCCTTGGTGAATTGGAGATAGCGAAAATCTCAGGCCATTCGTCCATGAAAATGCTGATGCGCTATGCCAACCTGCGCGGGTCGAACTTGGCGGAGCGGTTATGGTGAGCCGTCTATTATTCCGCGCAATTAAAGTCGTAAATAGGGGCGCCATTTGACGCGGCTTCCAAAGGAGTCAAATTTCTTTCGTCCACAGTAAAAGTCGTAAATTCTGTACGCCTATGTTACCGACACAGTAACGCCCCCGAGAATCTGCAGATTGAATACCCTATTCGTGAGTACGGGCTTTCCAAACATCAGCCGATCTTGGCAGTATTAATAGACTAATAACCAAATCATGGCGATCTGGAGTCAGCTTCATTTCACGTAATTGCGTAACCTCTTCAGCATGTTCAAACCAAATTCGTGCCGGAACAGTTTGCCCAGATTTTTCTTGCTTGATAAGGTCATTTGCACCTACTTTGGTGGAAACGGGCCAACGATCGCATTCAGATTAGAAACGAACGTGCCGCCGGCACTGACAATACCGGAAGGATTCCCGGACAGAATCGCGGTGACGAACGACACAGCAGACTGCGCAATTCCGAGATCAGTCGCAATCTTGGTTTTCGCTGCAATGACCCTGTTCAAATTACTCACCGCTGAATTGATCGCATCGACTGCGGCGCCTGCATTATCGCCGGCCAGTTGCAGCTGGGCGGTCGACAGGTTGAAAATTTGTAGGTTAAGCTGAATGTCGGTTTTCGATAGATCGTCGTAATTGGGGTCACTTTGACCTGCTGCCGATAACAGGTAGGTGGCAAGCTGCGCCTCATACGCCTTTAGGTCGTCGTGCAGCACACTCATTTCATCGGCGGTCGGATTTACATCAATGGCCATGATCGTTTTCCTTAAAGAGTTTCTGACTAGCTATTGGGAAAGGCTTTTGCAAGTGATTGGTACATACTCCTAGCTTGTTTCGCGAAGTCGCGCACATCTGGCAGCAATTCTTTGGCCGTCGGTTTTTCAGTGGCCGCATCAAAAGCCTTGCTCATGGCGTCAAGGGCAGTCACATACTGCTTGATCGCAGTTTTTTGATCATTGCTAACCTGGGTGTTTCCTTTCAAACGGAGCGAAAACTCTGCCACCGCAACAGGTTCAGTTTTGGCAAAGTCATGGGAAACTAGACCCAAGATTGCTTTGGTAATTCGTGCATTCGTATCAAGTCCGTCCGAGTATTGGGTGGACAGTTGCTTGAGCAACGCGACAACATTATGGAAGTTGGTCTTCATTTCCCCATTGTTACCAATCATAGCAGCCTGGATTGCTTTCTCACGGTCTTCCTGGGTTGCCAGAGATGCAACCCATCCGGCCAGCCCACTCACAGCGGTAATTTGATCCTGAGTTGGCTGCTGTGCTGGAGGTAGGCTCTTGAGGGTGGTTTGCAGTGTGTTAACGTCGCTGTCGTAGTTGATGAACGTGCCTTGGGAGATGTCACCGAGCGCTTTGCCATAATTACCCAGCACCTTGTTGACGCCTGCGATGGCATCGAGCACTTTCCCAAGATCATCGCAATTGGCGGAACCGATCTGACCAATCTTCGGGAGAGCCTCGATTTCGGCAATCGTGGCATTGATATTCGCACAGGTTGCGCGGTCGGAGTCGATCATTTTGCTGGTGGCGTCCGTTACCACGTTCACAGAGCCGGCAAAGGTATTTACGTTTTGGGTCTAAATGCAAGCTACCAGAAAAAACGGGAGCGCCACAAACAACAAGAGATATCGGAATCGAGTCATCACTATGTTTTCCCCAAATAAGTCGAATCGGGTGTTTGGTCAGCCTGAATCCTGTGCAGAGCAGATTGACATTGTGGCCATTAGCGTCAACACCTTAACAGGTTTGGACAAAGTTGCAAGGTGAAGCTGCTTTATAGGTGAAGCTGCTTTATTTAACCTTGTTGATGAAATTACTAGCCTGCTTGCCCACAGTGTTTGGCAATAATAACTCGCTTATTCCACAAAGAGTACCGACTAGAAAAGCGAGCATGGGATCGTTTGACGACAAATCAGTTAGCGAATAATTCCCCAAGCTGATCTGAACCACGCCAAGCGTGAACATGATTCCGAGAATCATCGTAAGAATCCCGGCAAAAATAAGCCGAATTATCGGTAACAGATGGTCACTGTTAGTTACGGTCAAGTCCGTAAGTGTAAACACGGAAGTCCGGATTCCATAAGAGAGCCAAACGCCGACGAAACAGCCAACCCACAGCATCATAAAGTTTGCGAAAATAACCGGCTCTATGCCAATTGTGGTGAGAAGATGCGCGAGTTCGCCATTAGGTGATGTGAATTTCGTTATCAGGTAAAGCAGGATAAACGGTATCGCCAACAGTATCGCTGTTACACCTAACCGCTTCAAGTGCCCGTTCTTTACCCGAGCTGCTTCGTCGTCAATAAGGTCTGCGGAAACCGTAACCAAAGCGCTTTTTGAAATATCTGGTGCCGCGTTGGGCCCTTCCAAGCCCAACTGCGCAAGGCGGAAGATGCGCATGTAATAAGGACGAAACTGCGACATGCGATGCTTACCTGGGGCCGCGGTCGGTAGATAAGTTAATTGCACGGCTCTCAAGACCTTTTCTATATCCTGCTGCAATTCAAACTGGTCTTTTGTAGGTGGAGGTGGAAGAGGAAGTGTATTAGGTACACCAAAATAGATATCCGTCGCCTTTTGATCCATCGGATCAGGCGGGGGAACATTAGGAACTGCTGGAGAGGGAAGTGTCCCCAAGGTTTTCCCGTTGTTATCAGCAGTCCATATTATGTATGAGCCCTGTGCCATGGCATACACCTATGATTGTTGGTTGAAGTACATCGCGGCTCTTGGTAGCCTACTTTGACTTTGGTGGCCAGGGGCCAATGATCTCTAGCTTCTTGGCGGCGGATTTCTTTGC
>PLWV01000007.1 GCA_003153155.1 Gallionella sp.
CATCGACCGGTTGAGCTGGCAGCGAGGAATAGTCATTCCCTGTGGCACCCTCGACCGTCTTCTACTGGCACATCTCAGACGATCAGCCACCCGCTTAAAGATACTGACGATCGACAGCTCTAGTGTGGAGAGCAGAAGTTGCGCTGTGAACCAACTTGGACTAAACTAGTCCTAGTTAAGCGAGGTGAGTTATGTTGCGTTTAAGCAAATTGGCAGATTACGGTAGTCAAGTCATGGCCTATATGGCTCGTGACGGTGATGTCCACAGCGCGAGTGAGGTGGCAACGGGTTTGGGTATGGCTGCGCCCACGGTGAGCAAGATCCTCAAAATGCTTGCCCGGGAGAATCTCGTCGCCTCGGTGCTCGGCGCAAAGGGTGGTTATATGCTGGCGCGCCACCCCAGCGAGATTTCAATCGCTGAAATTATCAATGCAATGGACGGCCCGATTTCGATCACTGAATGCAGCAGTACTTCGACTTGTGCGCGCGAATCGTTCTGCTCGACTCGCAGCAATTGGCAGGGGATCAATCACATCATTCTGGACGTGCTTGAAAAGGTGAACCTTGCCGAAATGATCGCACCCAAACCTCAGGTTGTGGATGTGAATGCGATTCGTTCACGCGGGATATTGGTATGAATTTTATTTGGAGAAGCACATGGCAATCACATTGACGGAATCGGCAGCAAAGCACATACGGAGCCAGATCGAGAAGAGCGGCAAGGGGGTTGGACTGCGGCTTGGGGTGAAGAAGTCGGGATGCAGCGGCTTTGCCTATACTTTCGATATTGCGCAGGAAGTGCTGGAGAATGACACGGTTTTCGAGGGCTTTGGTGCGAAGCTGCTGGTGGATGCGCAGAGCTTGCCCTATCTCGAGGGGACTGAACTCGAGTATGCAAAGGAGGGGTTGGGGCATGTATTCAAGTTCAACAATCCCAATGTCAAAAATCAGTGCGGATGCGGCGAAAGTTTTGCAGTTTAAGGATTATTTATGGGGACCTCTAGAAATTTACTTTTGCGGGATGAAGCGCAAGGAGCCGCGCAGCGAATGACGAGGCATATCAGATTGATAGACGAGGAATGAGCGAGCACGCGACGCAGCGATTCGCCCGGAAAATGAATTTATAGAGGTTCCCTTATGAGCACAGCACTACAAAATCTAGTCAATCAGCCATACAAGCATGGCTTTGTCACCGACATCGAAACCGAGGCGGTTGCTAAAGGTTTGAATGAAGACGTGATACGCATGATTTCAAAAAAGAAGGAAGAGCCGGAATGGTTGCTCGAATTCCGCCTGGCCGCGTACCGGCACTGGCTGACCATGGAGGAGCCGGCTTGGGCGAACGTGAGTTACCCCAAGATCGATTTTCAGGACATCATATATTTTGCGCAGCCTAAACCGAAAAAACAGCTGGCGAGTCTGGACGAAGTCGATCCGGAATTAAGGCGCACCTTCGAAAAACTTGGCGTGCCTTTGCACGAACAAAAACTGATGACCGGGGTAGCAGTCGATGTGATTTTCGACAGCGTATCGGTGACCACGACCTACAAGGCGAAGCTGGCCGAGATCGGGATCATTTTCTGTTCCTTTTCCGAAGCGGTGCGCGAGCATCCGGAGCTGGTGAAGCAATATCTGGGCAGCGTGGTGCCGAGCGGCGACAACTTTTATGCAGCGCTCAACTCGGCGGTGTTCACCGACGGCTCTTTTTGCTACATCCCGAAGGGGACGAAATGCCCGATGGATCTGTCCACTTATTTCAGGATCAATACCGAAGGTTCCGGGCAGTTTGAGCGCACGCTGATCATCGCTGAGGAGGGTAGCTCGGTGTGTTATCTGGAAGGCTGCACGGCACCGCAGTTCGACACCAACCAGTTGCATGCGGCGGTGGTCGAACTGATCGCGCTGGACAATGCGGACATCAAATATTCGACGGTGCAGAACTGGTATGCCGGGGACGAGAACGGCAAAGGCGGAATTTTCAATTTCGTCACCAAGCGCGGTCTATGCAAGGGCATCAATTCGAAGATTTCATGGACCCAAGTCGAGACCGGCTCCGCCATCACCTGGAAGTATCCGAGTTGTGTGCTGCTGGGTGACAATTCCAGCGGAGAATTCTATTCGGTGGCGCTGACTAACCATCTGCAACAAGCCGACACCGGAACAAAAATGATCCATGTTGGCAAAAACACCAGGAGCAAGATCATCGCGAAAGGCATTTCCGCCGGGCGCTCGAACAACAGCTACCGGGGGCTGGTCAAGATCGGAAGCCGCGCGACCGGTGCCAGAAATTATTCGCAGTGTGACTCGATGCTGTTAGGCGATCGTTGCGTGGCGAATACTTTTCCCACCATAGACGTGCAGAACGTAACGGCACAAGTCGAACATGAGGCATCCACATCCAAGATCGGCGAAGACCAGATGTTTTTCTTCGCGCAGCGCGGGATCGGTTCGGAAGAGGCGATTTCAATGATCATCAACGGTTTTTGCAAGGATGTGTTCGTGCATTTGCCGATGGAATTTGCGGTCGAGGCCACCAAGTTACTCGGCCTGAAACTTGAAGGGAGTATCGGGTGATTAACAAAGGCAGCAAGGTATTGCTGGAAGTCAAAAATCTCAAGGCTGAAGTCGCTGGAGTCGCCGGGGTTGCTGGAGCCGAAATTCTGAAAGGGGTCGATCTCACCGTACGCGCGGGTGAAGTGCACGCCATCATGGGCATCAACGGTTCAGGCAAGAGCACGTTTTCCAAGGTGCTGGCGGGGCATCCCGACTATACCGTAACGGGCGGGAAGGCCACCTTCGAAGGCAAGGATCTTTTTTCACTCGCTCCGGAACAGCGTGCCAGAGCGGGAATCTTCCTGGCTTTCCAGTATCCGGTCGAGATTCCCGGAGTGTCGAACAGCGCATTGTTGCGTCTGGCTTACAATACGCTGCAGACAGAACGCGGGCTTGAGGAGCTTGACCCGCTCGAGTTCGACGATCTGGTGCAGGAGAAAATCAAGGTCGTTGAAATGGATCCGAGCTTTCTCGGCCGGAGCGTGAACGAAGGCTTTTCCGGCGGTGAGAAGAAGCGCAACGAAATTCTGCAAATGGCAGTGCTTGAGCCCAAACTTGCGATTCTGGATGAAACCGATTCAGGTCTCGACATCGACGCATTGAGGATCGTGGCAAAGGGTGTGAAAAGCCTGCTGTCGTCCGACAATGCGGTGGTGATGGTGACGCATTATCAGCGCCTGTTGAATTACATCGTGCCGGATTACGTGCATGTGATGGATGGGGGGCGTATCGTCAGAACGGGCGGCAAGGAGCTCGCGTTGGAGCTGGAAGCGCGCGGCTACGATTGGCTCAGGGCGGCGGCGTGACACTGACCAGAGAACAATGCTTCGAGCAGCTGCTGCTCGGTAAAGCCGTCAAATCGGAGGGCTGGCTGGAGCAGATCCGCCTGGAAGCCTTGGAACATGCCGAGGCCATGAACTTCCCATCAGCCAGGCATGATGACTGGCGCTTCACCGATTTGTCGCCGCTGTTCCTGCACGGCTTCCATCCGGTTGACTCCTTTGCCAGATTGACTCTGAGCGACATCGAGAAATTTTTGATTCCCGGCGCGATCCGGCTGGTTTTTATAGACGGATGCTATGCCGCCGAACTTTCTGATTTGACGCAAGCGGGCTCAGGCATAACGGTGGCATCGCTGGTTGAGTGTTTTGGGGGCGGGTGTTCCAGAGACGGGCGCTCCGGAGATCATCTGGTTGAGGAAAATTTTGGGCGTCACGCACCTTACAAACAAGATGCGTTTGTCGCCTTGAACACAAATTTCTTCGAAGACGGCGCCTGGGTCAGTGTCGCCAGTGAACTGGCAGAGCCTATTCATTTGCTGCATGTTGCGACCAGGCGCGAGGTTCCATCCGCTATTTATCCGAGATGCATGGTGGTGATGGAATCTTCCAGTCGAGCGACCGTAGTCGAAGACTATGTGGGTCTGGACGACGGGATTTATTTTTCGAATGCGGTGACCGAGGTGGTGCTGAAAGAGCATGCGCAGTTGCAGCATGTGCGGGTGCAGCGGGAAGAAAAAAATGCGTTCCATGTCGGGCACTGTTCAGTCGAATCGGGCAGAGACAGCGTTTATTCCGCAATCTCTGTTGCGTTGGGTGCGCGCCTTTCGCGTCATACCCTGCACGTCACACAGCAGGGCGAGGGCGCTGAAATGCATCTCGACGGGCTGGCATTGATCGCGGGACGCCAGATTGCCGACACGCACACGCGGATCGATCATGCCGTACCGAGAGGCAAGAGTGTCCAATTGCACAAATGCATTGCAGACGGGTCCGCACATGCGATTTTCAGCGGCAAGATCATGGTGCACGCAGGGGCGGTTGGGACCGACTCTGTGCAAAGCAGCCGCAACTTGCTGCTCTCGGACAAAGCGCGTATCGATACCCAACCGCAACTTGAAATCTTCAACGACGATGTGAGTTGCAAGCACGGCGCGACGGTCGGGCAGATCGATGCTGACGCGCTGTTCTTCCTCAAGAGCCGCGGGTTCAGCGAAGAGCGCGCGAGAAATCTGCTCACCCATGCATTTGCCGCCGAAATCATAGACAAAATTCCCGTGCCGTCTCTGGTCGAATCATTGGGCCGGGCGATATTGGAACGCATCAGCGGAGCCTGCACATGAAGATCGAACGCATGGCCGTTGAAGGAATGAATGGCGAACGCAAGGATATAGATCGCATGAATATCGAACGAATACGGGCCGATTTCCCGATACTCAACCTGCAAGTTTCCGGCAAACCGCTGGTCTATCTGGATAACGCGGCCAGCAGCCAGATGCCGCAGCCGGTCATTGATCGTATCGTGCGTTACCAGAGACAGGAGCATGCCAATATCCATCGCGCAGTGCATCACCTGAGCGAGTTGGCCACCAAGGAATTCGAGGCGGCGCGCATCAAGGTGCAGCATTTTCTGAAAGCGAAAGAATCGCGTGAAATCATTTTCACGCGCGGAACGACGGAAGCCATCAACCTGGTGATGCACGGCTACGGCCGCGCTTTCATCGGGAAAGGGGATGAGATCATTCTGTCCGCCCTTGAGCATCATTCGAACATCGTTCCCTGGCAGATGCTGGCGCAGGAAAAAGGTGCGGTATTGCGCGTAATCCCGATGAACGATGCTGGAGAATTGCTCATCGAGGAGTTCGAAGCGCTGTTCAATTCCAAAACAAAATTCCTGGCGCTGTCGCATGTGTCGAACGCGCTCGGCACGGTGAATCCGGTCAAGGCGATGATCGCCTTCGCGCACCATCACGGTGTGCCGGTATTGATCGACGGAGCCCAGGCCGCGCCTCATCAGCCTGTCGATGTGCAGGATCTGGATTGCGATTTCTACGCCTTCTCCGGACACAAGCTGTGCGGGCCGACGGGTATCGGCGTGCTTTACGGCAAGGCACAACTGCTGGAGAAGATGCAGCCCTATCAGGGCGGAGGGGACATGATCCTTTCGGTGACTTTCGAGAAGACGACTTACAACGTCATCCCCTACAAATTCGAGGCGGGCACGCCGCCGATCATGGCGGCGATCGCTCTGGGTGCTGCGATCGATTACTTGAACGGGATCGGACTGTCCAAAATTGAAGCGTACGAAAAGGAATTATTAGATTACGCGACCGAGCGGGTCTCGGCTCTGGCCGGTGTCAGGATCATCGGCACAGCCAGGAAAAAGGCCGCAGTGCTCTCATTCGAAATCAAGGGCGTGCATCCTCACGACGTGGGCACGATCCTGAACGAGGATGGTATTGCGATCCGGACCGGGCACCATTGCGCCCAACCGGTGATGCAGCGCTTCAAGGTGCCGGCCACCGCGCGCGCCTCGTTTGCCTTTTACAACACCAAAGAAGAAATCGACAAACTGGTCGATGGCATCCGGAAAGTGCAGAGGATGTTTATATGAGCGACATGCGTCAGCTTTATCAGGAAGTGATACTCGATCACAACCGCAAGCCGAGGAACTTCGGTTCGATACTCGGCGCGAATCGCCATGCTGAAGGACACAACCCGCTGTGCGGGGATCACATCAAGCTGTCGATGAATGTGCTGGATGACAAGATCGAAACCATCGCCTTCGAAGGAGAGGGCTGCGCGATATGCAAGGCATCCGCCTCGATGATGACAGGTGCGGTCAAGGGGCAATCGGTGCAGGATGCCGAAATCCTGGTTGAGGAATTCAGGGGCATGGCGACAGGGACGCTTGATCTCGAGAGCGAAGCCAACCATTTGGGCAAGCTGAAAGTGTTTGCCGGCGTCAAGGATCTGCCGTCACGGGTCAAGTGCGCGATCCTGCCTTGGCATACATTGCATGCGGCGCTGTATGCCGAATCCTCGGTCTCGACTGAAGGCGAGGCTGACCCTGTTCCTGGAACCCTAATAGGCGAAGAATAATTATGCCTAAAATTGCTGAAATCGAAGACACCCCGAATCCGAACGCGGTCAAGTTCGTGCTGAAGGATAGATTGACCTGGGGCACAGCATGTTCTTTCGACAGCGCCGATTCGGCCGCTTGCGATCCGCTTGCATCCAAATTGTTTGCCATCCCTCATGTCATCAATGTGTATTACATGGACAAATGGATCACCGTCACTCAGGACGGTGAGGCGGACTGGCCGGAACTGGTGCGAAAAGTCGCCGAGCCGATCAGGGCGGCGGAGGTCGCCCAGAAGCCGGTGTCGGAAGCCGTCGCTAACTTTGATGATGATGAGCCCAGGCTCGCTGCGATCCGCGCGTTGCTGGACGAGCAAGTCCGCCCTGCTTTAGTGTCGGACGGTGGAGATCTTCAAATCATCGGCTTGGACGGGAATGTACTTTCAATTCGCTATTTTGGCGCATGTGGAAGCTGCCCGAGCTCTCTTGCCGGGACGCTCTCAGCGATCGGCAATCTGGCACGAACCATCGAGCCCGACATCGAAGTGGTAGCGCTTTGAGCGAGTGGGTGGACGTTGGTAGAGCGGAAGAAATTTCCATCGGCAAGCCGGTGCATATTGAAATAGACGGCACCGGCATCGCGGTGTTCAAGCTGGATCAAGCGTTCTACGCGATCGAGGATGTCTGCACCCATGACGGCGGCAAGTTGACCGGCGGTTGCATCGAAAATGACGTGATCGTCTGCCCGCGCCACGGTGCCCGTTTTTCCATTCGAACCGGTGAAGCCTTGTCTGCGCCGGCCTACGAGCCGACTGCGACATTTCCGGTCAGGGTCGAAAACGGCATGGTTCAGGTCAGGGATGATCGCTGGGATTAGTTTTTGGGTATCGCTGACCGCTCTAACAAACATTCGCAAGTATTTTTCAATGGCATGGATTTGACATTGCCAACTTGAATCAAGATGGTTGATACCCTGTCTCTGGAATAAATGCGTTTTATCGTGACCTTTGCCCACTGCTCTCATTAATACTGACCAGCAATTCTCAAGGTCGATTACCATATTTAGCCGCACGTCACGAGCGACAGCTTTCAGGAAGGCTGTTACAAGGAACGAAGTTCTGCTCGGTGCCAAAACCAGACTATCAGCATGTTGACGAGATTTAACTTTCCATACAAAGTGAACAAGGATACATCTGGGCAGTTCGGGAGGAACAACCTAGGGTCTTATTTAGCCCTGCATGGACTCTGGTCTATGATTTCGCAAAAGATATCCATGAGTTGGGGGTCAAACTTCTTTCCGCTCTCGTCGCATAATACCTCCATGATTTCACGGTGATTCCTTGCTTGACGGTAGTGTCTGGTCACAGCCATGGCATCATAACTATCGGCGATGGATATGATGCGGGAGCAGATGGGAATGGATTCTCCGGACAGGCCGTCAGGGTAACCACCTCCATCGTAATGTTCGTGATGGTAGCGAATGATGAGTGCGGTTTGCCGAGAGCCCTCAAGCCCTGTCGAAAGCATGATGTTCTCGCCGATTTCGGAATGCCGCTCCATCACTTCCCATTCCGCCTCGTTTAACATGGAAGGCTTCAGAAGAATGTTATCAGGTATCCCGATCTTGCCGATGTCATGAAACGATGAACCTATCCTGAGTGTGCTGACTTCGCGATTGTTCAGGCCATAATGCGACCCGATCATCACGGAAAGATCACGGACGCGTTCCGAGTGAAGACGGGTCATCAAATCACGGTAACCCAGCGCAACCGATAACCCCTTTGTATATCTGTATAGTGCTTCTAAAATGTCGTCATTCGATTCCATATTGTGTATTCAGGCTGGCTGGAATAACGCTTCTTTATCGCTCGCTAATTGTAGAAAGTTCAAGGTCCAAATTGCAACATTTCCAATTGGTATATAGTTGACTCAGAACTACTACTGAGCCAAGTCGTTGAACGTCCGCCCTAGGTTTTATCGCCTGTTACCTGCTCGCCGCCTTTAAGCAAAGCCAGCTAAGCAGGTTATTATTCACATAACAGCAATAACGGTTATTGCCACCAACAACGCGTAAAGCCAGCCGAATGCGCCGACGGATTTGGCATCTACTAACGAAATAAAAATTGTTTTCATGATAGTTACCTCGTGCTAATAAACCTGCAACGACAAATGGCGATTTTGTTGGTCACTTCATTCTGTTTTAGGGTTGACAGAAATGCGGTATATTAATAATATAACCCATTATTTTTGTCAAGTAATAAGCGGTAATTTCTTTAGATGCACTTGCCGATTAGAGCAGCTTGCGAATGGCTGTTTTTGGCCGAGGTTAAATTGCGGATTCAATCATCATATTCGAGGGGCTTTTCTGTGGTTGGCTGCCTGTCTGGCAAGTCCAGCCAGCGCACAGCCCTCTCAACCGTAGCTCGCAAGTCACCACTGACAGCTCGGGCGCAGTGGTTTTTGAGCACATTCGTGCCGCGTGCATACAAGGAAGCTATTGCACAAAATGCTCTATCAAGAGTGACGGCTCGTTTGTGGTGGTATCCGGCAATTTTGGACGGCTTAACCGTAGAGATAACCTTTTCAACCTCGACCCTCGCAAGTCATTACAAAGGCTTAACACTGTTGCGAACTTCGCGAGACTCCCGGTTATTTGTTTTGAAGATCTCGCAGACAGTAATAATCGGCGGAAAGAATCTGCTGGAGTTGTTGGAGATTTCTCCAATAAAAAAGCCTTTTATGAATTCGTCCATTTATCGCGTATTGACCTCACACGGAACTATTCATGCGGAAGCGTTGCATCTGCACGCTCTGTTATTCGGTCAATTGCCGGAAAGAGTATATCGAGAGTCAAAAAGGGTGTGGCAGGTGATTCCTCTGTGTAGTGGTATAACACTCGGTGCATGCTCAAGGTGTATATCAAGGCATAGGAGATGGAAAGCCACGGCTTAAATAGTGGGCCAGCATATGAGTATGCTTGATCACACGACCATTGCCAGGGTTGAGTTGTAGAATTCAGACTTTGAACGCCCGCTTCGGAGAAAATCGACCGTCTCCTAAGTGTCGGGAGCGGTACTTGGTGAATGGCAGGTTTCGGGCAGTGAATAATATCTGTCATTGGACAATTAGAACCACCTGAAAGCGGTAATTGTTGTGTGTGGTCAATGCGCGAGAACACTTGGTCAGTTTGAAGAAGAAATGATGGTCACGCAGAAGGAATACGCAATAAAAGCACAAGCGCGTTTTCACATTCGTGGCGAGAATGATTTGTCATTAGTGATGCCCCCTCTGCTATAATCCGCGCCTTCGGGGCGTAGCGCAGCCTGGTAGCGTACGTGCATGGGGTGCACGTGGTCGGAGGTTCGAATCCTCTCGCCCCGACCAGTTTGGTTCAGCGAGTTGTGTGATTGTTGAGCATGGATTTCAAGTTTCATATTAGCCAAGCGACTAATATGATTTTGTAGGAAATTAAAAAATACCTGGCTGTTTACATTTTGTTTTCCACTCAAATGGCCGCTAATTTTCCACCCCCTGAGTCCTCCACCATCCAGCGTAAGGTAGCCATAGCAGCTTGCTTTGGTGTTTTTCTGGAATGGTATGACTTCCTCACGTTCGCCTCGTTAGCCACCTATTTCAGCACGCTGTTCTTTCCCCAGGAAAATCCGGTCGCTGCACTGCTGGCGAGCCTTGCCACCTTCGGAGTCGGCATGCTGGTGCGTCCGCTAGGCGCAGCACTGTTCGGTTCGCTGGGTGACAAGTACGGCCGCCGCCCGGTTTTCATCGCCACTATCGTGCTGATGGGAATGGCGACGTTTTGCGTCGGACTGTTGCCGACCTACGCCCAAGTAGGCATGATGGCTCCCGCACTGCTGTTGGTGTTGCGCCTGCTGCAGGGATTCGCGGTGGGCGGCGAAATCGGCGGCTCGGCAGTGTATCTTACCGAGCATGCGCCAACCGGCAAGCGCGGATTTTATACCAGCGTGCTGCAATTGATGGGGCCATTGGGCATTCTGGTGTCCACGTTTCAAATAGTGTTGCTGCAATCGTTGTTGAGTGTTGACGATTTCCAGGCTTGGGGATGGCGCGTGCCATTCCTTCTGTCCATCGTGTTGTTGCTGATCTCGATCAAGAGCCGGGTGAATATGTACGAGTCGCCGGTGTTCATTCATTTGCGCGAAAAACATGCCCTGTCGAAGGCCCCGCTGCGTGAATGTTTATCCAATCCCCATACACTGGGCCGTATGGCGCTATTGTTTTTCTGCATCTCCGCAGGCGGCTCTTTGCTGTTTTTTTCGTCGCAGGTTTACGTCAATGTGTATTTAAAAAGTGTGGTCAGGATCGATCCGCAGCTTGCCGGGACACTGGTGATGTTGAGCACCCTGTTGCTGTTCCCGCTGACCATTTTTTTCGGCTGGCTGTCGGATCGCATCGGCCGCAGACCGGTGTTGCTGGCCGGCTTGCTGCTCGGCAGTCTGGTTATCTTTCCGGTTTTCAAAGGCCTGATGCATTACGGCAACCCTGCACTGGAACGTTTCAACCGCGAGGTGCCGGTGGCACTGTACGGTGAATCCTGCGCCTATGACCCATTCACCAAGACGAACAATGATTGCGAGTACAACCAGGAATTGCTCGCCAAACTGGGTGTGTCATACACGCTTTATCCCGCCCAGAATTTCGCCCAGAATAACGCAACGACACCGCATACCGCTTTGGTGCGGATCGGCAAGAGCGAGGTTACCGGCTATCAACCCAGCGCAATCACTCAGGCATTAAAGTCCGAGGGTTGGACGGAACATGCCGATTCGAACCAGACGAACAGGGTGATGATATTTTTGTTGTTGCTCATCCTGCTGATCGCCGTCGGACTCATCACCGGTCCGCAAACCGCCACGCTGGCAGAATTATTCCCGGCTCGCACACGCTATACGGCAGTGGCATTGCCACACAACCTCAGTGCGGGATGGATAGGGGGTTTGTCGCCATTCATGATTACGTTGTTGAGCGTGAAAGCGGGGAATGCGATATCCGGTATGTGGTATCCGGTCGGGTTGCTGACGCTGGCTTTTGTCATTGGTTTGATTTTCCTGCCGGAGACACGCAATGCGTCGCTGGAAGGCTAAGACAGCTCACAAATCACCCTGTGCTTGTGGCACAATCGCAACGATTCTTCCACGCCTATTCCTAACTTCTAATGCGTATTCTGATCTGCAATGACGATGGTTATTTCGCACCCGGCTTGGTCTGTCTCGCCGAGCATCTGGCCAAAATTGCCGATGTGGTGGTGGTCGCACCCGAACGCGATCGCAGCGGCGCCAGTAATTCTCTTACCCTGGATCGTCCACTCAAGTTGCGTCGTGCCGCAAACGGTTTTTATTATGTCAATGGCACGCCGACCGACTGTGTGCATCTAGCGGTTACAGGCATGTTGGATCTGCAGCCCGACATGGTCGTATCCGGCATCAACGCCGGAGCCAATATGGGCGACGACACCATTTATTCCGGCACAGTGGCGGCGGCAATGGAAGGATTCCTGCTCGGCATTCCCTCCATCGCGGTTTCGCTGGCGGGCAAAGAATTTGTTTACTACGAGACTGCCGCCAAAATCGCCGCCGAATTGGTGCAACGCTTTGCCAAGCAGAAGCACAGTCATCCTTGGCTGCTCAATGTGAATGTGCCGGATGTGCCTCATGATCAATTGCAAGGCGTGGAAGTGACGCGCCTCGGCAAGCGGCACAAAGCCGAGCCGGTGGTAAAAGCCACCAACCCGCACGGTGAAACCGTGTATTGGGTGGGCGCGGCGGGCAAGGCGCAGGACGCGGGCGAGGGCACGGATTTTCATGCTGTGGCGCAGCAGCACGTTTCGCTCACTCCGCTGCAAATTGACCTCACGCAATACAGTCAGCTCGATGCGGTTCGCGGTTGGCTAGTGCAGACATAAGGATGAGCACGCGGGTGAACGGCATCGGCATGACCTCGCAGCGCACCCGTGCGCGCCTGATCGAGCGGCTGCGCGAACAGGGCATCAAGGACGAAGCAGTGCTGGCCGCGATGTTCGAAGTACCGCGCCATTTGTTCGTTGATGAAGCATTGGCGAGCCGTGCTTATGATGACGTATCGTTGCCGATCAACTACAACCAAACCATTTCCCAGCCCTACATCGTGGCGCGCATGATCGAAGTGCTGCGTGCCGCCAGCCCGCTTGGTCGCGTGCTGGAGATCGGCACCGGTTGCGGCTATCAGGCTGCGGTGTTGGCGCAGGTAGCGCGCGAGGTCTATACCGTGGAGCGTATCAAGCCGCTTTACGAACGCGCCAGAAAACAATTGAGCGATCTGAAGATACGCAACGTCAGCGTGCGTTATGCGGATGGCACTGCCGGCTTACCCGAGACAGCACCGTTTGACGGCATCATCATGGCCGCCGCAGCGCCCGCGCTGTCAGCGGTGTTGCGGGAGCAACTCGCGGTCGGTGGTAGAATGGTGCTGCCGGTTGGAACACAGGAACAGTGGTTGTATTTGGTTGAACGTGATGCGCGCGGATTCCGCGAAACCCAGCTGGAGCCGGTGAAATTCGTACCATTATTGATGGGTAAGGCATGAATATAAAAACCTATTATTCCGGCACCGGTATGAAAACCTTTTATCCCGGCACCGGAAGGAACAAGATTTTTGCGTTGTTGCTAATAACAACGGTGTTGGCGGGCTGTTCTTCGAGCGGACATCGCGCACCGGTCATCGAGCGCGGCGAAGCTACCAAGAAAAAGGCCGCGACTGAGGCAACCAGCAAAAAATCTTCGCGAGATAAAGACTGGCGACCAGAGGTGCATGTCGTGCAAAAGGGCGATACGCTATACAGCATCGCTTTCAATTATGGTTTTGATTATCACGAGTTGGCTGAATTGAACGGTATTCAGGATCCCAGCGTGATCTCTATAGGGCAGGAAATTCACCTGTTTCCGGGCAGATCGAAGACTGTCACTCCCGCTGCCCCGGTTGAGGCCAAGCCGATTGAAATTTTGTTGAAGGAACAACCCAAGCTGGTGAAATATCCTTACAGCGAGGCGGCAATGGCTCAGATTGACAAGGTTCAGGAGCAGACCAAGCCTGCAGCAACAACAGTTGCCAAAGTGGAGAGCATCCCCAAACCGGAAGCCAAGCCTGGCAGCCAGCCTGATACCGCAACCGGCGATAGCGCTGACGATGGCGAGGAGGCCGCGCTGGAATGGGGTATGCCCGCTCAGGGTAAATTGATCGGACAATTTTCCGAATCGGCCAATCGCAAGGGCATCGATATCGCAGGCAAGCTCGGGCAACCGATTCTGGCCAGCGCGCCCGGCAAGGTGGTGTATAGCGGCAGCGGGCTGCGCGGTTATGGCAAGCTGATCATCATCAAGCACAATAAGACTTATCTCAGTGCCTACGCGCATAACGATAAAGTGCTGGTGAAAGAAGGACAGAGCGTGACGCGCGGACAAAAGATCGCCGAGATGGGCAACACCGATGCCAGCGAAGTCGAGCTTCATTTTGAAGTGCGTCGTTTCGGCAAGCCGGTTGATCCGGCGAAATATCTGCCGCTCGGTAAATCTTGAGTCCCCCTTGAGCAATAAGCCACTCAGCACCATCAATCACGATCGCGACAGCGCGGCGTTGCGTTACGTCTATCCGGTGGTATCGCGCCGAGCCGGCGGTGTCTCGGTCGGCATCAACCTCAATACCAACAACGCCTGTAATTGGCGCTGCATCTACTGCCAGGTTCCCGATCTGACCCGTGGTGCTGCGCCGACGGTAGATTTGGTCGTTCTGGAAAACGAGCTGCGCGGTTTTCTCAATGAATTGCTGCACGGCGATTTCATGCATAGCCGAGTTCCGGAAGGTGCGCGGCGCATCAATGACATCGCGCTATCCGGCAACGGCGAACCGACCAGCAGTGCAGAATTTGTCCAGGTCATGGCAATCATCGCCCGCGTGCGCCGCGAGGTGGCCTTGCCGGAGACAGTGAAAACCGTACTGATCACCAACGGCAGTCTGTTGTATCGCCGTCCGATCCAGCAAGGCCTGCGCGACATGGCGAAGCTCAATGGCGAAGTGTGGTTCAAGCTGGATCGCGCCAGCGAGGCAGGGATACAACGCGTCAACGACATCCGCATCAGCATGAGCAAAGTCCGCGACAACCTCATCGCCGCTATTTCACTGTGTCCCACTTGGCTGCAAACCTGCTGGTTTGCACTGGACGGTGAACCACCATTGCGTCAGGATGAAGACGATTATCTTGAGTTCGTTTCGGCGCTGCTGCATGACGGACATAAACCGCAAGGCGTGCTGCTCTACAGCCTGGCGCGTCCCTCGTTGCAAGCGGAAGCAGCGCGTTTGTCTGCACTGCCTGCAGAACATCTGCAAGCCTTCGCCGACCGCATAGTCAAGCTTGGCTTGCCAGTCAAAGTCAGTCCCTAACGGGCATGGCCCGCTCCTGCAGAACGACAGGTGACAAGGCGTTGTTTCACAAAAATGTTTCACGTTAATACATCATCAATTTCTTGATGCGGTGCGCAAGTTCTTGCACCTTACCGGCTAAGTGCGGATAATAATAATCCTCGGGGATAAGGCAGCCTCCCCGCTTCAAGACGATACGCGTCCAAGGCCTGCTCTGAAATTGGAGTGTTCTCCAAGGAGGAGTCATGGATACATCGCAGCAGCAAATTTCCGGCAACACACAAACCCCTGAACCGGTCACGCTGGCTCAGGCTTTTTGGTATTGGCTAAAACTGGGTTTCATCAGCTTCGGCGGTCCGGCGGGGCAGATCGCCATCATGCATCAGGATTTGGTCGAGAGTAAGCGCTGGATATCCGAGCAGCGATTTTTGCATGCGCTCAATTTTTGCATGGTGCTGCCGGGACCGGAAGCACAGCAGCTTGCCACCTACATCGGCTGGCTGATGCACCGCACCTGGGGCGGCATCATCGCGGGCGGCTTGTTTGTGCTGCCCTCATTTTTTATCCTGATGGCGCTGGCGTGGATATACATGGCTTATGGTGGCGTGCCCGCCGTGGCGGGCGTGCTCTACGGTATCAAGCCCGCGGTGGTCGCCATCGTGCTGTTTGCCTGTTATCGCATCGGATCGAGGACATTGAAAAATTCACTGCTGTGGGCAATCTCGGTGCTCGCCTTCCTCGCCATTTTTGTTTTCAGGCTCCCGTTCCCGGCCATCGTACTGGCGGCAGGGCTGGCCGGATATTTCGGCGGGCGTATTTCCCCCCAGAACTTCAAGGCAGTGGGCGGACATGGCGCAAGCAATAAAGATTTCGGCCCCGCCCTGATTGACGACGACACGCCCACGCCTGCCCACGCCTTGTTTAGCTGGCCCAGGCTGGTGCGCATCAGCGCCATCGGAATCGGCATCTGGGTGGCGGTCATGGCTGCGCTGCTTGCCCGGTATGGATGGGAAAGCACGTTTACCCAGATGGGCTGGTTCTTCACCAAGGCCGCGCTGTTGACCTTCGGCGGCGCCTACGCCGTGCTGCCCTATGTCTATCAAGGAGCGGTGGAGCATTACCACTGGTTGACTGCTATCCAGATGATAGACGGGCTGGCACTGGGAGAAACCACGCCCGGCCCGCTCATCATAGTGATCACCTTCGTCGGCTTCGTCGGCGGCTGGAGCCAGCAAGTATTCGGGGCCGACGCGTTATTCGCTTCGGCCTTCATCGCCTCGGCAATCGCCACCTTCTTTACCTTTTTGCCGAGCTTCATTTTTATCTTTCTGGGCGGCCCCTTCATCGAGACCACACACGGCAACCTCAAACTCACCGCGCCGCTCACCGCGATCACCGCCGCCGTGGTGGGCGTCATCGCCAGCCTCGCCCTGTTCTTCGCCTACCATGTATTTTTGCCTACGGGTTTCGGCAAGGGCGCTGTTGACTGGTTTTCAGTCGTGCTCGCGGTCATTGCGACGCTCGCCATATTCCGATTCAAGGTCGGGGTGATACCCGTCATTCTGGCGAGTGGATTGCTTGGTATGGGCTTCAAGTTGCTCATCTGACAAGGAGAAATGAATCATGAAATGGATCACGCGTGAACGTCCGAAAATTGATCGCATCGCCTGCCCGTGGCTGATCGCTCGCTTCATCGACAAACAGCCGGAGTTCCTGTTCGTGCCGACTGGCGACGTGTTGCGTGTGGCCGGGGAAACGGGTGCAGTTCCCTATGACATTCCCGGCGTAGAGCTGTCCCACGTTGGCGAGGAATGCAGCTTTGATACCTTCCTCAAGAAGTACGACCTGACCGCTCCTGCCCTGCAAGACTTGGCCGTCATCGTGCGCGGAGCGGACACCGACCGCCTCGACCTGGCACCGCAATGCGCCGGGTTGCTGGCGATCTCGTTGGGCTTGTCGCACAACTTTACCGATGACCACAAAATGCTGGAGCATGGTCTAGTGATGTACGATGCCCTCTATGCGTGGTGCTGCCATGCACGGGGCGAGCGGCATAGCTGGAACTATTGAGAGCAGGTATGTTGGTTGAAGACATGAAACAGGCACCCGAATGGAACCGGGCAACATTGCTGCAATCGCCGCTGTTCGCTCCGCTGCATCCGATACTCGCCTGCATTGATACAACTGGTTTTCCGACGCTGCAAGATTGCAATGCGCTGCTGACGGCACGACCATCATCTATCACCACGCAGAGCGGAATGCCGTTGCGTTTCGTGGTGCAGCAAAGCGGCAAGCTATCCTTCGAAGCGCAATACGAGCCGCGCTGTTATCTCACGGGCGAGGTGCAGATGCGCGCGCATAACTGGCATGACTTGCTCAATGCGCTGGTGTGGCTGACCTTCCCCAAAACCAAGGCCGTCCTCAATGCGCGCCATTACCATGCGCTGACGGAAGAAAGGGCGTTAGGCAATCCAGTGCGCGGTGCAGTGCGCGACGTGAATACCCTGCTGGATGAGTCCGGCGTGATCGTTGTGTATGCCGATGCGGAACTGGCTGTGCTGCTGCGCGATTTTCAGTGGCAGGAATTATTCTGGCAGCGGCGCGAACAGGTGAGGGCAGGCCACTTCGACATAACCAGCGACTTGGCTGGCGTTCTTTGGCAGCCTAGTCGAATGGCTAGTAGTCCTATCAGGCTCAGGACAAGGATGGGGTTTTATCTGTTCGGTCATGGCCTGTACGAGAAGGCGCTGCAACCCTATGTCGGCATGACCGGGCATGGGCTGCTGCTGGCGGTGGAACACGCATTCTTTAGTTGGCCGTTGGCGCAGCGCTTGGCGCATTTGGACAGTTTGTTGGCGGACTATCTTGTCATGCCGGAACATTGCCGCAGCACCCGCGATCTTTCTCCCGTGCCGTTGCTCGGCGTGCCGGGTTGGGCGGCGGACAACAACTATGCGGCGTATTACGACAACACTGAGTATTTTCGTCCCGGCAGGCAGAGATAGTTAATTTTCATTTTTCAATGAAACGCAGAAAATGTGTAGGAGCGGGCCATGCCCGCGAGCTTCTTGGTCGCGGGCCGCTTCGACATAACCAGCGACTTGGCTGGCGTTCTTTGGCAGCCTAGTCGAATGGCTAGTAGTCCTATCAGGCTCAGGACAGGCACGCCCCGCTCCTACAAATGAATCAGACGGTCTGCCCCAACGAAAATTTGAATTCTTTGAAACTTTAGAGATGCTCAATAGATGTTGGTCAGCTTTGGTATCATAGCGACCTTTCGCAATACCTCTTCCCCCAGTATCTCTGAATGTTAAGCAAGCTCAACCAGGTTCAGCGTGACGCGGTGACCCATCTCGACGGCCCTTTGCTGGTGCTGGCCGGCGCGGGCAGCGGCAAGACGCGCGTGATCACCCACAAGATCGCCTACCTGATCGAGCAGTGCGGCTATGCGCCGCGCAACATTGCGGCGATCACTTTTACCAACAAAGCCGCCAACGAGATGCGTGCACGCGTCGGCGACTTGCTGAAGAACACCAACACCAAAGGTCTGGTAGTGAGCACCTTTCATTCGCTGGGCATGAACATCCTGCGCGCAGAAGCAAAGCTGCTGGGCTACAAACCGCAGTTCTCGATTTTCGACAGCGGCGACACCTGGAAGATTATCGGTGAACTGACCAACACCGGCGACAAGCAGGAAATCCGCGACATACAGACGCAGATATCGAAATGGAAATCCGCCTTCGTCTCGCCGGAACAAGCCGCCCAAGGAAATACCGAGTCTGCCGATAGCAACGAAGCAGAAGTCCATGCGCGCATTTATGCCCGCTATCAGGAAACACTGCGCGCTTATCAGGCGGTAGATTTTGACGACCTGATCCATCTGCCGGTAGTGCTGTTCAAGCAGCATCCCGAAGCCCTGCTGCGCTGGCAACTGCGGCTGCGCTATTTGCTGGTGGACGAATTCCAGGACACCAACGATTGCCAGTATCAGTTGATCAAGCTGCTGACCGACATGCGCGCTGCGTTCACGGTGGTGGGCGATGACGATCAGGCTATCTATGCCTGGCGCGGTGCGAGCATCGAAAATCTGCACAACCTGCGCAACGACTATGCCAACCTGCGCGTCATCAAACTGGAGCAGAACTACCGTTCCTCGCAGCGCATCCTTAAGGTGGCGAACCACCTGATCAACCACAACACCAAAGTGTTCGAGAAGAATCTGTGGAGCGATCACGGCATCGGCGACCCGATCCGTATCTACGCGGCGCGCGACGACGAGCTCGAGGCCGAGAGCGTGGTAATGAAGCTGATGTCGCACAAGTTCGAGCATCGCACCAAATATTCAGACTACGCGATCCTGTATCGCAGCAATCACTTGTCGCGTGCGTTTGAAGAGCATCTGCGCGCCCAGCGTGTGCCGTATACCGTCAGCGGCGGTACTTCGTTTTTCGAGCGCGCCGAGATCAAGGACATCACCGCTTACTTGAGGCTCATCGCCAATCCCGACGACGATCCCGCCTTCATTCGCGCCATCACCACGCCCAAGCGCGGCATCGGCAACACTACGCTGGAGAAGCTCGGCAGCTATGCCGGGGAGCGCCACATCAGCCTGTTCGAGGCGGCGTTTCAAGCGCAGGTCGAACAGGAATTGCCCGCGCGCCAATACGAAGAACTGATGCTGTTCTGCAACTTCATCAACCGCATCCAGGGTCGCGCTGAAAAAGATCCATGCGGAGAACTGCTGGACGAACTGCTGCGCGCCATCAATTACGAAACATGGCTGTATGACTCGCACGATCCGCGCATGGCCGATAGCAAATGGGAGAATGTGCAGGAATTCATCGCGTGGCTCAAGCGCAAAGCCGAAGCGGATGAGAAATCATTGATTGCGATGGTGCAGACCATCGCGCTGATCAACATGCTGGAAGGCAAAGATCAGGAGCCGGATGCCGTTGCGCTGTCCACGCTGCATGCCGCAAAAGGACTGGAATTCCCGCACGTGTTCATCATCGGCGCAGAAGAAGAAATCCTGCCGTTCCGCGACAGCGACGAAAAACAAATCGAAGAAGAACGCCGCTTGATGTATGTCGGTATCACGCGCGCCGAGCGCAGCTTGCAGATCAGCTATTGCAACCGCCGCAAGCGCGGCAAGGACTGGCTGGCCTGCGAGCCAAGCCGATTTCTGGAAGAAATGCCGGAAGATGAATTGGTTTATGCGGGCGGTCATGCTGAGGCTGTGCCCACTGTGACCAAAGATGAGGGGATGGATAAGCTGGCAAAACTGAAGGCGATGCTGAATAAACCGGTAGCAGAATAAGGGAATTATGTCGCAACTGCACAAAGCACTCATAGGTTACATTGCTAAACTTGCATGATCTTAAGTGCCTCCAACAGTCGCCCGTCTAACATGAAGACTTCTTGAAATATCCGCTTTCTCTTTTCTTTCAGTGCCACCAGAAGTGGAATGTCAGGGATTTCGCTCCATGCTGTTTCGAGGGGTTTTGCGGCATCAAGATAATCCTCTGCGAAGAATGGGATTAGCAACTTCACATCCCTTTTTAATTCTCCGGCGATACGCTTGGCAATGTCGATTCCTTCTGGGTCAAGATCGCCAAAATGCATCCACGCAGCCGCTGGCAACATCTTGAGCAAGGCAACAGCGGCCTCGGTATCTGCGCCTGGCGAAAAAATAACGAGGGTAGATTCGCGGACCGGCAGGTCAATGTAGGCACCTAAATTTTCGCAGGTAATGATGACCTTTGGGAGTATGCCAGAAAATGATTTGAAACTTACCCACGCGCGTTCTGGAATTACACACTCTGTCCATACCGCAGCCATCCCGGCCAGATCGACTATTTCTTTGTCATACGCGCCCATTAGTCCATTGTTCGGACGGAATCGAAGAACCCAATCTTTTGTGAGAACACCTTTTGCCGTCATTTTTGCCTTGTGCTTTGGTCCCAAACCGACTGCGGCATTCCAATTACGGCGATTGACCATATTCATTGGTGCGCTAGTTTGGCGACGCAGCATTGGAATCGCCTCAATATCGGACGGATTGAATGGGGCGCGGCCAATGGAACGCAGAAAATCCAAATCCTTGCGCCATGAAGGCAAGAGTTCTGATAAACGCTCTATTAGATGGGTGATGTTTTCTTGGCGTACAAGCCATTCTGATTTGCGTTTCCCAGGCATTATCCATCGCGCAGTTTCAAGGCGGCGAATAATCGATTCGTTCCTTACGCCAACCTTGATAGTGCCAGTTTCTACAAGACGCGCCAGAACCGATATTTCAACGGCATCAATCATGCAGCAACTTCGCTCACAGTATTCCTTACCCTCACACCCCGAATAATTAGCCTCTCCTCTGGAGTGAAAATACGGCTAAGAGCGTACAGAGTGCAATTAAAGTTTGGTTTCAATGAGGGAGCGGTAACGAGCAACTGGAAATGCTCCCGCTTAGCAAATTCAACAAGCATCTTTTGTCCGGCAGGATCAAGGCGATTCGCTTCATCCACCGCAAATAATGGCCTGATCTGGTCGGTTTTTATTCCATCGCCACCGGCCTCTACTCGATTGGCAATTGAGCGGGTCAGCATGAGTGCGATAGCCAGCCCACAACCGATAGATTCACCGCCAGACAAAGATGCGGCAGGCTCCCATTGGCCTACCATACGCCTGGACTCAATTACTAAATCAACGTAGTTGCGGTAATCAAGAAGATGCTCACCGTCCATCTTGATCCCCCCGGAACTAGCTTCCTCAAAAAATTCTTTCATTACCTGATCAACTGGCTTCTCTTTGTTAAAAAGGGAAAGTTGATCGGCAAACTGCTCCAGAATATTCAGCATTTCGGAGCGCGGGGACAGTTGAATGCGAATACCTGTGACGTTACCAAACTGGATGTTTTGGCCCAGTCGGCTTAATTTATCAATCTTAACTTTCTGGCTTCTAACGGCACTATTGATATTCAGGAAGATGCTACGAGCATTGATACGGACTTCGTTTTCCTGCCGGGCAAGGTCGCTATCAAGATTTGCACGATTCTTTTGCATGGCCTCCATCAGGTCTTCGCCATCTCTATCAGCAAGATCAATACTTATGGTTTCCCGAACAACGCTCATAAGATCTGGCCAGAGGCGCACAATGCTCAAACGCTCCTGTGAATCAACTTCAACAAACGACTTGTATCGCAGGACTGTTTCATCACCAAGCGATTTGCAAAGTTCCGCGATTCGCTTTGCCTGCGACCCATAAACATTATGGGTCGCAATCTCGGCATTCATTGCGTCCGCACAGAAACGATCAAATTCGCTACCGAGAATCAAGCGAGCTTCGTTATGTTCACGACGACAGAATTCCAGCCGCTCATTCACTGCTTTGATGCGTTTTTCTGCTTCATCAATATCCCGAACCAGTAGTGGCTTTTTAGCCCTCTTCTCGGACAAGGTGAGGCCCAATGACTTGATACTATTCTCATACGGCTCCTCGATCTTTTCGATCTTCTCCTGAATCTTGAGATAGTCAACCTCAGCAGTTTTGTATTCAGAATCGCTTTGCTCAAACGCCTTCTTGGTATCTTTGGCTGCTTGGTCAATGGCAAGGGTATCTTGCCGATTGTGGAGATATATCTGGATAACTTCATCATTCTTCAAAAGCACGGTCAGCTTTTCATTTTCACGATCTTTTTCTTGGCCTTGGATGCTATGTTTTTCAGTTAGCACATTAAGTTCTTTTGCAATTGTCTGTCTGCGCATCTTCCTGGCTTCACTCCCAAAAACAGAAGCCCTGTCCTTGCTGGCGACAATGTATCCATCCGCGACGGCAGAAACATACCAATCACCAGTTTCACGGATCGGCCTAGTGCTGGGCATTTTTGTGCCAAGCCAGAACATATCTGGAATATCTTGGGAAGGATGGATATTCACCAGCTCGTCCAAGTCAACACCGACGACCCCTTCAGTTAATCCGCCGAGAGTCATTTCAAGCGCAACGGATTCTTTCTCGCTAACGTGCTCAAGTGCCTGCTCAAGAGATTGTCCACCCAATAGCTCAACAAGGTGTTCAGACGCCGTTGAGGAACGCTCAGAAGATAGACGGGCATCCTCTTCCTGTAGCTTGCGCATTTCCAATTCAATTCCGTAAATTTTTCGCGCTACCCCTTCTATAGATTCTTGCAGCCTTGAATTGACCTGCTCATAACCTTCGCGCTCATATTGTCCCGCCACCTTCCGCCATATTTTGCCGCCCTCATTAAATCGTTTGAGACGATTCGATGCGGCTTCCATTTTGCTCTCACGCTCTTTCCGTGCTCCCCAAAGACTTGTCTTCTTATCTCCGAGCAGATTGAGTTCCAGCAAACTGTTGGATAGTGCAGTCTTCTTTGACTGTGCGGTCACTTCGATTTGTTGCACGATAGACGGGATGCTTTTTTCAAGCTCGTCCAATATGACTTGTTTATTGGCGACCGTAGACTGCTCCCCCTGGATAGTTTCTTCTGCCTGTTTTACGTCATCGCCAATACACCGCAGGGCTGTCCGCACAGCGTCCTTGCCAACGCCATAGGTAGATTTTAGGATGCTCAACTCTTTCGTTGCTGAAGCTACTGCACTGCGGGTCTTCAGGACATCGTTCGTGCATTCTTGAAGGCCGCGCACAAGTTCTTGCACCTGCGATTGAGCAGGCAACAAATAATCTTTAAGTTTCGTAGCTACTTCTTGTGAAATCCCCCCCTTGAAAGTTGTTTCAATGAGATTGGCATAAAGCGTTCTATCCGCTGTCGAAGTCATTGACGACGGGATAATCCCTGCCTCGTATAAGGCTTGCCCATATTCACCAACCGTCCTGCAAGTAGTGACATCAATTCCATTGCTGGCAAGGTGGCGCTTGAGTTCAGGAAAATCGGGAAAATATTCACTATCACCGTCGCGCACGCTCAACAAATCCTGCAATAAGGCATTCTCTGGAACATTGCGAATTAACCAAGGGGTAAAGTGCGCGCGCCCATCAACAGGCTCAACGTGAATTCCAGCTATCAGTTGCTTGCCATCTCTTCCAGCAATTTCCAACACTACATAGGCATATCCATAGGCAGGATTGATGCGGCTTGCAAGCGAGTCCGTGCCGGAATTATGCGAATCATGGAGGTCTGAGATAGGTCGTATGTCAAGTGTTCTTCTATCAGGAAGGATGGCATAATCGAGGCACATGACCAGCGTCGATTTGCCTGCCCCGGAAGGGCCGATCAGTCCTGTCAGCTCTTCATGAAGGTCGAGCACTTCGCATCCGGTGATACCGCGCCAACCAATATATGCCACTCGTTCTATCATCGCATTAGTGCTCATAGGTAGTTCCTTCGGATTCATCATCGTTTTCGTCTGCATCACTAAAGACAACACCACGCTGGGCGGTAAGGTTCGAACGACTCTCTTCGTTTGGCTCGTTGTTGTAGCGTGCAAGCTCTGCAAAACGGTTGATTGCTTCAAGCGGTCGGATTGTTGATTCCGTCATCTCAATAAATCCGAGGTCAGCAAGTATTTTCAATGCCTTTTTGATCTCATCTAAAATGCATTCATCAACAATGGCTTCGCGCCGATTGGGAGCATAGACTTGTTGCAGAACCTCTCTCGGAACAGAGGTCTCGATGTCCTGAAAAAGTTGATTGATTGGCACCCTGCCTGATGATCGAGTAATTTCAGGGTCTCTTGCTTTCAAAGAAATAAAAATACCGAGATGCACACAAGACTTTGGCAAAAGCCTTGTTCGGAACATCCCTCCCTTTACGGCCATATAGAAAAACCCATCCGGGTGCTGGTAGAGCGAACAGCTATATCGTCCATAAAACTTTTGCAGCTCTTCAAAGTTCTGGCACACGTAATCGTAAGAAGCGAGATTTGACCGATTGATGTGACCGCCGCGTCTTAGCAGCAAATCTATCTCAATAAACTTGTCGTCATAGAAAATTGTCATCGTGTCACCTTGAGTTCTTCGATTTCTATATGATGGGTTGCCTTAGTCCAATTACGTACGTCGTAGTCAATTTGTCCGCCATTTGCCATTGCCCCAATTAGCCAAGGGAAATGTGGCAGAACATCCAATTCATCTTGAGCTTCTATGGCAGCTCTAGCCATGACAGAGGAAGCGTATGCTCCACCATTCGCAAGGTCTTCTTTGAGGTATTTGAGAAGAATGTCTTGCAGGTTATCCGGGGTCGCCTCCTCGAATTCGCGTACTCGGTTCGTTGCTTCCTTCGGTACACGAGGAGATTTCTTTGGTGTTGAATCGCGAAGTACATCTTCGCGCATGCGCAAGAAATATGGCTCTGCTGCCACTTCGAGTGTCCATCCAGGGACACTCGCAATGGTTCGCTTCAGTGCATCCGTAATGCGTCGCTGGCGGTCTATGCGAACAACAGTTCTAAGGTAGTTATGAACGACGTTATGGTGCTCAACCCAATCTGAAGCTCGCTGTGTCGTCCATTGAGCAATATTCAAAAGCCGGCGTTGAAACTCATCGCAGATATTTTCCACCCCCTTTGGTGCGCTTGGGCGCGCCAGATCGCCAATCTGGTCAATAAGTGACTGTGCTCTGCTTGTTGATGCCAAGACAACCTCTTGGAGGTCATCAATAGTTTTAATGACCTTGGACAATTGCGATTCACATTGCGCAATTGACTCTTCGCTGCCTTGGATAAGTAATGTAGGAACAAAATCGCGTAACGCGGCGTGCTGCCGGTCCAACTCTTTCTGATGCCGCTGAATACTGACAAGCATTCCCTTTATGGTGTGCTGCATTTGTTGAACAACATCGAAATGCCAGTCGTTTTCGGTCTCGGCCTTTTCGGCATCCTCGCTAATCCGCATTAACTGGCTGATGAAAGCTCGGAATATGGCGGTCAGTGGTTCGCCTGAAAACTCAGATTGCATTACATGCCATTCGGCAACCGAATCACCAATGGATGTGACCTGATATTCGGAGTCGGCGGTCATCCGTATCCGTGTCATGTCTGCCTTGGCTATACACTCGGCCTTAACAAGACGCGCCAGACTTTCAGTCAGGCGTCGTTCTGGATTTTGGGAACCTCCAGCCTCGATGGTATCCAGGCGGCTGTGTAGTGCCTGAATCGTGGAGTAGGGGATTGCAAGTGCCGCTTCATCACCTGACTCTATTTCTTGGCGCATGAGCACCAGAAGCGCTATGTCTCTTGGGGTTAGCTCAAGCGCTCGACCTTCTTCAAGGATCGTTTGAACAATCGAGAGAATGGAAGTACGGTTATGGGTGGCGGAGGTGGTCATTTATGGAATGATTCTGAAGTACCCTGAGTTAAGTTTGTAGTGACATGAGATCCCCCACCTTTGGCTCGTGCTTAAGGAAGCCAAGTTATGCAAATACATAACATCATCCAGTTGCGAAAAAGTAGTTTCTTTTTCTTGCATTTCGTTTGCGCAAGATTGATTCCGATAACCAGAAGATCAAAGGGATCGCCGCAGACATGACACGGATACGGATGTTCACAATATTATTAATCATACCGCATATATCAAGCTGCGCGCGCCAGCGGCATATTCACATCGATCTCATCCCACGGCACGAACACTTTACCCTCTGCATCCTTCTCGATAATGCCCAACTGCACCAGCGCGGTGACATCGGTATGTACATTTTTGTAATGCCGCTCCAGCTTCTTCGCCAGTGCGTAAATCGAAGAAGGACCGATGCCCTTCAGCGCATTGATGAGCAGCCAGCGTTGTGGAGTCAGTGCCGCCGCAAACTGCGCGATGCTCTCGAAGCCGATGCCGTTGTAAGGCTTGACTTTCTTGCCGCCCGCAGCCGCGTTCCACACCTTGGTAAAGTGCGCCAAAGATTCCTCCGGTGAAGAAATTGCCACGTTCAATATTTGTTTATTGCTCATTTGTAACTCCTTACATCCGTATAAAAGTCAGCCACCAGCGTCTCCATATCCACAAACCGATAAGGCAATTCACGCTTGCCAAAATGCTTGTGATCGCCCTTGCCTGTTTCATTGTCGTAGCCCACCACACGTTCACCATCCACTGCATATACCAAGCGATATTTTAAACCGTGTGGACGTTCTGGCGTCGGCTCCGGCAATTGCCAGATCACCATCTCGATCACGCCGCCGAACATCACTTCTTTGCGGTAGAAAATTCGCAGAGCCTTCATGTGGCGTATCATGCCATATAGTATGTGGCATGACAAGCCGCTGCCTAACGCGAACGGTTTATGTGCTGTGCCTATATGTGGGGGTTCGCGATTTACTGATGAAGCAATTAGCCATTCCACTAAGCAACCAGAAGACGGTTGCCAAGTGGCTGGTTATGACTTCCCGACATGCGTATAATGCCCGCTTTGCCGAGGGCTGTTTCATATGCGCATCATTCAAAAAGCATTAACCTTTGACGACGTTCTGCTCGTTCCTGCCTACTCCAATGTGTTACCGCGCGATGTCAGTCTGCGCACGCAACTCACCCGCAACATCGATCTGAACATTCCGCTGTTGTCCGCGGCGATGGATACCGTCACCCAGTCGCGCCTGGCGATCGCTCTGGCGCAGGAAGGCGGCATCGGCATCATCCACAAGAATATGTCGGCCTATGCACAGGCGGCCAAGGTCGCCAAGGTCAAACGTTTTGAAAGCGGCGTGGTCAAGGATCCCATCACCATCACGCCGGATATGACGGTGCGCAACGTGTTGAGTTTGACGCGCCAGCACAAGATTTCCGGTTTGCCGGTGGTGCAGGGCAAGCAGTTGGTCGGGATTGTCACCAATCGCGATTTGCGTTTCGAGAGCAATCTGGATCAACCGATACAAAACATCATGACCCCGCTTGAGCGACTGATCACCGTCAAGGAGAACGCCAGTCTGGAAGAGGCGCGCAACCTGATGCACAAACATCGTATCGAGCGCGTGATGGTGGTGAACGACGCATTCGAGTTGCGCGGTTTGATGACAGTAAAGGACATCCTGAAATCCAGCGAGCATCCGTTGGCTTGCAAAGACAGCTTCGGTCACCTTCGTGTCGGCGCAGCGGTAGGCGTGGGCGAGGGCACGGATGAGCGTGTCGCGTTGTTGGCCGAGGCAGGCGTGGACGTGATCGTGGTGGATACCGCGCACGGTCATTCGCAGGGCGTGCTGGATCGCGTCAAGTGGGTCAAGACTAATTTTCCGCACATCGAAGTGATCGGTGGCAACATCGCCACCGGTGGTGCGGCAATGGCTTTGCTGGATCATGGCGCGGACGGTGTGAAAGTCGGCATCGGTCCCGGTTCGATTTGCACCACGCGTATCGTCGCGGGTGTCGGTGTGCCGCAGATCGCCGCGATCCAGAGTGTGGCCAAAGCGTTGCAGGGAACCGGTGTGCCGTTGATCGCCGACGGCGGCATTCGCTACTCCGGCGACATCTCGAAAGCGATTGCGGCGGGTGCGCATACGGTGATGCTCGGTGGATTGTTCGCCGGCACCGAGGAAGCTCCCGGCGAGATCGAATTATTCCAGGGGCGTTCCTACAAATCCTATCGCGGCATGGGCAGCCTGGGCGCGATGCAGCAAGGTTCCAGCGACCGCTATTTCCAGGATAGCGAAGCCAACCAGGACAAGCTGGTGCCGGAAGGCGTGGAAGGTCGCGTGCCTTACAAGGGCAGCGTGCTGGCGGTGATCCATCAGCTGATGGGCGGCTTGCGATCGAGCATGGGCTATCTGGGATGTGCGGACATCGCCACCATGCACACCAAGGCCGAGTTCGTCGAGATCACTTCTTCCGGCATTCGTGAATCGCATGTGCATGATGTGCAGATCACCAAGGAAGCGCCGAATTACCGTATTGAGTGAGCTAGTAGCTGGTAGCCAGTAGCTTGTAGCGTGGTGGAATAAATGCCGATTGAATCCTATCGTTCGCTATTGGTGTGGCAAAAGTCGGTGGATTTTGCTGTGGTGATTTATTGGCTGCTTGGAGGGTTACCGAAACATGAGCAATATGGGCTGACCAGCCAGATGCAGCGGGCAGCGGTTTCCATTCCGTCGAATATTGCAGAAGGAAAGGAACGCCAATCGGATCGAGATTTTGCCCGGTTCATTGCGATTGCGTTGGGTTCTCTGGCCGAGCTTGAAACACAGCTTCTGATTGCCCAGAGGCTCGGCTATCTGGACGAAGCTGACTGGCAAGAAGCAACGGCGCAAGCCGACGAAATAGGAAAGATGTTGCGCAGCCTGCACAAAACGTTAAGTATCGCAAACTAAATCCAATCGGCTATCAGCCCGTTGCTACCCGCTACTGGCTACCAGCTACGAGCTATATATGCACAAAAAAATCCTGATCCTCGATTTCGGTTCGCAATACACTCAGTTGATCGCGCGCCGCGTGCGTGAAACCCACGTCTACTGCGAACTGCATCCTTACGATGTCGATGTGAACTTCATTCGCGATTTCAAACCGGCAGGGATCATTCTTTCCGGCGGTCCGAATTCGGTGACCGAGGGCGATACACCGCGCGCGCCGCAGATCGTGTTCGAGCTGGGCGTGCCGGTGCTGGGCATTTGCTACGGCATGCAGACCATGGCCGCGCAGTTGGGCGGTGCGGTTGAAAACGGTCTGGTGCGTGAATTCGGTTATGCCGAGATTCGCGCGCAGGGGCACTCCGCTTTGCTGCGCGATATTCAAGATAGAACCAACGCGCAAGGTCACGGCTTGATCGACGTGTGGATGAGCCACGGCGACAAGGTGACAGCACTGCCGCCAGGTTTCTCGGTTATCGCCAGCAACGCCACCACGCCCATCGCCGGCATGGCGGACGAAGCGCGGCATTTTTACGCGCTGCAATTCCATCCCGAAGTGACCCATACACATCAGGGCAAGGCGATGCTGAACCGCTTCGTGCATGACATCTGCGGCTGTGCGCAGGACTGGAACATGCCGGATTACGTCAGTGTAGCGGTGGAAAAAATTCGTGCTCAAGTGGGCAAGGACGAAGTGATCCTCGGTCTGTCCGGCGGGGTGGATTCCTCGGTGGCGGCGGCGCTGATACATCGCGCCATCGGTGATCAATTGACTTGCGTGTTCGTGGACAACGGTTTGCTGCGTTTGAACGAAGCCGAAGAGGTGATGCAGACCTTCGCCGAAAATCTCGGGGTGAAGGTGATACACGTCGATGCCAGTACCGAATTTTTGCATCATCTGACCGGGGTTTCCGACCCCGAACAAAAGCGCAAAGTTATCGGCCGCGAGTTCGTCGAAGTGTTCCAGCGCGAAGCCAAAAAATTGCCACAAGCCAAGTGGCTGGCGCAAGGCACGATTTATCCTGACGTGATCGAATCTGCCGGAGCGAAAACCAAAAAAGCCCACACCATCAAGTCGCACCACAACGTTGGCGGCTTACCGGAAAGTCTGCACCTGAAACTGCTCGAGCCGTTGCGCGAACTATTCAAGGATGAAGTGCGCGAGCTTGGCGTTGCATTGGGCTTGCCGCATGACATGGTGTATCGCCATCCTTTCCCCGGCCCCGGCTTGGGGGTGCGTATCCTGGGCGAAGTGAAACGCGAATACGCCGACCTGTTGCGCCGTGCCGATGCGATCTTCATCGAAGAGCTGCATGCCACCAAGGATGAAGATGGCAAGTCCTGGTACGCAAAAACCTCGCAAGCCTTCACCGTATTCCTGCCGGTCAAGAGCGTCGGCGTGATGGGGGATGGCCGCACCTACGAATGGGTGGTGGCACTGCGCGCGGTGCAGACGCAGGACTTCATGACCGCGCACTGGGCGGAACTTCCGCACGCGCTGCTGGGCAAAGTTTCCAACCGCATCATCAACGAAGTGCGCGGCATCAACCGCGTGGTGTACGACATCTCCGGCAAGCCGCCCGCTACGATAGAGTGGGAGTAGCGACCCCCGACGCGGTGCGGCGAAGCCGTCAGGAAACACCTTCCGGGTGCGATAACCAATGACTTGCTGGCGTTGTTTGCCAGTTTAGTCAGTTGGCTATGCAAAGCTAACCTCTGCGAGGCAAAGTCAGGCAATCCACTATGCGACAAGTCGCATGTGGAATTGACACTGCGGGAGGGGTCGCCATCCGCGAATAGTTGGTCATGATGGTTTGCCTTGGACTTTCTGAGCGGCTTCTGCAAAGCTGCGCCCCAAGCGAAAAAAGTTAAGGAGCCTGCAATTAAACAGGCTTTTTCCGTAAACATGGTTTGATGAGAGTATCCTCCACCTTGTGTTGAGATGATTTTAAGTCCCACAAAAATTTTCAATAAAGTGAACAAGCTGAGGAGCGCTTCATGACTCTATCCGCACACAAACCGCCGCTGCTTAGCCGACTCACTCGGGTGCCCGGCCAAACGGGTGCCCGGCCAAAAGGTCTTCGGAAGTTCTTCGTCCCCGCCGGCGTCGCGCTGCTCATCGCGCAAGGTTGGCTTGCCCGCAACATCGGATTATTTCTACCGCTTCGCTCGGGTGCCCGGCCAAACGGGTGCCCGGCCAAAAGGTCTTCGGAAGTTCTTCGGCCCAGGCCAAGCTGGCCATGAAAGCCCCACTCCCGCCCAACGAAGCCCAGCGCCTCGAGACCCTGCGCGGCTACGACGTGCTTGACACGCCGCCGGAGTCGGCCTTCGACGACCTGACGCTGCTTGCCGCGCAGATTTGCCAAGTACCTATCGCGCTGGTTACGCTTATTGACGAAAGCCGTCAGTGGTTCAAATCGAAGATTGGCCTGAGTGCCACTGAAACTTCGCGCGACTTCTCCTTTTGCGCACACGCCATTTTGTACACGGATGAGGTGTTTGAAGTGCGCGACGCGCAGCTCGACCCGCGCTTCGCCGACAACCCCCTCGTCACCGCCGACCCTTACATCCGCTTCTACGCCGGCGCACTGTTGGTTGCGCCTGACGGTCTTGCGCTGGGGACGCTGTGCGTGATCGACCGTGTGCCGCGCGTGCTGAGCGCCGAGCAGCAAACCGCCATGCGCGCCCTAAGCCGCACTGTCATCGCGCAACTCGAGCTGCGCCGTACCCTCGTTGCGCATCGCCGGGCGGAGGAGCAGTTGCAGTCGCTCAATGCCTCGCTCGAGCAGAAGGTCGATGCGCGCACTGCCGAGCTGCGGCGAGAAATGGAAGTGCGGCGCGAAAGCGAGCAGCAATACCGAACTTTGGCTGATTCCGGCCAAGCCTTGATTTGGGCGGCTGACACAGACAAGTTGTGCAACTACTTTAACAAAGCCTGGTTAGATTTCACCGGGCGCGTCCTTGAACAGGAACTGGGCAACGGCTGGGCCGAGGGCATCCACCCGGACGACTCTCAGCGCTGTCTGGATGTGTATATGTCGTCTTTCGATCGACGTGAAAAATTCAGCATGGACTATCGGTTGCGCCGCTACGATGGCGAATACCGCTGGATTCAGGACGATGGCTGTCCGCGCTATAACAGTGAGGGTGAATTCATCGGCTACATTGGCTACTGCCTCGACATCACCGGGCGCAAGCAGGACGAGGAGCTCATCCAGCGGTTGGCGCATTTCGATGTACTTACGGGACTGCCGAATCGAGTATTGTTTACCGACCGCATCATTCACGCCCTCAGCATGGCACAGCGCAGCCAGGGACAGCTGGCAGTGCTGTTCCTCGACCTTGATCACTTCAAGAATGTCAACGATACGCTCGGTCACCGCATCGGTGACGCATTGCTGATAGAGGTGGCAAAACGCCTGAAATCGGCGATGCGCGAGGGAGACACAGCTTCACGTTTGGGCGGGGATGAGTTCATCCTGGTGTTGCCGGGCACCGATGTGAATGGTGCGGTGCATGTGGCTGAGAAATTGTTGGAGACGGTCGCCCAGCACTGCCAGATTGAGCAGCATGAATTGGTCATCACGCCATCCATTGGTATCGCCATGTACCCCGACGACGGCGAGGACTTCGATACGCTGTCCAAGTGCGCTGATGTCGCGATGTACCGCGCCAAACGCGATGGGCGCAACAATTACCGATTTTTCACGCAGGAAATGCAGACGCATTCAACTCGTACTTTGCAACTGGAAAACGCCCTGCGTCATGCGCTAAAACGCGACCAGTTGTATCTGCATTATCAGCCGCAAATGTCATTGCAAGACGGGCGCATCATCGGTGCGGAAGCCTTGCTGCGCTGGCAGCATCCCGAGTTCGGCATGGTGTCACCGGCTGAATTCATCCCGATTGCGGAGAGCAGCGGCCAGATTCTGCAAATCGGGGAATGGGTACTGCGCACTGCGGCTCACCAGATGAAGTCGTGGATGGACAGCGGCCTGGAGCCGATGATCATCGGGGTGAACCTTTCAGCGGTGCAGTTCCGTCATCCCAACCTGCCCGAGCTGGTCACGCAGATTCTCGATTCAGTGAAGCTGCCGCCGCAGTATCTGGAGCTGGAGTTGACCGAGGGCGTCGCGATGGACGACCCGCTCGGCGCCATTGCGGTGATGGACAGTCTGCACGAACGCGGCATCCGCATGTCGATAGACGACTTCGGTACCGGCTATTCCTCACTGAGTTACCTCAAACGCTTCAGGGTCTACAAGCTCAAGATCGACCAGTCCTTCGTGCGCGACATTACCGATGACCCGGAAGACAAGGCCATCGTCAGTGCCATCATCAGTCTGGCGAGCAGCCTCGGCTTGCAAACCATCGCCGAGGGTGTGGAAACAGAAGGGCAGCTGGCGTTTTTGCGCGAACAGGGTTGCAACGAAGTGCAGGGCTATTATTTCAGCAAACCGTTACCCGCAGAAAAGTTCGAGGCGTTCGTGCTGGGAAAGAGCCAGAGCTGAGATTGAACACGGGAGAGAAAATGCCGAGTATCACCTCAACCACCGACCACGCAAAATCATGGGATTCAGAATCCAATTTGAGATATTCTTTGCAAAAAAAGGCGCGCTATACTAAGTCGCCATTGGCTATTGCACTTCGTTGTGAATCCGCGAAAGGAATTATATTGATTAGAAATTTTATCGTTTTATCTGCCGCATTTTGTGCGCTGACTTTACTGTTTGCTGTTTTTGCACTCCCCGTTGCGGCCGCAGATTTGTTGCTATTCCCCAGCATCACATCGGTACATCAATCCAAAGCAGATGCTGAATTAGCTGCCAAAAAATTCGTTCCCGCAGTCGACATTTTCTACGCCACTGAATTCAGTCAAACTCGCTTCCTGTCCGGGTACTTGGCTTCATCACGCCGCCAGGACGGTCTTGAATTCAACTCCATCAGCGCACAATGGAGCATGGTATTGCCTCTGTGAAAAATATTATTGCCATTTTGCTCGCCGCCTGTGTGCTGTCAGCGACGCCGATGGTGCATGCCGAGGAGCAGCGCATCGCGATCGTTGCAAGCGCGGGGTCCGGCATCAAAGTCATATCGGCCAAAAGGGTGCGCCGCGCCTATCTCGGGGCAAGCATCGTGCTGGATGGCGTTGAAATAAAGCCGCTGCTCAATCAAACCGATAAATTTGCGGAAGAGGTGTTTTTGCAAAAAGTCCTGTTCATGTCCGCCGAAGCTTATGAACGGCAACTCCTCGCGCGCGCGTTTCGCGGCGGAAGTCGCCCGAAGGCCTATGAAAACCTCACTGATCTGCTTGCCGCGTTGCACAACGACAATGCAACCATCACTTTCATGCTGTATGAAACAGCTATTAACACTCCCGGAATCCGGATCATCGGCAATCCATGAGCATATCGACTCGGGCCAAGCGTTTTTTTTCCAGCTACACCGGGCGCATGCTGCTTGGGATGCTGGCCATTCACACCATTCTGGTGCCGCTGGTTTTTGTCGGTATATTGCTCATCCTGCAAAACGATTATCAATCCCAATTCGTCAATAATGCGCGGTCGCAATCCTACTTGCTGGCAAATCTGATTAGCGAGGACCCGAAGCCCGCCAGAATAAAGGGCATCATTAACGATCAATTGCTGGCCGGGCAAGTGTTGCTGGCAGAATTCAAAAGTATTGACGCTCCCGCCAACGGCGATTTCAGCGAAGATTTTTTCTTCGGCCAGGGCGGCGACAAGATTTATCACATCATCGCGCCGGTGCTTGGTTCGAACGATCAGTTGGTCGGCAAGCTGCAGGTCGGCTTTGACGAGACCCCGGTGGAGGAGCACATCAAACAGACCTACCGCTGGGGGATACTGGTGGGGCTTGGTTTCATCGCCGTGTCGCTGTTGTTCGTGTTTTTTTTCGGCCATCTATTGACGCGCTCCGTGCGCCAGTTACGCGATGCCGCGCGTCGTATCGCCAACGGCAACATCAATGAGCACCTGGTGCTTTCCACCAGCATCAACGAAGTACACGATATGGCGGTAGCCATGGAACACATGCGCGGCAAACTGGTCGCGCGCGAGCGGGAAATTGCATTGCATGCGGCACGGCAGAGTGCCGTGCTCGATACCGCAGACGAGGGCATCATTACTCTCGATGAACAATGCCGCATCCAAAGTCTGAATCCTGCCGCGGAGAATATATTCGGTTACCGTAAAGAAGAGTTGATCGGTACCTCGTTCTCCCACCTGCTCATACCGAGCGATATCGAACGCTTCATTTCCCCGGGCGGCCAGCCAATTCCCCTCTCGCGTCAAGAACTCACCGGACTGCGCAAATCCAGAGAAATATTTTTTCTGCTGCTCTCGATCAGCGCAGGCAATGTCAGTAATACCCGGTTTTTCACGGTGATGGCACGAGACAATAGCGAGCGCCACATTTTCGAAAGTGAGCTGGAATATCTGGCTACTCACGATACCCTGACCGGCTTGCCCAACCGGGCATTGCTCTATGATCGCCTGCAGCAGGCGATCACCCAGTGCGCTCGAGCCAAGAAGTTGGCAGCGATATTGTTCATCGACCTTGACCGCTTCAAAATCATCAACGATACGCTTGGTCACGCTGCCGGTGATATTGTCCTGAAAGGGGTTGCCGAACGTTTGCGCGGTTGCCTGCGCGAGGGCGACTCGGTCGCGCGCAACGGGGGCGATGAATTCACGGTGGTGCTGCCGATGCTCAACGACCCGGGCGATGCCGCAGTAATCGCACAAAAAGTTCTCGCCACGCTGGTGCAGTCTTTCATGCTGAATGCCGGAGAGCTTTTGGCTGGGCACCCGAACGAAGAAGTTTTCATCGGCGGCAGTATCGGCATCAGCCTCTACCCGAGCAATGGCAGCGATGCTGACAGCTTGCTGAAAAATGCCGACGCCGCCATGTACAAGGCCAAAGCAGCCGGCGGAAACTCATTCCGGTTTCACACCGCTTAAGTTCCGGGCGTCACCGCCGCACCCTATCAAGCTGTCAGCAACGCGTTCCGCAGTGCGTCCGTTTGCTCTGGCTGGGCGAGCGCCGCACCGCTGACCCAGAACACATCCTCGGCACGGCTGCCCAATGTGTTGATCTTGGCGCGGTGCAGGCGAATGTCGTGCTGGTCCAGAATCAGCGCGATGCGCGCCAATAGTCCCGGACGATCTCCGGCAATCAGTGAGAGCACATGCATTCCCTTGTGGTCCGGTTTGATCTCAACCTCGGTGGTGATCGGAAAGTGTTTTAGTTGACGGCTGACACGTCCCGTCGCGGCAGGTGCTATCGGTTTGGCCTGCACGATTTGCTGCCCCAGTTCGAATTCGATATAAGTCATGATGTCGCGATATGCCGTGTTGCCGCGCGTAGCTTCTATGATCTGGAAGCTGTTCAACGCGTAGCCATGCTGGGTGGTGTGGATCTTGGCCTCGACGATGGTGTAATTCATACGCGCAAAAAAATCACAAATGCGCGCGAACAGTCCGCGCTGATCCGTGCAATACACCATTACCTGCAAGCCTTCGCCGACACGGCTTAGCCGCGCCTTCACGACAGGACTGGCTGTGTTCACCTTGAACGCCAGCAAGCGGGTATGCCAGGCGATTTCCTGCGCCTCGTGATCCATAAAATAACTATCGTCGAGCTGCGCCCATAACAGTTGGTAGGTGTCTGGTGACATCGCATAAAGATTGAGCGTAGTGGTTGCTTCGCGGCGAATTTCTCCGAGTTGATCGGCCACTTTGCCATCGCGCAGGTAACGGCGTGTCAGGCGGAACAGGTCCTCTATCAGCTTGGCTTTCCAAGCATTCCATATTTTCGGGCTGGTACCGCGCACGTCGGCGACCGTCAATAAATACAGCGCGACCAGATAGCGGTCGTTCTTGATTTTTCCGGCGAAGCTTGCGATCACCTCGGGGTCGGACAAATCCTGCTTCTGCGCGGTGGCGGAAAGGCTCAGATGTTGCTCGACCAACCATACCACCAAATCGCTATCGTCACGGCTGAGTTGGTGTTGCGTGCAGAAAGCACGGGCATCTTTCTTGCCCAGTTGCGAATGGTCGCCGCCGCGCCCTTTGGCGATGTCGTGGAAAAGTCCGGCGACATACAGCACTTCGGGGCGAGCGAATTCGCTCATTAATTGGCTGCATAGCGGGATTTCATGGGCATATTCCGGCACCGCGAAACGGCGCAGGTTGCGCACCACCATCAGGATGTGTTCATCCACCGTATAGACATGAAACAGGTCGTGCTGCATCTGTCCGACGATACGTCCGAACGCGGGAATATAACGGCCAAGAATGCCGTATTGATTCATGCGCCGTAGCGCGTGGATGACCCCCTGCGGTTGGCGCAGAATGTCCATGAAACGTGACCGGTTCAGCGGATTACGGCGAAACGCTGCATCGATCCGGTGCTGCGCGCGCCACAATGCGCGTAGTGTTTTCGCGCTGAGGTCGGTTAGCTCGGGGTGTTTTTGCATGAGTTGGAACAGTTCAAAAATCGTCTCTGGTGAGTGTTCGAATAAATGTTCTTCGCGGATTTCCAGCAACGTGCCGATGACTCTGAATCGTTCGTTCAGCGCGTGCTGCGGGGGTGTCTCGCGAAACAAACGGTCATGCAGATTTTGCAATAGGATGGCGTTGAATTGGCGCACCGCCAGCCTGGTCTGGTAGTAACGTTGCATCAAATGCTCGCTGGCGCGACGGTTGGCTGAGGCGGCGATGCCCATTTGCTCGGCGAGCGGTGTTTGAAAGTCGAATATCAAACGGTCTTCGCGCCGTTTGGCGAGATAGTGCAAACGCGTGCGCAGTGTTTGCAGCAGCGTGTCGTGGCGGGCGATTTGGCGCGCCTCGGCAAGGCTGATCAACCCCGCCTGGGCAAGTTCTGTCCAGCGTGTACCCAATCCTGCCGCGCGGCTGATCCAGGTAATGGTTTGCAGATCGCGCAAGCCGCCCGGGCTTTCTTTTAGATTGGGTTCGAGGTTGTAATCCGCATCGACAAAGCGTGCGTGGCGTTGCTGCTGCTCATGCTGCTTGGCGAGGAAAAATTCGCGTGGGTCGAGGTGTTGTTGCAAGGCGTCTTGCAATTCCCTGAACAGTCTTGCATCGCCGATAAGCAGGCGCGCTTCGAGCAGGTTGGTTTGCACGGTGATGTCGGCGGATTCGCTCAGGCACTGCGCCACGGTTCGGATACTGTGTCCGACTTCCAGGCCGATGTCCCACAGCATGCTGATCAGCTGATGCAGCTTTTGCTGCAAAGCCGCATCCGGCTCATCAGCATTCAGTAAAATCAGCAAATCAATGTCCGACTTGGGATACAACTCGCCGCGTCCATAACCGCCCACCGCGACCAGCGCGATGTGGTCAGGCATGGAGAGCTGCTGCCAGACGTGGTACAGGTATCGGTCGATCAGCCGACTGTGCGCACTGAGCAAGGAAGCCGCTTTGCCGTGTTGCAGAAAGTTTTGTTCGAGGGCTAAACGATCGTTGCTTAAAGACTCGCGCAACGCGGCAATATCGTTATGACCAATGACTTGGCGAGCGTTAACCAATGACTTATTCATGGTCTTCTGATGAATTAGTCAGATGGCTATGCAAAGCTGTTTGCTCGCTTGGTCGAATGGCTATAACCATAACCAATCACTTGGCAGCTTGCTGCCTTAGTGAGATGGCTAGTTGTTTCATCAATGACTTGCCCAGCTTCTTCTGGTGGGCTAGTCAGATGGCTATAACCAACCACTTGGCAACCGTCTTCTGGTTGCATAGTGGGATGGCTAGTTGTTTCACCAGTAGTTCCACCAGTTGTTTTATCATAACCAGCGACTTGGCTGGCGTTAACCAATGACTTATTCATGGTCTTCTGATGAATTAGTCAGTTGGCTATGCAAAGCCATTGCCAGCTTAGTCGAATGGCTATAACCATAACCAATCACTTGGCAGCTTGCTGCCTTAGTGAGATGGCTAGTTGTTTCATCAATGACTTGCCCAGCGTCTTCTGGTGGGCTAGTCAGATGGCTAGTAGTTCCACCAGTTGTTTTATCATAACCAGCGACTTGGCTGGCGTCGTTTGCCAGCTTAGTCGAATGGCTAGTTGTTTTATCAGGGAGGGGGAGGGCAGCCATCGGAAACGGTCAATACTTCAAAGCCGGAATCAGTGACGAGCAGGGTGTGCTCGTATTGTGCTGACAGGCTGTGGTCTTTGGTGACCACGGTCCAGCCATCGCCGAGCTGTTTGATACCCGCTTTGCCGGCATTAATCATCGGCTCGATGGTGAAGGTCATGCCAGCTTCGAGTTTCAGGCCGGTCTTTGGGCGGCCGTAATGCAACACCTGCGGTTCATCATGGAAACGTTGACCGATGCCATGCCCGCAGAACTCGCGCACCACGCTATAGCCCAGCGGTTCGACAAAGCTCTGAATGGCATGGCCGATATCACCCAGATACGCACCCGGCTTAACCACGCGGATGCCGCGCCATAGCGACTGATAAGTGATCTCGCATAAGCGCCTGGCCTGAATCGACGGTTCACCGACATAAAACATGCGGCTGCTATCCCCGTGATAACCGTCCTTGATAACGGTAATGTCCAGATTGACGATGTCGCCGTTCTTGAGCACCCTGTCGCTCGGCACACCGTGGCATACCTGATGATTGATCGAGGTGCAAATGGATTTCGGGTAGGGCGTATGCCCGCCTGGTGCGTAGTTGAGCGGGGCGGGAATGGCTTGTTGCACATTGACGATCAAGTCATGGCAGAGCTTATCCAGCTCGTTGGTGGTCACGCCCGCCTTGACGAATGGAGCGATGTAATCGAGTACCTCGCTGGTCAGGCGACCGGCGATGCGCATTTTCTCGATTTCTTGTGAGGTCTTGATGGAAACTGGCATATTTCTTGAGTTGATTACAGGATGCCCGAGAATATCACGTGATTCTAACGGGTGCCCGGACAAAAGCTTTTCGTCTGGTTGATAATTGTGATTGGAAATGAAATTTACGCGATTGCCGGTTTCATTGCCGTACTTGAATAAAATAAGCCTTTATTGCAAACAACAACCTTAGTCTTCGCCTGCCAGCTTAAGTGGCCCGCTACCCGAAAAGCGATCGAGATAGAGGTAGATTACCGGTGTGATAAAAAGCGTGATCACCTGCGAGAACAACAATCCACCGACTACGGCGAGGCCAAGTGGCTGACGCAGCTCGGCGCCCGCGCCAAAGCCAATGGCGATAGGCAATGCGCCCATCAGTGCCGCCGAGGTGGTCATCATGATCGGACGAAAACGCAGCAGACATGCGGTGCGGATCGCTTCACGCGGCGCCATGCCTTCGTTGCGTTGGGCGTTGAGCGCAAAGTCGATCATCATGATGGCGTTTTTCTTGACGATGCCGATCAGCATCAAGATGCCGATCATGGCGATGATCGAGAGATCTATGTTGAATAACCATAACATCGCCAGTGCGCCGACCGCAGCCGAAGGCAGGCCGGCAAGAATGGTAATCGGGTGGATATAACTTTCGTACAACACGCCAAGCAGCACATAGATCACCAGCAGTGCTACAACGACCAGTACCAACTGGCTCGACTGCGATGACTGGAATGCCGCAGCGTCGCCACCGTAACTGGTGAGAATGCTTACCGGCATATTGAGCTCGCGTTTGAATTGCTCGATTCGTTTAGAGGCATCGCCCAGTGCCGCACCGGGCGCGAGATTGAATGAGATCGTCAGCGCATTGAGCTGTCCGGTGTGATTGATTGAGAGTGGCCCCACTGCGCGCTCGACTGTCGCAACGCCAGATAACGGAACCAGTGTGCCATTCTTGGATCTCACATAAATCTTGTCGAAAGCGCTTTCGTCGGCACGGTCTTCGGCGGGGACCTGCATAATGACCTGATAGCTGTCGCTCGAAGTGTAGATCGTTGAGACCTGACGCTCGCCGAAAGCACTATAGAGTGCGGAACGGATATCCGCGATCTGCACGCCCAGCAGGTTGGCCTTGTCGCGGTTAATATTGAGGTGCGCCTCCAGGCCCTTCATTTGTGAGTCGCTGGTGACATCGCGAAAAATGGCTTCCCCGCCCATGCGCGCCATCAGGCCATCGGCCGCTAGTCTTAGGTCCTGGGCGCGCACGCTGCGCATGACGTACTGATAGCGACTCTTGCTGATGCGGCCGCCGAGCCTGAGGTTCTGGATGGGATTCATGAAAACGTTGACACCGGGAATGGCACGCACGTCGCGACGCATGACTTCGAGCACCTTGTCGATGGGCGGACGCTCGCTTCGCGGTTTGAGGCTCATGAACAGGCGTCCGCTGTTGCTGTCGTTAGCGAAGACAATGAGCGTATCAACGGCTGGATTGGCGCGAATCACATCGCCGGTGCGCTGCAACAGGTCAGTAATGGCGGGAAAGGAAATATCCTCGACTGCCTCCACGGTGATCAATGCCTGGCCGATATCCTCGTTGGGAAAGAAACCCTTGGGTAAGACCATGAACAGTGCGATGGTGGCGACCAAGGTGCCGATCGCGATGCCAAGCACGATGCGATTATGGTGCAATGCCCAGTCGAGCGCGCGTTCATAGGACGCCAGCACTTTGGTGAATCCGCGCTCGAACCATACTGTCCATTTCAGCCCATGCCCTGCGGTTTCATGCCGAGCCGTTTCGGTTTCTTGCTGGACCAGGTAACGGCTGGCCAGCATCGGGATCAGCGTGAGCGACACCACGGCCGATACCATCACGGCGATTCCTACCACACCGGCGAACTCATGGAACAGCAACCCGATCACACCGGGCATGAAGAAAATCGGGATGAACACCGCGACCAGCGAGAGGGAAATGGACATGATGGTAAAGCTCATTTCCTTCGATCCTTGCAGCGCGGCCTGCAACGGTGGCATACCTTTCTCGACGTGGCGCACGATGTTTTCGAGCATCACGATAGCGTCGTCCACCACCAGTCCGACCGCAAGGGTGATGGCGAGCAGCGAAATGTTGTCCATGCTGTAGCCGATGGCACGCATCAGCGCTATCGTTCCCAACAGCGAAATCGGCAGCGATAGTGCCGGAATGATGGTGGCGGTGGGCTTGCGCAGGAACAGAAAAATCACCAGCACGACGAGGACGATGGTGATTGTCAGGGTGACCTGCACGTCGTGGATCGAATTGCGGATCGACACCGAGCGGTCATTGCGCAGCTTGAGTTGAACCGACGACGGCATTTGGGCAATGAGCCCGGGCATTGCCGCCTTGATCGCGTCAACCGTTGATACGGTATTGGCGCCCGGCTGGCGCTGCACCGAAAGTGTGATGGCGCGTTCGCCGTTGGCCCAGCTTGCCGTCTTGACCGATTCCACGCTGTCCTCGACCACCGCAACATCGGAGAGCCGCACCGGATCGCCGCCAGGGGAGGTGGCCACAATCAGATTGGCAAATGCGGCGGCATTGCCGAGCTGGCGGTTGGCCTGGATGATGAGTGTCTGGCGCGGCCCGTCCAGTGTACCGACCGGCGAATTGTCGTTAGCACTGTGCAGTGCAGCGGCGATGTCATCAACGGTCAGGTTGCGTGCCGTAAGCGCTTCCGGACGCACGCGCACGCGCACGGCATATTTTTTCTGCCCGTTGATGTTTACCTGTGCCACGCCGGGAAGTGTGGAGAGCGTCGGCGAAATAAGGTTGCTCGCGAAGCTGTTCAGATCCGAGAGCGGCATCGAGGGCGAGGTCAGGGTAAGGAAAATGATCGGCGCGTCGGCGGGGTTGACCTTTTGATAGGATGGCGGCGTGGTCATCTCAATAGGTAGTGAGCGTTGTGCGCGCAACAACGCTGCCTGCACATCTATAGCGGCGCTGTCGATATTGCGGTCCTGATCGAATTCCAGCGTGATCGAGGTGTTGCCCAGCGTGCTCGTCGAGCTGATCACGGATAGGCTGGAGATGATGGAGAACTGCCGCTCGAGTTGTGTCGCGACCGAAGAGGCCATGGTCTCGGGACTGGCACCGGGAAGCGTTGCTGTGACCGAGATGGTGGGAGTATCGTAGCTCGGCAATGCTGCATTGGGGATGTCACCGTAAGCGATGATGCCGGCCAGTACAGCGGAAGCCGACAACAGCACCGTCATGGTGGGGCGGCGGATACACAGCTCGGAGAGGTTCATTGCTTGCCCGTGCTGTTGGGTTGTACGGTGGCTTTGTCGGTCGTGCCTGTTGTACTCGGGGCATGGCCTGCCGGCTTGCCATCTTTATTGCCTGTTGCGATGCCACCGGCTTCGACTACGGCGCTACCCGGCCTGAGATTTTGCGCACCCTCCACGACGACGCGCGCGCCCAACGCGATGCCTTCAACCACGGCGAAGCCGTCCTGGATCAGGCGCACATTGACCGGCAGGGACGCCACCTTGCTGCCTTCCCCGATCACGTAAAGAAATTTATTTTCCGGCCCGGTCTGCACTGCCTGCGCAGGAACCGTGAGGGCACCAACCAGCGTGCGCGGTGCAAGCGCCACAGTAACAAACATGCCAGGCCAGAGGCGATGGTCAGCGTTGGAAAACTCCGCCTTGAGACGAATGGTTCCGCTTGCCGTATCCACTGCATTGTCGATGAATACCAGACGGCCTTTCAGGTCTGTTTGGTCGGCCAAATCCAACTTTGCGCTGACGGGCACTTCGCCTTTGGCAAATGCTTGCTGCAAGCCCGCAAGCTCCCGTTCCGACAAAGTGAAGCTGACGTTGATCGGGTCGATCTGTGTGATGCTCACCAGCACGGCGCCACTCGTGGTCAAAGCGCCATTCGGCTGCACCAGACTTCCCGGATATACCACAATGGCACCCGTGCGCCCGGCAATCGGCGCAGTGATCTCGTCGAAACTGCGCGCCACACGGCTCGCCTCCATGGAGGCCAGATCAATTGCAAGCTGGCCGCGCAAACCATCTACCAGGTTCTGTGCTGTATCAAACTCGGCCTGGGATACATACTCCTGTCTTAACAACCCCCGTTCTCGTTCGAGGTTGCGCTCGGCGTTTATCAGGTCGGCGCGGTCCTTGACCACCTGCGCTTCGGCTTTGCTGAGGTTGGCATCCTCGGTGCGCGTATCGAGCGTGAATAACCGGTCGTCTTTGCGTACGAACTGCCCTTCTTTAATATGCACGACTTTGACCGTGGCACTGATCTGCGGCCGCACATCAACAGTTTGCAGAGCTGATACCGTGCCGTTTGCTGTGAGCCTGACCGATACATCGGTCTGCGTAACCGGGGCACTTACCACTTGAAATGCGCCCGTTCCCTTGGTGCTGGCAGCGGTGCTCTGGACATGCCAGATCCAAGCGCCGGCAGCCAGTGCGATGAGTGAAATGACGGCTATTGGAATCCACATGCGCCGCTTGGCGCGTGCCGAAGGTTTTTCGTGAGATACAACTTCCATCTAAAAGGCGCTCCTAAAAATACCGTTTATCAACATCAGGGAGTTGGGATGGAATACCCCTTATTGGTAGCGCAACGCTTCTATCGGATCGAGTCGCGCTGCTTTGCGTGCCGGATAAAAGCCGAAGAAAATACCCACTGCCGCCGCGACGCTGAATGCCACAACGACCGAACTGCCCGAGATGATGACCATCGTGCCGGTCAACGCGTTGGCCAGCAGTGCGCCGCCGATTCCCAATAGCAGACCAATGAAACAACCGATCACTGAGATGATGATGGCTTCCAGCAGGAATTGCAGCAGGATGTCTTGTTCGCGCGCACCGATGGCCATGCGGATGCCGATCTCGCGGGTGCGCTCGGTGACGGAAACCAGCATGATGTTCATGATGCCGATACCGCCGACCAGCAGCGAAACCGAGGCGATCGCACCGAGCAGCAGCGACATGATGCGTGTGCTTTCTGCGGCGGAATCCGCTGCGGCGGTGAGGTTACGCAGGAAGAAGTCGCTATCCATGCCTTCACGTATCCGGTGTCGCTGTCGCAGCAGTTCAGTCATGGACTTTTCCACTTCAGGCATGATTTCCTGGGTAGTGGTCTGCACCATCATCATGCGCACCGAACCTGGAAACTGTGTGCCAAATACCTGGCGTTGCGCGGTGGTCAACGGAATGATGATGGTGTCGTCCTGATCGCGACCATCCATGCCCTGACCCTTGATAGCCAACGTTCCAAGAACGACGAACGGGCTTTGCCGGATGCGGAAGGTCTTGCCGACCGGATCTTCATCGCCGAATAAGTTATCAGCAGCAGTTTTGCCGATCAGCGCGACACGCGTTGCCGAACGCACGTCGGAATCAGTAAAGGCGTTCCCCGACCTCACCGGCCAGGAACGCGCATTCAGATAGGCTGGTGTCGTACCGAGGACGGAGGTGTTCCAGTTGTTCGGTCCATACACGATTTGCGCGCTGCCGGGATGTATCGGCGCGACGGCTTGCACGCCGGGCAGTTCGGCGATGGCATCCGCATCACCGACCGTCAAGGTGAAATTCCCTCCGCCGCCGGAGCGCACCCCGCCTGCGGAAATACTGCCGGAAAGCAGGATGAACAGGTTGCTGCCCATCGCAGCGATGGTTTGTTTGATCGCATATTGAGCGCCTTGTCCGATCGACATCATCAGCACCACCGCGCCGACGCCTATCACCATGCCGAGCATGGTCAGCAGCGTGCGCAGACGATTGGCGCCCATCGCCCGCCAGGCTTCACCGAGCATCGCGAAAATCATGCGGCAGCTCCTTCATGTTGCGTGGCTTGGTCGCTGACGATGCGTCCGTCGAAGAAACGCACCTGGCGTTGGGCATGGCGGGCGATATCTTCCTCGTGCGTGACCAGCACGATGGTGATGCCTTCGCGGTTCAGTTCCTCGAACAAGACCATGATTTCTTCGCTGGTACGGCTGTCCAGATTACCGGTGGGTTCATCGGCAAGGATCAGGCGCGGGCTGTTGACCAAGGCGCGCGCAATCGCCACGCGTTGTTGCTGGCCTCCGGAAATCTTGTTGGGTACGGAATCTGCATAGCTTCCAAGCCCGACTTTGACGAGCAGCTCGCGCGCCCGCTGCTGGCGTTCCTCGCGTTCCATCCCGCAATAGATCAGAGGCAGTGCGACATTGTCCAGCAGCGACATGCGCGGCAATAGATTGTATCCCTGAAATACAAAACCGATGGTACGGTTGCGCAGCAAGGCAAGTTCATCTTTGCCCAACTCAGCGACGCTACGCCCATCCAGAAAATAGCGGCCGGCACTGGGCTTGTCAAGACAGCCGAGGATATTCATAAAGGTGGATTTTCCCGAGCCGGACGGACCCATGATTGCGACAAACTCACCGGCGACGATGGCGAGATTTACTTCCTTGAGCGCGGGAAACAATCCGGCAGATGTCTGGTAGGACTTGTGCAAGCCTTCGATGCGAATGACTGGGTCGCTCATCAGAACATTCTCATCGGCGGCCTGCTGCTGCTGGAACTTTTTGATTGGTCAGAAGCTTGCGCATCACCAACGATTATCTGGTCGCCCACCTTGAGTTCTCCGCTGACGATTTCGGTATTACGGTTGTCGGTGATGCCGAGCGTCACGCTGACCGGTTTTATTTCACCTTGCTCCAATACGTATACTTTGCCGGAAAATGCATCACGTTTGGGTTTGGTGCCACCCTGTGTGTCGCCGGGACGACCACCACTCTTCTGTGCGTCAGGCTTTTGGTTGATTACCGGGTTTTGATTTGCCGGGGGCTTTTGAATTTCGATGTTGGCGGGTTTAAAACGTAGCGCGGCATTGGGAACCAGCAGCACATCCTTGCGTTCGGCCACCGCGATATTCACATAAGCAGTCATACCGGGTAGCAAAATTTGCTCGGGATTGTCCACGTTGATCACCACATCATAGGTCACTACGTTTGATACAGTGGTCGGATTAAGGCGTACCATGTTGACCACGCCTTTAAAATTGCGGCTCGGGAAAGCATCCACGGTGAAGCGTACTGTCTGGCCTACGCGGATGCTGCCAATGTCCGCCTCGGCAAAATTGGAATCAATCTGCATCTTGGATAAATCCTGCGCGATCTTGAACAGTGTCGGGGTCTGCAAGCTGGCGGCAACGGTTTGACCGACATCCACCGAGCGGTCGACCACCACGCCGGACACCGGTGAACGGATCACCGAGTAGTCCAGGTTGGCGTGATCTTTTTCCACTGTCGCTTGCGCCAATTGCAACTGCGCTTTGGCGGATTCCTTGGCTTGCACTGCAGTATCCAACTCCTGGCGTGAGACATAGTCCTGCGCGAATAAGCTGCGCAAACGTGTTTCGTTGGTAGTCGCCAATTCCAGCGAGGCGTTGGCACTTTGCACATTGGCCAAGCTCTCTTTTTGCTGCGCTGCAAGCAGGGCATCATCGAGTTCCAGCAAAATCTGCCCCTTCTCAACTTTGCTGTTGAAGTCCACATAGAGCTTCTTTACGGTGCCGGAAACCTGTGTGCCAACACTCACCAGTGTCACCGGATTGATCGTGCCGTTGGCCGAGACGGTTTGGCTGATGTCGCCGTTTTCCGCGGCCTGCAAACGATATTGCTGCGGCGCGACCATGTAGAACTGCCAATAAGCGGCGATGCCGGCGCCGATGACGGCAACACCAAGAATAATCAAAGCAAGCGGAGAGCGGAATATTTTTCTCATGGCTGGGTTTTCTGTGGTAGAATTTCGCCGGGCTGTTGGCTGCCGGCATCCGACAAGGTTTGCAACAAGTTTGCATCCAGGCTTCCCACTGCTTGGGCGAGTGTGGCACGGCTGATGTTCCAATCAAAGGTGGACTGAATACGTTGCTGTCGCGCGCTGGCTAGAGCACTTTGCGCATTCAGCACGTCCAGTATACTGCCCAAGCCAGCCTTGTAGCGACCAAGCGCGACGCGTGCCGATTGTTCCGCGCTGCTCAGCAAGTCAGCGGTAGTGCGCAATGATTGAGTCGCAGTGGTGAGGTTCTGATAAGCCGTCCAGACATCCAATGCCACTTGCAAACGCAATTGCTCCACTTGACCATTCTTGACATCCACTTGCGCCTCGGCAGCGCGCACGCGATAGGTCGTCGCATATCCGGAAAAGATCGGCACACTCAAATTGATGCCGACAAATGAACCCTGTGAGTTGATCCCCGCGATATTGTATTGATTGGCTGAAACAGTCAATGAAATGGATGGCCTGCCCGCCGCACGTGCCGCATCCGCGCTGGCTTCGGCAGCCTTCACCTGCGAGGCGGCGGCCTGTAAATCCGGGCGACGTTGACGCGCCTCTTCGATCAGCGCATTGATGTCACCCTCAAAGCTATTGGGTATCGCCATTGTATTCGCGGTTGCCAACGAGACATTCCGGTTGGCATCCAGTCCGAGCACGTTTGCCAAAGCGCCTTGCGCATTCTTCTGGTTGCCCTCAATGGTAATGCGATTCAGTGTGGCTTGCGAATAAGCAGTCTGAGCTTGCAGCTTGTCGGCAGGAGTTGCGCTTCCGGCGAGATAGCGTGCCTCGGCGGCGGCAAAACTCTCCTTGGCGGCGCGTTCCGATTCGAGCGCCGCATCGAGCGCGGCATAGGTCGCCTGTGCTTGGTAAAAGGCCTGCACCGCAGCAAGGAATACCGCTTGCACCGTGCTGTCTTGCGTGGCAATCGCAGCAGCGAGCAACTGGCGCGCATTTTCCAGATTGGCAGCACGTGAGCCGAAGTCATAGAGCAGATAGGAGAGTGTCACGCTAACGTTGCGCTGATCCACACCGTTGGTACTTCCTGACAAAATGTGATTGGCAGTGGCACTCAATGCCGCGCTTGGTAGATAACTCGCCTTACTCACGCCAACCTGCGCCGCCTGCACCCGCGAACTCGCCCACGCCACACGGGTTTGCGGGTTGTTGCACAAAGCGAGGTTGACCACATCCAGCAGGCCTAAGAGCTTTTGGCTGGGCACCCGATTGAGCGCTGCTTTTGGCATGGGCTCCGAACACGGATCGCCGACCGCGCCTTCCAAATGCAGCGCAGGTTTGAGCGGCAGCATCGCCTCGGTGTTGAACGGATCGGAAGTTTCTTCGGCCATGGCAAAGCCGCTCCAGAGATAGAGCAACGTAGCAAATAAAAAATATAGCGATTGATATGGCATGAGAATGAAACGAATTCTAAGCAACCTTAAGTATCGGCGATTCGGATTTTTCGGACAATGGTTGTTTTGTAAGGAATTGTTTTCGATTCGCGTAGTTTATAGCCATGGTACAGTTTCTTGCGCTTTACAATACGACAATAAATAAATGCAGGGAACGACCATCGGTTCCTTATGAACTCTTTGAAATACACCCATCCGTCAGGTTTATTTCATATTGAAGGTCTTCAGCTTTACAAGCATAGGTCGCGTCACTATAATGCGCGCTCTTTCGAGGTACCGGGGGTATAGCTCAGCTGGGAGAGCGCTTGCATGGCATGCAAGAGGTCAGCGGTTCGATCCCGCTTATCTCCACCAAAGAGCATTTTAAAAATCAAAGTCCCCATCGTCTAGAGGCCTAGGACATCGCCCTTTCACGGCGGTAACACGAGTTCGAATCTCGTTGGGGACGCCA
>PLWV01000024.1 GCA_003153155.1 Gallionella sp.
TAAAAAAGGAGTACGACCGCTTGCTACCCCCCCCCCCGCAACTCTGACTATGCTTCCAGCGCGGTGGGCGAACACAAGCAAAAGGGTCCATGCTCGAATTGAAAGCCTGACTAATTATTCCACCCGGACTGGCGAGATAAAACTCCTCCCGCCTTTTAATTGGCTTGCTCTGGGCGTCCGCAATGTGTCGATCACTGCCCTTCGTGAGCGTCCGCTGTCGGGCAACTTAATAGCATAGCTCGGGGGGCAAATTACATCGAAACCTGCGATGCATCACTCTTGTTATTCCCCGCTAATTTCATATAACAAGTACCATGCAATCACGCAGCAAAATATCCACTACACAACCCCCACAAATGACCCGTTCTAAACTAATTTCCCATCTGGCTGACAAGCATCCCCATCTCACGGCTTCAGATGTGGTGCTTGCCGTCAAAACCGTTATTGACTCCATCGGTAATCACCTAATTAAAGGCGGCAAAATCGAAATAAGGGGATTTGGCAGTTTCAGTTCTTATACCAGGCCACCAAGACTGGGACGCAACCCTATGACTGGTGAGATAGTTCCTGTACCGGAAAAGCGTGTGCCACATTTCAAGCCGGGCATTGAATTACGAGAGCGGGTGAAACAATGGGATGTGCTCAAAGAGATTGCCTAGATATTTGGTGTATTGATTGTTGGGCGGTGGCGGCGTAGGCTGCACTCAGGGTTCGGCATCGATAAGCGGATAACGAAAATGAACAAGTCGCTAAAACAAATGTTGTTGGTTTGTGTGTGCTTGTTTGCCTTGACTGGACAGGCAATAGCCGATTCGCTGTCAGACGCATACGATGCTTACAACGCGGGTAATTGATCCAGGTTCAGTAACTCGAAAGGGGCTTGTCTGATAAATTTGGTATATTTAGTGCGCTTGACGATCTTCTCAAGGATGCATCAGTGAAAAATTTTCGGTTGTGGTTCTTAATGACTTTTATTTTGGCATTAACTGCATGCGGTGCAGCCCCTCCTAAACCAGCACCTTCGAGCATCAATGAGCCTTCTTCTGTAGGTATTACTGGGTCGGCGGCTCCTGAGTCCGCTGCTGCACGTAAAGCCGAATCGGCTGCTGGTGCACGTGCAGCTGGGTCAACTGCTCCTGAGGCGATCATGCAAACCACTGCCCTCTCTATTGCTCCTGCTTCTGCTCCTGCTCCTGCTCCTGCTTCTGCTCCTGCTTCTGCTTCTGTTCCAGTTTCTGCTCCTGCTGCTGTTGCTGATACCCCTACTGCGAGGAACTATGCACAAGTTCAAGTGTTTTATGCAACCGATAGAAAAGCCAGTGGAAGCAATTCACCATCAAAATTTTATGGTTCAGAACGTTCAGATGTAACTTATGGAAAATGTATGGTTAGCATACCAAATGATCATCAAACGGGCGAATTAGAATCCTCTTCGATTCTTAAGCTGGAATTTCGTGAAAATCCAAAAAAACATGTTGTACTGCTTAACGTCACAAAGCAAGACGAGAAGTCGTATTTCACTGAGATTGCAAAAAGAGTACGCCATTCTAAACAAAAGAGTGCTTTCATATTTATTCATGGTTATAGCGAAACCTTTGAGGATGTTGCTAGGCGAACAGCGCAAATGGCTTACGATTTGAGTTTTCATGGGGTTCCCGTGTTTTATAATTGGCCTTCACAGGGCAATAAGATGGGCAACATTGCCGATGAAAATACCATTGCCGATGAAAATACCATCGATTGGACGCAAAGCCACTTGGAAACATTTTTAAATGACTTTGTTTCAAAAACTGCTGCTAAAAATATTTATCTTATTGCACATAGCATGGGTAGTCGAGCATTAACAGAGGCATTGATTTCTTTAGTAAGAAAAAATCCGGAATTTAAAAACCGATTTAAAGAAGTAATTCTTGCAGCACCAAATATTGATGCCGATATTTTTAAAAATCAAATAGCCCCCGCTCTTAAAATTGCCAAAGCACAGGAGCTAGCCAGAAAATGCACCGCTAAAAAACTCAAGGGATGTTAGGTCGAGGTATTTGTTTTGTCAGGGGCTGCAATTCGTGAAGAGAATAAAATGGAAATCAAAACCGAAATCAAATGGCTGGAGACTCCTGAGGAACAAGACTACCCTGCGGCAGAGTCTTATTTGAACCTGATCTATGATTCAAAAACTGCTGCTAATCTCTCCCAGCAATTGAAGCAAGCGCCTGTGTCTGAATTCAAAGCCAAGGATATCTTTAGAGCTTCTGGACTATCTTTATTAGGCGTCAGTAATTCCCATGTGGAAAAAGACCGCAAAAGGATTTTAGCGGGACTCTCTCTCTCGCCGTTACTTCTTGTAAGAGATCAAGCCAACGGCAAGGTTGTGATTGCAGATGGCTATCATCGCATGTGCTCGGTATATGGATTCGATGAAGACGCCGTCATTCCCTGTAAGATATGTTGAAATGCCGTGCAATTGGGCATAGCTTCTGCTGCTGTACTCGCAGCCTAAGGAGTAGCAAAATGTCGTCACCACTGACAAGCGGCTTCGTTGAGCGCATACGAACGCTTAAGTCCATACTCGATGAAGTCTAATCGTATTTCTAAAACCATGTCACCCTCGACATGGCCCATCCCCGCTTCAAAAATAAGTTTTATGCGGGGATGAGGACACCACTCTCCAGACACGGCTCAAAATATAGTTCATTATCCAGGCCATTTCTGGCGATTTCTGTCATGGAGCAACATAAAATTTATGGAAGGGGTTTATCTTGGACGACAAATTCGCTGAAGAACTTTTTGCTCAGCTCAAAAAAAAGAATGAACGAACTATGAAAATAGTGCTTACCTTACTTGCTGCCGTGTTTCTATTTGTCTTATATTTCCTAATAAAGAATGGTTGAGCTTCCCCCGAAAAATCGTCTTCCAATGGTGATGTCCCCTTACTTTAGGAACGGTTTTCACCACCCCTGTGAATATTAAAAAAGTTTTAATGCGGGGAAAAATCCACTGGCGGGGGAAGATGCTAAGTAAAACGAAACGGACTTGACATCATTGCTTGGTCAAAAAGGTTGCGTCGTTTTGGCTCTCCCAGCCTTTAGAATTGCATCGTGGCGTTATAAACGGGTAAAAATACGGGTAAAAATCAACTTCAAAAAATTAAGGCCATTAATTTACGTGACTTGCAGAGGATTGTTATATGCCGACAAGCGCACCAAGATTTAAAAGACTTACAGCGATACTGGTCTTTTTTACGTCTGGTGAATTTCGTAATTTGTAGCCAGTTTGTAACCGAATTTGCTCAATGGCACAGCGTTTCACTTAGCTATTGTTGGGCGGGTATAAATGAAAACCTGCCGGGCAATCTCTAGCGCCAGCACAAAGCCGCCTCGTGCAATACCGGCAGGTTGCAACAGAACACACACAAGAAACACACCTTCGACACACAGGCAACACACCAATAACACGCAGACAATTGTAGCTGCAAGTAGTGCCAGATGCCAATGTCTGCAAACGACCCCAAGCCGCCCTCTGGCTTGTTAAAAAGCAGACGCTCAGCGTGACTGAGCACTTGTGCTTGGTTTCAATGGAATGAAGATTTAACTCTATCTGCCCGCTCGAAAAACGCCCATAATAAAAACCAGGCAATTAACACAGGGGGATATATGCTGCGCAATTTTTTAGCTGCTGTTGTTATTTCGGTCAGTATTGCAGGGTGCGCCACAAAACCGGTTGAGGTGGTCGACAGCACGCCGCTCAATTCCACGGCGGTAATCGAGAAGCAGGTTGTCAACAACGGCATCAAGGGTTTCTTTCCCTACGAAAGCACTGAACGGCATTATGTGCGCGCCAATATGCGCCGGGACGAATCGACGCTCAAGGGTACTGGCACATACTCGAGCTATCTGGTCGGTACGCGGTCTGGAACGAAAATAGCGCGGATAGACCGCGATCTGCAATGGTCGCTCAACACGGAAAAGGAGGAGTACACCGAGTGTCCCTTGAAGGGATGCATCGAACCGTCAAAGCGAGCGCCTGCCAAACAAAATGAAGCCGCTGCAAAACCTCCCGAGGCACAACATGAATCTGATTGCACCATGAGCATTGCGCACACCAGCTTCACTGTTAAAGCGACAGGCCAGAAAAAATCCATTAACGGTTTTGACACCGATGAATATCAGGTGGCCTGGGTGGTCAACCTGCGCGACAAGACGGCACGGAATACGACCAGCACATTGAATATGGAAATCTGGACTACGCCTCTAACTCAGGCTATGCGCGATACATTGGGTATGGAAGATAAGTATGCACGTGCTTTTGCCGGCGCTATTGCCGACACAAACAAGCCGCAAATACTTCCGGCGGATGCAGCCAAGTTGATGTCGGCTTATCTCGCCAATTCCTTGAAACCGGGTGACCGTAACGCATTCCTCGACGCAGGCAAGCAAATGGAAAAGATCAAGGGCTACCCCATTTCAACCCATCTTGCATGGAACATGGATGGCAATGCCTGTGCACCCAAAGAAACAAAGCAGGAAGAAAATAAATCCTCCAGCAAAACGTCGATCCCTACCAGTGCGGGAGGACTCGTCTCTGGCCTCGCCGGCATGTTCGCAGAGAAGAAAACTGACGAGGCGATGAAAGAGTCCGAGGGTGAACCGATATTGTCGTTTACCGCTGAGGTGAAGTCGCTCAAGACTGAACCGTTGCACGACAGCATATTTACCGTGCCCAAGAATTACCGGCTAGTGTCTCAGCCGTAGGCGTGATCGCCACCAACACCACGCTGTCGCGCGAGGGTGTGGAAAACCTGCCGCATGGTGAAGAAAGCGGCGGCCTGAGCGGCGCACCCGTGCGCGACAAATCCACCGGGTGATCCGTCAGCTTGCTGCTGAACTACAAGCCTGTGCCGAGCAAGGTCGAGGTAGCGCGCTGCCCATCATCGGGGTGGGTGGCATTTTGAGCGGCGCGGACGCTGCCGAAAAAATCCACGCCGGCGCAGCATTGGTACAGATATACAGCGGTTTGATTTATCGCGGTCCGGCGCTGGTAGCAGAAAGCTGCGCGGCAATCCGCGCTATCTAAGCCTGCCATAAACCCGTATTGTTCATTAGCCAGTGCAGCACCAAAAAATCAATGGATTGTAGGTCGGGTTGAAACCCGACGCCTAATGGATAATCCGGGTTGAAGGTGGGAGCAAGCCATTAACAAAAAGAGTTGAAGGTGAGGGCTTGGGGTGTTGAGGGGTAAAAACCTTCACTCGAACTGCTGCTTGCGACACTTTGGAGACGGTCACCGCGCTTGCTGCGAGCGCCTGCTCTTCGGCCTTACCGGACGCTGGTGATTTCATGAAAAGTCTGTCTGTTCAGACTGAGGAAAGGTCCGCTTTCAGTTTTTTCGAATCGTCACTTCCGACATAAACCTGACCTTCAACTTGTTGAATAGCGGCCGTTCAAATTTGCGTAATAATGGGGATTCCTCCTAACGTCCCGTTCATATATGTATGCAATGGTCGGATACTTCAGACCTCGTATTCCAGCAGCAAAGGATTCCCGTGCCACAATAGCCTACTGCCAACCGTAGCGGCGCACATAAAAGCCTTTCATGGCCTGGGTTAGCGCCATATAACAAAGCAGGATGGCAAGCAGCCATGGGAAGAACACCAATGGCAACGCCTCAAGCTTGAAGTAATGTGCTAATCCGTACATTGGCAAGTAGATTCCCGCTGCCATCACAAGTGAAGTCATCATCAGTAACGCGACAGATGCGCGGCTTTGAATGAAGGCAATCTTCTGGGTGCGTATCATATGTACGATCAGGGTTTGGGATAACAGCCCTTCGATGAACCAGCCAGATTGGAAAAGCGACTGATGCTCAGGAGTATTGGCCTTGAATACAAACCACATCAAGCAGAAGGTGGTGATGTCGAAGATCGAACTGATAGGGCCAAAATAAATCATGAAGCGGCCAAGGTCTTCAGGTTTCCAACGCTGTGGTAATTTCATCTGTTCCGCATCCACGTTGTCCCATGGAATGGCGATCTGCGAAATGTCATATAGCAGGTTTTGCGTCAGCAACTGCAGCGGCATCATCGGCAGGAAGGGTAAAAAGGCGCTTGCCACCAGCACCGAGAAGACGTTGCCGAAGTTGGAGCTGGCAGCCATCTTGATGTACTTGAGCATGTTGGCAAAGGTTTTGCGGCCCTCCAGCACACCTTCTTCCAGCACCATCAGGCTTTTTTCCAGCAAGATGATGTCTGCCGCCTCTTTGGCGATATCCACCGCGGTATCCACCGAGATTCCGATGTCCGCTGCGCGTAGCGCAGGGGCATCGTTAATACCGTCGCCCATGAAGCCAACAATGTGGCCATTGTTGCGCAGGGCACGCACGATACGTTCCTTGTGGATCGGAGTAAGCTTGGAAAATACATTCGATGTTTCGACCGCCTGAGCCAGTTGCCCCTCATCCATTGATTCGATGTCAGCGCCGCGTAACAACCCCGTTATCTTCAAACCAACCTGGTGGCAAATCTTTGCTGTGACCAGTTCGTTGTCTCCGGTCAACACCTTGACGGCTATGCCGTGTTCCTGCAGCGCATTGAGCGCGGGTTCGGTAGTTTCCTTGGGCGGATCAAGGAAGGCGATGTAGCCGATCAGGCTCAGTCCTGATTCGTCGGCTACGCCATAGATTTCCTTCTCTGGCGTCATTTCTTTCGCCGCCACGGCAACCACCCGCAATCCTTCCTCGTTCAGCGAGGTAGTCACATTCTGCATTCTGACAAGAAGTTCAGGGGTAAGCGGCTGCACTGAATCCCCATGCTGGACGCGCGTACAAACCGAAAGTATCTCTTCCACCGCGCCTTTGCAGACCAGCAAGTGATGGGTATCCTGTTCGGCCACTACAACCGACATCCGGCGGCGCTGAAAATCGAACGGAACTTCATCGACCTTGCGGTAGTTGGCGGCAAGGTTGAGCTCTGAGTGCACGTCGGCATGTTCCAGCACGGCGATGTCAAGCAGATTCTTCAGTCCGGTTTGGTAATAGCTGTTCAGGTAGGCGTACTCCAGCACCTGGTCTGATTCTTCCCCAAAAACATCGGTGTGGCGTTCCAGAAAAATCTTGTCCTGAGTCAGCGTGCCTGTCTTGTCAGTGCACAGCACATCCATGGCACCGAAATTGTGGATCGCATCCAACCGTTTAACGATGACCTTTTTGCGCGACAGAGACACAGCGCCCTTGGCCAGTGTGGTCGTCACGATCATCGGCAGCATTTCCGGGGTCAAGCCTATAGCGACGGACACAGCAAAGAGGAAAGCTTCCAGCCAGTCGCCCTTGGTGAAGCCATTGATCAGAAGCACGATTGGCGTCATCACCATCATGAATCGCATCATCAGCCAACTCACCTTGTTTACCCCTGCCTGAAACGCAGTTGGTGCCCGATCCGTTGCCGTGACCCTTGCCGCCAGTGTACCGAAATAGGTGCGGTTGCCTGTAGTAACGACGACGGCACGGGCAGTACCGCTAACTACGTTGGTGCCCATGAAGCCGACGTTATCCAGTTCTATCGGATTGCTGGTCGCGCCATGCCGGTTGGTGGCATATTTTTCTACGGGCATCGATTCGCCCGTCATGGCAGACTGGCTGATGAACAGGTCCTTGGAAGAAAGTATGCGCACATCAGCGGGTATCATGTCGCCGGCTGAGAGCTGTATCAAGTCGCCGGGCACCAGCAGCTTGATCGGCAACTCCACTCGTTTGGCGTCTTTCGTATGTATCCGCACACCGAAATACTTGAATGCATCGGGGGCGGCGTTTTCGGAGGGGTCACGCCGTATGACCGTGGCGGTGTTGCTGACCATTTCGCGTAGCCTGTCGGCGGCTTTGTTGGAGCGGGCTTCCTGAACAAAGCGCAGCATGGTAGAGATTACAACCATCGTGGAAATGACGAGGCTTCCGATCTGGTCATCGGTGTAATAGGAAATGACGGCCAGCAGGGAAAGGAGCAGATTGAACGGATTCTTGTAGCAGTACCAGAGATGCGTCCACCAGCGCGGTGGCTTCTCCTGCGCGATTTCATTCAACCCGACGCGATCACGAATAAATTCAGCCTCGGTTTCGGTTAAGCCGTCTTTATGGCTGTCCAATTCTTTCAGTAGCTCATCTGAATCGCTATTGGCTGAAGAAATCAAGGTTTTTACCAGGGAAGGAGGCATTTCCCCCGTACTCCTAGGCCCCTTGACCAGATCAAGGAAGGCGAAGCGGCGGAAATGCCGGCCCATGCCGCGCGTGCGCAAGAATCCGATAAACAGTTCTTTCAAAATATTGATTTGCATCTGATCACACTCCCAAATATCTTGCTAGAACTCCACATGCACACGAACTCCAACAATCGAGACCGGCCCTCGGTCTTGGTTATATGCAGGATTAATGACGTACTGATAGTCCAAGGAAAGCGACAAATGATTAACGGCATGTACGGAATAAGAATAATAGGTTTCGATGATCTTCTCGGAACCATAATTCAAATGTCCGTCGCCAATCAGGATTCCCATTCCCCCGGCCGCAAAATAATTGCGTGCATCGCCGGACAGCCCGTTGGCGACCGCAGCAAAGCCGAATGTATCATCGTGACGCCCCCAGCGGTCGCCACGCAGGGATAACCCCGCCGATAGTGATTGGTTGATCTCGGTGAATTCAAAAGCTTCCTTGCTGCCGTTGTTCATGCTTGCGCGGGCAAAAGCACCCAGATCGGAAGAAACCTCCTGTTCCAGGTTGATTGCAACCCCGGGACGCGAGCTGCCGCGCCGAACGAGTGCTGTATCCGGCGTGCTATTCGTTTGCTGTGCGAGTTGCACAGCGTCGGCGTAACTTCCCATCTTGCCCTGGTTGACGAAGCCCAATAGCTTTATTTTGCCCGGATGCTCCCCCAACTGATGCCTCTCCTCCAGTTCGACTACCCATTCGTGCTGGCTGAATGTCGGATCGAGTGTCGTGGAATTAGGGACCGTGGAGAGGTCGAAAAAACCGCCCCGCAACGTCCACCAGGATTGTGTCCATTCGATAGAGGCACCCTTGGTGAACCCCCACGCATCAGCCGCATAGTCGAATGCTCCTGAATCCACAATCGACCAGTTAAAAAAATCAGACCGCGGGTCATGCGCGTATGCATTGGTATCAAAGACATCGGTAACAGAAAACTTGCCTATCGTCAGGATGATATTGTCTGCCGATCGGGTGCGCCCCAGTTGGTTGGCCGCTGACGCGATGGTTTGCTGTTCTCCTCCCAAATTGAAACTTTGCCGGTAAAACAATCTTGGCAACCGGAGATAGGGGGCATTCGCACCCACCTTGTATGCTTCGCCACTTGGAAAGCCGGCTACACCAAGGGTATCGCTCAAGCCAAAACCTTGGTCGATTTCCGGATTGACCCAAAGCTCGCCGCCCTCGGATATACGCACCCCGGCAAATAACGTCAGATCGTTCGTTGCAGCGCTGTCGCTATCCGGTTTCAGGCTATTCTGACCTTGATAAGGAGACGTGAATGCCGGATGCCATTGGGTCACGTTGGTAAATTGACCAAGCACGTTCCAAGCTTCCTGGGTGGCTGGCGAGACAGCGCTTGCAATGTATTCTTTGTTCGCAGGGCTTGTACCTTGTACGGCTGTTGGTTCAGCCATCGAGAGAGGGGAAATGCAGACATAGAGGCCACACAACAACCATCTTAGAAGTTGCTGCGCTGCAAAAGTTTTGAGATGTCCGAATCGTCGCAGCACTGCACATTTTGTCGTTGAATTAAATATTAGTGAGATGATACTAAAGATATGATGGCGACAATATTACAAACTGTGAACATCAAGTTGAAGTTCCGGAATTGGCACAAAGTGTCCTCTAGCCAATGCACCACAAAGCGGGCATTCAGTGTTGGCGGAATTTACCATGTAACGGTCCGCTTAAGTTTAGTTCCGGCCCTTGACCTAAGTAATTCCCTGTGAATATTTGTCAAACAGATTCCTTCAATCATATAAGGAGTCAGCCATGAAAACCCCTCATTCTCCAGAGCCATGGAACAAGGGCAAACTTATCGGCCAGAAGTCCCCGCTAAAATTAAAGGACATCTGGGCCATTCGCTTTCATCTTCAACAAGGCAGGTGCATTAGAGACCTTGCATTATTCAACCTCGCAATTGATAGCAAGCTGCGTGGTTGCGATTTAGTCGATCTTCGCCTGCGCGACATCTCTCATGGCAATCAAATTATGTCTAGGGCAATTGTCATGCAGCAGAAAACTAAACGGCCAGTCCAGTTCGAAATAACGGAACAAACCCGAGAAGCAGTAACGGCATGGATTGCTAAAGCGAATCTAAATTTAGAACAGTACCTCTTCCCAAGTCGTTTGAGTAAATCACCTCATATCACTACTCGGCAGTATGCCCGGATCGTGCACAGGTGGGCTGAATCTATCGGCCTGGATCCTGCTGATTATGGCACCCACACGATGCGTCGCACAAAGGCTACACTGATATACCGTACTACAAAGAACCTCCGAGCTATCCAGCTACTACTTGGACATAGCAGGCTTGAAAGCACAGTTAGATACTTGGGCATTGAGGTCGATGATGCCTTGGAGATTGCTGAGCAGACTGAAATCTAGCAGTTAGTGGCAGTGCGACTGGCATTATAGTCAGTCGCACTTTCTAGCTTTGGAAATAACGAAAAGGAAGGTCAGTTTCTAAACTAAAGCGGACCTTGACATGGTAAATTCCACCAGCATCTGGATGCCCGCTATCTGGTGACTTTGCTAGGCGGTCACTTTGTGCCAGGAGCGGATGGTCGCGGGCGTACTCCAATTCGGATGTTCAGCACTAAAGAAGGGGCATTATGAAATCTGAACGAATATTGAAGGTCATTCTGACCTGTTTGGCTATATTGTCACTTTATATAATTACGGCTTGTTCCGAACCTGAATCGCATATTTCAAATATTAATTTGATAAATGACTTAGGAAGTCAGGCGACACTAGATCTCTGCAAGGATAATTTGCATTGTGAATCCATTTCAAATGAATGGGTACAGAAGAAGATTAACAATAATGATACTGAATCTTTCGTTGTGTCCAACGAAGAGATAACAGTTTTTAAAGTGTCGTCCGAAATCAATGGCAAGACTAATGTACGTTGTTTGAGGATACGTTTAGATAAATCAATTAAAACTTCTCGTGAACTGCTGCTTTCATCTGCGACAAACTGCTAACTATTTGCTTGGGATGTAAAGACAGAAATGATTCGGTCGCTGGAGATCAACAAGTGCCATCTTGTGATCTTGTCGACGAAAATGGTAGGGATGAATCGTCCGTGTAAGCTTTAATGAACGGCTGTTTTGGAGAGATATTGAATGACCGCTTCGTCGCTGGCTGAGCGAATGAATATCCGCTTGAAGGAAGCGATATTGGCAACATGTAGTACCGAAGAGTGCCAGAAACGGATGGTCACTTCAAGCCTCTATAGCAACCCAACTGTCATCCGTTCGTACTATCATTACATATGCGTACAGGTAACCATTGAAAATCATCGTGGATAAAGACAGTGCAACAAAAAATCATCATTATCCTTATTGCTGCGGTCGCCTTGGGAACATCCGGTACCGCAGCCTGGTATTTCAGCAATCACCGCGCGGTCAGCGCCGATGCATTGACGCTCTATGGCAATGTCGACATCAGGCAGGTGCAGCTGGCGTTCAACGGCTCGGAGCGGATAGCACAGATGCAAGCCAGGGAAGGGGAACCGGTCAAGCAAGGCCAACTGCTAGCGACGCTGGATACCGTGCGGTTGGCGAGCAATGTCGATCTGCAGCAGGCGCAGCTGGTATCACAGCAGCAGGTGGTCGCACGTCTCGAGGCGGGTAGCCGGCCGGAGGAAATTCTCAAGGCGCAGGCCGATGTGGATGCCGCGCGTATTGCCGCCGACAATTCTACGCATAGTTATCAGAGGCTACAGGCGCTTGTATTGAAACATTTCGTCGCGCAGCAGCAAGCGGACGATGCACTGGCCGCAGCCGACGCGGCACAAGCCAGATACCATGCGCTGCAGGAAACGCTGAAGCTGGTTCAGATGGGGCCGCGCAAGGAAGATATTGCGGCGGCCAAAGCCATGCTGAATGCCAATAAGGCAGCATTGGAGGTGGCGCGCAAGGCATTGGCCGATGCGTCTCTTTATGCACCGGACAACGGTATCATTCAGGAGCGCATCCTCGAGCCGGGCGACATGGCATCACCGCAGCGCCCGGTGTATACGCTGGCGCTCACCGATCCGATCTGGGTGCGCGCCTATGTGCAGGGGCCGGATCTCGGCAAGCTCAAGCCGGGGATGGGCGCCGAGGTAAGCACCGACAGTTATCCCGGCAAGCGTTATCGCGCGTGGGTCGGCTACATTTCACCCACCGCCGAGTTCACCCCGAAATCGGTGGAGACCACCGAAGTGCGCAGCAGTCTGGTCTACCAGGTGCGGATTTTCGTGTGCAACCCGCAGGACGAGTTGCGCCTCGGCATGCCCGCAACGGTGACCATTCCGCTGGGCCAGCCTCCGGCGCCGGACGCCAGCCGCTGCCAGAATTCCTGAGGCTGCCGTGCCTGCCGCCGACCACATGACGGCTGCTTCTCCTGCGGCGAATCCACCCGATCAGAACGCGCTCGAAGTCGGTGGCGTGTCCAAGACTTTCCACGTTGGCGCACGGCAGGTGCAGGCATTGCAGCAGGTCAGCTTCCGCGTCCGGCATGGCGTGGTCACCGGTTTGGTCGGTCCCGATGCTGCAGGCAAGACCACACTGCTGCGCCTCGCTGCCGGGCTGCTGGTGCCGGATGCCGGAACCATCACCGTCCTCGGCATGGACGCTACTACGCAGTCGCTGGCAGTGCAAGGGGCCATCGGCTATATGCCGCAGCGCTTCGGCCTGTATGAAGACCTGACCGTACAGGAGAACCTCGACCTCTACGCCGACCTGCAAGGCGTACCCGAATTGGCGCGTGGGGAGCGTTACCGCGAACTGATGCACATGGCCGGCCTTGAGCCATTCACCAAACGCTTGGCGGGTCAGCTTTCCGGCGGCATGAAACAAAAACTCGGTCTGGCCTGCGCACTGGTGCGGCAGCCGTCGCTGCTGCTGCTCGATGAGCCGACTGTCGGGGTGGATCCGCTCTCGCGGCGCGAGTTGTGGGAGATCGTTTATCGCCTGGTACGCGAGCAGGGCACCAGCGTGCTGCTCAGCACCGCCTATCTGGATGAAGCGGAGCGCTGCGACGAAGTCGTGCTGCTGCACGAGGGCCGGTTGCTGGCACAGGGAACGCCCGCCGCATTGCGCGACACCATGCGCGGCCGCACCTACGAGATCGCTGCAACGAACATCGAAAAGCGCGCGCTGCAGTACCGCATCGCTCAGGCGCCGGGCGTGCTGGATAGCCTGATTCAGGGCGACCATATTCGCGTGGTGATGGTGGACAACTCGCCGCCCAATCTCGGGATTTTGCTACCCGGTGTGAGCGGCATCGAAATGGCACCGGTGCCGCCGCGCTTCGAGGACAGCTTTGTCGCCCTGCTCAAGGAGAAATCCGGCAACGAGGAAATTTCCCGTGCACCCTTGGCGGACAAAACCTTGACTGATTTAACGCACGCGGATGCAGGCAAGCCCATTATCGAAGTGCATAATCTGCAGCGCCGTTTCGGGAATTTTTATGCGGTGAAGAACGTCACCTTTTCAGTGGGCAAGGGCGAAGTGTTCGGCTTGCTGGGTGCGAACGGTGCCGGCAAATCCACCACCTTCCGCGTGCTGTGCGGACTGTTGCCGCCAAGTGGCGGCACGTTGCGCGTGGCCGGTGCAGATCTGCGCCTCGCTGCGGCCGCAGCGCGTGCGCGCATCGGCTACATGTCGCAGAAATTTTCCCTGTACGGCAATCTCAGTGTGGTGGAGAACTTGCGTTTCTTTGCAAATGTTTATGGGGCCAGCGTCTACGGACTATCCGGCAAACAGGGAACGAGCCGCATCAACTGGGCGCTGGAAGAATTCGATTTGGCGCCCATGGCTGAATATACCAGCGGCGATCTTTCGCTCGGCTACAAGCAGCGCCTGGCGCTGGCCTGCGCGCTGATGCACGAGCCGGAAATACTTTTTCTGGACGAGCCCACCTCCGGCGTCGACCCGCTGGCGCGCCGCGAGTTCTGGTCGCGCATCAACGCGCTGGCTGAACGGGGCGTGACCGTCATGGTCACCACCCACTTCATGGAGGAGGCGGAATATTGCGACCGGCTCGCCATCATGGCGGCGGGCGAAATTTTGACCATGGGCACACCGGCCAGCATCAAGGCGCAGGCGCGTTCGGAAGAACTACGCGAGCCGACGATGGAAGACGCTTTCGTCGGGCTGATCAAGGCGCACGAGCAACAGGAGGCTGCGGCATGAGTGCCGATACGCGTCGAGGAGGCAGCCGGATGCGGCTGCGCGGCCTGGTCCGCAAGGAATTTCTGCAGATCGTGCGCGATCCCAGCAGTATTGCGATCGCCTTCCTGATGCCGATATTTCTGTTGCTGTTGTTCGGCTACGGCGTGTCGCTGGATTCGGAGCACATTCCGCTGGCGCTGGTGGTGGAACAACCTAATGCGGACACGGCAAGTTTCACCGCCGCGTTCAAACAGTCGCGCTATTTCAATCCCGTCGCGTATGCCGATACCCGTGAAGCGGAGCAGGCGCTGATGGCCGGTCGCGTCAACGCCATTGTGGTGTTGCGCCAGGATTTTTCGCGGCAACTACGCCAAGCAGATGGCGCACCGATCCAGCTGATCGTCAACGGCGTGGATGCAAACACGGCGCGCATCATTTCCGGCTATGTCGAAGGAGCATGGGAAAAATGGCTGGAGCATGCCGCGCTGCAACGCGGACAAAAGCTGGATGTGCCGGTGCAGATGGAGCAGCGCGAGTGGTTCAACAGCGAACTGCGCAGCCGCAATTTCCTGGTGCCCGGCCTGGTCGCTATCATCATGACACTGATCGGCGCACTGCTGACCGCGATGGTGATGTCGCGCGAGTGGGAGCGCGGTACCATGGAAGCGCTGCTGGTCACGCCGCTGTCGATGAGCGAAGTGATCCTCGGCAAACTGATACCCTATTTCATCCTGGGCATGGGCGGGCTGGTGCTGGCCGTGAGCATGGCGCTGTTCCTGTTCGAGGTGCCGCTGCGCGGCTCGCTGTGGGTGCTGTTCGCGACTTCGGCGCTGTTTCTCGTTACCGCGTTGGGCATGGGCCTGCTGATTTCCACCGTGGCCCGCAGCCAGTTCGTCGCCGGTCTGGTGGCGCTGATCGCCACCTTCCTGCCCGCCTTCCTGCTCTCCGGTTTCATCTTCGATATCGGTTCCATGCCCGGCGTGGTGCAGGCCATCACCCACCTCATCGCCGCGCGCTACTACGTCGCCATTCTTCAGACCGTGTTCCTCGCCGGAAATGTGTGGAGCGTCATTCTGCCGAACGTGCTGGGACTGGCGGTTCTTGCCTCGGTCTTTCTCGGCCTCACCTGGCGCAACGCGCGCAAACGCCTGGAGTAATCATGCTCGGACGAATCTTCGCATTGGTAGTCAAAGAATTTCTCACGCTGCTGAAAGACAAGCGCAGCCGGCTGGTGCTGATTGTCCCGCCGCTGATCCAGTTGATGGTGTTCGGTTACGCCGCGACTTTTGATTTGAAGAACGTTCCGTTCGCGGTATACAACGAAGATCGCGGTTTCGCATCGCGCGAGTTGCTGGCCGCCTTCGATGGCTCACCCAGCTTCACCAGAGTGGCGCAGGTCACACACGAGAGCGAGATTGCGCCGCTCATCGATGCCAAGCAGGTATTGATGGTGGTGCATGTCGGGCCGAACTTCAGCGCGGACTTGCTCAGCGGCCGGCCGGTTGCGTTGCAGGTGATCGTCGATGGCCGCAATTCCAATACCGCAATGCTGGCGATCAACGATGTGAGCGTCATGGTCGACCGCTTCAACCGTGAATGGGCCGCAAGCCATGACGGCAATCTGCCGCCGTCGCACGTCGAGACCCGCGCGTGGTTCAACCCCAATCTGGAAAGCCGCTGGTTCTTCCTGCCCGGCATCGTCGGCATACTGACGCTACTGGTCACGATGCTGGTCACCGCACTTTCCGTTGCGCGCGAACGCGAGCAGGGTACGTTCGACCAACTGCTGGTCACGCCGTTGCGCCCCGTGGAGATCCTGATCGGGAAAACGCTGCCGGGCTTTCTGATCGGCCTCGCGGAAGCCAGCGTAATCACGCTGGCAGCAGTGTTCTGGTTCAAGGTGCCGCTGCTGGGCAGCCTGCTCACGCTGTATACCGGCATCGTGCTGTTCCTGCTGTCGGGCGTCGGCGTGGGATTGATGATCTCTTCGTTTGCGGTCACGCAGCAGCAGGGACTGCTGGGCGCCTTCATCTTCATGGTGCCCTCCATCATCCTGTCCGGCTTCGCCACGCCGATCAGGAACATGCCGGTGCTGGTGCAGGACATCACGCTGCTCAACCCGATGCGCTATTTCCTGTTGGTGTTGCGCGGCGTGTTTCTCGAAGGTCTGCCGTTCCATCTGCTGATCCAGCATTTCTGGCCGATGGCGCTGATCGGCGCGGTCGCGCTCAGCGTCGCCGGCTGGCTGTTCCGGCATCGGATGTATTAACGTGTAAGCGCCAATCAGTAAAATTACTGATTGGCGGCTTCGGAGAAAATCGAACTTCTGCAATGTGTCGAAAGTGCCCTCTCGAAATTTTCGGAAGCAGACATTCAAACAGGCAGTACCGACAGCCTTTTCATAAAATCGCCAGCGTCCGGTATGGCCGAGAAATGAACGGTCGGGTTCTAAACTTAAGCGGACGTTATATGGTAAATTCCACCAGCATCTGGATGCCCGCTTTGTGGTGCATTGGCTAGTCGGTCACCTTGTGCCAACACCGGTCAGTCGAGATTCAAAAGTACTGTTTGGGCAGACCTAAAGAATCTCTCTTCAATCTAACTGCAATTAATCCGTTCGAACCAGCTTTAATCAAATTGTAACACTCTTTCTGTATATCTCTTCCTCGCAACTCAAGTATGCCTCTGTTGAGTAATGAATTAACACACAACTTGTGGCTAATCCTAACGAAATCATTGAATATTAAGGAGAGGATTATGAGATTCAGAAAAACTGCACTTAGCCTTTTTGTTGGCCTAGCCGTTGGCGCCACAGCCACCGCTCAAGCCGCCGAAATAGAGCACGCACTGCTGATCAGCGTAGACGGCCTCCACGCCCTGGACGTGAAGCGTTATGTTGAAAGTCACCCAAATTCCGCCCTTGCTGAGCTTGCCAAACATGGCACCACTTATACCAACGCTCGGACGCCCTCCAACTCCGATTCATTCCCAGGACTGCTGGCCTTGGTGACTGGCGGCTCACCGATCTCTCATGGGATGTTCTACGACGTCAGTTACGACCGCACCCTGTTCGATCCGACCAACACTAGTTGTTCCGGCCGTGCAGGCAACACCATCGTGTTCGACGAGAGCATTGACAAGTACTCGTCTGCGAACGTTTCGCTGAATGTCATCGACCCAGCAAGGCTGCCGCGCGCACTAGACCGGCAAGGTAACTGCGAGCCAGTTTACCCTCACAACGCTATGAAAACCAACACGATCTTCGAAGTGGTCAAAGCCGCTGGCGGCCGCACAGCCTGGGCGGATAAACACCCTGCTTATGACATTGTCAATGGCCCTTCCGGCAAGGGCGTAGATGACCTTTACACACCGGAAATCACCAATGTCAACGGATTCGACGCCACCGTCAGTGTGGTCTGCACGGTAGAGAACGATCAGAAAAAAGTTGCAGCCATCATCAACGAAATCCATGGCCTAAAGCATGACGGTTCGCGTGAGCGTGAGAATGGTATCCCAACGATATTCGGGATGAATTTCCAAGCGGTGAGCGTCGGACAGAAGCTGGCTCATGACAACAGTGACGGTAGCTGTACGCAAAGCACCCTAACCGGCAAGGCTGGAGGTTACATTGACGGTGCGGGTACCCCTACAGAAGTCCTTGCCTATGGCTTGCAGAAGACTGACGAGGCGCTGGGGAGCATGATCAATGCACTCAAACAGCAGGGCATATACGAATCCACTTTGTTCATCATAAGCGCAAAACATGGCCAGTCGCCCATTAACCCGGTCAAGGTCAACAAGCCGGGGCATTTTGCGGATCTGGTGGCGGCCCTGCCTGATGCCAACAGCCCAGCAGCACAGGTCATCGCCAGCGCCGCTGCCTGCTCTACTGGCCCCTGCGGTTTCGTTCAGGACGACGATATCGCGCTGATCTGGCTTCAGGATCAAAGCCAGACAATGATGGTGGCTGACTATCTAAATACCAACGCCAAAGCACTGTTTATCGATGAGGTGATGGCAGGTGACGAATTGAAGCTCAAGTTCAATAATCCAGCGACCGACAGCCGTACGCCTGACATCATCGTGCAACCTCAGTACGGCACTATCTACACGGGATCAGGCAAGAAGAATGCTGAGCACGGTGGTTTCAGTTTCGGTGATACCAATGTCGGTCTGATTGTCTCGAATCCGCGCTTTGCCCAGGGTGTTATAAAAACCCCTGTGGTCACTTCCGAAGTTGCACCAACGATCCTGCAGGCTCTCGGCATCGATCCTCATGCACTGCATTCGGTGCAGATCGAGCACACCGAGGTACTGCCTGGTCAGTCCCGCTAAGCTGCTTCCCCCACGCTACCGCGTGAGTTGACTCCTACGGGTTGCTTCGGCAGCCCGTAGTTTGTTACCAAACAAATCTTTTAGGAAGAAGTCTTTCACAGGAATCGCGAAAGCTGCCAACCTATGTAATGATGAACATCAGCTCTTTGTAATGTTGAATCTCCGCATTGTGTCGAAAGTGACTGTTCGAAAAACTTGGAGCCGGACATTCCAGCAGATTACACCGACTGCCTTTTCAGCAAACCGCCACAGTCCGGTTTGGCCGAGAAAATGACGTTCAGGTTCTAAACTTAAGCGGACCGTTACATGGTAAATTCCGCCAACAGTGAATGCCTGCTTTGTGGTGCTTTGGCTAGAGGTCACTTTGTGCCAAAACCAGACGGTCGAGTATTTCCTCCATATCGGACACTCGTCACATTATTGATCGGCTAAGAGCACTAGCTATGGCATTTTGTAGCGGCTGTGCTGTTGAATTGCACCTCAGATTGACCTGTCTTGTGTATTTGTGGGTAATCCACTTAATATGCGTATGGACTAGGTATGCAACGGTTTACATTTATTGATGCGGTCAATGTTAAATGCAAAAATTGGAACCAAGTGGGTCAACCGGCGATGCATCTCAACATCGTGGATACCCATAGACCTCTCAAAACTCGCTTCAGTATTGGCTTGTCAGCCTGCTTGGCTCAAATAAACCGGACACTGCTGATCCATGATGGGTATGCAACTGGCGAATCAGCCCAAGACTCTTTTTAAAATGCCCTAGATATATCTCTTCATTAGTGGCAAGTTGGCTCACCATCTCGGAAACGTGGTCGCAACAGGATAGCAACAGTGCGATCAGATTAGCTTCTGCGCGCAATTCGGCATCGCGCACTCTGCTCAGTACGCCCTCGAACACATATGCGAATTCAACAATATGCTTAGACACATGAAAGTTAGCCAGTCCTTTAATGGCCTGTGTGGCGCATGGGATGGTACTGGCTACGGCAGTATCAGCTGGCGACCGTTGGAGGCGCAGTAGCGCAACTTTCATGTCCTGCATAAGTTCAAGACTATTATTGATGGGGGCGATCAATGCTCTATTACAACTCATGTCTTTTCCCTTTCGTGTTGAAGTGCACTCCAGATTGAGCTATTTGGTTTTGAATTTTGCATTTAACATTGAACCACCTTCGTGAATTCAAGCCATTGATCTATTTAGCCCGATGCCTTGTTTGACGGGTCACCGCAAAATACAAAAGGCGGGGCAATCCGAGGTGCAATTCAACACCATTCCCATTCCTGGAAGGTGACGCAACCGGTTCTGTTGCATTAATTATTTTCAGCTTTAGCGACCTACTATATCTAGTCGAACTGTTGCCCAGCGATACAACCTGTTGTGGTCAGTTTTTGCGGTTTCCATTTAATGCGACAAGACCCCGAATCCTGCCTGCGCGATAACGATGGTTTGACCAATCCTGATTATTTTCAGCGGCCCGTTCCATTGTTTCAGCTTGGCGATGCTGACATGATAACGGCGCGCCAGACCGCCAAGCGTTTCACCCCTGCGCACGATGTGTCTGGTTCCTGTGCGACTATCGGTGGGGGCGAGTTGCATATTGAAGGCTTCGA
>PLWV01000015.1 GCA_003153155.1 Gallionella sp.
TCAACTAATTTGGGGGAAGGTTAGCGTCCCACTCGAATGAAGAGTTATACAGAGGCATCACGAAAAGCCCTCAACACTGCATTGATTCTTGTTTGATAACCGGCACCTTGAGCCTTAAACCACTCAAGCACATCCTGATCTATTCGCAATGAAATGGATGCTTTATTGGATAGTGGCTGCAGATTGCGACGAACAATCCCTTTTACGATGTGCGTCACATCTGATTCGGGGTGCTCACCTGATAATTTAATTTTTTTTTCAGGCATAGTTTTAAGTTGAACCCAGTCAGTTTTTGATTTGGCTGTAGAGGATTTCTGTCTCTCGTTTTGTGATTTTGCGGAATGAGATGATGCGGATTTCATAATTATTCTCCGTGTGGACGATTGATATGGGAACGCCTGCGAGAAAACCCAAGGAGACAAAACGCTGTTCGCCGTAAGCGAGCCGATCATCTTCAAAGGTAAAGGTAATACCCTCGAAAACGCTAGGCGCGACCACAAAATCCAGCCCGTGATCATTCAGATTGCGGACTTGTTTGATTCATCCCAAGAAAATCGCATATACAAATTGTATACGCAATCAAGGTGAAGTCAGATATTGTCTAACGACCCCAAGCTCAGCGACCGGCGCGGCTGACGCGACCGCTGCGTGGCGGGCCGGAAGCAGCGGGCGCGACAGCCGCACCGGTTTGCTGCAGCGCATGGTTAGTCGTTTCGGGCTGTGACTGGGAGCGTTCGCGTTTCGGGTTGCTTTGGGTGCCTTGTGAGGCTTCGGCCGGATATGTGAGGAGGGTTCCCTGGACTTTGGCAAAAGGGGTGAGGGTATGAACCAGGCTGCGAGTCGGAGTCATGATGTCCTCGGTGCGAATGCCTCGGACCAACAAGGCATCCGCTATGAGCGAGCGATGACAGCGCCACGGAACCGCTTCGGCGCACATCAATGCGATCCGGTCTTGGTTTGCCAGTTGGATTAACTCATTGAGGCTCTTCTCAAACTCTGGTGTCTGCATGTAATCCGCATAACCTCGAAAAGAGGCGTTTCGCCATCCCATGTTGATGGAATCGCGCTTCGCATGACGCAAGCCGCCGAGCCCCGGCATATGCACGTATCCCAGACCGGCCTTCTTCAATGATCCTCGCAGCGAAACCTTGTTGAACTGTGGATTATGCAAAGAGCGGGGCAACGTGCGCACGTCCACTACGCGGGTGACACCGTGTGCCCGAAGCAGGCTGACAAACTCATCGAGCGGACGCGTGGAATGGCCGATCGTTAGCACGACAGGCAAGGCAATTGTGTGGACTTCCGGTCTGCGCGTGACTTTAGAAGCTTTCATTCACACGGCGTAGGTAAAAACGCCTAACGAAGCTGTAGAAAAAGTATATTCATAACCGCATCGTGCCGTGAACCAAATGAAATATCAAGGTCGAATTGGAGGACGATATTTTGGAGATATAATAAATGGCGCGTTACAAACACATCGACACCAGCCCCCGATTTCCCGCCGTTGACCTGCAACGGCAACTCCTACCCGGCATCTTCGAATACGCTTTGAATCACCTGCTCGACCACGAGCTCGATCTCCCTGGCTTCGATGCCCGCTTCTGCAACGACGTAACGCGAGATAAAGGGGCCAGGGTTGACATAATTTTCACCATCACCTGGTCAACTAGGCCAGAGGCAATTCCGCGTTGCTCATGCCGATAGCGGCAACCTCGTCCAGCGCCTTAAGGAATTGATGTTGCTCATACAGCTGGGCCAGCGATTCGGGATGCGGCTTTCCGCGCATCTGGGAAAGCCGTGCGCGGCTGGCGGCTGGCATTTCCCAATTCAATCCGTGCAACAATTCATCCGCCGATTCCGGCTTGTTACACACCAGCACCATATCGCAGCCCGCATTCAGCGCAGCCTCTGCGCGTTGCACGATGCCGCCTGCGACGGTGGCACCTTCCATGCTCAAGTCGTCGCTGAAGATGCAACCTTCGAAGCCCAGTTGGCCGCGCAGGATGTTCTTTAACCAGACCGGCGAGAACCCTGCCGGACGGCTATCCACTTTTGAAAAGATGACATGGGCGGGCATCACGGCGGTCAGGCCGTAGTTCACCATCTGCCGGAACGGGATCAGATCGCACAGTTCGATATCGACGAACTCGCGCTCGTCCACCGGAATGTCCAGATGCGAATCGGCGCGCACGAAGCCGTGCCCGGGGAAATGCTTGCCCACCGCGTGCATCCCGCCCTGCTTCAATCCCAGCAATAAACTATGCGCCAGTTCGGCGATCGCTTGCGGGTCGCTGTGAAACGCGCGGTCGCCGATCACGCTGCTTTGCCCGTAATCGATGTCCAGCACCGGCGTGAAACTGAAGTCCACGCCACAGGCGCGCAATTCCGCCGCCAGCACATAGCCGACTTGCTGTGCCAGATGGCGCGCGCGTTGCGGATGCGTGTCCCAGATCTTTCCGAGCTCGCGCATCGCGGGGATTTTGCTGAAGCCTTCGCGGAAGCGTTGCACCCGGCCGCCCTCGTGATCCACCGCGATCAACAACGGCGGGGTACGCAGCGCATGGATCGCGGCGTTGAGCTCGGCAAGTTGGCCGGGCGATTGATAGTTGCGCGCGAACAGGATGACCCCGCCGACCAGGGGATGACGCAGGCGCGCTTCGTCCTCGGCGGTCAGTTGCGTCCCCAACACATCCAGCATCACGGGGCCCAGACCCATACTATCTCCTAATTAAAATCGTCCAATGACGAGACTGATTTTTGACCACGGAACACACGGAAGAAAGGCTTGTTATCTTTTCCGTGTATTCCGTGTATTCCGTGGTTAATGATTTGGTTCTTGCACCATTAATATCGCGGTCGCTCAGTTAATTGGTTTCCAGCACCACAAAGGCAACGATCATGTTGCGCTCATCACTGATGGAAAGATGATGGCCGCTGATACCCAATTGAGCCAAATGGGTGCGCAGCACTTCGTCGAACTGCAGCACCGGTTTGCCGAGGCCGTCATGTGTGATACTGATGCGGCGCAGACTGACCGGATCGCGCAGTCCGCTGCCGACCGCTTTGGCAAAGGCTTCCTTGGCAGCGAAGCGTTTTGCCAGGAAGCGTGAGGCATTGGGACTGGCCTGATAATCTGACGACTCGCGCTCGCTCAACACCCGCTGGGCAAAACGCAAACCATATCGAGTCCACATCGTTTCGATGCGTGCGTACTCAACGATGTCCGTGCCGATGCCGAAAATCACTGCTGGCCCGCCAACAATGCTTTCATTTTTTTTACCGCTGCTTCCAGCCCGATGAACAACGACTCGGCAATGATGGCATGACCGATGTTGAGTTCGGCCAGATTGGGGATTGCAACGATAGGCTGCACGTTGTGGTAATGCAGGCCGTGCCCGGCATTCACCTGCAGGCCTTGCGTATGTGCATGAGCAGCCGCGACACGAATACGTTCCAGTTCATGATCGTGTTCCGGCACGCTGTCTGCCCCCGCATATTTGCCGGTATGCAATTCCACCACCGGTGCACCGGTGCGGCGCGCCGCATCGATTTGCTTTGACTCCGGGTCTATGAACAATGACACGCGGATACCCGCTTCGGCACAACGCACACAGGCCGCCTTGATGGTATCGAAATAGCGCACCACGTCTAGACCGCCTTCGGTGGTCAGCTCTTCGCGACGCTCCGGAACCAGACACAAATCATGCGGCTTGATGCGCAGTGCGATGTTGATCATTTCGTCGGTGACAGCGCTTTCCAGATTCATGCGCGTTTGCAACATGTCGCGCAGCACCTCCACATCGCGGTCCTGAATGTGGCGGCGGTCTTCGCGCAGGTGCAAAGTGATCGAATCGACTCCGGCGGATTCTGCCAGCAACGCGGCACGCACCACGTTGGGATAACGCGCGCCGCGCACCTGGCGCAACGTGGCGACATGGTCGATGTTCAATCCTAGTTTGATCATAGCTTTTGTAGGTCCTTAATCAATTCACGGGTGTGCAAGGTCTTGCCGCCGAGATGATGGTTAAGCAACACCCGCATCAGTTGTTTGCTCTGTTGCGCGGTGGTCGGGTCGGTATAATCGTCCGCCGCCATATCCAGCATGGTCTTGCCCAGCACCGCTAAACCTGCCCGAGCATCACCGTCATCCGGGAGCGCCCCTCGCTCCACGGCATAACGATAGCAGAGTTCCGCCTGTATCGCCTGACCGTTGCCAGCTTCACGTTCCAGCACCAGTGCATAGCCCAACTCCTGCAGCAGGTGTTTTTCAAAACAACGCAGCGTGGCAGCGTGGTCGGCTTCGTGCGCCAAGCGGTACAAGGTGGCGCGGTAGTAGTCGAACAGTTGCTGATGCGGATCGTCGCGTGCCAGCAGGTTGAGCAGCAATTCGTTCAGATAGAATCCGCACATCAACGCCGTGCCTTGCAAATAGGGCTGTCCGCCCTGCCACTCCGCGCTGTGCAAAGTACGTACTTCGCTCTTGCCAAACCAGCTTAACAGCAACGGCTGAAAATTCATCAACAGGCCGCGCAAGCTGGATCGGGGGCGCCGCGCCCCGCGCGCAACGATTGCCAGTCGCCCATGTGATCGGCTGAATACATCGAGAATCAGACTGGTTTCGCGAAACGGATAGCTGTGCAAGACGAACGCCAACTCGTCCTGATGGTTATTCCGGCTCGTAGCGGTCATTCGTAACCCAAGCTGCGCAACACGCGTTCGTCATCCGCCCAACCGCTGCGCAACTTGACGAACACCTCAAGAAACACTTTGCCGTCGAATAATTTTTCCATATCCAACCGCGCCTGGGTGGCGATCTCCTTGAGCTTTTCACCCTTTTTGCCGATCAGCATCGCCTTGTGCGCTTCGCGATCCACCAGGATCGCGGCGTGGATGCGACGCAGTTTTCCCTCCATCTTGAATTGCTCGATCACCACGCTGGTCGAGTAGGGCAGCTCATCGCCGGTGAAGCGAAATATTTTTTCGCGCAACATTTCCGCAGCCAAAAAACGTTCGCTGCGATCGGTGATGTCGTCCTTGCCATAAATCAATTCGCCCGGCGGCAAGAAGCGCCGCAAAGCCACGCGCAATTCATCAAGCTTGCTGCCCAGCTTGGCACTCACCGGCACGATGTCGGCGAACTTGAAATCCTGCGCGACACGCTCGGCGAACGCGAACAACTGGCCCTTATCCGCAACCTCGTCGATCTTGTTGATCACCAGCAATACCGGACGGTTGTCCGGCAACAGCTTGAGCACTTCCTGATCGCGCTCGTCATAGCGCAACGCTTCCAGCACATACATCACCACCTGCACGTCGCGCAGACTGCTGGTCACCACGCGATTCATGCCGCGATTCAAAGCATTGAGATGCCTGGTCTGAAACCCCGGCGTATCAACGAACACAAATTGGCTGTGCTCATCGGTGTAGATACCGTGGATGCGATGGCGCGTGGTCTGCGCCTTGCGCGAGGTGATGCTGATCTTCTGCCCGATCAGGTGATTGAGCAGCGTGGATTTGCCCACATTGGGCCGCCCGACGATGGCGATGAAGCCGCTGCGAAATGTTTCAGGCAGGCAATCCGCCTGGCGGATGCTCGCAAAATCCATATTGGGTTCGGTCATGTTGTGGCTGGTAATTGTTGATAGGCTGCCTGTGCCGCCTGTTGTTCTGCATTGCGTCGACTAGTTCCCGTACCACGAGCGGAAATTTTTAATGATGGAATGACGCACTCCACCTGAAAAGATTGCGCATGGGCTTCGCCTTGCATGGCAATAACGCTGTAGGTCGGCAATGGAATCCGTTTGCCTTGCAGATATTCCTGCAACAAGGTTTTGGCATCCTTGCCCAGCGCCTGCATATCAACCATTTCAAGATAGGGCACGTACAGATTCAACACGGTCTGTTCCGCCGCCGCGAAGCCTGAATCGAGCAAGACTGCGCCGAACAAGGCTTCCAAGGCATCCGCCAATATCGATGGGCGACGAAAGCCGCCGCTCTTAAGCTCGCCCTCGCCCAACCTTAAATGACTGCCCATATCGAGTTGCTGCGCAAGTGTCGCTAGGGTTTCTTCCCTAACCAGATTGGAACGCAATCGCGACAACTCGCCCTCGCTCAACTGCGGATAGTTGCTGTATAGGTGTTTGGCAATGACGCAGCCGAGGATGCTGTCGCCCAAGAACTCCAGACGCTCGTTATGCTCCGGCGCGTAGCTGCGATGGGTCAGTGCGCGTTGCAGTAATTGCGGCTGCTTGAACACATACCCCAATTTCTTGCACAGCGCACTGCCGCGCAAAGATTCTTGCGCTCTCTGGCTGTCTTTATTTGCTTGCACTGCTTGGATTGAATTCCATATAGAGACTGAGGTTGCCGACCAGCGGAACTTTGACGGCGTAGCTGGCACTTAAAACCGGCATCCCTCCATCGCTGGAAATATCAATATCACTTGCTTTGATCGCAGTAATGTTGTTGATCGAAGCGCCCTTGTCGAAGGATGCCTGAATGTCGTGTGGCGTAGCTTTTTGCATATCCGGATCATGCGCAATCGTGACGAAGATATTTTTGATTTGTGCAGCCTGCATGTAAGCCGGAATGAGTTTAATCCCGGTGATGCCGAAAAGCACTAACAGGAAAGCTCCAAAAACAAACCCGCCAAAACTCATACCTCGTTGTTGCACTGGCATTGCTGTATTCATTTTTCCCCCTGGTTTAGTTGATCGACATACCTATGCGCTTCAAATCGGAAAAATTCATCCAAATGAAAAATGCCTTGCCGACGATCTGGTTGTCCGGCACAAATCCCCAATAGCGGCTGTCACGACTGTTATCACGATTATCGCCCATCATAAAGTATTGTCCGTCGGGCACCTTGCAGCGCACCATCTCATTGTCATAACTGCAATTCTCGCGCCCGCTGAATTCGGCAACAGCACCCAGATGCAACGTCGGCATCTCAGGGTTTATTAGCACCGCGTGCTTGCGCTCTCCCAATGTTTCGAGGCGTTTTTCGGTATGCACAAAGTTCAGTCCAGTCTCAACGTAATTGTAATCGCCATCCGCTTCCTGCGGCTGTTCGACCCCGTTGATCCACAGCCGCTTGTTGCGATATTCGACGCTATCGCCGGGAACCCCGACCACGCGCTTAATATAATCCAGCGAGGGATCTTCCGGATAGCGGAACACCATCACATCGCCGCGCTGTGGATTGCTCAGCGGGACGATTTTCTGGTTAATGACAGGCAGCCGCACGCCGTAAGTAAATTTATTCACCAAAATAAAGTCGCCGACTTGCAGGGTCGGAATCATCGAGCCGGAAGGTATCTTGAACGGTTCGATCAAAAAGGAACGAATAAAAAACACCACCAGGATGACCGGAAAGAAACTTTTGGCATATTCCACCCACCATGGCTCGGCAACTCCGCTGCCGCGCTTGGCTACCAAAGTGAAACGATCCAGCAACCAAATGCCGCCAGTAACCAGCAACAACACAAACATAATCAGCGCAAAGTCCATTTTTATCCTTTATTCCAATTCAATTTCGAAGGTCAAACAAGGCGGCGACGCACCCGCAAAGGGTATGCCGTGCGGTTACCCGATGCTTTGCATCGACCGCTACGCAAAGCGAACGACGCAGGCAGTGCTAATAGCACGACTATAACCAGCGACTTGGCTATCGTCTTTCGGGTGCCCGGCCAAAAGCTCTTCGGCTGATAGCCTAGTCGAATGGCTATAACCAATGACTTGCCCAGCGTCTTTTGCTGGGTTAGTCAGATGGCTAGTAGTCATATCAGTTGTTTCATCAGGAATGAGCGAGGAAGCCAACGCAGTTTCACCGATGAAATTGAATTGGAGTTAATCGTCCACACGTAGAATCGCCAGGAAGGCTTCCTGCGGGATTTCCACACTGCCCACCTGCTTCATACGCTTCTTGCCGGCTTTTTGTTTTTCCAGCAGCTTCTTCTTGCGCGAAATATCGCCGCCATAACACTTTGCCAGCACATTTTTTCGCATGGCCTTGACGTTCTCGCGCGCGATGATATTCGATCCGATAGTCGCCTGTATCGCCACATCGTACATCTGGCGCGGTATAAGTTCGCGCATCTTGGCCACCACTTCACGGCCGCGGTGCTGGCTGTTGGCGCGATGCACGATCACCGACAGCGCATCCACTTTCTCGCCGTTGATCAGCATGTCCACCTTGACCACATCCGCCGCCCGGTATTCCTTGAACTCGTAATCCATCGACGCGTAGCCGCGCGACACCGATTTCAGCTTGTCGAAAAAATCCATCACAATTTCCGCCATCGGCATTTCATACACCAGCATCACCTGCTTGCCGTGATAGCTGATGTTGATCTGCGTGCCACGCTTCTGGGTGCACAGCATGATGACCGAGCCGACATATTCCAGCGGCATGTACAGATTCACCGTCACAATCGGTTCGCGAATTTCCTCGATCTTGGACGGATCCGGCATCTTGGACGGATTGTCCACGACCAGCACCTTGCCGTCGCGCTGCACCACTTGGTAAATCACCGTCGGCGCAGTGGTGATCAAATCCATGTCGAACTCGCGCTCCAGCCGCTCCTGCACGATTTCCATGTGCAACAACCCGAGGAAGCCGCAACGGAAGCCGAAGCCCAAGGCCTGCGAAACTTCCGGCTCGTAGCGTAGCGCGGAATCATTCAGCTTGAGCTTTTCCAGCGAGTCGCGCAGTGCTTCATACTGGTTCGATTCCACCGGAAATAATCCGGCGAACACCTGCGGCTGCACTTCCTTGAAGCCGGGCAATGCCTGCTTCGCCGGCTTGCTCAGATGGGTGATCGTATCGCCCACCTTGGCCGTTTTCAGTTCCTTGACACCGGCAATAACGAATCCGACCTGGCCTGCGCTCAAGCTTTCGCGCGGCTGCGACTTGGGCGTGAATACGCCGATATTTTCGGTCAAATGTTGCGCGCCTGTGGCCATGAATAGAATCTTTTCCTTGGGCTTGAGCGTGCCATTCATCACCCGCACCAGCATCACCACGCCGACGTAATTGTCGAACCACGAATCGATAATCAACGCCTGTAACGGCGCGTCCGGATCGCCTTTGGGGGCAGGCACTTTGACAATCAGCGCTTCCAGCACATCCTGCACGCCCTCGCCGGTCTTGGCGGAACAGCGTGTCGCATCATGCGCATCGATGCCGATCACTTCTTCGATTTCCTCGATAGCGTTTTCCGGATCAGCCGAAGGCAGGTCGATCTTGTTCAGTACCGGCACCACTTCGACACCCAGATCCAATGCAGTGTAGCAATTCGCCACAGTCTGCGCCTCCACGCCCTGTGAAGCATCCACCACCAGCAGCGCGCCCTCGCAGGCCGACAGCGAGCGCGACACCTCGTAGGAAAAGTCCACATGCCCCGGCGTGTCGATCAGATTGAGGTTATAGACTTGGCCATCGCGCGCCTTATAGCTTAACGCGGCGGTTTGGGCCTTGATGGTGATGCCGCGCTCGCGCTCCAAATCCATCGAGTCGAGCACCTGCGCTTCCATCTCGCGGTCGGACAAGCCGCCGCACAACTGGATGATGCGATCAGCTAAAGTGGACTTGCCATGGTCGATGTGTGCAATGATGGAAAAGTTACGGATATGCTGCATAGAGTCCAAAATAAAAATCCCGCCTAAACCGGCGTTTTCGCGGAGCGCCCAATATTTCAAAGGGACGGATTCTAGCCGATTTGGGCGGGACACGCAGAACTGTGATTACTTCTCGTCCAGCTTGATCGCGATATACGAAGCGTTATCGCCCCTCCGTACCAACAACGCGACATTACGCCCATTGGGAACCTGCTTGAGCAGTTCGTTTAGCTGCGCCAACGAACGAATTTGCACATTGCCGATTGACAGCAGCACATCGCCCTGATGCAATCCGGCGGCACGCGCAGCCGAACCTTTGACATCTTCCACCAGCAATCCACCGCTGACTTGCAGCTCCTGGAGTTGCTCAGCGCTCAACTCGCTGACGGCAATGCCCAGACGCGAAATCATCTCTCCCGCATTGTCGGACGGCTTCCTGGCAGAGTGCGCAAGCTTGCCATCTTCAGGCATTTCTGCGACCTCAACGGTGACTTGTCTGGTCTCACCCTTGCGCCACAACTCGACCGCCACCTTGGTGCCCGGTTTAATCACCGCCACCATGCGCGGCAAATCGCTGGAATTATTCACCGGCTTGCCGTCAAACTTGAGAATCACATCGCTTGCCTGGATGCCCGCCTTGTCGGCCGGAGCGTTCTTTTCCACGTTGCTGATCAGCGCCCCATTGGGTTTGCTCAAGCCAAATGACTCAGCCAACTCGCGGGTCAATTCCTGTATCGTCACCCCGATACGCCCGCGCGTCACCTTGCCACTGCTGCGCAATTGGTCAGCCACTTGCATCGCCACATCAATCGGGATCGCGAAAGATAGGCCCATCGAACCGCCGGAGCGGGTATAGATTTGCGAGTTTATGCCGACCACTTCTTCATTCATATTAAATAATGGGCCGCCGGAGCTGCCGGGATTAATTGCCACATCTGTCTGAATGAATGGCACGAAATTATCCTGCGGCAAGGAACGTCCCTTGGCACTGACAATACCGGCGGTGACGCTATTATCAAAGCCAAATGGCGAACCGATCGCGACTACCCATTCGCCCACTTTGAGCTTGTTCGGGTCGCCCACATTTATTTTCGGCAAACCAGTCGCTTCGATTTTCAGCAAAGCCACATCGGTACGTTTGTCCACACCGATGACCTTGGCGCGAAACTCGCGCTTGTCTGTCAGGCGCACGGTAATCTTGTCGGCACTGTCCACCACATGCGCATTGGTCATGATGTAGCCATCGGCATTGATGATAAAACCCGAACCGAGCGATTGCGACTCCTGCTCGCGCGGCATTTGCGGCGCAAAGCGGCGGAAGAATTCATAGAACGGATCGTCCTCGGGAATATTGGGGAACCCCTGTATATTTTGAATAATTTGCGTAGTACTGATATTGACTACCGCCGCACCCTGTTTTTCCACCAAATCGGTGAAATCCGGCAATTCTTTGCTCTGAGCTGATGTACTGCAAATTATCCCGAAGAGCAAAACCAACAAACTCGCGAATTTTCTCAGCATGTATTCCTCCCCCCATAGCAAAAAAATTAACAACCCACCTACCATGTGAAATAAAAACAAGATTCAAGGCTCAAGGTTTTCCTTGCGCCTTTCTCATTGCATCTTCATTCCCTACTCTTCACGCCATGGCCGCGCGATATAGGGCTGGAAATGACTCCTGGCCTGGCGCGATGAAATCCATTTGGCGATAACAAAGCCGACAGCCAAGCCAAACAACGCACCCGCAGCGGCATATCCGTCACGTTGTTCAGGCTGCTCCACCCCAATGCTACCAAGCATTGCACCCATTACCAACAGCAGCAATGGCAACAGATAAACCAAGCCTATCCCGCGCAATACCGCACCCTCGGCAACCGATATGACGACTTCATCGCCGACGCTGGCATTGATTGGATTATCTACCTGGAATTGGCGAGGTTTGCTGCAAAACAGTTGGGACAGTTTGCCCGTCCCACAACCCTTGCCGTTGCATTGCTCACAGCCATTAGCCTGGTTGGCCTGAACGAGAGCATATTGCCCTTCAACCTGCACAATTATGGCGCGCGTCTCCAGCATGATCACTTGCCGTTGTAGCGTACCGAATCGAGCACCAGCATCACTGTGCGCGGCGGGACTTCCCCGACCACGGTAATCAGATTCTTGTCCACTACCTTGTGATACAGATTCACCGCCCCGCGACTGGACAATCCGTCCACATCATCTTCATCCCCATCATTCGGCTCGATGAATATGGAAATCGCGCTCAACCCATCGGAGAACACCATTTGCGTCACAGGGGCATGTTTGCCGTGCATCGGCCGCTGAATCTCCATGGTCTTCTTGAAACCTGACGGCAGCGTATCTGCCACCCAGCCGCTATTTGTGGGCGCGATGTCCTTAGCTGTTTCCGGTGGCTTGGGTAAATCTTTACCAGGCAACCCCACCGAATCGCATTCTCTAACCCAGGATCGATCAATCTTTCCGCCGATTTGCAACTGGGTAAAGGCATATTGTTCCGCCACTTTATTTTTGTCACCCAGCACGGCAGCCTTCAACAACAAGCCCGAATCGGTGTGCACCCATATTTTATGCGTGTAGCGCAAATTGTCTTTGGGCTGAAACAAGATGACTTGAGCGTTGTATCCCGCCACCCGCTCCACCCCCAGCAACTTGGCCTGATAGTTCGCGCTCAATGCGGATAACTGTTCAGGCAACAAAGTCGGGAACCTGCTACGCTCTTGCTGGCTGCACTCCTGTACCATTTTGTGGTTGTCGTAGTCCCAAACTTGCCCATCATGGCGAATGATTTCGTGCTTGGGTCCGTCCAGACTTTCCAGCTTCTCATATTCGCCGTTCGCTTCAGTAACGTGAATGATGTTTGATGTCTCGACGCGATTATCATATTGATAAATGAACACCCCGCTGTAATCGGTCTGATGCCCGGCAAAGGCAACGATCTCAAGCCAATCAAGGCTGACCGGCCTCTCTTCTGCATAGACGTTGGCAACGACAGCCAGCAACAGCCCACAAAATACAACGAGCAACCTCATCGCTATTTTTCCCCTGTATTATTTTTCATCTGTATTATTTTTCATCTGGATTATTTTTCACCGGGGCTTCATCACGGCTGTAGGAAACCGTGCTGATGTAAGATGCACTGCCATTCATATCCGTGCTGGGAGAGAATTCCTGGTGCGCAATCAAATAATCATTGGAGTTAGCCGGGATTTGCATGCTGACCGGACGCAAAGCGGTCTGTTGCATCGCCATTTGCGGCGCCACCTCGGGACTAATCTGCAACGACATCCAAGCCACCACACCGACCGCCGACAGCGAAGCCGCCGCCGACAACGCAAACGTACGCATTCTCTGCTTTACCGCACGACCGCGCGGCGCCAACACGGTAGGCTCATCCTGCAAACGCTCACGCACCTTCGCACTCAAACTGCAATGTATGTGATCGGGTTGGCGCAGCACATCTCCAATCAGATGATAAACCTCCCAATCCTTGTGCACATCAGAACCCCGTTTGATATGGTCGAGCAAACTCGCCGCTTCATCCTCAAACAATTCGCCGTCCATCAATACAGAAATTTTCTGTTTCATGCCTACCACCTCTTACCCTTACTGGTTTCTAACAACGGGCGCAGATTCTCCGCTACCGCCTCGCGCGCCCTGAAAATTCTCGACCGCACTGTGCCGATCGGGCAATTCATCACGCTGGCAATTTCCTCATAGCTCAAACCCTCGATTTCGCGCAACATCAACGCGCTGCGCAAATCCTCCGGCAATTGCTGCAACGAAGCTTGCACGACATCGACAACCTGTTTGCTCATGAGTTCATTTTCCGGCGTATTTACTTCACGCAACAGACTGGCTTCCTCAAAAGACTCCGATTCCTCCGCGTCAAACGGCGTACTGGTCGGCGCGCGGCGCTTGTTCGCCAACAGGTGATTTTTTGCCGTATTAATGCCGATGCGATATAACCAGGTGTAAAACGCGCTCTCGCCGCGGAAACCGGGCAACGCGCGGTATGCCTTGATAAATGCATCCTGCGTGACATCCTCGGCCTCCGCCGGATCCCGCACAAAGCGGGAAATGAGCCGCCCGAGCTTGCGCTGGTACTTGGATACCAGCAAATCAAAGGCGTGCTTATCGCCACGCTGAACGCGCTCTACCAACTGCTGATCGACTTCCCGGTCTGTCATCCCTGACTATTCCAAATTATTATTGTGGCTGCGCTAGGGTGGAACCGAAGGTTCCGGGCACCCTGCGGCGGTCCCCCTGTGTCAATTCCGTCCAGCCTTCGGCTGGTAACGGATTGCCTGACTTTGTTATGCGGGGGATGCGCGACTTGCTCTGTGGCGCAAGTATAACCGCTCCGCCCCATCCACGTCAGCTATCAGAGGACATAACCAATCACTTGGCTGGTGTTAACCAGCGGCTTATGTCACCGTCTTTCGGGTGCCCGGCCAAAAGTTCTTCGGCTGGTGACTTAGAATGGCTATGCAATGCTGTTTACCAGCCTAGTGATTGGTTATGTCGTCTGTCTGCTATAGTCCCGGTCCAAACCTAATACACCGGGAACCGAATTGCTGCAATTTGACACACTGATTATCGGCAGTGGCCTGGCCGGACTAACACTGGCCATCAAACTGGCCGAGCACCAAAAAGTTGGGCTGATCACCAAAAAATCCTTGCTGGATGGCGCAAGCGGCTGGGCACAAGGCGGCATTGCTGCGGTATTGTCTTCGGAAGACTCATTGGACGCGCACATCCAGGACACCTTGACCGCCGGCGCGGGCCTGTGCGATGAAGCCGCCACCCGCTATGTTGTCGAGCATGGCAAAGCTGCCATTGATTGGCTGATAGCCCAGGGTGTTCCTTTTACCAAGGACCTATCCAACGATATGGGCTATCACCTCACCCGCGAAGGCGGGCATAGCCGCCGACGCATCATTCATGCAGCCGATGCGACTGGCCACGCCGTGCAGGAAACCCTCGTCGCGCGCGTGCTGCGCCATCCGAACATCACTGTACTGGAAAACCATATGTCGGTTGATTTGATCACCGGCAAGAAACTGGGTCGGCAGGATAATCGCTGCTACGGTGTTTATGTGCTCAATAGCCTGAGCGATGAAGTCATCACCATCACTGCGCAAAACACCATTCTGGCAACGGGCGGGACTGGCAAGGTCTATCTCTACACCACTAACCCCGACACTGCGACAGGTGACGGCATTGCAATGGCCTGGCGCGCCGGTTGTCGCGTGGCCAACATGGAGTTCATCCAGTTCCACCCGACTTGTTTGTACCACCCTCATGCGAAATCTTTTTTAATCAGCGAGGCGGTGCGCGGCGAAGGCGGCATCCTGAAACTGCCCGACGGAACACGTTTCATGCCTGGTCACGATGAGCGCGCGGAACTCGCTCCGCGCGATGTGGTAGCCAGAGCGATAGACTTCGAGATGAAAAAGCGCGGGCTGGATTGCGTCTATCTGGACATCTCGCATCAGTCGGTCGAGTTTCTTCAGGAACACTTCCCAACCATTTATGCGCGTTGCCTGTCACTGGGCATCAACATCAGCAAAGAGCCGATTCCGGTGGTCCCCGCAGCGCACTACACCTGCGGCGGTGTCGTCGCTGACTTGCACGCACGTACCGATGTAGGAAATCTGTATGCAGTGGGAGAAACGGCCTACAGCGGATTGCACGGGGCCAATCGGCTGGCCAGCAATTCGCTGCTGGAATGTCTGGTATTCGCGGATGCCGCAGTTCGCGACATTTTGAACAAGCCGCACCAAGCATCCCTCCCCCTGCCTGCCTGGGATGAAAGCCGCGTGACGGACGCAGACGAGCAAATCGTCATCTCGCACAACTGGGCCGAATTACGGCACTTCATGTGGGACTACGTAGGTATCGTGCGCACCAACAAGCGCCTGCAACGTGCACAACACCGCATCCAATTGCTGCAGGACGAAATCAACGAGTATTACGCCAACTTCCATATCAGTTCAGACTTGCTGGAGCTGCGCAATCTGGTGTTGAACGCCGAATTGATTGTGCAAAGCGCCTTGTTGCGCCACGAAAGTCGCGGTCTGCATTTCAGCAAGGACTATCCGGGGTCACTGGCGAATCCGCAACCGACCATACTCTCTCCCGGCTATAACCAGTGACTTACCCAGCGTCTTCTGCTGGGTTAGTCAAATGGCTAGTAGTTACATCAGGCGAACTTCAGATGAACGCAGAACTCACGAAACGCACCTGTACTCATCGCATCCGGGAAGATAACGCGGGAAACCAGTAGGCGATGCCCTTCCAACCTCACGCACAACACGACGAAATACGGGCTAACAACCGTCTTGTTTGCGACTTGGCCGAGGAAGCTGGATCCGTCTCGGGCGATAACCGACACACCATTTTGATCGAGCGAAATCTCACGCCATGAATCCGGGAAGAGTAGCAGAACGTCGCGCGCCAGATAATAAAACAGACTCAGAGAAATCAGCAGGAGCATCACCAGCTTGACCGGCAACGGCATGGCAGTCGCATACACCACTGTCGCGGCTATCATGTGCAACACTAGCAACAACACAGCAAAGCGCAGCGAAGACTTAACCGGGTGTTGCAAAACTGCTGCGCTTGGCATGTTTTTGAAACTGGGAATTTGAAACTAGAAAAATAAATTAGAAAACAAAAAACAAGATAATTCCCAACAACACTAACAGCACAATGATAACCACCAGCAAATTCCCGCCACGAGATTGAGTAGAAGGTTCCGCCAGGCTTTGATGTGCGGTATGTCGAGGTTGGGCAGGTGATACTGAACCGGCAGCCAGGGCTGACCACCCAGCCTGATTGATTGATTCCGCACTCGGGCGCCCCATATTGAAAGTTTTGGACAACTCGTCAACATCTTCACTGGTGGCAGTCAGGGCAGCCAACCTCATGGTCGCGACCGCCGAATCAAATACTTTAGATAATCCCACATGCGATGCTGATTTAGCCTCTTCCTCGCCAGCCCCCATCCGCCCGGCAATATCGATGGCATCCGGCAATTTTTTTTCGCCGCCGACGGGAGAATTCGATAAATCCACCTGTTGACCGGAACGCGGCAGGGTGTCGCGACAGGTGCGTAAATCAACGGCAAAATCCTTGGCATTCTGGTATCGATCCTCCAACCCCTTGGCCAATGCCTTGGCCACGATGAAGTTGACCATTTCCGGCACAGCCGGATTCAGCGTGTTGGGTGGTTGAGGTACAGCATTCAAGGTCTGATACATGATAGCGTTGACGTTCTCGCCATTAAAAGGGGCTTGCCCGGTCAGCATCTCGTAGAGCATCACGCCCAGAGAAAAAATATCCGAACGCTGATCTATCGACTTGCCCATCACCTGCTCGGGCGACATGTATTTGGGCGAACCAAGCACCATACCGGTTTGGGTGCGTACAGAAGAGGAAGCCATGCGCGCGATGCCGAAGTCGGTGATTTTTACGTGCCCATCATGTATCACCATAATATTCGAAGGCTTGACATCGCGATGCACGATGTCATGTTCGTGCGCATAAGCCAACCCTTGCGCCACCTGAGCTACGATGTTCAACACTTGGTCAACGGGCAATAATACGCCCTCGTTCATAATGTCGCGTAACTCGCGCCCTTCCAAAAACTCCATGGCAATATAAGCAACATCGCCACTCTTGCCCACATCATAAATGGTCACGATATTCGGATGATTTAGACGCCCGGCCGCCTTGGCTTCCTGATAGAAGCGCCCCTCGTACTCTTCTTTTTCATCCATTGCAAGGCCGAGGTTGATGGTCTTGATCGCAACCACGCGATCAATCAGCGGATCCTTGGCCTTATAGACTACACCCATTGCGCCTTGACCAAGCTCACCAAGCACCTCATAGCGCCCCAACTGGCTAATCATTGTATCCACCCGAATGAGTCTTTATTGCCATGTTCATTTGTATAAACTCGATAACCATGCAAATTTTCACTAATTACAAAGGCTGGGCTTAATATGCACCGTCTTGCCCGAATTGAGCTCAACACTCTGCGTAAAAATACCCCTGCTTGTATGACTCACAATCACCGTATGCTTGCCTGGCGAAACCACTAAGGTTAATGGCAAAGAACCGACCCTACCTTTCCTGATACCGTCTACGAACACCTCCGTTCCTTCCATACAAGTGACCGAAATATAGGCATCTGCGCTACCACTTGATGTCGCAACGGCCGAATTATTCCCGACATCAGCTTTATTTATTATCTTTGCCTGACTCTCTGAATGTTTGGATTTGGGTTTGTTTTCGAGTTTATCCTGGGGCTTATCTTTAAGTTTATCCTTGGGGTTTTCTTTTGCAATTTTGCTCTCAACATTCTTCTTAATTCTTGGTTTGGGCACGGTCGGAGAATGTGCCGGGATTGCGCCTTTGGACTTAACATCGGAGCCTGCCGGAACAGACGCCACGGGTGCAACCGCCAAACTAGGTTGAGTCGTTTTTACCGCCTGCTCGCCCATCCCGGTTGGCATAGCTGGAACTTCGCCATGCCGCGGCAGATTTGTCAGTAACGCGATGAGCAGCAGCAAGAGGACGACGACGGCTGCAACGTACAACACACGCTGCCTGGATTCTGCCTGCCGAAAACGGATAATCATAAGATCAATCAAGGCATCCAGCCTTGTAGCGGCTGAACGCCAAACCGCTTTGGCGCGCTGCATTGCTCCGGCCAAAGTGCTTTCAGCCTGTTCGTCAACCACCGGTATGATTGTTCCCCGACGTGTCGTTTTATCACCCGGATAACCAATCGCATACACCTCGTGTTCGCGCACATGCTTGTCGGTGCGCGAGCCTTTATTGTGAAACATCCCGGCATACTGTGGGGAAAGACGCGAGACTGCATCGTAATAAGAACGTGACACGAGTATCTGGGCGGCATCCGCAAAGCCCATTACACGCTGCGCTACGTTGATTCCATCGCCCACGATATTGGGCTGGCCGTTGATGTCTCTGACCAGGCGCACCGGACCAAGATTAATCCCCATACGGACCAGCAGGGGGTGTTCCACATCAGGTCTTTCATTGAACAAACTTTCACGCAAGCTGAGTGCCGCTTTTAAAGCGTCTTCTACATCCCCGAGGAAATTGATAGCCGCGCCGTCGCCAGTATCAAGAATGATCCGGTCAGGCATAGGCACGTCGCGAATAGCTGCGGAAAGATAGCTGTTAAACCTATCCTTCAGCGAAATTTGTCCAGCCACAGACTTCTTGGAATATTCCACAATATCCAAGAACAGCACGCTGCACATAATGGTCTTGTTACCGCGCTCTTCCATTCAAATTTCCAGTATCTCGGCGTCCGCCGTTATCCCAATACTTCGGCTGTATTGTTAGCCGAATGTACCCTTGTAGATTCTAGTGGTAGTCAGTGTTTTACACCAGATTTACTTTTCTTCTCGGTTGTTGGTGCGGCACGCATGACAGCACTCGCTGCGACGGTAGTATGACGCCCGGTTTTTTCGGATTGCGCCTGATCAGATTGGCGAGGGGCTTGCGAGTCCTGTTGCGATTCATCGCTGTCAGCGGTGATTCCTACCCAATCCAACACTTGTGCCACCTCAGCCTCACCCAATTCGGTTGTCATACCTCGCTTCAAGCGCGGCGGCAAGTTGATTATACCGAAGCGTATGCGCATCAACCGGCTCACCGGCAGACCCAGTGCGTCAAAAGTACGGCGCACCACGCGATTACGGCCCTCCTTGAGCATCACGCGATACCAGTGGTTAAATCCTTCGCCTCCTTGGTCCTCGAGTTTTTCAAACTTCACTAAACCGTCTTCCAATTCAACACCCTGTTTGAGTGCCAGATTCATCTGCGCTTCCGTCATGGTCCCTTGCACCCGCACCGCATATTCTCGTTCCACCTCAAAACGTGGGTGCATCAGCCGATTCGCCAACTCACCGGAAGTAGTAAAAATCAGCAGGCCACTGGTATTAAAATCCAGCCGCCCAATCGCGATCCATTTCTGGCCACGCAACTTGGGTAACTTATCAAACACACTGGTGCGTTTCTCGGGATCATCGCGACTGACGATTTCGCCTTCCGGTTTGTGGTACAACAACACACGTGCGGCGTGATTTCTTTCGCCAACGCGTATGGTGCGACGCTCCGCTTTGACCAAGTCGCCTTCTACCACCCGCATCCCCAAGGTCGCCGGTTCGCCGTTCACACTGACGCGCCCGGTAGCGATCCATTCTTCCATCATGCGGCGTGAACCGAACCCGGCCTGGGCTAGCACTTTCTGTAATTTTTCGCCATGCAACTTTTCATCAGGCAATTTCTCATCAGCAAGGGTTTCATGAGCTAAGATTTCGTGAGCCAAGGTTCCATGAAAAGGGGCTTTGACATTTTTCTTCATGCTATTACCTCGCGCCGCTCTAACACGGCTCGCGCCAACGTGCCACTATCCACCTGTTCCAGTTCACCACCCACCGGTAAACCACGCGCAATACGAGTCACTTTTACATCTTGTGATTGCAGCAATGTTGCCAAATAATGCGCCGTGGCATCACCTTCCACGGTGAAGTTGGTCGCCAGAATCACTTCGCATGGATGCTCCCGTACGCGTCTAACGAGACGCTCAAGATGCAACTCTTTCGCGCCTATCCCATCCAGCGGCGACAGTCTTCCCATCAACACGAAATACAGACCACGATAACACTGCGTTTGTTCCATCATCAGCAAGTCGGCAGGCATTTCGACCACGCACAACAAACCAGCGTCGCGTTTGGGTGATGCGCATAAGCCGCACACTTCATGTTCAGAAAAATTATTGCACTTGCTGCAGTGCTGAATGTTGCTAACAGCCAGCTCCAGTGCCTGAGCCAAATGTAGTGCCCCAGCGCGATCACGCTGCAACAAATGATAGGCCATACGCTGCGCGGATTTTGGCCCTACACCAGGCAAGCAACGCAATGCAGCAATCAACTCTTCAAGATGTGAAGGCATCACCAGAGGAGAAGACATCAGAATGGGAACTTCATCCCGGGCGGCAAGCCCATTCCGGAGGTGAATCCGCTCATGCGCTGCTGGGAAGTAAGTTCCACTTTTTTCAATGCATCGTTGATCGCCAGCACGATCAAATCTTCCAGCATCTCTTTGTCATCAGTTAACACGCTGTCATCCAGCGCCACCCGACGCACTACATAACCACAGGTCATGGTCACTTTAGCCATGCCGGAACCCGCCTGACCTTCCACTTCCACAGTTGCCAATTCTGCCTGCGCCTTCTGCATATTCTGCTGCATTTGCTGAGCTTGCTTCATCATTCCGCCCAATCCGCCCTTCATCATTTTTACATCCTCCCAAGCTTACTGTATTGGTTTAATCGATTCCGCTATCAGACTAGCATCCAACTCTGCTTGCGCCTCACGCACAAAACTATCCTGCGCAATCGAATCACCCGCCTGCTGCTGCTTGAGTTGCTTGCTCTGCTGTTCTATCACTGCAGGGGTTGCTGCTTCGGTTTTGCCCAACACGATATTCAGTTTCATTGGCTTGGCAAAATAATCGGTCAGTGCGGCCTGCAATTTCTCGGTTGCCATCTTGCTGGTTTGCAAATGCTTATGCTCTTGCGACAAGCACAGGGTGATTTGCCGATCTGAAAAACTTTCCAACACGCAGTGTTTCGCCAATTGCTGCGCCATACCTTGCACATTCAACTTTGTTAACATCACGCCCCAGTCCGGCTGATTGCCTGATACGATCTCTCCACTTGAAGATTGGCTATTTGAAGCAGGCTCTGTTGGGACATGTGCCTGGCTGACTGGGGCAACTTTGCTGCCTGACACAACAGGTTTCGCACTTGGTTGCACGGCAGCAACAGGCGCGGCCAATATCGGCTGCGCTGTACCCTTGGCAGGTGCAAAAGCCAACATACGCAGCAACGTCATGGTAAAGCCGGCATATTCATCGGGGGCCAGATCGATTTCGTCACGCCCATGGATAGCGATCTGATAATACAATTGCACTTCTTCCGCTGTGAACACCTGCGCCAGCCCCAGCAAACGCACGCGCTCCGGTTCATCGTCCGCAACCGCCTGCGGCACGGTTTGTGCCAACGCGACACGATGCAACAATGTGGCCAACTCTTGCAAAGCTGTATCAAACGCCACACTGCGAGCGGACATGTTGTTGGCAATTTCGAGTAGCCCGGCACCATTCTGGTCACGCAATGCCACCAGCAAGTCGAACAAATAACCCTGGTCTATCGCACCCAGCATGGTGCGCACCACCGCTTCATCTACTTCGCCAGCAGCAAAAGCAATCGCCTGGTCCAACAAGCTCAGCGCATCGCGCATACTGCCCTGCGCAGTTCGCGCGATCAAACTAACTGCGGCAGACTCAAAGGCAATCTGCTCTTGCTCCAGCACATACTGCAAGTGTGCGGTAATCAATGCGGGCGGAAGTTGCTTCAGGTTGAACTGCAGACAACGCGACAACACTGTGACGGGAATCTTCTGCGGGTCAGTGGTGGCAAGAATGAATTTCACATGCCCCGGCGGTTCTTCCAGCGTCTTCAACATCGCGTTGAAGGCTGATTTGGACAGCATATGCACTTCGTCGATAATATACACCTTGAAGCGTCCGCTGCTCGGCGCGTACAAGGCACTTTCCAATAGTTCGCGCATGTTGTCGACCTGCGTGTTGGACGCAGCATCCAATTCGATCAAATCAATGAAACGTCCACTATCGATTTCCTTGCAGGCACTACACTCACCACACGGCGTGGCAGTGATACCGGTCGCACAATTCAGCGACTTGGCAAAAATACGCGCAATGGTGGTCTTGCCTACGCCGCGCGTGCCGGTGAACAGATAGGCATGATGCAGGCGATTCTGTGTGAGTGCATTGCTTAACGCGCGAACGACGTGCTCCTGCCCAACCAGTTGCGCGAAAGTCTTGGGACGCCATTTGCGTGCAAGGACAGTTGTGGCTGACAAGTTACACCACGGTAGAAATGATAGGCAAATCGAACCCGATTGAACTTGATTCTTTAACTCTGTTTATTGATACCGCCATTGAATAAATGTTGATAGCGATGTTTTCCATAGCTGCTCCACGTTCGAAATAGGAGGCGAGCCTTACCCCCGGCACTTGCAGTAAGTAGCTGTGGCTGCTTCCTTCCGGACCTGACCAGATTCACCACCCTGCAATGCGGGGAGACCCGCCAATTCATTAAAGTGGCTCAATAACCTACTGATGAAACGACTAGCCATCTGACTGATGAAATTCCTAGCCATTCCACTAGGTTGTCAAAGAATGACAACCAAGTGGCTGGTTATAGGCCGCCAAAAGACGACAGCCAAGTCATTGGTTATGCGCACCGCCATGACCGCGTTACTCAAGGACTCAAAATCCTCATGTACAAATCGTACATTCCGGTTTTTCGTCCTTTCGCGCCTTGTCCTGACGATGCTCGCTACGGTTCTTGAACCACTTATTTCTGTTGCTCTATGACACCGAGCGCACCGGAATCATACCAATACGCTTGCGCCATTCTGCCGTCTGCCGGCCCAATGTCATGCACTGATCGCCCCTTGGCATCCACTGTCACCGTCACCGGCATATTCTCAACTTCAAATTCGTAAATCGCTTCCATGCCCAAATCGGCAAACGCGATCACTTTCGCGCTTCGTACCGCCTTGGACACCAGATAAGCTGCGCCGCCAATGGCGATCAAATATACTGCGCCGTGATTTCTTATCGCTCCGATGCCATCCTTACCGCGCTCGGCCTTGCCTATCATGCCGATCAAGCCGGTCTGCGCCAACATTATTTCGGTGAACTTATCCATACGTGTCGCAGTGGTTGGGCCAGCTGGACCAACGACCTCATCACGCACCGGCTCAACCGGACCGACATAATAGATGAAGCGGTTAGTAAAATCCACGCTGGGCGGCAATGGTTCACCGCGCGCCAACAGCTCGATAATGCGCTTGTGCGCAGCATCACGTCCGGTCAACAACCTCCCGGACAGCAGCACCGTCTCGCCAAGCTTCCATTGTGCAATTTTCTCACTCGTAATCGTTTCCAAATTGATGCGCCGCGCATCCTCGGCCGGATGCCAATGCACATCGGGATAATCTTCCAGTTTGGGCGGCGTGAATTGCGCCACGCCATTACCATCCAGCTCAAAATGAATATGCCGCGTGGCCGCACAATTGGGAATAATCACAATCGGCTTGGAAGCCGCGTGAGTCGGGTAATCTACTATTTTGACATCCAGCACCGTGTTCAACCCGCCCAAACCCTGCGCACCAATACCTAGCGCATTGATCTTGTCATATAACTCGATGCGTAATGCTTCGAGGTAACTCTGTGCACCGCGCGCTTTCAATTCGTGCATACCGATGGACTACATCAACGCCTCTTTAGCCAGCAGCACGGTTTTTCTGCTGTGCCACCGATTCCGATGCCAAGCATCCCTGGCGGACAACCATCCGGCGCCCATTTCCGGCACGCGCCGCAACACCCATTCAACGATATCGCCTCCGGGGTTAAGCATCTCCATCACCGCTTTATTCTCAGAGCCACCGCCCTTGGCCGCGACGCACATCTACTCCATCACCTTGCACCAACTCGATATGAACTACCGCTGCGTATTATCACCCGTATTTTTCCGCTTACCCGCCGGATCAGCCACGATTGAAGCACGTAGCGGATTATCCGCACCAAGATAGGCCTTGCGCACCACGGCATTTACCATCTCAACAACACTCAACACCGCATCCCAACGCACCAATGAGCGGAGTCCGATTTAGTGGACGGGCAAGTCATCTGGATTATGCCGCAAATTGTTGCCTGCTGGCGAATGACAGTCATGACGAACCTGGCGTGAAGTGGCTGCGATGATTATGTGCATCAATGAACACAGCGTCAATCCGAACCAGATGATAGCACCTTCGTGATGCGCATTTCACCTCAGCCCATAAATACTCGAAGTGAGGAACTACAATGTGCAGTGGCGCTATCCACAACAAAAAAACAAAAGGGACTTAGCGCTTGTCTAAGTCCCTGTTATTTGGTGGGCCGTGAAAGATTTGAACTTTCGACCAATGGATTAAGAGTCCACTGCTCTACCAGCTGAGCTAACGACCCATTTTAGTATGCGTCAAAAACGGCGCGCATTATCTGAAATGCTTATTGCTTTGTCAAAACAATTCATTTGCAAAAGTGCTCTTGAAACAAAAACGCCCCACCAATTTTGGAGGGGCGTTGATGTTTATAAGGAGTCTGACGATGACCTACTTTCACATGGGTAATACACACAATCATCGGCGCGGAGTCGTTACA
>PLWV01000008.1 GCA_003153155.1 Gallionella sp.
CGCACATCATGCACGCGCACTATGTTTGCCCCGCGTTGTACCGCGATCAACGCGGCGGCCACACTGGCTGGCAGACGCTGCCCGACATCTTGTCCGGTCAGCGCGCCCAGCATGGACTTGCGCGACAGACCCACCAATACCGGCACACCCAGTTCAGTTAGCTTTTTCAATTCGCGCAGCAATGCGAGATTATGCGCCAACGTCTTGCCAAAGCCAAAGCCCGGATCGATCACGATGCGCTTGCGTTGAATGCCGGCAGTTTCGGCAACCGCGATGCGTTCGCGCAAAAACGCGCTGACCTCGGCTACTACATTTTGATAATGGGGCTGTTCCTGCATGGTTTGCGGGTTGCNNACACCGGCAGTGATCGCCGCCTGCATCACCTCCGGCTTGCAGGTGTCTATGGAAATTGGCACAGGGGGGATCGGCGCGGACGCGCCGCACAAGCCTTCGATGATGGGTAATACCCGATCCAACTCTTCCTGAACACTGACTGGCCGCGCCCCAGGACGCGTGGACTCACCACCGATATCGAGTATATCCGCACCCTCGGCGATCAGTTGCTGTGCATGTGCCAGTGCGGCATCACGCTGTAGATGTAGCCCACCATCGGAGAACGAGTCGGGTGTGANNGTGACGTTGACGATGCCCATGACCAGCGGACGGGATAAATCGAATTGGAAGTGGCCGCAGAAAAACATGTGAAGGGTGAAGGGTGAAGGGTGAAGGGTGAAGGGTGAAGGGTGAAGGGTGAAGGGTGAAGGGTGAAGGGTGAAGGGTGAAGGGTGAAGGGTGAAAACCAAGGCGCGCGAAGCGCGCACCCTTATCCCCTCCCCCTTAACCCTTCCCTGCCTTTCAGGTTTCCTGCGCAGGTTGCGTAGGCGTAGTAGCCGGAGCAGTCGGTGCCTGGTCTTGCGGCGGCGGCGGTGCCTTGCTGCTTTGAGTTGGCTTGGGCGGACGCGGTGGATTGCCGGCCATGATGTCGTCGATCTGATCTGCATCCAGGGTTTCCAATTCCAGCAAGGCCTTGGCCATTGCCTCGACTTTGTCGCGATTGCCCTCGATCAAACTACGCGCCAGCGCATATTGCTGATCGATGATGCGGCGAATCTCGGCATCCACTTGCTGCATGGTCGCTTCGGAAATATTTTTGTGTGTGGTGACCGAACGCCCCAGGAATACCTCGCCCTCGTTTTCGCCATATACCATGGTCCCCAGCGCGTCCGACATACCCCATTGGGTCACCATGCGCCGCGCCATCTCGGTGGCGCGTTCGAAATCGCTGGAAGCCCCGGTGGTCATCTGGTGCATGAATATCTCTTCGGCGATACGCCCACCGAACAGCACGGCGATCGTATCCAGAATGCGATTCTTGTCCAGGCTGTAGCGGTCTTCGGCAGGCAATTGCATGGTCAAGCCCAAGGCACGACCGCGCGGGATGATGGTCACTTTGTGCACCGGATCGGTCTTCGGCAACAGCTTGGCGACCACCGCATGGCCCGACTCGTGATAGGCAGTGTTGCGACGTTCTTGTTCCGGCATCACCATGGAACGGCGTTCCGCACCCATCATGATCTTGTCCTTGGCCGACTCGAAATCATCCATCTCGACGAAACGCTTGCCGCGACGCGCCGCGAACAAGGCGGCTTCGTTGACCAGATTCGCCAAGTCCGCACCGGACATGCCCGGCGTGCCGCGCGCCAGAATATCGGCCTTTACGTCTGGCGCAACCGGTACCTTGCGCATGTGCACCATCAGAATCTGTTCGCGGCCGCGAATGTCCGGCAACGGCACGACCACCTGACGATCGAAGCGGCCCGGGCGCAACAGCGCGGGGTCCAGCACATCGGGACGGTTGGTGGCGGCAATCACGATCACCCCGCTGGCACCCTCGAAGCCATCCATTTCTACCAGCAACGCATTCAGCGTCTGCTCGCGCTCGTCATTGCCGCCACCAAGTCCCGCGCCGCGTTGCCGACCCACCGCATCGATTTCGTCGATGAACACGATGCACGGTGCCTGCTTCTTGGCCTGCTCGAACATATCGCGCACGCGCGCCGCGCCGACGCCGACGAACATTTCCACAAAGTCGGAACCGGAGATCGAAAAGAACGGCACCTTGGCTTCTCCGGCAATCGCTTTCGCCAGCAGCGTCTTACCGGTTCCGGGATTGCCAACCAGCAATACGCCACGCGGAATGCGCCCGCCGAGATTCTGAAATTTGGACGGGTCGCGCAGGAAATCCACCAGCTCGGACACTTCTTCCTTGGCCTCATCGCAGCCCGCCACATCGGCAAACGTGAAGCGCTCCTTGCTCTCATCCAGCATGCGCGCGCGCGACTTGCCGAACGAGAACGCGCCGCCTTTGCCGCCACCCTGCATCTGACGCATGAAGAATACCCACACGCCGATCAGCAATATCATCGGAAACCACGACACAAAAATATTCATCAGGAAGGACGGTTCTTCTTCCGGCTTGGCCTCGATATTCACGCCGTTTTTCAACAGATCGGAAACCATCCACAAATCGCTCGGCGCATAGCTGGTAATACGCTTGCCATCGGCAGTCGTCGCCTTCAGCGTGCGCCCCTCAATGACCACCTTGGTGATATGTCCCTGCTTCACCTCTTCGAGAAATTGCGAATAGTCGAGTTGCGCCTGCGCGGTCTGCTGCTGGCGGGTATTGAATTGATTGAACACGGTCATCAGCACCAGGGCGACAACCATCCAAATTGCGATGCTCTTAAAGTTGTTCAAAATCACTCCTTAATCGGCGCGCAACGGCTGCCGAGGTCGGTCATTAGACTATGTATTGCCCTATTACTCAAGCTTTCCGCTACCCAACAAATACAGCTCGCTGCTCCGATCGCGTGATGCCTTGGGCTTGCGTGTTACCACCCTGGCGAAACGACTGCGCATCAGCTTGAGAAAATCCTCGAACCCCGCGCCCTGAAAAACCTTTACGAGAAAGCTGCCGTCAGGCTCCAGGTGTTCGAGCGCGAATTCCATCGCCAGTTCCGCAAGGTGCACGGCACGCGCCTGATCGGCAGACGCTACGCCGCAGATATTGGGGGCCATATCGGAAATTACAAGCCCTGCCGGCTTGCCTTGCAACAAATCCTCCAACTGCTTGAGCACGGCATCTTCGCGGAAATCGCCTTGAATGAAATCCACCCCGGCCAGCGGATCCAGCGGCAATAAATCCAGGCCGATCACTTTTCCGCTGCGCCCCACCTTACTCGCCGCGACCTGCGACCAGCCGCCCGGCGTCGCACCCAAGTCCACCACCACGGTACCGGGCTTGAGCAAACGGTCTTTGGCATCGATCTCCAACAGCTTGTAAGCGGCTCGCGAACGATAACCCTCCTTCTGCGCAAGCTGCACAAAAGGGTCGTTGACATGCTCACGCATCCATTGTTTACTGGTCTTGGAAGGCTTCATCGTATTTAAGGCCTCTGCACAACTACTGCGCTCGTTGATACTGCGTTAAAAATCGGCTCAAAATCCTCATGTACGAAAGTGTACATTCCGGTTTTTCGCCAATTTTTGCCTTGTCTCAGCTTCGCTCGCTACGCTGTTCAGTGGCCTTCTCCAGTATATTGAGCATTACGGCTCCTGCGATTCCAGCAACAACCTGCTAAAATCCGCGCCTTAAATTTGGAAAGTCATTATGTTATCCCTTACCTTATCCGAACGCCTTGCCCTGAAAGGCCGCGCACACGCTCTAAGTCCGACGGTGATGATAGGCAATGCGGGTTTGACTGAATCAGTGCTAAAAGAAATCGCGCTGACTTTAAAAACTCATGAACTCATCAAAATTCGCGTAATGAGCGACGATCGTGCGCTGCGCGAAACCATGCTGGAAACTATCTGCACACAACTCAACGCCGCGCCGGTACAACACATCGGGAAAATTCTGGTGGTTTATCAACCCAACCCGGACGCACACAAAATCGAACTTAAAAAAATGCCGCGCCACAAAGGCAAGAAACCGCTGACCAAGAAGCAGCTGGGAAATCGGTAACAGCAGTCGTTAGACGTAAGTCGTAAGTTGGTAGTTGGTCGAAGCTAACAACTTACGTCTTACGACTACCAACTCTAAATATACTGCACCTCCACCACCTCATATTCCCTTACCCCGCCCGGCGCCTGCACCTCGGCGACATCGCCGCTGTATTTGCCGATCAACGCGCGGGCAATCGGTGAACTGATGGAAATTTTGCGGTGCCTGACGTCCGCCTCGTCATCGCCGACGATCTGATAAGTGACCACATCGCCGTTGTTCACATCTTCCAGCACCACGGTCGAACCGAACACACAACGCCCATCAGCATTGAGGGTCTTGGGATCGATGATCTGCGCGCTGCCCAGTTTGCCTTCCAACTCGACGATACGTCCTTCGACAAACGACTGCCGCTCCTTGGCGGCATCGTATTCGGCGTTTTCCGACAAGTCGCCCTGTGCGCGCGCTTCAGCGATGGCGTTAATCACCGCCGGACGCTCTACCGTCTTGAGCTTATGCAGCTCCTGGCGCATTCTCTCAGCGCCCACTACGGTTAATGGAACTTTGCTCATGTTGATAGCTCTCTCTACTTATTTACGGGAACCTCTAAAAATCCACATTTCATCCCAACTTCTGCGTTGCGGAAAAAATTTCTTGCTTACATATAAAACATATGTGGCGCCGCGAAATTTTTCCCGCACCTTGCTGACGATTCCGCACGGGCTGCTTTTGCCCGTAGCGGATCGGCGTCCCCTTGTGGGGCATTTGGGCGAACTCTGATTTTTTAGAGGCTCCCTTTAGCGAGACGTTGGTGTTGGCTCTGTAAATCATAAACGTGTAGCGCGGTCAAATGCCGCATCCCGACACAGGCGGCGCGAGCCCCGGCCAGTGTAGTGTAATACGTGACTCGCCCCTGCAACGCAGCATGCCGGATGGAATAAGAATCGCGCATCACCGATGGCTTGCTGTCCACAGTGTTGATGATAAGGCTGACTTCGCCGTTTTTGATCATGTCCACGATATGCGGACGACCTTCCGCAACTTTGTTCACCACTTCCACCGCAACGCCCGCCGCGTTAATCACCCCCGCCGTGCCACGCGTTGCCAGCAAGGTAAACCCCAACTGCACCAGCGAGCGGGCGATTTCCACCACCCCCGATTTGTCCGCTTCGCGCACACTGATGAATACTTTACCATCATTCGGCATCTTCACACTGGCAGCCAGTTGCGACTTGACGAAGGCTTCAGCGAAGGTATCACCCACGCCCATCACTTCGCCGGTGGATTTCATTTCCGGCCCAAGGATGGTATCCACGCCGGGAAACTTGATGAACGGGAACACCGCTTCTTTCACCGAGTAATACGGCGGAATCACTTCCCTGGTGATGCCCTGCTGCGCCAGGCTTTGTCCGGCCATGCAACGCGCTGCGATTTTCGCCAGCGGCACACCGGTTGCTTTTGATACAAAAGGCACGGTGCGCGAAGCGCGCGGATTCACTTCCAGCACATACACCGTGTCGCGCTGGATGGCGAACTGCACATTCATCAGTCCGATCACGTTGAGCGCTTTGGCCATCGCCACAGTCTGGCGGCGCAGTTCGTCCTGCAATGCCTTCGACAAGCTGAACGGCGGCAGCGAACACGCCGAGTCGCCGGAATGCACACCGGCTTGCTCGATGTGTTCCATGATGCCGCCGATGATCACATCTTTGCCGTCGGATACCGCATCCACGTCCACCTCGATCGCATCGTCCAAAAAGCGATCCAGCAGAATCGGCATACGCTCCGGGTAAGTCTTGGACATCTCCTGCGCATCGCGCATGTAGCGTTCCAGATCAACCTGGGCATGGATGATTTCCATCGCCCGCCCGCCCAGCACATTGGAAGGGCGCATCACCAATGGATAACCAATTTCTGCAACTCCTGCGAGGCCTTCTTCGACGCTGCATGCGGTGCGATTCTGCGGCTGCTTAAAATTCAGTTGGTGCAGCATTTGCTGGAAGCGCGCGCGATCTTCCGCGCAGTCGATCATGTCAGGCGTGGTGCCGATGATAGGCACGCCGTTCTTTTCCAGTCCGTGCGCCAAACTGAGCGGGGTCTGACCGCCGTACTGCACGATCACGCCGATGGGTTTTTCCACCGCCACCACTTCCAGAACGTCCTCCAGCGTCAGCGGCTCGAAATACAAACGATCCGAGGTATCGTAGTCCGTAGATACGGTTTCAGGATTGCAGTTGACCATGATGGTTTCGTAGCCGTCTTCGCGCATCGCCAGCGCGGCATGCACGCAGCAATAATCAAATTCGATGCCTTGCCCGATACGATTCGGCCCTCCGCCCAGCACCATGATCTTCTTGTTGTTGGTCGGCTGCGCTTCGCATTCTTCCTCGTAGGTGGAATACATATAGGCGGTGTTGGTGGCGAACTCGGCGGCACAGGTATCCACGCGTTTGAACACCGGGCGCACACCCAGGGCATGGCGGTAAGCGCGCATTGCGCCAGCATCGGTACCCAGCAACTTTGCCAGACGCGCATCGGCAAAACCGCTGCGTTTCAAGGCGCGCAGTTCATCCGCGCCCAGACTTTCCAGAGTGCGGGCCGCCAAAGATTTTTCCTGATGCATCAGGTCTTCAATTTGCACCAGAAACCACGGGTCGATCTTGCTCAGTGTGTACACTTCATCCACGCTCATACCCAGGCGGAATGCATCCGCCACTGCCCAGATGCGGTCCGGCCCCGGGCTGCCGAGTTCCGAGGCGATCGTTTCGATATTACTGTATTTTTCATCCAGACCATGCACGCCGACTTCCAGACCGCGCAGGGCTTTCTGGAACGACTCCTGGAAAGTGCGGCCGATCGCCATCACCTCGCCCACCGATTTCATCTGCGTGGTCAGGCGGTCATTGGCTTGCGGGAATTTTTCGAAAGCAAAGCGCGGAATCTTGGTCACCACGTAATCGATGCTCGGCTCGAACGAGGCCGGGGTCGCGCCGCCGGTGATGTCGTTCTTCAGTTCGTCGAGCGTGTAGCCCACCGCCAGCTTGGCCGCCACCTTGGCGATCGGAAAACCGGTCGCCTTGGAGGCCAGCGCGGAAGAGCGCGACACGCGCGGGTTCATCTCGATCACCACCATGCGCCCGTCGTCCGGGTTGATGGCGAACTGCACGTTGGAGCCGCCGGTATCCACGCCGATCTCGCGCAGCACTGCAATGGAGGCATTGCGCATGATCTGGTATTCCTTGTCGGTCAGCGTTTGCGCCGGAGAGACCGTGATCGAGTCGCCGGTATGCACGCCCATCGCATCGAGGTTTTCAATCGAGCAGATGATGATGCAATTGTCGGCGTGATCGCGCACCACTTCCATTTCGTATTCTTTCCAGCCGAGCAGCGATTCCTCGATCAGCAACTCGCGCGTCGGCGAGGCTTCCAGTCCGCGCTCGCAAATCTCCATAAACTCTTCGCGGTTGTAAGCGATGCCGCCGCCGCTGCCGCCCATGGTGAAGGACGGGCGGATGACGGTCGGGAAGCCCATCACCTGCTGCACCTGCAAGGCTTCTTCCATGCTGTGTGCGATAGCTGAACGGGCGGAGGCCAAGCCGATCTTGGTCATCGCCTGCTTGAATTTTTCGCGGTCTTCGGCTTTATCGATCGCTTCTCGCGACGCGCCTATCATCTCGACGTTATATTTCTCCAGCACGCCGTGTCTGGCCAGATCCAGCGCGCAGTTCAGTGCGGTCTGCCCGCCCATCGTAGGAAGAATCGCATCAGGCTTTTCCCTGGCGATGATCTTCTCCACCATCTTCCAGGTGATCGGCTCGATGTAGGTCGCATCCGCCATGTCCGGATCGGTCATGATGGTGGCCGGATTCGAGTTCACCAGAATGACGCGATAGCCTTCCTCGCGCAGCGCCTTGCAGGCCTGCGCGCCGGAGTAGTCAAACTCGCACGCCTGCCCGATGACGATGGGGCCTGCGCCGATGATCAGGATGGATTTTAGGTCTGTGCGTTTGGGCATAATTCAGTTGTTAGTCGCAAGACGTAAGTTGGAAACCGGTTTTGCTAACAACTTACGTCTTACGTCTTGCTACTCTTTTCCATCAAATCAATAAATCTGTCGAACAAATAATCCACATCATGTGGCCCCGGACTCGCTTCTGGATGTCCCTGGAAGCAGAACGCCGGCTTGTCGGTCAGCTCGAAACCTTGCAGCGTGCCGTCGAACAGCGACACGTGCGTGACGCGCGCATTCGCGGGCAGCGTCGCCGCATCCACCGCAAAGCCGTGGTTCTGGCTGGTGATCATCACGCGGCGGCTATCCATATCCTGCACCGGATGATTCGCGCCGCGATGGCCGAACTTCATCTTCACCGTCTTCGCACCCACGGCCAAGCCCATCAGCTGCAGCCCGAGACAGATGCCGAACAGCGGCACACCCGCCGCTAAAAATTGTTTTGTCGCGTTAATCGCGTAATCGCATGGCTCCGGATCGCCGGGTCCGTTGGACAGGAAGACCCCATCCGGTTCCATCGCCAGCACTTCCTTCGCTGTGGTCTGCGCGGGCACCACGGTAATGCGACAGCCGCGCTCGGCCAGCATGCGCAGAATGTTGCGCTTCATGCCGAAGTCGTAAGTCACCACATGAAATTTCGTATGCGCCGCCTCGCTATAGCCAACACCCAACTCCCATACCCGTTGCGTCCATGCATAGGATTGCGTGCAACTGACTTCTTTGGCCAGATCCATCCCGGCCAATCCGGCAAAACCGCGCGCCGCCGCAAGTGCTGCCGCCTCATCCGTACCGGTCGCGATGCAGCCGTTCTGCGCACCCTTCTCGCGCAGGATACGCGTCAGCTTGCGCGTATCGATGCCGGCAATCGCCACGACATTGTTGGCCTTGAGATAGTCCGGCAGCGACTGCGTCTTGCGCCAGTTGCTCACCGTCATGGAAAGATCGCGTATCACCAAACCGCTGGCAAACACCTGGCGCGATTCCGCGTCCTCGGCATTCACCCCGACGTTGCCGATGTGCGGACAGGTCAGCGTGATGATCTGCTTGCAGTAAGATGGGTCGGTGAGAATTTCCTGATAACCGGTCATGGCGGTATTGAACACCACCTCGCCGGTACTGCTGCCGGAAGCCCCGATTGCAATGCCGCGAAACACCGTCCCATCGGCAAGCACAAGAATGGCAGGGTTCGTTTGCGACACCGGATGACTCCCAAGACAGATGACATAAAGAAGCGGGACGAACAATGTGTTCATCCCGCTTTGGATTGGCTCGCATTATAGCGGATTGGAGGGGTGGTATCAAATGCTTATGGGCGCGATTGCAATCGGGTTTGAGCGTAGGCGATGCCATAAAATCAATTTTCATCCAAGCCAACATTGAGTAGACTGTAGCTATGTTCTATGTTGACCTCTTCTCAGCCCTGACCCGCCACAAGGTGGACTATCTGCTAATCGGCGGACTGGCCGTTAAAACGCTATGAGCCAACCCTTCCCCTCCGGCGACCGCACCTACTATGTCAGCGACGAACGTCTGCGCGCATTTAAGATGCTCACCCCTGAACAAAAGTTACGCTGGGTAGAAGAACAGGCGACTTTTTTGAGACTGGCGAAGATTGGCCGCGAGAAGACGCAGGATATTTCAAAACGAAGCCTATCAGAATGATTAAAAGCTCCGTCCCAATATCAACCGTTTATCCATATGCGGACAGACAGACGAGAGAGCAATGAATCAAGCGCTTAACGAAAATCTGTATGCTTTATTATTTTCAATAGTACTGACCGGTGGGTCAGTCTAATAACTGTTAGGCTTCACATATGCACTCATCACTATTGAACGGTTGGCGAAGACTTGGCATCGTGATTGCATCCCTCTGGATCATCGCAGTCATTGCTGTTGCTGCGTTCGAGTGCACGTCCGGCTCACGCGGCATTTTTGTATATCAACAAATTCCAGAAGGCACTATCGTTGCCGGAAACAAGGTCACACTCCCTGATGGAAAGGTCATAACGCTTACCGAGGAAGATGAGTTCAAAGTTCGCGCCCAGGCAGAACAAAGCATGAAAGAGCGTGAGCAAGGGCATATCGTTCCTCCGTGGGAACTTGACTGGACAGGTTTGGAAGCTGTACCCAAAATAATTCAGATTCGTTGGCTTCGCTTAGCCGCAGTTACCTTGCTTGTGCCCCTCATTGCCTGGCTCCTAACTGAAGCTCTTATGCTTACTGTTTCATGGGTACGTCGTGGATTCATGGGCACGAAACGTGACGACTAACCCGCCGGTCGAGAGGGACCCGATACGCTTCGTGGAGACCGTTGCGGAAGCTGAGGCAACAACAGGCGCGGTTATCGTCGTGCCCAGCCTTCGGCTGATGGAAAAGATCGGGCCATTGGTTGAGAATCTCACTACGCTCGCGCATTCCGGCGAATCCATTTCCGTGTGGCGGCCACTTCACGCTTGGTGGAAACTGCGAAGCCTTCGGTCGCAGTTCGAGACGCTCACTCCTCGATTTCGAGAAACGATCACCTCTTGTCATGATCGAATGGCGCAGCCAGTTGAGCGCGGCAGCTCAATGGACAACGCTTGGTTACAGGGTTACTCCACAGCAGTCGGCACATCAGCAATTTTCCAATTGCAATCGGCATATCAATCTGTCGGGGAAGTCCTCGACCGAAAGGCCGCGTATGCACTGGCTGCGTTTTCCCTCTACGTCGCAGTTGTTTCCATGGTGCTCACCGTGGCGTTTGGTTGGCTGAGTCTTCCGGGAGGTTCGCCCGCACAAGTGACGCCCAACCCGGCGGTCGAGAGGGACGCTCCGCAAGCGGGCATTCGCCCGCTCGCTCCGCGCCCCTCACCTTGAACGTTAGAACGCAATGGTTGACGATTCCACCTTGGTTTTAGCCGAAGCTCAGATCAAGCACCTCGCACTGAAGATAGAGGGGGTCGAGTTTCCCGCCTCAGACCGAAACCGGCTTTCTGCAGCTTGTTTTCATCAGGCTCTCGAACATCACGAGGCAATTATTCTGCTAGTTCGCCGAAATCTCAACGGTTCGGCATTTGCTTTGGTTCGCCCTATGTTTGAGATTTACATCCGCGCTATCTGGCTAAGACTCTGTGCATCTGAAATTGACCTCGGGCGGTTCCAAAAGGGTAAGTTAGAAAAAGAGTTTGCTGAGTTGATAACTGACATTGAATCTCATGAAGGCTACAACATCGGGGTATTGTCTGGCGTAAAAAAAAACTCGTGGCGTGCAATGAACGACTACACACATGGCGGTCCGCTTCAAGTTATCCGGCGCATAACCGAGGATTCCATCGCTTCTAACTATTCGGGAGAGGAAATTCAGGAAATCGTTACATTTGCCGGAACAGTAGGTCTTTTGGCAACCTCGGAAATTTCCCTGCTAGCTGGCCGCGAAGATATTGCAACCGCGCTGCTGGAAGAAATGAAAGGGGTCTCGGCAAAATGATTCAATTGCGTCCAACCCTGCGCTCAAGCGGGACTGCGCAAAAGCGCGCAGCCCCCTAGCTCCACGTAATCCACAATCCAAAAATGATGAAATATTCTTACGATGTAGAAGAAACCGATTTTGACGAGCTGGTCGTGGCACGCTCGCATGAAGTGCCGGTGTTGCTGGATATCCGATCGCTTACCGATCGGCGGCCAGCAACAGCCTGATGTCCTGCACCAGTAGTTCAGCTTGCTGCCCGTAACGAGAGAGCAGCAATGGCTGGCCTTTTGTGCCGATCAGAAACGTGCCGTCGGAATGAAGAAAAGTATAGCTGCCTTTCTTGTAATACTGCTTCTCATAGCTGACACCAAACGCCTTGGCTGTCTGTGCGGTGGCCTGTGCATCGCCGTATAAGCCCAGGAAAGAGGGGTAAAAGGAGGGAACAAACTTCGCCAGCAATTCAGGCCTGTCGCGTTCCGGATCGACTGTGACAAACAACACCTGCACCCTGTCCGCATCTTTGCCCAGCATGCGCATGACCTGCGCAAGATCGGCCAGCGTGGTTGGGCATGCCACAGGGCAGTGGGTATAACCGAAGAACAGCACCACTACCTTTCCCCTGAAATCCGCCAGATTGCGGGACTTGCCGTTAAAATCGGTAAGATGAAAATCAGCCTGCTCAAGCGGCCCAGTAACATCTATCGCGTGATAGGGTGAAGGCAACTCATGCTCCCCGCAGGAGGTAAGCAGCAATATGCACAATAACAAAAATAATTTACGCATCAACATGTCAGCTCCCTGTCCAGCCCTGCATTGCACTGAAAAAATACGGCCTACTTTTTTGCCAAACGCCATCATCATCAGGCCGGTAAACAACCCCATTCCGGGAGAACGATAACCGCACGCCACGCAGCAGATACAGCGTCACGTTTGGCAGGTCGTCATGTAGAATGACGCACCTATAACACAATGTAATATTACCAGTTCCAACGCCCATAAATTCCGTATCGAATTCACAGATATGTTGCTTTCAATAATTGTGTACATTCAATTTAAAGATGGATTTATTATCGCTGATCACAGTTTTCTTGAACGAGCAACTTGGGACTCTCCCTTTGGTATCGGTCACCGGGCAATAAAAAAAGGTCGCTATGCGAACTAATAAAATTCTTACCGGCCTGTTGTTGTGCGTTGCAATCTGGTACCCGCAATATGTGCTTGCCGCTTCATTTTGCACCACATCACCGGAAGGGAAGATTCGTGTGGATGATTGCAAGTACGGTTCTTACGATGAATGCAAGCGTGCAATCGGAAGCTTGGGAGATTGCGTAACCAATCAGGAAGAGAAACCTGCCCCGGCGAAGGTGGCGCCTTATTGCATAGTGGTGTGGTCTACCGAATGTAAATATTACGACTATGAGACATGCACCCAGGCTGCCAAAAAGCAAATGGGCTTTTGTTACTTGAATCCGGATTACACAAACCCTGCTAAGTAGCAGCCGCTGCATGTGACTACCAAAGGCTATACAAACATGGCTCGGCCTATAAAAAAACTAAATCTCATCATGCTTGACGCATTTGCCTTCAAGTATGCGAAGCAATGGCTAGTCATATGTGCAATCGTAATACTGATAATTGTTGGTTTTTTTCACAGTGACCATCCGGCAAACCTGCTTGGTGGCGATGCTTATGCCGCTCCTGTTGCCCATTCAAATCTTGAACAAATAATACCAACCGACAAGACTTCAGCAAAACCGGTAAAAAAACTTTGGGTGTGCCCCATGCATCCCCAGATCATCCGGGATCAGCCGGGTGTATGCCCGATCTGTGGCATGGATCTGGTAGAAATGGAACAGCCCGACACGTCCCAACCCGAGCATGGCCACGGTGTGCGCCTCAACACTGCTACACAACAAAGACTCGGGGTACGCCTGGCCGCAGCCAAATGGCAAATGTTGAGCCAGGACATCCACGCCTACGGCAATGTGGCCGCAGATGAAAGTTTGATTTTCAACCTTACTGCAAAAGTCGAGGGGGTGATCAGAAAGCTCCATATCAATTCGGTTGGACAGCAAGTCTTGGCAGGGCAAGTGCTGTATGAAATATATTCCCCGGAGTTAATTAAATTACAGCACGAGTTTATCGATTTGCTGAAGGAAAAGGATAGACTTTTGAAGTACATGTTGTCTGATGACGCTCATATAAGCGGCAAGGGGATGTCCGACTACGATATGATGGAAGTGAAGGAAAACTCATCCAAGCGTATCCTTTACATCGAAAAATTTCTCTATGTCGATGCCGGCAAAGAGCTGATAGAGGAGCTCAACAGAACCTACCAGCCAAGGGATGTAGTTGAGGTGCGCGCTCCGCAGTCCGGTTTTGTCACCAAGATCGAAGTTCATGAAGGCAGTTCTGTCAAACCGATGGATAACCTGTTTTCCTTCGCCGACCTGTCTCATGTTTGGATCGATGTGACGCTTTATCCTGATCAACTGGCTTGGGTAAAAAATGGAGATGAGGTAACGGTAAAGCTGCCGCAGCCTAATACGCGGGAAATCAAAACACGTCTGCAATTTATCGCCCCAATGGTTGATAGCGCGACACACACCGTGCAGGCGCGGCTGAGCGTCAGCAATCCCAAAAACCTGCTGCTCATAGGCTCCTTTCTTGACGTCATCATTCACGCCAAGCCGCATAAAGCGCTTGCCGTGCCCCGTTCAGCGGTTATGCGCACCGGCAAGGGTGACTTGGTAATGCTGGCCGAAGGCAGCGGGTATTTCACGCCGGTAAAAGTGGAAACCGGGATTGAAACTACCGATTCCATTGAAATCATTGCCGGTTTGCATGCAGGCGATCAAGTTGCTGTGAATGGACAATTTTTATTGGATGCGGCAGCATCGATGAGCGACGCTGCGCAGCGCCTGCATGACGATCACGACATGGATAAACACTAAAGAGTTTCGCCACGAAGTAATTACTGATTCCTCGCGCATTTTGCACGGGTATTTATTGGGCTCAAGCATGATTGCGCACATCATCGAATGGTCGCTGAAAAACCGCATGCTGGTGCTGTTAGGTGCCATGCTGCTGGCGGGATGGGGAATATATTCCTCACGCCATATGGCGTTGGACGCCATTCCAGATCTTTCCGACGTGCAAGTCATCATCAAAACCGCTTATCCGAGCCAACCCCCACAGGTGGTGGAAGACCAAGTCACTTTTCCGATCACTTCGGAGTTGTTGTCGGTGCCGGGTTCGACCGCAGTGCGCGGTTTTTCCATGTTTGGCGAATCATACGTGTACGTGATTTTTCGGGACGGCACCGATCCATATTGGGCGCGTTCGCGCGTGCTGGAATATTTAAGCCAGATTGAGGATCGCCTGCCGCAAGGAGTCATTCCCACGCTGGGGCCGGACGCTTCAGGCGTAGGATGGGTGTTCGAATACGTCTTGGTGGATCGCCATCACCGCTACGATTCCGATGAATTGCGCGCAGTTCAGGATTCCTTCCTCAAATACGAATTGCAGAGCCTGCCCGGTGTGGCCGAAGTTGCCAGTGTCGGTGGCATGGTGCGGCAATTCCAGATCGAAGTGAATCCCAACCGCTTGGCGGCATACAACCTGAGTTTGGAGCGTGTCGAACAGGCTATCCGCGACAGCAATATGGCAGGTGGCGGCTCGGTGATGGAAATGGGACATACCGAATACGTCGTGCGCGCGCAAAATTACTTGAAGAATCTGGATGACTTCCGGCAAATTCCCTTGGGGGTCGGCGCGCAAGGCGTGCCCATCCGTCTGGAAGATGTGGCACAAATTCAAATCGGTCATGAATTGCGCCGTGGCGTAACCGACTTGGATGGGCAAGGCGAAGTGACTGGCGGTATTGTAGTCATGCGTTATGGCGAAAATGCACTCGAGACCATAACACGCGTCAAAGCACGGTTGAATGAACTGCAAAGCGGGCTGCCGCCCGGTATCGAACTGGTCGTCACTTATGACCGCTCCGGGATGATCAACCGCGCCATCAAAACGTTAAGCGAGAAACTGCTCGAGGAATCGCTCATCGTCGCCCTGGTATGCCTCGCATTTTTATTTCACTTGCGCTCATCATTGGTGGCGGTAGTAACGCTACCCATTGGCATTCTGGCCGCTTTTATCGTCATGGAAAACCAGGGCGTGACCGCCAACATCATGTCGCTGGGTGGCATTGCCATCGCCATCGGTGCCATGGTGGATGCTGCGGTGGTGATGATAGAGAACATGCATAAACATTTGGAGCGCGCAGGTAGTCATCCAGATTATTGGGCAATCACCACCCGGAGCGCGCTTGAAGTTGGGCCGGCGCTGTTTTTTTCGCTGCTTGTCATCACCGTATCTTTCCTGCCGGTGCTGACCCTCACCGGGCAGGAAGGCAAGCTGTTCGCTCCGCTCGCCTACACCAAGACTTATTCCATGGCAGCTAGCGCGGTGCTCGCCATTACTTTGGCTCCGGTGTTGATGGGTTATTTTATCCGCGGGCGCATCGCCCGCGAACAAAGCAATCCGTTGAACCGGCTGCTGCACGTGCTTTACCGTCCGCTATTACTGGCCGCGCTGAAAAAACGAAAATTTGCCCTGTTGCTCTGCCTGCTACTGCTGCTGAGTGCCGCGTGGCCAATCGCAAAGCTGGGCAGCGAATTCATGCCGCCGCTCAATGAGGGCGACCTGCTTTATATGCCCACCACCCTGCCCGGCGTATCAATAGACGAAGCGGCGAATATTCTGCAAATCACCGACCGCCTGATCGCGCAAATGCCCGAGGTCGAGCGCGTGTTTGGCAAAGCCGGGCGCGCTGAGTCTGCCACCGACCCGGCGCCGCTTTCGATGCTGGAAACCACGATTCAGCTCAAGCCACGCGAACAGTGGCCGCCCGGCGAAACCATGGAGGGCCTGATTCGCAAACTGGACAATCAGGTGCGCTTGCCGGGGCTGACCAATTCCTGGGGGTATCCGATCCGCACGCGCATAGACATGCTGTCCACCGGAATCCGCACACCGCTGGGAATCAAGGTTACCGGCCCCGATCTTGACGGCGTCAGCGCACTGGCCAGACAAGTCGAAGAGATAATTGAAAATTCCGTGCCCGGCACACGCAACGCTTTTGCCGACCGTGCTTCCGGTGGGCGCTACGTGGATATTACTTTGAACCGCGCACAAGCGGCGCGCTACGGCGTTACCGCAGCCGACGTGCAGCGCCTGGTGCAAGGTGCCATAGGCGGGGAAAATATCGGCATGGTGATCGAGGGGCGCAACCGCTTTCCGATCAATTTGCGTTATCCGCGCGCTTTCCGCGATTCACTCACCGCGCTTGCGGCAAGCCGCATCATGACGCCTTCAGGTGCGCAAGTATCACTCGGCACAATTGCAAACGTGAATGTGAATGACGGGCCGGTCGAGATAAAAAGCGAAAATGGCCGTCTAATAGCTTATGTTTACCTTGATTTCGCCGGGCGCGACCTGGGCGGCTATATAGCCGAGGCACAAGCCGCAGTGGCAAAAACCGTTAATCTGCAACCGGGCTACGCCATCGCCTGGTCAGGACAATATGCCAACTTGCAGCACGCCAAAGAACGCTTCATGTGGGTGATACCGCTCACGCTGCTGCTGGTGGTGACACTGCTTTATTTGAATTTCCGCCATGGCGGCAAAGTGCTGCTGGTGTTGCTGTGCTTACCCTTTTCCCTGGCGGGCGGCTTCTGGCTGGTGTACTGGCTGGATTATCACTTGTCTGTGGCGGTCGCGGTTGGTTTCATCGCCTTGGCCGGAGTCGCAGCCGAGTTCGGCGTGGTCATGCTGCTCTATCTGGATCATGCCATCGCGGAACTCCGCCAGTCTGGGCGATCGGTGAACCGCCAGAATTTGCAACAGGCCATCGTGCAGGGTGCACTGCTGCGCATCCGCCCGAAAATGATGACAGTATCGGTGATCGTGGCCGGGTTAATTCCGGTGATGGTCAGCTCCGGCACCGGCGCAGATGTGATGAAGCGTATTGCCGCGCCTCTGGTGGGCGGCATGATTTCCGCACCGCTGCTCTCCCTCATCGTCATTCCTGTCGTTTACGCTTGGTGGCAGGAAAGGGGATTGCCGGAAAGCCAGTCCTCTTAGCGTCCCGGTGATGAACCCACTGAAGACCGCTACCCTGTGGCAAACAACATCGAAGGCAATTGCCTCGCTCCAATGAACCTGCAACGTGTGTGCTAACAAGATTCTTGTCGAGGGAACTATGCACAAAGAAAAAACCCCTTGTGGGCAGAAGCCCGCAAGGGTTTGTTGTGTAGCTGAAAAAAAAAGAGCAAGGCCGATAGGCCTTGCTCTGCTGAATTCGCGACTATCTTGTTGGGACGGGCGATAAAATCAGATAGTACTTTTTACTTCGCCTTGCCTGCATGGAACAGCTCAGGTTGATCCGGTCCTTCAGCCTGGAGAATTGCGACAGCGCCCTTCTGCAATCGGGTAAGCGAGTGGTCAACCAAAATGAACTTGGCCGGAACGCGTAGCTTCATTTCCACAATGGTTGATCCGGCAGTAGGTACCATAGTAGTTTGCACATTGGTGAGCGGTGTGGATTCAATGGAGCCTTCATGCCAAACTTTATCGAAGATGGCGCCAATAATATGGAAGGATGAGGTCAGATTAGGACCGCCGACACCGAAGAATATACGGACATTGTCGCCCACTTTGGCCTTCATCGGATGCCCTGCCAAAGCAGCGGCAGATCCATTAAACACCACATACTGGGGATCCTCGTCCATCATATGGTGCATACTGAACTCTTTATCCGTGCCCTCACCCTCGGTATATATTTCCCCCTGCATCACATAGAATTCCTTATCAACCTTAGGCAGGCCGCCCGCCGGTTCGATCAGGATCATGCCATACATGCCGCTCGAAATATGCTGTGGTATCACTGGTGTAGCGCAGTGGTAAACAAACAGGCCCGGGCTCGTTGCTTTGAAGGTAAAGGTTTTCTCTTCCCCGGGAGCGACGTTGGTCAGTGCAGCGCCTCCGCCCTGTCCCCATACTGCATGCAGGTCAACGTTATGGATCATGTCGCTATTCTTGTTGTTTTTCAAGGTAATTTCTACCGTGTCACCCACCCGGGCACGCAGCATCGGACCAGGTACTGTTCCATTGAATGTCCAGTACTTGAAGGTAGTTTTGGTTGCGGCGTCCAGAACCCCGAGCACCTCTTTGGCCTCTAGAGTAAATTTAACCGTTGTAGGTCCGCGATTACCAACAGGATCACCAACTTCAGTCGGATCTTTAACAATGCTTACTGCTGCAGGCCCCTCCTTTGGCGTCTCAACTTGCATCATTTTCTGGACAACGGCGTCGCCTATTCCTTGTGGAAGATTGTCAGCGAACGATACCGACCAGCCAAATGACAACAGTCCGAGCAACAGTATTTCTTTAATTAAATTTGTTTTCATGATGATTTCTCCCTTAAATTTCGCGTTGGCTTCTAAAAACATGCATACCACAATTTGAATGTCACACCACAAACCAGTGGGTGCGCCACCAACAATAATGGGCAAGCGCAGACACTATCAAAAGCAAACCTTAATACTGGCAAGCCAACCTAATGCATTTGCGAACACCGCCACGATACGGCATATCAAACTGCATTAATATTATTGAATTTTTCGTACGCGTCTAAAGCAGGCGCTACCGTCGAGTGCGGGCATCTTCCAATACGGTTCGACGCTGGAAGAGTACCCGACCCCCAGTAGCTATAGAACTCATCTAGAGTACGAAAAACTACACCAGCCAGCTTCTCAGAGATTGTGCCCTACTTTTTTAGACCCAGAATGAAAGCAACCAGCTCCTTGATATCTGCTTCACTAGCCTTTGATTGAGGAGGCATAGGCACAGCGCCCCATACGCCGCTACCACCCTTGGCAATTTTGGCGCTCAGCCTATCTGCTGCACCTGCATCATGCTCGTACTTTTCAGCGACGTCTTTCCATGCCGGTCCAACCACCTTTTTGTCAATTGAGTGACAATTGGTGCAACCATTTTTCTTAGCAAGTGGCGGCATATCCGCCGACATTGAGCTGCCTGCAAACGTCAAACCCGCAGCTACTGCAATGCTTACGATAATTGATTTCATATTATTCTCCATTAGTGATTTCAACCTCTTGCGAAGATTCCATAATTTTTACAGTGCATCCACAATACATGTATCTAAATTACATGTATTGAAAACAAAACATATTCCTAAAGGGAGCACTTGTCAAGAAAAAGAGGAGAATCATCAAACCCTGAATTACCTCAGCACTTTCGGCAGTTTTTCGATTGTGGGCGGCTTGACAATCCAAAACTGGCAAAGCTAATGAATACGCCCTATGCCAAGGGGGTTGAGTCCTTCCCAAAATCCACTCCCGAAAGACTAAAAGACTAATGGATCTGAAAGTATCTGCCTGACCACCACATCCCACCAGAAGCGCAAACCACAAAAATGACAAATCTGCTCGTCATTTTTTCTGTTTTTGAAGCCTGAAATTCAACAACACCAGCGTAACCAGCAACAGCATCGCCACCGCGTTATGCAGGACTGCACCCGTAAGCGGCAACCCGAGCAGCACATTGGAGATGCCGAGCACAAACTGAAGCACAACCAATCCCAAGATGGCGTTGCCGATTGCGTGCAACCCCCCCACGGCGATGATCCTGAATGACAGCCAGCTCAAGTAGAGCAGAGTCAGCAGCGCGCCAGCCCGATGCATCCAGTGAATCGCGGTCAGTTTTTCCACGGAAAGCGGCAGTCCGTATCTATCCAGGCTGTATGAAAAATCCATAGCCGGCAGCAGCACGCCTTTGCAAAGAGGAAACTCTGTGCAGGCAAGCGCGGCGAAATTAGAGCTTACCCAACCGCCCAGCATGATCTGGACCAGCACCAACACCAGGCCGAGCAGTGAAAATCTGCGCAAGCTCTGCATCACGTCAGCACCCACCTCGCCAACCGGTGCCATCTGGCGCAGCGCGATCCATGTCAGCAGTATCAGCGTGGCACTCCCTCCCGCAAGATGCACCGGGACAATGACCGACCGCGGCAGATGGGAGAAGGCCCAGATGCCGAATGCCGCCATAAATGCCATTAACCCCACCAGCAAGGTTGGCAGCAAAGGTGATTGCCGCAACTCCCTGCGCTTCTGCCACGAAAGACCGCAGACCGCGATACCCAGGATTCCCAGCAGCAACCCCACCATGTTCTGCAGCTTCCACCGCCACGAGGCATGGTCGCGCGCGGCATCCGCCTGGGGTGGTTGCCTTTCCTTCAGCGCATTTTCCTCGTAGCAGGCAGGCCAGTTGGCGCAGCCAAGACCGGCATCGGAAAGCCGCGCGTAGGCACTAAACACCACCGCAACAAAAGCGAGTAGGCAGGTCGCCAGAACAAGTTTTAAATACATATGACAAGCACCTTGGACGCCGCTATTTTGTGCAACCGCTGTTATTGATGCTTTTGTCCGGCATGGTGGTTTTGCAAAATTTTGTGTCTTGCAGAATGTCGTTGCGTAAATCGGCACCGATCAGCGTGGCCCCGGTAAGATCGACGCGGGTGAGGTTGGCATCGACTAGGCTGGCCATCACGAACACCGCCCCTGCCGCATTGGCGCCAGTCAGATCGGCTCCTTTAAGATTGGCCATCGATAAGTTCGCGCCAGCAAGGTTGGTCTCCCTGAGGTTGGCACCAGGCAAAGTACTTTGGGACAGGTCGGCTTTGGCTAGCTTTGCATGCGACAAATTCGCACTGTTCATATACGTTTCGGACAGGTCGGTCCCTGAGAGATTGGCATTCGACAGATTTGCTTTTGTCAGATTGGCCTCCGTGATCCTGTCTCCGCTCAGATCGGCGCCTGACAGATCGGCTCCCGCCAGATCGGCACCGGCCAGATTGGACTTGGTCAAGTTCGCACCGGAAAGGTTGACGCCAGGGCAACTGGCTCTCCGTTTGATCTGACAACCGTTGATGGTTTGGTGCGCATCGGCTGTTGAGACCAACAATACAGCGATGACAAACGGCCAAGCGGCAATAGTTTTCACTGGACATTCCTCACGGTCTAAAATATACGTTACCCGATGATGCGCCACTTGTGCCGATAAGTCTCGCCGGCTGTTAAAGGAACTTGTCGATATTCTGGAAATCGTGGCTGCGAGGTTAGCGAAATTCGCGTCACGGAGCAAGTTTGGTTATTGACTCCGCCGGGGGTAATGAGTAGTGTCATCGTGGCGAAGCCGATCACGGCTTTGGCCGGATGGATTCTGTTTTCCGCAGTCGCGGCTTGCGTATCGCCGGGTCAATCGCGAATTCGGCTTGTGGCAAAACAAAATGATGAAATTAAAAAGTCTGTACACGATAGCATCGGGAACCTTAAGCATGGGCCAATCCTGAATCCGCCAATTGGCCGTTTATCGAACGAAAGAAAGCTCAATGACCGCTGAGACTGTTGCCATGTTGGAGATTTACCGAGTGGCCAGTTTCGCCATGTGCCCGATCGCATGCCATCCCGGATACCTGTTTCACTCCAGGCTCGTTCAGCAACCGGATTCAGGAAGCCCATCATGCTGATCCAGCTTGCCGTCATGGGTATGCTGGCGGCATTGTTGCCGCTGGTAATCGTCTGGGTGTCGAACGACACTGACAAATACCGCAAACTGGTATGGGTCACACTTTTCCTCACATTTGATTTGATCATGTTCGGCGCTTTCACACGGCTGACCGATTCAGGTCTCGGTTGCCCGGATTGGCCCGGCTGTTATGGGCAGGCTAATCCACTGCAGGCACATGCAAACATCAGTGCCGCCGAAACCGCGATGCCGACCGGCCCGGTGACTGTCATGAAGGCATGGATTGAAATGATCCACCGCTATCTGGCAATGGGCATCGGTGTGCTAATCATCGCGTTGATGGTGATCTCATGGCGCAGGTGGCTGCAATCGGGGCGCAAGGAAATGAAATTTTCACCGCTGTTCCCGACACTGCTGTTTGCATTTGTATGTCTGCAGGGCGCTTTCGGCGCATGGACTGTCACGATGAAATTGCAACCGGTCATTGTGACTATTCACCTGCTGCTGGGCGTGACATTGCTGGCACTATTGACATGGTTCGGCGCACGCCAAAGCGATCATCCATCAGTGTCGCAATCGGCTGCTGCGCTACGCATACCGGCGGCACTGGCTATCGTGCTGCTGGTGATACAGATTGCACTCGGCGGTTGGGTCAGCAGCAACTACGCAGCTCTGGCTTGCCCGGATTTTCCGCTGTGTCAAGGTGCGCTATTACCGCAAATGGATTTCGTAAATGGCTTCTCGTTATGGCGCGATCTGGGCAAGACCGCCCATGGGGATTACCTGCCTTTCCCGGCTTTGACCGCGATCCACTGGACACATCGCGCCTTCGCCCTTGTCGTGGTGATACTGGTTGCCTGGGTGGCACTTAGAGCATTCAAAATAGACGCTTTACGCAAAACAGCACGCTGGCTATTGATCATGATCGTGCTGCAATTTGCCATCGGGATATCGAATGTGTTCCTGAAGTTACCTCTGGCACTGGCCGTGGCACACAATGGCGGCGCGGCACTTCTACTGATATTACTGGTCATGTTAAATCACAAAATCCGCTTCACCCAGCACTGACAACACTGATCTCTGAACCAGCCATAGTATTTTGCTTGTTCACGCCTGAACTGCGTTACTCATTTTGCGTTTGACTGCTCTTCAATCTTTTTCGGAGTGCCGCGAGCCAACCTTACATTAAGTGCCTCGCTCTTTTCCCAGAGGTACTCGCTGCCATAATCGAAACGCCATGCCCAAGCACCGGCGCGGCGGGTTCTGAACGTTGTATCGCTCCAGTATTTACCGGCCAGCAGTGGTTCCGGGAAATAAACTGCTGGAATGGTGGGCCCCGGGTAGAAGACGCTGGTGTCCACCAAGGTGCTCATCTCTTCACTGCTTGGCAGATGCCAATCAGTGAAGCCGCAAAGTTTTTTTGCATTGATCGCATTGACGTAGGATTTGGTATCGCAATCGCTGCCTGTGCATACCCCGCCGTTGGCTTTACCAGCCCAACCGCCGTTGGAATTTTGATCCGGGTCATACCAACTGTAGGTATTATTGGCATTTTGCAAACTAGGTTCGGATTTTTTCACCTCCCAGATTAAACTTGTCTTGTTGTCGCGCACACATGCCCATGGTTGTTTGGCATAGTCATTGCCGTCATTGGTACTGCCATCCTGGTTAAGGCGCGTCATGTCAAATTTATACGGCTTGGGATTGAAAGTGTCACCACAACCTGCGATTAGCAAAGGGCACAACAACAGTAAAGCAATGCCGTTGCAAGAAGAGATTGAACACTCAGGTAGCATGCTTTTTTTGATCATTTTTTTCATTTGGCTTACCCGGAAATAAACGTGAAATATCTGTTTGATACAAGGTGCGTATTATCATTGAATTGCGTGGGTTGTCCAAACTTGTAAGTGAGAGATAATCTCGAATCTCAAGGATTCTCAAGGTGAGCTGTTGAGTCATGTCAGTATGGAATACCATCCGCTATGGAATATTATGAATCATTGATTTGAAGGCCTTTGAGCAACAAGAAGCTCATGGTAAATCCTCCTCGATGCGCACAAGTGTGCGCCGATACACTGCGATAGCGATGAGGAGCGCGTATCCGAGCAGCATGCCTTGCAGCAGCAATCCAAGTGAAACCAACCATGCTGCTGCATTCCACCAGGGTGCGAATAGTGCTGCAAGCAGAGTGCTGCGATGCAGCCACAAATGCCGCCACATCCAGGTTTCCGGGATGACTTCCTTCATGTTGGGAACGCCCCTCTTTACTCCGCCACGGAACAGATGGAACCACACCAGAAATGGGACGATCTTGTATAGCATGCCGTACATCAACGACATGGCAAAGCCAAGCAGGAATAACACAGCGGATACCGTGCCGAGACGGTCATTTTCCGGAAAAAACAGAGTTGCAAAAGCGAGCAGTGCCGCGCACAGCAGTGCCATCATACCCAGCCGGAAAAAACTCAATGTAGCATCCGCAACGCGGCGGCGACGCTTGCTTTGCAACCAGAGTGTGGCCACGGCAAAACAGCCTGCCAAAAGCCAGAACAGGCCTTGTACAACGATTGCAACCCAGTGCGGCATGGGTTCGAGCAGAAGGGACAGCAGGATCAACAGCAGCACGATGAATATCGCGGGAGCCAAACCGTTGCCTAACCATTTTGGATAGTTGGGTGTGAGCTGAAACATTGGCACCACTTGATAGGACACGCCGACGATCAGCAACAACACCCAACCGCCCAACGACAGGCTGATGTGGGCTGTGGCCAACTTGGCATAGGGCAACAGCGAGCCGGTGGCATAGCCGTGCGCCAGCAACATGCCTAATGCAATTGCTCCGCCGAGCGCGAGGATGGACAGCAGTATCGCAGTCTTGGTGGCATTGTGTGCGGGAGCGCGCGCCAGGCTGATCAGGCCGGCACTGATGAACGTAATAAAAGCCAGGCCCAATATCGGCCAGGCAAGATCGAGCAATACCGGCTTGCCCAGCAGGAAACCGGCGGGCAGCAGCAGTGCGCCCGATAGCAGCGGCAGGAAGGTGAGCCATGAGGTCAGCCGTGATGCCGGCATAGAACTGCCGATCACCACCGGCAGGATCTGCTGTATCGCCCCGAGCATGATCATCGCCATGAACCCCAGCGTGATGCAGTGCGTCGCGGCAAGCAGCGCAGGCGAGTGGATATCGGCAAATGGATTGTCTGCGCCGGACACCAACGTCAGCGCAGCCAGTAGCAGGAACAGCGGGGCGGCAGTAAAGAAGCGCAGCGGCACAGAAATCGGCGGTGCCTGCTCGGTATTGAGCGAGATGATTTTCATGCGCTATGGCTGATGCGAATTGAAAAGCTGCCATCTGTCAGCGCGGTGGTCTGCCAGGCATAACCGCTGTCGCGCAACACCTTGTAAAGCGGGCAGGGTTCACGATCAATATGCACATGCAAATATGCTCCGGCGGGGAGTGTCGGCAATACGTGCATGATGTGCTCGAAAGGCTCGGGCGGCGGCAGACCGCGCACATCCAGCTCGTGTGCCATGTTCGCGCGCATGGTGATCACTCCACCCGCATGTGGCCAAGCAGCGCTTCCCGCTGTGAAGCCAGAAAGTGATCCGCGATGGGATAGAGCATTTGTTCTTCCTTGAGGTTGTGCTGCTGCATCACAATCAGCAGCGTCTCCGACAGGCCGCCATATCCTTGCGCATCCTGGCGAGTCAATGTGCCGGCCATTTGTTCGATAAGCGTATTCATCTGCGCGTGTTCCATGCGCATTACCTGCACCGGTCCGGCAGGACCGCCGGCGGAGACCAGCGTGGGGAAAAGCTCGTCTTCTTCCATGCGAAAGTGCTTGGCCAGCTCAGTACGGAAATTGTTAAACGCAGTTTCCGCCTCACTCCAGTTGTTGGCTAAAGCGGCTTGTTCGGCAACGGCGAAAGCCTCGTCACAGGCGTGATGGTTAGCGCTCATAAATTCGGCAATGGTTTGCATCTCAGCATCCTCATAAAAATTCCGGGGCGGTGTGCTAGTTGCGGCAATGGCGGGTGAAACCGGAAAACGTTGACATTGTATAAATTTCATAATAATACATGTATCATGCGTACATGTTAATAGTGATCGCGTGGTTCGCGGCACGTTTCGCAAACAACTTTCACAATCTTAGGGAATCCAAAATGTCACATAACTGCTCCAACACTATTTCCACTGACCAGCTTTACCCGTTCGATGCACGCGGTGTGGCAAAACGCTTTCGACATGCCGCAATTTTTGGCGCGCTGGACGCGCTGAATCCGGGTGAGACGATGGCCTTCGTCAACGACCACGATCCATTGCCGTTGCTTGCCCAATTGACTCAGCGTTATGGTGAAAGCATCGCAATCAATTATGTCACCCGCGAACGCGGTCAAATCGCCATCAACTTCACACGTAAATAAACCATGCTCCGGCATGGCCAACTTGTTAGAGTGTGCTGTATGCCCGCCTGACCGCTGTGGATTTGAATGCGTTTCCGCACACGTTGGGCGATAAATTCCCAGTTCGTCAACCATAGCCCATTGTCGACATGCGTCTTATCAAAAAATTCTTTGGTTGCTGCGGGGGAGCGCCTGACACGACCGGGCATGCCGAAAAAATCATTTCGGCCGTAGGTGGATTCATAGGCATTTTACTGGCCGGGGTCGAGGCTATCAACTCGCACCACCCTTACCGTCCGGGGCTGGGAATCGGGGCTGCACTGGGCAAGATCACCCGTTCACGCGGCACGCACTATTACCAGCAAGTGGTGGATACTTGTCTGCGGCTCTTCCGTAAAAAGGGGTATGAATTTTCGGTCTGAATATTTTAGTACTTCTTCACTGCGGAGGAAAACCTATGGAAGCTAAACCTATATGGTGGCTGGATTGGAATGAAAGCCTAAGTACGTACATCCCGGAGATAGATGCCGAGCACCAGCACTTCATCCGGCTTGTCAACGAACTGAACGAGGCCATCATCGCGCGCATGAATAAGAAAAAGATCAAAAGCCGTATGCGAGCCATTCTGGATGATGCGGTAATGCACTTTGCCCATGAGGAGGCAGTGTTCAAGGAATGTGGCTACCCGGACGCGGCAGAGCATGCGCAGAAACATGCGCAGATCATCTCTTTTTTGAACGAGATCATGGAAGGTATTGACCACGGCAGGATGGCGCATGGGTGGCTCGAGGCGGGGCTGGAAATGAAACAAGTATTGATCCAGCACATCTTGAACGAAGACATGAAGTACCGTGGCTACCATGTGGCACAAGGTCAGCTATCTCGTCCGATACCGTAATACTCGAATCCCGGCGCCTTGATGTCGGCAGGCACAGTGGCTGGGTGCATGGTGTAGTTGCGAATGAATTCGCACAGCAAGGTGCAGATTGACCTGCTCTCCATAGACCATACCACCCGGAAGTTAGTAAAGTCCGCTTTTTAAGAGAGGCGGAAATGAAATCTATCAATCTAAGGAGATCAACATGTTTACCCAATGGAAAAAAATTGCCGCAATTTTATCCACCGCCGCACTGCTGAGCGTGTGCGCAGGAACAGCCTTGGCCCAAGATCCCGGTCATTCCCATGACGCGGGCCAAGACACAAGCGGGCCAGCGCAGCTTACCCTCAATAACGGCAAGAAATGGGCCACCGATGCCAACCTGCGCCAGGGCATGAGCCGCATTCGCGACGCGCTGGCAGCGGAACTCCCGGCGATCCATGCTGGCAAAGCCACAGCGAAACAGTACCAGGCACTGGCACAAAAGGCGAATGATCAGATTGCGTTCATGGTGAAGAACTGCAAGCTGGATGAGAAAGCGGACGCCATGCTCCATCTCTTGCTGGCCGACATCATCGCAGGCGCAGATGCGATGGTGTTGCAGGACAGCAGCAAAGCGCGCAAGGGTGCGGAGCAGATCGCCCACGCCCTGGAAAATTATGCCACCTACTTTGATCACCCCGGCTGGCGCAGCTTGAAGTAGACTGCAATTTTTTTCATGGGGTTGGAGACGACATGAAACTAAAACGCTTCCTGAATTACGAGTGGGATGCCATCGTCGGCATACTGGCCGCTGCGGCAGCTATCATGCTGCATCTGCTCCATATCGTCGACGAGCACATCATTCTGCCTATCGTGCTTGCCCTGATGGCGCTTCTGTTTATCAATTTCATGCGCCACACGCGGAACAATGAACGTACCGCCGGGCAAGTGGAACAGACCCAGAAAATGGTAGCCAAAATGCAATCATCCCTGTCTACTCCAGACGTGGTGCTGATCGGCCCACGCCAACTGCGCACGGCGAACGAGCAGTTCGCCCGCAACATGAGTGGAGAGGCAATCTTGTTCAATGTCTGCCTGTCGATGTACCGAACGCAGCCGCTATTCGACGCACTGCTGCGCCCGGCAATTGAGAACCCTCAAGTAACCTCCATCCAATTCGTTCTCGATGAAAGCCAGCAAGGCTTGTGGCAGGCCGAAATTTTGCCGAAAATCAGCGCTTGTGACGGCAATGGCAAGGTACAGGAACCGCATTGGTGCGCTCTCAGCAAGAATATTTCCTTCATCCTTGCGGACACCCAATCGGAAGGGGCGGAGGAGGCTCTGCTGAGTTTCTGGGGTGAGCCGTTCATGGCACAGTCCACAGAATGCAACGTACCACGCTATATTTTCCATATACAGGCGCATTCGGAGTTACTGCCGCATCTGGTGGAAATGGAGCGGAATTGCCGCATGCGTAGACAATAAGACATTCTAAAACATGAATCATCCAGCCTTCTTTGATGCAGTGCCGAGAATCAGCTTGTATGACCCACTGGCAGAATTTCTCGGTGCAACGGAAGACGGGATTCTGCAATACGGCTATTTCGATGCGGTACGGCTAGCCGGTCACTCCTGCCCGACGGTCGCTACGGCCTATTGGTCTACCTACAAGGCACTCGCATTCCTCTATACAGGCGTAACACCGGTACGTGGTGATATTCGCGCGGAGTTCAGTCAGGCCAGCACAAGCGGTGTCACAGGGGTCATCGCGAATGTCGTGAGCATGCTGACTGGCGCCATGTCCGACAATGGTTTCAAGGGCATCGGCGGCCACTTCGACAGACGAAAGAAATTGTTCTTCGCGGTAGAAATGCCGGGGGAAATACGTTTCACCAGACTCGATACGAACCAGACAGTGCTGGTGGGGACGAACCTGCAGCGCGTTCCAGCTTCACCGCGCCTGCCTGCTCTGATGACAAGTTGTATCGCCAATACCGCAAGCACAGCAGAGATCGCAGAATTCCGCCAGCTGTGGCAAGAACGCGTGCGCAGTATCCTGCTAGAGCATGGCGATGATCCAGCAGTCTTTCTCATCACGCCGGTTTGAATGACACATGAAACGTAGCCCTATCCTGCAACCGCTGTCGCGAGAGCACCACACCGCACTTACGCTGGCAAAAGCCAGTGAGCGCGCAGCGCTATCCGATGATGAGGCTTTGGTGAGTCAAACTTGTCAGCGTGTGATCCGGGCATACGCGAATGAACTGGAGCCGCACTTCCAGTTCGAGGAAGTATCACTGCTGCCGCTGCTGCACAGCACAGAAACACAGCCGCTGGTCGAGCGCACCTTGGCAGACCATCAACAGTTGCGCGGGCTGCTCGATGCCCTGCGACAGAACGATGCCGGGGCATTGGATCGTTTCGGAAAATGCCTGTCGGCGCATGTCCGATTCGAGGAGCGCGAGCTTTTTCCAGTGCTCGAAAGTTTGTTGTAGCGAGAGTGAAAGACCAGCGCATGGGAAACAAAATATATCTGCCTACATATCCCCTCTGGCTGGTCGGCTTTCGTCCGTTCTTTGCACTGGCGATTTTATCGGGATTGAGTCTGCCAGTTTTGTGGGCATTGATCTATTCCGATGTGATTGCAGCACCGCAGACTATGTTTACCATGGTGCAGTGGCACGCACATGAAATGTTCTTCGGCTTCGGCTGGGCGGTTCTGGGCGGTTTTCTGCTGACCGCAACCAAGAACTGGGTCGGGGTGCGCGGCTACTCGGGCTACGCGCTGATGTTCCTGGTGGTGGCATGGCTGTTTGAGCGGGCCGGGATGTGGTTCGGAGGAGCTTGGCCGCCGCTGCTGTTCCGGATTTCCAACAACCTGTTCATTGCTGCCATCGTTGCGATGCTGATGTGGACGCTGATACGCAACCGCAAGGACGGCTCCTACCGCGACAACTACTTCCTGTTGCTGATGCTCCCGGTTTTTCTGCTGAGCAAGAACCTGATGCTCAGTGCCGATTACTACCCGATCGGCTGGAGCATGGCGGTAGGGCTTTTCCGCATGGCCTTTCTGGTGATGCTGGAGCGAACGCTGACCCAGTTCATGAAGGGCGTTTTTCAGGTTTCGATTTTGAATAATCCGCTGCTGAACAGGGTGATCAAGATGCTCGGACTGCTGCTGGTGTTCGCAAGCCTGATGCCGCCACAAGTGTCAGGCTGGTTCGCACTGCTGCTCGCGTGTCTGCTGGCAGGCCGCTTCATCTACTGGAATCCGCAACTGGCGATGCAGCGGCTCGACATCGGCATCATGTATCTCGGTTACATCGCGCTCGTATCACAACTGCTGATCGAATTTCTCAGGCAGATCGTCCATCCTGAATGGGCGGTATCCGTGTCCATCCATGTCTTTACCTTCGGTGTGATGGGTCTGATCATCCCCGCTATGCTGATCAGAATATCGAAGGGGCACACCGGAAGAAAAGTGGTTTTTGACACGCTAGACAAATCCGCCCTGAGGGTCATGATGCTGGGTTTTGTGCTGCGCATCATCGCACCGCAGCTTTATCCAGCAGGCTACACACTCTGGATTTATCTCGCGGCGACGTGCTGGTTTATCTGTTTTGCGCTGCTCGCATGGCGGTATATTCCCTTCCTGATGCAGCCCCGGGTTGATGGCAAGGAGCATTAGGCGAGAATGTACCCCGTACTGAAAAAGCATCGCCCCCACTTTTCAACCACCCAAACCCCGTTGCAGGCCGGAGCGGAACGACTCCAATTCGGATTCCAGTTCCTTGAGATCGGCGGAAGCAGCCCAATATTGCCTGATGCGATCGCGCTCGGCGCGAATGCGCAGGCGCGGCTCCCGTTGAGCAGTCAAGCGCCGCTCTGTCCACAGCACACCCAAGCGGTGGTAACAATCGTTCTGGCGGCAGCCGGTGACCAATACGCCTTCGACATGATGCTCATGCAGCGCATACTCAATGAAGGAGGGCGGCAACATGGCAATACATGGCAGGCTTAATACGGCCACATTTTCACTGCGCAATTTCTGAATATTCGCCGCATTATCACAGCCAAAAACCATGATACGAACATCGCCCTCCAGCTTGGCCATGTCATTCATCATGGCGGTGCGGAGCCCGGATATCGGCAGCGATGGCATTTCGATTCCGCTTACATATCCGGCTTCGCTCCTGAAAGCGTTTGATGAGGGACACGCCCCTGTGCAAATACCGCAACTTACGCAACGGTCCGGTACAACCACCGCCTCTTCCAGAAAGTGCATGCCATCGCTGCGCGGCCTCATCACCACCGCCTCATAGGGACAATCGGCGACGCAAAGCCTGCATCCGCTGCAATCCTTAAGGTGTACTTCGGCGACAGGTATCTGCTTTCGCTTGGGTATCTGCTTATGTCTGGTTGGAAGCCACGGCAACACGCTTAGCAGCACGCTGAGCCCGATTACCAACGCCCATACCTCCCCTGCCGACCAAACATCCAGCAACGGATGAATAAACAAATAAAACCAGTCTATGTCAATGTTGACTGGCTCGATCCCCATATCTGCCGACCCCTGGCTCAGCACCGGCTTTACCAATGCCAGAATCAGCAGCGTCAGCAGCATTCCAAGCGCAAGCCGGCGTCGTGGATTAACCACCGGCTTGCTGATGCGCATGATATGTATCCAGAGGAAAAACAGGATGAACAGTGGAATGGTCACATGTGCGAACGATATCAGCGAGAAGAAACGGTCATTGAGCACTTCCCGCGAAATAAAACTTTGTGACATCGGCTCGCTGAATATCGGCAACCAGTCGAACCACTCCATCGTAGCGACGACAGAATATTGAGCCAGCTTATCCCATACCATCCAGTAACCATTGATGCCGGCGGCAAATATCATCCATAACAGCAGCACACCCGTGACCCAGGCAAACCATCGTGCTCCGCGATAGCGCCCCAGAATGAATTCACGCAACAGATGTAGCACCATGACCACGACCAGCGCATCGGAAGCATACCGGTGCAGGCTGCGCATAACCCCGCCGAGATACCATTGCTCGTGGGTGAGATATTCAACAGAAGGGTAGGATAATTCGATGCCGGTCTTATAAAAGGCATAGATATAGGCGCCGCTGACAACCACCACCCAGAAAAAATAGAATCCCAGCGCACCAAGATAGTAAAGCGGGTTGAGATCATTGCCGAAAATTTTATTCAGGATACCTTCAAGCCGAAGCAGTACCCTGCGCACGAATGACTCAGTGGGAATGGGGATGATCAATTCAGAACCCTTGCATCAATACCATCGGCATCACAGCTGAAATAATTGGTTGAATCATCTCTTCAATGACCGGCGCCATCATATAATGTGCGTGTGTATACTATTTATGGGGCATTCACTTGGAAGTCATTTACTACACACTGATCGGTGGCGGCCTCTACTTCATGTCCGACTGGATACTTGATCGCATAGAAATCTCACGCGAAGAACGTTTTCAGAATCGCGGCTTACGCAGTCTCGTTTTCTTTGTGATTATTCTGGTGCTGGCATTTATCTCGTTCGGTTTTATCAATTATTTTGTACATCCCTTGGAATAAAAAAAGAGCTGTTATTGATTCATAGGGGTTGTTCATAATAATTTGTCATTCCGAGTTACCTCAACCGCCGCATGGCTTTGAAAACCACCACCAGGAATATGATGCCGCCGATGACGGCGATCAGTCCGCCAAAGCCCATCAATCCCATGCCTGCTTTCTGCGCGAAGCCATGCAGTTCTTGCGCGGCTCCCGCAACCTTGCGCTGCACGCCATAACCGCCGGACCACAGCAAACCAAGAAGGTGGAGCAGTTGTCCCGCGCCATATGTGTAAGGCATCAGGGTTGCCCATTTTAAGTCCGGCTCACGATAACCGAGGCGTGGCAGCAGATGGAAGGTCAGCCCCATGAAGGCCAGACTGATTGCCCCTCCGGTTCCATGATAGTGTGCAGTGATGATCGTGTTGCTATCCTTGATCATCAGGCTTATCCCGCCACCAATCGCAAACAAGAGCATGGACGAAAGCAATGCCGCGCGTTGTGGACCTGTCGCTGCAGTGCGGTCGCCCGCCACTATTCCGTAAAGAATGGCCAAACCGATGGGCACGGATGCAAAGGAACCGCCAACCTTCATCAACTGGGTGAACTGTCCCATATAATTACCCATATAATCACCCATCATGCCAACAAAGGATAGGTAAATAACGGGGACATACAACACCGGCAACAGTCCCAGCATAAACATGATTGACGCCACCCGCGGAGTTAACGGTATTTTCGCGCCACACGCTTCTGCCAACCACAGCCAGCCAGCCAACATCAACAGCGAATAAGTGAACTGAAGCACATGACCACCGCCCCAGAATAGCAGGTCATAATATTGCGTGCTGTCGTATGTGCCAGGAATCATGATGTATGACCAGACAAAAGCGGCCAGCGCAAACAGCGTGGAAATAGCAGCGGCAAAAAGCCCGATGCGTATTGAGCCTTCCCCTCCCTGCCACAGATTTGCAGTGGGTACCGCTATCAAGCTGCGCAGCACCAGCAATGTTATGCCAACAGCAAAGACGATCAATCCCGTCATAAAGAAAGTGCTATGAATGACCGGCACATAATTACTCATCACCGGTATACCTGTCTCAACAAAAGGAGACAGGACGATCATCGCGGCACCAACGGCCGCCAGCACCAGGGCCAGCCAGCCTATGCCAATAAATCTGGATGATGAATTCAGACTCCACAACACGCCGGCGAATGCCAGAAACCACAGCAACACTGACAGATCAACATGCACCACAAGAGCGGTATGAAAAAAATCAATCCAGGGGAAAATATCCTGTATATAAGGGGTGCGCGAAAGTACCAGAAGAATGGCAAACAGCCCGGCACCTAACAGCGAAGCGATGCCTAGCCACAACCAGCCTGAAGCCAGTTTACGAGCGGCAGTCGAAGGCAGGGAAAGCGTAAATTCTCGCCAAGATTTTCCTTCACCGGTCAGGTCCTGTCCTTCTTTGATACCTGCTTGGTGATATGCTGAACTCATACGTTATCTTTATGTTGCATTATGGGTCTTGAAAATAAATCCGCCGTTTCCTTCTTTGAAATCAATCAACATGATGCGCCCCGGGTCAAGGTTAACCGTTTCCTCATGCACATAGTTGAAATGATCCCCTCCATTGTCGTTCAGGCGCGCCTTCAGGGTATGGGTGCCCGCTTTTACCGGAATGCGCCGGTAGATACTGGAAATGCTGCTGTGTGACAACCCGCCCGGCTCCAATACCACATGATAGAGCTGCTCCCCGTCCATCTCCAGTTCAACCACCACATTTTCCCGTTCGCGCGGACATATCGTAGTCACTTTGCGCTGGTACATCGGCAGTTTGGCAAGCTCTTCGGGGGTACGTTCGCGACATGCTCCTTTGGGCTTGCCAGCATGGCTGAAACTCAGTTTGATCAACGCCTCTTCAGGTGGCAGGTGAGTATATGCCGGAAAAGTGGAGAAATAGCCAATCACTCCCATAAACAGGGCATAAAGCAATCCCTGTCCAATATATTGCAATGGCTTAGCCATGCGTCACTCCCTCAGAGGATACCGATGTTTCCGCAACCGGAGGTTTGTGACAAGCAACAAAAAAACCATCCGCAAAATACTGATCTTTCGGCAATCCCTTGGCCATGAATGGCGCACGACCTGCCTCGACCATCTCGGGTGAACCGCAAGCATATATCTGATAGCCGTCAAGTTTTTTATAATCCTGCAGGATGGCTTCAGTAACCAACCCGGTTCTGCCATGCCAGTCATATTCCGGTTTCGGCTCGGACAAAACCGGTATGAACTTGAAATTATCATGCTCCTGCTGCCATTTTTCCGGCAAATCCCCAAGGTAAAAATCAGCCGGCGTTCTGGCGCCCCAGTACAACACCATGGAACGGTTTAGCCCGACCTTAAAGGCATGCTCCACTATGCTCTTGATGGAGCCGAAACCACATCCGCCTGACATGAAGATAATGGGTTTATCGCTGTCTTCATGCAGGAAAAAACTACCAAACGGGCCTTCAAGTTGCAGCACATCTCCTACTTTCATCCCATCGAAGACATGACTGGTAAATTTGCCGCCCTTCACCAGGCGGATGTGCAGGTGCAAGCGATCTGATTCATGCGGTGCATTGGCGATGGAGTAACTGCGCTTGGTGCCATCATCCAGCTGCACAGCAACATACTGTCCGGCGATAAAGCTCATCTGTTCATCACCCTCAGGCCGCAACTCAAGCAGCATCACATCCTGCGCCGCCCGTACCATTTTTTGCACGCTGAAACTCATGGTCTTAACCGGGAATCGCCTCAACTCATCGACCTCATGGCACTCTATGGCCAGATCGGATAGTGGCTTGGCGCAGCAGAACAGGGCAAGGCCCTCCTCCTTTTCCGCATCGGTGAGCACGCCCTTCTGGTAAATACCATAATCGACCGTGCCTCTCAGTATCTTGCCCTTGCAAACACCGCAAGCTCCGTCACGGCAAAGGTAGGGCAGGTTCAATCCCTGGCGCAACGAAGCCTCGAGTATGGTTTCGCCTCTCCTGGCGGTAACCATATGTCCACACGGAACAGAGGCGATCTCATATTCGTCCTTGCCGCGTTTGTTCCCTCCCAGGAACGGCAGCAATAAAGCAAAGACCGTAATCCCGCCCGTCAGTGCCCATACCTTGCCCGGACTCCAGGAATAGAGTAAGGGGTAAGTCAACAGGTAGAACCAGTCCAGATTCAGAATGGATGGTGAAGAGTTCAAATCCGCTTGCCCCTGGCTTAATGCCGGCTTGATCAGCGCAAGCACAACCATGGACAGGGTCAATCCGATTTTAAGCGCTCTTGGCGGCGAAGTCTTTGCCCCCGGAACACGCTGGGTGTGTATCCAGATCAATGCAAAAGCAATCAACGGAATGCCCAAATGAGCAAACGAAAGCAGGGAGAAGAAGCGGTCATTCACACTGCCCTGCTCCAGGAAATTACGCGCCAGAGGGGCAATAAAAATCGGCAGGTAGTCCAGCCACTCCGCGGTCGCTATCGCAATAAATTGCGCCAGCTTATCCCAAACCAGCCAGTAGCCGTTTATACCGGCCATATACACCAGCAACAGCACCGCGATGCCGGTATACCATGAAAACCAGCGGAAATTACGGTATCGGTCAAAGGCAAAATTACGCACCATATGCAAAACGGCAGCCAGTATCATCCCGTCGGAAGCATAACGATGCAGGCTGCGCATGATGCCGCCCAGATACCATGGCTGATGAGTTATATGCTCCACCGACAGGAAAGCTTCTTCCACGCCGGTCTGGTAAAAAGCATAAATATAAAAACCGCTGACTACGATGATCCAGAACATCCAGTAGGTGATCGCGCCCAAATAATAAAGCGGATTCAATGTTGGCCCAAAAATGCCATTCAGCGCGCTCTCCAGACGCAGAAAAATGCTCTGAGCAACTCTTTGTATAAGTTTAATCAACGTATGACTCCAAAAAAAATAACTCCAGGCAATTGCTGTGCATACCCGGCTGACAAGGGCATAGACTAGACTTATATTCAGGCATGGTCCGGATAATTCCGCTTTTGGTTGCGGCGACGGTACTCAACCACGATCCACGCTGCAATAAGAAATAAGACAAGCATATCCAGTCCCATCCCATAAAAGAGACTGTAGTCTGTCGTGTATTTTCCCGTTTTTGGGTCATACACCGTGCAAAACAGCCGCACGCTTTTTGCGATACCGGCAAAACCTGACTCTGCTGTCGCGAAGTTGTAAATTGGATCTGTGATCTTGACGTTGTAAATCATATTCTTTAAGGGTTCGAGCAGTGTCCTGTTGTCAAATTCATCCCCGTAAATCTGGAGACTAACCTTACCTTTTCCGTCAACAAAGGTAGTCTGGGTTATGTGATTGAAACCTCCCTCCGGAGAAGGGAAAAAAACAAATCCCAAATCCTTACTCAATTTTTTAATCGTTTTCGAGTCGGCACTAACGAATTCCCAGTTGGGCAGTTTCACATCCATGCGCTTGGCAAAATCGTCCATCGCCTCCGGGGTATCATTCTCGGTATCGAAACCTATCGTCAAAACTCCGAAGCTGTCCGGCCCCAAGGCATCCCGGGACAGTTTGAGCGCGCTTAAATTCCGGGTCGTGGTCGTGCAGACGGACGGGCAATGAGTGTAGATCATGTTGATAACCAGAGGCTTGCCCCGGTAATCGGATAGGCGCACTTTACGCCCGCTGCGATTCAGAAAAGTGTAATCACCCAGCTGATTGCCTATCGCACTCTGACTTATTTTCAGAGCTTCCTTTTCATCAAAAGACTGAGCGATTGAATTTTCCGGCTGCACCTGCAATTTTGCCGCCGAAACAGTGGCTTTATACAGCTTTACACCATCGGTATCCTGGGCCAAGGAAGGCATGGCTGCAGATATAAAAACTGCAAAACTTAGCGGTATCAATTGGTGGCGCATGATTTGACTTTCATGAAATCTTAACTCATCAAAATGATGCCAGCCGAGTCTAGCCTAATGAATTCGTTCTGCATTTACACAAGGGTTGATCGAAAAATACCCGACTATTTTAATAAGAGACATCGAAAATACAAGCCTGATCTTGGATAGCATCTCCAAAACATTTGCACCCAAAAAAATTGTTTTAGGAATGACCAAAGATATCCCGTCCGCGCGGATGCCCAGACGAGATGCATGGTCGAACAAAATGGAAATCAGGTGGCGAAACCCGCTTCCAGCATCAGTGCGAATAACAGCACGCTAAGCTGCACCATCGATGCAAAAAAATTGGACATTGCCGTTTGTCTGGTGGGATTGCGTACCAATTGCACACTTTTAATCAGGAAGTACCCTCCTCCCGACAAGGCGCCGGCGAGATAAATCCAACCTAAACCGTAGTACACCGGCAAGAGGGAAACCAGCACCAGAAGTACGGTGTGCCCCAATATAATTCGCGCTGCTTTCTGATCGCCTTTTACCACTGGCAGCATGGGTATCCCCGCTTCGGCATATTGATCACGATAGGCTATCGCCAGACTCCAAAAATGCGGGGGTGTCCACAGGAACAACACCAAAGCCAGCAGCCCGGGAAGCGGACCGATTGATGGATCGACTGCAGCCGCACCGGCGAGCACCGCGAAGCTCCCGGCCAATCCGCCGAATACGATATTCAGCCAAGTGCGCCGTTTCAGCCATACCGTATAAACAATCGCGTAAGTGAATGCACCGAGGAAAATGTTCAGTGCCGTCATCGCATTAAGCGCAAAGGCAGCAGACATAACCGCAACCAGAAGCAGCAACCCGATTATCACCAGCCACTTATGACCATGCTGAAAAAATCCAGTCACGAACGGTCGGTTTCTTGTGCGCGGCATTTTTGCATCCAGGTCGCGTTCGCTGTATTGGTTGAAGGCTCCGGCTGCCGCTGATCCCATCATTACCGTCACAAACAAAACCAGAATTTTCCATATCGGCAAGGACTGCCCCGGCGTAATCGCCATGCCACCCAGCGCGGCCAAAGCAATCACAAAACCAATGCGCAACTTAAAAACGTTGATGTATTGTTTAATCATTGTCTCACGTCCGTGTCTTCTTTCTCCGCGATCCGGAGAAGGGGTTGGTTGATTTTTCCGGATTTTTGCTTCGGAATACTTCTAACCTAAACCGTGCAACCCATGGAGTCGCCTCCTGCTACAGTTCTCTGTCTGCACATACCGGGTTTGCACATTTCTGGTTCAGGTTAGAGGTCTCCCTCTGACTAAATCTCTCCCTTTAGTACAGGAATCAGGGAAGGGCGCCGCAGCGCCCTCCCATCATCTTATTGCTTTACGACAGCGTCCATATAGTGGACAGATACTTGAAGTTAATGAAGTAGTACAGCACGAGGGTCGCGAACAGAATCATGGCAAGCACAAAAGTACCCGGCGCTTCGAAGCCACCGATACCGATATGTTTCTTTCCGGGAACGGTGGCACCGGCATCAGCACTATTAACCCCACCTTTTTTCGCAAACACAACATCGGCGTCTTCCACTTTCGGCCATGGCGCGGAACCTTCCGGAATGCGCTCACCCGCGAAAACGGATGCCAGTACGATCAGGATAAACATGACTCCGCCAACCGCCATGACCACGCCGCCGAGTTCGCCTATCGACAACATAGCCTTGCCGAGCTCAGGATATTGATAAGCCAAAGATTGACCGGCATAGGTTATATCCGCTTGACGGCGCTGTAAGCCCATGGTGCCGGCGCCCATTATGGCAATAGCGAAGGTGAAGGAGCCGAGGCTGTAAATGTAGGGCTGCCATTTCGCCCACCCTGCCAGAGCCACCTTGCGCTGGAACACCACCGGAATCAGATAATACGTAACCGCCATGAAAGCCGTGGTAGTACCGCACACCACCGTGCCATGGAAATGGCCCGGCAGATACATGGTGTTGTGAATGATCATGTTGATTTGCTCCACACTCATCACCACACCAGTTATACCGCCGATGAAACCGAAGCCGATCAACGACAGGAACATGCCGGAAAAAACCGGGTTGCCCCAAGGAGCCTTGCGGAGCCAGGTAAATAGGCCGGTATCAAGCCCTTTCTTGCGTTGAGCGACTTCAATCGAACCGGGGACAGTCAAACCATGGATCAGGCTGGCCAACACCGCGAGGTAAATCATGTAACTGGTGTTGAAAATCTTCCAGGTGGAACTCAACCCCGGATCAGACAGCAGGTGGTGCACCGAACCGAGGTTCAGGAACAGGATATACAGCAGGAACGCACCACGGCTCACCTTCTCGGACATCGGCTTGGCGCCAAATACCAATCCCGCAATGAGATACCAGATGGATATGTGGACCACCACGTTGATCTGTTGCGAGGTGTGGCCGAACGCCCACCAGATGACCCGGTACATCATCGGATCGATGTGGCTGATCAGCCCCACGCGCCAGAGAAAAGTGGGGATCAGGATAATCGCGCCGGCAGCAATCGTGAAAATGGCACATATGCTGGCCGTTACGGCACCGAAGACCACCAGCGGAAGCGATCCTTCACCATAGGTTTTCTCTTCCTTGGCAATCACCAGCGTGCCGAGAAACACGAAGCAGCCGATCAACGCACCCACGGCAAACAGGATCAGTCCCAGATAGAAGTGTGGGGCCGCTTCCAGTGGCGGATAGGAGGTCATCATCACGCTGGAATTGCCCTGCACTATTGCCACGAAGGTCATGAGCGCACCGATGATCATCAGCCAGAACCCCAACCATGCCCAGCGCGGTGTCGCTATCCGACTCCCCAGCAGGTGCGAGCAACAAAAATACAGCACGGCTATTTCAAAGAAGATGATCCATACCATCAGCGCAACAACGCCATGCCCCGTCAGGAACAGGTAGAACATCTCTGGCTTGAGCAACTGCACACCCGGCATTCGGGTCAGCGCCACACCGAGACCAAAAAAGCCGCCTATCAGCAGGAACACCACTGCTGCAAATGCATTCGCCTTTACCAGGTTGTTGGCCGTTCTATGAATCTTGAGGCCGGACACCGGGTCGACGCGAAAATCAGACATTGTTGTCGTCGCCATTATTATTTACTCCTTAACGTAGATTCTGCCGAGCATCGTGTGATGCCCGACCGCGTCGCCGCCACCGCAGTATTCACCACATAATATACCGTAGGTGCCGGATTTATTGGGGGTCACAGTGGTAACCTGCTCGTAACCGGGATACACCTGCATGTTGATGTTCTCGGGCTGCAATGAAAATCCATGACCCACGTCAAGCGAAGACAGGTGCAGACGATAGGTCTTCCCCTTTTGCAGCTCGAAAATGGGACGCCATTGCCACTGCATGCCGGCCAGATAAATATCACTGCCGGGAGGAGGCATCACGACATCTTCACCGCTTGCCTCATCCTTGCGGACGGGATATTTCGTCAGTTGATCCGCCAGTTTTATGGAGTAAGCCTCGGGGGTGGTCCGATAGGCCTCGTTTTTCATGTTCTGATTCCCGATCCAGTGCCAGGCAATCATCCAGCCGAACATGAACAGACACCATAAAAATGCAATCGTAATCCATATTATCTCGGTGCGTTCGATCGGTTCGCGGCCCCAGTCACGATTGGTTGGGGTGGTATAAGAATTTCCCATTTTCTATTCCTCCTTTTATTATTTAATATTATTTAACTAGACAAGCGCCGCTGTTCACTTGGCCAAGGGTAGGGCGAGCACTTCCAAACACCCCCACAGCACATAAAACACAGTAGGTACCGTGATGCCTAAAAACAGCAAAAGAAAGTTGTCCTCCAGCACCCTTTGCAGGACGGTAGGTTTAAAACTGCTTGTTGAAGTTGATTCTGACATGATTTGCCCCTCCCTTAATCATTGATGGCTGATGCCATTGATGGTTGATAAAAAACAACTGCACTAAACACCTAAACAAAACAGATAGCCATAACTTCCGGGTAATGCATTATTTAGAGACTTAAAGACTGCCTTTATACCTATTGTTGTTCGGGCACATTTACACTCAATAAGGTGTTCAGTGGCCAATCAACCTGAACACACCGACACTGATGAAAACCGCCACTCCGACACCCAACACCACGATCAATAGTAAAAATTTGTTGTGCAGCATCTGCTGCATGAAGGAAACTAGAGTATTACCAGCCTTAGATGATGATTCCATTTTGCACTCTCCCGATTATATTTATTATTGGATTCACATTTTCCCGGCGCAATCGGCCATGCGACAATTCAGACATACTCACGAGCTTCACCATATTCGAAAGCGCGCATCTAAATCAAACTGAGTACGTACCCAACGAAAAGCTTCACCAAACATTGCATTCGGTATTTTCATATTCTCCCCTTTCAGTTTGTAAAAGCAACCCCGTGAAAACCCGACAATGCAATTTAAACATGTAGTATAAATACATGTTCATTAAATTACACTTAAAGCAGTAGATTGTCAAGGATACGTCGCGGAGGTTGGTCACGTAGATATCCCTTAAGGATCGATTGCTAGCCAATAGCGGTCATCAGTGGGTGATAGATATGCTAACCGACTAGTATTTTTTTCCGCTTTGATTCTCAGGAAATGGGAAAATGGGATGCCCACCACCAATCTATCAAAGGATTAATCATCTCCAATCCAACCCGACCTCTAGCTGCCATACGACGCTTACCTTCTTTGCAAGATTTGTGGCCTTTCCTGCGGTCTTACCGCGAGGATAGCGCTGGCTGTGTAAAAGCCGTCTTTTCAAATATGAAGGAAATCATCCCGGAACCATGGATGTGGCGGCATCGCAGTGCGTTGCTTGCGGCACTACTTGCTCCCTTGCGGGATGTGGCTGCATGGTTAGTTATTATTGGGCTGTTGCTACAGGGGGTACTGTTGAATTGTGCGGCCTTCACCAGCATCCCGGTTTATCGGCACACACTCAGACACATTAAGAAAGTTGTGGCATGAGTTCTTTGTTGCTCAAAACCGTACACATCTCCAGCGCAACCGGCAGCTACATACTGTTTTTTTTGCGCGGCATCTGGAGTCTGAATGGCTCGGCCATCATGAGCCAACGCTGGATCAAGATTGTGCCGCATGTCGTGGATACGCTGCTGATCGTCTCTGCCATTACGCTGGCTTTCAGCATCCGCCAATATCCCTTCGTGAATGCCTGGCTGACCGCCAAAGTTATCGCGCTGTTGCTGTATATCGGGCTGGGCTTTGTTGCATTGAGATACGGACGGAGCAAAACCGTTCGCCTTTCCGCATGGATCATGGCACAACTGGTGTTCACCTACATCGTGCTGGTCGCCATCAGCCACAATCCGTGGCCATTTGGGAGCTGACAAGATTCATCTATATACAAGCATAAGATTCGATTCATGGAGCAAGGCACTCCACCACCCAGAAGAAAATTACACCTGAGCACTAAAATAATGCCGCCCAGATGCTGAAGATCATCATCTTGTCGCGCTGGTCGTCGAGTGCCTTGTAGAGACCCAGGCGCACGGTTACCGGCAGGAAATAGCCAAGTGTCATGTCCAGACTTGCTTCGGCACCCACCGATCTCTTCACATCCGCGCGGAGAAAAACATCGTCCCATGCATTACCGGCTTCGGCAAAAGCGGCACCGTGCACTCGTTTGAAAAAGAACGGGGTATTGCCGCCACCCCATTCGATGTTCTGGATCGGGAAACGGTACTCCATCGTTGCCAGCCCGACTTTTTGCCCGCGATATTTGTTGACCGGATAACCGCGCAAATAGACGTTGTTATCTTCGATGTTGATGGTCATGTCGCCGGGACCCACACCGCCCAATTGAAAAGCGCGCTGGGCGATGACATCGCCGGTTGATTTTCCCGCATAACCGCGCAGCAACAGGACATGGTGTTCGAATGGAAAATCAATATATTCATGCCAGTCGACGCTGTATTTTTTCAGGTTGAAATCGCTGCCGATCTTTTTATCGAGTTGTTCATAGCCGAGTTCAATGTTGCGGCCATCTTCGGGACTGATCGAATAGCCATATTTATTGGCATTGTTAAACAGGTAATCTACCCTGCCGGAAACCTGCCTGCCTTGCGCCGGATTCACGGCATAACCGCCGGATGGCGCCACGGTGAGGCTGGATACAGTTTTACGCCGATAGCCAAATAGCAATTCGTGCTGCTGATCCAGTTCGAGCAAGGGGAAGGTCAGGGAAGCATCCAACATGCGGCTGCGCTCAACGTAGTCCTGCGGGATTAAACCAACATTCTGTACCAGAAGATTCGCGTAGGCCATATCGATGTCCTGCGCGCGAAATTTCAAGCTGGGGAACAAACCATCGTAGAGGTAATTGAAGTCATACCAGGTGCGCTGTTTCGATGGGCCATACAACGCACTCAAGGTATAACTGTGGCGTTCGACCGCATCGGCGCCAAACGTAAACAGGCCGCCCAGCGTGCCGCTATAGGAACTGTAGCCGGAATTGGGCAGCCACAAACGCGGGTAAAGGGTCGGCAAAGGATTGTATGAGCTCTGCTCGGCACTAACTGGCTGCTCGTCATACTTCATCACGGGATAAGGATCGCGATAGCTGTCCATCGCCTTCCGGATAGCGTAACCAGCCACTTTGCTGCCGTCTTTTGGCAGCTTAGTGGAATGGCTAGTAGTTTCATCAGGCTGGTTATCCATCACGTGGATGTCAAAACCGCGTGAACTGTAATTCGCAAACGCAATCGCACTGCCGTCTGGTGTGATCGTTGGCATGAATGCGCCGCCGAGCACATTGCTGACCTGGGAGATTTGTTTGCTGGTGAGGTCGTACACATAGAGGTTGAAAATGCTGCTTCGATCCGAAGAAAAATAAATACTGCGGCCATCCGCACTCCACACCGCGCCGCCGTCTATGGCGCGGTCGTGCATCAGTTCTTCGAGCTTGTTGCCCTGGTTATCGAGTATCCAGATGTCTTTGTATCCGTCCGGCTGCCTGACACCGACGGCGATTTTCTGTCCGTCAGGACTGAAGCGCGGTGTTTCGAACTGGTATTCGCTTTCTTCGCTGAGCCAGTTGATGTCCTCGGCACGTGCGGTCTTTCGGGTGCCCGGCCAAAAGCTCTTCGGCGCTGGCATTATTCCTGGTGATAGCGACATCGTTGCGAGTCGCGTTTTGCCGAGCCGGTTGGTCACGAATACCAGCCTGGTGCCATCCGGCGACGGAGCCGGATCGCGGGCGCGCAGATACTTGGTGAAGCGAATTTCCTTGCGGCGTTCAAGATCGTAATAGTAGATGTCGTTGTAAAGGTTGGTGTTACGCACCACCTCGATTTTGGTGTAATAGAAACCCTTGCCATCCGCTCTCCAGGCAATGCCTGGTGCCGACGAGGTCGCATTATCGAAGAGTTTGCGGTCAGCGCTGCCGTCAATGTTCATCAGGTGAATCGCCGAGTGTTCATCGGCGTTCTGAACAAAATAGGCTATCTGCCTGCCATCCGGGGAAATCGCCGGCGCGAGATTTTCATATCCGCCCTTGTTAAATCCATTCGGGGTCAAGGCGCGCGATACACTCAAGCCCTGCGCGAGCACTTTCTGCTTGTCCGCGTCATAACGGCTTGATAGCTCGTTTTTCCATTCGTCCCACAACTCGCTGTAATCGCTGCCCAGCACGCGGCGCGCCGTACCGTTCACCAGAAAAGGCCACCAGCGTCCGCTATAGTCTATCGACAGGTCGGCCAATTTTTCGCGTCCGTATTTTTTTGCAATGAAACCGGTAAAGCTGGCCCCGAACAAATAGGGAACGTCCCCATCCGGCCACTTTTCAGTGTAGTTCGCCGCATGACTGATGGCGGGAAAGTTGTTCTCCAGCACCGCCATCCGCAACACCATATCGGATGCGGGTGATCGGTTGCGGCCGCCGCCGGTCAATTCGGTTTCTTCATACACCGCCAGACCTTCAATCAACCAGACCGGCTGAAACATGTTGGGAAAATACAAGTTGCCGAAAATGTTGCTCAGCACTTCCGCAGGGCCATTCACCATGTCCAGTTGGACTATGTGCGTGTATTCGTGGGTGATCAACAACCGCATCCAGTCATCGTAGTTGCTGGCGCCAAATATGGACTCGCCGAACGGCTGGGTGATATAGAGCGTAATCAGGTTATAGGGTAGCGGCGTTGCCGAACCATTGGCATCATCCAGCGCATCGACGAGAACGATGTTGGTTCGATCATGCGGCTGCGACTTCATGCGCGGCACCAGCCGAGTATGCACATCTTCAGCGAGCACGACCACCCGCTGTGCCAGAGCTTCTTCACCCTGGTGATAATGGATCAAAAAATGCGGGGAAGTCAGTGTCATCCAGGAAAATGACGGATCGGTTTTTGCAAAGCTGATCGGGAGAAAAAAAAGAAACAGCAGCGGAAGAAGTTTTTTCATACCTGCCTTTAGCGGAATAACCGGGGAGAGGAAACTTTACTTCAACCCCAGCACATCCTGCATGTCATACATCCCTGCCGGATTTTCTTTCAGGAAGCGTGCAGCACGCAGCGCACCCAGCGCGAAAGTAGCGCGGCTGCTGGCTTTGTGGGTGATCTCAATGCGCTCGCCGGTGCCCGCGAACATGACGGTGTGATCGCCGACGATGTCACCGCCGCGCACAGTGGCGAAGCCTATGGTGGATGGATCGCGCTCGCCGGTGACACCCTCGCGGCCATACACGGCGCATTGCGCAAGATCGCGCCCCAGGGTTTTCGCAATCACTTCACCCATGCCCAGCGCAGTACCGGACGGTGCGTCCACTTTGTGGCGGTGATGCGCTTCGATGATTTCGATGTCGTAGCCGTGCGCCAGTACACGCGATGCGGTTTCCAGCAGCTTGAACACCAGGTTCACGCCCACGCTCATGTTGGGGGCGAACACGATGCCGATGTGTTGGGCTGCCGCGCCAAGTTGTGCCTTTTGCTGCGCGTTAAAACCGGTGGTGCCGATCACCATGTTCACGCCGAGCTTGCGGCAAATATCGAGGTGATGCAGCGTGCCTTCGGGGCGGGTGAAATCGATCAGCACGTCCGCGCCCTGCAGCGCCGCGGCCACATCCGCGCTGACTTTCACACCACAAGCCGTGCCGAACAGTTCTCCGGCATCCCTGCCAAGAAGCGCGCTGCTGCTGTGTTCCAGCGCAGCGTGCAGCGCCAGATCATCCGACTGAAACACATTCTCCAACAAGGCGCGTCCCATGCGTCCGCTGCTGCCGGCGATGGCGATTTTGATTTTTCCCATGCTCTATCCTTTTACTGGTACTTCTGCTTTCGCCGGCGCAGTCTCAACAGACTGTCTGCCATCGGCCATGCGTGCCAGATTGTCGCCCTCGAAATAAAGCGTCATGCTTTGTTGTTCGATCACTTTTCCGGCACGCTCCAGGCGATACACATAATCCCAGCGGTTGCCATGAAAGGCATCGTTGATCATCGGTGTGCCCAGCACATAACGCACCTGCTGCCTGGACATGCCGAGCTTGAGCTTTTCGCGCATCTCCGGCGTCACGAAATTCCCCTGGCGGATGTCCATCTTGTATGGCGTCAACAAGGGTACGGTGTTGCACGAAGCCAGCACCGTAGAAAGCAATACTAGGGAAAGCCAAATAATTTTGATGCGCATCACATTCCTAATCAATTTTCAAATGGTAGGGGCACGGCGGTGTCAATTCCGCCCAACCTTTGGTTGGCTGCGGATTGCCTGACTTTGTTGCGCCGTGTCCCTACTACGAGTTGTGATAATACCTCAAGCAGCCACACCCAACATCTCCGCCGCATGTTTGCGTGTAGTCTCGGTGATCTTTACGCCGCCCAACATGCGCGCAATTTCCTCGACGCGTTGCTTGCCATCCAGCACCGTGATGTGGCTCAGCGTGACGCCATTTTCCACCGTCTTGCTCACTTGCCACTGCTGGTCAGCCGCCGCCGCGACCTGCGGCAAATGCGTGACGCACAACACCTGGTATGAGTTGCCCAGTTTTTTCAGCAAATGCCCGACGATTTCCGCGACGCGCCCGCCGATGCCGCTATCCACTTCATCGAAGATCAGCGTCGGCACACCGGCAACCTGCGAGGTGGCGACCTGGATCGCCAGACTGATGCGCGACAACTCGCCGCCCGAAGCGACCTTGGCCAGGCTGCGCGCAGGCACGCCTGGATTGGCGGCAACCTGGAATTCTATGGTTTCCAGACCGTAGGCATTGCCGCTGATGGCATTATCTTGGCCCAGCGGCAACAACGCCACCGCAAAACTGCCGCCCTGCATCGCCAATGTCTGCATCGCCGCAGTGATTTCACGCGCAAGTTTACCCGCAGCTTTTTTGCGCGCCGCCGTCAATTTCTGCGCCGCAGCAAGATAGCTTTGCTGTGTTGATTTTTCCTGCTGCTCCAATTCGGCGAGATCGGCATCACCGCCCAACTCCTCCAGGCGCGCCACGATGCGTTGCAACGCTTCATCCAATTGCTCCGGTGCGACGCGATATTTGCGCGCCGCATCCATCACGCTCTGGATGCGCTGCTCCTGTTCGCGCAAGCGTTGCGGGTCGGTATCCAGACGTTGCTGATAATGGCGCAGCGCATAGACCGCTTCCTGCAACTCAGCCTGCGCGCTTTCCAGCATGCGCAGCGTTTCGCCCAGACTGGCATCATGTTGCATACCATCACGGATACGCGCCGTCAGCGCGTTGAGTTGCGCCAGACATGCGGTGTCCGATTCGCTCAAGGTTTCCAGACCGAATTCAGCGGTTTCCAGCAAACTCGCCGCATGAGCCAGGCGCGCATAGTCCTCCTGCAAGGTATTCCAGTCTGCCACGCTGAAGCCCAGCCCTTCCATCTCGTTGCGCTGAAACAGTAACAACTCGCGCTCGGCAGCCACCGCATCGGCATTTTCACTCAGACTGATGCGGCGACGGTGCAATGTTTGCCAATCGCGATACAAGGCTGCGACTTGTTCCGCAGCGCCCGCCATGCCCGCATAACCATCCAGCAACGCGCGCTGCGCATCGGGGCGCACCAGCGATTGATGCGCGTGCTGTCCGTGTATATCGAGCAACAGATCGCCCGCTTCACGCAATTGTTGCAGGGTGGCACTGCGTCCGTTGATGAAGCCGCGCGAACGCCCCCCGGCATCCAGCACGCGGCGCAGCAGACATACACCCGCATCGCCTTCCAGCTCTTGCTCGCGCAGCCATGCCTGTAAATGCGGCAACGCGCTCACATCAAACTCGGCGGCGATCTCGGCACGCTCACAATCGTTGCGCACCATGCTCGCATCGCCGCGTTCACCGAGTGCCAGCGACAGTGCATCGATCAGAATGGACTTGCCTGCGCCGGTCTCGCCGGTCAGCGCGGTAAATCCGGCGGAAAAATCCAGTTCAAGCGAGGAGACGATGACGAAATCGCGGATAGCCAAGAACTTCAGCATTTAGAGCGTTTGATTCCAGAGCAGCTTCTCGCGCAACGTATGGTAATAACTATGCCCCACCGGATGCAGCAGACAGGCTGCCTCAGGATGGCGTGTGACAATGATCTTGTCGTGCATCTGCAAGTCGTAGCTGGTGTGACTGTCGAAGCGCACGCGAATGTCGCCGGTGCGATGCATCAGTATTTCCAGCACCGACGAACTCTTCACCACGATGGGTCGATTGCTCAACGTGTGCGGACATACCGGAACCAGTTCGAGCACATCGAGACTGGGGTGCAATATCGGGCCGCCGGCAGACATTGCATAGGCAGTGGAACCGGTAGGAGTCGCAACGATCAGCCCATCGGCGCGCTGGTTGTAGAGATACTCACCGTCCACGCGCACCTCGAACTCGATCATGCTGCTGATATTGTTGCGATGCACCACCACTTCGTTGAAAGCTGAGCCCCTGAACACTTCGACATCGTTGCGCAACACCCGGGCGGAAATCAGCAGGCGCCGCTCGGTGACGAACTTGCCGTCCAGCATCGCCGCAATGCTGTCCTGCATGTTATCCAGCGTGAGGTCGGTAAGGAAACCGAGCCGCCCCTGATTCACGCCGACCAGCGGAATATGGCACGGAGACAAAGTGCGCGCGATGTTCAACATGGTGCCATCGCCACCCAGCACGATCGCCAGATCCGCCGCGCGGCCTATTTCAGCCAGACTCATCGTCTTATAGGGACTGTCCTTGAGATGCTCGGCGGTCAGGCTGTCCACCACCACGGTCAATCCTCTGGATGACAAAAACGCGGCCAAGCGTAACAGCGGCTCGTCGATTTCCGGAGCCTTGTGTTTGCCGATGAGCGCGACGTTTTGGAAGGGGAATTTCATGAGTGCGATTAAACCACATCGCCCATGCAATGACAAAGTTGACGATGAACGGTATAAGGAGCTTTCTGTGGAGCGTCAGTTCTTATCCGAAGCTTGTAAGGGGAGCCTCTAAAAATTCAGGGTTCGCCCAAATGCCCCACCAGGGGACGCCGATCCGCTACGGGCAAAAGCAGCCCGTGCGGAATCGCCAGCTAGGCGCGGAAAAGGGGTAAGCAGGCAAGCCCGTAGCGGCTGCTCGCAAAAAATTTTAGTTCCGGCTAACCTAAAGGTTCCCTTACACTGAAACTTCGTTTCGCCGCGCCGCATATGGGTTATATGTAAGCAAGAAATTTTTTACGCAACGCAGCATAACCAGCCACTTGGTTGCCGTTAACCAGCGGCTTATGTCACCATCTTTGGGTGACTTAGCCGAATGGTTATGCAAAGCCTTTTGGCAACTTATAACCAACCACTTGGCAACCGTCTTTCGGGTGCCCGGCCAAAAGTTCTTCGGCTGGTTGCCTAGTGGGATGGCTAGTTGTTTCACCAGTAGTTTCATCAGTTGGGGTGAAATGTGGATTTTTAGAGATTCCCTAATCATCCCAGTCCGGATAATTCGGGACAGCCACGGTATCCGCATCATAGACGCCCTTCGCGGCTTGAGTGTGGCACTTGTCACAGAAGCTCAGCGACTTCACACCCTTGTTGCCCCTGATCATTTTCTCGGGGATATCATGGTGCTTGCGGGAAATATAACGCAGCTCGGTGATCCGCAGCGGAGCCGGGCCTTCCGCCGTGGCAACAGCGATCTTGCGCGACCGTTTGTACCAGGATTTATCCGCTGCGTTGTCCACCGCGTAATCATGAATGACCTTCAGGGTGTCATTGTCGAGCTCGGCATTTACACCGAAATGTTTGCGCAACGCTTCGGCAGTCAGTAGCGCTTCCCAGGATTTTGCCGGCAACAACCCGGGTTGATAGGCAAAATGACATTCTCCGCATTCGTCCTGATACTGCTTGTCGGTAACCGGCTTCACCCCTTTGGTGCGCTGAAAATTAAACAGCCAGCCCACAAAGTTCTCGCCAAAAATATTTTCTTCCGCCTCGGCATATGCGCTACTCCCTAACAGAGCGGCGGCTAGCAATAATGCTGCGACTTTCAATTTCTTTTGCATCATCTCATCCCGTTACCAAGTCAATTTAATAGCAACAACCATAGCCACCGCGCCCAACTCGGCCGTACCCGCATGGCTGGTCGGCACTGAGGACTTTGCCGACTTATTCACTGCATAGAGCATGAGCAGCGCACCTGTGCTGGCCAGCATCACGTGCAGATTATCCGGATCTTTCCAGCCGTCTTCCAAATGAAAGTCGTCCCAGTGATACAGTAGCCCGGTCATCACCGTGGCGATGGCCATCGCAGCGGTAGCACGAGCCAACCTGGTGTGGGTGGTACCGGATGTCTGCCTCGGCGGCTGCTGTGAAGCAGGCGGGCAGTTGTGATCACAACCTTCTCTGGACGGCGCGGTCAGCGCCGTCAACCCGGCAAACACCACGGTGCCCAAACCCAGATATTGGTGAGCCTTCCTGCCCGACATCCACGGCGGCTGAAATTCCGCCGCAGGGGTTACAGGAGTTACGCCCGCCTGCCCCTGAACGGCATCAGCCTCATTCGCTGCCAGCAGGTAGGCCGGGGAATTAAATGATCGTGATTTTAATGATTGGAAATTATTGGTATAAAAACTTGCGGCAGTCGGCAATGCAAGATTCACCACTGTATCGTCTGCGTACACCATTCCCGATAAAGTCGCCAGGCAGATACCGGCGGCAATATTTCTAAACTTGACCCTGTATTTCATTCATTACCCCTTAAGCTGACGGGAACCTCTAAAAATCCACATTTCATCCCAACTGCTGCGTTGCGGAAAAAATTTCTTGCTTATATATCCACCATATGTGGCGCGGCGAAATTTTTTCCGCGCCTTGCATTTGGGCGAACTCTGAATTTTTAGAGGCTCCCTAACTGTTGTCCCGCTGCACGGCATGTTGCGCGCAAGTCTTCACCCGAGCGGTTTCCGGACATAGGCGAACCAGAATACAACAACAATGGCTGAAATTATGACACCCAGCCAATTATAAGAACGACGGATACCCTCATCCGACCCGGCGGATACAAAAGACTTTTGTCCAGGCACCCGTACGAAAGACTTTTGTCCGGGCACCCGTACGAAAGACTTTTGTCCAGGCACCTGTTTGAAACCGGTGATCATGGTGCGCACCAGATTTTCATGATGCAGGATGCTGCTCATCAACACGCCGATGAGGTGCAGCAATATCACACCCAGCATGACATTGGTCGCAACACCATGCATCTCAACCACGACATCGCTTGCATCATCCTGAAGCGCGGCCACTCCAGTCAGACAAATAAAAATGCCAAGTGACAATAGCAACCAAATCGACACGCTCCCCACTGGAGTGTGTCCCAGATAATGCTTGGGACTGCCCTTGACCAGCGATATCAGATAAGCAACGATTTCCCTGGGATTGAACAGGAACGAGCTGAACCGCGCGTAGTGTGTGCCGATAAAACCCCACAGCAATCTAAACACGATCAAACCCAGCAGGATGTAACCAAGTGCCACATGATAATTGCGCAAACGTTCTGAAAATGCCGTCAGATATGCCGCGCCGAAAGACAACGCCTGCAGCCAATGAAAAACCCGCGTCGGCGCGTCCCAAACCAAAATACGTCGAATCATGATGTGCTCTTCCTACTTGGGTATTTTTACATTGTCTTCGTTGAAATCACCGCTCTCCGCCTGAGTGTGGCAAGCCGTACAATTGGCCGGACTCTTGACCTTCGGGTTTTTCCAGACGCGCGCTGCCACTTCTCGGTGTTCGGACTTGAACCCACGGGTTTCGGTGATGCGCAGCAACGGTTTGCCCGATGCGTCATGCTTTCTGGCGTCGGCATTCTTTTCCAGAAAAGCCGTTATTTCATTGGCGGATGCGGCATCCAAACCGGCATTGCTGCCAAAGTGCTTGTCCAGCCCCGACATGATTGCGCGCCATGATTCGGCAGGCAACATGCGCGGCGGATAGGCCACGTGGCAGGCACCGCATTCGCCCTTCCATTTGGCATTGCTGACCGTTGGCCGCTGCCCCTCGTCTTCGTCATCATCGGCGCGGGCATCAGAAGTATGGGCAACAGACATCGTGACGCCTATCACCAACACGACAACAGCGAACATCCGGGTGAAATTTTTAACATTGAACAGCATGACAGTCCCCTATTTGCGCACGGTGAGCAGGTAAGCGAGCACGTCACCCTTTTCCTGCGGGGTGCATTCTCGATCAAGCACATCGTTACAATTGCGCTTGAACCACTTTGCCACTTTTTTCATGTCAGTGAATCGCTCCTCATTGGCGGCCGGAGCAAGCGGCTTGATGATTTTATCGGTCTCGGAATGTTTTCCCTGCGCGGCAGGATTGTCGGTATGGCAAGTGGAACAACTCAAATCATGGTTACGCTTGGTCTTGAAGAAACTCTCCCCGCGTGCGGCCGAGAATTCCTGAAAACCCGGCGTGCCCGATGCCTCGGCTTTTATAGCCGCCAGCACCTCGACGGGTGTTTCCGCGAACGCCGAATTCGCCGTCAGCCCGGCGGCAACCGTAACAACCAAACCAAATGCAAAGAATACGCGCAACATCATCCATGACTCCCAGAAAATTGAAGTGCCGTTGAGCAGTTTACCAGATAGAAGTTCAACCTTGAATATCAACTTATGATGCACACTCTTCAGCAGATTTGTGCTAGTTTTAGTCGGAATCGGTGGCCGGGCGGGAGGAACTATCGCTCGCAACATCACACCGGATTTGTAAAGTCGATTGAGCATCACATTGCCGATGGTAGAATCCCTCACATGCTAAACGACCGCGCACAAATCCTGCTCAAGACCCTGGTAGAACGCTATATCAGCGAAGGCCAACCGGTCGGCTCGCGCGCACTGCTCCAGTATTCCGGCCTGGAGGTTAGCTCGGCGACCATCCGCAACGTGATGTCCGAACTGGAAGACATCGGCTTGGTGAGCAGCCCGCACACCTCGGCAGGCCGCATTCCGACCGGCTTGGCGTATCGTTTGTTCATCGACACCATGCTCGTCACCAAACCGCTGGACAGCGTGCGCGTGCAACAGATGGAAAATAAGTTACAGCCGGACAATCCGTCGCGGCTGATCGCACAAGCCTCCAACATACTCTCCGAACTGACCCACTTCACCGGCGTGGTCGCCACGGCGAAACGCAGTGCGATCACCGTGCGCCAGATCGAATTTTTGCGCCTGGGCGAAAAGCGCGTGCTGCTGATCATCGTGATGCCGGACGGCGAAGTGGAGAATCGCGTGCTGTTGCTGGAGCGCGATTACACGCAATCGCAACTCACCGAGGCGGGCAACTTCCTCAACCAGCATTACATCGGCTGCAGCTTCTCGCAAATCCGCGACCGGCTGCGCGGCGAACTACAGCAATTGCATCAGGATATGAGCGCGCTGATGACAGCGGCACTGGCCGCGGGCGATGCGGCGCAGGCGAAACAATCCGAGGATTACGTCATCAGCGGCGAACACAATCTGCTGCATGTCGAAGACCTGTCCACCGACATGAACCGCTTGCGCGGCCTGTTCAACTTGTTCGAACAAAAAACCGAACTGCTGCAACTGCTCGACGCCGGTCGCCGGGGACAAGGCATTCATATTTTTGTCGGCAGCGAATCCGGGCTGGCCTCGCTGGACGAGTGCAGCGTGATCACCGCGCCCTACTCCACCGACGGCCAAGTGGTCGGCACACTCGCCGTGGTCGGCCCGAAACGCATGGATTATGAGCGTGTCATTCCTATCGTGGACATCACCGCGCGATTGCTGGGTAATGCGCTTTCACAGAATTAAAAATGTTTTTATTAACCTTTAAAGCCCGTCATTCCAGCGAAGGCCGGAATCCAGACATTCATCAATACACCCACGAAGTGGGACAACACCAAAACACAGCTTTATCCGCTTCGCGAAGATTTTTGATAAGCTGGATTCCGGCCTGCGCTGGAACGACGAAATTAGAACTTTGGACGACTCACTTATGACCTACCAGACTGAACCCGCTTTCGCGCATGGCACACCCGTCAAGACCGGCATTCTGCTGATCAATCTCGGCACACCCGATGCGCCCACTGCTCAGGCCGTGCGTCCTTATCTAAAAGAATTTTTAAGCGACCCGCGCGTGGTGGAAATTCCTCGGGCGGTGTGGTGGCTGATTCTGAACGGCATCATCCTCAACACGCGGCCAAAAAAATCCGCCGCAAAATATGCCACGGTGTGGCTACCGGAAGGTTCGCCATTGCGCGTTCATACCGCGAAACAAACTGTGCTGCTGCAAGGCTTTCTCGGCGAGCGCACCAAAGCACTGTTCGTGGTGGACTACACTATGCGCTACGGCACCCCCTCCATCCCCAGCGTGCTGCGCAAGCTCAAGGAGCAGAACTGCCAGCGCATCCTGATCGTGCCGATGTATCCGCAATATGCCGCCAGCAGCACCGGTACAGCCTTCGACGGCGTGTTCCGGGAATTGCTGCAAATGCGCAACACCCCCGCGCTACGCACCATCAAAAACTATCACGATAACCCCGGCTACATCAAATCACTGGCGAACAACATCAACGAGTACTGGATGAAAAACGGTCGCCCGGAAAAATTGGTAATGAGCTTCCATGGCCTGCCACAATTCTCATTGGACAAAGGCGATCCCTACCACTGTGAATGCCACAAGACCGGACGCTTGCTGGCGCAGGAACTCGGCTTGAAGACCGGGCAATACTTCCTCAGCTTCCAGTCACGCTTCGGCAAAGCCGAATGGCTCAAGCCCTACACCACCGCCACGCTCAAGGCGCTGGGCAAACAAAAGACCAAACGTGTGGACGTGGTCTGCCCCGGCTTCGTCGCCGACTGCCTGGAAACGCTGGAAGAAATCGCAATGGAAGGCAAAAGAGATTTCCAGCACGCGGGCGGCGGCGAATTTAACTACATCCCCTGCCTCAACGAACGCAACGACTGGATGCACGCGCTGACCGATCTGGTGATGGATAATTTGCAGGGCTGGCTGATCGCGCCGAATGCGACGGAGCTGGAGCAAGGCAGGTTGCGCGCGCTGGCGATGGGTGCGAAGAAATGAAATCGATAGAGATAGCTCCGCTTTCTGAAACCGAGCTAGAGCTAACTCGCGCGCTTATTAACGCAGTTCTTTCTACAAGTGCCACTATAGACAAAGTTGCAACATGGCTATTGGCTGGACTTGGCGCAACCGTTGCATTGATAGTTGCGAACCTCGATAAGACAAGTTCGTTAGTGGGTGTCGAACAGCTAAGAGAGGTTATTATGTTGCTACTAGCCGCTGGGTTGTTTGGATTCGCCGAAAATATCTTGCTATCCGTGTTCATATTAACCTCCACATTGACCAACAGATTCGTAATAGCCGCGACGAAATTATTGAGAATCATAAAATACGCCAGAATGAAAGCGGAAACATTAATGTTGAGTTTGACCCGATGAAATCACTTTTAGAAATTCAAAAAATTGTACCTTGGTATCAGCGGCTAAATTACAGCAGAGCTTTCGAAAATGGCTTGAAAGACCCTTTGTATGGACACAAATGTTTAGCGCATTTTTATAATATGCAGGTGTTATATGCCACATTACAACTTGTATTTTCTGTAGTTGCGATATTCTTTATCGCAGTGAATACATGAGACACGCATCAAACACATTCCTCCAGTAGATACTGCCCGTCAGCATAGCGTGCTTATGCTACATTCTAAAACTCAAAGCATGACCACCATAAATCCAATAGGCGTTTTCGATTCCGGTGTCGGCGGATTGTCGGTGCTGCGCGAGATCCGCCGCGAGTTGCCGGGTGAAGACCTGCTGTATGTGGCGGATTCAGGCCATGCGCCGTATGGCGATAAATCCGGGCCATTGATCGAGGCAAGGTCGATTGCCATTGTCGAATTCCTGGTGAGCCAGCACGCCAAGGCCATCGTCGTGGCTTGCAACACGGCAACCGGTGTCGCGATAGAAACGTTGCGCGCAAGATTCTCGGTGCCTATCGTTGCGATGGAGCCCGCCGTCAAACCGGCGGCGATGCACACCAAATCCGGGGTGATCGGCGTGCTGGCCACCAGCGGGACGCTAGTCAGCAATAACTTTGCGAAGTTGCACGCGCGCTTCGGTGCTGATGTAAACATTTTGGTTCAGGCCTGCCCCGGACTTGTAGAACAGGTGGAAGCCGGTGATCTGTCCGGTGACAAAACCCGTGCATTGATCGAGCAGTATGTCTTGCCATTGTTGGCGCAGAAAGCCGACACCATCGTGCTGGGTTGCACGCACTACCCGTTCCTCGCCTCGCTGATACAGGAAATTGCTGGTTCATCGGTTGCTATCATTGACCCCGCCCCCGCCATTGCGCGGGAACTCCGGCGCCGGCTTGCCAGCATAAAACAGTTATCACCCGAGGCGCGTGCCGGTACAGAACGGTTCTGGACCAGCGCTGCACCAGACGAAACGAAGCAAGTCATTTCGCAATTGTGGCAGGTGGACGTTGAGGTGCTGGGCTTGCCGAACGTCTCCTCTGTCGAAGCGACTCTAAAGAACTAACCATGCATACCGCGTGAATGCGCTGCTGAGCTGGAAAAAACAGGAATTTTCCCGTTGCACGGATAGCTGCTATGCTTAACCCGTGCTGAAGAAGTGGCACTGTTCAATTTAGGGATACGACCATGACCAATCAATCACACCCTGCTGGCTTTCACCCCATCCGCCGCGACCGGCTACCGCTGGAAACGGTAATGGACAGCTACAAAACCAAGGGCAAACTTCCCGAGCCGACGGTCTGTCCGGACTGTGGCGCGGTGTTTCACGCCGGCCACTGGCAATGGTTGGCAAAACCTAAGGATGCGCATCAGACAACCTGCCCGGCCTGCCATCGCGTGCGCGATCATTTCCCGGCGGGATATGTGTCGTTGGATGGTGAATTTTTCGCATCTCACGAACAGGAAATCCTGCAACTGATACGTCATCGGGAAGCGCAAGAAAAGGCGGGACACCCGTTGCAGCGCATCATGGCCATTGAGAAGACGAAACACGGCACCCTGGTGACCACCACCGACATCCATCTGGCGCGCGGCATCGGTGAAGCGTTGCACCATGCCTATCAAGGCGAACTGGAATTCCACTACAATTCTGATCAGAACCTGATGCGCGTCAGCTGGAGCCGCTAACGCCAAACGTGCGGCTAATCGTCGCTAAGGCGCGGTGACACACCTTCTGCCGGGTCACCGGTTTCCGGGTCTGTCCAGTCGGCGATGCCGATTTCCGCTTCTGCGTCTTCCACCGACTCGCCTTCTTCATAACCGTTGTCGTTTTGGCCCTCCATGTCCTGCATCGCCTCAAGCCGCGTGGGGAAAGGGCCATACAGTTTTTCGCTGAGCGTGTCCTGCCAGTAAAAGCCATCCGGCCGTTCGATCACCTGTGTTTGGTCGTTTTCGGATGGGGTAGGTGCAATAGGCTTAATGGTGGTCATCGTTACCTCCAAATTATAACCAGCCACTTGGTTGCCGTTAACCAATGACTTAGTTGGGGTAGTGTACCAACTTAGTCAGATGGCTATGCAAAGCCTTTTGGCGACCTAGTGGAATGGCTAGGGGTTTCATCAGTGCATGGCGTGCAGATTAACCAACCTGTTAAACGCCATTTTTAGGGAACCTCTAGAGCTTGATAAAATGCTCGCGGTAATGTTTCATCTCATTGATGGACTCGTAGATATCGGCCAGCGCCTCGTGCTTGCCGTGCTTTTTTACCCCCTGCGCTATTTCCGGCTTCCAGCGTTTGGCCAGTTCCTTGAGTGTGCTCACGTCGAGATTGCGGTAATGGAAGTAGTCTTCGAGCTTCGGCATCCAGCGTGCAAGGAAGCGGCGATCCTGACAGATGGAGTTGCCGCACATCGGTGAGGTGCGCGTCGGCACATATTCCTTGAGGAACTCGACCATCTGCACTTCCACCGCCGCCTCGTCCAGCGTGGAGGCTTTCACTTTATCGATCAAACCGGATTTGGCGTGGGTGGATTTGTTCCATGCATCCATGCCGTCCAGCACGCTGTCCGGTTGATGTACCACCAGCACCGGAGCCTCGGCGATAGTTTCCAGATTGTTATCGGTAATCACCAGCGCGACTTCGATCACGCGATCGGTGTCCGGGCTTAAGCCGGTCATTTCCATATCTATCCAGATAAGGTAATTTTGATTTTGTGCCATAATTCGTACAGCAAAGATTTGAACGCGCAGACGCGTATTGTGTCACAAGCACGTCCCTTACGAACACTGAATCAACACCCCTCATGACCGCGACACAATTCTCCTTTATTTTCATCGCCGCCTTGGCGCTGACCACGCTGGCCAAGTTGTGGCTGGCGCGCCGTCATCTGGGGCATATTGCCGCGCATCGCGCCGCCGTGCCGGAGGCGTTCCACGAAAAAGTCCAGCTTGGCGATCATCAAAAAGCAGCCGACTACACCTCTGCCAAGACGCGCTTCGACATGTTGGGAACGCTGTTCGATGCCGCGCTGTTGCTGGCCTTTACGCTGGGGGGCGGCATTCAATTCATCGCCGGACTTTGCAACGGCTGGTTCAGCTCCCCACTCATGCAGGGCATGGCGACCATCGTCGCGGTGCTGGTGCTGTACTCGCTGCTGGAAGCCCCATTCAACCTGTACCGCACCTTCGTCATCGAAGCGCGTTTCGGTTTCAACAAAATGAGTTTCACGCTGTATCTGCTGGACGCGCTGAAAGGCACATTGATCGGTGCGATCCTCGGACTGCCGCTGCTGTTCGGCGTGTTGTGGCTGATGGAACGCATGGGCGAATACTGGTGGCTGTATGTTTGGCTGGTGTGGGTGACGTTTAACCTGCTCATCCTGTTCATCTACCCATCGTTCATCGCGCCGCTGTTCAATAAATTCTCGCCGCTGCAGGACGATGCAATGAAAACACGCATCGAATCCTTGCTCAATCGTTGCGGCTTTACCGCGCAAGGCTTGTTCGTGATGGACGGCTCGAAGCGCAGCTCTCACGGCAATGCCTATTTCACCGGCTTCGGCAAAACCAAACGCATCGTGTTTTTTGACACGCTGCTGCAACGCTTGAGCATCAATGAAGTCGAGGCGGTATTGGCGCATGAACTGGGACATTTCAAACGCCGCCACGTGATGAAACGTATCGTGGCGACCTTTGCCCTGAGCCTGGGATTCTTGTGGCTGCTTGGCCTGCTGATGCAAACCGCGTGGTTCTATCAGGGTCTGGGCGTCAGCACTCCCTCCACCGCGCTAGCGTTGCTGCTGTTCTTCATGATCCTGCCGATATTCAGCTTTTTCCTGCATCCTTTGCTGTCGGCCTATTCGCGCAAACATGAATTCGAGGCCGACGCCTACGCCGCCAAGCAAACCGACGCTGCCGACCTGGTCAACGCGCTGGTCAAGTTATATCAGGACAACGCGGCGACACTGACACCCGATCCGCTGTATTCCAAGTTTTACGATTCGCACCCACCGGCCATGGCGCGCATCGCTCACCTGCAAGCCCCGCATCTTCAAACCTGATGAAACAACTAGCCATCTGACTAGGTTGGTAAACTACACCAACCAAGTCATTGGTTATAGAAAGGAGAACATTATGAAACTGATGACCACGTTAATTCTGTTGTGCGCTGCAACAGCCGCATCGGCCAACCCCTTCCCGGACGGCAATGCGCAGACCGGACAAAAATTGTTCGAGCAATACGATTGCAGCCGTTGCCATGCGAAAATGATGGGCGGCGATGGCAGCGCGATCTTCACCCGCTTCGATCGCAAGAGAAACAGCCCCGATGGGTTGATCGAGCAAATCGGCATCTGCAGCGGCAATGTCAACGCGCACTTTGCTTCGCAGGAAACGCAGGACCTCGCCGCATATCTCAACATCTTTTACAAATTTAAATGAGGCATACCATGAACAAAGCGAGTGATTTAACCAGAAAGCAATGCAAACCCTGCGCACCCGGCACGCCGCCACTCTCGAATTCCGAGGCTGATAGTTTGATGCGGCAACTCGATGGCTGGCAGCGGCACGCTCAGCTGATCAACAAGACTTTCCACTTCAAGAATTATTACCAGACCATCGCGTTCGTGAATGCGGTCGCATGGCTTTCGCACCGTGAGGATCACCACCCCAAACTCACTGTCGCCTATAACAGTTGCCAGGTGGAATACACCACCGACGCCATCCACGGCCTGTCGGAAAACGATTTCATCTGCGCCGCAAAAGTGGACACGCTATTCAAACTTTGAGCGAACCCTTCGACGCGGCTTCCGAAAAACTTTTGGCCGGGCACCCGCAGGACAGGCTTCTCAGCGCGCAGGTTGTTGCAGTGTTTGGCCGCCAATATCTGGTGCGCCTTGCCGACGGTAGCGAAATCGCCTGCCTGACGCGCGGCAAAAAAAGCGAAGTGGCATGCGGCGATGTGGTGGAAGTGCGACGCACAGCAGATCCTTCGACAGAGCTCAGGACAGGCGCTCAGGCAGTGATCGAACGCATCGCTCCGCGCCGCTCGCTGCTGCATCGCTCGGATGCCTTCCGCGAAAAACTCATCGCCGCGAACGTCACACAAATCATCATCGTGGTCGCCGCCGAACCTTCATTCAGCGATGAGCTGCTGGCACGTTGTCTGGTCGCCGCATACGATCAAAAACTCGATGTGCTGATCGTGCTGAACAAATGCGATCTGTTGAATGCCGCAGCCGCCGCGCGCAAACGACTCATCCCCTATCGCGATATCGGCTATCGCGTGCTGGAACTCAGCGCGAAGCAGGATGTAACTGCGTTACGCCCATTTCTGACCGGCCACACCAGCGTATTGGTCGGACAATCCGGCATGGGCAAATCCACCCTGATCAACGCGCTGCTGCCCGACGCACAAGCCGCCACCCGCGAAATCTCTGCCGCGCTGGATTCCGGCAAACACACCACCACCCACGCACGACTGTACCGGATAGATGAAACCAGCAGCCTGATCGACTGCCCCGGCGTGCAAGCTTTCGGCCTGCACCACCTGAGCTTCGGCGGGATAGAACAAGGGTTCGTGGAGTTTGCGCAGTATCTCGGTCAGTGCCGCTTTCACGACTGCCGCCACGTGCATGAACCGGGCTGCGCGTTACGCAACGCGGTTGCGGCCGGGAAGATCGATGCGCGCAGGTTAGAGTTGTTTCAGCAAATCGCCGGCAGGTAGGGGCGCGATTTAACCAGCGACTTGGCTAGCGTCTTTTGCCAGCTTAGTCGAGTGGCTATGCAAAGCCATCGCGCTCTGATTTATTCCCGCATCAAAAAAGGGCGTGATGCAACAAAGTCAGGCAATCCACTGGTGAAACAACTAGCCATCCCACTAAGCAATCAGCCGAAGAACTTTTGGCCGGGCACCCGAAAGACGATTGCCAAGTGGTTGGTTATATCCAGCAAGCAGGATGTGGAATTGACACAATCGCACCCTTACAACACATCCAATCCCAACCGCTTCCACCCCTCGTGCCCCAGCTCCTTCAGCGTCTCAACATTATTATCAACGATCTGATCCGCGTCTGGGAAAGCCGCCACGGCGCGATCCACACTTTCCTCGCGCAACAGATGCAGCGTGGGGTAAGGCGAACGATTGGTGTAATTCTCAATGTCGTCCGGTACAGTGCCCGCAAATTGATACTGCGGATGGAGGCTGGCAATCTGGAATTCATCATTAAACTCCGGCTCCGCTACTGCGATATCAACCGTGTCCAGAAAATCATTGAAGTCGAGAAAGTCGGTGAGCACGTAGGGATGGATCAACAACGTGGTGTCGATCTTCTCGGGATCGGCATCTTGCAGGGCGCGCAATTCACTTATCAACTCTTCCAGCAATGCCTCCGGCGTAGCTGCCGTGCTGACCACATAACGTATCTGCTTCTTGACGTGCACGGCTTTGGCGAAGGGACACAGGTTGAGGCCGATAACGGCTTTTTCCAGCCAGAGTTGGGTGGCGGCGATGATGGTTTCTGCTTTGGCTGGCATTCGGTTTTTTTCCTAGGTAATCCACAATGGAGGTTCATCCATCAGCGCGATCTGTTCGCGCAATTCCAGGATGCGGTCTTGCCAATAGCGTTGGGTATTGAACCAGGGGAAAGCGGCGAGAAAGGCCGGATCATCCCAGCGCCGGGCGATCCATGCAGCGTAATGTATCAGGCGCAAAGTGCGCAGCGCCTCGATTAGATGCAGCTCACGCGGATCGAAGTCGTAAAAATCCTCATAGCCGGCAAGCAGGTCGGCGAGTTGCCGGGTCATTTCGGCGCGCTCGCCGGACAGCAGCATCCACAAATCCTGAATGGCCGGCCCCATGCGGCTGTCGTCAAAATCCACAAAGTGCGGGCCGGCGGCAGTCCACAGCACGTTGCCGACATGGCAGTCGCCATGCAGACGCAACGTTCGAACTGTGCCGGCACGGTCGAAGCAGCGCCGCACACCATCCAGTGCCTGCGCGACTACGCCGCGATAAACTTCGATGAGTTCTGCCGGAATGAAATCATGCTCCAACAGGTAAGCACTCGGTTCCACACCGAAGCTCTGGATGTCCAGCGTGGGACGCTCGAGATAAGGCTCCAGCGCGCCGACGGCATGTATGCGACCGATGAAGCGTCCCATCCATTCCAGCGTCTCGCGGTTGTCCAGCTCCGGCGCGCGACCGCCGTGTTTGGTGAACACGGAAAAACGGAAGCCGTTGAATGCGTGCAGCGTGTGACCGTTGATTTCCAGTGCGGGCACAACGGGAATTTCGCGCTCGACCAGTGTCGCGACAAAGGCATGCTCTTCCAGAATGGCCGCATCAGACCAGCGTGCGGGGCGATAAAACTTGGCGACCAAGGGCGGGCCGTCTTCCATGCCCGCCTGATAGACGCGGTTTTCATAGCTATTGAGGGCAAGCAAGCGACCATCCCCGCGCAAACCGATACTGCCCAACGCATCCAATACGGAATCTGGAGTGAGTGCAGAGAATGGTTGGGCGCGCATGTGAGGCATTGTACGGCAGCACACCAGCGGCTTGTTGCTCAAACAGCGTGGCACGACCAACCATGATGTGAGATGCCTATGTGCTCCGGTGATTTACGGGAATCGTGGTGCATCGAATGCACCCTACCCCGCATCCTTGAAGTACCCTGCGGGGCACAAATGAATTAGTTGCGATTTATCCGCGTAGCGTATCCAAATAAAGCCTCGTATATCATTGACAAACATACAAGACCACGCATACCATAAGGGCGCGTTTAGCTGTAACTCCAATACAGAATGGGGTGACCAGCAGGATCGTCAGTTGTCGTTTCAAACATATCGTCAGGAGATAGCTATCATGGAACCAAAATTAGAAGCCAAATCATCACAAGCCCAACAAGAAAAACTGAAAGAAGTAAAAGCCCAACAAGAAAAACTGAAAATATTACAAGCTGAATTAGAAAGGCTAAACTTTAAAATCGCAAAAAATGAAAAGCTATCGTTGGATGAGACCAAATATCTCGGCGAACTCGGCTGGCTTAGCGCGTTGGCAGTGACGATAGCCAGCATAGCTGCCAGCCTTTAGCTACCAGCGTCGCTGGCTTTGCTTAGATGCGGCAAGCAAGTAACAAGCAGCAAAACAAAGGGCGGATTAACCGCCCTTTGTTTCACTTGCAGTTATGAAGTGCCTCAGTTTCAAAAGAGCCATGTAAACCGCGGGATGAGGCACGAATCCCGTCCTGTCGCCGGGCCTAACCCAGCAAACTAGCCAGCGACAGCAGCAGTAACAGAATCAGCCAGAACACCACCGAACGCCACACCAGTCCGATGGTGCTTTGCATGAAGTCGGCATCGGCGTCATCACCAATACCCAATTCTGCCCTGTCCTCCAGCAAGCCGCCTTGCGGTATCGGCATGCCCAGACGCACGCCCAATGCACCCGCACCGCTGGCCAACAATATGCCCGCTTCGCTGTCAGACCAGCTTGCCGCCTGGGTGCGCCAGCAATAAACGGTATTTTCAAAATCGCCGACGATAGCGAAGGTCATCGCGGTCAAGCGGATCGGCAACCATTCCAATACGTAGAACGCTTGTCGCGCGAAGCCGCCGAATTCGCCTAGTTCCGATTTATCCTGGTCACCCCAATGCGTGCGCAAAAACTGCCCAAGGCGATACAGCAACGCACCAGCCGCACCACCCAAGCCAAGCGCACTGAACAACACGAACCATACGATCACGCCGAACACGTTGCGTTGCGATGCGATCAGTGCCTGTTCGATGGTAACACGCGCGACTTCTTCGGCATTCAATTCATGCGAGGGCATACCGCACCAACGGGACAACAGGCCGCGCGCCACGTCCAGCTTGCCCGCGCGCAACGCCAGATGAATGTCGGTGAAAAAATGGCTGAACTGGCGGAAGCCCATGGTGAGATACAACACCAGCACGTTGAACGCCCAGGCTAGGATCGGATGCACGTGATACAGCAACCAATACAAAACCACGACACCGGCTAACAGCGGCAACACCGCGATCAGCCAGGCGATCTTGCCGTGTTTGTGCTGTCCGGCATTGAAATGAAGCTGAAAGAAATTGACGTAGTTGGACAACCAACCGTACAGATATTTACGCGAGGAGAGCGGGTGGAGCTGTTCCAGCAACAGCGCGGCGATCAAGGCAAACAGACTCATGGCAAATAGAAAGCATCAACGGTTGGATGATGCGAAAGATAGCACACTACGATAGCGTTGCGCAGCTTGCATAGGGCTGAAAACGAGCGTAGCGGAGTTTCGAGCTTGCGACCAAAGCGAAGCGCCTTCCGCCACATGCCCTTCTTTGTGGCCACGTCCCTATGTAAAATTAATTCTGTGCTAAGGTGAGTACGGTTTCGGGAAGTTTTGCAAGAAGCTCTGTTTGTTATTTCTTCATGAGAGGGATTATGCGTAATTCATGGCTTGTTGGAGTTTTAGTTGTGGGGGTTTGTGTGCTTTGCCGTTCTGCCGTTGCGGATGAGTTGTTTAGATACAACTATGTTGAAGCTGGTTATGGAAAGGTTACTGATGATGTGAAGGGATTTTCACCAAAAATAGATGGTTCGGATTATGGGATTTTGGGCAGCTACGCCGTCCACGAGCTTGTTGCAATTACAATTCAATACACCAAATTAAAAACAAGCTTTAACGGAAACTTCTCCGGAACACCTGTTTCGTTAACTAGCAATGGGAATGCTCTGACTGTGGGTGTGACCTTACACAAGATGATTTCTGACAATACGGAATTGGGGCTTGATTTGGCGCGCGATCATATCAGCTATGACGCATATACGATGACCGTAGCAGGTACCCCAAGTACGGTACCGTCATCCACTGACAACACCAATGACTTCGGAATCAGGGTGCGCACCGCCATCGTTCCAGAGTTCCGGCTTCTGGCCTCTGCCGGAAGAACAACCGGGGGAAGTAATGCTGCCAGCACCAACTACGACATCGGTGCCGAGTATGAACTGGGCAAGGATTTCAGCTTGGGTGTTGATTACGGCTTGAGTACCAGTTCGACTGGCAGTTCGACTGACTATGCACGTGGGTTTAGCATCAGCGGCAGGTACTATTATTGATTTGGTGGTGGGTGCAGCCCGGTAGGGTGGGCACACCGTGCCCTCGCGGAGTGAGCATTGCAACACAATGGTGGGCAACGAGTTGCCCACCCTACGGAGCCCGTGTAGGGCGGATGAGCGTAGCGTTATCCGCCGAATGGGAATTAAGTACATTCCTTTTGGCGGACTCAACATACGGCGGAAGACGCTACGCTTTTCCGCCCTACCGCATCAGGCAATCATCCCCGCCGCAACCGTATTGTTCGTCGCCTCATCAATCACGATGAAGCTGCCGGTGGCACGGTCGGTGGCGTAGCTGTCGAACACCAGCGGCCGCTGTACTTTCATCGCCACGCGCGCGATGTCGTTCATGTTGAGCGTGGCGGTGTTGTGCTGTTCCAGCGTGTTCACGTCCACACGATAGTCGATGCTGGAGAACAAACACTTCGCGGTGCGCGTGGTGTGTTTGACGAGGTACTTGCGATTCTTGTCGAGCGGGGTTTCGGACAGCCAGCACAGCATCGCTTCGAATTCTTTCGCCACCCGCGGTTTCGCGCCGCCGTTCACGAACATGTCGCCGCGCGAAATATCAATTTCGTCTTCCAGCGTCAGCGTGACGGATTGCGGCGCGTAGGCGCATTGTAGCTTGCCGTCGTAAGTGACGATCTCTTTCACCTTGCTGGTGCGGCCCGAGGGCAACACGGTGATCTCGTCGCCGACCGCGATCTCGCCCGCTTCGATGCGCCCCATGAAGCCACGGAAATCATGGTATTCCTCGGTTTGCGGACGGCATACCCATTGCACTGGATAACGAAAGTCGGTGATGTTCACGTCGTAATCGATCACGATATTTTCGAGTAAATTCATCAGCGTCGTGCCCTGATACCAGTTCAGGTTATCGCCGCGATCCACCAGCATATCGCCCACCAAAGCTGATAGCGGGATGCAGGTGATGTCGGTCAAACCCAGCTGAGCGGCAAATTTCAGATACTCCGCGCATATCTCGCTGTATCTGGCTTCGGAGTAATCCACCATGTCCATTTTATTGACCGCCAGCACGATGTGCGGAATACCGACCAGGCTCGCCAGATAGGTGTGGCGGCGCGTCTGCACCAGCACGCCCTTGCGCGCATCGACGAGTATGACCACGAGGTTGGCGGTGCTGGCGGCAGTCACCATGTTGCGGGTGTATTGCTCATGTCCGGGTGTGTCGCCGATGATGAACTTGCGCTTGGGCGTGGCAAAGTAACGATAGGCCACATCGATGGTGATGCCCTGCTCGCGCTCGGCTTGCAAGCCGTCGGTGAGCAAAGACAAATCGACGGCGGCCATGCCGCGCTTTGCGCTGGTCTTGGAGATCGCCGAAAGCTGATCCTCGAAGATCGATTTGGAGTCATGCAGCAAACGGCCGATCAGCGTGCTCTTGCCGTCGTCCACGCTGCCTGCGGTGATGAATCTTAGTAATTGTGTTGTGTTGCTCATGATTAGAAATACCCTTCTTTCTTGCGCAACTCCATGGATGCATCCGACGTCTGGTCGTCCATTCGCGTCGCCCCGCGTTCGGTGATGCGTGTTATCGCTGTCTCTTCGATGATCTCCAACGCGTTCCTGGCGGGAGATTCCACCGGACAGGTGCAGGTGATATCGCCCACGGTGCGGAAGCGCACGATCTTCTTGACCACCTTCTCGCCGGCTTGCGGCTGTACCAGATGCGACACCGGCATGATGCCGCCGGGGCGCTGGATCACTTCACGCTCATGCGCGAAATAGATGTCGGGTATCTCCAGTTTCTCGCGCTCGATGTATTGCCAGATGTCCATTTCTGTCCAGTTGCTGATCGGGAACACACGGATATTTTCGCCGGGATGCACGCGGGTGTTGTAGATGTCCCACAACTCCGGGCGCTGGTTCTTCGGATCCCACTGGCCGAACTCGTCGCGGAACGAAAAGATGCGTTCCTTGGCGCGCGACTTTTCTTCGTCGCGGCGTGCTCCGCCCATGCAGGCATCGAAGCCGAATTCCGCAATGGTCTCCAGCAGCGTCACCGACTGAAACACATTACGGCTTTGAGTTGCACTCTTCAAAACCACCGTGCCCTTCCTGATGGAATCTTCAAGAGAACGCACGATCAGCCGCTCACCCAATTCGGCGGCACGCTTGTCGCGGAAGGCGATCACCTCGGGAAAATTGTGCTCGGTGTCGATATGCACCAGCGGGAACGGGAATTTTGCAGGACGGAACGCCTTCTCCGCAAGGCGCAGCATCACGATGGAATCCTTGCCGCCGGAAAACAGCAACGCGGGATTTTTGCACTCCGCCGCGACCTCGCGCATGATGTGGATGGATTCGCTTTCCAGCGCGTCCAGATGGGTGAAGGTGTGTGCAGTCATTCTATCTTTCTCGACCAGTTCCATAATTTTTCCGCTTCAATGATCTTGGCTCAGACTAGCTCCGCACTATTCTCGGCATGAGTCTTCACCGAAAGCCCGAATCCATGCGCCACTTGTGGANNCCGCACTCTTTATTCTCGGGGTTTTCCCACCACCAGCGTCCGGAGCGGATATCTTCACCCGGCGTGACAGAGCGGGTGCAAGGCGCGCAGCCCAGACTGGGATAGAACTGATCGTGCAGCTTGTTGTAGGGCACATCGTGCTGGCGGATGTACGCCCACACGTCCTTGTGCGACCAATCAAGCAACGGATTTAACTTCTGCAAACCGTTGTCCACATCGAAACAGGAGACTTCCAGGTTGCCGCGCGTCACTGCCTGGTCGCGGCGCATCCCGGTAATCCATGCTCCCTTGCCTGCCAACGCGCGGCGCAACGGTTCCACCTTGCGCACGAAGCAGCAACCCTTGCGATTCTCCACGCTGTCGTAAAAACCGTTGATGCCGTGCTGCGCGACATATCCTTCGACCAGCGAGCTGTCCGGAAAGTACACCTGCAGTGGAACCGCATAATGTTTGCGCACTTCCTGCATCAGGTCATAAGTTTCTTGCGGCAGACGTCCGGTATCCAGGCTGAAAATCGAAATGTCCAGCCGGTTCCTGGCGATCAGATCGGTCAGCACCATGTCTTCCGCGCCCAGACTGTTGGCGAAGCAAACCGGCGAAAAATCGCTCACCGACTGTTGCAGCACGGCCACTACCTGATCGATTTTTTGTTGCATATGCGCCTCTCCTATACCAACAATCCCGCAGCAGCTTCGGTCAAGTCCAGTTGCGCATCCTTTTGCATCGCGAATGCCGCCACCTTCACCGTCCAGTCATCCACAGTCGCATTGATGATCGCATGCTCTTCGTTGCTGATCTCATCCGCTTTCGCCAATGCTGTGACCGCCCGTGCAAGTTCGTCGGCAATCGCACCGGGTAACAACTGCTGCAACTGGATGGCCAGTTTGTTCAAATTGTCCTCGCGCACGCCGCCTAACAACTGCGCCACACCCGAACCGATCAAACGCAGAATCGCTTCGTTGCACTGAGCCGCTTCGCCATACTTGCGCTGGAACACCAGCGCGTTGCGGTACTCACGCTCGTGCGCCGCCTCGAAGAAGTTCGCGCCGATCACCATTTGCGACGCGCCGGCGCATTCGCCGCCACCCAGTTGCAACACGCGAAAGTCTGCCGCACTGCCGTAATCCTGCATCACGCTTTGCAATTCTTCAGCCTTCACTTCGGCCAGATCGGCCAGCAATTGCTTGAAATAATCCGGCTGTTGCGCGCGTGTCCAGGCGAAGAAACTGGCTTCCCCACTCTTTAGATGCTCAGTCTGCACGCGCGCGATGGCTTCCTTGATGCGCACCACGGGCAGCGACGGGCCTTTCAAAGCCAACGCGCCACCACCCATGCCGTTGCCGGCAAAGTACATCTGGTAATGCGGCACCAGCTTGCCGTGCATGCGTTTGCCTTCGCCGTAAATGCCGATATCGCCGGTTTCCGGTTGCGCGCAACCGTTATGGCAACCCGACACGCGGATGCGCAGATCGGCCTTGCCGCCGGACAACTGCGGCCCGAGCACGGTGCTAGCGGTGATGCCCAAACGGCAAGTCGAAGTGCCCGGGCAGGCCACCACGTTGTCGCCTGTGACCGGCTCATGCAGGCCCAGCCCAGCCAGGCCGCTGCGCAGCAGCCCCACTTTATTTTCCGGCACGTTGAGGATGATCAGGTTCTGATCCTGCGTGGTATGCACCTCATCCAAACCGTATGCGCACAACAACGCGGCAATGCCACGCAACTGCACCGGGGTAACGTCACCGATGGGCAAGGCGATCGGCAACACGAACAACCCGGCCTGATGCTGCGCGAACAACTTGCGCGGCGCGCCCGACCCCGGAACTTGCTGCCCGGTTTGCGCGCGCCATTCGCCTTTTGGATAAGGCTGGTCGACAAGGGCCTGTTTGGTGCGCTCGAACTCCTCGCGATATTTTTCCAGAAAGCCGTCGACGCCAAAACGCTCGACCAAAAATTTGATGCGTGACTTGGCACGTTTGGTGCGGTCCGAATATTTGTTGTGCAACGTCACCAGCGCCTCCAACGAGAACAGCAACTCGCGCTCGGGTATGAATTCCTCGACCACGATGGACTCGCGCGGCTTATGCCCCAAGCCGCCGCCAGCTTTGACCATGAAGCCATGCCGGCCGTCTTTTTCGACCGCGACCACACCCGCATCGTGCAACAGCGACTGTGCGCAATCCGACTCACAGGCGGAAAAACTGATCTTGAATTTGCGCGGCATTTGCTGATTCAGCGGGTTGCGCAAAAAATGCTGCGTCGCACCGTCAATATGAGCCGCCACGTCCACGTGCTCTTTGGGGCACACGCCGGACAACGCGCACGCCGACATATTGCGCACGGTGTTGCCGCAGGCTTCGCGCGTGGTCATGTTGACTTGCGCCAAACGGCGCATCGCACTGGGTGTTTTCGCCAGCGGAACGAAGTGCACTTGTATCGACTGGCGCGTGGTCACATGCGCGATACCGCGCTGTGAAAAATTCTCGGCGACATCGGCAACCGCATCCAACTGGTCTGCGTTCAAACGCCCGCCGGGAATCTTGATGCGCAGCATGTTCACGCCATCCTGGCGCTGGCCATACACGCCTTGCTGCAGCCGCACAGCCGTAAAACGATCTGGATCGATACGGCCCTCAATGAAAGTCTGAATAGCCTGTTCAAGACGGTCTATTTCTTCGAGATCGGATAAATCTTGTGTGTTTATACTCATTGCATTTCTCCTTACCAAGCTAATACAAAACCATTCCCGACTAGTACAGAACCATTCGAGTCCCGATGATCAACAGCATGGTCGCCAGCACAGGGCGCAATACCGCTTCCGGCACTTTGGCACTCAGATGACTGCCGATATAAATTCCGGGCAACGAGCCCAGCAGCAAACTGCCCAGCAACACGATGTCCACCGTGCCCAATGCCATATGCCCCATCCCGGCCACCGCAGTCAGCGGCACAGCATGCACGATGTCAGTACCCACCACTTTCACTGCTTGCATACGCGGGTACAGGAACAACAATGCGACCGTGCCCAACACTCCCGCGCCAACTGAGGAGATCGTCACCAGCGTCCCGACAATGATGCCGGTGACTATCGTCGCGGCGGGCAGATGGCGATGATGCAACCCGTACACCGTGCCATCCTTGCGCTGTGCGATCTTCTTGATCCAGCCTTTCAATAACAGCGCGCTAGCCGTCAGCAACAGGGCCACGCTCAACACGCTGGTCACCAGGCTGCGCATGGTCTTTTCATCCAGTGCCGAATATTTCAGCAGAACTATGGTAATCACGGCTGCGGGCAAACTGCCCAGACTGAGCAAGCCCACCACCCTCCAGTCCACCGTGCCACGCCGCCCATGCACCCAACCGCCCAGCGTCTTGGTCAATGAGGCATACAGCAAATCGGTACCGACTGCAGTCGCCGGAGAAACACCAAAGGCCAATACCAGCAACGGCGTCATCAACGACCCGCCACCCACCCCGGTGACGCCGACGATCAGCCCCACCAAAAAGCCGGATAATGTGTACATGCCATCCATGCGCTACCACCAGTTAGAATTCATGGGGCGCATTCTAGGCCGGACACCTTATATCTCTAAATACTTTTATGTTAGTATCTTATAACTAATTACTATATTGTAAAGGTGCCATGAATTTACAACAATTGCGTTTTCTCAACGAAATCGTGCGCCAGGGATTAAAGATCTCCGATGCCGCCAGCGCGCTGTTCACTTCGCAGCCCGGCATCAGCAAGCAGATCAAGCTGTTGGAAGAGGAGTTGGGTATCGAGATATTCGTGCGCAACGGCAAGCGCATCGCGGCCATCACCGAGCCGGGCAAAGCCGTTCTGGCCATCGCCCAGCGCATGCTGCACGATGCTGAAAACCTCAAACAGGTCGCTGAGGAATTTCACTCGCAGGACAGTGGCAACCTGACAATTGCCACCACGCACACCCAGGCGCGCTACGCCTTGCCGACTACGGTCAAACAATTCATCAAGCGCTATCCCGGCGTGAAGCTGGGACTGCACCAAGGCAACCCGACGCAGATCGCCGAGCAAGTGTTGAGCGGCGAAGCCGACATCGGCATCGCCACCGAAAGCCTGTCGCTGTATGACGAGCTCGTCACCCTGCCCTGCTATGAATGGAACCATTGCGTCATCACCCCACTGCACCACCCCTTGCTGGCAGAGAAGAATACGAAAAACGTTGGTCCGGGCACCCGACTGTCGCTGGCGAAGATCGCGCAATACCCCATCATCACTTACGATTTCGCTTTTAGCGGACGCGGCAAAATCAATGCCGCGTTCAAAGCAGCCAATATCCAGCCGAACATCGCGCTCACCGCGATCGATGCGGACGTGATCAAAACTTATGTGGAGTTGGGGCTGGGCATCGGCATACTGGCGAAAATGGCTTTCATCCCGGAGCGGGACAAACACTTGCGCATGCTGGATGCCGCGCATCTGTTCAAGCCCAGCACCACGCGCGTCGCCATCCGCAAAAACGAATACCTGCGCGGTTACACATACGACTTCATCGAACTATTCGCACCGCACCTGACCCGCGCGGTGGTTGCCAAGGCGATGCACGTTTCACCTCTGGCTGAGTAAAACTCAAAATGAGCTTCTTGATGCCCGCAGGAAATCGAAGTCGCCGCCTGATCGGGTTGCTCTCTTGCGTGTTGGCGACCTGCGCTCCGGGCATTCCTGCGCAAACGCAGGTGGAGAGTTCACAAGCGCCTGCGGATTTTCCCGAAGCCTATTACCGTCAAGCCGAGGCGCTGGGCAAAAAAATACTGCGCGTGGATTCCGCACAGTCGCTCGTGGTCATCGAAGTGCATCGCGCCGGAGCGCTCGCACGCCTGGGACATGACCATGTAGTCGCCAGTCACAATGTGAGCGGTTATGCCTCCATAGCGGAAGGGCTAGCCGACCTCTACGTCCCGCTCGAACAGCTTGTCGTGGATGAACCGGGATTGCGCACCGAGGCAGGGTTCGACACACAACCTTCGCGGGAAGATATCGAAGACACACGCCGCAACATGCTGAAGAAAATGCTCGACTCCGAGCATTTTCCTTACGCGCTCATCCACGTTGCTCGGGCAGATGCCGATCGCCCGGCATTGAACGTGTCGATCACAATGCATGGCATGACGCGCAGCTATGAAGTTTCGGCGCAAATTGAAACCGTTCGGAGCGGAATTGCCGTTGACGGAAAGATGTCGTTCAATCAAACCGATTTTGGCATCACCCCCCTCTCCGTACTCGGCGGCGCGATTCAAGTTCAGGATAAATTAGATTTGCGCTTCCACATTCTCGCGCAAAGCATTTGAGCGCCCCGTGCGATCACATTAGTTCACCGCCCGCTTGGAAAAATCCTTAGGCCGGAATCCCAGCGCAGCGAGCACCGCGAAGTAAACCACCACTCCACCCGCAACCAGCGCCGACAAGCGCAGGATGCGCGACCAGCCTGAGCCGGTCAGCCAGCTTTGTTCGGTGCCCATGCCGAACCACAGGGTGATCGCCAGCGCCAACACGGCGATGCTCACCTTGGCAAAGAATTTCGCCCAGCCCGGTTCGGGAAGATAGATTTCACCCTTGCGCAGGTAATAAAACAGGATCGCGGAATTCAGACAGGCACCGAGGCCGATAGACAGGGCGAGTCCGGCGTGTTGTATCCAGCCGATGAACAGCGCGTTCATCGCTTGCGTAGCCAATAGCGTGATGATGCCGATCTTCACCGGGGTTCGGATGTTCTGTCGTGCGTAGAAACCCGGCGCGAGTATCTTCACCAGTATTAGCCCGATCAGACCCACGCTGTAGCCGATCAACGCCCGACTCGTCATCAATACATCGTGCGCGGCGAACGCGCCATGCTGAAAGAAGGTTGCCAGCAACGGCACGGCGATCATACCCAGGGCCAGCGCGGCAGGCAGCGTCAGCATGATGGTCAAGCGCAAGCCCCAATCCAGCAGCCTGGAATATTCCGCCGTGTTGTTGCTCGCATAGCATTTGGATAGCGAAGGCAGCAAAATCGTACCCAGTGCTGCCCCCAACATGCCGGAAGGAAATTCCATCAGCCGATCCGCGTAATACAGCCACGACACGCTGCCCGCCACCAGAAACGAGGCAAAGATGGTGTTGATGATGAGGCTGATCTGGCCGATGGAAACGCCGAACACCGCCGGTCCCATTTGTTTGATGACGCGCCACATACCTTCGTCGTGCCAATTAAAACGAATGCTGGGCAGCATGCCGATTTGTTTCAGAAACGGGACCTGAAACGCCAGTTGCACAAAGCCCGCGACGAACACCGCCCAGGCCAGCGCCATGATCGGCGGGTCGCAATAGGGCGCCAGCCACAGCGCACCGCCGATGAAACAGAGGTTGAGCAGAATAGGCGCGAAGGCCGGCACCCAGAATTTGTTGTAGGTGTTGAGTATGCCCGCCGCCACCGCCACCAGCGAGATGAAGAAAATATACGGCGAGGTGATGCGCAGCAATTGCACGGTGAGGTCGAACTTCGCGGCATCTTTGAGGAATCCGGGCGCGCTGATATATACCAGAATCGGCGCGGCGATGATGCCGATGAGCGTAACCGCGAACAGGATGATCGCCAGCATGGTGATGACGTGATCGACCAGCAATTGGGTTTCTTCATGCCCGCGACGATTCCTGTATTCGCCGAAGATCGGCACAAAGGCCTGTGAGAATGCGCCCTCCGCGAACAGGCGGCGCAGCAGGTTGGGCAGTTTGAACGCCACAAAGAAAGCATCAGTCGCCATGCCCGCGCCGAATATCCTGGCAATCAGCACGTCGCGCACAAATGCAAGAATGCGCGAAACAAGGGTCAAGCTGCTGATGGTGGCAAGGGCTTTGAGTAGATTCATGCTGGTCGTATGCGATGTCCGTGAACGCCGCGCATCATACCATCGTGCTTGGCCATCGCGCTTTGCAAGCCAGCTTGACGCTGCGCATCCGGCAATACTAAACGCTACCCCCATATTGACCGAAAGTGCCAGAGCAGCGATCTTCAGCTATATCGAACTGTTCTATAATCGCCGGCGGATTCATCAAACGCTGGGATATGTCAGCCAGGTTGCGTTTGAAGAGGCCAACTGTGAGGTTCTAAATTAAACCGTCCGGAAAAGCCGGGTTAGCTCAGCATCGATATATTTTGATGCTGACCTCTTCAACCTTGCTTCAATCTTGTGCGGGAATCAAGGTAACTGCTTGTTGTAGTGTTGAGTGATGATCAGACTCTGTAAAACAACGGTTAACGACAAAGGGCGGTTTTTGGCCGCCCTCTGTTGTACTGCTCGTTACCGTTCGCCGCCTTTAAGAAGCAAGGCCAGCCCAAGTGGCAATCGACACTGACAGGGCTGTAAGCCAGCCGAGTGCAGCGTTAAACTTAACGTCTTCTGAAAAAGTATTGCTGTTGGTTTTGTCGCTCATATTGATGCTCCTTCAATAATCGTTAAGATGAAAAGAATCTCGTGTTCATACTCGATTCCGGTGAGTCAGACCAGACGATCTGGATTTTGTTCCATGACAATTTTGTGAATTTGGTTTGTGTGGTGCCTGCAAGATCAGATCAGTCAAACGAATCAAAGGAATCAGCGGATCAAAGTGACCGGCATCGATATTTTTTCACCCCTTTCCCAAACTCAAACCCCGCATCATTTGCGGTCTCTCTGCAAACCAGCGTGCCACAGTGAACTGGGCGCTCTCATTGATGCCTTCAAGTAGGCGCGAGGCATGAGCCCATCGGTGGAGGTGGATTGAAGCTACCCCCGTTCAATTTCCTGTGGCTTTTTACTGGACGCAATACAAAGAAGCCACTGCGCAGTTAGCGCCGGTAGGAATACATCTTTCTCAGGAATAGCTCCACAACTTCCGCCGTAAGCGTAGCCGGCATGGCCCGCTGTTCGGTAGTCGGCACAAGCTGTAGTTGCTGACACACTGAGTCAACTTCAGGATTCCAACCGGCGTACAAGATCTCATCGCTGTACTCGACCTCTATCGTTTCGGGTTCGATTTCGTAGTTGCTCATGTTCATCGTGACGTTCATGGCACACCTCCTTCTGCTTCTGCTGCATTACGGCTTCTTACTGCCGAATTTGAATTTGCTACCTTTATGTTATTAACATGCATATTACATGCCAATATAAAGCCTATTGTCTGAAACGGCGCCAATACTAGCGTAGCGGGCATTATTGAGATGTAATTGACAGGGCTGGCGAATTAAAAACTGACGGAAACTCATCTTTAGCCTTAGTAAAGTGTGCGAAAAATGGCAAATCGAAAAGCAGCGAAAAGAGCAGCGGAAAAGGGTCTGCATGAGCTGCCCAATTTAATTCGGAGTATATTGTCTGCCGGGTTGGCAATACCATTCTTCCTTCTTGCAACACCCTGCTAAACTTTTTCCTTATTCATAAAATATCCAAATCACTTTTTAAAAGGAACAACCATGTCGTTGCTGTTTTCAAAAACCACTCTGGGATCACTCACGCTGCAGAATCGCCTGGTCATGTCACCGATGACGCGCAATCGTGCCACCGGCAATATCCCGAACGAGCTGATGGCGCAGTATTACGCGCAGCGGGGTACCGCAGGCCTGATCATCACCGAAGGCACGTCGCCGTCTTCCAATGGGCTGGGCTATCCGCGCATACCCGGGATCTTTTCCGCCGCACAGGTTGCGGGATGGAAGCGCGTTACCGACGCGGTTCACGCACAAGGTGCGAAGATGTTCATTCAGTTCATGCACTGCGGGCGCGTTGGCCATGCGCTCAATCTGCCTGCGGGTGCGCGTATTCTGGCACCGTCTGCGGTAGCGGCCGTCGGCGAAATGTACACCGATGCCGAGGGCATGAAACCGAATGCCACTCCGCAAGCAATGACCGAGGCAGACATCAAGGCCACCATAGAAGAATTTGCGCAGTCCGCGAAGAATGCGGTGGCAGCGGGATTTGACGGTGTCGAGTTGCACGGGGCGAACGGTTATCTGCTCGAACAGTTCATCCGCCCGAACTCGAATCAGCGTACGGATCGCTACGGCGGTTCGATAGAAAACCGCGCGCGCTTCGTGCTCGAAGTCGCCGATGCGGTGATCAGGGCGATCGGCAAGGACAAGCTCGGCATACGCCTGTCGCCGTTCGGTGTGTTCAACGACATGCCGCTGTACGACGCGATGGAAGCGGATTACACCTATCTTGCGCAACAGCTCAATGCACGCGGGCTGGTCTACATCCATCTGGTCGACCACTCGTCCATGGGCGCGCCGCCGGTGCCTGCATCAATGAAGGCGACGTTCCGCAACGTGTTCAAGGGCAAACTGATCCTCTCCGGCGGCTACGATGCCGCACGCGCCGAGAGCGATCTGGCTGCGGGCAAATGCGATCTGATCGCCGTGGGAAAGCCGTTCCTCGCCAACCCGGATCTGGTTGCCCGATGGAAAACCGGCGCGGCAGTGAATGCGCCCGACATGAGCACGTTCTATACGCCCGGAGCCAAGGGATATACGGATTACCCGGTGCTGGGCTGATAGTGGTGGAGCGGGTAACGATCAATTTCGCAGCGCGTTAAGTGCCATGATCTGTCGTCTAATTCCGATTCCAGATCAAACGTGCATTTTTGCAGGATTGTTTTACCTTTGAAATGAATCATCCCGCCGCAAGCGGCGGGGAATTCGACCCTGAGAAATTAATGCTGAATCAGCGCTTCCCCAGCATCTCGTTGATCGCCGCCTCGAAGGCCGCAAGCGGCTGAGCGCCGACGATCACTCGGCCCTCCACCGAGTCACCCACGGCCTTGCCGAGCACGAACGTCGGCGTTCCGGTGATGCCGAGCGAGGCGGCATATTTGGCTTCGTCGCCGATTTCCTTCAGATGCTTGCCATCGGCCATGCAGCTCTTGAAGGTGTCACCATTGAGCGAAAGATCTTTTGCATAACCGGCCAGTGAATCAACATCAATCTTGTTCTGATTTTTGAACACCAGTTCCTTCATCTCCCAATACTTGCCCTGATCCCCGGCGCAGTGCACGGACTGAGCGGCTTTCAGGGCGAATGGATGGAAGTCCAGCGGGAGGTCACGCAGGATGAAGCGCACCTTGCCGGTGTCGATATAGTTCTTTTTAATTTCGGGAAAAGTGGTTGTCTCGAACCGCCCGCAGAACGGGCACTGGTAGTCGGTAAATTCCACCAATGTCAGCGGCGCATCGCTTTTGCCGAGCACGTATATCGCATCGCCTTTGACCGTCAGGTTCTCCGGTTTCGGCGGAACTGACGGTGCTGAGGGAGCTTGCTGCTGCTGAGGTCTTGCAAGCAGTTGCTTGATCTCGCGCAGCTCCTTGAGTATGGCGTCTCCCTGATCCTTGGTCATAGGCACCGCCAGGACAGCCCCGCTCATCGTTATGATGATCGCACTCATCATTACCACTAACCAATTCTTCATGATTTTCCCGAGCAATTATTTTCAGCTAACTTAAATTTAGCCGTTGAAAGTTTCCGTTCATTTGGCACACACCGCTGTCCGACAGCCCGTGTTGCCCATGACCTGTGGAATCCCTGCATGTTCTGCGCGCATTATATTCTCGAATGTGTATTCACCCTAATCCAATCAAACATCAAATTGCAAGCGCGCCAGCCGCGCGTAAAGTCCGCTCTGTTTGCGCAAATCTTCCGGGGTTCCGGTTTCGACGATGCGCCCGTGTTCCAGCACCACGATGCGGTTGGCTTTCTGCACGGTGGCCAACCGGTGCGCGATGATGAGCGTGGTGCGGCCTTGCATGGCGGCATCCAGTCCTTCCTGCACCAGGATTTCGGATTCCGCATCCAGTGCGCTGGTCGCTTCGTCCAGCAGCAATAGCGGGGCGTTTTTCAGGATCGCCCGCGCGATGGCGATGCGCTGGCGTTGCCCGCCGGACAGGCGGGTGCCGCGTTCACCCAAGAATGTTTGATATCCGTCCGGCAGGCGGTTGATAAATTCATCCACCAAAGCCGCTTTGGCGGCGGCCATGACCTCTGAGTCGCTGGCAGCGGGGCGGCCGTAGCGGATATTCTCCAGCGCATTGGCCGAGAAGATCACCGGGTCTTGCGGAACGATGGCGATCTTGTCGCGCAGATCGTGCAAAGAAAGTTGGCGGATATCCTGCCCGTTGAGGCGGATGATGCCATCCGTCACATCGTAAAAACGCAACAATAGCTGGAACAGGGTGGTCTTGCCCGCGCCGGAAGGGCCGACCAGCGCGACGCTTTCGCCGGGCGCGATGTCCAGGGTGATATCGTCCAGCGCGGCGGTTTGCAAACGCGACGGGTAGCGGAAGGTGACCTGCTCGAAGCGGATCGCCGCCTGCTTGGGCAGCGGCAGCGGTTGCGGCGCAGAGGCCTCGGCGATAGTGGGCTGTGCATGCAGCAGTTCCAGCAGGCGCTCGGTGGCCCCCGCCGCGCGCATCACATCGCCCCACACTTCCGCCATGGTGCCCACACCGCCCGCCACCAGCGCCGCATAGAGGATGAATGAAGCCAGTTGCCCGCCGGTCATGCTGCCTTCATGCACCTGGTTCGCGCCGACCCACAGCACGAAGATGATGCTGCCCATCACTGCGATGATGATCAGCACAGTCAGCGCCGCACGCACGCGGGTGCGCCGGATCGCGGTGACGAAACTCACTTCCGCACGATCCGCGAAGCGCTTGGTTTCATGCCGCTCCTGCGTATAGGCTTGTACGGTCGGCACGGCATTGAGGATCTCGCCGGCCAGTGCCGAGGCATCCGCGATCTTGTCCTGCGATTCGCGCGAAAGTTTCTTTACTTTACGCCCGATGACTAAGATAGGCAGCGTCAGCAATGCCATCAGGCCGAGATTCAGGGAGAACAAATAAAAGCTGGTCACCGCCAGCATGATCATGCCGCCGATAAACTGGAACAGACTGCGCAAACCCATCGAAATGGAGCTGCCAACCACGGTCTGGACCAGCGTGGTGTCGCCCGTCAGCCGCGACAGCACTTCGCCGGTTTGCAATGTCTCAAAGAATTGCGGCGACTGCGCCAGCACCCGTTCATACACCGCGCTGCGCAAATCCGCCGTGACCCGCTCGCCCACCCAACTCACGGTGTAAAAGCGCGCCGACACGGCCAGCGCCCACAAGCAGGCCAGCCCGAACAGCAATGCAAAATGGCCATTCAAACTCAATGTTCCCAACATCCTGCCGTCTGTGTTTGCACGTTGCCCAAAACCGAAATCGATCAAGTCGCGAAACGCCAGCGGCACCAGCAGGATGATGGCAGAGCCGAGACATAGCAGCACGAAGGCCAGCGCGATCCGCCCGCGATAGGGGCGCAAGAAAGGCCACAGATCCCGCAATGGAGATAAGCGTTTTGTGGCGGCGGGTTGGACTGGATTGGAAATGTTTGATCCCTTGGTTGGTGAGTAACTATTTTCCCATCTGTTGCCGGTACAGTTGCCGCGCTTCTTCTTCCTTGAGCGTGGCGTCGATCTCGCGCATGACGCTGACCAGGTCAGCCGGTTTTTCGTTGCGCTCGAAACGGCCGGTCAACGGACTCTCAGGGTGTAGTTTGCCGCTCTGGTAGAGCGACCATATCTCCTTGCCATAGTCGGTGTTCAGCAGTTCGGGTGCGAAACGGCCGAAGTAGGCAGTAAGGTTATTGACATCGCGCTCAAGCATGCTGCAGGCGTTGTTGTTGCCCGCAGCGTCTACGGCTTGGGGCAAGTCGATGATGACCGGTCCCTCGCTGCCGACCAGCACGTTATATTCGGACAGATCGCCATGAATGATCCCGGCGCAAAGCATGCGCACAACCTGGGTGATCATTATGCGGTGATAGTCGCGTGACAACTCAGCGCTTAGCACCAGATCGTTGAGCCGTGGAGCGGCTTCGCCATTGTCGTCGGTCACCAACTCCATCAACAGCACCCCCTCAAGAAAATTATACGGCTTGGGCACACGCACACCGGCAGCGGCGAGACGATACAGCGCATCCACCTCGGCACTTTGCCATGCTTCCTCCTGCGCTTTGCGGCCATATTTGGTGCCCTTCTCCATGGCGCGGGCACGACGGCTGTTTTTCACCTTGCGGCCCTCGGTGTAATTGACATTGTGGTGGAAGCTGCGCTGCTCGGCCTCTTTGTAAACCTTGGCGCAACGTATCTCTTCGCCACAACGAACCACATAGACCTTGGCCTCCTTGCCGCTCATGAGCTGGCGGATGACCTCATCGACGAGGCCGTCCTGGATCAGCGGTTCAATTCTTTTTGGTGTCTTCATAAGTGTGGGATTGCAGTTTTCTGCATGATACCTTGAGTCGGGAGATGACCAGGATCAAATAGAAAAAGTTTCACATTTTCTCGTGACGGTTTATCATTTGCATGCGTTGGGTTTTACCGAATCTCAGGCTGACCGAACGGCAGGGAACCATCTTTAACCGCACCACATGAGTTGCCGCATATTTCAACAGGTAGTCACCACAAGGAGATCGATCATGGCTAAAGGACAGCAACGTAAATCCAAAGAAGCAAAGAAACCCAAGAAGCAGCCACCGCCTGCCACGCTGGCAGGCGCAATCGTCAAACGTTAGATGTAGGGGCGCAAGGCATTGCGCCCAACGTTAAGGGCGCGATGCCTCGCGCCCCTACAGCCTTCAATCATGCCCAAACATACCACTCCAGATCACGCCAAGCTCGACCGCGTCGTCGCCGAAGCACGCCGGCATAGCAACGAGCGCGAGGCGACTTATCGCGAGCGGGCGCTCAAACTATTTCCGTGGATTTGCGGGCGATGCGGCCGTGAGTTTGCCGGTGAGCGTCTGCGCGAGTTGACGGTGCACCACAAAGATCACAATCACGACAACAATCCGCCGGATGGCAGCAACTGGGAACTGCTCTGCCTGTATTGCCACGACAACGAGCATTCGCGCCTCCTTGAAGAGACGAAAAACTTTTGTCCGGGCACCCGACAGGCGCGACCAGGAAATCGCAACAACCAATCATCCACGGCGACGCATAATCCCTTTGCCGATCTGCAAGCTCTGCTGAAGAAGAAAAGTTAATGACAATGCTGTTCACTTAACCGTTCGTGGTGAGGTATCGAACCACTTGATGCATGCCCTTCGATACCTCAGGGCGAACAGTTTGGTATTAAGTGAACAGCATTGGAGTTGATGACGGAATGACGCTGCGATGAAATGGCAGGCGAAAAAAACAGGGGGCCGAAGCCCCCTGTATACAACAACAACTTATAAACCTGGATCAAACTTGTGTCATCCGCTACGCGCTTACGCGCGCAACGGAATGGTCAACCAATCAGAACAGGGTGTACACGTTGATCATGGTCGTCTTGCTGCCAATAGCCTGAGCATTAGTCAAAGGACCACCACCATTGGGCTGATCCCAGTAACTACCCCTGTTCGTAACGTAGGACAGACGTGCCAGCATGTTTTGCTCTATCTTGTAAGAAGCTGTCAGCATGATGGCGTTATCCTTTGTGTTGGCACCAGATGCATCAGCCACACCGCTCTTGCCGAGAAGACGTAAGGCTACACCCAGAGTGGCTCTTTCAGGAACCACGCCAATTTCTCCCGAGAGGTTGAGCGAACTGCGATCCAGCGTACCGCCAACGCTAAATGTATTCGTGTTAACAAGTCCCGTGGCATCGAGAACAGCTGGTGCCTTTGCATAGCTGGCGTAGAAGCCCGTTGGCATAGTACCCAATGCGCCTTGCAACTGAGCGTCGATCGCAGTTGCTTTGGTTGCGGCTAATCCTGTTGCTCCAGTATTATCAAGCAGCGACTGTCCCCTCCAGTTCTGGATACCCACACCGGCATCCCAACTGCCCAGATCAAACGTACCCGCTAAGCGCAAGTAAGTAGAACCCAAACTTGCGTAACCGGCATTTGCAAGACCGGTCTGTTGGAACTTGGTGATGTTGACAAAGCCCATCGGGTTGGTCACCACGAAAGCCGCACCAGTCGCTGCACTACCGGTACCGATATATTGCTGGGCAGACATCGCACCCGTGAACTCGCCATTAGGGCCAGGTGTGTTGCTCATCTGGTGTATGGCATTGGCACCGGTGTTCAACAATTCCATACCGTAGGAGGCACCTTGGCCATTCGTGGAGAACGGAACAATACCGGCACGTGTGCCGCTATCACCCACTTCGTACAGAATAGGCAACTTGGCGGAATCCAGAGCAAGGGCAGGTGCGCCCATAGTTATTTCAGACAGGAAGCCGGCGTTGTCGCTCACCCGACCGCCGACGAACAACGACGCTTCACCATCAGCAACACCCGGCACGAACACTACGCCGTTACCGTAGTTTTTTGTGGAGCCAGTCGGATCCGCAGTCATATTGTTCTTTATATAACCGAAGCTGGTCAGAAAAGCCATGTTCAGCGTGTTGGGAATGGACAGGTGTTCGCCTTCCACTTTGCCTTGTGCGCCCATCATGGTGAAACCGTTGGCCTTAAACGAACGACCGAAGGTGTTCAGCAATGGAAAGTGCTGGAAGTGACACGCCGCACATTCCATGCCGGTTTGACGGGCGAACACTGGCAACGCCGAGGCTTCTGACGCGAACGTCACAGCAGCGACTACGCTTGCCAGGAAGAAAATGATTTTATTCATGGTGATCTTATTCATGCCTTTTCCCTTTATGTTATGTTGAAAATATCGTTGATGAGCTTTGCATAGCCATTCGACTACGCTGGCATAGCCATTCGACTACGCCAGAAAAAACACTGGCAAGCCGCTGGTTAACGCCAGCAAGCCGCTGGTTTACCTTGTATAGCCAATCGACCATGCTGCGAAAAATCCTGCAGCAGGTCGCTGGTTAACGTTATACAACTCAAATGATGACGAGTCCCCTCCCACTTGAAATTGAAATATATCATGTCCTGAATAAATTGTGGCAATAAATTTTAGAACAGGGTAGACAGGTTGAGGGTGGTGGTTCCACTACCCAGTGCATTTTGGTGAGCCGCATCCCAGTACTGACCGCTTGCGCTGGTGAGGGAGAAGGATGCCATCATGTTCTGCGCCAGCTTGTAGGTAGCAATAAGCATGATTGCGTTATCACTTGCATTGCTGGCGGTTCCGACTTTAACACCGCTCTTGCCGAAACGAATGGCGGCGCCCAAGGTGACTTTTTCAGGGATCACGCCCACCTCAGCAGAAATATTGAAGGCACTCTTGGTGGCTGTACCGTGCATTTTCAAAGGTGGCACGGCCAAAGGTAACACAGCCGCAGCGGGATCAATGTTGTACGTGTTGGTAGTGCCGGCCGGTGCCGTGGCATAGCTGGCGTAGAAACCCACCGGCATGACGCCCAGTTTGCCTTGCATCTGGCCGTCAATAGCGGTTGCCCTGGTGTCTGCGTATGTGGATGCCCCGGCAACAGCCGAGTTTCCGCGCCATATCTGAATACCCGCGCCTGCATCCCAACCGGCCAAATCAAACATACCGGCAACACGAACATAAGTGGAGCCCAAGACTGCCAGGGCACCGCCTGCTATGCCGGTCTGGTCGTACTTGGTCAGGTTGATGAAGCCCGTGGTGTTGTTCGCCACAAATGCCAGACCGGTTGCGGAACCGTCGGTACCGATATATTGCTGAGCTGAAAGAGCCGCGCTGTGCGCGCCATTCAGACCAGGCGTGCCGCTCATCTGATGTACAACATTGGCGCCGGTATTCAGCACTTCAAAGCCGTAGGACGCACCATGATCATCCGTGGTGAACGGTATGACACCTACACGCGTGCCTTCTGTCACTTTGAACTGAGAAGTTGCCACTTCAAACAGGATAGGCAACTTGGCAGAGCTTTGAGCGGCAGTAACAGTAGTACCTGCCACAGCCCCACCCGTACCGATTTCAGCCAGGAAACCGGCGTTCTCGCTTACCCGGCCGCCAAAGAACAGGGACAGCTCACCGCCGGTGCCCGGCACATAGAATGCGCCATCACCCGTTGTTTTTTTGGAGCCAATACCAGCGGCCTGATTGGTTTTTTCATAACCTGCAGTAGCCAGCACGGCCATGTTCAAGGTGTTGGGAATGGCCAAACCTTCGCCCTCCACTTTTTCTTGCGCGCCCATCATGGTGTAGCCGGCGGACTTAAATGCACGGCCGAAGCCATTCAGCATTGGAAAGTGTTGGAAGTGACACGCGGAACAAACCATGCCGGTTTGACGAGCGAACAAGGGCAGCGCCGATACTTCTGACGCAAAAGTCACAGCAGCCATTACGCTTGCCAGAAGACAAAAAACTTTTGTCCGGGCACCCGAGAGAATGATTTTTTTCATGCCTTTTTCCCAAAGAGTTTTAAGAATACAGTTGATGAGCTTCGCATAGCCATCCGACTGATGGGTAGTGTCTCAGTTTGAAATTTTAAATTTTGTACGGTAACGCACATAAGTTAAGAGATTCTATAGTATTGGGGTGTGCGCTGGAACATATAATCGCTCCCATACGCTTCGTATTGAATGCGCTGCAGTCTGCCGCTCATACTCCAGAATCCTGCATCGAACCATTTTCCACCTTGGCACTCCAACCTCGCGAGTGCTAGAATTATCCCGTTAAGGAGGAAACACAATGAATGCCACAATGAATTTGCCCGTACCGTCTGCCGTTGGCAGCTTGGAAGGCTACGTCCAAACAGTAAACCGCTTCCCGCTTCTATCGCAGGAGAGGGAGTTTGCCTTGGCGACGCGCTTCAAAACCGGGAATGACCTGGATGCCGCACGTGAGTTGGTGCTCTCTCACTTGCGCGTGGTGGTCAGCGTGGCGCGTGGTTATGCCGGTTATGGGCTGCCGCAAGCCGATCTGATTCAGGAGGGCAACATCGGACTGATGAAAGCGGTGAAACGCTACGACCCGGAACGCGGGGTGCGCCTGGTGTCGTTCGCGCTGCACTGGATACGCGCCGAGATTCACGAGTTCGTGGTGCGCAACTGGCGGTTGGTGAAGATCGCCACCACCAAGTCGCAGCGCAAACTGTTCTTCAATCTGCGCAGCATGAAGAAGGGTTTGGAGCCGCTCAAGCCGCAACAAATCAGCGAGATCGCGCAGCAGCTCAACGTCAGTGAACGCGATGTGGTGGAAATGGAAGCACGCTTCGCCGGGCATGAGGTCGCGCTGGAACCAAGCGGAAGCGATGACGATGAATGCTACGCGCCGATTAATTATCTGGCCGATAACGCGGAGCATGAGCCGTCGCAGATTTTGGAAACAGCCGAACGAGAGCGCCTGCAAACATCCGGCTTGGCAAATGCCTTGGCGGGTCTGGATCAACGCAGCCGCCGCATCGTTGAGGCGCGTTGGCTGTGCGAAGAGGGTGCCGCCGCGACGCTGCATGACTTGGCCGCCGAGTTCAACGTGTCGGCTGAACGCATCCGTCAAATCGAGCAAAAGGCTATGAGCAAGATGCATACGACGCTGGCTCAAGCTACTGTGTAACGGCAAGCGCGCAAAGCAAAAAAAGCCGCAGGATATGCGGCTTTTTTTATTTCACGATTTTCAAGTCGGGCTTGTGCGGTATTGGCTTAGGTCCTCCATCGCCACCATTCGAAGATGGTGGCGGTTGTTGCGGGTCGCCGCCTTGAAACACCAACCCTTGTCCCGTCTCCTTGGCGAATATGCCAATGGTCGCCACTACAGGCACCATGAGATCGAATGGCACACCGCCAAATCGTCCGGTGCAGGTGATCATCTCGTTGCCCATCTGCAGGTTGCGCACCGCATCAGCACTGAGGTTTAAGACGATCTCGCCGTCCTTCACATGAGAACGCGGTACCTCGGTATGCTCATCGACACGGACGGCCAGATAGGGAGTCAACCCGCTATCCACACACCATTCGTAAATCGCGCGAATCAGGTACGGGCGCGTGGATAAATCGCTCACTTGCGCATTGCTCTTTCGGAGGCCGTCAGTGCATCGATAAAGCCTTGACGAGAGAACAACCGCTCGGCATATTTCATCAGCGGCGCAGCATCCTTGCCCATCTGGATGCCGTAATGATCGAGTCGCCATAGCAGCGGTGCGATCGCCACATCCAGCATGGAGTACTCATCGCCCAACAAAAACTTTTGATTGGCCAATATCTGCGCGAGCTGGGTCAGATTGTCGCGAATGATTGCGCGCGCCTTATCGGCCGCCTTGGGCATACCATGCTCTATCACTTCAACTTGACTGTATAACTCTTGTTCGAAGCGATGCAGGAACAGCCGTGCACGGCCACGCATGACGGGATCGGGCGGCATCAGTTGCGGATGCGGGAAACGTTCATCTATGTATTCGTTGATGATGTTCGCCTCATACAGCACCAGATCGCGCTCCACCAGCACCGGCACTTTGCCATAGGGATTGATTGCCGCGACATCTTCAGACTTGTTCATCAAGTCCACGTCAATCACCTCAAAATCCATACCCTTCTCGAACAGAACGATCCGACAGCGATGACTATAGGGGCAAGACGTCCCTGAATACAATCTCATCATAAATACTGATTACCCTTTAACCAATTGGATGCTTTGCAAACGCATCCGCACCAGGAAAAAACCGATAGTCGCGACCACACCGCTGACCACTATCGCGGCTAAAATCGGATATGGCCCAACGCCTCCCTTAACGCCGCCTATCCAAACGTAGCGCTCGAATAACGTGCCAATGATGATACAAACGGCAACAGCCGCAGTCGCTTTGACATTGTGTCGTGTGTACGTCATGGCAAGCGTAGAAAATGGAATTATACATTTCAGCACAAACATCGCCCAAAAAATAAAGGTGTAATCGCCATCTTGCATGCCAACCATACGATTCCTTTCATCGGGCAAGTTGCCATACCAGATGGTCAGGTATTGCGCGAAGAAGGTATAAGTCCACAACAGCGTAAAGGCAAACAGTAATTGCGCGATGTAGTTGTATACATATGTCTCTACCGGTCGCACCAGTCTATCGCGGCTGTTCAAGGCGAAAATCCAGATCACCAGGAACGCCAGGAACATGCCGAAATTACTGACGAAATGTTGCATGCCATAGATCGCGCTTTCCCAGGATGGCAGCATGGTCATTTCAAAATCCCACGCGACCATCGTGCCATACAATACGTAAACATAGGGAACCCAACAGGCAATGACATGGAAGCGTGCCGCGTCTTCTGTGCTGCGTTCGCTAACGGCTTGACGCTGGATGAACACCCAGTGTATCGCCATTACCGCCAGCATTCCGAGCACTTCGCGCACCACCAGGAAAGTGTAGTTATGCCATGCCGGAATGTGATGCGCATGTTCGCCGGTTTCTTTCAACCACGGGAAAGTCGACTCGCCGTTAGCCAATAACACCATCAGCAACACAAACGCTAACGGAAACAAGGCGAACAGGGAACTTGCCAATAGGCGAATCTCATATCTCCAGCGCGCACCCACCAGATGCAACACGGCGCACAGTGTCACGCCACTCAGAGCCAGATACAGCACCACCAAAAAATTCACGGTCAGAACCGACCAATTACTATATGAAAACATTTTGACCGTCTCCTATTTTGTCTGCGCTGCAGCCGCAGTAGCAGGTGCTTTTTGCAGCACTTTGCGGATGTAATTTACGACATGCCAGCGTTCGGTGGGGCTCATATCAATGGCATAAATCGGCATCACCGCACCGCCGAAGGTCATCATGCCGAAAATGTAACCATCAGGGTAGTCTTTGGAATCCCAGGGATGCATATCACTGCTCGGGGTCAGATTCCAGGGTTTCAGAATCAATTTAGCCCCAACCAGCCCATCGCCAGTACCGGACTGACCGTGACAAGGAACGCAATAAATCCCAAACAAACGACCACCCATGTCGACCGATTTTTTATCTGCTGGAACAGGGTTGGCCAGCTTGAACGCAGCGTCTTTATCCTTAACCTCTATCGAAGACGTAGCAGTACCTGGAACAGGCACTGAACGTTTCGGAAAAGGATTCATGCCCGGGTTGGCCGGATCAACACTTTCCTGGGGTTTGACACTGATCTGATTAACCATGTCCATAGACCACGGCCACGCATGCGCAAACATAGGAGCAAGCAACAATGCGGTTGCTAAGGATAACTTTTTCATTTCCCCGCCTCTTCCTGAATTTCCAATGCCTGGTGTTTAATGAAAATTGACTTCAAAGTACTGCTGGCAGCTTCATCAGCCTGTACCAAAATACCAACTTGATCCTCGGATACCTTGGCGCTATACAACGGCGAACGACTGGCAGGCAAGCCTGCACAAATCAGGAAACCAAGAATGGAGATATACACACCGCCCAAAATAAACATCTCGTAGGTCAGCACGAAATTGGGCGGAAACGGCACAATGGGCTTGCCGCCCTTGACTTGCGAAAAGAAGTTGGCTTGTGAGCCAGAGATCAAAAAGAACGCCAGCAAACCGCCTGTCAGTGCCCCACCCAAGGTGAACCACTGCACATAGACCGGCTTGTCACCCAAAAACTCTTCCACTTCCGGATGCTCGATAGGCGATTTCACAATCATGTCTTTATCAGCATCGAAGCCTTTAATTCTGACACTGCGCAACTCCCTGACCACAGCCTCGGCTTCGTCGAAATTGCTGAATAGCGCGAGTAAATGACGTTTGCTCATTTAGTGTGCCCCCTTCCCGGCTGCTGCCAGATTTCCGGTTACTTCCAGCTTTTTAGTTGCCTGACTGCGGTGATAAACCATTTCCTTCACCTCATACATGGAGACCGACGGGAATACCTTGCAGAACACCATGAACAGCAAAGTAAACCAGCCAAAGCTACCGAACACCATGCCCCACTGCACAAGGCTCGGCCATTGGTCATGATCCCATGTCCATGGGTAGTAGCCATGCGAAAAAGTCGGTGCAACGATCATCCAGCGTTCCAGCCACATGCCCATGTTCAACAACAATGACACTGCAAACAACACCGGAATGTGGGTTTGGAAACGTTTGAAAAAGAGTATCAGCGGAACGATAGAACCACAGAAATTCATCATCCACCAGAACGGCGCATAAACGCCGGTGGCTTTCTGGATCAACACATCCTTGGAGGCCTGGTCATGCCCATACCAGACCGAGGCGTACTCGATCAGATTCAGGTAAGTCCACACCATGGCAATCGCGAAAGTCAAACGCACGATCTTCTTCAGAATCGGCAGCGTCATGTATTCTTCAAACTTGAACACGTAGCGCAGGATGATGAACAGCGTGATGATCGCGGCACAACCGGAATACAACGCACCTGCCACGAAGTACGGGGGAAATGAGGTGATATGCCAGCCGGGTTGTTGCGACATCGCAAAGTCGGATGCCACGATGGAATGCACCGACACGGCCAGCGGGATCAGGAAGCAGGCGATCGTCAGGTAGGTGACGCGGAAATTGCGCCATTGGCGATCGGTCCCTTCCCAACCCAGCGACAACGCGGTGTAAAGCGTCTTGCGCCAACCCGGATGCAGGTGGTCGCGGCAGATGGCCAGATCGGGAATCATTCCTACATACAGGAACAGGATCGACGAACTCAGATAAGTGAAAATCGCCATCGCGTCCCACAGTAGCGGCGACTGGAAATTCGGCCACACCTGGCGCCCGTTCGGGTAAGGCAAGGCGTAGTAAATCTGCCACACACGACCCAGGTGCACCGCCACAAATAATCCGGCCGTCATCAGCGAGAAGGTGGTCATCGCTTCCGCAAAGCGATAAATCGGCTTGCGCCAGTCGGCATGCATCAAATGCAGAATCGCCGACAGCAAAGTACCGGAGTGGCTCATGCCGATCCAGAAGATGAAGGTGGCGATATACAAACCCCACACATGAGTGTTGTTCTTGTTGGAGACACCCATCCCGGTATTGTATTGATATACCTCGCAACCCGCGGCGACACCGACCATGGCAATCGCGATTAACAATATTACCCAATACAACTTTCTGGGATTTTCCAAACTCTTGAGCACATCTGTATTGATCTTCGCCCAAGCGATGTCTTCGCTGATATCTTTCATTGTTATTTCCTAAAGAAATTGCAGTAATGTTGCCAACCGGGTGCCCGGCCAAAAGTTTTTCGGATTAAACGGCACTTTCGCGTACGCGCTCCAGATACATGACCGAGGGATAGGGACGCAGCTCTTCGAAAATACGATAACCGCGCAACTCACTCCCGCCCTCTTCCTTGTCTTTGGTTTGCGCATCTTTAGCCAACTCGACTTGTTGAGCTTGCCATTGCTTGTGCACTTTGGATTCGGGGTCAACCAGATTGCCGAAAGTAATGGCGCCCGTTGGACAGGCTTGCTGACACGCCGTCCACACTTCACCGTCATGCACGAGACGGCCTTCGTTCTTCGCGTTGTTCTTGGCCACCGTCACCCGCTGGATACAGAACGTGCATTTTTCCATCACGCCTTTGCCGCGCACCGTCACATCAGGGTTCAGTTGCTGATTCATCTCGGCAGGCCAGACGTTGTCGGTGGTGGGGTAGTCATACCAGTTGAAGTAACGCACTTTGTATGGACAGTTCGCCTCACAGTAACGCGAACCTATGCAGCGATTGTAAATCTGCGAATTTATTCCGTCCGGCGTATGGTTGGTCGCACCCACCGGGCAAACCGTTTCGCATGGAGCGGCTTCGCATTGCTGACACATCATCGGCAGAAATTGTGCGCCCTGATCGGGGAAGTCACGGCCATCTTCATCCCAGTAGCGTTCAATGCGCATCCAGTGCATCGCATAGCCATGCGCATATTTATCCTTGCCCACCACCGGCAGATTATTTTCCGCATAGCAAGCGACGCTGCACGCATTGCAACCGCTACACGCGTCCAGATCGATACTCATCGCCCATTTGTAGGGGTTGTGCGGCACATCGTCCACCGGGTGGGTGTGACGAAAATCCGACCAATTTTCCAATAGATTGCTAACCGACATAATAGACCTCCTCCGAAAGCTTAACTTTATCGCTGGGCAAGCGCGCGGCAATCTTTTTGCCCATTTGACTGCCGCCTGCCGGGCCTTCATCTTTAACCACGATCACGCGCGATCCGGTTTTGCTGACTTTAACGCGCGTCTCGTGCAGCGCCAATTCACCGGTTTCTTTGTCGAACACCATATCCAGGATCTGGAACGGGTTCACGCCATAACCCTTGGCATAACGGCCCAGCGCTTCATGACCGCGGCCCAGCGGTATTGAAATCGCATCAGGATGTATCCCCGGGAACAGATATGCCTGCACTTTGATCGAGCCGTTTTTGCCGGTCACTTCAACGATATCGCCTTCTACTATTCCCAGCTCAGCGGCCTTCCTGGGATGAATTTCCACCCAGGAATCCCACACGATAGTGGTCAATGGATCAGGCGATTCCTGCAGCCAGGGCTGGTTGGTATTGCGCCCATCGCGTAGGCTCGCGTTCACGGATGGAATCAGTTGCAACGGATATTGCGCATCGATGGCAGAAGGTGCCGGCAGCGACAGGCCCGCCGCACCGGCCTTGCCGGACAATGCGTGCGCAGCACTCGCCAGCTTGATGATGCCTTTGCTCAGCGTCTCGTTCCAGAAGGTATCGTCATCAGCAACGCCGCCGCCCAACGCACCCTTGTTTTGCAACACGGCTGCGCGCAGGTAAGCATAGTAATCATCGTATTTTTTGTAGTCATCGGCGCGACGCAGCTTGATCAAAGCCAACAAAATATCGCCCATGCCACGGGTATTGGCGTGCAGCTTTTCCATCAGCGGCTGCTGAATGTTGATTTGCGCGCCTTCCGCCATGTACTCGGGAACCTGTGTTCCCCAGTCTTCCAGCGCCGAATCCAATGGCAACACCAAATCAGCTTGCATGGCGGTTTCATCCAGGTAATGGGTAAACGCCACCTTGAAGCCTGCCTTGGCCAGATTGTCCTTGAACTTCATCGCACCCGGCGCGGTGAATACCGGATTGGCTGCGTAGCTGAACAGCACCTTGTACTTGCCCGCATTCAAACCATCGTTAAGCGTCTTCAGCGCGAAGGTATTACCGGTTGCCGGAGCCATTTGCGGAAATGGCACTACCGCAGCAGCTTCGACTGTCTTGCCGACATTGCCCAACACCTGGTTGAGCAGATTGATCGCGGCGGCATTTTGCGAACCATGCGCATAACCTTCTGCCGCGCTGCCCGCCAATACCAGACTAGGGGTACGCTCTTTCAGCAAGGCGACGATCTTATCGATCTGCTCTGCCGAAACGCCGGTATCCTTGCTGACGCGCGCCTTGTCATAACCCTTCACTGCAGCGGCAATATCGCCAGTCGCAGTGCCAAGCGCATTGATGATACCCAGAGCCAGAATACCTTCCGTTCCCGGACGCACCACCAGCCAGCGATCCGCATTGGCACCGGTTAAGGTCATCTTGGATTCGATCTGCACCAACACGCCGCGCTGACCATCCACACCCTTGCGGAACTGCGCATACTGTTGCGAGAAATGCACCGGGGAAATCCATGCACCCAGGAAGTCGGCACCGAACGACAGCACCACCTTGGCTTTATTGATGTTGAAGCGCGGCATTTCCACGCCGTAAGACTTCTTGTTGGCAGCGCGCAGCACAGCCGGCCCGACCGCTTCATACACGAAATGATTTTTGCTGCCGAAGCTGTCCAGATAATTGCCCAGCAACACCTTGAGATGACCGCTCACGCCGCCGGTCAAAAAAGCGATCTCTTCGCCGCTCACACCGTTGAGCTTTTCGGCGATCAGCGCATAGGCCTTTTCCCAAGTGATGGCTTCGCCTTGGTCACCATTCCGCAACAACGGCTCGCGCACACGGTCAGGATTGTAGTGGTGTTGCACACCTGCCTGCCCCAGGCCACACGTCTTGCCGCGATTGATCGCGGAATTGGGATTACCTTCCAGCTTCAGTACGCGCCCTTCGCGTATGCGCCCGGTGATGCTACAGCCCGCATCACACTGCGCGCAGGTCGAATTAAAGTACACGCTGATACTGGGAATCATGTAGTCATTCGTTTCAACATACGAAACTACAGTTTCCTTGCCATCCTCGACTGAACCGTTGCCGCAGCCGCTCAATGCAACCGCCGCACCGCCCCAGCCCAGCACCTTCAGAAAATCACGCCGATCAAACGGGTGCCCGGCCAAATGTTTTACGGAACCACTGTTCATCATCACAACCTCTCTACTATTTATGGCATACCGAACAGTCGTTCGGGCCTTTAGCTTTAATAATGCCCGACGCATCAACAGGCGGCTTATGCATGCTGTACCAGTACGCTTGATTGCCGATAGGCGTACCGCCCTCATCGGTGACCGGATGATCCTGCTGATGACAGCTGACGCACCAACCCATAGAGAGTAACTTGCTGCGGCGTGCCACCGTCATTTCTTTGACATTGCCGTGACAATAGCCGCAAACTTCTTGAACCGGGCGGTTTAACTGAAAGATAAAACGTTTGATATGGCGCTCGTGACTGAAACGCACGTAGTCCGGAAGATCATGCACCTTCTTCCAGGGAATGGCTTTCTTGGCATCCCAGTATTCGAATAATTTTTTGATGCGCGGAGTTTCGCGTACCGACTCGATGCTTTGATGGCACCCTATGCACTTTTGAATGGGCGGAATACCCGCTACCAAACTGCGCCGGGCGTAGGTATGACAGTACATGCAGTTGATCTGCATTCCGCCTTTGTCGGCATCGCCGGCATGGCGAAAGTGGGGGAACTCGATCGGCTGCTCGATAGCCGGGCCTAAGTCATCCTCGGTCGTAAGGGCGGGTGGCGGGGCATCGGCTGCATAACTGCTCGCTGCAGCAAACAATCCCAGTAGCAAAACAGACAAACGTAAAAAACGTTGCATCGTAAGGACTCCCCCAGCAAACAAATGATCCCACACCAAACTTATTGCCGGCATGATAGAACAGGTAAATCGGATTATTTTTTGATGCGTTGTGTCGCGATAGTAATTATCATCTGCCTTGGTTTTTTTCCGTCTGGATGAGCGCGGCGCGACTACACGGACGAATAATGTCTACTCTGAAAAATAAAGTCAACACTGAATATTGCAACTCATCCCCGGCATGACAAAAAAAGTTATATGCCGCACAGAATTACAGTAATTGCTTATATACCTTTTCAATGCTGGGCCGCTTAGGATATGACACCATGAATGAAGAACAAGCTGTACTGGATTTTTTTGCCCAAACAGAAAATTTGCCATTGGGTCTCTCCGTTGCCGAGCAGATGGATAGGCTTCGCGAGCAAATGAACAATCGCCTTTGGCTGGAATTGCTGCCACGCCTCAATGCCCTGATCAAAGAACATGAACTGGCATGGCACGTCGAGCCTACCGAAGACAAGAACGCACCGGATAGCATGGTCGGATTACATTGCACCACGCATACGGAACAACCGCTTTACCTTCGTCCGATGATGGAGCAGCAATACCTGGGCGGGGAATGGCGTGTTTATTTTGGCTTGATGTGGAGTGCCGCACCCTCGCCTGATCAACTCGGATTGCCTGCCGTAATCAGCCTGAAAGAGTCGCTGCAAAACGCCGGTTTCAAGAACAATGAAAGCTTTCTTGCCTGGCAGTGGACAGCGTTTCATCCGCGCCGCAAAGATTTCCTGCTGCGTTACGCACACCGGCCTGAACAACTATTGGGTGATATGGAAGCTATTCTGAAAACGCTGCTGATAGACTACGGCACCGCAATCACACAAGCCAATGCCGCACTGCAAAATGCGCCGCGCAGCATGACTGTTTCGCTGAATCAGTTGCGCAGCAAACTGACTAAAGGGAACCTCTAAAGGGGGATTTAAACCGGGGCGATTAAATTGGATTGGCCTGATCGAAAAAGCGATGCTCCAGACCGAATTGTTTTGCCAGATGCTCTCCCAGCGCCTGGATACCAAGGCGCTCGGTAGCGTGATGCCCGGCGGCGATGAAGGCCACGCCGGTTTCGTTGGCAAGATGAAAATTCTGTTCGGAAATTTCTCCGGTGATATATGCATCCACGCCCTGAGCGATGGCGGCTTCAAAGTAGCCTTGTGCGCCGCCGCTGCACCACGCCACTTTGTATATGCTCTTGTTACCATCCCCGATGACTTGTGGTGAGCGCTGCAAATCATGCCCGACCTGCTGGGTGAATTGTGCCAGCGTCTGAGGCTGCGCTAACGAACCCAAACAGGCGATGTTTTGTTCCCCAAACCTGCCCTGCTCTACCAAACCGAGCAACTTGCCGAGTTGTGCGTTGTTGCCCAGTTCGGCATGCGCATCGAGCGGCAGGTGATAGGCCAGCAAACTCACGTCGTTGCGCAACAGCTGCGCGATGCGTTTTTTCTTGATGCCGACAATAGTGGCCTCTTCGTTGCGCCAGAAATAACCATGATGCACCAAAATCGCATCCGCACCCCACGCGATCGCCGCGTCCAGCACCTGCTGCGAAGCCGTCACCCCGGTTGCGATACGCCGCACTTCCACACGACCCTCCACCTGCACACCATTCGGGCAGTAATCTTTGAACAGATTGGTTTGCAGCAGGCTTGCGTTATAATCGCGCAATTCATTAAGCAACATAACATTCCCTTCATCAATTGAGACAAGGGAGTCTCTAAAAAAATTCATAGTTCACCCAAATGCAAGGCGCGATAAAAATTTCGCAGTGCCGTATATTGTTTGATATACAAGCAAGAAATTTTTAGCGCAACACAGTAGGTGGGATGAAATATGGGTTTTTAGAGGTTCCCACAAGCGAGTTCATCATATCATGCGTAAACATTGGCTTCTATTCACCCAAACCGTCACTATCGCGCTGGCGCTGCTGTTTATTATTCATACCCTCAAGCCGGAGTTGCTGCCGAACGCGGCACGCAGCGGTGTGGTCACCCTGTATGAAAACACACCACTGGTCAGCGGCAACAAATCCCCGGCTATGGGCTTGAGTGCCGCCGCACAAAAAGCCATGCCTGCCGTGGTGAACATCTTTACCAGCACCGTCATCAAGACACCGGTCAATCCTTTCATGGAAGATCCGCGCTTCAAATTTTTCTTCGGCGACCAAGGAGATGACGAGCCGCAAAGCAGCTCCAGCCTCGGCTCCGGCGTGATCGTCAGTCCGGATGGCTACATCCTTACCAACCAGCATGTGGTGGAAGCCGCCGATCAAATCGAGGTCGCACTGTCCGATAGTCGCAAGGCCAAGGCACACGTCATCGGCTCCGATCCGGAAACCGATCTGGCGGTGATCAAAATCGAGCTGCCCGGCAACCTTCCCGCCATCACCTTTGGTCATCCGGAACAAGCGCATGTAGGCGACATGGTGCTCGCCATCGGCAACCCGTTTGGCGTGGGTGAAACGGTCACCATGGGTATCGTCAGCGCGCTCAAGCGCGAACACCTGGGAATCAACACCTTTGAGAACTTCATCCAGACCGATGCCGCAATCAACCCGGGCAATTCCGGCGGTGCCTTGGTAGACGGAAACGGCAATTTGATCGGCATCAACAGCGCAATCTATTCGCCGAATGGCGGATCGCTCGGCATCGGCTTCGCCATTTCCGCCAGCACTGCGAAAAAGACCATGGAACAAATCATCCTGCACGGTTCCGTCACGCGCGGCTGGGTCGGCGCAGGGGTGCAGGAACTCACGCCGGAATTGGCCGAGTCATTCAAACTCGGCGACACCAAAGGCGTGTTGATCACCGAAGTGATACGCAACAGTCCGGCAGAGCATGCGGGCGTAAAGACTGGAGATATTCTGATTGCGATAGACGACAAAATCATTGATGACTCGAGTGCCATGCTGGATACAGTAGCCAACCTGCCACCCGGCAAAGTTGTCCTGATCAAACTGATACGCAACGGGACAACCATAGGTTTACAGGTGAAGATCGGCAAACGTCCGAAGCCGAGGACGCAGTAAAACGAAGCAGTGTTGGCTTTTATTGCGCCCCAGTTTCTTTCACCTTGCCGCGGCCAACCCACGCGGCGACCACGATTCCAGCCTCATAAAGCAGCCATAATGGCATCGCCAGCATGGATTGCGACACCACATCAGGCGGGGTGAATATCGCGCCGATTACGAATGCGCCAACCACCATGTAGGGACGGATTTCGCGGAGTTTTTCGACGGTGACGAAGCCCATGCGCACCAGCAGCACCACTGCCACCGGCACCTGGAAAGTGATACCGAACGCCATGAACATGGTGAGCACGAAACTCAGGTATTTGTCGATGTCGGTCATCACTGCCACGCCCTGTGGCGCGCTGGCGGTAATGAAGCCGAACACCACCGGGAATACCACGAAATAGGCAAACGCCATGCCACAAAAAAACAATATCGTGCTGGCGATGATCAGCGGCCACACCAGACGTTTTTCGTGTGCGTATAAACCTGGGGCAACGAATCGCCAGATCTGATAAAGGATGTAAGGCAGCGCAATGAGAAAAGCGGCCATTAATGCCACTTTGAGCGGCACGAAGAATGGCGTGGTGACATCGGTGGCGATCATCTGCCCGCCTTTGGGCAGCTTGGTCAACAGCGGTTGCGCCAACAAAGTGTAGAGGTCGGATGCCCATGGAAACAGGCAGATGAACACCAGCAGCACAGCCACCACGGCATTCAACAGGCGGGCGCGCAATTCCACCAAATGCGCGATGAAACTTTCGCCAGTGTTCATTGGGATTTATTGGCGGGTAGCGTCGAGGATGGGTCGGCGGTGGGCGACGGCAGTTGCGTTGTTTGCCCGGATGATGAAAGCTGTGCAACCGCCGCATTGATTTGTTGCACTTGTTGATCCGCTGTCAGTGTCACTTGCTTTACCGATTGCTCCAGCGCGCCGGCTTCGGCTTGCACTTTTTGCTGCAACTGGCGGAACTCTTCAACCGCCATGTCGCGCTCGATGTCGGCTTTCACGCCATTCACATAGCGTTGCGCGCGTCCCCACAGATGCCCCAAGGTGCGCGCCACTTTCGGCAGGCGTTCCGGCCCGATGACGATGAGTGCCACCACCATGACCACCATCAATTCTGAAAAGCTGAAGTCGAACATCTTTGCCAGCCGTAAGGATAGGCTTAAATGTTAGTCGTTTTCTTGTCTTTCACTTCACCTTCGATGGTTTGACCGTCTTCTTTAATCTGTTTGGCGGTTTCATCCTCGGAGCGCATGCCTTCCTTGAAACCCTTTACCGCACCGCCCAGGTCGCTGCCGATGTTGCGCAATTTTTTGGTGCCGAAAATCAACACGATCACCAGCAACACTATCAGCCAATGCCAAATACTTAATCCGCCCATCTCGTTCTCCTTGAAATATTAATTGCGCCGCACCATGGGCGGGATGTTGCCGCCACCGATGATGTGTATATGAAAATGAAATACTTCCTGCCCGCCGCCCTTGCCGGTGTTGATCACAGTACGAAAACCATTGTCCAATCCTTGTTCTTTTGCCAGCTTGGGTGCCAACAACAACATCTTGCCGAGCAAGGCGGCATGGGCATTTTCGGCCTGCATCAACGAAGCCAGATGAAGCTTGGGGATCAGCATGAAGTGCACCGGCGCGACCGGATGGATGTCATGAAAGGCGAACAACTCATCGTCTTCATACACCTTGCGACAAGGAATTTCACCGCGTGCGATTTTGCAAAATAAACAGTCACTCATGCTCAGTCCTTTTTCCGGCCAACCTTTTCGGCAATGCCCGACAAACCCTCGCGGCGCGCCAGTTCGTTCAGCACGTCCGCCGCGCTCAAGCCATGCTGCGCTAAAAGCACCATGCAATGAAACCACAGATCGGCAGTTTCATACACCAGATGTGTTTTGTCGCCCTCTTTGCTCGCAAGAATAACTTCCGTGGCTTCCTCTCCGACTTTTTTCAGGATGGCATCCTCGCCCATGCTGAATAGCTTGGCGACATAGGAGCTTTCGGGCAATGCTTGCTTGCGCGTCTCCAGCGTTTCGGTCAATCTTTGTAAAATGTCTTGTTTCATTTCTTATATATCTCATCAGGAGATTTCAGCACCGCATCCACTTCCACCCACTTGCCCTGTTCCAAACGGCTGTAGAAACAGCTCTCGCGTCCGGTATGACAGGCGATGCCGCCTTGTTGTTCAACCTGCAATAGGATCACATCACCATCGCAATCGAGACGTATCTCTTTCACCTTCTGGATATGCCCTGATTCTTCGCCCTTGTGCCAAAGTTTCTTGCGCGAACGCGACCAATATACCGCTTCGTTGTTTTGCCAAGTCAGTTTCAGGGCATCGCGATCCATCCACGCCACCATCAGCACCCGGCCGGTAGCGGCATCCTGCGCGATAGCCGGCACCAATCCATCGGCGGACCAGTTCACTTTATTTAACCACGCTTCGCTCATAAGCGAACCTCAATGCCTTGCTTCGCCATAAACTGCTTGGCTTGCTGCACGGTATATTTTCCAAAATGGAAAATACTCGCCGCCAATACAGCATCCGCCCCGCCTTTTTTTACCCCATCGACAAGGTGTTGCAGATTACCCGCGCCACCGCTGGCGATCACCGGAATCTCCAGCGTGTCGGTAACAGATCGGGTCAACGCCAGATCAAAACCATTTTTTTGCCCATCCCTATCCATGCTGGTCAGCAGAATTTCACCCGCACCCAAATCCTGCATTTTTTTTGCCCAAGCCACCGCATCCAAACCAGTGGCCTTGCGTCCGCCGTGGGTGAATACTTCCCAATGTCCCGGCGAAACTTGCTTGGCATCAATCGCCACCACGATGCATTGCGAGCCATAACGTCCGGCAGCATCGGCGACCAATTGCGGATTGAGTACCGCGGAAGTATTGATGCTGACTTTATCCGCTCCGGCATTCAGCAGATTGCGCACGTCGCCCACTTCACGCACGCCGCCGCCGACGGTCAGCGGGATGAACACTTGCGAGGCGACTTGTTCGATGATGCGAAAAATAATTCCTCTATCGTCCGAGCTGGCAGTGATGTCGAGGAAGGTCAGTTCGTCCGCGCCTTGCTCGTCATAACGGCGCGCGATCTCCACCGGGTCACCGGCATCGCGCAGTTCGACGAAGCTCACACCTTTAACGACTCTACCCGCCGTCACGTCGAGACAGGGAATGATGCGCTTGGCGAGCATGGACTAGCGCGCCGCTCCGGTCAGTTCATCGGCACCGATCAATTCATCGGCCAGGGATTGAGCGGCTTTGAAATCCAACGTACCTTCATAAATCGCACGCCCTGTAATCGCGCCGGTGATGCCTTCAGAGCGCACCGCACACAGCGCGCGCACGTCATCCAGATTGGTGATGCCGCCGCTGGCGATCACCGGAACGTGCAGCGGCCTTGCCAGTTCGACTGTGGCAGGAATGTTCACGCCGGACAACATGCCATCGCGCCCGATGTCAGTGTAAATAATCGCTTCCACGCCATAGCCTTCAAAACGGTGCGCCAAATCCGCCACATCATGTCCGGTGAGTTTAGACCAGCCATCTACCGCCACTTTGCCGCCCTTGGCATCCAAACCCACCATGATGTGTCCGGGAAAGGCGTCGCATGCTTCATGCAAGAAACCGGGCAATTTCACTGCGGCGGTACCAATGATGATGTAAGTCACACCGATGTCGAGATAGCGTTCAATGGTTTCCAGATCACGTATGCCTCCTCCCAGTTGCACCGGCACATCGCTGCCCACCGCTTCAATGATGCTGCGCACGGCGGCTTCGTTTTTGGGCTTGCCGGCAAATGCGCCATTCAGATCCACCAGATGCAAACGGCGCGCGCCTTGCGCTAACCAGTGTTTTGCCATGGCGGCGGGGTCTTCTGAAAACACTGTGGCATCTTCCATCACACCTTGTTTGAGGCGCACACAGTGGCCGTCTTTCAAATCTATTGCAGGAATAATCAGCATCGCGGTATGTTAAAAATTTAAGGATTCCATTGCATAAAGTTTTGCAGCAGTTTAAGCCCGGCCGCTTGGCTTTTTTCAGGATGAAATTGCACCGCAAACAAATTATCTTTCGCTACCGCGCAGACGAAAGATTGCAAATATTGACTGGTCGCCTGCACCAATGATGCATCTTGCGGCTGCACATAGTAGCTATGCACAAAATAAAAGCGCGCATCCTGGTCTATGCCATTCCACAGCGGGTGTTGCACATGATGCACTTGGTTCCAGCCCATGTGCGGCACCTTGAGTTTATTGCCCTGCGCATCGTGCATATTGCTGGCAAAGCGCACCACCTTGCCATGCAAAATCCCCAGCCCTGCAACATCGCCTTCAGCACTGTGTTCGAATAACATTTGCAGGCCGATGCAGATACCGAGAAAGGGTCTGCTGCGTGCGGCTAGCAGCACCGCGTCGCGCAAACCGCGCGCATCCAGTTCGCGCATACAGTCCGGCATCGCGCCTTGTCCGGGGAACACCACACGCTTGGCATTTACAATCGTGTCAGCGTCATCTGTGACGACAATTTCTGCCGTGGGAGCCACCTTGCGCAAGGCCTGTTCGACCGAGCGCAAGTTGCCCATACCGTAATCGACTATAGCGACATCTACCATTTGAATTTACAGTGTGCCCTTGGTGGAAGGCATCACGCCGACCATACGCGGATCCAGCTCCAACGCCATGCGCAGCGCGCGGCCAAATGCCTTGAAAATGGTCTCGGCCTGATGGTGGGCATTGTTGCCCGCCAGATTGTCGATGTGCAATGTCACCAAGGCGTGATTGACGAAGCCTTGAAAGAATTCCTTGATCAGATCCACATCAAAATCACCGACGCTGTCGCGCACGAATTCGCAATTGAACACCAAACCGGGGCGGCCGGAAATGTCCAGCACCACGCGAGTCAAGGCCTCATCCAAGGGTATGTAAGCGTGACCGTAGCGGCGCAATCCTTTCTTGTCGCCCACTGCCTGATTAAACGCCTGACCCAGCGTGATGCCGATGTCTTCCACGGTGTGATGCGCATCGATGTGCAGATCGCCCTTGGCCAGAATATTCAAATCCAGCAAACCATGCCGGGCAATCTGGTCGAGCATGTGATCGAGAAACGGCAGTCCGGTATCAAACTTGGCCTTGCCGCTGCCGTCAAGCGCCAGTTCAACTGTGATCTGAGTTTCCATGGTGTTGCGTGAAACTTTCGCGCTACGCATGATTTAGCCCTATGCGGATTGAATAATGGTTTCTTGTAATGTAGCAATAAATCTCGCGTTTTGGTTCCGACATAACCTGTGCGTGGTTGTTGCCACTGTGTCAATTCCGTCCAGCCTTTGGCTGGTTACGGATTGCCTGACTTTGTTATTAGTGGCTTTACAACCACGGCCTCCTCCTTGCGGGGGAAAGGTAAGCCTGCACTGAAACTCACTTAACCCCGTGCATACTTTCTTTTAGTGCAGCCATAAACCGTTCGTTTTCGTCTGGCGTACCTACCGTCACACGCAAGCAGTCTTTCAACATCGGATGCCCGCCGTTCAAGTTCTTGATCAGCACGCCGCGCTGTTTCAAACCATTGAATATCGCCGCCGCATTCGCCACGCGGAACAGCAGGAAATTCGCCTCGCTCGTGTAAACCTTTACAGCGGCGATTTCGTTCAGCTGTTGGTACAGTTTTGCACGATCCCGCTTGATTTGCTCCGCTTGCTGCAACAACACTTCATGATGCACCAATAACTTCTCGGCAACCAACTGCGGTAATACGCCGACATTATACGGCAAGCGCAGCTTTTCCAACTGCCCCAACCACGCCGCGCTACCCACCAAAAAACCGAGGCGCAACCCGGCCATACCGAGCTTGGAAAAGGTGCGCATCACCAACAAATTCGGATAACGCGCCAAGTGCGGAATTAAGCTGTCGCTGGCAAAAGCATAATAGGCCTCGTCCACCACCACCAGACCAGGCGATGCCGCGATGATTTGAGCTACCGCTTCCGCCGAGAACAGATTGCCGGTGGGATTGTTCGGATAGGCCAGAAACACCAGCGCGGGTTGTTCGCGGCGAATCGCTGCGAGAGTCGCGGGCAAATCCAACGAGAAATCCGCTGCCAACGGCACGCCCACATAACGCATCCCGGTGAAAATCGCGATCATCTTGTACATCACGAACGACGGCTCCACACTCAACAGCGTCGCGCCCGGCTTATTAAGTGCCAAAGCCAACAACTGGATCAACTCATCCGAGCCATTGCCGAGCAACAGCTCCATCCCTTTGGGCAAACCAATCGCGGCACGGATTTTTTCCTTGAGTGATGCCGCACCAGGATCGGGATAACGGTTGATGGCAGCTGCAGCGACCGCCTCGGCGATTTCGCCGCGCAACGCGGGCGGCACAAGATAGGGGTTCTCCATCGCATCCAGCTTGATGTAGCCGGAGCTGTCCGGCACAAGGTAAGCGTGCAGATCAAGGACTTCTTGGCGCAGCAGCGCGCCAGCGAGAGAAGAGGCCGAAATGGAAGACATGAAACGAAATAAAACATAATAACAACGGCTCGGAGCTTATCACATATGGCCATCTCTATAAATTCAGATTTCGCCTTTCCTTCATTCCATTGCTATCCCGCAACTCGAAACACACATTCCCCGCCCGATTACTGAGCAACGTCAGTCGATAGCCTAGCTGTTCGGCCCAGCGCGCGGCTTGGTACAGGCCTATCCCCAGACCATTTTCAGAGACGACAACGCCGCGCAATAAGTTTGCGGCAATGTTTTCCGGTATGGAATCGCCGCTGTCGCAGACGGTCAGGCGCACCGGTTCGGGTTGAATTTCGACGGAGATGGTGACGTTCGGATCGGATTGGCGTTTTCTCAGAACGTTATCGATCAAGTTGTCGATTATGCAATCGAACAGGGCAGCGGGAATATTTTTGTTCGTCAAGCTATCCGGCTCGCGCCAGTCAATAACCTGATACTGGTTGCGCAGCCGCAGGGTGTCCCACCATGCGTTCAGGGCAAGTTGCGGGGTTTCGCTCTCAATATGCGGCTGCTGGAGCTTGAGTAATGTCATCTCAATACGCTGGGTGAGCAACGGGAGTTGTCGTTGCAACAATTGTTGCGCCCGTGCTTCGCGGCTTTGTGCGATGGCGGTGAGCGAGAGCAGCGATTGCAGCATGTTTTTCAGGTCGTGGGTGAGGCGCGACCCGGTCTCGTACACGGCCTGCAAACGCGTGATGTCGCGCAGGCTTTGCTCGCGCTGTTTAGCCTGATAGAAATAGCCGATCAATTGCACGAGCAGGTGTATATGCAACAGCAGGGTGGGGTTGAGCGATTGCTTGGCATACAGCGTCAGGCGCAATCCGCCTTCTTGCACCACTGCAGCGTGTCTGCTGAATTGTCCGAGCTGCCCGGTTCCGTCGGGCGATTGCCAGGACAAGCCTGACAGCCACGGAAAATCCGCCAGCAAAGCAACGGCGCGGCGCAGATAGTCCGCCGCATCGGGTTCGCGCTGGACCGCCTCGGTCAACTGGGCGAGCCAGCTTTCAAACGGTGTGCCGACATTCAACAGGTAGCGCGAGAACATCACTTGCAGCCCGCTGAAACCGAAGCGCGGATTCCACAGCACACCGAATGCCAACAAGATAAATCCGATCAGGAACAGGGTGCGCAACAGGGCATCGAGGTAATCCAGCCGCCCCAAGGTCATAAAGGCGAGGCTGCCGAGCACCACCAAGGTCAGTAACATGAACAGCATCAAGCTGTAGATGAAGTCCACCGTCTGGTTGCTTTCGGTCAGTTCTTTGTAAACCGGCAGAACTGTCATGGCCAGCAGCAGCAACGGCAGTACATACCATGTCAGGATGCGCCCGGCCTCAATGGTGGATTGAGCCGCAAATAAATTCGGCACCACCCAGAGCAGCAACACCGCGAGCAGGTAGGCCATCACCGACAGGTACAACAGGCGCGTCCAGCGGTCGCGAAAGACGAATACGCGCGCGCCAACCAGACCAAACAGCCCGGTCAACCAAAAAGCGACTGTCCACCAGTTCAGCCAGAACATCGCCGCCGCTGCCGCCAGCGCGATAAATGCAAACGCGCCACGCCCCACTCTGCGCTCGCCGCGCCACAGCGGCTGCCAGAGCAGGAACAAGCCGAAGTGGGTCAGCAGTAGCGGATGCGCCCACGCGCTTTCCACGCCGAGCAGCAGCGCACCGTGCAATAGCCAGAGCATTGCCAGCAACAGCCAGCGACCGCTATGCAATTGATTCCCCATGTTCAGCGTCAGCATTTCGTCATCACCCTGTCAATATCTCGTCAAAACCACCCCGATCAAGTCGCACACCGTCCCTCTCGAACATCCCAGGAAATCCGCCATGACAGACCTGATTCAGTCGAATGGCTTGATTTAATGGCTTCTCTGCTGCGCGGGAGTGACAAAGCCAAAAGAATTATGTAGCATTGGCCCAACACTTGCTGTAACTCAGGCGTGGCACATACAAACAGGAGATTATCATAATGAAACGCAATCAATCCGGCTTTACCTTAATCGAAATCGCCATCGTACTGGTGATTATCGGCCTGCTGCTCGGCGGTGTACTGAAAGGACAAGAGCTGATCAACAGCGCCAGGGTGAAAAACCTTGCGACTGATTTCAGAAACCTCCCGGTGTTGATCTACGGCTATCAGGACAAGTACAAGGCGTTACCGGGGGATGACGTTGCGGCTGTCAGCCATGTGGTTGCCACCGGCAATGGCAATGGCAATGGCATCATCAACGGAAAATGGGATTCCACAACCGCCACCGATGAAACCCAATTATTCTGGCAAGATGTTCGTCTCGCTGGTTTGGCCCCCGGACCTACGGCAGGCGCAGACTTGCTGCCAACTAATTCTGCCGGTGGCCTTATCGGTATTACCAATGGCACAGTTACCGACAACCCGGTGCTTAACCTTAATGGGACTTACGTCATTTGTTCTGCCGGGATATTGGGCAAGTTTGCCAAACAGCTCGATATACAGATGGATGATGGCAACACCACCACTGGTTCGATGAGAGTAATCGCCAATAACGCGGGGGCACGCCCGATGGCGGTTCAACAAACGGCCATTGATCTTTCCGCAGTGGCAGGTAGCGATGCAATAACCTATACCGTTTGCATGGGCGTTTAATAAATCACCCGGCGTGACACAGCCCGCTTCGGCGGGCTTTTTATTGCCCTTTATGCAGTTGCGACTCAGCCGCCTGCAACGCTTCCGGCAACCCGAGCAGCACCAGTATGTCTCCAGCCTGAAGCAACATTTCTTCGCTTGGTTGCGCGCCGTACACGTTGCGCCGGCGCACGGCATTCACTTCGACGCTCAACTCCGCTAGGCCAACCTCACCCAATTTTCTACCCACTGCTGCGGAATCGTCTTTGAGCAGCACGCTGAGGAAGCGCGGCTGCAAACTTTCACCGACATCATCCTCATCGTTTTGGGCGGTGCGAAAATAGCCTCTGAACGCCGCGTAACGCCCTGCGCGGCTTTCCTGGACACGGCGAATCACGCGATTCAGCGACACACCGGACATCAGCAGAGCCTGCGAAGCCAGCATCACACTGCCTTCCGTCACTTCCGCCACCACCTCGGCCGCACCGGCCTTCTTGAGTTCTTCGATATAAGTATCATCGGCAGTGCGCACCACCACCGGCAGATCGGGGCGCATTTGATTTACATGGTGCAGAATCTTGAGGGCGGAGTGTTTGTCGTCGTAAGTGATGACCAAAGTTTTTGCGCGCATCAGCCCGGCGGCGAGCAGCACTTCGCGCTTGGCGGCGTCGCCATACACCACGCTTTCGCCTGCTGCTGCGGCCTCATGTACGCGACGCGGGTCAAGATCGAGTGCGATGAAGCGGATGCCCTCCTGTGCCATGAAGCGCGATAGTGCCTGCCCGCTGCGTCCGTAGCCGCAAATGATGATGTGTGCGTCAGTGGACATGCTTTTCACCGCGATCTTGTGTATCAGCACGGCACTATCCATCCACGCCGAAGGAGAAAGCCGCCGCACAATAGCTTCGGCATGTTGTATCAAAAAGGGCGCGGCCAGCATGGAAATCAGCATGGCCGCCAGCACGTTTTGCATCACTTCCGCAGGCAACAAATTCACCCCACCTGCCAAAGTCAGCAGCACAAAACCGAATTCACCCGCTTGCGCCAATCCCAAACCGCTGCGAATCGCCGCGCTCCAATCACCGGCGAACCAGCGCGCCAAGAGTGCCACCACCACCGCCTTGAACGGCAGCAGGATGAGCAGGATCAACAACACCCAGCCAAACCCCGCGATCACGCTGCCCAGGTCGAGCAACATGCCGATGGTGACGAAGAACAAACCGAGCAGCACATCGCGGAATGGCTTGATGTCTTCTTCCACCTGATAGCGATATTCAGTTTCAGAAATCAGTATCCCGGCGACGAATGCGCCCAGCGCCAGGGAAAGCCCGGCCAGCTCGGTGATATAGGCCAAGCCCAGCGTGAACAGCAACACGTTGAGCATGAACAACTCGGAAGATTTTTGCATCGCAACCAAATGGAACCACGGACGTAATAGCCGCTGCCCGAAGATTAGCAGGGCGGCCAACACCAGCGCGGCTTTGAGCAGGGCGATGGCGAGCGTGACATAGATGGTTTGCCCGCTGCTGGCCAGCGCCGGGATGATGATGATGAGAGGCACCACGGCCAGATCCTGAAACAGCAGCACACCCATGATTTTCTGACCGTGCGGCAAGTTCAACTCGGCGCGTTCGACCAGCATCTTGCTGACAATCGCGGTGGAGGACATCGCCAGCACACCGCCCAACGCCAGTCCGGCGCGCCAATCAAGCCCGAAGAAAAGCGAGGTGAGCATGACCAGCAAAATGGTGGCTACCACCTGCGCAGTGCCCAAGCCGAATACCAGGCGCTGCATGCTACGCAGCCGTGCAAGGCTGAATTCCAGGCCGATGCTGAACATCAGGAACACCACGCCGAATTCGGCCAGATGGCGGGTTTCCGGCGCATCGGGTATCCAGCCCAGCGCATGCGGCCCGATCAGGATGCCGACCAGAAGATAGCCCAGCATCGCCGGCAGGCGCAGAATGCGGCACAGCACCACCACTCCTACGGCGACCGCAAGCAGAATCAGCAGGAGTTGTAATGAGTTAGTCATGTGCGCGTTCAAGCAACATTGTCACCATGCCCGGATAATGCCCTAAGTTGCGCGTCCTTTCAAAATTTCACTGCGAATCAGACGCACTGCTATAATTCGAATTATGAATAAAATCCTCTCCGCCACGCCACATGCGCTCGACCTCGCCCGCGAAGTGTTAAACATCGAAGCCGCTGCCGTACAGGCTCTAAGCACACGTCTGGATGAAAATTTTTTAAACGCGATGGATGTCATTTTGCACTGTGAAGGCCGCGTCATTGTCAGCGGCATGGGAAAATCCGGGCACATAGCACGCAAGATAGCCGCGACCTTGTCCAGTACCGGCACCCCCGCCTACTTCGTGCATCCGGGCGAGGCCAGCCACGGTGACCTCGGCATGATCACCAGCGAAGATGTCATCATCGCGCTGTCCTATTCCGGCGAGAGCCAGGAGTTCATGACCATCGTGCCGGTCATCAAACGCCAAGGTGCTAAACTCATCAGCATGACCGGAAATCCCGCGTCCAGCCTGGCCAAAGTCGCCGATGTGCATCTCAATGCCGCAGTGGATAAAGAGGCTTGCCCAATGGGTTTGGCGCCCACTGCCAGCACCACGGCAGCGTTGGCGTTGGGCGACGCGCTGGCGGTGGCATTGCTGGATGCCAAAGGCTTCGGTGCGGAAGATTTTGCCCGCTCGCATCCCGGCGGCAGTCTGGGGCGACGCTTACTCACCCGTGTGCGCGATATAATGCGCGTCGGCGAGCGCCTACCTATGGTAAGTTTGGACGCGATGCTGGGCGACGCGATTCTGGAAATCTCGAAAAAAGGCGTGGGAATGACCGCCATCGTGGATGCCGAACAGCATGTGCTGGGCATTTATACCGACGGTGACCTGCGCCGCACGCTCGCAAAGAAACTGGATTTCAATGCCACACCGATACGTAGCGTGATGTCTGCCAACCCGCGCCGCATCAGTCCGGACAGCCTCGCCGCCGAGGCGGTGCAGATGATGGAGCAATTCAACATCAGCCAGATGCTGGTGGTGGATGAACAAAACAAACTGGTCGGCGCTCTCAATATGCACGATTTGTTACACGCTAAAGTAATCTAGACAGTTATTAGTCGTGAGACGTAAGTTGGTAGTTGGTGTTGCCTTTAACTTACGACTACCGACTACCGACTTACGTCTTACGTCTATATTTTTAGGAGGAAGTCATGCCATTAAGCCGCTCGAAATTGATACGCTTGATCGCTTTTGATGTGGATGGTGTGATGACCGACGGCGGATTGTACTTTTCCGATTCCGGGGAGGAATTCAAACGTTTCAATTCACTGGATGGGCAGGGACTGAAAATGCTGCGCGCCAGCGGGGTGGAAATTGCCATCATCACCGGACGCACTTCGCGTTGCGTCGAGGCGCGCGCGAAGAACCTTGGTATCACGCATGTCTTTCAGGGTGTGGAACACAAACTCGAAGCAATGGTCGATCTGCTCAACAAGCTCAAACTGTCGCGTGATGCCGCCGCCTATATGGGCGATGATGTGGTTGATCTCACGGTGATGCGCCATGTCGGTTTGGCGATCAGCGTGCCTGAATCACCGCTACTGGTGCGCGAACATTCCCACTATGTCACGCAACGCGGTGGCGGGCATGGCGCGGTGCGCGAAGCCTGCGAGTTGATCATGTCGGCGCAAGGCACGCTGGATGCGCAACTTGCACCCTATTTGCAATGACTTTTGCCCACCGTGCCCGCTACTGGCTGCCGCTGATACCATTGTTTGGTTTGCTGGGGGCCACCTATTGGCTGAACCAGCAGGTGCTGCCGGATCCTGCCAAGCCTGACAGCAGCAAACGCCACGACCCCGATGCTATTGTGGAAAAATTTTCCGCGACCAGGCTGAATGAGCAGGGTGTGCCGCGCTTCGTCATGGCTGCAACAAAAATGCTGCATTACCCGGATGACGACAGCACTACACTGGAAGCGCCGCGTATTACCATGTTATCCGTAGGACAACCGGCAATACATGCCACCGCCAAGAGCGGCACCGTCTCCAGCAAAGGCGATGAGGTGTTTCTGCACGACGCTGTCGAAGTGCTGCGTGATGCAAGCGTGCAGCAAGATGAACTTACATTACAAACCGAGTATCTGCATATCATCCCGGATCAGGATTTGGCAAGCACCGACCGTGCTGTCACTATCGTCGATGCGCACAACAACGTGCATGCGACAGGCATGGAAATGGACAACAAGACACGCACCCTGAAACTGCTTTCCCAAGTTAGAAGCGAATATGTACCGAACAAACAATAAACTATTGTTGGCAACTTTGCTGCTGCTCTGCGCACCAGCCTGTTTTGCCGAACGCGCCGACCGCGACAAACCGATGCATCTGGATGCCGACCAGGTGATAATGGACGATGCGCAGAAAATCAGCACTTTCACCGGCAATGTGCGATTATCCCAAGGCACGCTGCTGATACGCGGTGACAAGATCATCGTGGTGCAGGACAAGAACGGCAACAAGCACGCCACGGCGTATGGAAATACCGCCGAGTTCCGGCAAAAGCGCGAAGATGTGGATGAGTACGTGGAAGGTTATGGCGAACGCATCGAATATGACACGGGCAGCGAGACGGTAAACTTCCACGAAAAAGCGCGCCTCAAGCGCGGTCAGGATGAGGTAAGCGGCGATCATATTACTTACAGTTCCAAGACCGAAATCTTTCAGGTTAACAGCAGCGATGCAAACTCGGGGAATGGCCCGCCGCAACGGGTGCGCGCCGTGCTGCAACCCAAGCCCAAAAAAAGTATGGCATCACCATCCGCGCCGGGCGCGTTACCCATCACGCCCGATACAACCCTTGCTCCCACGCAATGAACATGAGTGAACTGCGCGCAGTTGGCCTGAAGAAAAAATACGGCTCGCGCACCGTGGTGCACGATGCATCGCTGTCAGTAAAAAGCGGTGAAGTGGTGGGCCTGCTCGGCCCGAACGGCGCGGGAAAAACCACTGCGTTCTACATGATCGTGGGACTGATAGCTGCCGACGGCGGAGAAATTTTTATTGATGACCAAAACATCACTCATTTGCCGATACACCGCCGCGCGCGCCTGGGACTCGGTTATCTGCCGCAGGAAGCATCGATCTTTCGTCGCCTGACGGTGGCACAAAACATCCAAGCCGTGCTGGAACTTCAAGGCATTACTGATGATAACCTGCAAAATTATCTGGAAAAATTACTGGAAGACCTGCACATCACGCACATCCGCGACAATCCCGCCGTCAGCCTGTCCGGCGGGGAACGGCGGCGCGTGGAAATCGCGCGCGCATTGGCGACCGACCCGCGTTTCATCCTGTTGGATGAACCGTTCGCCGGCGTGGACCCGATCGCCGTGCTGGACATTCAGAAAATCATCCATTTTCTCAAAGAGCGCGGCATCGGCGTGCTGATCACCGACCACAATGTGCGCGAAACTTTGGGCATTTGTGACCGTGCCTATATCATCAACGCCGGCTCGGTAATGGCGGAAGGCAAGCCGGATGAAATCATCTATAATGAGGGCGTAAGGAAAGTGTATCTGGGCGAACACTTCAAGCTGTGACGCGAAGATCCCCCCTGTACAACACCAGGCAATGAAACCCACTCTCCAACTTCGAATCTCCCAACAACTGACGCTTACCCCGCAGTTGCAACAGGCTATCCGCTTGCTGCAACTCTCCACGCAGGATATGCATCAGGAAGTCGCGCGCATGCTGGAAGAAAACCCCATGCTGGAAGTGGCCGAGGAATCTGCGACTGGCACTTTTTCCCCGGATGCCTCATCTTTGGCATCGCGCAGCACCGCGACCGCAGACGAACCAGAGCAAGCACATAGCGATGACCGAGGCGCAGACGATTTTGGCCCGGATACTTTTGGCAACGAGCCCGCCGACTGGAATACCGGCGGTGGCACGATGCGCAGCACGGATGACGAAGACGAAACCTACCCCGAGCAAGCCGCCGAACAAGCCAGCCTGCGCGCACATCTGCATAGTCAATTGACCACCAGTTCACTGGATGGCAAAGATCGCAAGGTGGTCGGATTGCTGATCGATGCGCTGGATGAGAACGGTTATCTGGCTCAAAATCTGGAAGAGCTGGTAGCGCTGTTGCCCGCCGAACTTGAAATCACGCTGGATGATCTGGAAACCGCGCTGGTGCAACTGCAACACCTTGATCAACCCGGTCTGGGTGCACGCAATCTGGGCGAGTGCCTGGCCCTGCAACTCAGAGCCTTGCCGGACGACACCCCGCAACGCGATTTGGCGGTTCGTCTGGCGAGCCACCACCTTGATCTGGTGGCCGCACACGATTTTTCCAAAATCAAAAAGTTGCTGCGCTGCACGGACGATGAATTACGCACCGCGCAACACTTGATCACCGGCTTGAATCCAAAACCCGGTGCCGAGTTCGGCCAAAGCGTCGCCGATTACGTGGTGCCCGATGTGGTCGTGGAAAAGTACAAAAACAAATGGCGTGCGCGGCTGAATGTGGAAGCGATGCCCAAGCTGCGCGTCAATCAGATTTACGCCAACATCCTGCAGCAGCGCTCCGATAAGAACTCCTCGCAACTCGCCACACAATTGCAGGAAGCGAAGTGGCTGATCAAAAATTTGCAGCAGCGTTTTGATACCATTCTGCGCGTCGCGCAAGCCATCGTGGAACGGCAAGTAAATTTTTTTGAGCATGGCGAGATCGGGATGCGCCCGCTGGTGTTGCGCGAAATCGCCGACGAGCTGGAGTTGCACGAATCCACGGTATCGCGCAGCACTACACAAAAGTTTATGCTGACTCCGCGCGGCATATACGAATTCAAACATTTCTTTGGCAGCGGCCTAACCACGGAAAGCGGCGGCACCTGTTCTTCCACCGCGATACGCGAGTTGATCAAACAACTGGTCAGCGCGGAAGACGGGCACAAACCGCTTACCGACAGCCGCATGTCAGAAATCTTGGCACAGCAGGGCATCGTAATTGCCCGGCGTACCATAGCAAAGTACCGGGAAGCATTGCGCATACTCCCGGTGAATCTCCGTAAATCACTCTAAACAAGGAGCACACCATGAACCTCCATCTAACCGGACGCCACCTGGAAATCACACCCGCCATTCGCGACTATGCGACCGGAAAATTCGGCAAGATCAAACGTCACTTCGACAACGTGATAGACGTGAACATCATCCTTTCCGTTGATAAACTGAAACAGAAGGCCGAAGCCACCGTACACATCAGTGGCAAAGATGTGTTCGTGGAATGCGATGACGAAAACCTGTACGCTGCGATTGATGCTCTGGTGGACAAGCTGGATCGCCAGGTAATGAGACATAAGGAAAAGCTGTCGGCGCGTCGCCATGATGATTCCGGCAAGCATGCGGCAGCAGAGTAAGAGTGATCGTGATGCGGCCAGGAGACAAGATGCCATCTCCTTCCCTCTCCCCAACCCTCTCCCGCAGGGAGAGGGGGCAATCGTCCCCTCCCTTTGGGAGGGGAATTAAATAAAAGGCTGCCGCTCATTTTTATCCACTCCCCATAATGAACCTGATCAGCAAAATCCTGTTGCCCGACAACATCCTGTTGGACACTGAATCCACCAGCAAGAAACGCGTGTTTGAGCGCGTTGGCTTGTTGTTTGAAAACAACCAGCAGATCGCGCGCAGCCAAGTATTCGACAGTCTGTTCGCACGCGAGAAGCTCGGCTCAACCGGCCTGGGACAAGGCGTGGCGATTCCACATGGACGTATCGCAAAGTTGCGCGATGCGACTGCCGCGTTTGTAATGACCTCCCAACCGATTCCATTCGACGCGCCTGACGGTCAACCGGTGAACCTGATTTTCGTGTTGCTGGTGCCAGAGCGCGCCAACGATTTGCACCTGCAGATTCTCGGCGAGTTGGCGCAAATGTTCAGCGACACACAATTCCGCAATCGCCTGCTCGCCTGCAAAGACACTGCCAGCATCCATCAATTGTTCTATGACTGGAACAGCGTGACATGATGGAATCCTCTAAAAATCTACTACGCGGTTCGATAGCTGCGTTGCGCGGTGCTCACTCCTCGCCTATCAATCTGATATGTCTCGTTCGCTGCGCTGACCAGCGACTTGGCTTGCGTTCTTTTGCCAGCTTAGTCGAATGGCCATGCAAAGCTCCGTGCGCCTTGCTCTCAAACCGCTCGCTACGATTTTTAGAGATTCCATGAGCCAGGTTAACGTCCGGCAATTATTTGAAGACAAGCAGGAGCGACTGCAACTCAGCCGTGTTGCCGGAGCGGATGGCACCGATCGTATCATCGACAGTGATGAGGTCGACACCTCCAACAAGGGACTCATCGGCCATCTCAACCTGATCCACCCGAACTGGGTGCAGGTGCTGAGTGAGACCGAGCTGGATTATCTGCGCGGTCTGAGCGCGGAACAGCGCGACAGCGCGTTTTGCCAAATCGAGCAAAACGGCACGACCTGTTTGATCGTGGCTGGCACAACCGATATACCGCCTGAACTGATCAATTTTGCCGACCAGTCGCACATTCCGCTGTTCGCTTCCCCCAAAGCCAGCGTGCATCTGATGTGGCTGATTCGCCACTATCTCGCCAAGGAGCTGGCCGAATCCACCACGCGCCACGGAGTGTTTCTCGACGTGCTTGGTGTCGGCGTGATGATCACCGGCGAGAGCGCGGTCGGCAAAAGTGAACTCGGGCTGGAGCTCATCTCGCGCGGCAACGGATTGGTTGCCGATGACATCGTCGAATTGCATCGCATCGCACCGGATACGCTGGAGGGCCGCTGCCCGGAGTTGCTGCGCGATTTTCTCGAAGTGCGCGGTCTGGGCGTGTTGAATATTCGCACCATGTTCGGCGAAACGGCAGTGCGGCGAAAAAAGAGCCTGAAGCTCATCGTGCACCTGCATCGCCCGCCCGGAGGCGATCTGTCGCAAATGGAACGTTTGCCGCTCAACGCCACGCATCAGGAAATCCTCGGCGTGAACATCAGCACGGTAAACATCCCGGTGGTCGCCGGACGCAACCTCGCAGTATTGGTGGAAGCAGCAGCACGCAACTTTGTGCTGCAGCAGCGCGGCATCGACAGCATGCAGGAATTCATCTCGCGCCACGACCAACTGCTTCTGGAAGAGTAAACGGGAGCCCAAGGTGCAGCTATTCCTGATCAGCGGACTATCCGGCTCCGGCAAAAGCATCGCGCTCAAGGTGCTGGAGGACAGCGGCTACTACTGCGTGGACAATCTGCCTGCCGATCTGCTGGCCGCACTGGTGGAACACTTGCAGCGTGCCGGTTATCGAAACATCGCGGTGAGCATAGACGTGCGCAGTGCCAACAGCGTGCAACGCCTGCCGCCGTTGTTACAGCAGATCAAACAGCAAGGGGTGGACGTGCATGTGCTGTTCCTGGATGCGCAATCCGACACGCTGGTCAAACGCTTTTCCGAAACGCGCCGTCTGCATCCGCTCAGTGACGGCGTTCGCACGCTGCCGGAATGTGTCAGCTACGAACGTGAATTGCTCGCCGAGATCAGCGACATCGGTCATCACATCGACACCACCGAGCTCAATGCCAACGCGCTGCGCGCCTGGATCAAACAATTCATCAAACTGGATCGCGCGCGGCTGACCCTGTTATTCCAATCGTTCGGTTTCAAGCAGGGTATCCCGCTGGATGCAGACTTGGTGTTCGATGTGCGCTGCCTGCCCAACCCGCACTATAACCCGGTGCTGCAACCGCTCACCGGGCGCGACACGGCGGTGATCGAATTTCTGGACAACACCCCCGGCGCACAGGACATGTTTAGCGACATACGCGATTTCGTGGAACGCTGGCTGCCCAGTTTTGTCGCCGACAATCGCAGTTATCTGACCGTTGCCATCGGTTGCACCGGCGGACAACACCGCTCGGTTTATCTCGCCGAAAAGCTCGCGCAATATTTCGAGCATCAGCAGCAAGTGCTGGTGCGTCATCGCGAACTGACGCAATAGGCCATGTTCAGCGCGGCATTGCAGCACATCAAGCTCGGCGACTGGCTGACGCTTTTGTTGGGCAGTATTTGCGTGGTGCTGCTCACATTCAAACTATGGAGCGGCGACCTTGCCGACAAGGCCATCATCCGCGGCGGCGGTAAAATCTTGAGTGTAGTGCCGTTGTCGCGCGATCAGCAGATCGAAGTGCCCGGCCCGCTTGGCATCAGCATCATCGCTATACAGAACCACAAGGCGCGCATCGCCTCCGACCCCAGCCCGCGCCAATACTGCGTGCGCCAAGGCTGGTTGCAGCAGGCCGGGGAGATCGCGCTGTGCCTGCCCAATCAGGTGAGTGTCGAATTGGTCGGCAGCAAAAAGAAATATGACAGCCTCAATTATTAAAAAGCCTTACATAAGCTATTACACGGCCAGATTGCGGTGTCGCGTGCTCGCTCACTCCTCGTCTATCTATTCGATATGCCTCGTCGTTCGCTGCGCGGCTCCTTGCACTCTTGGCCGCTCACTACGCTTCTGCAAGGCTTTTGCATGAAAGACATGAATACTCATACCCTCCACTTGGAAACAACTGCCGAAGACCACCACATCGCCCGCATGGCGGCGGTGGCACTCGGTCTCACCGTGTTGGAAAGCGCTATTCCCTCTCCCCTGCCCGGCGTGAAACCGGGGCTGGCCAACATCGTCACACTGATCGTGCTGGCACGTTACGGCTGGCGCACGGCGGCGTGGGTGTCGCTGTTGCGCGTGTTGGCAGGCAGTTTGCTGTTCGGTAATTTTTTGACACCGGGATTTTTTCTCAGCCTGTCCGGCGCGGTGCTCAGCCTGATCGTGCTGGCTTTTGCCCGGCATTTGCCGACGCGCTGGTTCGGTCCTGTCAGCCACAGCATCTACGCCGCCTTCGCGCATATCACCGGGCAGATGCTGGTGGTGTATCTGTGGCTGATCCCGCACGCCGGCATCGCCTACCTGATCCCCATTTTCGCCACCGCCTCACTGGTCTTCGGCACGGTGAACGGATTGATCGCGGCGCGTTTCATGGATAATGCGGATACTCTCAACCCACACGTAATCGAGAATCCGACTTGCAAACTATAACCCTAGCCTTCACCGGCGCATCCGGCCTGCCCTACGGCATGCGCCTGCTCGAATGCCTGCTGCAAAGCGGACAGCGCGTGCATCTGATCTATTCACAAGCCGCACAGATCGTCGCCAAACAGGAACTCGATTTCACGCTGCCGAACCGCCCGCAGGATGCGGAGCAGTTGTTTGCGGAACGATTCGGAAAATTCAGCGGCGAGGTGAAAGTATTCGGCATTCAGGATTGGTACGCACCGATGGCATCCGGCTCCAACCCCGGCGACGCGATGGTGATCTGCCCCTGCACCATGGGCACGCTCGGCAAGATCGCAGGCGGGATTAGCGATGATTTAATTGCGCGTGCCGCCGACGTTATGCTCAAAGAAAAACGCACCCTGATCCTGGTGCCGCGCGAGATGCCGTTCTCGTCTATCCATCTGGAGAACATGCTCAAGCTGTCGCACGCCGGAGCCGTCATCATGCCGCCCAACCCCGGCTTCTATCACCACCCGCAGAGCGTGCAGGACATCGTGGATTTTGTGGTGGCGCGGATACTCGATCATTTGGGTGTGAAGCAGGAGTTGATGAAACCGTGGGGCGAATGAGGTTGTCGGGGGTAGCCCGACAGCTAGTCACTTTTCTTGTCTTGCCAAGAAAAGTAACCCAAAGAAATCGCCCCCGGTTTGCCGCCCTTCGGGTTCCCTCGATCAGCCGCAAGCAAGCGGGGCTGCGCAACTCGACCTGGCGGGGCGCACACCCCGCGCCCCACTGCGGGACTCGAACAGTGCTCGCCTAAACCTCCGCTTCCTTGCGGCTGATCGAGGCGGCGCACAGGGGAAGAAAGAGCAAAATCCTAAAACCGTTAATTCGTAGGGTGGGCAACTCGTTGCCCACCCTACTTGGCTGCACCACCATCAGAACTGATAGACAGTGCATAGCTTTGACATGTTTCCAAGTTTGAGGAGTCGCTCTGGATGATTGGTGGATCGCGGCCTACGTCGCTCACCAAGGGGCACGAGTTGAACTTGAACGTTCTCGACATTGAACGCTCCATTTACGGCGAAGGCGATCCGGTATTCTCCCTGCCACGAGAATATGGACGGTTTGGACAGAGCAATTCTCTCTGGCAAAGCCCAATCTACAATCGGCGGTTCGTGTGGCGCGTAGTACTTGACTAGGCCATACTCCAAGTGCTTGTTCTTTACAGATGGACGTCGAGCGAGTGCATTGCGAATGAGAGCGAGTAGCCTGACTGGATCGTGTATCTCTACGCAAATCTTGGCATTGAACTTTTCAGCAAGGAATTCGCTACGGGTAGTACTCAGGCAGTAGACAAAGATGTCATCTTCACGCGCTGTTGACTCAAACGTGTAGGGTAATGAGACCACTTCACCTGTGGCGACCTTTGTGGTCTTCAGTCCGTCCACCGGAAGATGAAGTCTTGTTCCTTCAAATTCGTCGCCGCGAACGCCTTCGTCCTCGTAGTCGCGGAAGTATGAAAGAGCGCGAAACAACATCTCACCTCGGCGTACAAACGCTTCCGCGTACTCGGCTGACATGTAACGAAAAAGACTTTGTTTCACAGGTTATAACGAATATGTAGAAATGTAGGGTGGGCAAATCTTACCCACGCGGTTTTATTATGGCTGGTGGGCAACTCATTGCCCACCCGAATTAACGATTTTGGGGTTTCGCTTTTCTTCTCCTCATCCGCCACCGAGTAGCGCAGGCTGGTCAGGGGATGTCGGCGAGCACTGTTTGAGCACGTGGACGCGCAGCGGATCGTGCGAGTTGCGCAGCCGCCTGACCAGCCGAGCAACGCAGGGAATCCCGAAGGGATGGCGGATTGGGGGCGATTTCTTTTGGTTACTTTTCTTGGCAAGACAAGAAAAGTGACTAGCTGCCGGGCTACCCCCGGCGAAGTTCTTTCAGCATGCTACGAACCGGCGTAGGAATCGCCACCCTCAACGCCTCCCCCACATCCAGCCACACACTCCCCGGTTGTTCAGCACGCAGCGGCTTGCGCGCGAGCTGAATCTTCAGCGGCGTAATGTGCAGCTTGAAATGAGTGAAGGTGTGGATGAATGCTCCCAGTCTTTCTCCATGACTCGCAGTCATTCCGTTTCGCACGAACCAATCCTTTGCAGCTTCTTCATCATCAAACCGCGGCGGACACCACAACCCACCCCAGATACCGCTGCTGGGACGTTTCTCCAGCAGGATGTCGTTGCCGTGCATGAGCAATAAAAATGTGCTGTGTCTTTCCGGCACAGCCTTGCGCAAACGCGGGGTGGGCAACTCGCTCACTCGTCCGCTTTGCAATGCAACGCAATCACTACGCACCGGACATTCACCGCACTTCGGCTTGCTGCGCGTGCAGATGGTGGCTCCCATATCCATAAGTGCCTGGATATAGGTGGCAACATCATTACCCCCTCCCCAGCCCTCCCCCGGTGGGAGAGGGAGTAGGGCTTCTGCTTGCTGCCAGAGTTGTGTCTCTACTTTTTTATCTCCCGCCCAACCTGCTATGCCGCAGTAGCGCGCCAGCACGCGCTTGACGTTGCCATCCAGTATTGCGCGGCGTTCGTGGTAGGCCAGCGCACAAATCGCAGCGGCGGTGGAACGGCCGATGCCGGGCAGCTCGAGTATCTGCTCATACTGGCGCGGAAATTCGCCGTGATATTTTTCGACGATGAGTTGTGCAGTCGCATGCAGGTTGCGTCCGCGCGCGTAATAGCCGAGGCCGCTCCAGTGCGCGAGCACTTGCTCTTCGCTGGCTTCCGCGAGTGCCGCGATGGTTGGAAATGCGGCGATGAAACGTTGGTAATAGGGAATGACGGTGGCGACCTGCGTCTGTTGCAGCATGATCTCGGACAGCCACACAGGGTAGGCGTACGCTCCTTGCCATGGCAGGTCGTGGCGGCCGTGCTGGCGTTGCCAGGCGATCAGGCGGGACGAGAAACTATGCATTGTAGGAGCGGGCCATGCCCGCGATCCTTTCAAAGCAGCGCGACCAAAAGGCTCGCGGGCATGGCCCGCTCCTACACGGCTTCCAATCACTTGAACAGACCTTTCAACTTGCTCTTAAGCTGTTCCTGTGCCTTGGCTTTAAGATCTTCTTTCGTAGCTTCGATCTTGGCTTCGACTTTTTGCTTGACCACTTCGCCAACCATCGCGCCATAATCCAAGGTGTATTTCAAATCGGTGAACGGACCGCTGACACGCAGCGGCACTGTGATGCTACCTTGATCCCCTTGGGTCTTGACCAAGGTGGCTTTGGCAACATAGTCGATGCTGTCGTTGCCGATGTTGATGTCGCCTGCTCCACTGATCCGTATCAGCTGCGATTTCAGGGAGAGGTCGTCGTTGTGCGCAATGCCGTTGTTCACCTTGAAGGTCGCCTTGCATTCTTTGAAGTCGGTTTTCTCATCCTTGCTGGCGGATTGCGTTTGCGTAGTCGCACTGTCCTTGCTCAACATGGCCTGGGCAGCGCTCAGCTTCTTGTCGATGTCGATACCCTTGAGCGCACCGTCAGCCAGATTCAGCGACAGCTTGCCATTAAGCGCTTTCTTCATCGCGCTGACGGTGCTGCCTTGCATGGTCAGATTGACTGCGACATTGCCCTTGCCCTCCAGCATATCAAGATTTAGCGCGTCCTTGAGCAAGGGGGCAATATTGATACCGCTCAAATTCTGATTGATGGCAATGCTGGGTGTGGCTTGCGCATTCACGCTCAGGCTGCCGTTCATGCTGCCCTGATACAGATTGGCGGACAGCGGACTGAGATTCACCAGCCCGTTATGCGCCTTCACATCCAGACGAACCTGGCTGGATTTCACGTTCGCCACCTTGAGCGCACCGATGCGCAGGCTGCCGTCCAGATTGAGTGTGCGTAATGCGGATAGATCCAGCGGCTGCTCCGGCTCTTTTGACTTTGGCGCATCAGCTGATTTTTTCGGCAGATACAAATCGGCATCAAACTGGTCCACATCCGCATCAAAATTAATCGCCGGATTGTCGAATCCCTTCACGCCAACTTTGGCCTTGATCTGACTTTGCAACAAGCCACCGGCGAGATTCGCCTGCACGTTTTGTTTCAGGACGTCCACTTGCATACTGCCCTTCATTTCGCTGCTGACCGATTTGTTCGGCAGCTTGTCGCCAGTGGCTTTCACCACCACGCTGAGGTTGTTAAGATTGAATTGCTGCGTTTTGATATTGCCCGACAGCGGCGAACTGAGTTTCACCTTGAAAGTCTGCTCGGGCTGTTTCACATCCATGTCTAGAGTGAGTGCGCTGACCTTGAAAGATTGCGCATTGCCCTCCACACCCGGCAACGACAGGCTGGCGACGATATTGCCAAAAACCGCGTCCAGCTTGGCATTTAGCACCAACTTATCGCCGGAATATTTATCTTTTGTGAAGTTCAGTAAAGGTGCATCGAGCATGGCTTCGAACCTGTCCTTAGCCTTCACTCCCGTTGCATTCAAAGTTAATTTCTTCGCACCAAATTCCTGCTTGATCAAATCCGCACTCATTTCACCGCTGGCTTTCACTTGCAGGTTGCTGATATCCAGAGCCGAGCCGCTGGCCTGTAGCTCCAATCCTTCCAACCGATATTGTTGCTTGTCCAGATCGAACGTCAGCGTGGTCTTGAGTTGAGTGTTGATATCCAGCTTGGGCTGATTGGCCTGCACGCCAACTGACAAATCGATCTTGCTCGGCACGCCGATGGCGATGCGCCCGGTCTTGAGATTCAAATCCTTGATGGCGTATTGCGCGCCGCTGCCTTCATCTCGGTAAGTGAGATTGGTTTTATCCACAGACACCGATGCGATGTCGAATTTTACCGGCGGGCTGCCGGCTTGTTTCGTTTCGACTTTTTTTGTTTCATCCTTGGCTAACAGGTCGTCGATATTGGTCGTGCCATCCTTGTACTTGACCAGCGTAGCTTTCAGCCCACTTACCGCCACTTCATCCACCACCACCTGTTTGCGCAGCAGCGGCATAAGGGCGAGCGAAACATGTGCCGATTCAATGGCTGCAAACTCTTTGTCGCTATTGAATTCGGACAGCGACACCTTGCTTAAATTAGCGCCTATGCTGGGGAAGAACGACAACTTGATATCGCCATCAAGACGCAGATTGCGCTGCTTGCTGTCCTTCACCGCCTGAATGATTTTGCCTTTGTAGTCGTTGGGATTGAAAGTTGTCGCCACATACGCCACTCCCGCAACGGCAATGGCGACGATGCCACCCACACCCAACAAACCATACTTGAGGATTTTGTTCATGCTCGACCCACGAAAAAAGACAGGGGCGAATTATAGCGGAGAGAGGAAACGTAAAGGGCTGGTCAAGCCCTTTACGCCTAAATCACCTTGGAATAGAGCGCATGCTCCTGCCGCGTGCGCAAATACTTGTCAAACACCATGCAGATGTTGCGTATCAACATACGCCCCTTGGGGGTCACTCTAATCGATTGCGGTGAAATCTCCAGCAGCCTCTCGCGTTCATACTCGCGCAACTCTTTCAGTTCAGTGGCGAAGTAACGATCAAAATCGATCAGGTAGGCGCTGTTGAATGACTTTTTGGCAAGTTCGAAGTGGCACATCAAGGCCTGAATGATGGCGCGGCGCACCAAATCGTCGGCGTTCAATTCCATGCCGCGCATGATGGGCAACACATCTCTGTCCAGCGCAGCGTAATAATCTTCCAGTTCACGATAATTCTGGCTGTAGGTCGGGCCGATCTTGCCGATGGCACTGACGCCGAGCGCGACCAGATCGCAATCGGAATGGGTGGAATAGCCCTGGAAATTGCGGTGCAGCCGGCCTTGTCGTTGCGCCACGGCAAGCTCGTCTTCCGGTTTGGCAAAGTGATCCATGCCGATATACACATAGCCCGCCTTGGTCAGTTTGTTCACCGCCATGTCGAGAATTTCCAGCTTCACCTGCGGCGCTGGTAAGTCCTCCTCATGGATGCGCCGTTGCGGCTTGAAGATGGTCGGCATGTGCGCATAGTTGTAGATGGACAAACGATCAGGATTGGCAGCAATGACCTTATCCAGCGTCACGCCAAAGCCTTTCAAAGTTTGCTTGGGCAAGCCGTAAATTAGATCGATGCTAACTGATTTGAATCCATTGGCGCGCGCCGCATAAATCACGCGCAGCGTTTCTTCTTCGCTCTGAATACGATTCACCGCGCTTTGCACCTCGGCATCGAAGTCCTGCACGCCGATACTGATGCGATTGAAGCCCACTTCGCCGAGCAGCGCGATGGTTTCATCGCTGACCTTGCGCGGATCGATTTCGATGGAATATTCGCCGTCCTCCACCAGCTTGAAGTGCTGACGGATCGCTGCCATCACCTGGCGGATTTCATCATCGCTGAGGAATGTCGGCGTGCCGCCGCCGAAGTGCAGTTGCTCGACCACCTGATCCGGCCCGAGCAGCATCGCCTGCATGGCCATTTCCTTGATCAGATAGCGTACATATTCGGCAGCCTTGCCGCGATCCTTGGTGATCACTTTGTTGCAGGCGCAGTAAAAACACAACGTATTGCAGAACGGAATATGGATATACAGCGACAGCGGACGGGCGATGCCGCCAATTTCGCGTTTTGCCACCCACTGGCTATAGCTACCGGCATTGAAAGCTTCAACGAAGCGATCTGCAGTAGGATAAGAGGTATAGCGCGGGCCGTTCTTATCCAGCCTGCGTATCAGTTCCAAGTCCACTACTAGGTGATTGACCGCTTTATCCATAAATCCTCCTTAAGTGCTGAGCATTATGCCAGTTAGCCACCTGAAACGCACCTGCCCGCATGGCGAATACTTGCATCTCAGCGGCGACAATCCACTCGCTATACGCCATTCAGAGCGGCTCGTAACGTATATTGATATTTAACATGGCCCAGGACAGGCAGTTCCATCGCCATAGTTCGAAGGGCTTCTTCAAGCAGTCGGCTCGGCGGTTTACATCGCTTCTTGCTACCCACCCCCGCCATGCCTCCAGTCCGGCAATGTTTGACAAGAGGCGTACTTGACGGGGCGTTATCCCCAATCTTTTGGCCGCTTCTTGTTGGCTGTTCTTGCCTTCTTCCTGCAGGCCTAATACCTGTGCGCGCCTCGCTTCCTTATTGACTCACGAACTTGTCCATTTCAAAATGTCCGCCGCTATTTTTAACAAGGGTGACTTGTGTCACCAGCGGACACTATCACTTTGCGCCATGACCATAAAAAACCCACTTGCTTCATGCACCAAATTTAACCTGAGCATGTCGCGCAGCAATATCGGTAATTACCTCGGCATAGCCGAAGAAACAGTGTGCCGCATGTTTACTCGTTTCCAGAACGAGGGCCTGCTGGCCACCGAACGGCGACAAGTGCAGTTCCATGATCTGGATTGACTCAGTAACATTGCTCGCGGCTAGCATTCACCTATGCGGTTTCCGAACATTTTAATCGGATACACGGCCGTCAATTAAATGCAGTTTGGTTGATCCATATCAGTGAATGGATGCACGTTTCCAGTTAAGTTACGTTGCGTTGTGCTAGGGCCTGAAAAAGTGTATTTTTTTGGCGCAGTTGCTGCGGTGAGTGGGGGGTAGAACGGTCAGCGTAGGGGGATCATGATTGGAGCCCATTTTCGGATGAGGCGGCATGAAACCGGAAAAGCTGCGGCTCGGCAATGTTGATTGCATGGCTTTAAAGCTGTAACGAAGGGGGTGTGTTATTTGTCTCGTGGTAGGAGACAAATGACACATTGTTTTCTTAATGCTAATATCAACGGTATCCTTAACAGAATAGGGATTGTTAATTTTATAATCATAATTGATCGAGGAGCTGCAAATGCTTGAATGGCCAGATGTGACAACCAGCGAAGTTATTCTTATGTATGTCTTTATTTTCGTGTTTTTATTTGGCTTGGCTTTTATTCTGATGAAAAAGAATTCCTGATTTGCTTGTCCAGCGAAGGAACGCGATAGCGTTGACCTGCACTAAATGCAGGTAATTAAAAATTTTAGAATGGGGAGGGGTACATGCGTAAATTATCCAATTTGGCAATGGTGTGTTGGGGAGCGGTCGCCATGCTGGCTTTTTCAGGTGCAAGTTTTGCTGACGAAGGTGCCGTAACGGCGAATATCACCAATGGGAAGAATATCTTCGAAAATGGCAAACCGGATGCGGGCATTCCTGCTTGCTCTGTTTGCCACAGCGACAATGCGATGGGCAATGATGCGATGGGCTCACCCAGGCTTGCTAATATTGGATATGTATTCATCGTCAAGCAATTGACCAATTACGCAGAAGATAAGCGTAAAGATCTGACCATGGATCAGATGAATGGTATTGCAAAAGGACTGAGTGTTCAGGACCGGCGGGATCTGGCTGCATATGAGAACAGCTTCCCAAGGGCTGCTGACCTTTCTGATCTCAGCGCGCTTAAAGCCGACGGTAAAACGATAGGAGAGGCCTACAAAGGTCAGATTCTTGTTCGCTATGGGGTGGAGGGTAAGGTTTCTGCGTGTATGTCTTGTCATGGCTTTAATGGCCGTGGTGCCGATCCAATTTATCCGAAGATTGGTCAGCAGAAATATGTATATCTGGTCAATCAGTTGACGCATTGGCGTGATGGTTCTCGTGCAAATGATCCGATGGGACAGATGCAGGCGATTGCTAAGAATTTGTCCGATGAAGATATAAATAATGCCGCAACCTTCTTGTCACAAGCAGCCGATAGTACGGCAGGAGACGGGATGGAAATTGAAAATAAGTCGGTTTTGAAAAACGTTAAGATCGTTCGATAAAGTTTTCTTCGATATTTTTGTGTGTTCCCGCGCCGAGTGTTTTGGTGCGGGAAGTCTAATGGAGACTGGTCTGTTGATCAGTCTTTTTTTGCTTTGTGAGTCGCTGATGAAATACGGCAACTCTACATGAGCTTTATGCTGGATCAGGATTGGTGATAGATGAAAAAGGGAGAAAAGATCGTTTTTGGGATAATTGCGCTGCTCGTGCTTATTACAGTGGTTAACTTTACTGTACTGGAATCGGTTAGGCATAACAGTGATAAACCGATGTATCCTATTTTGACGCATTTCGATTTTTCAGTTGATGGGTTGCGTGGTTATCAGCTATATCAGCAAAGCAATTGTTACTCTTGTCATAGAGCTGTTGGTAACGGGACTAGCATGGGCCTGAGTCTGGATGGGCTAGGTTCGAAGCATGATGTCAACTATTTCTACAGTTTTCTCAAACAGCCGGAACAGACGTATGGCGCGAAGACTATGGACCATGGTGCTCCGCCCAAGGATGCGGCTTATGTATCAGCTCTTCCAGATCCGGATTTACGTGTCATGGCAATTTTTCTATCCGAACTAAAAGCTGATCAAGGATCATCTTCATCATTCGAGCCACCCAAAGGCGAATCAAGTTTTATCAACGCCATGCTTGACATGTGGGCACCGGACGGTTGGCGAAGTCAGTACAAGGATATTCGCGATTGGATGAAATCAAATCCACAAGAGGGGCAGCATGACGGAAAGCATTGAGCATAGCGCATCACAGAGTAAGGATTTCACCATGTACATTTTATGGTTTGTATATGCGTGCATAATTTACAGCATCATCGGTTTCTCTTGGGGCGCAATTATGGGCGGTGTTCCAGCCTTCCGGCATTTTGTGGATTATAGCCCGCATGGACGTTTAATTACCTTGGCGCATGGGCACATCAATTTGCTGGGCTGGGTTGAGATGGCGATATTTGCTGCTTTATACTATGCAGTTCCCACGGTTGCCCGTCGACCGATCTACAGTGTGCGCCTGGTGAAGATCCATTTTTGGATGCATAACTTCGGGCTGATCGGGATGGTAGTGTTTTTCCTCGTTGCCGGGCTACTCGGGGGGCTGGGTACGGGCGAAGATACCGAAAAATTGGTCAGTCACTTACTTGCTTTTGTCGGCATATTTGGAACGCTAGTGCTGTCGGCAAATATCATCTGGGGCTATAACTTATATAAAACTACGATTGGGTGGCAAAAGCGGATATGAACAAACGACCGTTTCTGTCGGCCTGTTGCGGGATTGTTCTGTTGTGCTTGACGGGGGGGTGCGAGCAGAGATTATCTGCGGGCTTCGCGGTAGGCGCGCGCGCTCCAAGTTTGCCCACTAAGACTTTGGCGGATGTAGGGGGTAACTTCAGTAAAGTTACCACTTATCGGCAGCCGGATCCTCGCATGTATCAGTATTCGGTTGATAAGGCTTTATTAACCGGCAAGCCGATTGTGTTGGAATTTGCAACTCCCGGACATTGCACTAATTGTGACGAGCAACTCCAAATGCTTAAAGCAATCCTGGATAAGTATCAGGGTCAGATGATATTTATCCACATAGATCAGTATGAGAACCCGCAAGCATATAAAGCCTATCAGGTCATGGGCGACCCTTGGACGTTTATCATCGACAAGAATGGTATTGTGCACTTTGAACGCGCGGGTCGAATGTTATACGGAGAATTAGACGAGGCAATCAAACAGATTTTGTGAGGCGTTGAGCCGATCTTGATCACGGCAGTAAATTGAAAACAAAAAAGTGGGTGGGTGACAGGATAATGGCGGATAGGCATATGGCAGAGACGATGCGATTTGAGCTCATGCAGGATCGCAAAGGCATGGTATGGGATTTGTTGCTTTATATTCCAACGGTGATAGCTCTTGGCTCTATAGCTGCCAGTTTTTGGTATGGCGATGATCACAACATGGGCTATTTATTTTTTTTCCTAACCTGTTTCTTTTTTATTGCCGGGTTTAATCGCGTATTTAAAACACGGTTGATGCTTTTGCCATCGGCACCGGTATGTCTTAAAGTGGGCGAGCAAAGTCTTGGCTTGGTGCAAAGAAACGGTGCTCAAGTGGATTTGGTGAAAAACCTTCGCTACTACTCCGATTATGCGGGTAAGTCTTTTGGCATTTCTGGCTTGGATGGCGCAGGAAAACAATTACAATTTGTATTTCACAGCGGGCAGTTTGCAACTGTAGATCAATACCACTCTGCTCAAGAGATTTTGAAACGCCACCTCAAATAAAAGCGGGCTCTTCTTCACAAGCAGATACCGCTACTTCCTTCCCGAGCGTCTTTGAATGACATCCCATGTCATGTAACCAATGACACCGACAATAATTAAGCAAACTATAGCGATAAGCTGGTACTCAGCTTCCGGGCTGACCAATCCGCCTATGAACATATGCACCGCATAGCCCGTTATGAACAGAGAGCTGATCGCGATAACCACATAAATCAATATCTCGCCTATCATGCTATGCACTCACTGTTTTTGCGCAAATGGGGATTCCTTGATTTCAACGATTACTCCCCCTTGTTGCAAGGCGACGGTCTCGACTTTCCTCGCATCCATTAAAGCAAGATTGTGAGAGAGCGAGCTATTCACAGGATCTCGCGGGTCGAATATCAGATAATTGACGCCCCGCAACATCGCGAACAGAGCTTGTTCATCCTTGGCGCTGGGTGGCAATGGCAAAGTGTCACACTGGCAAGCTAACATGGTTCGTGCCGGCCATTGACTTGCTATGCGAAACGGTTTTTCGGTGGGTGAATTTTGCTTATGCTCATCCTTTGAAAAACTCTCGATATTCTCGACCAAAGCTTTGATCAAGTTGTCGCGTGGTGCAAGCTTGCCCTCCAACACTTTTTGATAACGCGCCTTGTCAATAGTCATGAATGTTGTAGAAATAACGACGGTCAGCAACAATACCACTCCGCGCTGTCCCCAAAACCCGCCATGCGAACTGGTTCGTTTCTGCAACAATAAAGGTAAGCCCCAGTACAAACAAGTCGTCAGTGCAACCATGCTAAAAATTTCATCACCGGTTAGCACACCAATGATGAGTGCGACCAAAAGAATACGCCCTAGTAAATCCGCCCATAAATTGCTCGCTTGCTTCCAAATAACCAATAGCAGGATAAATAGCATCCCGATCCCGGTAATCCAGCGGAAAGCTCCAATCTCATCACTATCTGCCGATCCCAAGAGCAGACTTGACAAGCCCTTAATCGGGTTCGTAAACCACTCTACATGACTCCATCCCAAGGTCAATACTAGGGCCAACAAAACTGTAAAAACAATTCCACCAAAAAAATAATTTCGGTGTTTTGTGTTAAGTGGGGTTCTATACCATGTCCACAACAAAGCCAACGGGTATGCGAGACCCGCCGGGTGGAGAGTGATGCTCACTAGACATAAAAACAGTTGAGCAAAATACATTCCTCCGAATGCTTGTGGCGATTCACGGTACATTTGATCTGACCAAGCACCAAGCGCAAATGTAATGAGCAGGTATGGCGCGACAGAAATAGTGTCGATTTGATCCAATACCAGCGGAGAGATCAACAACAATCCGGTCGCTAATAGCGCGCCTTCAGAATCTCCGCTGCGCTGCCGCCATGCGTGGAATGCCCACGCCGCACCTGACATCACAAAAATTGTAGCTATCTTTGCAGCAAGCACATTACCTGTCCATAAAAAGCCGACAGGGGCGAGAAATACCGCGCGAAAATCGGGGAGTCCCAAGGTTACAATCGGACTGACGACATTATCTGCTACCGACCATGCCAGCAATAATGCCTGAGCTGCACCCTCATCAATCCCATATGATGTTTTGTGCAACAACATGAAGCTGAGGGCACCCCAAAGCGACAGCGCGAGATAAGCCCAATATTTTTGGGGGATTCGTAATAACCAATTGTTCATTTTAGAGTTAGTCTTTCATGGAAATGTATGCCAATTTTAAAAATAGTACATCGCACCCGACACCGCTGTCATTGAATTGATTTGCAACGATTGAGTGGATTACAGATGAAAGTAATACGGTGATAAGAGGTTACCTCTGTTCTACAGATATGCAGCACAGCTCTCACAGATGCCAGTTTCTGTTGGCAAGCCAAATTAGGAGACAAGCGGACGAGCGATTGAACCCAGCTCAATAACCTTAAACCCACATCTTGGACGATTTTATCAGGAAGTGAACCATGGCAGCAATATTATGTATGCGGCCAATACATAAAGCACCGTGGCGCATTGACCGCATATTAAAGAGTTGCACGAGAAGAAAGATTCCGCTAGACTGGCACCTAGTAGTAGGTAGTGGGCGTGTTGTCCTTATGCCTTTTTTGATAAGTCGCGTAACAAAACGGAGGGGTGTGCTATGCCAATCGAACTTCTAGTGCCAATTACAATTTTTGTGTTGGGAATCGTGGTTTCTGTAAGTCTATCCAGTTTAGGAATTGAACGTATCGTCGAAGGAAATAAGAAGTAATTAAAATCCACATTACGATTAAGTCCGCATCAGAAAGTGTCCGGCAATTGCCGGGCATTTTCCTTTGTGGTGTCGTGTAAACACGGTTATTTTCTGTCAGTCGTCTTAATCGGTTAATCCTGCCTCATCCAGCAACCCGCATATTGTATCCTCCCGCCTTATGAGACCAGATTCTCTGCATCGACACCTGCTAAAATTTCTGCTGCTATCTGCTCTTTCATTTTTTATCGGCGCCATTCACGGCATGCTTCAGGTCATGCCTCCGATTCGCGCATGGCTGGATTCGATTGGCAGCCCTTATGGCGGTCCAGGACATATGATTGACCCGTTGGCTCATGCTCATATGAATTTGGTTGGCGGGGTGGTATTACTGGCTATGGGCGTAACTTTTTATCTACTCCCGATTTTCGCACAGAAGAAAATTTATTCTGTAAAATTAGTTGGCCATACCTTTTGGTGGGTCAGCATAGGGGTTTATAGTTTCTACATCATACAAATGGTCTTTGGCATTTGGGAGGGATTGTTATTACATTCCAACCCTCAAGACATCCCTTCCGTACATCGCTTTTACGGACCTATTATGGCGATTTCCGGCACGATAATGGCAATCGGCTTTTGTACTTATCTGGCAAATGTCATTTTGACTATAGCAACCTCATCCAACGACGAAATAGCCCCTTTGCAGAATTAATTGGGCAAAATTAACCCGCTGCCAGTTTAAGTGGAAAAAGCAAAACTTTCTGCTCCGTTCCTTGCTGAAGCCGCACTTGCAATACCACTGTCTCACCGTCTCCAATATCCACCGCACGACGGTACACACCAATAAACCCATCCTGAATCGCTTGCACCCACGGCATTGACTCATTTCCACGAAGAGAAATAGTTAAATCCTGGGTAGGTTTGCCGTGCGGGCCGGTGACGATAACTACAATCTCGGACATACCGGCAAGCGGCGGATTCGGATGAGTCTCAATGCGCACATCCGTTTCTTTCCAGTGCTGAGCAGGAATCGAAAGAGGCTCGCTTCCGTCGTTACAAGCGGCAAGCCCCGCCGCAAGAAAACTTAATAATATGGCCAGAAATTTTTTCATTATTCCGATAGAAATATATAAGGCCCGATTGCACTACTTACTCTTGCTTATCGCTTTTGATTTCACTCTGCCCTTCCTTGTCGGAATCTAATCTACCCCCGGTAGAAGATCCGTAGAAATTTACCATGTAATATACGAATATTGCAGCAACAGTGATATATACAAGCGATCCCAAAAATCCCGGATCTTTCACCCAGTCAGTCCATTTCACTACAACCCCGGGGCGTAGCCCCCAGAATGGGAAACTGAGGCCCACACCAACCAACAATACAATCACTACCACTGCCATGAACCAATAAGGAACTTTCCGTTGCGATTCCGGAATCTTCTCTACCAATTCCCAATCTTCCATGCCGCGCTTTTCCAAACGCTCTTCGTCCGAGGCATAGCCAAAATTATCTTTGCGGTGCTCACCCCACTGCGACTCTTCATTCGCCAATTCAAATTTTTTATCCTGCTGTTTCATCACACATACCCCCTATTCGGCAAAATGCTGTACATTAAAACGTCCGGTCCAGCCATCATTAGAATGAACCACCACCACAAAAGGATAGAGACCACGTTGTAATTTGGGCGACACCGAAAGGAATACCGATGTTCGCCCAACCGATTCCAGGTTCACCTTAAGGTTACTCAGAGTGAAATCATCCTGTGGCAATCCTTCAACCGACATGCTCAATTCGGTTGGGCGATATCGCTTGCTGGAAACTTCGATACGGTAATCGCGCGCCGATTGATTATGAGCCGTTTCCAAATACCCCACTGCTATGTGATAAGGCTGGTATGTCCAGATTCCCCACGCAAACATAATAACACCCAGAACTGCGAATGGAGTAGTCCAATGGAACCGCGACAACAACGATATGGAGTTATCACGGAATTGACGGATCTTGCCCAGTTCACGTTGCCCCAATTCAAACCGCAATAAACCCACACCACCTTTTTTAGCCTGCAAATTATTGCATGCATCGATGCAATCACCACAGTTAATACAACTGTCATAAATTTCTGTCCTACGCGGATCCAGTTCGATAAAGCAGGTTGTAACGCAATAATTACATTTTTCGCATTCATCTGCTCGACTGGCATCGTAAGCCACATGCAGCGTTTCCTTGGTTTTAAACGAATGCTGCCAGACCTTGTAGACGCAGGCAAAACGACACCAGAAGTGCCGAAGCACTGCAATATCCAAAAGGATAATCAGCACCCATACCGAATAAATCCAATACAAAGAACCGGCTAATCTTGTATCCGCTCTAAGAGTTATAAAAGACCACACCACATCCGGCGGATAAAAGTACAGCAATGGAACCAACGCAAATAACATCGCCGCACATAAAAACGAGAGTCCCAGCAACGACCAGTTCAATACCTTATTTTTGGCGGCCGCCACTTTCGGCGCCTCACCGGTCAGGCTGACTTCAGCACGCTTGCCAAGCAACTTATGGGTCATGTGGTTTGCCCATTCCGCCAAGGTATTCTGCGGGCATGCCCACCCGCAAAAAACGGTTCCCGCAACCGAATACAGCGCGACCAATGCACTGGCCAACATGATCCACAAGCCGGATATTAAAAAGAAATCGGCAAACCATATTTGCCAACCCAACACCACCAACGCCCCATTTTCAGGGTCGATCCGAAATAACCCGGATACCGGAATAAGCACCAGCAATAACAAAATGGTTATCTGGACGGCACGCCGTTTCCATCGAAAATTGGCCACCCCTCTTCTCGCTCCAGAGCCGATAACTTTGATTGGAATGCTGGAAAGTGTTTTGTTAATACCGGAGGACATGGGTACCTTATAGTGCAGCACTAGTTATAACAAACTCAGGGAGTTACTCTCGCTTCACCGTCCAGAGGTGATATGGCAAGCAGGCGTAAACGATATTGCTCCGCCTCTTGCATATTACGCGCAGACCGCTCCAGATGCCAGAGGGCGCGTAAAGCACCAACATAATTCGGATAAACTTTCAAGATTCGCTGGAATGCCTCGCGCTCGCTCAAACCGTGCTGGCTGGCCTGCGAGAGTGACTGCATCATGTTATCAGCTAGTGCATTGGCAATCCAGTGATCTTGAGGGTTCGCCTGATAGGCCAACCAAATTAAGCTGCCCGCCTTTGCTGCATCTCCTTGAATGGAGGAGACCCATGCTCGCACAGCAAGTTCGGTCGCCACATAGGCGCGCCCGAATCTGCTCTTGTCATCCGCACCGATTCCCAATATTTTCATGGCCGCATCAGCGTCAGGATGCCGCTGCAACAACCACAACATCAAAGTCGCCAGATTAACGCTTCCGTCGTAACGCGCACGCGGCAAATTGAATTCGATGTACGGCACCCACTCATCCTGAACCGGTCCGCTACTCCCAGAAATCGGTCCCCAATAACGGCCAAGCCAGGTCCACGCGCCTTCGCCACCTGTTGCCTGCCCCTGCTCTTGCACTGTCAACCGATGCAAATTTCCGAGTATTATACTGGCTCCAGAGAAGTTTTTTCTTGGGCCAACCAAGGCCAGATGCATACCATCCATAAACAATTGGGCATCTGGAAACACTCGCTGAAAACTGCGCAGAATAACGTTGAGTGATTTAATATCGAACTGGTTAAGTGCCAGCCACTGTACGAATATCCCATCGGCATTCAAGTGGTTCCGCGCCCTTTGGAATTGTTGCACGGATAACAAAGAACCCATCCCCGCCAGATCGGGATGAAACAAGTCGCCGACGATCACATCGTAATTGCGTTGTGTCGTACTTAGAAAATGCCTGGCATCGTCCCGTTGAATCTGCGCTTGATCCATGATGTTGCCATTTACCGGCGCAAACCAATACTTGGCGGCGAAAATCGACCCTTGAGATAATTCCACCGCGCTACGGTGCAAATCGGGGAAAGGCAGGGATCCCGCCATCGAAATTCCGGTTCCCAGCCCAAGGAATAATACACTGTGCGGCGCGGGGTGGAGCAGCAATGCGAGCCGTGCCTGATCCATCTGAATCTCTACCGCACTCGGATCGGTGGAGGCATCCATACGCTGTAAATCGCTCAAGAGTACGCGTTGGCCATCCTGTTGCTGTACTACATGCGTCAGGGAAATCGCATCTTCATATAGATATAAATCCCGGCTATTGGCTTCGATTTTCGGCAACAGCTCGTGCACTGGCGGCATGCTGCGTAAAGGCCATGCAACCAGCAGCATGGCCGCAAATACCAGCCACGCCCAGCGTGATTTGACCCATATCAAACCCAAAGCAGCGATTACAAGCCCGGCCAACGCAACCATCGCCGCGCTGCCAAGCAAGGGAATGCACACCAAACAGGCAATAACTGCACCGACCCCGCCTCCCAGACAGTTTGCACCGTATAACCATACGCCACTCGCCTCCGCGCTGCCGAAGCGACTGGCCAATAATGGCAGCCAAGCCCCCAATGCCAAAGTGACCGGCAGAGTAAATATTCCCAGCATCAATGCTTGCGACCACAGTGCGCCAAAAAATGTTTGGAACTGACTGTGCTCTACCCAAGCGGAGGCGGCCGGAAGCAACCACAAACTTAACAGTACGCCCCCGCCTGCTACAAACGGCATCAGCACAGACAGCCAGTATTTATGCATGCGCGGCAAGAACATGCTGCCAAGCGCAATTCCAAGGAGAAATACCGCCAAGATCACCCCGAGCACATATTCGGTGCGCAGCATGATCATGCCGTACAAACGTATCCAGCCGACTTCCAGCATGATGCTGCCGGCTCCGATCCCGGCATAAATGATCAGAGCAAATAATGGTGGGCGTGGTTGCCTGTTGTTCTCTATCGGCTGAAGTGAACCATCACCGGATCGAGTAAAACGCGACAAGGCTAATGCCGCGCTACCGACCATCAATCCAAGCAAGGCTATGGTCCTCACCGAAACGATCCAGCCTAATACCGGCAAACTCCACAGCGGGAACAGTGCTCCGGCGGCCCCCCCTATCGTGTTCAGCCCATAAAGTTTTCCCAGCGATAGCGGTGTACGCTCAACGACTTTCAGCACCAGTGCAAAACCCACTCCCATTGCAAATGCCGGAATTACCAGCAAACACAAGGCCTCTGCCCCTTGCAATAGATACCACTGCGCTAACGTCAGTTGAACGGCAATACCTTCCATCCATCCGCTGACCGAATGAAGCAAGCTTGGTAACAACAAAGCATAGAGCGCGATTGCCATCTCAAGCATTGCAAATAGGGCCAATGGCTTATTACATTGCTTTGCCCATCTCACCCCCGCCAGACTGCCCAGACCTAACCCGATCATGAACGCCGCAACAGTGAGCACTACGCCGAATATGCTTACTCCAAATTGCATGGACAACATGCGTGCCCACAGCACCTCATAGGCAAGACTGGTCAAACCCGACAGGCAATAAAGGATGGCCACCACCAACCACCATGATGTCCTGCTTGAAGTTTCGGAATTCAAGCTGGATGGCTGAGTGTGTGACATGAAAAGATTAGATGGGTAATTGGAAGCCTAGCGATTAGGCAACACTGGTACAACCCTAAGAGTCATACTTGATGGTGAAAGGACACCGAAATATATTTGACACAACCGTAGCAGACAGAAAATTGGGAAACGAAAGAAGCTAGAAAGGGTAAAACCATACCAGTCCCACAATCGCATGGACTATCGCCAGCGTTATACTAAGACCGGCAAAGATCATGTGCGCCACAAACACCGGCTTTCCATACAGCCCCATGGCGATCCCCAGCCCTCCGGTAATTAGAACCAGCGTTACAAGCACCACTCCCAACAAAAACATGATGCGTCCCTTGTCTTTATCGGTTATCGATTTTGCATGCTCTGCGTCTCTATGTTGCCGATTGAAAGCCTGCAAGATTTGCGCACTGTCGCCTGCCTGAGACGTGTCTTCTGCATGTGCAGGAAGCACGCTCAGAATCGACAGCGATGCTGCCAATATAATCCCGGCAGAACGAAGAAGTGACGTTCTGAAAAACATCTTTGTAGTTTGCAGCATAAACTCTCTACTTTACAGAATGTTTGTGGTCAGCATCAGCAACTTCACGGTCGGATTTACGTATGGCGTTGCGCCAAGCCAACACAGCCATTATAACAAAGGGAGCAAAAACTCCCATCAATAAAAATATAAAGATGTACCAAGGTGTTGAAATGGTAACGTGTGCAAAACGGTAGCTATCAACTGCCGCCTGTGCTGATGAGGCTCCAACTGAACCGAACAGCATCAGGATGATTCTCACCCAAATGTGGTCCATCATAAACCTCCGTTAAATCGTTTATTTTCGCAAATTGGATGCACAACGAAATCCATAAAAATCCGAAGCAAAATTTGGCCATGCATAATCTCTGTGATAGGAAGCGGTGGAAAAAGGATCGCCTTTCCATGACCCTCCGCGCAGAACTTTGTATTGTCGATTTACCGGGACCATATCGGATAACTTCATGGCGCGATCCTCTGAATTCAGGACTCGCGCCACCTTTCCCTGAAACACTTCTGCCGCAGCATCCGTACCTTTATATGGAAGAAAGTCATCTTCAACCCATTCATCGGCATTACCAGCCATGTCGAAAACACCATATGGGCTGACCCCGTTGGCATACGCAGTTACATTACTAGCCGAACCAACATTGTAGTAAGTGTTCAAACGAGCAGGATCCATCTCATTACCCCACGGCCAGCGTCTCCCGTCTGTCCCGCGCGCTGCCTTTTCCCATTCCGCCTCTGTAGGCAACCGCTTACCCGCCCATTTCGCGTAGGCTGAAGCATCGTACCAATTAACTAAGGTAACCGGATACAGCAAAACCCCTTGTTGTATCTTGCCGTTTTTCCAATCCGAAGGAGGGCGATGTCCAGTTGCAGCAATAAATCGTGCGTATTGCGCATTGGTCACCAAATATTTGTCGATACGATATGCGTTCAAATTGACCACGTGTTGCGGGCGGGAAGCCTCATCGGTAGTTTTCAAATCTGTACCCATCAGGAATTTCCCTGCGGGAATCAGCACCGAGGTCTCCAGTTCTTGCCACTGTTCCTTGGTCAGCAATGCCTCTGCCTCTGCCACTGTATATCCTACAGCCTGGTTTTTCCGTTCTTCATTTTGCTCGTGTATTGCAATATCTTCACCGGCAGCTCGAATCCGGGTGGACTCTTCTTTCAGGTTATAAGTCGCCAAGGCACGCATTTCGCCCATGCGTATCGAACCCAGTTTGACAACATGTAAACTTCCCCCAATTATCACCAACGCAATACAAGTGATAACCGTAGCAGATAGAAATCGCTTTCTTCGCAGACGATCTGCCGGACTCGGAACAGTATGCTTGGTCACACCCGGCATTATGATTCCTTTGCAGCGACAGACTGTTTCCTGTCCGCAGGAATGATCTTATTTGAGCGGCCATATACATTCTTGATCATAACTTCCCCTACTATTCCGCCAAAACCAGCCGCCTCCATTGCCAGAATGACAAAGAAGCCCCACCAACCCAGTGGGTTTAAAATGCTGCCATGTGGAGTGCCGGACAAGTACAGAATTTCGGCATAACTCAAGCTACGCACAATCAGGGGTGGAAAATAACTCAACCATTTCGCGCCCATGCCGAATATCCAAGCCACCACCAAGCCAACCAAAAAAGGCACAAAAAATACATCCAATCCCCAAGCAAAACTAAATGTGGAAAGGCCCGAAAAAAGTTCTATCTTGACCCCAAGCAGCCTATCTCCCAAATGGTTTAAGGACATACCAATCAACACTGCAACCAATCCCCTGAGATATCGCTGATTCATTTATGGTACTCCACACCGGTCAGTTTTTCGTACTCAGCCTTCTTGGTTTGATCAAAATACCAATCTTTAACTTTTAGGCTTGCTAAATATTGTGCTAAAAGATGCCGCTCACCTTCCGGCAAGGTTGCATAAGATGGCATCTGATACTCTTTTTTCAGACGAGACGGCAATACTACTTGCGGATTGGGAGACGAAAGATATCCGTACAACCAGGTCTCGGTGCGTAACGAACCAATGCCATCCAGCATGGGAGCCGGAACAGACTGCAACATGTCTTGCAGAGTCCATAACGTGTGACAGCTTTTACAGCCATTGCTGCGGTAAATATCCATCGCCTTTCTAGCCACATCGGGCGTAGCCGCACTATAGAAAGGAATGTCTCTGTCATGCTTTTCTTCGACGTGCAGTTGCGAACGCACCACACTTGCAAAAAGAACTAGGCCAATCAATGCCAGAACAACTTTTTCTCCGCGTTTCATACCCCTAACTTATGCTTTTCTGCGTCTTTCGCCAGAAACCGTTTGCGGCTCTCTATCTGCGAATGTATGACAGTTCGGCTTTTGGCGAACTCATCCGGAGTCATCTTATCCTGGTCCTTCTCATCAAAAATCACATATTTAATGTCTTCATCAAACTGTTCGTTTTTTGAGCCCCACCGTATCCAGTAAAGTACCGCAACAATAATCATCGCCCCGATGATCAACCATAGATATATGGTCCAACCGTCCGGAAGAGTTTCGAAGAAATTAGCCATAGTTTTTTTCCACAATAAATAATCAGAAAAGGTAGCCGCCAAGCATCTGTAACGCACCAAAAATAACTGCAACCACTACACCGAAAATAATTGCAGCAAACATCAAACGCTCACCCAACCTTACTTCCTCCGGACGGTTTTTGCTGAATATAAGCGCAATGACAATCCCGGAAAAAACCACAATCCCTATCAGCAAAAAGGCAAATACGCCCTCACTGAACTGCTGGCTACGCATTCCTTCGATGCTGAGATCAAGCTTTGGCGAAATTTCTGAGCTTAACTGCGAGATAAGAAGCCGCGTAAAATAAGGATCAAGAATTTGAATCGTTAACTCCTGTTGCCATTTGGGTACTAACTTAAATAAAAATGCCGCGCTTTTTTTCGGCGAGGCATTTCATTTACTTAACTAATCACACCGAGCCAACAAGACCTCAGCAACACTAATTTAATATATGTCTAGCTTATAATTATTTTTTATCTTTACGATCTTTATTACGATCGATGAAAAAACTATACAAAATCGGAAACCCCAAAGCAATAGCGATTATTAATGACAGTGCGATCGGGCCGTGATCAAGTTCAATCATGTGAATTCTCCTAAAGTTAAAACCACTGAACCGGGTCGAGGATTCCCCCGACCCGCTTCAATTAAATTTGATGATCACTCTGGTATGAATGATCGTGACCATGCCTGGGCTGCCAAGTGTGAGGGGGCAGTCTTTTGATCAGTATAGTCACCCCTATAAAGAAATAACTCAGGTAAAAAATATCAATCAGATAGCCTGTGTCCCACCAAGGCTGCTTTCTTTCGGTCGTGCCATCTGCCTTCTTGTTACCCTCGAAATTTGCCATAACAACATGATTACCAACCACCGTGAATTCCTCCATATCCACGCCTTTGGCCATCAAGGCTTCGATCTGCGGCTTGATAATACGCAAATCATCCATGGTCACAGGATGGCGATCTAATTTTGCGTCATTTGCCCCCCCTGTATTCATCTGCATGACTTTTTTTATTGCGGCATTATCGTCTTGAATCGCCATCACTTCCGGGGAGTTCATTGCTTTTATATAGCCCACATAAATTGCAGCGGTCGGGCGCTGCCCCCACAACGGAAAAGTAACCGCAAAAGCCGTGATGATGGTCAGAGCGACCAACCATACAACGGGCATGGGCATACGATTATTATCTTCCGTCATTCCACCCAGATCTTCATGTTCCCACAACGTCTTATCTGCTTCATTCGAAGCCTCATCGCTAAGAGTATGTAACGGTTTATCTAATTTCCAAGCCATGATCTATCCCCCTGTTATTTCAAGCTCAACATAAAATCAACCAGACTGCGAATTTCAGAATCGCTGGCAAAACTGGGAACATCCGGAGGCGTTACCCGCTTGCCTTCACGATATTCGTCATACTCGGCTCTCCACTTGACGAAATCGATTTTCTGACCGGCAGCATCCTTTTCGCCCCACAGATAGTCGAAACGCGGCATGATTGAGTGCGGTTGAACCAAACGCGGATTGAAGAAGTGCATCATCATCCACTCCCTGGATGAATTGCGTGAACCAACGTGCAACAAGTCTGGAGCCTTCCGATCAGAGCCAAATGCGGTTGGCGATTCGCCATTAAAATCCCCCATCATCGGTGGAGCGCCAAATACCTGCCAATCCTGCGTTTCCTCAGGCAGCAGCGTGTGACACCACCAGCATCCCTCGCGCACAAACATGGTTTTTCCCTTGCCCGCATGCGACACATCTTCATCTTTGGCTACCTTCATCACGTCAGCAGGAGTCCAACCCTTGGTTGCGGTAAGATTATCAATGTAACTAAACTCCCTACCTTGATAGGTCCCCTTACGCAAAGTGAAGACCGCACCCGCAGTTTTCCGTGCATCTGTCGCATCGTTAATATGTCCTTGCTGCTCACTCAACTGCTGGATCCCTTCACCCAAAATCCGTGGATGCAATATCCCCGCCGGATAGGACGTTCCCTGCTGATATACATACACCATCATGCCCCCATCTATAGGCTGACCCGTCTTGGGATCAACCTTAAGCGCAACACTAATGGGCTTGTTCTTACCCAACAGGAACGGGTCTTCAAGATTGAAACCCGTTTCGTGACCTATTGCCAATTGCTTTGCAAGAGCAACATCAGTTGAAGACACTGCCGCGATATTAACGCTCGGAAAAAACAGGGTAATAGTCATCGAGCCGCCCAGCGCAAGGCCAAACAGTCTCGCTCCGATTTTATATTGTCTAAATCCAGTCATGCTTGATCTCCCTAAATTTTACTCGGCCTAATATAATATTAGCGTTCGTAAGCCAGTTCATGAGGCATACGACCCTGTGGCACTACAGTTCCTTTGCGTGCCGTCATCCACATGTTGTACAACCACAAAACGTTGCCAACAAATACCATGGTACCGCCAAGCCAACGTGCGATCATATAAGGATGCTCTGCAATCACCACATCGATATAGGGAACCTCATATATCTTGCCTGCGCCCTGAATCAAACCGGCGATCGTCATGGAAACCCAGTAAACGGTAAAACCGATCAACAACAACCAAAAATGCAAATTGGCCAGCGTTATCGAATACAGCTTACGCTTAGTTAATGCTTGCAAACCGTAGTAAACCGCAGCCGCCTCCAAGAAAGTCGAAAATCCCAGCAACGCAAGATGGGCATGAGCAACAATCCAGCCTGTCCCATGTATGTACCAGTTAATGGCACGGGTTTGCTGAAAACCACCTTGCATATTCAGCGGGATCGCCATCAAACAACCTGTGATGGTAAAACGAATCTCAATACTCTCAACAAACATATACCACTTGCCTTGCATCGTCAGCAGGATATTCGACACGAATGCTATTGCAGGCACCAAAATCAGCACGCCTTCCACAGAGGCGAACGACTTCAACCACTCAGGCAGAGGCGCAGACATCAGGTGATGGGCTGCAGGTGTGGAGTAAAACACCACCACGGACCAGAAGTGCAAGTGTCCAATGCGATGGGAGTACAACGGATTACCCGTCACCTTGGGAATGACGTAGTACGCGATCGCAGCGGCCACTGGAGTAATCCACAATCCCAGCACGTTATGCGCAAACCACCATGTCAGATACGCCTCAGTCAGGCCGGTCAAATGAAAGAATTCAGGCAAATTACCAATCAAGAATACGATAATCACCATGAAGGTGGCTGCCAGAAAAAACCAATTAGTGGTGTAAATCCCTTGAGTACGGCGATTCAGAACAGTCATCCAGACGTTGACACCGAGCGGAATGAAGATGGCGAAGGCAATATACAAATCTATCGGCCAGGGAAAGTCGGAATATTCACGGCCCGAGGTAATGCCCGCCCACAAAATCGTCAAGCCTAGAGTCAGCCCCACGTTCCACAGCATACAATTCCACAAGCCCAGCTTTTCTGACCACAATTTATTATTCCCGAGCGCGGGTGTGATGTACATCATGGCCATGGCAAAAGCCATCGATATCCAGCCAAAGATCACGGCCATCACGTGCACTTGGCGCATGTGTCCAAAAGCAAAAAATTCGTTACCCGTCACAAAATCAGGAAATGCGAGTTTCGCCGCATTGAAAGACCCTAATCCCGTACCGATAACGAACCAGACTATAGAAGAAAACCCGAAGAAAACCGCCGCAGAACCAGACGGTATGTCTTCGTTCTTGGCAAATAGATATTTAAGCATGCACTATCCCTCCCTCAATTCAAATGAACACACTAATGATGATCGGCCCCATCTTTTTTTTCATGTGGGAATATACCACTCATTTCAATTCTCCCATGTCCATCCCTTCATCTTCTCTTTCACGCCTGGTATGTGGGATAAGAATATACCACGATAGCAACATACTCGAAAACGCCAATAGCACCCCAAGTGATCCCGCAATTAAAGCCATAGCTACTTCCCCTTAAAGAATAAAAAATCGCAAACGAACAGGCTACGCCGCCAAAAGATATCAGGTTAGCCAGCCGCTCGCTCTAATTTATCATGGCGACCCAACCCAACGACCAGAATCCCAACAAACGCAATCCCAAAAACAATCATCGCCCAATCAATAAATCCGGTAAATGTTGCCGGATCATAAGCAGTCGAACCTGCACCGCCCCAGTTATCAAACCCCCCGCGCCCCATCAAGCACATCAAAGTTGCACCGAACACACTGCCATTTCCCATACCGGTCAACATCCCGCCTACGATAATAGACCAAAAGGATCGAGATACCATCGACTTATTTGTGCTCATGTAAAACCCCCCTAAGTTATTCAAAATCAAGACGTTATTCGAAGCAGATCCAAGCACACTAACGCAGCAACTGCGCCACACGCAGCAACTGAGCCAAAAAAATACACAACGCAACGTAACATAACTGGAAACGTGCATCCATTCACTGATATGGATCAACCAAACTGCATTTAATTGACGGCCGTGTATCCGATTAAAATGTTCGGAAACCGCATAGGTGAATGCTAGCCGCGAGCAATGTTACTGAGTCGATCCAGATCATGGAGCTGCACTTGTCGCCGTTCGGTGGCCAGCAGGCCCTCGTTCTGGAAACGAGTAAACATGCGGCACACTGTTTCTTCGGCTATGCCGAGGTAATTACCGATATCGCTGCGCGACATGCTCAGGTTAAATTTGGTGGGGGAGTAATTGCGCCTCTGGAAGCGTCGGGATAAGCTCAGCAGGAAAGTGGCCAAACGCTCGTCAGCATTCTTCTTTCCGAGCAACAGCATCAACTCCTGGTTGTCGAGAATTTCCTGGCTCATGATCTTGAGCATCTGTTGACGGATGGATGGAATTTCCTCGCTGTATACTTCCAGCACGTCGATGGGAACTTCGCACACCATCGTGGTTTCCAGCACCATGGCTTCGTTGGTGAAGTAATTGGCTGCGATAGCACCCAAACCGAGCAATTCGCCGGCAACATGGAAGCCTGTAATCTGCATCCGGCCATCGTTGGTCAGGACATAAGTCTTGACGGAACCACAGCGGATCGCGTAGATGCTGCGCAGAGGCTCGCCTATCCGATAAAGCAACTCGCCGCGCTTGAACAGCCTGCGGTTTCTGACTATCGTTTCGGGCAGGCGCAGATCCACATCGGAACCATTCACCGCGCGACATAAACCATAGATGCCGCAATCCTTGCAGGTAACCAGAGAACAAACTTCATTATCTGCAGCGCGTGCGACCACTGACTCGCTTGGCATCATTTGTACAACAGCTGTCATAAGTTTCTCACCTAAAAGCACTACATCATGCACAATCGCGGCAGTATCGGCACACTGGTTGATCAGAAGCCGTAAACGTCAGCACTGTAGCCGATAAAGCAGCCCGTAACAACTCCGCCCAACCTTTGAAGTCGGCCAGGGTGCGGGTCTTGCCATGATGGTCGGCAGCGCAGGAGCCACTACCAAAATCCGCGCCAGTACTCTCGTCCGCGATAAGCGACCCAGGCAAGGTGCTATACATCGGCGCATCCGGATAATGTCAGCACCCACATGGAACCTGTTGCGGTAACCAGCAAAGCTGAACTGTTCACCAACGGCGGCTGATTATACACCCTAACAAGGCCAGCTTTCGCCCCCAATAAAAGTTGCGCTTCAAAATTGAATCCACAAAATAAAAAAGGACACCCTTGCGGATGTCCTTTTTGTATTTGGCAGGAGAGTGTGATTCGCACCCATGGTGACGCATAACGCCACACCGGATTTCGAGTCCGGTACATTCGACCAGTTTGACAACTTTCATGCGCCTTGGCACATAGGAAGTTGCGTCCCTTTGGGCTGACACCTCTCCCACATTTTATTTTTAGCCATGTTGGCATCCAAAATTCAAGAGTAAAATGGAAGAATGGTCTGCACTAGATTTGCCTAAGTTTGCGGTTTGCGGCTAGCAACCCAGGCAGAAACCCACAGGACTTTGCTTATGAAACAGGGAATTCTGTTCAGGCAAATTGAGCAACTTCTCATCCTATCGGTACCCTTCCATCTGCTTTTGAATTGTAATGAGGGAACATCTAAAGGAAGATTAGCCATGAGCTCACCAATCCGGACAGTTACAGTTGAGCAGGTAAATGCAGTTATTGCGGATGCTTACTCACAATCCAATCACTTGCTGCATATTTTGTATGCGCTGCAACAACGGTTCCTGCACATCTCGCACGAAGCTGTCCGTGAAGTCGCCTCGCATCTTGGCTTGCCGATTAGCCAAGTGGAATCAGTAGTCGAGTTCTATTCCTTTTTTTACGGGACACCGCGCGGACGATACAACATTCTGCTTAGCAATTGCACCAGTTGCGGGTATATGGTCGGCGACGAAAATTTGATGGACACACTCTGTCAGCGGCTGCGTGTGGTTGCCGGCAAGACGCGTGCCGATGGATTGGTCAGCATAGACGAAACCTCCTGCATCGGCATGTGTGATCATGGTGCTGCTTTGCTGGTTAACGGCATGCCGATTACCCGTCTTGATGCCAGCAAGATCGCGCGCATCGCTGATCTGGTTGAAACAGAGACGCCGGTTGCGAATTGGCCTGCCGAATGGTTTCGCATTGACGACAATATCCGTAACAGCAGTTTGTTGCTCAAGAATGATTTTGCCGCGGGTGATGGCATGCGTGCGATGTTGGCGCGCAACATTGATGGTACGCTGGCCGAAATCACCCAGTCAGGGCTGCGCGGACGGGGTGGCGCAGGATTCAGTACCGGCATGAAATGGAAATTTTGTCGCGAGGCACAGGGTGCCGCGCACTATGTGGTTTGCAATGCCGATGAAGGCGAGCCGGGCACGTTCAAAGATCGCATCCTGTTGCATAGCCATGCCGATGCGGTGTTCGAAGGAATGACCGTATGCGCTTTTGTAATCGGCGCAGAACAGGGTTTTCTCTATTTGCGCGGCGAGTATCGCTACCTGTTGCCGCAGTTGCAAGCCGTGTTGGCGCACCGTCGCGAACTGGGTTTGTTGGGTTCCAGCATTCTCGGTCAGCCTGGATTCAATTTCGACATCGAGATCGTAGTCGGGGCGGGTGCTTACATCTGCGGCGAAGAATCGGCGCTGATCGAATCACTGGAAGGCAAGCGCGGGGTGCCGCGCAATCGTCCGCCATTTCCGGTGACACATGGCTATCTCGGTCAACCTACCGTGGTCAACAATGTGGAAACATTTGCCGCCGCCGCCCATATTGCGCTGCGCGGCAGTACATGGTTCAGAGCAGTGGGCACGGAAAAATCGGCGGGCAGCAAAATTTTGAGTGTCAGCGGTGACTGCGCGGCACCTGGAATTTATGAATATCCATTCGGCGTCAGCATTCAACAAGTGCTGGATGATTGCGGCGCGAAGGATGTTCAAGCGGTGCAAGTCGGCGGCCCTTCCGGCACGCTGATTAACCCGGTGAAATTCAATCGTAAACTGGGCTTTGAGGATTTGCCCACCGGCGGTTCGTTCATGGTATTTGGTCAGGGACGCGACCTCCTGGCAATAATCGTCAATTTTGCGCATTTCTTCGCCCATGAAAGTTGCGGTTTCTGTACACCTTGCCGGGTGGGTACGACGCTGCTCAAAAATGGTCTGGACAAGATCGCCAGCGGCCATGGCACGCAATATGATCTGGATGAGATGAAACGTATGGGCGCACTGGTCAAACGCCGCTCGCATTGCGGCTTGGGGCAGACCGCGGCGAATCCCATCCTGGACAGTTTGCAGCGGTTCCCGCACGTATTTGAGCAGCGCTTGGCGCACAGTAATTTTGAGCCCTACTTCAATCTGGACGGGGCACTTGAAGAAGCGCGTCAGGTCACGCATCGCGATGATGCGGCGGCTCATCTGAAATAACGGGGGATGATATGAGCACTGAAGCAAAGCAAAATACCATCACCCCAAATACCATCACTATAGACGGGCAGGAAATCCCGTTCAAAGATGGTCAGACCATCATGGATGCGGCACTTGCAGCCGGTGTTTATATTCCCCATCTGTGCCATCGTCCCGGACTCACGCCGCATGGCAGTTGCAAGCTCTGTGTCGTCGATATCGGCAGCAGAGGTGTGTCGTTTCACAACTCGGATCGCCGGGTACAGACAAAATTTTCAGTCGATATCGACGGCAGGAGCGTGTCGGCCTGTACCACGCCCGCCGTAGCCGGGCAGCAGATCAGCAACAACACGCCAGCCCTGAATGAAGTGCGCAAGACCATCACGCAAATGCTGTTCATAGAAGGCAATCATATTTGCCCTTCCTGCGAAAAAAGCGGTGACTGCACACTGCAGGCGATGGCCTATCATCTGGGTATGCTGGACGGGCATTTCCCGCAGTTCTTCCCGCACCGCGAAGTGGATGCGTCGCATCCGACTGTCATGCTGGATCGTGACCGTTGCATACTTTGCGAATTGTGCGTGCGCGCCAGCCGCGAAGTGGATGGCAAGAATGTGTTCGCCATCGCTGGACGCGGCATAACTGCGCATCTGATCGTAAATTCACCCAGCGGCAAGCTGGCGGATAGCGATCTTGAAACCGGCGACATGGCTGCACATATCTGTCCGGTAGGCGCGATCCTGATCAAGGAGCATGGCTATGAAGTGCCGATCGGACGGCGCACTTTTGACCTGCACCAAGTCGGCGAGATTGGTTTGGAAAAAGTCATCCTGGCTAAAGTGAGGCATACCGATGAGTAAAATCAGGATCGCTACCACATCGCTGGCCGGTTGTTTCGGCTGCCATATGTCCTTCCTCGATATGGATGAACGACTGGTGGCCTTGCTGGAGCATGTCGAGTTCAATCGCTCGCCGCTTACCGACATCAAACATTGCGATCCGTGCGACATCGGCCTGGTCGAGGGCGGGGTGTGCAACGCAGACAATGTGCATGTACTGCGCGAGTTCCGCAAGAACTGCAAAATACTCATCGCAGTCGGAGCCTGCGCCATCAATGGCGGGGTGCCCGCCATGCGCAACCATTTCAATTTGCGCGAGTGCCTGGAAGAGGCTTATGTGAATGGAGTGGGTGTGGAGAACCCACAGATTCCGGATGATGTGGAGTTGCCGCTGCTGCTCGACAAAGTGCATCCGCTGCATGAGGTGGTGCACGTGGATTATTACCTGCCAGGATGCCCGCCGTCTGCCGATGAATTTCTGAGCGTGCTCGGTGATCTGCTGGCAGGTCGGGAACCCGCGCTTCCCAAAAAACTCCTGCATTACGATTAGTGCCGTCATTCCGGCGCAGGCCGGAATCCAGCGGTTTTATTAACATGCCTTTAGGTTTTGTACTCTGCGTTGCAACGGAGTTTTGTGTGACTGGATTCCGGCCTGCGCCGGAATGACGAATTTATAGAAGCATTCTAAGGGTGTTAGGCCATGGAACAGAACGCGACATCTCAATCTAACCTCAGGCGCGTTGCCATCGATCCTATCTCGCGCGTTGAAGGGCACGGCAGGATCACGCTGCTGCTGGATGATGAAAATCATATCCATGAGGCACGCTTCCATATCGTCGAGTTTCGCGGCTTCGAGAAATTCATTCAGGGCCGTCCATACTGGGAAGTGCCGTTCTTGGTGCAACGCCTGTGCGGGATTTGCCCGGTCAGCCATCAGCTGGCGGCAGCCAAGGCGGTGGACCAACTGGTTGGCGTGGAGCGACTCACGCCCACGGCTGAAAAGCTGCGCCGCCTGCTGCATTTCGGCCAGACCCTGCAGTCGCACGCGCTGCATTTTTTCCATCTGTCTTCCCCCGATCTGTTGTTCGGCTTCGGCAGCGACCCGGCGCAACGCAACATCGTCGGCGTGCTGGATAAATATCCTGAACTCGCCCTGAAAGGCGTGAAACTGCGCAAGTATGGGCAACAGGTCATCGCGGCGATCGCCGGCAAGCGCATCCACGGCACGGCCACCGTGCCGGGCGGCATGAACAAGATACTCACCATTGCCGAGCGCGATGCCTTGCTGGTCGATATCAAAGACATTCTGGCCTGGAGTTCGGATGCGCTGGCACTGAACGAGCAGATCCACACCGCAAATCCGGAGCATCGCGATTTCGCTACCATTCGCAGCAACTTCCTGAGCATGGTCGGCAGCGGCGGAGAGTTGGAGATTTATCACGGCGGTTTGCGCGCACGTTCGGCAAGCGGCGCAGATATTTTCGATCAATTCGATTATCGCGGTTATCAGCAAATCATTCGCGAAGAAGTGCGTCCATGGAGCTATATGAAGTTCCCGTATTTGATTGAACTGGGCAAGGAGCAAGGCTGGTATCGCGTCGGTCCGCTGGCGCGCGTGAATAACTGCGATTTCATTTCAACACCCTTGGCGGAAGCGGCGCGCAAACGCTTCAGGGAATTTGGCCAGGGCGGTTTCGTGCATGACACGCTGGCCTATCACTGGGCGCGCATGATCGAGGCCTTGCATTGTGCCGAGTCCATTTACGAATTGCTGCATGATCCAGATATCACCGGCACCGATCTGGTCGCAGACTTGGGTGAAAAGCGGCGCGAGGGTATCGGTGTGATCGAAGCGCCACGCGGCACCCTGTTCCATCACTATCAGATCGATGAGGAAGGCCTGATAACAAAAGCCAACCTGATCGTCTCGACCACCGGCAACAATCAGGCGATGAACGAATCGGTGCGTTCGGTCGCCAATGAATACCTCGACGGTCACGAGATCACCGAGGGCTTGCTCAATCATCTGGAAGTCGCGGTGCGCGCCTATGACCCCTGCCTGTCCTGCGCTACTCACGCCTTGGGCAAGATGCCGTTGCAGGTGGAGTTGCTCGATGCCGATGGTATGTTGGTGGATAGACTGACCAAGGGCGGCAATGGCGTGATCGAACGGACGGTCTGAGTGTCATGGTAAAACTGCTGCTGTTCGGATACGGCAATCCCGGGCGCGGAGACGATGCGCTCGGCCCGGAGTTGATCGGGCGCATTGCGCAATTGCATCTCGCCGATGTCGAGTGTCAGAACGACATGCAACTGCAAGTCGAGCACGTCACCGACTTGGCCGCGTGCAAGCGGGTATTGTTCATTGATGCCGATATGTCCTGTGCCGAGCCGTTCGATTTTTCCGAAATCAGCGCCGTAAAAGATGACAGCTACACCAGCCATGCGATGAGTCCAACCGCCTTGTTGCACGCCTATAGTCAGGTATATGGAAAAGATGCGCCGCCCGCTTTTCTGCTCCGCATTCGCGGCTACGATTTTGAGTTGGGTGACCCATTGACTGGTAAAGCATCTGCCAATCTGGAGCGTGCGACCGAGAAAGTTCGCGACTGGTTGGCTGACATTCAGGTGGTGAGAGAGTAAGCTTCTCGATACCGATATTTGAAGGGGGACTCATGTTCCAGATACGCATACACGGGCGCGGCGGGCAGGGCGTGGTGACGGCTACGGAGATGTTGTCCGTCGCTGCATTCGAAGAAGGACGCCATGCGCAAGCCTTTCCCAGTTTTGGTTCCGAGCGCACCGGTGCGCCGGTGGTGGCGTTCTGCCGCATCGACGACAAGGATATCAGGCTGCGCGAACCCATCATGGAGCCGGATGCGCTCATCATTCAGGATCCCACGCTTCTGCACCAGATCGATGTATTCGCCGGGTTAAAACCCGACGGATATGTGCTGCTCAACACCCATCATAGTTTTGATGCGCTCGGTTTGGGCGACTTATTCAAAGGACGCAAGGCTGAACGGTTTTGTACTTTGCCCGCTACCCAGTTGGCACTCAAACATATTGGCCGCCCCATTCCCAATGCACCGCTGCTGGCCGGATTTGCCGCATTGTCTAACATCATCAAACTGGAATCGGTGGTCAAGGCGATCAACAAAAAATTTTCTGGCAAAGTGGCGGATGGGAACGTCGCCGCAGCAACGGAAGCCTACAATATGGTGAAAGAGAAAATGAAGGAATTTGCAGATGCTTAAACAGACTGAGGGTTCCAAAGCCGTCGCCGAGGCGGTCGCGCTGTGCCGCCCCGAAGTGATCTGCGCCTACCCGATCTCGCCGCAGACGCACATCGTCGAGGCACTGGGAGAGATGGTGAAAGCAGGCGAACTGACACCCTGCGAGTTTATCAACGTCGAGAGCGAATTCGCCGCGATGTCGGTGGCCATCGGCTCTTCGGCGGCAGGAGCACGTTCTTACACCGCCACCGCATCGCAAGGGCTGCTGTTCATGGTCGAGGCGGTATATAACGCTTCCGGCCTCGGCCTGCCCATTGTGATGACTGTCGCGAATCGTGCCATCGGCGCGCCGATCAATATCTGGAACGACCACTCCGATTCATTATCGCAGCGCGATTCAGGCTGGATGCAACTGTTCGCCGAGACCAATCAGGAAGCGGTCGATCTGCACATACAGGCGTTCCGACTCGCCGAGGAATTGTCCATGCCGGTGATGGTGTGCATGGACGGCTTTATTTTGACCCATGCCTTTGAGCGTGTGGACATTCCCTCACAGGAACAAGTAGATGCCTACCTGCCGCCGTTCGATCCGCGTCAGGTGCTCGATCCCAAGGAACCGATCTCCATCGGTGCGATGGTCGGTCCCGAAGCGTTCATGGAAGTGAAGTACTTGGCGCACGCCAAACAGATGCAGGCACTGGAGTTGATTCCGCAACTGGCCGCCGAATTCAAGCAGACCTTCGGGCGCGACAGCGGCGGGCTGGTACGCACCTACCGCGCCGACGATGCCGAAACCATGATCGTGGCGATGGGCTCGGTGCTTGGCACTATTAAGGACGTGGTGGACGAGATGCGCGCCGAAGGCCACAAGATCGGCGTGCTCGGCATCATCAGCTATCGTCCCTTCCCGCTCGCGCAGGTCCGAGCCGCACTGTTGAATTGCAAACGCTTTGTGGTGCTGGAGAAGAGCCTCGCGGTCGGCATGGGCGGCATCGTCGCCACCGACGTGCGCATGGCGGTGACCGGCACCGGCCTGCGCGGCTTCACCGCCATAGCCGGTCTGGGCGGACGCTCGATACCCAAGGCTTCGCTGCACAAACTATTTCGTCAGGCCGAGAAAGAAGAACTCGAACCCGTCACCTTCGTCGATCTCGATTGGGACGCGGTCAACAAGCAACTGGAACGCGAGCGGCAGAACCGCCATTCCGGTCCCATCGCCGAGAACATCCTGCACGACAAGGGCATCGTGTCGGCGAAGTTCGGCTGAGGAGAATAATATGAGCTTTCAACCAGTCAAATTTTACCAAACCGGTACATTCACCGTCGGCAACCGGCTGCTTGCGCCAGACGAGCGCAGCGTGCAGGCCAGCGAGATGCGCAGCAACTCGATCAACTCCGGGCATCGCGCCTGTCAGGGTTGCGGAGAGGCACTCGGCGCGCGATACGCAATCGACGCGGCGATGGCCGAGAGCAACGGGCAATTGATTGCGGCAAACGCGACCGGTTGTCTCGAAGTGTTTTCCACGCCGTATCCCGAATCGTCCTGGCAAGTGCCGTGGATACATTCGCTGTTCGGCAATGCTCCGGCTGTTGCGACAGGTATCGCGGCGGCGATGAAGGTGAAGGGGCGGCATGATGTGCGCGTCGTGGCGCAAGGCGGCGACGGCGGCACCACCGACATCGGCTTTGGTTGTTTGTCTGGAATGTTCGAGCGCAACGACGATGTGCTGTATATCTGTTACGACAACGAAGCCTACATGAACACTGGCGTGCAGCGTTCTTCGGCCACACCTCCGACGGCGCGTACCGCGACCACCATGCCTGTCGGTCCCGAGCCGGGCAACGTGTTCGGCCAAGGCAAAAACGTGCCGGAGATCGCCATGGCGCACAACATTCCTTATGTCGCCACGGCGACGGTGGCCGATCTGCGTGATCTGGAATACAAAGTACGCAAGGCGGTGAACATACGCGGCGCGCGTTATATCCACCTGTTTGTCCCGTGCCCGTTGGGCTGGGGCTCGGCTTCGCATGACACCATTCGCCTGGCACGGCTGGCCAAGGAGACCGGCATGTTCCCGGTGTTTGAGGCCGAACACGGCGAAGTCACGAGTGTGCTGAAGATACGACGTCAGGTTCCAATAGAGGAATACCTCAAGCCGCAAAAACGTTTCGCGCACTTGTTCGGCAAGCATGCACATCCCGAGTTGGTAGCACGGCTGCAGGCTATTGCCGATCGGCATATACGCAAGTATGGGTTGTTGGAAGAGGGGGATAACTGATATGCCGAACAAACCATTCGCGATCACCCTCAAGCCCGGTACCTCGCTGGCTAACCTCACCGGTACTTGGCGCACCGAGCGCCCTGTGTATCTCGACCGTCTGCCACCATGCAACAACGCCTGCCCGGCAGGTGAAAACATCCAGGGCTGGTTGTTCCATGCCGAATCGGGCGACTATGAACAAGCCTGGCGTGTGTTGATCGCAGACAATCCGTTTCCCGCCATCATGGGGCGGGTCTGCTATCACCCCTGCGAAGGCGCATGCAATCGCGGTCAGTTGGATAGTGCGGTCGGTATCAACTCGGTCGAACGCTTCCTCGGTGACGAGGCGATCAAGCGCGGCTGGAAATTTGATAAGCCCGGTACTCAATCCGGCAAGCGCGTGCTGGTGGTTGGCGCAGGGCCTTCAGGCCTGTCCGCTGCCTACCATCTGGCGCGGCTCGGACACAGCGTGGAAATACACGATGCCGGCCCGCTGAGCGGCGGCATGATGCGCTTCGGCATCCCGAAATATCGTCTGCCGCGCGAGGTGCTGGATGCCGAAGTGGTGCGCATACTCGAACTGGGCATCACGCTCAAACTCAACACCAAAGTGGCGAATATCGAAGACAGTATGCGCGCGGGTAATTTTGACGCGGCCTTCCTCGCGGTGGGCGCGCACATCGGCAAGCGCGCTTATATTCCGGCGGGCGATGCAGCCCGTATCGTGGATGCTGTTTCTGTGCTGCGCAGCATGGAAGGCGAGGACAAACCGATGCTGGGCCGCCGCGTGGTGGTGTATGGCGGCGGCAATACCGCCATCGATGTGGCGCGTACCGCCAAACGTCTGGGTGCGACCGAGACCATCATCGTCTATCGCCGCACCCGCGAAAAAATGCCCGCGCATGATTTCGAAGTGGAAGAGGCGTTGCAGGAAGGGATCATGATCAAATGGCTGTCCACCATCAAACACGCCGGCGAGCATAACCTCACTTTGGAAAAGATGGCGTTGGACGACAAGGGCTTCCCGCAACCCACCGGCGAATTCGAAACCATGGAGGCAGACTCGCTGGTGCTGGCGCTCGGGCAGGATGTCGATCTGTCGCTGCTGGAAGGCGTGTCGGGTTTGGAGATCAAAGACGGAGTGGTGCAAGTCGGCAGCAACATGATGACCGGACATCAAGGAATTTTTGCCGGAGGCGACATGGTGCCATCGGAGCGCACCGTCACGGTGGGCGTGGGTCACGGCAAAAAAGCCGCGCGTTACATCGACGCATGGCTGCGCGGTACGGCTTACGAACCCGCAGCCAAACACGAACCGGCCGATTTCAAACAACTCAATACCTGGTATTACTCCGATGCTCCCAAGACCATGCGCCCGATGCTGGACGCGATACGCCGCCAAACCAGTTTCGATGAAGTACAGGGCGGGTTGAATGAAACGAATGCGTTGTTCGAAGCACGCCGCTGCCTGTCTTGCGGCAACTGCTTCGAGTGCGACAACTGTTATGGCGTGTGCCCCGACAATGCGGTGATCAAGCTCGGGCCGGGCAAACGTTTCCTGTTCAACTACGACTATTGCAAAGGCTGCGGCATGTGCGTGGCGGAGTGCCCGTGCGGTGCGATCAAGATGGTGGCGGAAGAGATTTGAGGCTCTATCGAGTGTTGTGCGTTAAATGTTATGCGGTAGCTGATGGAACCTTCACTCCGCTCGCCCGCCATATCCGGCAGGCTCCTTCATCCGATACCATGCAGGGCCCGACAGGCGTGCGCGGCGTGCAGGCGGTGCCAAAAAGTTTGCATTCATTCGGGTAGATTTTTCCCAACACCACACGCGCACAATCACAACCGGCCGGCATTTCGCCGACCCGCTTGCGCCCTTCCACTTCAAATCCTCCAAACTGCGTGCGCGCATCGTGCCGCTCAAAGCGCGATGCGAGCGCGAAACCTGATGCGGGGATGATGCCGATGCCGCGCCAATTCGCGTCGGTGACACGCATCGCCTGAACGAGCTGCGCTTGCGCCGAGGGGTTGCCGCCGGGACGCACTACCTCGGGATAACAGTTGTCCAGAAAACATTCTTCTTCGAGCAGTTGGCGCAACACTGAATATATCGCGGCAAGCAAAGACACCGGCGCAAAGCCCGCGACCGCAGCGGGGATGGCATGCTGCTCCACCACGAAAGTCCATTCCTCTGGCCCCATCACGGTGGCGACATGGCCGGGCGCGATCAACGCGTCGAAGCCTGGCTTTTCTGATTCGAGCAGCATCGCTACGGCAGGCCAGGTAAGCCGGCACGACAGCAGCAAAAACAGATTTTCCGGAATGCCCTCGAGCAGCATGGCCGCCACCGGTGCGGTCGTGGTTTCGAAACCCGCCACGAAGAAGACCACCTGCCGCCCCGGGTTTTCTCTGGCGATTCTCACCGCCTCTTGCGGACTCGATATCGGGCGTATATCGGCTCCGCTGGCCTTGGCCTGTTCCAGCGAGCGCGGTTCTGTTTTGGGAACATTTACCGGCACGCGCAGCATGTCGCCGAAAGCGGCCAGAATCACTCCCGCATGCAATGCCAACTGGATCGCGTGGTACACATCTTCCTCGGGACACACGCATACTGGACAGCCGGGGCCGGGTATCAGCTCAACATTCTGCGGCAGTGCCCCGCGCAGGCCCGCCATCGTGATCGAACGCTCGTGACCGCCGCACACGTTCATGATGCGCACGCGGCGCGTGAGCGGCAGTGCGCGGATATTTTCCAGCCAGTCTTTGGCGGTCAACATCATGGTTACACCTCAAGTACCTTGCACGTCTGGATCATAAGCCAGCATTTCATCAAGCAATTCCCATGTCGAACGCGCTTCCTGCTCGCTCATCTTTTGCAAGGCGTAGCCCACATGCACCATCACGAAATCATCCACGGCGATGGGCTCATCCTGCAGCATGAACAGGCTCACCTCGCGCATCACGCCCTTGGCTGTACAACGTGCGTTGTAGCCGTCGATCGCGACGATTTGCATGGGAATGCCGAGACACATGGCGGTTTACCGATCATGAAAGTTTTCGCAGTATAGTCCCTAGTGAAGAACCTGTTAACTTCACATAATTTGATTGAATTACTCAGTTGCGGTTTGCACATCGTAGTGCTAGCCTGACTCAACTTGGGCGAAACTAACGCACAGATCGTGAATCAAGGATTTTTGCGCGTTTCCCGTTTCCGTAAGGTACCACCGGATTCAGCCATGACTGGCAGTCACAAGACCTTGATCCTTGGCATCGGCAATGTTCTGTTGCAGGACGAGGGTGCGGGCGTCCATGCGATACAGATGCTGGCAGAGCGGGTGGCAGGGCGCGACGACATCGAGCTGATGGATGGCGGCACGTTGAGCTTTTCCCTGGCAGGCGCAATCGAGGATGCAGAGCGCCTGATCGTGATCGATGCCGCACACTACGACGGCGAACCCGGCACGACCAAAGTATTCGTGGGCGAGCAGATGGATACATTCATCGGCAGCAACCGCAAATGCAGCGTGCACGAAGTGAGCCTGATCGACCTGATGGCGATTGCGCTTCTCGCCGGGCAACTGCCGCAGCAGCGCGCACTCATCGGCATCCAGCCGCAAACGATCGCGTGGGGCGAAACGCCCTCGCCGCCCGTTGCCGCGGCGATCCATCAAGCCTGCGATCAGGCATTGCAACTCATCGAGGAGTGGCGCGCATGAGTCCGCAAACAATTCCCATCTACGCCCAAGCCGAGGAAGCTTATTCCGTTGGCAATATCCGCGCGCTGCTGGCAGAGATTGCCGCGCTTCTGGAAAAGCTGGATGACAACGGCGAGACCGGGATGATCGATCTGAACAGCCTGCCATTAGCGCCCGGCGAATACGAACAGTTGCGCCAGACTCTCGGGCAAGGCGAAGTCTCCGCGCGCATTGAAGCCATCGGTGCCAGCGAGATCATCGAGACGCATTACCCCGGAGTATGGTGGGTGACGCACTACAACGTGGAAGGCGACATCGTGGCGAACATGATAGAAATCGCGTGGCTTCCGGAAATCATCAAGAGCCAGCCTGAAGACGTGCATGCAGGGCTGGAAAGATTAAAAGCACAACTCAACGAATGAGGTGATCAAATGATGGATCATGAAACGCCGGGTCATGAAACCTTGGGAGAACGTCTCGCGCAACAAGGCATCAGCCGCCGCACATTTCTCAAATTCTGCACCGCCATGGCTACGCTCATGGCTTTGCCGCCCGGCACCGCGACTGCGATCGCCGAAGTACTGATCAAGGCCAAGCGACCGTCGGTGATCTGGCTGTCATTCCAGGAATGCACCGGCTGCACCGAGTCTCTCACGCGCTCGCATTCGCCCACGCTGGAGAGCCTGATCTTCGACATGATCTCGCTCGATTATCACCACACGCTGCAAGCCGCTTCCGGTTACGGTGCGGAAAAATCGCGCGAGGATGCGATGCAGAAATTCTTCGGCAAATATCTGTTGGTGGTCGATGGCTCGATCCCGATCAAGGATAACGGCATCTATTCCACCATCGCCGGCAGGACCAACCTCGACCTGCTGCAGGAAGCAGCCAAAGGCGCAGCAGCGATCATCGCGGTGGGCAGCTGCGCTGCTTTCGGCGGCATCCCCAATGCCAAGCCTAACCCGACCGGCGCGGTGGCAGTGTCTGACATCATCAAGGACAAGCCCATCATCAACATCTCCGGCTGTCCGCCCATCCCCGTCGTGATCACCGGTGTGCTCGCTCATTACCTCACTTTCGGCGAGTTGCCCGAACTGGACGATCTGGGCCGTCCCAAGTCATTCTACGGCGAGACCATTCACGACCGCTGCTATCGCCGCCCGTTCTACGATCAGGGCAAGTTTGCAAAAAGTTTTGACGATGAAGGCGCGCGCAATGGATGGTGCCTGTTTGAATTGGGCTGCAAGGGACCGACCACGCACAATGCCTGTGCCACGACCAAATGGAATGGCGGCACCAGCTTCCCGATCGAGTCGGGGCACGGCTGCCTCGGCTGTTCGGAACCGCACTTCTGGGATGCGGGCAGTTTCTACAGCGCGCTGTCCATGCCGGCCAGCCCGCTGAAGCTGGCCACCGGTGCGGTGGTGGCGGGCGCGGCAGCAGGCATCGCGGTGTCCATCGCCAACCGGGTCAAGAAGGGTGCCGCCAAATCGGCGCATCAGAAGGCCACGATCGCCGATCTGGAGAAATGACATGAGAGCACCTCTAAAAACCCACATTTCATCCAAACTGATGGAACTACTGATATGACTATTAGCCATCTGACTAACCCAGCAAAAGACGCTGGGCAAGTCATTGGTTATAGCCATTCCACTAAGTCGCCAAAAAACGGCGACCAAGTGGCTGGTTATGCTGCGTTGCGTAATAAATTTCTTGCTTACATATTGCTCATATGCGGCGCCGCGAAATTTTTTACGCGCCTTGCATTTTGGCGAACTCTGAATTTTTAGAGGTGCTCATGAACGATCTTTTGTTTCTGACCTGGGTCCGCAGCACCGGACTGGACATTGCCATCGGCATCTTTGTGCTGGGTACTCTCTGGCGGCTGTTCGAAATTTATTCGCTGGGACGCAAACCGGATCTCGCCGTCCCCCGTCATCGCGCGGGCGCATCGGGACTGCACACCATGTTCCGCCGCTCCATCCCGCCGCCCGGCATGTTCAAGCGCTCGGCGATAAGCTATGTGGCGGGCTACGTGTTCCACATAGGCCTCGCTGTCATCGTGTTTCTTTTTGCGCAGCATATCAAGCTGATCCAGGAATTGACGGGCTTGTCCTGGCCCGGCCTGCCCTCGCAGTTCATCGACGCAACGGCGGTGGTGACGCTGGCAACCATGCTGCTGGTGCTGGTGGAACGCATCAACAAACCGGTTAAGCGTTTCCTCTCCACCTTCGAGGACTATGCCGCATGGGCACTGACTTTCCTGCCCGTGATGACCGGCTATCTAGCAACCAAGCACCTGTTGTTGTCCTACACCTGGATGCTGGCGCTGCACATCCTCAGCGTGGAACTGCTGCTGATCTTCCTGCCTTTCACCAAGCTGATACATGTCTTCACCTTGTGGGGATCGCGCTGGTATAACGGCGATGCAAACGCTAAAAAGGGGGTGCCGGTATGAGTGCATCGCTGCAAAAAGGAATCAGCGTCCTCAAGGAAGTCATCGACGCGCCCATCGCCAGCTACTTCAGCAGCTGCGTCCATTGCGGCCTGTGCGCCGAAGCCTGCCTGTTCTACACCGAGACCGGTGATCCCAAGTACACGCCGATTCACAAACTGGAACCGTTGCGGCGCGTGTACCAACAGGAATACACCCTGCTCGGCAGGCTGGCGAAAATGCTGGGCTTGTCCAAGCCGGTGACTGACGAAGAGCTGGAAGAATGGAAGCCGCTGGTCTATGACAGTTGCACCTTGTGCGGACGTTGTTCGATGGTTTGCCCGGTGGGCAACGATCTTGTCTACATGGTGCGCAGACTGCGCGAAGGCATGGCGATCTCCGGCCACGCTCCCGATGGTCTTATCGATGCATCGAAGCGCGCGGTGGAGATCGGCAGCCCGATGGGTGTGCGCCTGCCCGCGTTGAAGGTGCAGATGGGGCACGTGCAAAAAGAGATCGGCATCGAGATTCCATTGGACGTGGCAGGCGCGGAATACATGGTGCTGATGTCCTCGATGGAGATCATCAACTTTCCCGAATACCTGGGCGCCGTCGCCAAAATCATGAAGCAGGCCGGCAAGAGCTGGACTCTCTGCTCCGAAGCCTTCGAGGCCACCAACAGCGGCATCCAGATCGGCGTTTCCGACATCGCCGGGGTGCTCGTCCAGCGCATCGTCGATGGTGCGGAAAAGCTCAAGGTCAAAACCGTGATCAGTCCGGAATGCGGCCACGCCTACACCGCGCTGCGCTGGGAAGGCCCCAACCTCATCGGCCGCCCCTACACCTTTAACGTGCTGCACATTCTGGAAGTGCTGGACGGTTTCCGTAGCCAGGGGTTGCTCAAGACCTCGGGCTTCGAGGATACGCTGCTCACCTTCCACGATCCTTGCCAGCTCGTCCGACGCGGCGGCGTGCTTGAACAGCCGCGTAATCTTCTGAATTTGGTGGCGAAGAACTTCGTGGAAACGAGCGACCCCGGCAAGATGAATTGGTGCTGCGGCGGCGGCGGCGGGGTGAGCGCCATCGAAGAAGCGCAGGAACTGCGTTTCGCTGCTTTCAAGATCAAGAAGTCGCAACTGGAAGAGACCGGCGCGAAGACTCTGGTCACCGCCTGCGCCAATTGCCGCATCGTGCTGGAGGAAGGGCTGGAGCACTATCAGATGGACATTCCGGTGGTGGGGTTGACCGAGATGATCGCCGATCATCTGACAGAAGGAGAATGAAACGATGACAATCAATAACGACAGCGAATTCAAGACCGCTTTGAGTGGCCTGTCCAGAGCCGGACAGCGTCTGGTCGCGGCGCGGTTTGCAGAGAACGTGCTTGCACTGAGCAAGGACGCCAGAGTGAAGGGAGCGATCAATTCAGCCAAGCGGACAGACATCACCGAAGCCGAACTCACCTCCGCGTGCCAGGCTGCCAAGACGGTCAGTGTGGAAAGCTTTACCCAGTGCGGCCATGAGTGCGACTGGAACAGCCAGGCCGGCCACTTCGTTGCAGAAGCCGTGCTGGCTAGCGTTAAGCCTGCCGAACCCGGCGGCGACCCGGCCTGGGATGCCGCGATGCATGCGCGCATGGCGCGCACCTGCGAAACCATCGCCACCGGCCACGGCACCGACAATGCCGAGCCCGCGGCGCAATACCGCATCCTGGCGGAATTTCTGAACAGATGAGGAAACGGATATGACCACAACACAACGCGTCGTCGTCGACCCGATCACCCGCATCGAAGGCCATTTGCGCATCGAGGCGGAAACCGATGCGGACAACCGCATCACGCGCGCTTCCAGTGCCGGCACCATGGTGCGCGGCATCGAAATCATTCTGCGCGGCCGCGACCCGCGCGACGCATGGGCGTTCGCGCAGCGCATCTGCGGCGTGTGCACGCTGGTGCATGGCATCGCCTCGGTGCGCGCGGTGGAAGACGCGCTGAAATATGAGGTGCCGCCCAACGCGCAACTGATCCGCAACCTGATGATCGCGGCGCAATTCGTGCACGACCATGTGATGCATTTCTATCACCTGCACGCGCTGGATTGGGTGGACGTGGTCTCGGCGCTGAATGCCGATCCCAAAGCCACCTCGACGCTGGCACAAGCCGTGAGTCCTTCCTACCCGAGATCCTCGCCGGGCTATTTCGCGGACGTGCAAAAGCGCATCAAGACCTTCGTCGAAGGCGGACAGTTGGGCATTTTCGCCAACGGTTACTGGGGACATCCCGCCTACAAGCTGCCGCCGGAGGCCAACCTGATGGCGCTGGCGCATTATCTGGATGCGCTGGCATGGCAACGCGACGTGGCAAAGTTGCACACCATTTTCGGCGGCAAGAATCCGCACCCCAATTTTCTGGTCGGCGGCGTGCCGTGCGCGATCAGCGTGCATCCACAACATGAGGGACATGGCAAAGGCCCGCACTTTCGCGGTGGCGAAGCGGCCACTTCACTCAACATGGTGGGGCTGGAAAACGTACGCAATATCATCGAGCAAATGCGCACCTTTGTCGATCAGGTGTATGTGCCGGACACGCTGGCGATTGCGGGCTTCTACAAGGACTGGAGCACGCAGGGTGAAGGAGTCGGCAACTTCATGACCTACGGCGACTTCCCGGAAAAAGGCATGAGCGATCCGTCCTCTTACCTCATCCCTTCCGGTGTAATTCTCAATCGCGATCTTTCTGTCATCCACCCGGTCGATTTGAATGCCGAAAATCAGATTCAGGAATTCGTCACACACTCCTGGTACGACTACAGCGTGGGCAAGGAAAAAGGCTTGCATCCCTATCAGGGCGAGACCGAGTTGCACTACACCGGGCCGAAGCCGCCCTACGCCAACCTCGACACCGACGCTTCCTATTCCTGGCTCAAATCACCGCGCTGGCAGGGCAAACCGATGGAAGTCGGGCCGTTGGCGCGCGTGCTGATGCTGTATGCGAAGGGACATGCGCAGACTCAGGAATTGGTGGGCATGACGTTGAAAAAACTCGACCTGCCGGTTACCGCGCTGTATTCAACTTTGGGGCGCACTGCCGCGCGCACGCTGGAAACCAAAATTTTCGCGGATGCCATGCAGGGCTGGTACGACCAACTGATCGCCAACATCAAGTCAGGCGATGTGAAGACGCACAATGACAAACTGTGGGAACCTTCCACTTGGCCCAAGCTCGCGAAAGGGGTGGGCTTCATGGAGGCGCCGCGCGGTGCGCTGGCACACTGGATCGTGATCAAGGATGCCAAGATCGACAATTATCAGGCAGTCGTTCCCTCGACCTGGAATGCCGGCCCGCGCGATGCACAAGGTCAGGAAGGTCCTTACGAGGCTGCACTGAAAGGCCACAAGTTATATGATCCAAAACAGCCAATAGAAATTCTGCGCACCATCCACAGCTTCGACCCGTGCATCGCCTGCGCGGTGCATGTGGCCGATCCGAATGGGGAAGAGTTGGTCAAGGTTAAAATCAGGTAAGCTATCAAAGAAACACCATGTGTTTGATTCGACACGAGTCATAAAAAATTCCGTCATTCCCGCGCAGGCGGGAATCCAGTGCTTCTAATCAACTGGACACCGGCCTTCGCCGGTGTGACAAAATGGTTTTCAAGATACCCATCAAGGAGAAACATCATGCGCAACCCAACCACAAAATTTTTGACAGCAATCTTTCTGCTCGGCGCAAGCAGCGCCGCATTCGCCCATCCCGGCCACAACGTCTCCGGTTTGGCTGCGGGACTGATGCATCCGTTCTCCGGCCTCGATCACCTGCTCGCCATGGTGGCGGTGGGACTGTGGGCGGCGCAAGGCGGCGGACGCAAGGTGTGGCTGCTGCCCGCCACGTTCATGACCATGCTGGTGGTCGGCGCCGGGACTGCCCTATTCTATCCATCATTACCGCTGATCGAAGCAGGCATCGCCACTTCAGTGCTGGCTCTGGGTCTGCTCATCGCATTGTCGCTGCGACTCCCCGTGATGCTCAGCGTTGCGGTCACTGCCCTGTTCGGCTTGATGCATGGCTACGCGCATGGCCTCGAACTGCCTGAGTCTGCCGCACCGTCCGCATATGCACTGGGCTTCCTCGCCGCAACCGCAACCCTCCATCTCACCGGCATCACGGTCGGTATACTCACACGCAATCATTTCGCCTTCCTATCAAAATTACTGGGTATCGCCATTGCCGCCAGCGGCGCCTGGATGCTCGCAACCGGTTAGGGGCAGATTAAATAGGCCGTTCGCCCTGATAACCAGCGACTTGGCTGTCGTCTTTTGACAGCTTAGTCGAATGGCTAGTAGTTACATCAGCGTAGCGCAGCGAAGTCGAAGGGTTAACTCTTACCAATTGATAATGACAAAATCAGACCATCCCGCACCCATCCATCGCTTGGCACTACGAGTGCGTGAGATCGGGCAGTTGTTTAACTCAATGGACCCGACGCCGTTCCTGAACAAAGACCTTGATCCGGAAGCAGAGAACTTCATCGAATCATGGGCGACGGGATTTGCACCGGGTAGTCGCTTCCATATAACCATCCACCTTGAACAGTGGCCGTCAGATGGCGACCCAAGCGAGATGTTGACCGGAGCGATCCACAACCACTTCTCCTACAAAGCCGAGCAAACGCGCAGTGCCTTGAAACATCTTCTGCGACAAGGCCGCGTGAGCCTTGTCATCGGGGTTGTCTTTGTCACGCTGTGCCTGCTCGCGGCCGATGCTATTGAAAAACTCGGCACCCACACCGGCTCCACCATCGCGCGCGAAAGTCTGACGATCGTCGGTTGGGTTGCCATGTGGCGCCCACTGCAAATTTTTCTTTACGACTGGTGGCCGCTCCAGCGACAGATACTCCTTTACCAAAAGTTGAGCAGTGCTCATATCCAGGTGATTCAAGGAAAATGAGAAATGAGTGGGATGCAAAATATTTTGATGCCGATCCTTTGATGACAGGTATGGGCTCATAGACCGCTTTGTGCCATCTGCGGACCATCACATATCTGAACTTGAAGGTCTGGTATATTCAGGTAAGCGGAAGTTGGCGAATAGAATACTGAACAGTCTCAAGTCGGCCAGTATGAGTCATTCCAATCAGCTAAAAAAAGCCGTGACGAAATTGGATGAGACGAAAATATTTCTTTTTACGCTGTTGACACACAGTTCACATTCGGGAGAGCAAAATGGCAATGACCGAATCCGGTGTGCAGGCACTGCTTGAAGATGTCACCGCGGAATTTTCCAGACTACCGGAGGTGAAAGCAGTCGTCCTGTCAGGATCGAAGGGCGGTGAGTTTACGGATGAGTTTTCGGATATCGATTTGTATGTCTACGCGAAAACTGAGCCTTCGAAGATATGGCGTGCGGAGCTGGCGCTAAAGTTTGGAGAGAACGCGAGCATAGGCAATGAGTTCTGGGAGCAAGGTGATGAATGGATTGAAAACGGCACCGGGACAGTTGTTGATATTATGTATCGCACTCCGACATGGATAACACAGCAGTTTGATCGTGTGTTGAATCGGCATCAGGCTTCGATAGGCTACAGCACATGTTTCGTGCATAACGTCCTCTGTTCGAAGGTCTTATATGATTGCGACGGATGGTTTGAATCACTCCGGGCAAAGGCGCAGCAGCCCTATTCGGAGGCTTTGCGTAAAGCCATTATTGCCAAGAATCATCCCATCCTTCGCAGCACATTGTCGTCATTTATGCATCAGATCGAGATCGCATTGAGCCGTAAAGATTTGCCGAGTTTAAATCACCGTATCACAGCATTGTTAGCAAGCTACTTCGATATTTTGTTTGCGGTGAATCGAGTATTTCATCCAGGGGAAAAGCGCTTGCTTGCCTATGCATTGGAAAAATGTCCCAAGCGTCCTCCGCAAATCGAAGTGCAGGTGAATACGTTGCTAGCTTCAATTGCGGAGACATCACAGCCTATGCTGCTGCAAAGAGTCAACGAGCTTCTGGATGGACTGGATGTGCTGCTTGTTGCGGAAGGAATGATGGCGACGAAATAGATTCCTCCGGAATTAAATGGGCCGGGCTCGAAATTTTATTGAGTGACCGATATCTGGGATTGCCAATGGCAACTTTGGGTTATCAAGAGACCTTCGGCATCACAAATTCTCAACAAATTGAGGGGCTGCTACCTGACGTGAAGCGGGCGCTCAGATGCCTCGCCTTCAAGGTCGGGTGTGTGTCGTAACCAGTCATTCATATGAACACCTACAGCCAAAATTCATTTCGCAACATATCGCCTGAAGCCCGCCGCTGGCTGATGGGCGGGCGGGTGCAGGGCGTGGGCTATCGCGCCTTCGTGTTCAATCTGGCGCAACGTTTTGGTCTGAACGGCGTGGTGCAGAATCTCACCGGCGAAGTGCTGGTGGAGGCGCAGGGTGAACGTGCCTTGCTGGATGCTTTCGCTGCCGCGCTGCTTTCCGATGCGCCGCCGCTGGCGCGTCCGCAGGTGATTTCCTGCCAGTCCATTTCGCTGCGCAAGTTGGACGGTTTTGAAATCCTGTTCAGTGCCGTCGCTTCACAACCCAACATTCACATTCCTCCGGATTATTTTCTTTGCGACGATTGCCGCCGCGAGATGCGTGATCCGCGCGATGCGCGCTACCGCTATCCGTTCATCAACTGCACGCAATGCGGGCCGCGCTACACGCTGATCACGCGCATGCCTTACGACAGGCCGAACACCACGATGGCGGAATTCCCATTGTGTCCACGTTGCCGCGCCGAATACGAAGACCCGCACAATCGCCGTTTCCACGCGCAGCCGCTGGCCTGTCCGGTGTGCGGGCCGCAGCTGAGTTTTGTCGCGGCGCATGAACGCGTCCATGAACATGTCGGCGGCGATGCGGCGCTGGATGCATGTGTTGCGGCGTTGCGGCGCGGCGAGATCGTCGCGGTAAAAGGCATCGGCGGCTATCACCTGATGTGCGATGCGCTGAATCCTGCGGCCATCGCGCGGCTGCGCGCCAGCAAACACAGGCCGCACAAGCCGCTGGCGCTGATGTTCCCGTGGCAGGGTGGGGACGGCTTGCAGCGCGTGCGCGAAGAATTGCAGCTCGATGCGGTGACGCAAGCCACGCTGTGCGATGCTTCGCGTCCCATCGTGCTGATTCCCCGGCGTGCAGATTCAACCTTGCCTGATTCCATTGCGCCGGGCTTGCACGAGGTCGGCGTGATGCTGCCCTACAGTCCGCTGCATCATTTGCTGCTGGAAAGTTTCGGATCGCCGCTGGTTGCCACTTCGGGCAATGTCAGCGGCGAGCCGGTGCTGACTGATAACGCCGAAGCCGAGGCACGGATGGGCAAGGTGGCGCAAGCCTTTTTGCACCACAACCGCCCCATCGCGCGCCCGGCGGATGACAGCGTGTTGCGCGTCATCGCGGGTAGTCCTCGTCTATTACGCGCCGGGCGCGGCATCGCGCCGCTGGAATTCGACCTGCCCTTTAGCTTGCCGCAGCCGTTGCTGGCGGTCGGCGGCCACATGAAAAATTCCATCGCGTTGGCCTGGAACAATCGCGCCGTGATCTCGCCGCACATCGGCGATCTGGGCAGCCCGCGCAGTCTCGCGGTGTTCGAACAGGTGATCGCCGAACTGTGTTCGCTATATCAGGTCAGCCCGCAACTCATCGTGTGCGATGCGCATCCCGGCTATACGTCAAGCAAGTGGGCGGCCAGGCGCGGCTTGACTACACTGCGCGTGCTGCACCACCACGCCCATGCCTCCGCGCTGGCGGGAGAGTTTTTCGAAGTAGCGAACTGGCTGGTGTTTACCTGGGATGGCGCGGGCTACGGCGCGGACGGCACACTGTGGGGCGGCGAGGCGTTGCTCGGCAAGCCGGGCGCGTGGCGCCGTGCCGCCACCCTGCGCCCTTTCCATCTGCCGGGCGGTGAGCGCGCCGGGCGCGAGTGCTGGCGCAGTGCCGCCGCGTTGTGTTGGGAAGCTGGGCACGATTGGTCGCGTGCCGATAGCGATACTGCATTGCTGCATCAGGCATGGCAGCGGCGCATCAATGCACCGGCCAGCTCTGCGGCAGGACGCTTGTTCGATGCCGCCGCCAGTCTGCTCGGACTGGTGCAGGAAAGCAGTTTTGAGGGACAAGGGCCGATGTGGCTGGAAGCCGCCAGCAGCAAGACGAACGAGCATGTGACGTTGCCGCTGCGACAGCGTGACGACGGGGTGATGGAAAGTGATTGGCAACCGCTGCTCGGCATGTTGCGCGATGAAAATATCAGCGTGGCGCAGCGCGGCGGGATGTTCCATGCCACGCTGGCACATGCCGCGCTGCAACAGGCACGGCAGTTGCGCGAACGGCATGGTGAGTTCAGCGTGGGCCTGAGCGGCGGCGTGTTCCAGAATCGATTGCTCACCGAACAACTCATTGCGCTGCTCGAAGCGGATGGCTTTACGGTATGTCTCGCGCGCTACGCTCCTTATAATGACGGCGGCATCAGTTATGGGCAATTGGTGGAGGCGGCGGCAAAGTTATGAGTGAAGAAAAATTTATCATGCTGGCGCATGGCAACGGCGGGCGCTACATGCGCGAGTTGATCGAAGAATTATTCGCGCGCCATCTCGCCAACCCGCTGCTCGATACCCGCGTGGATGCGGCGCACATCCCGCTTGGCGCGGGCGATGTGATGGTCACCACCGACGGCTTCACTGTGCAGCCGCTGGAATTTCCCGGCGGCACCATCGGCTCGCTGGCGGTGCATGGCACGGTCAACGATCTCGCGGTGTCCGGTGCCGTGCCGCATTACCTTACGCTGAGCGCCTTCATCGAGGAAGGCTTCGAAATCGTGCAACTGGAACGCATCGTCATCAGTCTCGCCCATGCCGCGCGCGAGGCGAACGTCGCGGTGGTGGCGGGTGATACCAAAGTGGTGCCGCGCGGCGAAGGCGGCGGGCTGTATCTCGCCACCACTGGAGTCGGGCTGCGCGCTGCGGGCGTGCAACTCGGCATGCAGCATATCCGCGCCGGCGACGCGCTGCTGGTGAGCGGCCCGGTGGGCGATCACGGCATCGCGGTGATGCTGGCGCGCGAACAGTTCGGCCTGCGCGGCGAATTGCTCTCGGATGCCGCCAGCGTGTTGCCCCTCACTCAAGCATTGCTCAAGCTTGGCGGATTGCGCTTCATGCGCGATCCCACGCGCGGCGGCTTGGCTACCGTGGCGCACGAGATTGCCCATGCCACCGGACTTACGGTGCGCCTGCATGAGACGTATATTCCGGTGCGCGACCCGGTGCGCGCGGTGTGCGAGATACTCGGCTACGATGCTATGTTCCTTGCCTGCGAAGGCCGGGTAGTAGCGGTAGTGGAAGCGGCGCAGGCTGAAGCCGCATTGGCTGCATGGCGCGCGCTGCCGGGCGGCGAACAGGCCGCACTCATCGGCCATGTAGAACCTGGCGATGCACAGGTGGTGCTGGAAACCGAACTCGGCGGCCAGCGTTTGCTCGAAGAGCTGGAAGACGATCCGCTGCCGAGGATTTGCTAATTTGAAATTTGAGGTTCACCATAATCGGTACGTGAATTTTAATGATATGAACGAAGTTTGCCATGCATGAAATGTCGATTGCGGAAAACGTGCTGCAAATCATTGAAGATACCGCGCGAGCCGAGGGGTACACCAGGGTCAAGGCCGTGTGGCTGGAAATCGGCCAATTGGCCGGCGTGGAAAAGGAGTCGCTGCGCTTCTGCTTCGATGTGGTGACGCGCGACAGCGTTGCCCAGGATGCGCGGCTGGAAATCATCGAGACCGCCGGACAAGGCTGGTGCATGGAGTGCGCCTGCAATGTGGCAGTGACGGCCCGTTATGAGCCTTGCCCGAGTTGCGGCAGTTTGCAGATTCAGGTGACGGGCGGCGAGGAGATGAGGGTCAAGGAACTGGAGGTGGAATGATGTGTACGACATGCGGATGTGGAATCGGTCAGACGTTGATTGCAGGCCATGCACTTCAGAAACCGCGCAAAGCGGGCGAGGCGCTGCGCTTTCGTGTGCATAATGAAAGTGCAACGCATGCACATCCGCACGACCATACACATGCATATAACACGATCGATTTTGGTGCGGGACCGGCAGGCACGCATGCGCCCGGTATGAGTCAGGCACGCATGGTGAAGATCGAGCGCGACATTCTCTCCAAGAACAACGGCTATGCCGATGAAAACCGTCGCTACTTTTCCGGACACGGAATTTTTGCACTCAATCTGGTATCCAGTCCCGGCTCCGGCAAAACCACCCTGCTGGTGAAAACCATCACTGCTTTGAATGGGGCACAGTCACTCGCCGTTATCGAGGGCGATCAGCAGACCGACAACGATGCTGCGCGCATCCGCGCCGCCGGTGCACCAGCGCTACAGATCAATACCGGCAAGGGCTGCCATCTGGATGCGCACATGGTCGGTCAGGCCATGCAGCGGCTCGGCTTGCGGGACGACAGCCTGCTGCTGATCGAGAATGTCGGCAATCTGGTTTGTCCGGCGAGTTTCGATCTGGGCGAGGCGCACAAGGTGGTGATCTTTTCAGTGACGGAGGGTGAAGACAAACCGCTCAAATATCCCGACATGTTCCGCGCCGCCGGCCTAATGCTGCTCAACAAGTGCGACCTGTTGCCGCACCTTGATTTCGATGCCGATCTCGCCGTGGAAAATGCGCGCCGTGTCAATCCAAATATACGGGTGATCCGCGTATCGGCCACCAGCGGCGAAGGTCTGGCGGAATGGCTGGAGTGGATCAAAGCCGGTTGTCACGACGCAGTTGCCGCGAAGCAGTAAACCTGGCATCACCGCAACTACAGTTCAGTGCGGATTTTTTGGACACGGGCAATCGTGGTGCTCACTGGTTCTCCCCTTTTGACGGGTTGCCCAGAGATTTTTCCGTAAACAGCCTGATCAGATCAATTGGCACCGGAAACACGATGGTCGTGTTTTTGTCCGCACCGATTACAGTCAGCGTTTCCAGATAACGAAGCTGAATAGCTTGCGGTTCCCGTGCCAAGACCTGGGCTGCCTGCAGCAGTTTTTCCGACGCCTGCAGTTCGCCCTCGGCATGGATCACTTTGGCCCGCCGTTCCCGCTCTGCCTCCGCTTGACGGGCGATGGCCCGCACCATGGTTTCGTCGATATCCACGCGCTTGATTTCCACATTGGAGACTTTGATTCCCCAAGTATCTGTCTGCGCGTCAAGCGCCTTCTGGATATCGATGTTGAGCCGCTCCCGCTCGGCGAGCATGTCGTCCAGTTCGTGTTTACCCAGGACCGAACGCAACGTGGTCTGCGCCAACTGGCTGGTTGCAAACAGGTAGTCCTCCACCTGGATAATCGCCTTCTGCGGGTCGATCACGCGGAAATACACCACCGCGTTAACCTTGACCGAAACGTTGTCCCGGGAAATCACGTCCTGGCTCGGCACATCCATGACCACCGTGCGCAAACCCACTTTGACCATCTGCTGGATGCCGGGAATAATCAGCACCAACCCCGGACCTTTTACTTTCCAAAACCGCCCAAGCATAAACACCACGCCACGATCATACTCGCGCAGTATGCGTATGCTGGAGAACGCCAACAAGACGAGTATTAATAAAAAACCACCGAAACTAAAATCCCAAGTCATATCGTTCTCCTTAATTGTTATAGCAAATGGGTATAGAACCATTCATTCATTGCGTGCTCCTTCCGGCTCGACATCGAAGATCAGCCCGTCCATGCGAACGACCCTAATCTTTTGTCCCCGGCCCAACGGCTGCCTGCTTCTGATGCGCCAGTTTTCGCCATGCACCCGCGCCCAACCATCCTTGCCATCGAAGTCTTCCAGCACCTCTCCGATGCTTCCGATCAATTCCTCGCGGCCGCTCACCACGGGTCGCCGACGTGCTTTCATTGCCATACCGGCGACGAAGAAGATGAACAAGGCACTGGCAAGGGCAACCGGCACGATCACCGTCCACGGAATTCCATACCCCAGAATATCGGTATCGATCAGCATCACCGAACCGATCACGAAGGCAATGATGCCGCCGATGCCCAGCACGAAGCTGGGCATGAACACCTCACCGGTCATCAAAGCGAGCCCCAGAATGATGAGTCCCATTCCGGCATAGTTGACGGGCAACATCTGAAACGCGAACAGCGCGAGTAGCAGCGAAATCGCACCGACCACCCCCGGCAACACGAATCCCGGATTGGAAAATTCGAAAAACAGGCCGGCAATACCCGCAAGCATCAGCAGGTAAGCAAGACTTGGATCAGCAATGACAGCCAGTACCCGGCTCCGCCAATCCGGCTCCAAAGTAACGATGCGTGCTCCCGCCATATCCAGGGTGCGCTCCAAGCCCAGCACATTCACCTTCCGCCCGTCGAGTTGCCGGAGCAGGTCGGGCACATCACGGGCGATCACATCGATGACCTTGAGCTTCAAGGCCTCGTCCGCGGTCAGGCTCACCGCTTGGCGCACCGCCTGCTCCGCCCATTCGATATTGCGGCCGCGCATCTGCGCCAAACTGCGGATATACGCGGCAGCATCATTGATTTGTTTGTGCTCCATCGCGGTGATGGGTGCGGCCATCCCGCCGCCAACCGGACTCGCGACTCCGCTCTTCCCCTGCCCGCCGTCCTTCCCGCCCTTCTGCGCTTGATCGCCCGACTCCGGCTGACCGCCGATGCCGCCGATGCCGATAGCTATCGGCGTGGCAGCCCCCAGATTGGTGGCCGGGGCCATCGCGGCGATGTGGCTGGCGTAGAGGATATAGGTGCCCGCACTCGCGGCCCGCGCGCCTTCGGGTGCGACGAAGGCAGCAACGGGAACCGGCGAAGCGATGATCTGCTTGATGATCTGCCGCATAGCCGTGTCCAAGCCACCCGGCGTGTCCATCTTCAGCACGACCAATTGGGCCTGTTCCCCGGCGGCCGACTTCAGGCCGCGCACCACATAGTCCGCCGTCCCCGGGCTGATCGCCCCGTCAACGTTGAGCACGACCACCATGGGCGCGGACGCTGTCGCGCGGCCCAACCAGGCAAGCAAAAACAGGCCGGACAATAAAGCGCGCATGATAGGAAGGCGATCCATAATCGCAACTATAGGCGTTTTTATTCTATCCGCAAGAATTTTTGGATGGGGTACTCTGTTGCCAGGTTCAGAGGCAATTGCAGGCTAACATTTGCGCTGGAGAGTTACCCAACCAAACATATTTCGCTATACTTATCCGCAATCGTACCTATGCTTGCGCGGCTTTTATGTCTGGTCAAAATTCAATGAGCCCGACTGGTCAATTTTCGATGCGTACCAATAGCTAAAATTCACGTCTCAATCAACGGGTACCTGACTATGAAGACTATGAAAAATTTCGCGATATTTTTTCTGTTCTGCCTTGGGATTACCGGATATGCAGTGTGTCGAGCCGACACTTCTCCGCCCGAGGAGGTCGTTTACCAGGCAACCATCGCAGCAGATGGCGTGCAGCACGTGCGGATTGAAGGCGGTAGTGATTTTTTCAAGCCAAACCGTGTGATCGTCAAGGTGAATGTGCCGGTGGAGTTTACGGCCAGTGTGGAAAGGAGTTTGATTCCCCACACGCTCGTTATTCAATCGCCCGAAGCGGGCATTTCGGTGGATGAAAAGCTATCGAGCGATGCCAAAAATATCCGCTTCACGCCCACCGCCGTCGGCAAGTATCCTTTTTATTGCAAGAACAAATTGCTGTTTTTTAAAAGCCACCGCGAGAAGGGCATGAAGGGTGTGCTCGAAGTGGTGCAATAGCCGGTGTTATCAGCCCTGATGCTTGCCGCAGCGCTCACCGGTATTCCCCCCGCCGATACTCCACCAGACCCGCTGGCTAGCGCCATCGAGCATTACCGCACAGTCGAGTCCTACCGTGTCACCATCCACTCCACTCATGCCGGCGGCGAGGAGTACATTCGCTATTACTACAAGAAACCCGGTTTTGTGCGCATGGAATTTATTCGTCCGCATGACGGCGCGCTGCTGATTTACAATCCGGATACCCGGCGTGTGCGCGTGTGGCCGTTTGGTGTTAAGCATTTCCCGGAACTCAGTTTGAGTCCCGGTAATCCGCTGATCCGGAGTTTGAGCGGTACGCGCGTGGATCAATCGGATGTCGGGGTGCTGTTCGAAAATATCCGTATCCTGCGGGAGGGCGGCACCACCGAGATATTGGGCGATACAAAAAACTCTAGTCCGGGCACCCGAGAGAGCATGGACGGCCGCACGATTCTGCATCTTATCGTGACCGGAGCGGGCGGTATCGCGGTCGCCAATGTCCACCGCAGCGAATTGTGGTTGGATACAGCGAGCCAGTTCCCAATCAAAGTGGTTAGCCGCGATTTGCGGGACGTCATCATTGAATCCGTAATGATGGAAGAACTGGAAATCAACGCTACGCTGCCGGAGACGCTGTTCAATCCTTAGAGGAGCGATGATGAAGTACAGTTTTGTCACCATCTGGCATATTGAGGCGCCAATCGAGGCAGTCTGCGAGGCCATCTACCATTCCCTGAACTGGCCGCAGTGGTGGAGCAATGTGGAGAGAGTCGAGGAGCTCGCCCCCGGCGACGCCCGAGGTATCGGCAGCGTGCGCCGTTACTCCTGGAGAGGACGCTTGCCGTATCGCCTCACTTTTGACATTTGCGTTATCCATATCGAGCCGCTGGCTGCCATCGAGGGCATCGCCAGCGGTGATGTAGAAGGCCAGGGCCGTTGGTCATTCAGCACCGATGGTGCCGTGACCATCGTACGCTTCGAGTGGCAGGTACACACTACGCCAATCTGGATGAATCTGCTGGCGCTGTTTGCGCGCCCATTCATCAAGTGGAACCATGACACTGTCATGCAGCAGGGCGGCGAAGCCTTGGCGCGCATGCTCAATGCCCGTCTGGTTGAGATCGCGCACTACTGACATCCAGCCATCGGTAAACCGAGATGGCCGTCACCCCGAACACCGCATGAACGATCAAAGTAATCCAGCCACGCGCTTGCGCGAACCAGGGAAAGATCGCCGTGAAACCGTATAGATTGACGATATAAAGCGTGACGCCGAAGCCGACACCCGCCAGTAGTGCCAGGACGGTATTAAGGCGCGTGGCGAGTGGTGCCAGCAAGGCGGCATAAATAATCGAAAGCATAAAGTGGATGAGCGCGGCTGCCAGCATGATGTCAACATCGAATGTGGCGGGTGGAGGTAACCCCGAGCCACCGAGTACCATTGCCACAGTCAGCCGTGCATCACGGTACAGGATGGCGGGGAATTCATCGGTAAAAATCAGCCAGAGCAGCACCTGAACTAGCGTGGCCAAGGTGCCGGCAATTACACCGGCCCAAATCGTGGCACGCCAGCCGGACTGACAATTTTTACAGTATCTGGTCATCGGCTGTTGGTGTTCATGTGAAATTGATCCACTATTTCCATGCTGGATTGTCTCACGGGATTAACCTGTAAATCGGCGACTTGTTTGGGTTGGCGGGGACTTGGCATGGCCTGCCATTACCCAATGTCTGAAAATGACCGAGGCTATGTAGAAACTCAAAATCAGTTTGATTTTTTGGGTGCCCTGCCCATTTCAAACACCAGAAAAATCGAATACAGCGCGTTTAATGCGGTCACGTTTAATTGGCACCGGCTGATTGGCGCGAGCGGTGCGGCTCATTGTTTCCAGGCAAGAATCAAGGGTTCCTTTCTTGAAGTGGTAGCGGTTTCTCCGCTCGGCACGCCCACGATGATCGGCGCCACTGCGTTGAATTCGGCCGGGATGCCGAGTTTCGCTTTCACCTCCGAAGTGTTCAGCGCCGCAACAGAAGAGCCGATGACGCAACTGCCCAGCCCGATGGCGCAGGCCGCCAGCATCAGGTTTTCCGCCGCCAGCCAGCAGTCGGCTTCCACAAAAGGGCCGGATGGTTTGGCGCAGATGACGATGAGCGTGCCTGCGTCATGGAAGATATTGAAGTCCGGGTTGGAGAAGGTGTCGAGTACATGGCCACCTGTCTGGTGGGAGCGATGCAACCTCTCGATTAAAAGCGGCTTGGCGCGATCGGACAATTGCTTCAAAACCTGTCTGTTCTGCACCACGACGAACGCCCATGGTTCTTCATGGATAGCCGTGGGCGCGCGCACGGCGGCTTCCAGCAATGTTTGAACGGTGTTGCGGTCAAGTTCATCCGGCGCATAAGCGCGTACGGAACGCCGCGCAAGAATGGTCTCGAATATGTTTTTTTCCGGTGGCTTCTCGTTAGCAGGCAGGGTCATGATCTTTAACTTCCTGAAAGCAGACTTCACACGGTAGCATCAAATCATCACGGTGTTAAGATGCATCCCCGATTGATGCATCCCCGATTGGAATGAACCGCTGGTCCAGCTCTCATTTCATGGTTATAGTCGAGTAAATGCAAAAATTCTGCCAAATGGCTCAAACCGGAATGCATTTCAACAGACGTTATTCCTTCACTGGCGGTGTAGCGCGATATTGCCCTTGGAATGCGAGCATCCACCCAGGATATTCCGGTGACAGGGCGCTAGCCTCATCGAGTGTCTTTAATTCCGCTTCAGATAGAACCAATTTAGTGGCCGCAAGATTATCTTTTAATTGCTCCATACGGCGAGCGCCGATGATGATGCTCGACACTTGTTGTTTGCTTAATATCCATGCCAAAGCCACTTGAGCAACCGATACGCCATGTGTTTTTGCGATGGGTTCTATCGCATCCAAGCAAGCAAAAGCTTTATCTTTATTCAAGGGTGGGAAATCGAAATCGGTACGACGGGAACCCGCGGGAGGAGCTTGGTCGCGTTTAAATTTCCCGGATAAAAATCCGCCGGCTAGTGGACTCCAAATCATTAGCCCCAGCTTTTGGTCCTGAACTAAGGGGAAAATTTCGCGCTCGAGATCTCGCCCCGCGATTGAATAATAGGCTTGCACACTCACAAACTCACTCCAATGGTGGAGTCTGGAAATTCCCAAGGACTTCATAATTTGCCAGGCCGCCATATTGCATAGGCCAATGTAACGGATCTTCCCGGACTTAACGAGGTCGTTGAGCGCGGATAGTGATTCTTCGAATGGGGTCAGGGGGTCAAAGCCATGCAATTGATAGAGGTCAATATGGTCTAACTGCAGGCGCTTGAGGCTTGCATCGACCTCGTTGAAGATATGAAAACGCGATTGGCCTCGCCCATTGGGAGACTCATTCATGATTCCGGTGGATTTCGTGGCGACCACGATTTCATCTCTTGGCAGCCCAATATTTTTGATTGCTTGGCCAAGTAATGTTTCCGATTCGCCAAGCGAATAAACATTGGCAGTATCAAAGAAATTAATGCCTTGGTCGAAAGCTTCGCGTACTAAAAGACCAACTTCTGGTTGCTGAAGGCCGCCCATGACTTTCCAAAATTCTTTAGCGCCGAAAGTCATTGTCCCCAAGCATAGTTCGGAAACATAGAGACCGGTATTCCCTAATAATCGATACCGCATGGCTAAAAACTCCTCTTTAATAAATATGTGGCTAGATTGAGGCGTAATACGCAAGCGTTAACAAACCCCGTTTACAACACTCTGGACTTCAATGCGTGCGGGGCTTTGAAGCAGCGCATATACTATGTTTCACTTTATCTGCTCGGATTTTTTCCAGCCTGCTCCTGGGTTAAATGTCGTGATTGCTGCTGCGACGGTTTTCGTATTCTGACCCAGATCCTTCTCGTAGATCACACCATCGTGATTGACCAGAAAGCTCGTGACTCCCGATGCGCCGTAACGTGCCGGATACGCGATGACAGCAAACCCGCCGATCATCTTGCCTTTAACCAAGTAATGTCGCGCACCGTCCGGTGCGTCTTCTCCCTGGCCGGTCAGAATGCGGTAGTAGTAACCGTGATAGGGCTCGCGCCGCAACACGCCTGGGCGCGCATATCCCTCATCGGCAGCGGCGGCAAGCAGCGCGCCGAGCGGACTCGGCGCTTCGTTCGCCTTGGTCGGCCAATACAATCCGTCGCGTTTGGCAGGGCTGCTGGTGAACCGAGACGCATAGACCGGAACACTGCCGCTATCGGAGTGCCGCGCCGCATACTCGCGTTCCGCATCGACAATCGCCAAGCACACCTGCATCGTCTCGAGTTCGTTGCGGCCGATTCGCCGCTTGAGTATTTCATCCTCGCCCTTGACCGTGTCGAAGCGCCAGCCGTCAGGATACTTGACCAACGGGATCGGCATCGGCCATTCGTCCTTTCCGATGACGAGGGTCGCTTGCGCTTCGCTTTCAAGCACCACTTTGTTGGCCTCGTCGTAGGCTTTGCTGAACACCACGCGGCTGTGCGCGTCGGCGACCGCGTCGCCCGAACTGAGGAGCTTGCTGCCCTCGGGTCCGAAGATGGCGCGCAATGCGGATACGTCGTTCGCCTTCACGGCCTTTATCAACGCAGTGACACCCGCCTGCGGGGATTCAAAGTATTGCTGCGACGCCGCCGCGAAGGACTCCGCCGGCGCGATGAATGCCAGTCCCAATGCGCAAATGATGGTTCGCGCGTTGAGCCGGCATGTGCTCATGCGCCAAAATATTGTTTGCGAAATATTCACTACCTGTTCCTCCCGTTTGCACTGCATGTTGAGGTCATTAACCGTTGCATTTTCGTATTCCATTTGCCGCGTATGCTGGGGATGTTCGGCTGCCAACGGCACCGGGCTTCAATGATCCGCCCGACGCGATGACCCGCGCGATGACGCAGGCGCAGAAGATTTGCCCGATAAGCTGGCATGGCCGCGCGCGCTAAAACTACGCGCGTCGGCACCGCGCCCGACATTCTCGAAAGCATGCGCCCTTGGTTCAACGAACGGTTGGCTCACGCTCCGCGGCGCCATCGTTTCCCGTGTTTCAGGCAAGCGGGCCCTTACGACAGGTTCCGTCGGTAAGCGATTGCCGGGTTCGCCAGGACGCGCGTTTACTGACGGCTCATGTCCACGAAACTCCGCGCGCGACGCAGGTGTTGCAGCACCGCGACCGACTTGCCGATTCAGCGACGCGTCACGATATGGCACCCCGTGACGATGCCCCGGGTCGTGCTGCCATGGATGACCATCGTCCAAATGCCGATGGTCGTGAGTGTAGACGCGGTGGGTGCGCCAATCCCACGACCCGAAAAAGAAATCGGCACCGATGCCAATACCGATGCCCCATGCGAATCCGCCATTCCAGTCATAGCCCGCCCATGGCGCCCAGAACACAGGCGGATAATCCGGCCACCACCAGGATCCGTAGACCACCGCTGGGTCGTAGTACGGCACATATACCACGTCGGGATTCGCCGCCGCGACTTCGATGCTGTCGTCCGATTGGGTTACTTGGATTTGCGAGTTGGAACTCAGATTGCCGGCCTCCTGCGCTTTTTGGCGCAGCTTCTGAACCGTGTCCATCACTTGCGATTGTTGCGCGAGAAACGCATCACCCAAGCGTTCGGTCCACTCGATTTTTTGGTCCAGAGTTTGCAGCACTTGCGGGAAGGCGACCAGCGATTTAATGCTCGGATCCCAATCCCGGCTGTCTACAGCCTGAACCGCCGCATCGCCCTTAAGCGCGGGATTGGCGCTCGACCAGCGCGCCGCCTCGACGACCTCCAACGGATAGGTCGCCGCCATCAAAATCTGCGATATCAAGGAGTCCGGATACAGCGCGATCGGCGCCAGTATCTGATCCAGCTCCTGTTGCGAGAATGTCGGATTGTCCTCTGCGGGCGGTACGATCTGGGCGAACGCCCCCATCAGAACCAGCAGCAGCGAAAAGATAAGATACTTTGCGTACTTTTTCATAAATAGCCTATCTATATGGACAAAGCTGGCGACCTAACTTCACTTACAAAAGTTGCACTTCCGAGTTGAATCCACCTAATACAAGACGAGTACTTTTGCCATGGTAGGCCTCCTGTGGTTGAGAGTTGTCGTGACCGGGCGGTTTACATCGGCGGCTTCATGCCGTCCTTGCCGATCAGGATGCGCTGTGCCGTCAGGCTGCCGTCGGCGGCTTGCTGTGTGATGATGAATACCTGCGCACCGGCCTTGAGCACCGACTTGTCGACGGGCTTAAAGGTGACGATGGGCACGCCCTGCGGCACGATGATCTTCTGGCTGCCGCCTTTGTAGCTGAGCGTCAGTTCCTTGCCATTGTTGGTGTTTACGATTGCATCAACGTTGGCGTTGGTCATGCTGGAGCCGGGTTCGAGGTCCCAATCGTAATGACCTTCCCCGGTGCCCCTCTGTGCCTCCGGAAACAGATGCACTTCGCGCGCCTGCAGAGGTGTTCCTGGCCCCTTCTGGATCGCGGTCACGCCGACGAAGCTGCCTTGTTTGATGTCGCTCATCCTGAGTGTGGACAGAGCGTTGATTTTGGTGTTGTCGGTGACATTCACCTTCAAATCCTTGCCTTCACGTGTCTTCACCTGAAGTTCATGGTTGTCGAAGCCGGTAACGGCGCCCCGTATTCTCATGGTGGGCTGCGACTGTGCCAGCGCATTCACCAGGCCAAAAAAAATCGTGCCCACTAACAGCAGCGCTTTAACTTTGTTCATAATGTGCTCCCCGAGATGCCACTTTGATGAAGGTAAAGCATACTGCGAACGGGCTGGATTTTCAATACATGATTCCAAGTATTGTTCGGCTACTCCATGCCTCCATTGGGTGTTGCACGCGGATTTGAATTCGCGTGCAAGAATGAACTTGGGTATAGAAAGCTGACTATCTCTGCACATGGACGAGCCACTGGAAATTCACCTGCTCGTAATCCTCGCCCTCCGCCAGCAGGAAGGAAGACTTGTTGTGATCGTCATGGGCAATTAGCCCAATATAATCATCTAGCCTAGGATCCAACGTACAAACCAGCATCGCTGCCGAATCAAGTCGGGACAATCCATCTCCTAGAGATTTGAGCGCCTGCTTCTGGCCGACTGCTGCTGGTCAGTTCCGGATCGAATTTGACATCGTGTGGAGGGCCGAGTCCAATAGGAGCCTGGAAACTCTATGGGTAGTAAGGATCACGATGGATAAACAAGCTTCTCCTACGTTGGCGCCTGCCGGCTTCGCTGCCGTCTGTGCCGAATGCGGCGCGGCTTCTCACGACCGGCAATATGTCCGCTTACTCGATCGTCACACCTGTGAGCATTGCCTCCTGAATTCCCGCAAGCGCCTCGGCGGTCTGGAAAATGACCCTTATGAGATGTTCGTCGAATCCCTCGCCGAAGCCCTGGACTTGAGAGAGCGGGAAACCGGACTTCATTCCAAGCGGGTCGCGACGCATACGCTGCTCTTGGCAGCGCATCACTATAAAAGGGTAAGCGATCTCCGGGAAGTCTATTGGGGCAGTCTGCTCCACGACATCGGGAAGATCGGCGTGCCGGATGCCGTACTCCTGAAGCCAGGACCGTTGTCGGATAAGGAATGGCACATCATGCGGGAGCATCCGCACAATGGTTATCTCCTCCTGCAGAATCTACCTTTCCTCTCCATGGCTGCGGATATCGTTCTATGTCACGAGGAACGTTTCGATGGCTCAGGCTACCCGGCAGGGCTCAAGGGTGAGGAAATTCCGCTGGCAGCAAGGCTCTTCGCCGTCATCGACACCCTCGACGCCATGACCTTCAATCGTCCCTACCGCAAGGCGGTACCCTTTGACACCGCCAAGGCGGAAATCCTGCGCATGGCCGGTAGCCAATTCGATCCCAAGGCGGTGGACACTTTCCTTCGCGAAGAGGCTGCGTTGCGGGAAATGGCCGCCATGGAGTTCCCCTCGGCTAAATAGCGCTCCGTGACAATGCCCTCCCGTTGGCTTCCCGTGTGCCGGCGTCCGTAAAACAACCCCAATATACTGGACAGTCAGGGTTCGACCTGAACGGCCGCTTCACAGAGCTGACTTCCACGACCGGCAGCAGCCGACCCACAGCAGCCAATCGGCTTTGATTTTACGCTTCCAGAAAGCCGCTATTCACCAAGTTCAGCAAACGACACGTTGCGGTCATTCGAGATTCCAGAAAGCGGGCGCATAATGTCTTAACTTTGTTGCATCAGCCAGCAGCGCTGCATGCGCAAGAAATGGAAGGAGCACCAAAAAAATAGCCGGGACAGTGCCCGGCCATGCCTATCTTTAGAGACGAATAAATCAGAACTTGAGTACAACACCAGCGGAAAGCAGTGTTACTTTGGTGGTACCAGTGGTATTGGCATCTCCAACCGTACCCAATCCTTCATATTGGGCACGAACGGCAACGCTCTTGGTAAAGTCATATTGCGCACCGATGCCATAAGCAAGACTGGTCCTGGTGGCATTGACATTAGCTACTCCGCCCGAGAGCTTAATTTCTGTCCGGGCAATCCCTAGTTTTCCGATCAAGGAAAATGCATTCCCGAGAGGGAAAGTGCCGGTTCCCGAAACCTGAAAACTGCTAAGCTGCCAATCTTCTGACAATGCACCCAGCGTTCCTGCACTTTCCTTGCCATAAGCCGCGTAACTGACTTCCGCTCCCCACATCGGAACAAACTGGTAACCACCCGCAATCCGGTAAAGAGTAGCAGTATCCTTGCATCCCGTTACACCTGCCGGTAAACCGGTACAGGCATCCTTTGCCTTTGCTTGCCCAAGATCAAGTGCCCCATAATAACCGTCCGCCATGGCTGGTGAAACTGCCGCACCAAATATCAGTGCTGCCGCAAGAACTTTAGAGTTAATTAACATTTTGATTACTCCCCCAAGAAAATTAATTGAACCCATAATAACTGGGCGAATTCATCTTACTACCGTCCCGCATATATGCAACATGAACGAACTAAATATTATTGATGGATGACCGCTATGGAGAACATTTTCGACCGTCCGTTTCTGGCACTGAGCAGAGCCCCGTAGTATCAAGTTCGATGCCTGAAAGCTGCCATTCAAACAGGGATGCTTTATTCTGATTACACCAAACGTTTTGATCTTGCTCTGTCAACTCGGGTAATCAAGTCATCTGTTACCTGATTCCTGGCGAACGGATTGATCGTAAATGGCCTGATCGGAGAGAATGATATTTCCTCTCCAAACTTTCCGGGCTTTACCAGCCTTAGTGTGACTCGCGGAGGATTCACAAGCACCGTTGCACTAACGTTTATGATGTCAGAGAGAGGCACTTTTTCTTCTTCGCCGTGATTCCTAACTAGGAGAAAATCTCCATAGTCATATACTTCATCAACAAGATCCCATACAAGCTTCTTCATCATGAAATAACCGAAAATTGCCATCAAGCAAGGAACGACAATAGCAATCGGAGCTCTTTCATAAGCTCTTGACACGATCATTATGACCATAACGAATGCAAGAATCCCGAACCATAGAGCAGGAAATACGTTCTTTGTAATGAACAGATAATTCGAGGATATCTTTTTCATGTTCCTGATTAACTCTGGAGAAATATTTTGTTGCTGAGTGTCTGCTCATGGCACCAACCAGAATGTCGTGACATGAAATACGTTGCCCGAAAGCGGTCGGTCACCACGGTCTGCTCTTGGCACGTATTTAGACAATCGTGTTTGGTTAAGACAGCCATCCTCTTGATGGCATTAGAGCGGACTAAAACGGACAGTGTTGGTCAGATCAAGTATGAATTACTACACTTTATCCATGAATGCTGTAACTGGCGGAGAGGGTGGGATTCGAACCCACGGTGACGCATAACGCCACACCGGATTTCGAGTCCGGTACATTCGACCACTCTGACACCTCTCCGGGTGAGTCAACAAATAGCGGCGCGCATTCTACCAGCAACCTCCAATTTCGTGCAGAATGTCCACATGCGGAACCCGACTCGATGTGTGCAAACAGTACTGGTCAGCTTATGCCTGTTGCTGGCTGCCTGTGATCAACAGGTTCCGCCATGGAATGCCGGCAAGCTGGTGGTGGTGGTTCCGGAAACCGCACAGGGGCCGGAGGCGGAATTTGAGCGCGAATTGGCACGATTGTTCGCCGAGCAATTGCATGTCACGCTCGAAACGGTTCCGCTGCCGCAAGAGGAAGTGCTTACCGCGTTACGCAGACACCAGGCACATCTTGCTGCCGCTCCGCTGCGTAGCGAGAGCAACCCTGCCGCGCTGCAGTTTGGCCCCAGCTACCAGAGTGTGCGCGAATTGGTGGTATGTAATGGCGATAGACCTCCCATAAAAAATCTTGCTGATCTGGCGGGTAGAAAATTGGCGGTGACGGCCGGATCGGCTCATGAGGTGGCACTGCGCGAGGCACGGACAAATTTGCCCTCGTTGCAATGGCAAACTCGTCACAAGCTCACCACGCAAGACCTATTGGCCGAGGTCGGCGAAGGCACCCTGGATTGCGCGGCTGCCAATGAACTGCAGCTTGACGATGCACGCAACTATCACCCCAATCTGGTCGCCGAACTTGATATTGCCCCGCCTTCCAAACTCGCCTGGGGATTCCCCGAGGATGCTGATCCCGGCTTGCTCGAACAAGTACAAATTTTTTTCACCGGCATCCAGCAAGACGGCACGCTGCATCGCTTGCTGGATCGTTACTACGGTTACAACAACCGGCTGCGCAAGATGGATGCTGCCGCCTTCATCACCGGAATCAATAAAGTCCTGCCGCATTTCCGCCGCATGTTTGAGGAAGCCGCCACGCTTACCGGAGAGGACTGGCGACTGTTGGCGGCGCTGGCTTATCAGGAATCGCAGTGGAAACCGCTCGCCACCTCTTACACCAATGTGCGCGGCATGATGATGCTGACCGGGGATACCGCCGACCGGATGAAGGTAAGCAATCGACTGGATGCGCGCGAAAGCATCCGCGCCGGCGCAAAATATCTGCTGCTGCTCAAGGAACAAATGCCGGGTCGCATCCCGGAACCTGATCGCACCTGGCTGGCACTGGCCGCCTACAATCAGGGCTATGGTCATCTGGAAGATGCGCGCATTCTGACCAGCCGCGCCGAATTGAACCCGGACAGTTGGTCAGACGTGAAAAAATGGATGCCGCTGCTGAACCGGCCAAATTATTACAGCACACTGAAACACGGTTATGCGCGCGGCGGCGAGGCGGTGATTCTGGTGGAAAGCATCCGCAGCTACTATGACATGCTCAAGCGACTGGAACCCGGCCAACCGGTAGCCGTGCCGGAGGAAGTTTCATATCGACTGGTAGAGCCGATGCAACGCTTGTTACCCTAGTTGTCCTCTGCTGGCTGCCGCTCTTCTAACCGGAGCTCGACGCGCCCCAGTCTTGCTCCTCACGCCTGACTTTTTTCAACATCGCTGCCGAAAAAATGCCGACAAATTCGCGGTCAGTAGCGGGGTTTTCATGTGCTTCGACCACGGCGATGCCGAACAGATGGACGACCTTATTCCAATTCTCATTAAAAACGATAATAATTTCGCCGGATGTCCGAAAAACTTTTGGCCGGGCACCCGTAGGAGCGGGCCATGCCCCCGAGTCTCTTGGTCGCGGGCATGGCCCGCTCCTACACACATGCTGTTTTTAATGCGAATTGGAATTACATTTAGCTTGTGAGTTTTTCCTTGCCGCCCATGTAGGGGCGCAGCACTTCGGGAACTACCACGCTACCATCGGCTTGCTGATAATTCTCCAGCACCGCCACCAGCGTGCGTCCGACCGCTAGGCCCGAGCCATTCAGGGTATGCAGCAGCTCCGGCTTGCCCTGCGCATTGCGGAAACGCGCCTGCATCCGGCGCGCCTGAAACGCCTCGAAGTTGCTGCACGAGGAAATCTCGCGATAAGTGTTCTGCGCCGGCAGCCAGACTTCGATGTCGTAAGTCAGCGCCGCAGAAAAACCCATGTCGCCGGTGCAAAGTTTCACCACGCGATAGGGCAAGGCCAGTTTCTGTAATATCGTTTCGGCATGTCCGAGCAATTGTTCCAGCGCGGCGTAAGATTCATCGGGATGCACCATCTGCACCAGCTCCACTTTGTCGAACTGGTGCTGGCGGATCATACCGCGCGTGTCGCGTCCGTAGGAGCCGGCCTCTGAGCGAAAGCACGGCGTGTGCGCCACGAACTTCATCGGCAGTTTTTCCAGAGGCACGATCTCGTCGCGCACCATATTGGTGACGGGCACTTCGGCGGTGGGGATGAGGAACATTTCCTGCGCTCTATCTAACCCTGCCGTTTCAGATTGGCGAATTTCATTTCCGTCCGGCCCAATAGCAACACCTCGAGCAATAAAAGTCTCGCGCCTAATCTCGAACAAATCATTCTTAAACTTGGGTAGTTGGCCTGTGCCACGCATCGAATCGGCATTCACCAAGTACGGAACATACACCTCGGTGTAGCCATGCTGTTCGGTATGTGTATCCAACATGAATTGCGCCAGCGCGCGATGCAGCCGCGCCAATCCGCCCTTCAGCACGGAGAAACGCGCGCCGCTGATTTTGGCAGCGGTGTCGAAATCCAACCCCAACTTTTCTCCCAGATCGACGTGATCCTTGGCCACAAAATCAAACTGCGGAATGTTGCCAACCTTGCGTACTTCGAGATTGTCCGCCTCGGATTTTCCAATCGGAACGCTGCTGTGCGGTATATTGGGAATCACTTCCAGCAATTGCTGCAATTCATTCTGAATTTCACCAAGTTGTTTTTCAGCTTCCTTTAACTGATCGGGAATGTTCTGCATTTCGCGCATTAAATCCCCAACCTCTTCATCGTCTGGGCCATGTCCAGCACCACGATGCTGGCCAATCATTTTTGAAATACGATTTCTTGCTGCCTGCAATTCCTGAGTGCGTATCTGGATGGTCTTGCGTTGCGCTTCCAGTCCCTGAAAGCGTGTTGTGTCCAGCGCAAAGCCGCGTGTCGCCAAGCGCGCAGCTACTCCCGCCAAATCGTTGCGCAATAGTTGTATATCCAGCATCTCATCTCCGCTTCAATGTAGGTCGGGCTACGCCCACCATGTCGGGCAGTGCGTGGTTGTTGCCGCTTTAGCGGCTTTACAACCACGGCCTGCCCCTTGCGGGCGCAGCCCGACCTACCATTATTTTTATTTTTTCTTTTTTGCTGCCGCATCCAGTTCGCGCAGATGCGCCAGCTTCTCCGCGATCTTTGCTTCCAGCCCATGATCGGTCGGTTGATAAAAACTCACCGGCGGCATGTCATCGGGAAAATAATTTTCACCCGCCGCATAGCCGCCCGCCTCGTTGTGCGCATAACGGTAGCCTTTGCCGTAATCGAGCTGCTTCATCAACTTGGTCGGCGCATTGCGCAAATGCAGCGGCACTTCGCGCGAACTATCCTGCGCCACCCAGGCGCGCGCGGCATTATACGCGACGTACCCGGCATTCGACTTGGGCGCGCAGGCCAGATACAGAATGGCCTGAGCCAGAGCCAGCTCGCCTTCCGGAGAGCCGAGACGCTCGTAAGTTTGTGCAGCGTCCTGCGTCAGTTGTATCGCGCGCGGATCGGCCAGGCCGATGTCTTCCCATGCCATGCGCACGATGCGCCGCGCCAGATAGCGCGGGTCCGCGCCGCCGTCCAGCATGCGCACCAGCCAGTACAAGGCGGCATCAGGATTGGAGCCACGCACCGATTTGTGCAGCGCGGAAATCTGGTCGTAGAACGCCTCGCCTCCCTTGTCGAAACGGCGCAAGTTTTGCGCCAGCGTGTTGTCGAGGAACGCGCTGTCTATCCTGCTCACGCCCGCAGTTTTAGCGGCGGTTTGCAATTGCTCCAACGCATTCAACAAGCGGCGCGCATCGCCGTCGGCGTAACCGATGATGCGTTCGCGCGCGTCATCATCAAACACCAATTCCTGCAAAGCGGCCTGTCGCGCACGTTCGAACAATTGCGCCAGCTCTTCCGCCGACAAGACATGCAGCACATACACTTGGGCGCGCGACAATAAGGCGTTATTCACCTCGAACGACGGATTCTCGGTAGTCGCGCCGATGAAGGTCACCAAACCCTGTTCGACGAAAGGCAGAAAGGCATCCTGCTGCGATTTGTTGAAACGATGCACTTCGTCCACGAACAGAATGGTGTGACGGCCGCGCTGTTGCAGCACTTGCTGTGCCTGCGCGATGGCCTCGCGAATGTCCTTGACGCCGGACAGCACCGCCGATAGCGGCACGAATTCGGCATCGAAGGCCGAGGCCATCAGCCGCGCCAGCGTAGTCTTGCCGACCCCGGGCGGCCCCCACAGGATCATCGAGTGCAGCTTGCCGGATTGAAATGCCAGACGCAGCGGCCTGCCCTCGCCCAACAAATGCGGCTGGCCGATCACTTCGTCGATGTGCTTGGGTCGCAGGCGTTCCGCCAGCGGCGCAGCGGCAACATTTTCGGCAAACAGTTCTCGCGTATCGGCAGTCATGCTCCTCCCTGTTTTCGGGCGGCGATTTCTTCGATGGCGATTTCTTCGATTCTGGCCACGATATTTTCTTGTTGCCCGCTCTGATCGAAATCGGCATATTTTTTCGCAAACAGCCGGGCATTCTCGCGATAACCCGGCGCATCCAGCATGCTGCGAATAACAGTCACGTAGTCAGGCGGGGGAGTTTCAGGATTCACCGCGATCCCAGCTCCCATCGCCGCAACACGCATGGCCAGCAAGAAGCGTTCAAGCTGGGTGGGCAACAGCAGCAGCGGCACACCCGCCATCAACATGCCCGCCGTCATACCGTGTCCCGCATAGCCGATGGCAAGGTCGCATTCCGCCAGCAGTTTGTCGAGCCTGAACGGCTTGGTCGAAACGATGATGCGCTGGTTCTCATATTTTCGCCGCAAATCATCCGAAATGCCCGGCACACAGACGATAGCGCGAAGGCCAAGTACCACGATGGCTTCCAGCACGTTGGTAAAATCACGGCTTTGCGGCTCCAGATAGACGAACACGCGCTTGCCTTCGCCATCCGGCCACGAGACCTCCTGCCCCATTTCCATGTTCCAGCAAGCCCCCCAATATTTGGCCGGTTCGCGTTGCGAGTAATGGTCCAGCTCGGCAAAAGTGCATAGGAAATTTTCTTCGATCCCGAACAACTCGCTCACACTCACTAGCGGCTTAACCTTGTACGCGATGAGCAACGTGTTCATGTTGTTCAGTACCAGCGTGTCCGAATTTTCCAGTCGTCCATGCGGAACATTCAGCCATGTACGCATATTGGGCATCGGCGTCTGACGCGGCGGAAAATAAAAACCGGTACCCAGCGTCGTTGCCGCCAAACCCATGCTGCGCGCCGCAAGCAACGCCGTGGGAGAATGATCCGCCACGATCACATCGCTGCCATGCAGCGCAAACAGAGACCGCCACGCGCTCACCAAACCGGCCAGTCCATCCGCATTGAAATAACCGTAGCGCATGAGAATCTCTGAATAGTTGAGCGGGGGCTCGGGCAAACCATTTAGCTGCGGCAACCATAACGGGGCCTGCAATATCGGGATTTCATCCCCAAGTATGCCGCTGACATTGTGCAGTTCGCGCAGCACCAACACCACATCATGACCGCGTTGCTTGAGCCTTCTTGCAAATGGAAGCAGCACAGAGATATGGCCGTATGACGAACCAAGTTCCCATACGAATGCAATGCGGCTCATGCTACATTTCCTTGTTGGCCAAGAGATGCCAATATCTTACAGGGTGTTGAAAAACTACTGATGAAACGACTAGCCATCTGACTAAGCTGGCAAACTACGCCAACTAAGTCATTGGTTATGCGCTTCGGCATAACTGCTTTGCTCAAGGGCTCAAAATGCGGGGTCGCGCAGCGATAAACTAATAGTAAACTCCGCTTTTTGCGAGTTGGGCGGCAAAGGAAAGCCGCCCATCCCTGCGAGACCCGCTTCGCCCCTTCGCGCCTTGTTCTGCCATCGCTCGCGACGTTTTTCAACACCCTGTTATTCGCTCAACACATCTGCGCCTTTGGGCGGTGTGAAATGAAATTGTTTCTCAGCCAATTTTGGGTTGTGCTGCATGGCGGAAAAACGCAACACCGTTTTATGCCCGAACATATCGTTCAGTTCCATCACGACCAGCTCGGCTTGCGCATTGAATGCCATGAGTATCTTGTTGAAGCTGCTGTCTTGGCCTTTGCTGCCTTGGCCTTTGGGCGTAGCTTGCAGCCATTCCAGGCCATCCTTGTTGCCGTTTTCCATGAGCGTAAAACCGCGCTCGATTTCGTTGTTGCCGGAGAGCAGCGCGGCGGGACTGCTACCCAAGGCCGCATCCAGTTTCCTGACTGTCACCTGATTCAGGTCGGTATCGTACAACCAGAATTTGGTACCGTCTCCGACGATGAGTTGCTCGTAGGGCTTCTGGTAAGTCCAGCGGAATTTACCGGGACGCTGAAACTGCATGATGCCGGACGCGCTCTGGATGCGCTTGCCGTTTTGATCCAAAACCTCTTGAGTGAAATTCGCCTGTGCGGAATGTGTCGCGGCAATGAAGGTCTTGAGTTTTTCGATGGCTCCGGCGTGGGCGGTTGCAGCGAACAGGGAAATTGAAAAGCCGATTAAAAAATTTTTGAACACGCTTTACACCTGAATTGAGTTAAGGGACAAGGGACAAGGGAGAAGGGGAAACCTCAGAGCGGTTGTTGCCCTTCCCCTTTATCCCTTTCACCCTTCCCGATTTGGAGCAAGCACTTCACGATTACCGTTGCTTTGCATCGCCGAAACGATCCCTGCCGCTTCCATTTGTTCGACCAGCCGCGCGGCGCGGTTGTAGCCGATGCGCAAATGTCGTTGCACCAGCGAGATCGAAGCGCGGCGATTTTTGACGACGATTTCCACCGCCTGGTCATACAGCGGATCCGCTTCCGCACCCAGGCTCTCACCCGCTGCACCGCCCTCTTCCGATGACTCTTCCAGCGAATTCAGCACGCCGTCGATGTACTGCGGCTCACCTTGCGCCTTGAGATATTCGGCGACGCGGTGCACTTCCTGGTCGGACACGAACGCGCCATGCACGCGTTGCGGATAGCCGGTGCCTGGCGGCAGATATAACATGTCGCCCTGCCCTAACAAGGCTTCCGCGCCCATCTGGTCGAGGATGGTGCGCGAATCGATTTTGCTCGACACCTGAAAGGCAACGCGCGTCGGCACGTTGGCCTTGATCAGTCCGGTGATCACATCCACTGACGGGCGTTGTGTGGCCAGCACCAGATGGATGCCGGAAGCGCGCGCTTTCTGCGCCAGACGCGCGATCAGTTCCTCGATCTTTTTGCCCACCACCATCATCAAGTCGGCGAGCTCGTCGATGAACACCACTATAAACTCCATCTCTTTCAGTGATTCCGGATTCTCCGGCGTGAGCGTGAACGGGTTGGTGAGCGGCTGCCTGGCTTTCACGGCATCGCGCACTCTCTGATTGTAGCCGGCGATGTTACGCACGCCAAAGTGAGACATGAGCCGGTAGCGCCTGTCCATTTCCTGCACGCACCAGTTGAGCGCGGAAGCGGCCTGGCGCATGTCCGTCACCACCGGCGCGAGCAAGTGCGGAATGCCCTCGTACACCGACAATTCCAGCATCTTGGGATCGATCAGCAGCAGGCGCACCTGCTGCGGCGTGGCCTTGTATAGCAGGCTCAGGATCATCGCGTTGATCGCCACCGATTTGCCGGAACCCGTGGTACCCGCCACCAGCACATGCGGCATCTTGGCTAGATCGGCGACCACCGGTTTGCCAGAAATATCCTTGCCCATCGCGATGGTCAGCGCGGAGCCCATATCGGCATACACCTGCGAGCTGAGTATCTCGGACAGGCGCACCACCTGCCGTTTCGGGTTGGGTAACTCCAAGGCCATGTATGCCTTGCCGGGTATCGTTTCGACCAGGCGTATGCTCACCACCGACAATGCGCGCGCCAGATCCTTCACCAGATTGGTGATCTGACTACCCTTCACACCGACGGCGGGTTCGATCTCATAACGCGTGATCACCGGCCCGGGATAGGCTGCCACCACTTTCACTTCCACGCCAAAATCCTTCAGCTTGCGCTCGATCAGGCGCGAGGTAAATTCCAGCGTGTCGGCAGACACGACTTCAACCTGCTGTGATGCCTGATCCAGCAAATGCAACGGCGGCAACGGCGAGTCCGGCATATCGGCGAACAACGGAACCTGTTTTTCTTCCGCGGCTCGCGTCGATTTGGCCACTTCCATCAGCGGCATTTCAATGTGTATGGGCTGGTGCTCCTCAACGCGTTTCTTTTTTTCTTCTTCGACGACGGCGACTCGAACATGCGTCGCCTGCATGCCGATACGCCGATCCTGGCGTGTCTGCCAAGTCTGGCGCGCCCACAGATAAGCGGTTTCCAGCAGTTCACCCAACCAGTCCACAAAACGCAGCCAGGACAATCCGCTGAACAGGCTGAAGCCGGTGGCGATCAGGGCCAGCAGCAACAGCGTCGCACCGGTAAAGCCAAACACACGTGTCAACGCGTCGCCCAACATCGTGCCGAACATTCCGCCATGTTCCTGCGGCAACGTGACTTTTATGCTGTACAGGCGTTTCGCCTCAAGCGCGCTGCTGGCCAACAACAACGCGGTGAACCCGGCAACCGAGACCCACAATGCCCGCTTGCTGAAGATGCTGTCGGCGCGCAAATCATGGTATCCCGCCCACACGCGCTGCAACATGAACAGCACCCACCACCAGGCGGAGAAACCGAACAGGAAAAATAACCAATCGGCCAGATACGCGCCCAGTACTCCGCCCGGATTGCTGGTGTGCATGCCGCTGACGCTACGCGACCAGGCCGGGTCGGCCGGATTATAGCCATACAAAGCGGCGGTGAAATACAGCGCGCAGGCGACCAGCAATATCCAGCGCGATTCGCGCAGCAACACGAGCAACTTATTGGCCGGAAAATTGCCGCTCGCTTCAGCCATGAGATGCACCGATCAAGGCCAACTGTCCAGCGACATGCGCCGTGACATGCCCAGTAAAATGTAACGCCCAGGCAATTTGTTTATTGCGCACCTTCTCGCAGAACAGCAAATGATCATCAACCAACAGAACTTTCATGACGATTTTCCCCACACCGATTGATTATTATTGAACGTATCCATAATACCGCAGCCGGTCAATGCGCGCCTTTATTATCAAGCTGACCCAAGCGATCCAGATCGAGCTGCCTGGCCGCAACGCGCGCATCCGCCTGCGGCAAATATGGCACGATGCCCAGCAACGGCGCGGCGATCCGCTGCTGCAGCGCGGCAACGTTTTCTTCAACCGATGCCATGTCAGCTTCGACAACATTGGCCACCCAGCCCGCCAGCGTCAAGCCGCGCGCGGCGATCGCCCCCACCGTGAGCAGTGCGTGATTCAAACAACCCAGGCGCATGCCCACCACCAGGATGACCGGCAGGCCCAATTCCAGTACCAGATCGGCACTGTCCTGCTGCGCGTTAAGCGGCACACACAAGCCGCCCACACCCTCCACGATCACCACATCCGCCTGCGCAGCCAATTTTTGATAGGACTCTGTGATACGCGAAAATCGAATCTCGACCCCGGCGTGTTGTGCGGCGATGTGCGGCGCGATCGCCGGCAGGAAACAATACGGATTGATTAGCCCATAGCTCACCGCCACATTGCCTGCGGCGCGCAATTGCAGCGCATCCTCGTTCTGATCATCTGCATTGCAACCCGCCGCACCCGCAAGGAGTAGCTTTGCAGGCGACTTGCAACCAGCCAAAGGCTGGGCAAGATCGTCACCGCCGATGGGTACACCCTCCGGGTGCGAGAACCTCTGCGAGGCCCCGTTGCCTGCGCCAAGACCGCCCGAAGGGCGAGCGTCTGGCGGCGTCCCCTTTACGGGGGTGCGCAACGACCCTCCCGCAGCTACCGGCTTCATGCCGGCCACGCGCTTACCCTGCGCAGCAAAACCATGCAGCAAGGCGCAGCTGATCAGCGTCTTGCCGACATTGGTATCCGTCCCGGTGACAAAAAAATTCATTTCAGTTTGAACGAGGTTTGAATGATAGCCGCACCGTCTTTAGTCGTGCGCGGCTGCGGCTTCCATGCGTGGCCGTACACCACTTCAAAAGTCGCGGGCAGCTTGCCGTTGCTGCGCAAGCGTTCGTAATTTTCCATGAGGCGTGCCCAGGCATTTTTTCCCATCAAACCCTGTCCGCGTCCTGCGGTGGCATTGTGCGCGCCTATCGTTTTGAGGTCTTGCAACACACCGCGCACATCATCATATGTCAGCGTCAAATATTCCATATCCATCACCGGCTCGGCAAAGCCGCTGTGTACCAGCATGTCGCCGATGTCGTGCATGTCCGCGAAACGGTTGAGATGGTTGTGTTGGTCCACACCATTGAACGCCCGCCGCAATTCTTTCAGCGTATCTGGGCCGAAGGTGCTGAACATCAACAGCCCGCCCACTTTAAGCACGCGATGCAGATCGACGAACGTCGCCGGTAAATCATTGCACCACTGCACCGCCAGGTTCGACCACACCATCTCGACACTATTCGCCGCCAGTGGCAGGGTTTCGATATCACCGCACACTAGCATTTGCTTTGTGCCGCCGAACAATTTTTGCCACCAGCCGGAACGTCCGCGCGCGGTCTGTAACATGCCGCTGGCGATGTCTAACGCGATCATCTGCGCAGCCGGATACCGTTGTGCCAACCGGCGCGTCCCCCAGCCGGTGCCGCTGCCGGCGTCCAGTATGCGCGAGGGTTGCAGCTTGATGTATTCCAGGCGTTCCAGCATCCGCGCGCACACTTCGCGCTGCAACACTGCCGCCGCGTCGTAGCTTGCCGCCGCGCGATTGAAAGCGCGGCGCATTAATTTTTTATCTATTGCAAATTCGTCCATGTGTTTCTACTCGCTCAGGAAGTTCACCACGTGTTCGACGAATTCTGCCGGGTGAGACAGAAATGGCGCGTGCGCCGCGCCCTTGATCATCGCCAATCGTCCCTTGGGTGTCCGGCTGGCCAGAAATTGCGAGGCTTGTTGTGGAATCAGCGTATCGCGTTCGCCCGCCAACACCAGCGTGGCCTGCTTCACTTCTGCCAATGCACCGCGTAAATCGCTACCGCGCAAAATCTCCAGCCCCGATTGTAAAGCAGTCAAATCGGGCTCACCGCGACTGAACAATCCATCGCGCAATACCGCCAGTATTTCCCGTTCATGCTCGCTGCCGCGCATTTGCAATGACAGGAAGCGTTTCAGGGTCAGCGCGTAATTCTGCTGCAAATTGGCCGCGAACTCCTCCAGTATTTCCACGCTCAATGCATACTTCCAATCATCAAGACGCACAAAACATGGCGTGCTGGACACCAACACCAGACGCTCTACTTGTTGCGGATGGCGCAACGCCCAGCGCAATGCCACCTGCCCGCCCAGCGACCAACCGCATACGTTGAGCGGCACATCGAACTGCGCGGATAGCTCATCGACGATGGCATCCAGTGCGAAGGTTAAAGGTTCAAGGTTCAAGGAAAAAGCCAAGTCTTGCCCGTTGCCCCTTACCCATTGTCCCTTGCGCCTTTCATTTTTGACGCTGTAGCCATGCCCTGGCAAATCCACCGCCATCACGTGAAAATTCTGCGCCAGTTTTTCCGCGACTCCGCCCCACATGCCGCCGTGCATACCCCAGCCGTGGATCAGCAACAGGGGCGTGCCGCCGCCACCCTTCCCCGCATATTCATAATGATCAACGTGCAAGACGGTCATTTAGTACTCCTACAGTTGAGGCCGCCATGCACGTTTCCCTCTCCTCAATCCTCTCCCGCAAGCGGGCGAGGAAGCAAACGCATCGCTACGCGAATTTCTCATCCCTGTGCAAGCTCATGCAGGGATTCGAGCAAACGTGTCACATCCGCTGCGCGATGTGCGGCAGACAAGGTGATGCGCAAGCGCGCCGTGCCCTGGGGCACGGTGGGCGGACGAATCGCCGCGACCCAGATGCCGCGTTCACGCAATCCGGCACTCAGATTCAACGCCGCGTGATTGCCGCCAACCAGCAAGGGTTGTATCGCCGTTGCAGATGGCATCACAGACCACGGCAGGCTGCGCAACCCGCTGCGCAATTGCGCGATCAGGCGTTGCAGATGGTCGCGCAGTTCATCACCATTTGCTATCAGTCGCAGACTCTCCAGCAGCGCGCTCGCCAGTGCGGGCGGTGTGGCAGTCGTGTAAACATAGCTGCGCGCATGGTTGATGAGCGTATCGATCACCACCTGTTCCGCCGCGACGAACGCCCCGAACACCCCCGCCGCTTTGCCCAGTGTCGCCATGCAGATGACGCGTTTAGATGCGATGCCGAAATGCGCCAGTGAGCCGCGTCCCTGTTCACCCAACACGCCGAAACCGTGCGCGTCGTCGATCAGCAGCCACGCATCATGTTGTTCGCATAACGCCAGCAATTCCGGCAACGGCGCGAGATCGCCGTCCATACTGAATACCGCGTCGGTGATGACAAGTTTGCGCCCACATTTAACATGAGACTCGCGCAGCGAGACCCTATCCCTCTCCCCCTCCGGGGGAGAGCTGGAGAGAGGGAAACGGGCATGGCGGGATTCAACATCAGGGACGGCATCTTTGCCATGCCCGTTGGCTTGTTCCAGCAGTTTCGCCAATTGGGTCATGTCATTGTGGCGGTAGCGCTTCACTGTGGCGCGCGACAGCTGCATCGCATCGTTCAGCGAAGCGTGATTGAACTTGTCGGCAAACACCGTATCGCCCTTGCCAACCAGTGCCTGCACAACGCCCAGATTCGCCATATATCCGGTGGAGAACAACAGTGCGGCGGGTTTACACACGAAGGCCGCAAGTTCATTTTCCAACTGATGGTGCGTTGCGCCATGCCCGCTCACCAGATGCGCCGCGCCTGCACCCACGCCATGTTGCTGCGCGCCTTGTTGTAGCGCGGCGATGAGCTGCGGATGGTTGGCCAGACCCAGATAATCGTTGCTGCAGAATGACAAATAGGATTTGCCGTCCACCATGGTGTGCGGCGCCTGCGGGCTTTGCAGTGTGTGCCGATGACGCAGCAACCCCAGTGAAGCGCGTTCGTTCAGTTCGGATTGAAGTGCGGAAAATGGCATCAGAAGCGTGAGTTTTGTAGGAGCGGATTCATCCGCGATTAACTTTTGTCGCGGTTAAAACCTGTCCTGAGCCTGTCGAAGGGGCCGCTCCCACCTGCGTCATTTTTTATCGGCAAACGGATACATACCCAGCTTGTCCAGCAAGGCGCGATCCTTTTCAGCATCCGGATTGCCGGTGGTCAGCAATTGCTCGCCATAGAAAATCGAGTTCGCGCCGGCGAGAAAACACAATGCCTGTATCGCGTCCGACATCTGCTGGCGTCCTGCCGACAGTCGCACGCGCGCAGTCGGCATGGTGATGCGCGCCACCGCGATGGTGCGCACAAAATCCAGCGGGTCGAGATCTTCGGTTTGCGCAAGTGGCGTGCCTTCGACTTTGACCAGATTGTTGATCGGCACGCTTTCAGGATAAGGTTCGAGATTGGCCAGTTGCGCGACCAAACCCGCGCGCTGCGTGAGGTTCTCGCCCATTCCGACGATGCCGCCGCTGCATACATGCATCCCCGCTTTGCGCACACGCTCCAAGGTATCCAAGCGATCCTGGTAATCGCGCGTGCTGATGATGTCGCCGTAAAATTCCGGCGAGGTATCCAGATTGTGGTTGTAGTAATCCAAGCCGGCGGCACGCAATTGTTCTGTCTGTTTCTCATTCAACATGCCCAGCGTGGCGCAGGTTTCCATGCCCAAACCGCGCACCGCCTTGACCATTTCCACCACGCTGGCCATATCCTCTTCGCTGGGTTCGCGCCACGCCGCACCCATGCAGAAACGGTCCGCGCCGCTTTGCTGTGCGGCACGCGCGGCGGCGACCACCACGTCCACATCCAGCATTTTCTGATTCTCCACGCCCGTCGAATGGAACGCCGATTGCGGACAATAGCCACAGTCCTCCGAACAGCCGCCGGTCTTGATCGACAACAAAGTGGAAAGCTGCACCGCGTTCGGATCGAAATTCTCGCGGTGCACTTGCTGCGCGCGAAACAACAAATCGGCAAACGGCAGTTTGAACAAGGCTTCGACTTCGGCCACGCTCCAGCGTTGCGGAGTAGCGGGTCGTTTGCCAGATTGATTGACAGTACGGATGAATTCGATAGTTTGGGTGTTCATAAATTTTTTATGTTCGGTATGATGCGTTATATTTAACTGATAGCCCCCACGCGCGGAGCAAGGAGCGTGGCGATGGGCTAGGGTTGGTCAGAGACGCATCATCCTTGAAAGGGCGACAGCTTGTCAATTTTGCGCAACTATTTTTTGAACATTCGCACAGGATTTAAGCGAATTCTGCCGACACAGCCTTGTGTGCTATGCGGCAGCATGAGCCATGACGGACTGTGGTGTGCGGCTTGCGACGCAGCCCTGCCCTATTTCAACGCAGCGCATTGCCCGGTCTGCGCCTTGCCGACACCCAGCGGCGAAATGTGCGGGCACTGTTTGACACAGCCGCCGTTATTCACCCGCACCACCGCCGTATTCGGCTATTCCTTTCCGCTCGACAAGTTGATACAAGGCATGAAATACGGCGAACAGCTGGCATTGGCGCACGCCTTCGCGAAAAAGCTGGTACAGCGAATTGATAAAAGTAATTTGCCGGATTACGTCATTGCCATGCCGCTGCATCCCGTCAAACTGCGCGAACGCGGTTTCAATCAATCGCTGTTGCTCGCCGCAACAGTCACCCGCGAACTGAAACTCAAACTGCTGTCCAACGCCTGCCAGCGCGTGCGCGACACCCCTCCGCAATCTGCCTTGCCGTGGAAGGAGCGCAAGAAAAACGTGCGCAACGCATTTTGCTGCGATCTGGATTTGACCGGTAAACGCATCGTTCTGGTGGATGATGTGCTGACCACAGGGGCCAGCCTGAACGCACTTGCCGAGGCAGTGTCGAAGAAAGGCGCGATTGAAATCAGTGCATGGGTGGTGGCAAGGACGTTGCCGCATTCAGAAAACAAAGGGCTGAAGACTAATTCCGATTTGCGTTAAAAACGACAATAATTCTGCCGGGTGTCCGAAAAACTTTGGGCCGGGCACCCGTAGGAGCGGGCCATGCCCGCGACCAAGAGGCTCGCGGGCATGGCCCGCTCCTACAATTAAAGCTATTTTTTATGCTAATTGGAATAGGTCGTAGCTCAGCCGCGACAACACCCCTGTCTTCTGTCCTCTGAACATCAGAGTGCTTTGAGTTTTTGCTGCACAAACGCCCGCAAATCCGGACTGAGTGTTTGTGTATCGAGTGCGTGCTTGAATGCATCTTTAGCATCAGCATTACGCTGCATGGCCTGCAAGGAAATCCCGTAGCCCATCAGCCAAATCCCATTGTTCGGGGCAAGTTGCAGCACAATCTGATAATGAGCGATCGCCTCGTCATTGCGATTTTGGCGTTGCAACAACGCCGCCAGGAATGCCTGATAATCGGCTTGCGAATTGGCATATGGCAAGGCTTTTTCCAGTGTTGCGGTTGCCTCTGCAACCGCGCCGCGCTCCACCTGCAAGCGCGCCAGCATCATGGTAAAGCCGGTATGATCGGGTTTGCTGTTCAGCCTTTCCTGCAACACGCGTTCGGCATCCGTGCCGCGCTTGCCCTCCAGCAGCAAGGCGACCAACGCCTGCCGCGCCGCATCATAGCCCGCATCCAGGCGCAATGCCGCCTCATATCCCGCCAGTGCATCGGCGATGCGCCCCTGCTGCATTAACGCAGCCGCTTTGCGAAATTCCGCATCAGCCTGTTGCGCGGGACTAACATGCTTCATCGGCAATGCACCTTTCGATGTTTGAACGGCGACTTTTGCATTTGATGTAGCGGTTTTTATTGACTGTGGCTTGGCTGTCGCCTTGGCTGGCTTCACCGATACGTCTGGATTTTCGGAAATGCTTTTTTCATCCGTCAAAGCTTGTCCTGACCCTTCGACCGTGCTCAGGACTAAAGGCCTTGTCGAAGTGGCCTGTCCTGAGTGAAGCCTGTCCTGAGTCTTGTTGAAGGATCGAAGGGTGGAAGGCAGTGGCACCGAGCTCAACTCAAAGCTCAGTCGCGAGGCCGGCAGATCCGCGGCTGAAACACCCGATACCTGCGCAACTATTTCTACAGGTTGCTGCTGAACACTACTCGCGGCGGCATTCGGCCCTTCGACTGAGCTCAGGACAGGCTTGCGTGTCTGTACCCATTGCCATGCGGCGATCCCGATCATCAGTGCCAACCCGAATGCCAGCAAAGGCATGATGAAGTTGCGTCTGGTATGCTGCACAGCGCGCACCATGGTCTGCTCCGCTGCGGTATGCGCTCCACGCTGTTCGAGCTGGTTAAGCACCTGATTGATGACACTCATTGCAGCACCATCCACGCAATCCCCAACGACACAATCGCCGCCGCACCAGTCAACGCCGCCGCCCAAGGTAACCAATCGCGGCGCACTTCAGGCGTGTCTGCTGCCGCATCGCGGATATGCCTGGCCAACACCTGCTGCCTGCCTTCGCTGAACGTCAGCATCAATGCTTTGTGAGCAACGATATTGACCAGCCTTGGTGTGCCGCCTGTGATACGTTGCAACTTGCCCACCGCCGCGGCGCTGAACAATGTTTCACCGGCAAATCCGGCCACTGCCAAACGATGGCGCAAATAGCGTTCCAGCTCATTCTTGCGCAAGCCTTGCAGGTCATATTGGAAGCTGATGCGCTGCCGCAGCTGGCGTATCGAATGATGCCGCAAGCGTTCATCCAACTCCGGCTGACCGAACAACACCACCTGCAACAGTTTGCGTTTTTCGGTTTCAAGATTGGTGAGCAGGCGCAACACCTCCAGACTTTCCAGCGGCATCGCCTGCGCCTCATCCAGGCACACCAGCGCGCGCTGACCGTTGCGCGCACATTCCAGCAGCGCGCGCGTCAAACCCTTCAGCAGCAAATATTGTTCGGCATCTTTTTCCAGCGGCACGCGGAATTCTTCCGCCAACGCCAGCAACAAGCTGCGCGGCTCGAGATAAGGATTGGGAATGTAAGCGGTAATGAAGCGTGGCGCGGTCGCTGCAACTGCCGCTTGATCCTGCGTACCGATCAGCGTGGTGGATTGCCGGCCTTGATTCAGCGTGGCGAGAAATTTGCGGCACAGCAAGGTCTTGCCATTGCCCACCTCACCGGTAATTTTGATAAAGCCTTCACCGTTGCGCGCCGCCACCAGCAAAGTATTGAGAGCCTCCTGATAACTTGAGCAAGCGAAGAAAAAACTGGTGTCAGGAGTCAGGCTGAAAGGCGCTTCGCGCAGACCAAAGTGTCGTAGATACATATCAAGGTTTTGTGCCCTGCCCCATTATCCCAGTGACACGATCGCGACTGTGCATGATGTCATCAGACCAATCTTTGTCGCTATCCACCACGGTTGCTTTCAGCAGAATCACCAACTCACGTTTTGCGTTGCGCTGATTGGTTTGACCAAATACTGACTTGGGCAAGCCCGGCAATCCGGAATTATCATTAGACGCGGATTGACTCATCAAACCGCCAATCGCCACGATCTGCCCATTGCGCGCGCGCACGATGCTGTCGGTTTCAGAAACAGAACTGGAAGCCAGCGGCAAACTGAGCGACCCGTTTGTACCACCCAGATTAACGATTGTGGTGACCGTGCTGACCTGACTGACGGAAGGATGAACATGCAATATGATCTCGCCGTTCTCATCGATGCTCGGCGTAACATCCAGTGCAATACCGGAGAAGAACGGTTGTAATGTGACACTCGGGCTAGTGGTCGCCGAAGTTCCAATAGCGGTCGTCGTCGTCGAGACGTTGGTGACAAAGAAATCATCCGTGCCGACCTTGAGCACGGCCTTCTGGTTGTTCAGCGTGGCGATGCGCGGGCTGGACAACACATGCACGCTGCCCTGCGACTCAAGGAAATTCAACAGCGCGGCAAAATTGCTGGTCTGGAAGGCCAAGCCGAATAGAGTGCCTGATCCTGTCGCCGCAAGCGAAGCCAGGTTTGAGCCCGGAGTGGATGCAATCACACTATTGCTGATATTTTGAGCCGCTCCCCCCACGGCATTAGGTACCAGCGTTCCTCCGGGAGACAAAACTCCTGTCGACACCCTGCTGTTCGGGCTGCTCTTCAAGCTCCCGAATGCGCCCCAATTCACCCCGGATTGGAAGCTATCGTTCAATTGCACGTCAACAATCTTGGCTTCCAGAATCACCTGACGCTCAATGGATATCTGCGAGGCCTTGAGGTAAGCAGTGACATTTCTCAACTCGTCCGGCATCGCACGCACCACGATAACGCCCGACATCGGACTGACCACCACACTGCGCCCCTTGTCGTTGCCAACGATCGCAGTCAGCGATTTCTCCAATTCATCCCAAAAATCGGACTTACTGGTCATGGTTACCTTGCTGCTGTTCTGAGCTTGTCCTGTAACACCTGCGGGGGATGATTGTCCTGTAACACCTGTGGAGAATGCAGTGCCGGGTGCACCACCCGCCGGAGCGTCTGACACCGAACCGGAAGCAACTCTCAGCGACGACGTACCGTTGCGTTGCGCCGTCAAATAATTCACCTGAAAAATCCGCGTCTGCAAGGTCAGCGGCTGAATGTAAATGCGGGTGCTGTCTATCTTGTAATCGTAGCCATACATCTCGCGTATTGCTTCCAAAGCTTCGAATACCGTCACGTCTTTCAGATTCAGCGAAATGTTGCCGCTGACATCGGGGTGCAGCAACATGCTGTAGCGTGTGCCGGAGGCGATTGCCATGAATACTTGACTGGCCGGCGTGTTGTTCACCGTCAAATCGAATTTCGTGTCCAGCGATTTGTTGTCCACCTTCGGCATGCCCACCGCAAGAGGGGGCAGCAAAGCATTGTTCACCTCTTCGGGTTTGCTTGGTTGCGCGCTATCTTGCGCGGCCTGATTCATTTCGCGCTGAATCGAATCTGCCGTCTGATTTCGACCACTCGAAGTAGCACAGCCTGCCAACAGCAGCACACCCAGCCATAACGTTATTCTCATTTTTCCTCCTTCGGGTGCCCGGACAAAAGCTTTTCGTAGCGCGCAGTTGGCCTGGTTTTATGTTTGCCGGACTGCACCTTGCTTGCGGACAATGGTTATTTGACCTGTGATTCTTTATTCGGCGATTCCTTTTCCGCTGATTCTTTGTCAGGCGTTTCTTTTTGGGTGATTTTCACATCAGGGAACAGCGTCAACACTTGTCTGCTTTGCGCACGCTGCAACACGACACCGCCCTCATTGACTTCAATCAACTTGGCATCGCCATGTTCTCCCCCCAATTCGACGGTTTGTCCATCAATGATCGCGGCGCGACGAGTTTCGGAAATGATGATCGTATGCAAGCCGGACGACTGATTCTCGGTTGCCTCTCGCCCGGCCCCGGCAGCAGGTGCAAAAATACTTGCCGGCGGGCGAGTAGGATCGGGCAAGTCTTCGGCGTGAAGAGGACTGAGGACTGAGATCAGGAGGCAAAAAACTGAAACGTCCCATCGCGGTGCAGCGGCAACACTCAGTCCTCTGATCATCATACGGCCAGCCACGTCTTGTCCAGACTCAAGGTGTACACGGTCAATGTAAACACTGCATCAGGATATTTTTCCACGCTCAAACTCGCTTCCCCCCAAAACATCTGCGCGGGCATTTTCTCCAGCGCGGTGACGTAACGCATCAAATCCAGGTAACCGCCGCGCACAGTGATACGCACGCCGTGTTTGAAGATTTGCTTTTGTGAACCCGGTTGTTTTTGCCCGTCCGGTGAATTCGCAGCAGTTGGTTGCGCCGCAATATCAGCTGCTTGCGGCTTTTCAATCAGCAGACTCACCGGCAGGGTTTTCAACTCGATCAGTTGCAGCCTGCCATTTTTATTCAGCACCTGCTTCAGCAAGTCGGCCATTTTGTTCGGCTGGACCAAGCGATCCCGGCGGCTTTGCAAATAGCCATCCTGTTCTTGCAGTTGCTGCTTGAGCTGCGCCAGGCGATCACGCAATGGCGAATGTTCGTCGTCGCGTTTTGCTTGCAACAAGTTTTGCATCTGCGCTTGCAACTCCTTCATTTTTTCCTGCTGCTGAACCACCTGTGTCGATAACATTTTTTGCCTGGACAACAACGGATCAAGCAATATCACATTCATCAGCGAAATCACCACAAAGGCGGCGGCAACGAAAATCATCGCACGCTCGCGCAACGACATGTCATCTATCGCGGTGCGAACCCGCTCCCAATAACGATTCATTTATTGGACTCGCTATCCGGGCTGGAATACAAAGTGAACTCAACATAGCGCCGTGCCGCGAAAGCGGGCGCCTGATCGGCCCCCACGCCCTGATCCGCCTTGGATTGCTGCATTTTCAAGGTAGAGAAAGTCTTGCCCTGCATGATGCGCTCCTTGCCCAGACGCAGGATATAAGCAGGCAACAATTCCGGATTCAACACTCCGCCGCTCAGGCTGATCTGCGCAGCATCTCCGGTCACTTTGAAGCCGGTCAACCACAAGCCTTGCACCACTTGGCGCGAAAAGGCGCGCATGTATTCAGAATAGCCGATGGTATTGCCCACCGCACCGGATTTCAGCGTCTCAATTATTTCGTTCTGTTCGGCGGTCTGCTTTTCCAAACGCTGCACCTCGTCCTGCAATAATTGATTGGACTGTTGCGGAGAAAACTCGGCCACAGAGCGTGCCAGACGCAGCTGCTCGGCGTTGTAGCGTTGGGTGTTTTCTTGCGATTGCCGGTTAAGCTGATCAACCTGATAAATCGCATAACCATAAAAAATCAGCGAGCCCGCGATGATCATGCCCAACGCCTGCAACATCGCCAGCAGCGAAAAATACTTGCGCTGCTTCATGAAAATCGGATTGAACAGATTGATCTGCTGACTCATAGCACGCGGCTTTCCTGGCGTAATGCCGCGCCCAACGTTGGCAAGGTGTGTGCAACAAATTCACTGTCCGCGAGCGCGGGGATGGCGCTGATGTCCATCACCTGTGACAAGTCCAGTTTCTGCACTTTCGCATCAAGTTCCGCAGCCAAATACTCCACCAAACCCGTTTTGTCCGGCACGCAAACCAACACCATGTCAACCGGCAGGTGATTATACTGGCGGTCAAAATAATCCAGCGACCTCTGCAACTCAGTTTCAACGCGATCGCGATATTGCTGGCGCAAATTCTCATTGGCATCCAGCAACTGCCCGACACTGATTTCGATGCGGCGCGACAAGTACAACTCACCACCTGCCGTAAACGTCATCAGACCACCATAATCATCAAATGCCAGCACCACCAAAGCGCGATCATCCTGCTCAAACAGCGCGGCGATATTGCGCTGCGCCATTTCCGGAATATCAATCACATCCAGTTCGATTTTGGCCTGCTCGAATAACCTGATGCGTTCCTGGATAATGCCATTCGCCGCTGCGATCGCATACAAGGATTGCGGACGCCCCGAAGCATATTTGCTGGCGGGAATCCGCACCATATCCACCGCGGCGTCATCGATGTGGTAATTCAGACCGTCCTTGATCTTCCAGCGTACCGCCGTCTTCATCTCATCGGTGGGAACATTGGGCGCCTCGACCAGCAACATCTGATATTCGCCCGGCGCCAACAGCGTGGTGACATCATGGTTGCCGATATCCGCCTCGCGGCGCAGCTTTTCCAATGAAGATGCAGACACCGCGCCGGTCTCGTGATATTCGCAGCGCACCACACACGGCATCGCCCCGGCAAACTTGATTTTCGCCAGATAAATACCATGCGCACCCAAGCTGATCGCAAACCAGCCCGCATCGTGGCTTTTTGTTTTAAATAAGCTGGAAATCGACGGTATTTTCATAGTTAACACGAAGGTAATTCAATAACCTACTGGAGTCAATGATTTTTTTATACGCCAAGCCTGACAAACCGGCGTTTGCAGCGTGGTCGCGCTAATGATTTTGGCTCCGGCATAACACGCCGGCGCTGAAACTACTATTGAGGTGTTCCACCTCAATAGTTTTCACGCAGATAAATAAACTCGTTCGCGCCCTTGTACACGCCGAAAGTGGCACGCCCGGTGGTGCTGGGCAACAGATAGCTTGGCGCGGTGACTATATTCAGGTCCACGCTGCCCGCCACGGTTGGCGCAACCAGTATGAAAGTGTTTATCCCATTTGCAAATGTAACCAGGCCCGGCGTAACGACACTGACATTGGCAAGCGCGAGCGGCCCTTTCGCGATGGTCGGCTGCACGTTGCCCCCTGCCGCGAACAGTTTCGTATTGAACTGGGTTGCACTATCCGTACTGCTGATCACATAGCCCGTGCCATTCCAGTACTGCACCGTCGCAGAGATCGGCAGTTGCAGCAATTCGGAACCGTACGCGTTAGACAGATTGATGCGCCCGTAGCGCACTTCACCAATTCCCACTTGGGTGTGATCATTCGCACCCGCCACCACGTGCGTGGTATCCAAATTGTAGACTGTAGTCACGCCATCGCTATCCACTGGCGCGACACCTATATTCAATGCGACAAAAGGGCCGACTGCGGCTGCGCCACGATAGACCGTGAGGGGAACGGTAATGCCTGTCGCCACCCCGCTGGCAAAACTTCCAGCGGTAGCCTGCGAAGGAGTAAAGCATGGATGAGCCGGAGCCGCCGTGCAAACCGGGAACGGGGTGCGTGGCGCGGTCGTATCAATCACGCCCAATCCCAATGGGCCGCTGGTGTAGGCTGTAACAGCGGCGGTCGGGATCAATTTTGCCAAATTATTCAGCAAAGTGTATGTATAGTTTTGCGTGGTAGCCGGTAGGGCTGCCCCATTCATCGCGGTCAAAGTAAACACCGCATTCATCGGCTCGCCCATATAGGTAAATGTACCGCAGCCCAGCGGGCAGAAGTCGAAACGATTAACCAGAGACCCGCCGCTCATCGCAAAATGATCCGGCACAAAACGTCCGACATCCACGGACGAGCACACCCACTGTCCAATGCAACTCGCCGGGGTGCCGTCTCCCGTGTCCACACTGGCGAAGCTGGTATCCTGTAACTGCAAGGTAAAAGCCCCGACCTCGCTGTAAGTTGCGGTAGTCGAGATATTCACCCCGGCCACAGCCGCCGGCCACGTCCCAATTGAAAACGTGCCTAAATTTAACAATGTCGGGCAGGCGGTGCCCGCACATGCCGAAAGCACGCTGCTAGGTATGCCCGTATAGTTCGTGGTTGTCACCGCTGAGGCATTCACCGCCGTCGCCTGCACCCTGAACGGCTGCCCCGCGTTATGCACCGGCACGCCAGCTACGGTCGTGGCGTTGAGTGTATTCGTTGTACCCGCAGTGGTGCGATTGAGGTCTTGAACCAGAATGGTGAAACCCGATGGCCGGATCGCAAAATTATCGGTCGAGCAACCGATTGCGGTATAAGGCCCGCCGACCGGCGAGCGCATCTGGAAGCGCACGTTGGGGTAGGAATTGGCCACCGTGACTGAGAGAATCGTGCCACGTCCGCTTGCCGGAATAGCGAAGCTGGGGAGCGCCTGAATCAGCGGCCAGGCGGCGTTGCAATTGTTAACATCATATGGACCCCCGCTGCTGCTGTCCAGCAGACGCACCTCGACCGTCACACCCGCCGCCAAAATACCCGTCTTGTTCGCATTGACGTGCACGATATCCACGGTGAACCCAGTCCCCGCTACCTTGGTCATTATTTTGCCGAAAAAATTTGGGGGGACGACAATCGGAGTCGAAGTATCAAACGCTTCATACGCGCCGATTATCCCGCCAAATCCGACCACCGGATCGCCAATCGCAAAGGCATTGCTGCCCGTGACCGGCAGCGTGCTAGGCGTGAAAGTGGCCTGCGTGTTGAGCGGGTTGGCCGCGACCAGCGTGGTGATATTCCAGACTGCGCCATCGTAGCGCTCAACAATAAAGTTCGCGGTGTTGGCCCCGGCATCGACATCACCCGCAACAAAAGTGAAAGTAGCTGTAATGGCGGTGCCGACCGTAAGTGTGGCGGTGGTGAACGTCCAATAGCGGGCAATGTCGTAGGTGGCGTTTATGCCCGTGGAGGCGATGGGTGCCGTCACCAAGGGATGTTCGGTCGCGGTCGTCGACACCGTCAGACTTCCTGCTGCACCTGCGGTGTTCGTGCCTGCGGTGATGTTGACAGGCGTGAAGTTGGTCGCATCCCCGACGGGAAAATTGTTGCCGGCAAAATAACTGAGGTTGGCACCGGCGGCGTACATCTTCTGGAAATTGCCCACGACATAGCTGCTCGCACTGGGGGTGGCGATGGTACCGGTAGCCGCGACGATGACCGCGTTGGCGCCAGTAACGATCTGGCCCATCGTAAACGTCAGTGTGGCGTTCACCGTCGGGGTTGTATTGATGGTCAGATTGTTCGACGCCTTGTTGATGGTCAGGTTGTTGAACGTGGTCGCAACGGTGCCGCCCAGGGTCTGCGGTGTCGCGCTGTTGAACGTCACCGCGCCGGTTCCCCGGTTGAAGGTGCCGCTCATTGTCGCGTTGCCGCCGATGTTCAGAATTCCCGCCGCCGTGTTGGTAAAGATACCCGTGGCACTGTTGGTGAAGTCACCATTGGCGTTGACATTTCCCGTGGTAGTGAGCGTGACGGTGCCGTTGTTGGTCAGCGTGCCGCCCACGGTGATATTGCCGGTGCTGCTGAGCGTCATGGTTTCGGCGGCAGCGTTGGTCAGATTTCCCGTGACGCTGAGCGTGCCGGTCGAAACGGTGGTGCTTGCGACATTCGTGGCACTCGTATTATTAAAGGTTGCGGCAGCGTTCGTGACGCTGAAGGTCCCGGCCCCGACGGTTACAACGTCACCATTGGTCACGCCTGCTGCCCCGTTCACCGTGATTCTTCCCCCGGCGGCCGTGATGGACGCGGTGGATGAAGTGGCCACGGTAGCGTTGATGATCAATCCGCCGTTGATGGTGATGAGGCCCGAACTGACCGTAAGCAGCGCGTCCCGAGTGGCGGCAGTGCCGCCGTTAAGAGTTACGTTGCCGCCGACGGTAAGCGTGCCAGTGGCGACGTTGATCTGTTTGATTACTGCAGCGGTCGGCAGATTCACGACGACGTTGTTGGTGACGACGAGGCTGGACCCGGCAGCAAACGTCAGCCCCGATGCGTTGGCGCCCGTGTTGATGGTGACCGAACTGGCCGCCATCCCCGCGTTGTTGACGGTGACGGTGGTGTTGTTGATGATGGTCACCGTGTCGGCGGCGACGGGACCGCCGGCAACGTTGCATGGCGCAGCCCAGGTTCCGGCTGCGCTCCAGATGCCGGTTGCCACATTGACACAGGCGGCCGCCCATGCACTCGTCGCGCCGCCCAACAACCCAGCGAACGACAGGAACAGCACAAACGACTTGGCGAGTTTTCTCATGGTTCGCTATCCTGATTTTCTAGTGTGCGATCGTCACACTCATCTGCCGCTCAACATAATTCGGCGTTGCCACCGTGCCCTGCGTTGCAGTTGAGGTTGAGGTTGTTGGTAAATAGTGAGCCACAGCCTCGCTGCTCGCATTCGCAGTGCATTCAGCGTTCAAGTTAAAGCCTGACAAGGTATACGGCAAGGGGCAACACGTGGGAGGTCGCTCCTGCCAGACAAGCGGTTGCAAATGCAGCCACGGTTTCCTTGATTACTTTCGCTTCAGAGGGTGCGATTCTCATGGTGTTTCATTCGGTTGAGCTTTACCCAAGTCAAGCATAAAATTTTCATCGGCCCATCTTGACGTTAATCACGCGCTCCACATAGTTCGCGTTGCCGGGCAGCGCGCCGTTCACGCCGCTGGCCGCCGAAATGATGTCATACACCCATATCGTGTTTACACCCTCAACCGCTGAAACCGCGCTGCTGCAAGTCACCGTTACCGAAAAAGGAGTGAGCATTCCTCCCAGTGTATTCGCCGGGAAAGTTGTTCCGGTTGCGCACCCCACCCATAGCACCCCCGAAGCAGTTTGCGAAACGCCTAGCGCCGCCCACTCCACCCCCGCCCGCGATGCCTGGTAAGCGCGCGAGCCCAACACATCGACCGCAGAGCTTTGCTGTTGCGCGGTGAAAAACGTCACCATCATCGCTCCCAGCGTACTCAACACTACCAGCAGAAAAATGGCGGTCACCAGGCTGAAGCCGCGCTGCAACTTGTAAGCTATTTTTGCCATGGGTTTCATCACGGAATGTTATTGACGTGGATTTCCTGATAGAGGCTGACACTTTCCCCGCCACGGGTAATAACCAGTGTAATCGCCACCAGCCCGTTGCGCTGGTTTGCCAGGTTATAAACGATGTTGCAGGTGCTCACCCGGTTGGCAAGCATGGCATTCGGTACACCCAGTGGAGGGACTGGTTGCGCGTTAATAAAACCATAATTCCAGTAACGCATAAGTTGAGCCTGTCCATCATTGTTTGCATCCAAAGTGCCTAACGTACCCACACAAGCGTAAGTCACCGCCTGCTGATCGTTGGGCACCACGTCAAAGTGCTGGCTCGACAACTCAGCAAAAGCGGGGAATTGCACCCCAAGGATTTGCACTTTGGTCAATGTTCCCGTCACACCTGTATAAGGGCGGCGAACTCCGGGTCCCGCAAACGTTTTGTCATAAGCGGGATTGCCATTCGATTGCGTGCTGCCAACCACAATCTGGTCGCTCGTATCGTCTGTCGCCCCTCTGACAAAAGGAATGGCCGTGCCGATAATCTCAAAGCAGGAATCGGCAATGGTAAAATCGAGTATGTCTTGAGCCCGCGTACCGCCGCATTGCACCGCGCCAGCCGGGTCTGGGTTAGCGCGATAACGCCCGCCCGCCTTGGTTGGCAAAAACTCGATATAGGTTGAACCCGCAGCAACGGGAATACGCACGCTATTCGGCACTGCCGTGCGGATGTCGCGCGCCATGCGGCGCAGCGCGGTGTCCGCGATGTCGGTCATCTCGGCGCGACGCGCGCTGTCCATATAGCCCTGCACCGGCGCGCGGATGAACATGGCGACCACCCCGCCGATGATGCCGGTGATGACGATCACCACGATCATCTCGACTAGGGTGAAACCGCGCTGGAATTTCCGGTCAATTCGCATCAATAAGCCGTCCTGTATCCGGTTACGACTGTCGCTTGTCCCGAGGGGTCGGTAACGGAAACGGTAATCCTCATCGCGCTGGCTGGCGCCACTCCCAAATCCCCGCCAGCAGCTAGCGCAACTGTGACTGCCGGACTCACGTTGTAATTCCCCAAATTCGCGACGGCAACATTATCGAACGTAAAAATCCCCGCCGTCGTGAACCCGTTGTAGTCAGTCACAATGTGGTAAGCCGTAGAGCGGTTTGCCAACGTCACCACCGGGGTTACGCCCGACGCCGAAGTGAAATCCTGCAACTCGATTTCCTCCAGCAGCGATTCAGCAACCGCCAGCGCCTGCTTGCGCACCAGCGTATCGGCGCTGTGGCGAGTGACATTATTCATCACCAGTAGAATCCCAGCCAGCGCCACGCTGACGATGACAATGAACATGATCAGCTCGACCAGGCTGACGCCGCGCTGATTATGGCGAGTGAACATAGCCGGTCTCAGCTTCTACGACAATATTGTTCGTTGCACCGCTGATGGTAATGGTCTGTTGAACAGCCGTTCTTCCCAATGCGTCAAAATTGAAACTTACCGGCGGAGCCACAGGTAAAGACGAAAGCGTGATGCCGGAACCGGGAGGCGCGCTGATGAAGTTCCCCCCTGTCGGTAAAGCCAGATTCGTGTCACAAGTACTCGCCGCGCCGCTAAGGCTGGCGATGGTCAAGGTAATATCGCTGGGAGTCATTGCCACGCAAACATTACGGTGCTGCGCGATTGCCTCCTTTTGCGCGTAACGCAATGAGGCTTGCACCTGATCGGCAAAGCCGCGCGATTTGAATACATTAACGTCAAAAAAACGCGGGGCGATTACCGCAGCAAGAATGCCGACAATGACCATCACCATGATCAGTTCGACCAAGGTGAAGCCGCGCTGATTATCATCCACGCGCGAACCGAACAGCCACATCTCGGCCTGCGCACCGAAGAAATGTTTGATCTCCTGCTTGATCCCTTCAATATGGCTAGAACTCGGACGCATTTCCTATCTGCCCTTCAGGAACGGAATTTGGATAGGTACGCAGTGTAACAAAAACCGCAAACAGCCGGCAAAAAACAAGGGAGGCCGAAGCCTCCCTTGTTCATTCCCAACCTACGCGGGCTGCAAATCAATCGAGGTTGGCCCCATTGATTATGGTGCTGTGATTGCTGTATAGGTAGCTGTAGTAGACGCACCCTGCTGAATTGTACAAGTAACGCCTGCAGCAGTAGTTGCCGTATCTGCTGACAAGTAAGGCACTGTGGTACTCACTACAGTCCCAAGTACGAGGCTTGGCTGCATAAGCAAACCAACATCAGAACATTTGGCTACAGCAACGCATACATTAGCAGTAACGACACCCTTAACTTTGCAACCTGCATAGTTGATAGTATTGGCTGAATTGAGCCCACCGGCTATGCCTTTAACTGAAGCATTTAGAGCATCAGTGCTTAAATCCACAAACTTCGGCAATGCAACGGCTGCCAGAATACCCAGAATCACGATCACCATGATCAGTTCGATCAATGTAAAACCAACTTGTTGTTGTTTCATTATTTACTCTCCTAAAAATTAAGGCCGCAGCCTTGGTTATTGAAGCACCTTCACTTTGCCCGTTAACCCCTTGCCGCAGCAAGCAATTGCCCAGGCAGGACGAACATTAAACGAAATCTGATATGCGCGCAACCCCCCAACCGACCAGCGGTTGCGTTATGCCAACGAACGGAACATGGCAAAAAACAGATAAATGCTGCCCACCAACAGCAGCCAGCCAGCCCTTTGCGCATGACGCGCAATAAAAATATCCACTTGACCATGCGGCACATCCAGCATTTTCGTGACACGGCGCGAAGACACCCATTGGTTTGCCACTTCCTCCATACCGCGCAGCAGGCTGGGACGCAACCATAAAAACAGCCCGACCATCAGCGCGACCGCGCTACCGACCAGCAAACCCAGCACCATGGCATCAAGCAGACCACCGAGCAACTTTGCCGGAATCTTCCCGCTCCAGCGTTGCAGCGTATACGCCTTGTCGAACAGGAAACCGAAGTAGGTGAGGATATAGGATGCCCCCAGCACGATGACTACCCCTGCCGCGCGATGGTGCTGATAAAACCAGTGCTCGATTCTGATACTGCGATCCAGCCACTGGTTGATATGTCGCGTGGAAACCCAACGATTCGCCACGCGATTGAGCCGCTCCAGGAATTGAGGCTTGAAGATCAGCAGCAGCGCCAATACCACGCCGAGCAGCGCACCGATCAACAAGAAGATCGCCAAGGCGCGCCATAAGAAAATGTAAGCCGGATTAGTAAGCATGTTAAAAACCTCCAAAATGACAGGTACATTGATACCATAGCATACATGTGTGAACAGGGTGCTCCATCAAAACCACGAATACGGCTCGACCGGCTCGAACACTATGCCGGTCAATTCAGGGGGGGCGTTTTGCAATGAGGGCAGGCGCGAAGCTTCATAGTTTACGGCAACGTGAAAACGTATCCATTTTTTGCCGTCCTTGCCCGGCTTGAAGTAATTGTCATTGCGCACCACATAAACCAGGTCGCGCGACTTGAGATCGAATACCCAGTTGCCGGACTCCACGGCCAGCGGTGTGGGGTCATAGAACTCGCCGGCGTAATTGCGCGGCCTTTTTTGCATCCAGTTCATCGGATTGTCTTGAGCCAATGCCGCCGCATCGGATGACTTCCCGCGCGTAAGAATCTGCCCGTATTGCATGGTCAGCGCGCTTTGTATCGTACCCGCCACTTCCTCCATCGCCGTTTTCTCAGCTTGTTCCATGTAGAACAACGCACGATTGAGGAACAGCCCCATCAGCACCACGATGATGGTGATGACTACGATCAGCTCGATGAGGGTGAAACCTTTTGAGGATTGAGGAGAGCGGAGCGAGGGGTGGAGGAGCGAAAATTGAGTTGAACCCACCCCGCTTCTCGGCTCAATCCTTGATCCTCGATCCACGATCCTCATCTATGCAGCGCCGCTTTACCCAGGTCCCACATCGGCAGGAATACGCCGAGTGCCAATATCAACACCATGATGCCGAGTGCCACGATCAGGACCGGTTCTATTTTTGAGCTGAGGCTTGCGACTTCATATTTGACTTCGCGCTCGTACATGTCGGCGATCTCGAACATTAGGCCGTCCATGTCGCCGCTTTCTTCACCGACGGCAATCATTTGCAACACCACCGGATTAAATACGCCGGTGGCAGTTGCGGTGCGCAGGATGGTTTCGCCGCGCTCGACACCATCGCGCATTTGCTCGATGCGGCTGCGCATGAATTCATTATCCACCACCATGCCCACCACGTTCAGCCCCTGCAGGATCGGCATCCCGCTCTTGAAGGAAAGTGCCATGCTGCGCGCAAATCGCGCCAGAGTGGCTTTGAGGATAATCTCTCCGGCTATCGGCAATTTGAATTTGTACCAATCCCAATTGTAGCGACCGTCCGGTGTACTGATGTAGAAGCGAAAGCCCAGCACCGCACCGACCAACATCGCGAGCATTAACAACCAATAATTCACCATGAAGCCGGAGAAGCCGATCAGCATTTTGGTGATGAACGGGAGTTCGGCGTGGAAACCCTCATACACCTTGGCAAATGTGGGAATCACGAACAGGTTGATGATGACTATCGCGATCACCATCGCCATGATCACGAAACTGGGGTAGCGCATCGCTGCCTTGATGCGCTCGCGCATATCGCGTTCGAATTCCAGATGTTCAAACAGACGAATGAAAGTCGCATCCAGCATGCCGGTCATCTCGCCCACCTGTACCATGCTGACATAGAACGGCGAGAAAACCTTGGGATGGCGGCGCATCGCTGCGCTGAGTTCGCGACCGCTATCCAGGCTTTCACGCAAGTCCTGAAGCAGCGCCGAGAAGGTTGGGTTCGGCGTGGATTCCTGCAAACCGGCCAGTGCGCGCATGATGGGAACGCCGGCTTTAAGCAAGGTGTACATCTGGCGGCTGAACAGCATCAAATCCATCGGGGTGATCGGCTTCCCGGTAAGCTGGCGTTTGATCCAGCCCGGCTTGCCGGATGTGCTGCCAAGTACGCCGCGAAACTGGATGATTTCGGTGGGAGTAATACCGGTATTCATGAGCTGGTCAGCGATGACCCCGCTGTCATCGCCGTCCAGCGTGCCTTCCACCAGATCACCGCGGCCGTTGCGGCCTTTGTAGGTAAACACACCCATCGTTATTCTTCTATCCGATTACTGATGCTCATCACCTCAAACGCCGTGGTATGCCCCTGCTTCATCTCTTCCAAGGCATGATCCAACATCGTCTTACCTTGCATGTGCTGGCGCGCCACATGCATGAACTGGGTGGCACTGTCGTGCGCCGCCGCTTCGACCATGTCGCGGTTCATTTCCAGCATTTCGTATACGCCCATCCGTCCGTAATAACCGGTGCCGCTGCAATGCGAGCAACCGCGTCCATTCTTCAAGCCACTCCATTGTTCAGGCGACAAGCCTTCCATCTCCATCCATATTATTTCTTGAGGTGTGGGGGTATGCGGCTCACTGCAGCTTTCACACACGCGACGCAGCAGACGTTGCGCGATCACCGCCTGCACCGAGGTGGCTACCATGAAGCGCGGCACACCCAAATCGACAAAGCGGAACAATGTGCCTGCCGCATCGCGTGTATGCAAGGTGGAAAATACCAGGTGACCGGTCATCGCCGCACGCAAACCGATATGCGCAGTTTCCGCATCGCGCATTTCGCCGACCAGAATCACATCCGGATCTTGCCGCAATGCAGAACGTAATACGCGCGAAAATGTCAGATCAATCTTTTCGTTGACCTGCACCTGATTGATGCCGGGCAAGCGGTATTCCACCGGGTCTTCCACAGTGATAATCTTCTGATCGAGGGTGTTGATCTCGGCCAGCGCGGAATAAAGGGTGGTGGTCTTGCCGCTACCGGTCGGCCCCGTCACCAGTATCATGCCATTGCTGCGCCGGATAATCTCGCGGAAGCGTTTGAGCATGTCGGGGGGCATACCCAGCTTGTCCAGGCCGATCATTCCGCCATCCTGACGCAACAGGCGCATCACCACCGATTCGCCGTTTTGCGTGGGACAGGTGGCGATGCGCACATCCACGCCCTGATCGCGCACCCGCACATGGAAACGTCCGTCTTGCGGCAGCCGTTTTTCGGAAATATCCAGACCGGACATCAGCTTGAGGCGCAGCACCAATGCGGGAGCGATCTTGCTGTCGGCTTCAGTTTGCAGATGCAGCACGCCGTCGATGCGAAAGCGTATCATCACCTGGCCTTCCTGCGGCTCAATGTGTATGTCGGAGGCGTTGATCTGCGTGGCATCGTCGAACATGCTCTGCAGCAACTTGACCACCGGCGCCTCTTCCATACCGACGCTATCGGTCAGCGCACCAAAGTCTACGTAGGTGTCACCCAGATCTTCGCTGAGATCACGCGCCAAACCGGCAATTTCCTCAGTGCGCCGATAGCCGCGATCTATGCTTTCCAGCAACTGCCCTTCTGTGACCACTGCTATGTCAATATCACGTTTAACGATGCGCGTGATTTCATCAAAAGCAGACAAATCGGTCGGATCAGCCATGCCGATCAGCAACATGCCATTGCGCTCTTCCAGCACGATCGCGCGGAAACGCCGCGCCTGATTTTCCGGCAGCATCCTTACCAACTCGAGATTGATGTGGTAGTACTTAAGATTGATGTAGGGGATGTTCAATTGCTTGGCGAGCGCCTCGGATATGTTCTCCTCGGTGACGAAGGCATTGTCCACCAACACGCGACCCAACTTGCGTCCGCTGCGCTTTTGCTGCTCAAGTCCGAACTTGAGTTGGTCTTGTGAAATGAGTTTTTGCTGAACCAGCAAATCGCCTAAGCGAATTTTTTCCGGACGCGCCATAATTCCCTCCCGAATAGATTTTTCTGCGACGCAACTTTTGCAGAGGCGGAAGTTAGCCGTTTTTCACGATGATGACAAGGACTTAGCAGGTATTTTTATGGGAACCTCTATAAATTCATTTTCCGAGCTAATCTACCCGCAAGGGGTAGGCCGGTGGGTACCCCGCTGCTGCGCAGCGACCCTCACGCTCGCGGCGTCGCGTGCTCGCTCACTCCTGTGCGCAGCGGTCGTAGCTTCAGCTACGGGAACCGCGCGGCCTACCCCTTGTGGGTGCGCCTATCAATTTGATATGTCTCGCTGTTCGCTGCGCGACTCCTTGCGCTTCATCCCGCAAAACGAATTTCTAGAGGTTCCCTTATGTTTCACGTGATTCTGTACCAACCCGAGATTCCACCGAACACCGGCAATGTCATCCGCCTGTGCGCCAATACCGGTTGCCAATTGCATTTGATCAAACCGCTCGGCTTCACGCTGGAGGATAAACAGCTGCTTCGCGCCGGGCTGGATTATCACGAGTTTGCGAGTTTGCGCGTGCATGACACTTTGCCGGATTGCCTGTCGGCATTCGATCCGGCGCGCGTGTTCGCGCTCACCACCAAAGGCTCGCAAGCCTTCCATCAAGTGCGCTACCAGACAGGTGATGCGTTTCTATTCGGGCCGGAGAGTCGCGGTTTACCTGCCGAAGTGCTCGGCCAGTTCAATGTCGAACAACGCGTGCGACTGCCGATGCTGCCCGACAATCGCAGCCTGAATTTATCCAACACGGTGGCAATAGCGGTATTTGAAGCGTGGCGACAATGCGGGTTCATGGGAGCGAGGATTGAGGATTGAGCAAAAACAACTGCCCCGCTTTTCACACGCTCCTCAATCCTCAATCCTACGCTGCGTCTCTGAGAAATATCTCCAGCAGATCGTTGAGAAATCTTTGCCCAAGCTGAGTCGGGGCGATGCGCTGATGGTCACGAAAAAGCAGGCCGCGCCGCTCGGCCTCTTCCAACTCACGGCGTATATTGAGCAATGGCAGGCTGGTGCGCTCCTGGAACAACACGCTACCGAAGCCTTCGTTCAACCTCAGCGCATTCATCATGAACTCGAAACCCAGTTCAACGCGGCTGACTTCGTGTTCGGTTTGTATCGGCGCGTCTTTGGCGACTTGCTGCATATACGCTTGCGGCTGCTTATAGCGCGCCTGGCGTATTACCTTATCGGGAAAACTCAGCTTGCTGTGCGCGCCCGCGCCGATGCCCAAATAATCGCCGAACTGCCAGTAATTGAGATTGTGTTTGGCGCGGCGTTTCGGCTGCGCGAAGGCGGAAGTCTCGTAGTGCTGATAGCCTGCTGCCACCAACAATTCCTCGATATGCTGCTGCATGTCGCTGCTCACATCGTCGTCCGGCAAAGAGGGCGGATTGCGATAGAACAGCGTGTTCGGCTCCAGCGTCAGGTGATAGCAGGACAGATGTTGCGGCGCGAAAGACAGCGCGGTTTGCACATCCTGCAATGCTTCATCCAATGTTTGCTTGGGCAATGCGTACATCAAATCGAGATTGAGATTGCCGAAATGCTGCTGCGCAATGACTATCGCGCGCTTGGCTTCATCGGCAGAGTGGATGCGACCCAGTGCTTGCAGATGTGCATCGTTGAAGCTCTGGATGCCCATCGACAACCGGTTCACCCCCGCCTCACGATAAGCCGCAAAGCGCGCCGCCTCCACCGTGCCGGGATTGGCTTCCAGCGTGATCTCTGCGCCAATATCCAGCGGCAGCAACATGCGCACACTGCGCAGAATCTGCTCGACACTTTCGCCGCTCAACAGACTGGGCGTGCCGCCACCGAAGAACACCGTATAAACCTTGCGTCCCCAGATCAGCGGCAAGGCCAGCTCCAGATCGCGGATCAACGCCGCAATATATTCCTGCTCCGGGAACGCGCCGCGCGCCTCATGCGAATTGAAATCGCAATACGGACATTTGCGCACGCACCACGGAATGTGGATGTACAGCGACAGCGGCGGCAATGCCTGAAAATTCACGGCTTGGGATTTGAGAGCGATGGGTTGCAGCGGGTGGGTGGTCATGATTGTAATGATGTTGGGCAAGCCGAGCCGGAACGGCTCTGCTGTTAGTGCATCGCAACGGGTTGGCGTGGAACACACCCTACCAAGCTCATGCTCATTGGGCAAGTCCTGGAGTTGGGATCAGCTGCGAAACCGGCTTGATATTTTTGAATGTCTATAAAAACGAGTGCCCCGCCTGATGTTTGTTGTCTTACAATATCGCACCGGTGAACGTCCTGCACCAGCGAATCGCCCATACTTTAGACGAATTAACTGCACAAGGGTAATAACATGATCCACTCTCCAGAGATTCTCAAAGTATTGAAATCAGCACCTTTGTTCCATGGGATACTCGGCCATTTACTCGTCGAACATTTAAATGAGTCCAGGCTGCAACCGTTGACTTCCGGTCAGGTCCTGTTGGTTCCCGGTCAAACTAACAACACAATCTACATAATCCTTTCCGGACGCCTGCTCATCCAATCAAAAGAATCTGAAGTCGAGCCTATTGCCATCTTGGGCGAGGGAGAATGTGTCGGGGAGATGTCCATGCTGGGGGGCGCACCTGTTTCGGCATACGTCATCGCCGCCACAGACTGCGAACTGCTTGCAATCGACCATACGGCCATGTGGGAGTTGATCAACAGCTCCCATGCAGCCGCGCATAACATGCTGAACATACTGACCAGCCGTATTCGCAATACCAACCAGATCGTGGCAGAGAACCTTGGGCAGCAGCAAGGATTTTCAGGAGGCTCGATGGTGGATGAGATGACCGGGCTTTACAATCAGCACTGGACGCACGAAAAATTCGACCGCCATTTGCGTCGAGCCATCGTGGGCAAAAAATCGAGCTGCATGTTGATGCTGGAGATGGACCAGTTCAAAGAATTTAGTGGCAGGCATGGGCAACTTGGCGGTGATCAGGCGCTGCGAGATATCGCTTACACCATACTGTCCTGTCTGCGCCCGGATGACCAAGCGGGACGCCATAGCGGCGAAAAATTCGCAATTTTTCTGCCGAGCACATCCCTGCCTGATGCCTGCACTGCGGCAGAAAGACTGAAGGCGGCCGTCAGCCAATCTTTGATCGTGCTACCCAGCGGCGATGCATTGCCCTCTATTACCGTATCCATAGGTATCAGCCAAGCTCGTTCGGACGATACTGTGGTCGGCCTGTTCGCTCGCGCCGACGAAGCTTTGCAGCTTGCCAAGGACAGTGGCGGCAACTGTGTAAAGGCTATGCAATAACGCCCTGAAGCGCAACCCGCTTTCATCCCTGCATCATTTTCAATTTTTCCAGCAACACCCGCAACGCCTTGCCGCGATGGCTGATGGCGTGTTTTTGTTCGCGCTCAAGTTGCGCGCTGGTCTTGCCCAATTCAGGCAGCCAGAACAACGGGTCATAGCCGAAACCGTTGTCACCACTGGGTTGCATGGCGATCTCGCCGTGCCACTCGCCTTCTGCGATCAGCGGCTGCGGGTCGTCGGCATGGTGCAGCAGCACCAGCACGCAGTAGTAATGAGCGCGGCGATCCGTCACGCCGCGCATGACTTGCAGCAGCTTTTCGTTGTTGTGCTCATCTGACTTCGGATCATCTCCGGCATAGCGCGCGGACAGCACGCCGGGCGCGCCATCCAGCGCAGTGACGCAGACGCCGGAATCATCCGCCAGCGCGGGCAGTCCGCTCAAACGGCTGACATGGCGCGCCTTGGCGAGGGCGTTTTCGATGAAGGTGTGGTGCGGCTCTTCGGCTTCTTCGATATTCAGTTGCGCCTGCGTCAGCACCTCGATGCCGAGCGGCTGCAACAGGAATTGGAATTCGCGCAGCTTGCCGGGGTTGTTGGAGGCGATAACGAGTTTTTGCATGGTTGGTTTATCCTTTACCCTGGGAGCAAAAGATTATGATGAGAGGAAAAATTAGGGTGCCTCTAGTCCTTTTCCAGCACAGCTCTCTGCATTGCGATCAGCTCGGCAATACCGCTTCGCGCCAATTCCAGCAGCGCATCCATCTCGGCGCGGGTAAAAGCGTGGCCTTCGGCAGTGCCCTGCACTTCGACGAAGTGGCCGTTGCCCAGCATCACCACGTTCATGTCGGTATCGCAGTGAGAGTCTTCGAGGTAATCCAGATCCAGAACCGGCTTGCCTTGATAGATACCGACGGAAACTGCGGCGATGAAATCTTTGAGCGGGGATTCTTTGATCAGGCCTTTGCTGAGCAAATCCCTCACCGCATCATATAGAGCGACGAACGCGCCGGTGATGCTGGCGGTGCGAGTGCCACCGTCGGCCTGGATCACGTCGCAATCGATCTGAATGGTGCGCTCGCCGAGTTTTTGCAAATCCACCACCGCGCGCAGGCTGCGTCCGATCAGGCGCTGGATTTCCTGCGTGCGTCCGGATTGCTTGCCCTTGGCGGCTTCACGGCTCATGCGCTCACCTGTGGAACGCGGCAACATGCCGTATTCCGCCGTGACCCAGCCTTCGCCGCTGCCCTTTTTATGCGGCGGGACTTTTTCTTCGACGCTGGCGGTGCAGATGACTTTGGTGTCGCCGCACTCGATCAGCACCGAACCTTCGGCGTGTTTGGTGTAGTGGCGCGTGATGCGTATTTCACGCAATTGGCTGGATGATCTTTGACTGGGGCGCATAGTGAATTCTCGCTAAAAGATGAAAGGGACAAGGTACAAGGGAACCTCTAAAAATTCAATTTTGCGGGATGAAGCGCAAGGAGCCGCCAACCCTCATCCTAACCTTCCCCCAGAGGGGGAAGGAACGATCGCCTCCTCCCCCTTGGGGGGAGGATTGAGGTGGGGGCTGTGCGAATGACGAGGCATATCGCATAGATAGACGCACCCGCAAGGAGTAGGCCGCGCGGTTCCCGTAGCTGAAGCTACGACCGCTACGCACAGAAATGAGCGAGCACGCGACACCGCGAGCGATAGGGTCGCTGCGCAGCAGCGGGGTACCCGCCGGCCTACCCCTTGCGGGTGGATTCGCCTGCAAAATGAATTTTTAGAGGTTCCCACAAGTGAAAGAGTTATGAAATCTCGAGGACGTGACTGACCGGCTCAGCAGTATCGTGGGCAACTTCACTGTTACCCCAGCGCATCGCCAGCCCGGTGACGTTATCAGAATGTCCGTCCTCGCGCTTCAGGGCACTTGCGATCAGGTCATCCAGCATATCTGCGACGGGTCCGGAGGCGAATGCTTCGACCAATTCCCGGTCGGTGAACGGCCCCCACAGACCATCGCTGCCGAGCAACAGGACATCGCCGGACCGCAACGCGACGGGTTCACCGGGCTCCATATAGAATACGTCTTCGGTACCGCCAAGGCAGTTGGTGATATGGTTGCGCTGCGGATGGGCGCGTGCTTCATCGGCAGAGAGCTTGCCCGACTCGACCCACTGCTGCACCAATGAGTGATCGTTCGTCCTGGCTAATACCGCGCCGTCGCGCAGCAAGTACAGGCGCGAGTCTCCGGCGTGACCCCAATACATCTGGCCATCTTGTATCAGCACAGCGACACAGGTCGTCCCGGGAAAACCGCCCATGTCTTTGTCGTGTGGAAACTTCATGATGAGCTCGTGGGCGTAGCGCATGGTTCCCAGGAGGAATTCGTTTGGATCAGCAATACGCGGCTGTGCATGCCGGCCAAACGATTCAACAAAAGTCTCGATGGTCAAGCCCGCCGCCAGCTCCCCGTGCAGATGCCCGCCCATGCCGTCCGCCAGCGCCAATAACAACGCATCGTTGGTGTAGGAATACGCAACGCGATCCTGATTGAATCTGCGACTGCCGATATTGCTGGCTTGGTGTATCGAGAAGTTCATGAGCGCACGAGGGGCCTCTAAAAATCTACTGCGCGATTCGATAGCTGCGTTGCGCGGTGCTCGCTCCTCGCCTATCAATCTGATATGTCTCGTTCGCTGCGCTCCGTGCGCCTTGCTCTCGAACCGCTCGCTACGATTTTTAGAGGCCCCAAAAAATTTCACGGGATGTTATCGTAATATAATGCGCCGCTTCAGCACAGCCTTTTATTCGAAAGCCTCTTGCCATGATTCTCAGTATGACCGGCTACGCCACCGCCAGCGCGGAACTTGACAGCGGATCATTGACACTTGAACTGCGCGCGGTCAACCATCGTTATCTGGACATTCAGTTGCGCATGCCGGATGAATTGCGCGGCTTCGAGGGCGTGCTGCGCGAAGCGATCACCGCGCAATTGCAGCGCGGCAAGGTGGAGTGCCGCATCAACTATGCGGCGCGATCCGCGCAAAGCGGCGCTGCACTGAATCGCGGACTGCTGCAACAACTCGCTGCATGGAACAAGGAAGTACAAGCCGCACTGCCCGATGCGCGCAGCCTGAGCGTGGCCGATGTGCTGCGCTGGAACGGCGTGATGGAAACACCCACCGCCTCGGCGGACGAATTGCGCGCCACCCTGCTCGACTTGCTGCAAATTTCATTGCAGGAGTTCTCTGCTTCACGCGCACGGGAAGGCGAGAAACTCAAGGATTTCTTGTTGCAGCGCGTGGAAAAAATCGAGGCGCTGCGCAATAGCGTGATGCCGCATGTGCCCGCCGCGATCGCCGCCTACGAACAAAAGCTCATCACCCGCTTGCGCGAGGCGATGCAAAACGCCCCGATACAGGAAGCCGGGGACGAGCGCATCCGTCAGGAGATCGCATTGTTCGCCAGCAAGATAGACGTGGATGAAGAGCTGTCGCGGCTTGCCAGCCATCTCACCGAAATGCGCCGCATCCTTTCATTAGGCGGCGCGGTAGGCAAACGGCTGGACTTTTTGATGCAGGAACTGAATCGCGAAGCCAACACGCTCGGCTCGAAGTCGGTAGATGCGGAAGTGTCGCGCAGCGCGATGGAGATGAAGATACTCATCGAACAGATGCGCGAACAAATTCAAAACCTGGAGTAAGAGTCCATTTCAGCAGGTTTCATGTTCCGCGTTGGGGCTGGGCGCGGATGGATGCAAGGCGCAGCGCTTGCCAATGGTTATTCCATTGGCAAGCGGTGCAACGCGGCAGACGCCGTGCCCAGCCCCAACCCGAAGGGCCGTTTGCCTGCAGGCGCATTGCGGCGTTGCGTTCTGCTTGTGTAGAATGCCTGCACGGCGCAGCCCGCGCCTTGCACTGCATCCTGCCGGCAAACGGCGCGGAATATAAAACCTACTGAAATGGACTCTAACATGTCGGGAAATCTGTTCATCATCAGCGCGCCATCCGGTGCAGGCAAGACCAGTCTGGTGCACGCCCTGCTCAACATCAATCCGCACATTGATTTATCGGTCTCCTACACCACGCGCGATCCTCGCCCCGGCGACCATGACGGCAAGGACTATCATTTTGTCAGCCGCGAGACTTTCATCGCGATGGCGAAGCGCGGCGAGTTTCTGGAAAGCGCGGAAGTCTATGGCAATCTTTACGGGACTTCGCAAACCTGGATCAGTCAGGGAATCACCAAGGGGCGCGATATCCTTATGGAAATTGACTGGCAGGGCGCGGCGCAAATTCGCCGCCTGTTTCCGGAAAGCATCAGTATTTTCATTCTGCCGCCGTCCATGGAGGCGCTGGGACAACGCCTGAAGGGGCGCGGCAAGGATAATGATGAGGTGATCGCCAAACGCATGGCAGCGGTACGCGAGGACGTCGCCCATGTCGCCGAATTCAATTATGTTATTATCAACGACAACCTGAACGTGGCGTTGCGCGAACTTAATGCGGTGGTGCTTTCCGCCGGACTGCGTTGCGCGAAGCAGCTGTCTCGCCATCAGGCCTTAATCAATCAGTTACAAAAACCGGAGTAAATCATGGCTCGTATTACCGTCGAAGAATGTCTGTCACTAATCCCGAATCGCTTTGAACTGACGCTGGTCGCCGCCTACCGCGCACGTCAATTGGCCAATGGTGCGGCGCATCTGGTGGAAAACAGCAAGGACAAACCCACCGTCGTCGCGTTGCGTGAAATCAGTGAGGGCAAGGTGGGCAAGGAAATTTTGAATCGCGGCCAGGCATAATCAACGTGATTTTAAATGGCCGACACAGATCTATTAATCGAGGAGCTCTCCACCTATCTTAAGCCGAAGGATGTCGAACACGTCCGTGTAGCGATTGAATTCAGCCGTGCGGCGCATCAGGGCCAGATGCGCCAATCCGGCGATCCGTATATTTCCCATCCGATTGCCGTTGCCCGCATCCTGACCCCGCTGCACATCGATGCGCAGGCCATCATCGCCGCGCTGCTGCACGATGTGGTGGAGGACACCGACACCACCACCGAACAAGTCGCCGAGAAATTCGGCAAGCCGGTCGCGGAATTGGTCGATGGGCTGAGTAAACTGGACCGGATCCAGTTCGAGACGCGCGAAGACGCTCAGGCGGAAAACTTTCGCAAGATGCTGCTGGCGATGGCGCGCGACGTGCGCGTCATTCTCATCAAGCTGGCTGATCGGCTGCACAATATGCGCACGCTTGATTCCATGGCTCTCGACAAGCGCGAGCGCATCGCGCGCGAGACCATGGAAATCTACGCGCCGATTGCCAACCGTCTCGGCCTGAACGACCTTCACCACGAACTGGAAGATTTAAGCTTCAAGCATTTGCATCCCAATCGCTACGCGGTACTTGCCAAGGCACTGCAAGTTGCGCGCGGCAACCGCCGCGAGGTGGTCAGCAAGATACTCGAAGCGTTACGCCACAAGCTTGCCGAATTCAACATTCAAGCTGATGTCACGGGAAGAGAGAAAGACATCTACAGCATCTACAAAAAGATGCAAAGCAAGTCGCTGGCTTTTGCCGAGGTGCTGGATATCTACGGTTTTCGCGTATTGGTGAATGATTTTGCTTCCTGCTATGTGGCGCTCGGCGTGCTGCATGGTTTATACAAACCGATTCCCGGCAAGTTCAAGGATTACATCGCCATCCCCAAAGTGAACGGCTATCAATCGCTGCACACCACGCTGTTCGGGCCTTTTGGCACGCCCATCGAAATCCAGATACGCACCCATGAGATGCACAAGATCGCCGAGGCCGGCGTCGCTTCGCATTGGCTGTACAAGACCGGTCATGATTCGATCAATGATCTGCACAAGAAAACTCACCAGTGGTTGCAGGAACTGTTGGAAAGCCTGAGCCAGAGCAGCGATTCATCCGAATTTCTCGAACACCTCAAGGTGGACCTGTTCCCCGATGAGGTATACGTGTTCACGCCCAAGGGCAGGATACTTTCGCTGCCGCGCGGCGCGACCGGGGTGGATTTTGCTTACAGCGTGCACACCGACATCGGCAATCGCTGCATCGCCGTCAAGGTGAACCATGAGCTGGTGCCGTTGCGCACTGAACTCAGGAATGGTGATCGCGTGGAAGTGATCACCGCTCCACACGCCAATCCCAATCCCGGCTGGCTGGGTTATGTCGCCACCAGCAAGGCGCGCAGCCAAATCCGCCATTTTCTCAAGACCATGCAGTCCGGTGAATCAGCACAACTCGGCGAACGCCTGCTCAACCAGGCGCTGAACGCATTGGGAGTCAAACCGCAAGACATGGACGAAGCGCACTGGAACAAGTTGCTAAGGGATACCGGGGTAAAAACGCGCCAGGATATTCTTGCCGACATCGGCCTGGGTCGACGTCTCAACATGGTAGTGGCGCGACAACTGGCCAGCATCGGTGAAACGGTGGCCAATGAAATGGCAGCCAACCCAGTCATCACCATACAAGGCACGGAGGGCATGGCGATACAGTTCGCCCAGTGTTGCCGTCCGATTCCGGGCGACCCGATCGTCGGCGTGATCAAGAGCGGGCAAGGCTTGCTGGTGCATACCCACGATTGCCCGACACTGCGCCGGGGACGCAGCAGCGGCGAGCAATGGCTGGATGTGGCATGGGACAAGAACATCACCCGCCCCTTCGATGTCAACATCAAATTGCTGGTCGCCGATCAGCGCGGCGTGCTGGCAAAAGTCTCCGCCGCGATCGCCGAAGCGGAAGCCAACATCGAGAACATCAACTTTACCCATGAAGGCGAATACACCGGACTGCATTTCACCTTGGAGGTGAATAACCGTTTGCACCTCGCCAACATCATGCGCGGTTTGCGGAAGATACCGGAAGTGGTGCGAATTATTCGGGTAAAGAACGCGACGTAGCAGGTGCAATTCCATTGCATTCTGTGGTTAAACCAAAATCAACTTCGCCGGGGTACAACTACCCCCTCTCCCTTCGCGGGAGAGGGTTGGGGAGAGGGGGTGGTTTGGCGAATGAACAAAATCAAAACCGCCGGGGGTAGCCCGACAGCTAGTCACTTTTTCTTGCTTCGCCAAAGAAAAAGTAACCAAAAAGAAGGCGACCCCGGTTTGCCTCCGCTACTCGGCGGCGCACAGGGGAGGATAAGCGGAAACCCAAAACCAAAAAACAGGGTGGGCAACAAGTTGCCCACCATTCTGAAGTAGATAGGCAAAACAATTCGACTCCGGTACATTGGGGTGTGATTAATTGACAGGTTTCACGATTCCATATGTATGTCGCCAAGGTCTTCCTCGATACGAATATCCTGAAGTTCGCTGCCACTAAATTGCCGAGGCTGAGGCCACGGAAACAATTAGTCGATTGGGGTGGAAAAACTATTGAAGTGACCCTTCACGATTTCGTTGAAGTCAATCGAAACGAGTTCATCGTAAATCCAGTTCTAAAAGCCGAAGCAGAGCTACTTCCCCGCCTTGCTGAGATTGGAAAACTCGGCAAGCTTGAATATGTTATGAGCGGGGAAACGATGATAGAGAGCTGGGGACTGCGGAATATGGATAGCAAGGGTGGTCGGTTCTATGGAGTTCCTATCAAGGTTGTTAAGGCTCCGCCCGATTACGCTTATATTCTAGCGGGCGGCGAAATTGGAGTAACACCAATGGAAAGACAATTTCGCTTTTTAGCTTCGATCAAGCACAAACGGTTTTTAGCACTGCAAAAAATTACCGGCGCCTATCAAGGTGAGAGAGAACTCAACCGAAATCAACTTCTTGATGCATTTCATATTTGGTGCGCTGAGCATAATGAGTGCAAGTTCTTTCTAACGCTTGATTTCAAGCTCATTAAAGTATTAAGTAAGTCCAAGTCAACGGTTCGCGTTGTTCGGCCATCCGAACTTCTCGCGTGGCTGGAGTCAGCGTAGCCGTGTAGGGTGGGCACGATTTTGTGCCCACGCGGCAAATCAATAGATGGTGGGCACAACGTGCCCACCCTACGTTTTTTGTTTTTTGTTTTTCGCTTTTCATCCCCTGTGCGCCGCCTCGATCAGACACAAACGAGCGGTGGGGTTGGGCGAGCACTGTTTGAGCACGTGGCCGCGTAGCGGATCGTGCGAGTTGCGCAGCCCCGCTCGTTTGTGTCTGATCGAGGGAACCCGAAGGGCGGCAAACCGGGGTCGCCTTCTTTTTGGCTACTTTTTCTTTGGCGAAGCAAGAAAAAGTGACTAGCTGCCGGGCTACCCCCGGCTGTTTTGATTTACCCCATATCAAACAACAACACCTCCGCCTCCCGCGCGGCGCTCAACTCAACCACCGCCTCATCCGTGTACATCAATGCATCCCCCGCAACAAGCGCATAGCCATTGGCTTGCAGGCTGCCACGCGCAACATGCAGATAAATTTTACGTCTGGCGGTAATCTGATAATCCAGCGTCTCAGCGCCATTCAGCCGCGCCGCAAACACGCGCGCGTCCTGATGAATCAACAACGAGCCTTGCGCAGCATCGGGCGAAGCCAGCAGACACCAGCGCGCCAACTTGTTTTCCAGCGGAAAATTCTTTTGCTGATAGCCCGGCGTCAAGCCTTGCCGATCCGGCATGATCCAGATTTGCAACAGATGCACCGCCTCGTCCGGTGAAGGATTCACCTCGCTGTGCTGCACACCCGTACCCGCGCTCATCATTTGCACTTCACCGTAACGGATGTCCCCGCTGCTCCCCGTGCTGTCGCGGTGGCGCAACGCGCCGCTCAACACATAAGTCAGGATTTCCATATCGCGATGTCCGTGTGTACCGAAGCCGGTGCCGGGCTGCACGATGTCCTCGTTGATCACGCGCAACGGCCCGAACCGGACATGCGCCGGATCGTTGTAATCGGCAAACGAAAAACTGTGCCAGCTTTCCAGCCAGCCGTGCTGGGCATAGCCGCGTTCAGCTGCCTTGCGTAGAACCATCATATTCACCTCCAGGGCACCTCTAAAAATCCAGATTTCATCCCAACTGCTGCGTTGCGGAAAAAATTTCTTGCTAACATATCATTCATATGCGGCGCTGCGAAATTTTTCCCACGCCTTGCATTTGGGCGAACTCAGAATTTTTAGAGATACCCTCCATAGTGTCGCAATAGTTTAAGCATGGCGGACGCCTTATCCAGCGTCTCCTGATACTCCGCCGCCACATCGGAATCCGCCACGATGCCGCCCCCTGCCCAGCAACTTATCTCGTTGTCAGAATACACCAGCGTGCGGATAACGATGTTGGTGTCCATGTTGCCGTCGAAACCGACATAACCTATCGCTCCGCAGTAAATGCCGCGACGGTTCGGCTCCAGCTGCTCGATGATTTGCATGGCGCGCAGTTTGGGCGCGCCGGTGACGGAGCCGCCGGGGAAGCAGTCGCGCAGCACGTCGAGCGTATCGCGTCCTTTGGCCAGCTTACCTTCTACCGTGCTGACTAGATGATGCACGCTGGCAAAACTTTCCACCTCAAATAATTTCGGCACGCGCACCGATCCCGGCGCGCAGCTCTTGCCCAGATCGCTGCGCAACAGGTCGACGATCATCAGATTTTCCGCGCGGTCTTTGGGGTGGTTGCGCAGCTCTTCGGCAAGTTGGCGATCCTGTCGCGCATCGCTGCTGCGCGGGCGGGTGCCTTTGATCGGTTTGGTTTCCACGTTGCCGTTTTGCACGCGCAGGAAACGTTCCGGAGAGGCGCATAAAACCTGGACTTGCGGCAGGTTAAGAAAGGCGGAATACGGTGCGGGACTCAAGCTGCGCAGCGTGAGATAAGCACCCAAAGCATCGCCCGTAGCGGCTGCGCTGAAGCGTTGCGCAAGGTTGATCTGGTAGCAATCGCCCGCCTGTAAGTAGTTTTGCACGGCAGCGAATGCGCTCGCATAGCTGTCAGGCGTGAAGTTGGAAGTGATTTTTCCTTGCACACGAAAGGTATCCGGTGGAATTATAGCGTCACTCTGCAAGCGGAGAAGTATCTGCGGCAACAATTCTGCGGTTTCAGCAAATCGCTGATGCGATACCAATCGTGCGCTACGCTGCTGATGATCCAGCACCAACGCCCAGTCGTAGATGCCGACCGCCATATCGGGTAGATGCCAGGCATCCTCTGCAGCACCCGGCAATGCATACATCTTCCGCGCCAGGTCATAACCCCAGTAACCCAGCGCGCCACCGGCGAACGGCACGTCCGCTATGGGCGCGACTTGTTCACCCAGTTCTTTGCGCAACAAGGCGAACGGATCGCTACGCGTAGGTTCCTCATGCAGCACCAGCGTGCGCTGAGGGACAGCGGTGAGGATGTCATAGCACCCCATACCGCCGCTATCCAGCCACACCGCCCAAGGCAGATCGGCCAGCGCGGCGTAGTAGCGCACTGCATCGAATTGATAGGGCAGTTCAACTGAATAAAAGCTCATCGCTTATTTAAGGGATAATGTCGCCACTTCAAAACACCTTGAAACTCAAACATGACCACCATCGTCGCCGTTATAAAAAATGGTATCGCCGCTATCGCCGCCGATACCTTGACCACCTTCGGCAATACTCGCCTGCCCTCGCATCTCGATGCGTCGCACGACAAGATTTTGCATATCGGTAACAGCTACGTCGGGGTATGCGGCAGCGCGGCACACCACTTGGTGCTGGCAAACCTGCTCGCCAAAACACCTGATGTGCAGCTTAACAGCAAGGCGCAGATTTTTAAAACGTTTCGCAAACCGCATCCGGTCCTGAAAGAAGAATGCTTCCTGAACCCCAAGGAAGATGAGGAAGATCCCTATGAATCGTGCCAGATCACCGCACTGATCGCCAATGCCAACGGCATCTTCGGCATTTACTCGATAACCAGCGACTTAACTGGCGCTAACCAATGACTTAGTTGGCGTTAACCAGCGGCTTATGTCACCGTCTTTTGGTGACTTAGCCGAATGGCTATGCAACACGTTTGCCAACTTATAACCAGCCACTTGGCTGCCGTCTTTTGGTAGCCTAGTGGAATGGCTAGTAGTTCCATCAGTCAGATGGCTATGCCAGTTTAGTCGAATGGCTATGCAAGGCTGCGCGAGGTATTCGAATACACACAGTATTGGGCGATCGGTTCGGGACATGTACTCGCGCTCGGCGGTGTCAACTTCTCAAGTTCGTAAGAAATTAGAGAATTGCCTGCCTTTGGTGCGCTGCATCACACCTATTCACATCACGATACCGCCGCGGACATCGCGCGAGCCGGTGTAGAAGCGGGCATCGCGCTGGACAAAAACAGCGGCGCGCCGATCACGTTGTATAACGTTGCGTTGCAAAATTAGCAAGTGGCTTTGCCTGTCGCTTCGTGATCGGCTGATATTCCGCACATGGGCTGATATTTCGACAGGAATGGGGGCAGAAATGGCCGTTGCAGAATCAATAAGTTAAAAAAGTGCCATGTTCACAAAATTTAGAGGGCACAAAACCCATCGCAAACCATCTCAGTTTGCAATGAGGACAAAAGATCGCACCAACATTGCGTTGGTGAAATAAAAAGGCGCACGCACCAGTTAGTGCGCCCAAAAAACCAAGCCTACTGTGGTAAGCCCCTTACTGCCGAAACATCAGGGGCTGCCACCACAGCGATACCACCGACTAGTTCGGCTTGCCGATTCCCGGTGTAGGAAAAGGCCATGTTGCAGCCGGACGTACAGGTGCTGGAGCGGAAGGGGCCGGTGCTGCTGGCCTGGCTACCGCAGGAGCTGCCGGTTTAGCTGCAGCGGGCTTTGCGGCGGCTGCCGGTTTTTTGGCCATTGCCTTCTTCGCAGCTGGCTTTTTAGCAGCGGCTTTCTTTGCTGCCGGCTTCTTCGCCGCTGCCTTCTTCGCAGCTGGCTTCTTGGCAGCGGCTTTCTTTGCTACCTTCTTCTTCGCAGCTGGCT
>PLWV01000003.1 GCA_003153155.1 Gallionella sp.
GTACCTTTCGGTACGTTATCCCCCACTTCCGGTTATGTTCCGATATGTTACTCACCCGTTCGCCACTCGCCACCAGGGTTGCCCCCGTGCTGCCGTTCGACTTGCATGTGTAAAGCTTGCCGCCAGCGTTCAATCTGAGCCAGGATCAAACTCTTCAGTTCAATACCTGTTTTGATTCTTTGCAGAATCGGTCCTACTCAAAGTAAATCACTTGCATGATTTGTTTCGACTTCGCGTAGGTTGCTACTATATTTTTAAAGTCGTTCCCACACCCCGAAGGATGCAAAAACTTCCCAAAAACCAAGCACCTACACTCGTCGGTTGTTTGTTTGTTTTTTAAAGAACTGGCTGCCCAGAAAAACTACCGGACAGCGAAGAGGTGCGCATTATAGAGATGGAAAATTTCTCGTCAACACCTTTTTAGGTTATTTCGATAATAATTCCAGTTAGTCTGCCAGCTCATCTGTTGAGCCGCGATATTCACTACAATGGCGCCTCATAGAAAAAACCAAAAATGTCACTGATCACACTTGGAATCGAATCATCTTGCGATGAGACCGGCATCGCGCTCTATCAGATGGGGCGCGGGTTACTGGCGCACGCATTGTATACACAAGTCGCAATGCACAACGAATATGGCGGCGTCGTTCCGGAGCTCGCTTCACGCGATCACGTCCGGCGCGTTATCCCGTTGGTGCGGCAAGTCATGCGCGAAGCCGATGTGTCACTCGATCAGATTAATGTGATCGCCTATACCCAAGGACCGGGTCTGGGTGGCGCACTGCTGGTCGGTGCCAGCATCGCGAATGCGCTGGCTTACGCGCTCGACATTCCCACCATCGGCATCCATCATCTGGAAGGTCATCTGCTCTCCCCATTGCTGTCCGACCCCGCGCCCGAGTTTCCATTCGTTGCCTTATTGGTTTCCGGCGGACACACGCAACTGATGCGCGTGGACGGCGTGGGGCGATACACCTTGCTCGGTGAAACGTTGGACGATGCAGCAGGCGAAGCCTTCGATAAAGGCGCGAAGCTGTTGGGCCTGAGTTATCCGGGCGGCCCCGCGCTGGCGAAACTCGCCGCCCTTGGTCGCCCCGGCCTATACAAGTTGCCGCGTCCGATGCTGCACAGTGGCGATTTGGATTTCAGTTTCAGCGGATTAAAAACGGCGGTGCTGACGCTGGTGAAACAAAGCGATAACGACGGGCAGAAGATTCTGAATGAACAAACTCGGGCCGATATCGCCTGCGCCGTGCAGGAAGCCATCGTCGATGTGCTGGCGCATAAGGCACACGCCGCCTTGGCGCAGACCGGATTGAATCAATTGGTGGTTGCGGGCGGCGTCGGCGCGAATCAATTATTGCGCAGCCGGTTGACCGAAGGCATCGGCAAGCGCGGCGGCAAAGTGTTTTATCCCGATCTGGAATTCTGCACCGACAACGGCGCGATGATCGCCTTCGCCGGAGCTTTAAGACTTGCGCAACAACAAGGCAAAAAAGATTATCGCTTCAACGTCAAACCGCGCTGGAACCTGGCAGAGATAAACACGGCAACATAAGAAACCGTCATTCCCGCGCAGGCGGGAATCCAGTGGGTTTAAATCAAAGGCGTTTTTGAATAGCTGGATTCCCGCCTGCGCGGGAATGACGAATTATCGCTAGGCGTTATCAGCAGACCGACTCTCGGATTTTTTCCCGATCTTCGCCTCTTTACCCGCCAGCAGATTCTGAATATTGCCCTTGTGCCGCCAGACCAGCAGCAACGACATGATGCCCGATGCCAGCACCCACTCGCGCGGCAAGCCAAGCAAAACCGCGTAGATCGGCGCGCCAACGGCGGCCGTCAAGGCCGCTAGTGACGACAAGCGGAACACCAGCGCGGTCAACAACCAAGTCGCCAACGCAGCCAAACCAACCCAAACATTCAAGGCCAACAACACACCCAACGCTGTCGCCACACCCTTGCCACCTTTGAAGCGCAGGAAGATCGGAAACAGGTGGCCGAGGAATACAGCAAGTGCCACTGCCGCAGCCAGCATCGTGTATGACACACCGCTCGGGGAAAAGTGTATCGCCAGAAACACCGCCAGCCAGCCCTTCGCCGCATCGCCCAACAACGTCAACGCCGCAGCCGCCTTCTTGCCGCTGCGCAACACATTGGTCGCACCGGGATTGCCTGAACCGTAAGTGCGCGGATCAGCAAGGCCAAATAATTTACTGGTTATGACTGCAAAGGAGATCGAACCCAACAGGTATGCGGCGATTACAAAAACTATGGTCAACATCGGGAATGCCTTAGAATTGAACAGACGCGGATTTTACGCGAAACGTCACTTGGCCACCAATTAGCAAAAACTCATGGACATTATCTTCCTGCGCGAACTCAAAGTCACTACGTTAATAGGTATCTATGAACGTGAAAAGCTCGTACCGCAGACTTTGCAAATCGACCTCGACATTGCGCTGCCCAACAGCCGCGCCTGCACCAGCGACGACATCAACGACGCGCTGGACTATGCGCAAGTCGCGCAACACATCCAGACCGTGCTGAGCGAGGGGCATTTTTCCCTGCTGGAAACGCTGGCCGAACACATCGCGCAAATCATCCTCAAGGACTTCAACGCCCCGTGGGTCAAAGTCAGCGTCGCCAAACTGCAAGCGATACGCAACTGCAAGATGGTGGGGATCAGTATTGAGCGGGGGCAGATTAAATAATGCCATCTTAGTCGCGAGCCAAATTGGGACATACTTCACCATGGCAACAATTAACGTAATGTTGAATTTTCTTGGAACACCCGTTCCGAAGGAATACATAGAATCAATCCAAGACGGCCAAGATCACTCTGGCGATTTTGAATATAGAATGATTCGCCATGTCCTCGAACTCCCCATCGAACATCTACCCAAGGACGTACTTGACCGCTACGTTGAGATTTCTGGAAAAGAGACATACGTCGCAATTTTTCCCCCCACAGACAAGCTTTTCGAGCGGTTTATGCTCCCACTCAAATCGGCAAAGCGCACATACTGCCTCGGGGAATATTTGGCATGCATTGAGTTGTCTGCACACCTTGGCGAAATGCTCGCCCTTCTTCTCTGGCAAATTACGCCTTTATCGCTCAATGGGAAAACCATTGATACTCAAATGGAAAAAAACATTTGGGGAAGTGAGTTCGAAAAAATGGGACAAGAAAAACGCATAAATATTCTTAAGGCGTTTAGCGCTATAACAAACGAAGAGGAAAAACTACTCGACTTTCTTAGGACGTCACGCAGGAAATATTTCCACTTCTGGGACACTTCAACCGAGCACATCAAAGATGATGCTCTTAGGTGTTTCCTGACAATAACAGCGCTCGTTCAGAAGGTTCTCAAAATTGAATATGAAAATGGCGCAGTTAAACTTAACCCGCTACTAGAAGCTTATCTTGCAACCCACAAAGCCGTAGGCTAACGCCTCACCCCAATAAGGATTACCCTCTCGGATGATGCATCGCATGAAGCTGCTTCAACCGCTCCCGCGCCACATGCGTGTAAATCTGCGTCGTAGAAATATCCGCATGGCCCAATAACATCTGCACCACTCGCAAATCCGCGCCGTGATTCAGCAGATGCGTGGCGAAGGCGTGGCGCAGCGTATGCGGCGACAGCGATTTATTTAGTCCGCCATGCTTGGCGTGCTTCTTGATCAGATACCAGAACATCTGGCGCGTCATGCCTTCGCCTCTGGCTGTCACAAACAACGCGTCGCACATTTGTTTGCCTAGCAACACGCCGCGCCCATCCGCCAGATATTGGCGCAACCAGTCCAGCGCTTCCTCGCCCAAGGGCACCAGACGCTCCTTGCTGCCCTTGCCCATCACGCGCACCACGCCCATGTCCATGCTCACCTGCGTAATGCGCAAGGTCACCAGCTCGGACACGCGCAAGCCGGTGGCATACAACACTTCAAACATGGTGCGATCACGCATGCCCAATGGCGTCTGTGTGTCCGGCGCGTCGAGCAGTTGTTCGACATCTTGTTCGGTCAAACTCTTGGGCAGGTTGCGCGGCAGCTTGGGCGTGTCGATTTGCAGCGTGGGGTCGGCGGTGATTTTGCCTTGCCTGAGCAGATAGCGAAACAACCGCTTGAGGCTGGAGATGTTACGTCCGGTGCTGCTGGGCTTGGCTTTTTGCTCGACGACCAGATACGCGAGATAACCTTGTATATCGCCATGCGTGGTTTGCAGGATGGATGCGTCGCGCTGCTTCTCCAGCCACGCAGCGAACTTGGTCAGGTCGCGCCGGTAGCTATCCAGCGTGTTGCGTGACAGGCCGTCTTCCAGCCACAGGTTGTCGCAGAATTCGTCGAGCAGCTCAGCGTTGTTCATGGACGCAATCCTACCGTTCGTGTTGAGGTATCGAAGAGTGAATCAGTGCTTGGCAGAAAATGCTGGTGTTTCGATACCTCACCACGAAAGGGAATATTATTTTTCATGCGCCAGCAGCCAACGCTTGATGTCGAGTGATGTGCCGCTGGCGTGGCGCATGAAGCCGCCCAAGCCGGATTTACTCACCACGCGATGACAGGGGATAATGATGGGTATCGGGTTTGCGCCACAGGCTTGGCCGACAGCTTGTGCGCCGGATCGCAGCGCAGCGGCCAATTCGCCGTAGCTGCGCGTTTCTCCGCGCGGAATGGCTATCAGGGCTTGCCAGACTTTTTGTTGGTGCGGAGTTCCGCTTGTGCTGAACGGCACGGTAAATTGCACGTCCGGATTTTCAAAATAGCGCAGCAATTGATCGCACACGGTTTTGGCAAACGCGCTGGTCGCGCGTTGCGGCTTTTCAGTCGCGGGCAGGAAATCGATGCCCGTCAGCGCATCCTCGGTACATCGTATGCCGAGCACGCCAAACGGAACGGATAGTTTTGCTTGATAGTCCATAAGCTGCCCCAAGATCAATCGTGATAATACACGCGCCTCAATCAAAAATCCCCGTCATTCCGGCGGAGGCCGGAATCCAGCCGCACATACGCGCCCCGCAACGCGGGACAAAACCAAAAGGCATTATAGAAAGAAGCACTGGATTCCGGCCTCCGCCGGAAAGACGAACGAGATGTATTTTTATAGGAAGCACGAAATGGCAGGCAATAAAAAACGGAAGCCAAAGCCCCCGTCTTTATCATGCAAAAAAACCTGCTTGATGAAACTACTAGCCATTCGACTAGGCTGCCAAGAAACTGCAGCCAAGTCGCTGGTTACGCGATTAACTGCGGACTGCGAGTTTTTCTTTGATACGCGCCGACTTGCCGGAACGATCGCGCAGGTAGTAAAGCTTGGCGCGACGCACTGAGCCGCGACGCTTTACTTCGATGCTGGCGATGATAGGCGAGTAAGTTTGAAAGGTACGTTCTACGCCTTCGCCTGCTGAAATCTTGCGCACGATGAAGCCGGAATTCAGACCGCGATTGCGCTTGGCGATCACGACTCCCTCGAAAGCCTGAACGCGCTTGCGTTCGCCTTCGACCACGTTCACGTTAACGACGACAGTGTCGCCGGGTGAGAAAGCGGGAATCTTCTTACCCAAACGGGCGATTTCCTCTTGTTCCAATGTTTCGATCAAATTCACTTTACTGCTCCTTTAATTATCGGGTCTTGTTCCTTCTGCAGGACGCCTCTATAAATCCAAGCTCCGTCGCGATACTGCGTTGCTCAAGAAATTTTATCGCTTACATATAAATCATATGCTGCGCGCTAAAATTTCTTTCGCGCCTTGTCTCGCTTAGGATTTTGAATTTCTATAGGCATCCTGAAATGCCGCCAGAAGACCAGATTCCTCTTTTGTCAAATCACGCTTGGCCAATAGATCCGGCCTGCGCAACCACGTCCTGCCCAACGACTGCTGAAGCCGCCAACGCTGTATATCTGCATGATTGCCAGACAACAACACCGGGGGCACGGCTTCACCATTAAACTGTTCCGGGCGGGTGTAGTGCGGACAATCCAGCAAGCCCTGCACAAATGATTCCTGCTCGGCTGATTCTGCATCGCCCAGCACACCGGGCAGTTGCCGCACCAGACTATCCATCAACACCATCGCCGCCAACTCGCCACCGGACAACACGTAATCACCGATGGAAATTTCTTCATCCACATACTGGCGAATCAGGCGTTCATCAATGCCTTCATAACGTCCCGCCAGCAGGATCAAACCCTCATCTGCTTGCGCCACCAACCCTTTAACCACCGAGTGGGTAAGCAACCTGCCTTGCGGTGACAAATACACCACCCGGCTTTTTTTCACTCCGCTGGCCGCTTGCCGCTGCCTGGCTGCGTTGATCGCGGCGGCCAACGGTTCGCCCAGCATCACCATTCCGGGACCGCCGCCGTAAGGGCGATCATCGATGGTGCGGTAATTATCCGTGGTGAAATCTCTGGGATTCCACGTCTTTAATATATAGCTTCCCTGTTCTGCCGCACGCCGCGTGATGCCGTACTGCGTCAGCGCATCGAACATTTGCGGAAACAAGGTGATGACATCGAAGATCATCGCTTAGTAATCCACTTAATAATCCAAAGCCCAATCCACCCGTATGATCTTGTTCTTCACATCCACCTGCTTGATTGCCGAAGCCACAAACGGAATCAGGATTTCACCGCTGTCCCCCGTCACGCTCAACACCTGGTTCGCGCCGGTTTCCAGCAAGTTTGCCACCGTTCCCAGTTGCACGCCCGCTTCATTCACCACCGCGAGCCCGATCAAATCAGACCAGTAGTATTCATCCCCTGTTTGCTGCGGCAAACTGCTGCGCGGCACGGCGATCAACAAGCCCTTCAGCTTTTCGGCAGCGGTGCGATCCGGGCAGTCCGGCAATTGCGCGGCCAGTGTTTTGTTATGCATCTCGCACTGCCTGACTTCCACCTCGCGCCACGGACCCTGCTCATGGCCGATCCACCAGGTTCGATAATCCAACAAGCTATCAAGGTACTCGGTGTACGGCTGAATCTTGACCCAACCGCGAATACCGTGTGCAGCTGCGATACGCCCCATGATCACCATGGAGCCTGTGTCGTTAGGCGGCAGTTGTGGCACCGGCGCGCTTGACCAGCTTGGCAACGGTGTCGCTCAATTGCGCGCCCTTGCTTTGCCAATGGCTTACGCGTTCCAGTTGCAGACGCAGCGCTTCCTGACCTTCCGCTACGAGCGGATTGTAGAAGCCGACGCGTTCGATGAAACGACCATCGCGACGATTGCGCGAATCCGCTACCACCACATTGAAAAACGGACGATTCTTCGAACCGCCACGGGAAAGACGAATGATTACCATATGAAACCTGCCTATGTTAGTTAGCCCAGCGAAAGGGCGCGGATTCTACGACATTTTGAGTGCTTCTTGCAACCCGCAGGAAATCAATGGGTTTGGGCTTATCGATGCAGCAACACTTCCAGGACAAACTTGTTGCCCAGATAAGCCAACAACAACAACACAAAACCACCTACAGTCCAGTGCACCGCGACACGCCCGCGCCAGCCGTAAAAACGATGTCCCCACAGAAGCACTGCGAACACTCCCCAAGATATAAAACCGAACAGGACTTTGTGATCGAACTGCCAGGCCTTGCCGAATATTTCTTCGGAGAACACCACGCCGGATGCCAGCGTCAGCGTCAGCAACACGAAACCGATGCCTATCATGCGAAACAGCAAGGTTTCCATGGTCATCAGCGGCGGCAGACTGCGCAGTACGCGCGGCAACGTAGCATTATGCAGCCGCTTTTCCACCTGCGATATCAGCACCGCGTGCAACATGGCGATGGTGAACAAACTATAAGCCAGCATGGCAACAGTGAAGTGCGCCTTGAAGGCAAACAAGCCAGTGTTCGTCAGCAGATGATCGGAATGGAACAGCTCAGGCAATACCACGACAACCGCCGCCACGGGTAACACTAACGTCTGCAACCCGCCAATCGGATAAAAGAAGCGTGCCACCCAGTACACCAGCAAGGTCAGCCACACGATCAGAGACAGCGCATGCAGCACGCCCAGATCGAAGCCACCCCCGGAGAAAATATCCTGAATAAGCAAATAGCCGTGCATTGCCAGCGGGATCAGCACCAGATGGCCAATCGCCCCGCGGCTCAACAAATCCCCATCGCCGCGAACGTGCGCCCGCCAAAAATAGGCGGCAAGCACACCATAAGCAACAAAGGTCAATAGCGAAAGGAGAAGGTTGGACATTTTTTGTCAGGATGTTTTAGACTGCGCGAATTCTACACTAACTCTCACAAAACAATCATGTTGGAAAATCTCACGCAACGCCTTTCCGGCGTCATCAAGAACTTGCGCGGCCAGGCACGCCTGACCGAAAGCAACATTCAGGATGCATTGCGCGAAGTGCGCATGGCCTTGCTCGAAGCCGACGTTGCGCTGCCTGTCGTTAGAGAATTCATCGCCCAAGTCAAGCAGTCCGCACTCGGACAAGAGGTCATCGGCAACCTGAATCCCGGGCAAGCCCTGATCGGCGTGGTGCATCGCGAACTCACCAAATTGATGGGTGAGCACAACGACGCGCTCAATCTCGCCACAACGCCGCCCGCGGTGATTCTGATGGCCGGTTTGCAAGGAGCGGGCAAGACCACCACCTGTGGCAAGCTTGCAAAGTTGCTGCACGATCAACATAAGAAAAAAGTATTGCTGGTCAGCTGCGACGTGTATCGCCCGGCAGCGATCGAGCAATTGCACACACTGGCGAAACAACTCGATATCGATTTTTTCGCTTCCGATATCAGCCAGAAGCCACAGGCCATCGCGCTGGCCGCGCTGGACTACGCACGCAGACATTATCACGATGTATTGATCGTCGATACCGCCGGTCGGCTGGCCATCGATGCCGCGATGATGGCGGAAATCCAGCAATTGCACGCCGTGCTCAAGCCGATTGAAACGCTGTTCGTGGTGGATGCCATGACCGGGCAAGATGCGGTGAACACCGCCAAAACGTTTGGCGATGCCCTGCCGCTCACCGGCATCATTCTCACCAAACTGGATGGAGACGCACGCGGCGGCGCGGCGCTGTCGGTGCGACAGATCACCGGCAAGCCGATCAAGTTCGTCGGCGTGAGTGAAAAGCTCAACGGCCTTGAAGCCTTCCATCCCGAACGCATGGCCTCGCGCGTGCTCGGGATGGGCGATGTGCTATCGCTGCTTGAAGAAGCGCAACGCGATGTCGATCACGTGGAAGCCGAAAAGCTCGCCAAGAAAGTAAAGAGCGGCCAAGGCTTCGATCTCAACGATTTCAAGATGCAGATGGTGCAGATGCGCAAGATGGGCGGCATGTCGGCCCTGATGGACAAACTGCCCGCGCAACTCAGCCAGGCGGCGGCCGGCTCCAAGGTCGACGACAAGTCCATCAACCGCATCGAGGGCATCATCAACTCGATGACCCCGCTCGAACGCAGCAAACCGGAACTCATCAAGGCCTCGCGCAAGCGTCGCATCGCCATGGGCGCGGGCGTGCAAGTGATGCACGTCAATCAACTGCTCAACCAGTTTGAACAAATGCAAAAAATGATGAAAATGTTCAGCAAGGGCGGCATGGCGAAGATGATGCGGGGAATGGCAGGAAAGCTGCCGGGGATGCGCTAGAATTTCCTTCGTCATTCCGGCGTAGGCCGGAATCCAGTTAATCAAACACCCCGCAAAGCGGGACTAAACCAAAAGGCATCTTAAAATAAAAACGCTGGATTCCGGCCTACGCCGGAATGACGATATTTTTTAACCATAAATTGAGCCAACATCATGACTATCAAAGCCATAATTTTTGACGTAGACGGCACGCTCGCCGATACCGAGGACGGACACCGCAAGTCATTCAACAAAGCCTTTACGGAAAGCGGTCTAGCATGGAACTGGGATGTCGCGCTATATGACAAGCTGCTCAAGGTGACCGGCGGCAAAGAGCGTATCAAGCACTTTGTCGAAACTTGTTTGCCGGACTTTTCCAAGCCCGCCGACTACGACGGCTTCGTAAAAAATCTGCATGCGGTAAAAACCAGGCACTACACCAACATGCTTGGTGAAGGACATATTCCGCTGCGTCCCGGCATCAAGCAACTTATGGCCGATGCACGCAACCATGGCATCCGCCTCGCCATCGCCACCACCACCACACCCGAAAACGTCACCGCACTGCTGCAGCAAGGGTTGGGCGCGGACGGCGAAAGCTGGTTTGAGGTGATCGGCTGCGGCGACATCGTGCCGCACAAAAAGCCCGCCCCGGATATTTATTTCTGGGTGCTGGAAAAAATGCGCTTGTCCGCCGCCGATTGCATCGCGCTGGAAGATTCCGAAAACGGCCTGCGTTCCGCCCTGGCAGCAGGGATTAAAACTTTCGTTACCATCAACCAGTACACACGCAATCAGAATTTTGCAGGGGCGGCAGCCGTGTTCGATGACCTGAGTGATTTGAGCGGCTTCTATCGCGCAGCCGGATTTCCGCTTCCCAAACAGTAAATTTCTGTTTAGCATTCCATCACCGTGGGGACGTAGCTCAGCTGGGAGAGTGTCGCGTTCGCAATGCGAAGGTCGGGAGTTCGATCCTCCTCGTCTCCACCATTTCTTTTGGTTAGGTATTACCAAAAGAAAAAGGACCCTCGCGGGTCCTTTTTCATGCTTCGGTATTACAGGATTACTTGTTGCCACCCTTGCGGCCTGGGTCGCCTGGTTTACCGCCGTTCTCGTCGTTCGAGCTCCATGGGTTCTTGTCCGAATGACCTGGATCGCAGCCCTCATGACCATTGCCTACGCCCTGGTTACATTTTTCATGGTCTTTATCTTGGCCATAGTGATGTCCATTGTCTTTATCATGGCCATTGTGATGTCCATTGTCACATTGATTTCCATTGCCGCCTCCGCCGTTTGCATTGCAGCCTGTGACAGTGACGTCAGTCATCGTTACTGCGGCCTTTGCCAAGATGTCACCATTGAATGGTGTAGCACTACCAGCGAGACCGGTAAGCGTGATGGCCGCACCCGTGAGAATGTCACCCTGAAAACCAGATGTGGTCATTGTCGCGGCCTGTGCGACCCACCATGACACATTACACGGATCCCCGCCATTGGCCATTTTCACTGTGAAATTGGTGCCGGTGAGTGCACCGGTGCCGCTGGTCCCGATCTTGAAAATCCAAGTGTCGTTCGCGGATCCGGCGAGCGTCAAAATGGTGTTTGTGAACGTCACGGCTGCATCGGTACAGTAGACACCGGGTGCGAGCGTGAGCGTGTACGGCAAAGCTGGCGTGCCTGTGTAAGCAGTTTGCAATGTTCCGGTGCACGGAATGATCGGGTTGCCCGCCGGGTCCGTAGCCAAGTACTGGTCGTATGCGGTGTTGAAGTCAAGTAAAACTCCAGCGGAGACCGGTGCGATGATCGCCCCGTTAATTGTGCATCTGGTATTAGTGACCGAAGCCATGGCACCGGAGGAGCCCACGTCACCGTTGACTGTGGAGGTGGTGCAGGTAACCGCCCCCCCGCCCCCGGGAGCCGCACTCAGGACTGCGAAGCTGGATGCCGTACCCAGTCCTGGTGTGGTTGCAGCCGATGCCGCCATCGGGGCCGCTGTAAGTAACGCGGCCAATGCAATCAGGCACGCGGAGAGATGTTTTTGATGGTAATTCATGATGAGTCTCCTTAAAAAAAGGTTTTTGCCGAAATTAAATTAAAGTTGGTATTCTTTACTTCACTACGAAGGCAGATTCTCATGCCGGTTTTTCCAAGCCAACATTAGGATTAACCGGTTCTGGGATCCTCCATCGACGGTGTAGTTATACCCCTTGCGCCCGAGGCGCTCCGTGCGCTGGCACACATAAGGCGAACTATTTCCCACTTCCCACGGCCGGCGCCGGATTCCCGCAGGGTTTTATTTGAGTTGCAGCTCGAAGCGTCCATCGCCGCGCTCGCCAGGTGGTGGGTCAATCGGCCGCCAGCAGGCGCTCGGCAAGCTGTTTTTTTTAGTTGCCCGTTGCCTGGGCCAGCAGTTGATCAAGCAACTCGCCGGAAACCGGCCCTTGGGATTTGCGCTTGCGCGCCTTGGTACTGGGATCCGGAATGGCCTTGCGCATGACATCCTCGCACTCCCGCAACGAATTTCAGCAGAGCGTGCTCTTGCAACGAGAGGTGTACCGGTACACCTACGAACTGATGGTCCAAATGACACAAACCGCCACGTGCAACCGCTTTCACTGGGTCGAAGCCCGCCTCGCCCGCTGGCTGCTGATGTCGCGCGACCGCTTGCGATCGAATCAATTTCATCTAACGCAGGATCTTCTTGGCAATATGCTGGGTGTGCGGCGGGTTGGCGTCACCAACGCCGCCGGCGCCTTGCGCCAACGCAAGCTGATCAGTTACAACCGCGGCGAAATCAGCATTCTCGACGGGGATGGCCTCGAAGCAGCCGCTTGCCAGTGTTACCAGATCGTCAAGGATATGCATAACGTTGCGCGAGCTTAGTGGCCGCCGTGAGCGTCGTCATGTATTGTTGGCAGACCACATCTCCTACAAAAAAGACCCGGAACGGGATTGCCGTAACCGGGCTTGGGTACTTCAGGTGTTCATCAGAGGGAGGATTAAACACCCATGTTCATCATCCCCCTCTGCTTCAAGACGCTCTGTTCGATAACGTACATAAGCCGGAAAAATCGCTATTCGCATTAAGCATCGCGCGTCTCCTGGATTGTGCCACGCTGGTTGCCGTAGAGCGGCTGCCGTATGTGCGTTAGCGTACACTCATCCTGCATATTGTGCTAAAATAATACCCACGACATAGCCTTAATACAGGCTTAACCTTCGCTGTTCCGCTGCTTTTTTGATTTTGACCCTTTCGGTTGCACGCTCCGAAGACAAAAAAATGGTCGCTATTATGTCCACCCCCAATCAAAACCATCTTCTCGCCGCCCTGCCTGCGGAAATACTCGAGCGTATCTCCCCCCATCTGGAATTGATCTCGATGCCGCTCGGTGAAGTCCTCTGCGAATCCGGCGGCCAATTGCAATATGTCTATTTCCCGACGACCGCCATCGTGTCCCTGCACTACGTCATGGAGAATGGCGCATCGACCGAAATCGCGGGAGTCGGCAATGAGGGCGTACTCGGAATTTCACTTTTCATGGGCGGCAATACCACGCCCAGCCGGGCCACCGTGCAGACTGCGGGCTACGGTTACCGACTGAAAGGACGGTTGCTGATGGAGGAATTCAATCGTGCCGGGGGGCGCCGTACCGGCGCATTGCAAAATTTGTTGCTGCGTTACACCCAGGCATTAATTACACAGATGTCCCAAACTGCGGTATGCAATCGCCATCATTCGGTGGAGCAGCAACTGT
>PLWV01000023.1 GCA_003153155.1 Gallionella sp.
CGAAGAGCGGTCGTTCCCTGTGGCACCCTCGACCGTCTTCTACTGGCACGAAGTTGCCCTCCGTCTATGCTTATTGCCTTCCTAAAAGCGGTCGCTGAAATTTTGTAATCATGCAAACAAATTCAGATTACGCGATAGCCGACTGTGGTGACGTGCAGCACCCGACACGAACCGGCCGCTCACCAATGGCAGCTTGTGACCCCTGTGCACAGTTGTGGTGCCCGGCCCCTGTGTTACCGTACATTGAAGCCATGCGACCTGCACATAATTGCAGGGATTGATTAACTGTTGCGGTTAGTTCTTGACCACACCCTCTCTTTCATTACGCTGAGGGCTTGGTGGTGGATACTGCGCGGTGTGTGAGATGATGACGGCATGATGAGGCGGGCTCGACAATGAGAAATTCGGTATTGAGATTGCAAAATTTCTTGGGCATGGAGGGGCTGTTCGTGCGTGACAGCGCAGCTCTGGTAGGACGAGTGCTCAATGCACTGCCGGTTGTGATCAAGTGGCCGGTACGCAAGGCGATGCTTAAACAGTTTTATTTTACGGGCATTCAATCGGTGGGGCCGGTCAGCGTCATGGGATTTCTGGCGGGTCTGATCATGGTGATGCAAGTCAGCAATCTGGTTGGGCGCAACGAATTGTTGACCTTGCAGGTGCTGATTTGGACAATGGTGCGGGAACTGGGGCCTTTGCTGACGGCGATTGTAATCGTCGGACGCAGCAGTTCGGCGATCGCAAGCGAACTCGCCGCGATGCAGGTGAATGGCGAAATTAAAAGTTTGCGGCGCATGGGCATCTCACCTGTTGCCTATTTGGTGGTGCCGAGAATGTTGGCGATGACGATTACCAGCTCGGTGCTGACTTTCTACTTCCAGGTCGTCGCTATCGGTACGGGCATGGTCGTGACCGCGTGGAATATCGACGTCTCCCTGATAGGCGAGGTCGGACATTTTTTCGAGATGCTCAGTTATCTGGAGATATTTGCAGCACTGTTGAAAAGTATCTGCTTCGGAATGCTGGTGTCGGTGGTATCTTGCTATTATGGGCTGACAGTGAATCGCGCCATGACCGAGATCCCGGTAGCTGCGTCACACGCGGTCATGCGCAGTTTGCTGGCGGTGTTCGCGTGTGACGGTTTGATCACGGTTTTACTTTTCTAAATATGACCGCGCTGTTCAGATTTCTTGATGTGCGTGGCGAAGGTTCGGATCGCGCGCATTCTTTTACCCTGCACTCGGGCGAGACGCGACTGTTGCAACTTTCATCCAAAGCTGAAAAAGATGCCATGATTGATTTGGCGATCGGGGAAACGGTTTGCGGGGAAGGCACCATCGAGATCGTGCAAGGCGACAGAAGACGCAACAATACAGCAGACATCGGCCCGCAGGGGGAAAGAAGGCTCAATAATGAGCCTCTGCCAATGATATGGCAGCCGTTGAGCGCGAGCCGAGCGGGTCGTGTGGGTTGGGTGGCAGCGAATGGCGGCCTGATCAGCAACCTGAAAGTTTGGGAAAATGTCACCCTGCCGCTGTGGTATCACGTCCGGCGTGAGGTGACTGAAACAGAGCAAAGCGTTACGCATTGGTTGGGCGTGCTGGGAATGGAGCAGGATGCGTTCGCCGGATTCATGGCCGCTCCGCCGTCTAGTACCGAACTTTGGCAGCGCAAATTGGCAGGGTTATTGCGCGCTTTGGTGCAAATGCCACGGGTGCTGGTGGTGGATGCGGTCGTGTTCGAGGATGTCAATACGCGTTTGGCGCGCAGCTGGATGACGGCGCTGGAGGCTTATGGCGCACAAGGCCGGACGGTATTGGTGATGGCAGACAAGGCGACGACGCTGCCTTGGGGAAAGATCGAGTGAGGTGTATGTGACATTGTTAGCTGACAAAGACGATCGTTTCAAAAATCTGTTCGGTAAAGCCGCCGTATTCATATTGCTCGCGGCGATAGGAATGGGGCTGGCTTTTTTGTGGACTGGAGAAAAAAAAGGCGCGTTCACGGCAAAGTCCCCGATATATTTTGTCGCCGATAGCGGACAAGACTTGAGCGTAGGCATGCCGGTTAAATTCAGCGGATTCAAGATCGGCAAGCTGAACACTCTGACACTGGATGAACAGGGGCACGTACAAGTAGAGGTCAATATCGAATCGAAGCATCTCGGGCTGATCAGGCAAGATGCGGTGATGACCCTGAAAAAGGAAGGGGTGATCGGTGACGGGGTGCTCGAGATCAGCCATGGGTCGGATGATAAACCTGCATTGGCAGCGGGCGGCAAGGTACGTTTTGAACGTGCCAGTGGATTGGAACAAGCGGTGGTTGATGTGAAGGATCGCATCATGCCGATCCTCGACGATTTGCATCAGACACTGCATGACCCTAATGGCGATGTGCGCCAGACATTAAAGAATCTGCGCGAATTCTCAGCCGAGATGCGCGGTACGCGGGAGCGTATAGATCGTGTGCTGGGCAGTGTCGATACCAACCTCAACAATGAAGTGGGGCCGTTGCTGCGCTCCTTAAGACTATCGGCGGCTAACGCCGAAACACTGTCGGCAAGACTCGACCACGATTTGCCTGCTTTGTTGAATAAGGCCGACGGCAGTATGGAGAGCCTGCGTATAACCAGTGAGGCCGTTAAAGACGCGGTGCAACGTTCTGCGCCACAGTTACCGGGAGTGCTAGGAGAAGCACGCGAAACCTTGGGCAAGACACGGGAAATGATCGGTGATACGCAGGAAGTGGTCGATTCTTTGAGTACGCGCTGGCCGTTGAAGAACGTTGTCCCTGCACCTGAGACCGGCCCGGTCAGGATGGATAGTCATGACTAGATTATTTATATTGCTGCTGACGGGAATGTTGGCTGCTTGCGGGAGCGCGCCTGCCCCACGTCTGCCGCAAGCGTTGGAACAAGCACAAGCTGCGGACAAAGATGCACGACGGGCATTAAGGGGCGGCGAGTTGTTGCGTGCGCAAAATAATTTCGCCAAAGCCTTGGTGCTGCAACAATCGCTGGACGACGCGGAGGGAGCCGCCACGACGCTGATCAATCTGGCCACGGTTACCCACCAACTGCACGATGATGAGGCCGCACTGACTTGGCTGGATAAGATACTGCTGGAGAAGGCGCAGATATATCCGCCGGAATCCCACCTGACAGCGGCCTTTCGTAAGGCCGTGATCTTGACCAATCTGGCGCGATTGAGCGAGGCCGATTCGGCCTTGCAGTTGTCTGAAAAACTGTGCGAGAAAACATGCACGCTGCGCTTCGGTATAGACGCATTGCGCGCGCGTTTGTTGTTGCTGAAAGGCGATGCGGAAGGTGCGCTGGCATTGGCACAAGCGGTGAGCAAGGAGGGTGAGGCAGGAAAAGAGGAACAAGCCAATGCCTTGCGTGTCGTCGCTGCGGCCGAAGAGACGTTGGCGCGCTACGCGAGTGCGTTGCAACATTACCAAGCCACGTTGGAGATGGATAAGTCGCTAGGTTTGAGCGCACGTATCGGTGAAGATTTGAATGGAATGGCGCGTGTGTCGACCCAACTGGGGCGCAATCAGGAAGCTGCCATATATGCACGGCGAGCTGTATTAGTGAACGAATCCCATCGCCAAAGTGTCGCGGCGACCCATGAATAAAATCATTGATGGATAAGCAAATATGTTTGGGAATCTGTCTGGCTCGAACATCCGTGTCCGCTTTTGGCACGGTTCTGCCCACCGCTCATGCTGATTGCCTTCCTAGAAGCAGTCGTTGAAACTTTGCGCTCGCGCCAAATTATTCAACTCACCCGATAGCTGACGCTGGCGACGTGCAGTGCCCGACCCATAAGAGATGTTCAATCTTCTCAACTAAATAAACTGTGTCTATGTACGTCAGGAGACAGAAGAAACCTTGATAATTTCCTAGTATCAAACGATAATTCGCCTGTTGGCGAGGAGGCACAAGAGTTCGTTCAATTTTTTATCCGGGAAAAATATATGTTTCAAGTAATTCTGTTCTGGGTTTTATGTAACATCTCGTTTAACTCTTAATAATTAGGAATGAGAATGAAAAAAATAGCACTAGCAACTTTGGTATCCTTGGGCATGTTATCGATGAACGCATTTGCGGACAGCGCTGTATACAATGGATTCTCGCTGGACTATATCCGATCAACGCAGAATGGTATGAATAATGATTCATCAGCGCTCACCATCCTGAGGTCAGTGCGCCCAAATGAACACTACGGCTATGAAATGCAATTTGGACTTTTCGGTAACAGCGGCCCATTCACTTCGAACGCTTTCGTGGATCTGTCCGCAATTGGCTTCGTGCCACTGAGCGATAGAGGCTTGAAGCTGTATGGCAAGGCAGGCTTGGTTGATGTTTACTCACGGGGTTCGCTTGGGACAGCCAATAATTTGGGTCTGACATACGGCGCAGGCTTTGAATTTCCACTCGACAATGGGGCTATTCGCGTGGGCTTCCAGCACTTTAATGTGGGCAACAGCACGTTGTCTCCATCTCTCAGCACCAACCTGATCGGTTTGACAATACTGCTCCAATAAGCAGCAATTGGGAGCAGAATAACTCTGCCCCCCGCAAAGCATGACAGTCCGCTTGCCGGATTTTAAGTCTGCCAACGCATTCTATCGGTAACTTTGGGATAGCGTATAGCCTAAACTGAATGACCGTTATTGGCACACAGCCGAACTCCATGTTGCATTTTATCTTTCCCGAAAGCGGATAGTGGAGTTTTGTGATCAGGCCAATTATTCAGATCACCCGGAAGCGGATACTGGTGACGTGCAGCTCACGACACATTCCTGCCGGTCGATACCCGAATGCTAGATGCGCCGCAAAAGCTCGGGTAGCTTATTCGTGCGTCCAATAATGAAGAGACCAATTTCATCCATCAGCACAGGAGTTATAGCCTCAGATTCAAGCCTGAAAGCGGCGGTACCAAAATTTTCGAGGTTGCGGGTTACCACATCAATCTTGCCATTCTCATAGTTGCCCTGAAATGTGATCTGAACGGTTAGTGCTGGATCAAGGCGAGCCTGAAGCCATTCCTGCTTCGGCTTCTTGTAGATTTCTTCCAGATCATCAAGTACGCGCAGCCGCAGATGATGCAGTTCACTCTTCATCGCATCAAATTGATCCCACGGCCGCTTAATCAGCACAGGTCCTGATGCGCGCAGGTTGACACTGAACGCAACATAAGCAAGATGGGCCGTATCCGCAAGACTCTGTTTCCTGTAGTCAACAGTCGCGCCCTGCCATCTCAGGTTGGCGAATACCGTCCGTGCATCAAGACGGTATGTCCTGTTGATTGTGGGCTCCATATTGTTCACGTGCTTAATGAACGGTGTGAAAAATTTAAGTATACGGTCCAAGGCGTCGTGCACGCGGCGAGCAGTGGCCTGCTTTTCATGATCGAGAGTTTGCTTGGCGTCCGTATTTTTTTTCGCTTCAAGCGCCAATCTGGCAAGCAGACCGGATTCTGCTGGCTTTTCCGATGGCTCTTTGGGGGGATTGGCATGAGTGGCGGCGGGAACAGCAACTGTCACTGTCAGCTCGTTCTCTTGGGGCTGTTTGGACAACACGGATTGGTGAATTACGTATTTGGCCTCTCGCTGCGATTCCTCTAGGCGTTCTTCAAAATCCGACAAGTTAAAGGCGATCGCCGCGTCTTGGTTATTACCGCCATGCTGCGAATTTTGCGGCGTGAGTTTTATCGTCACTTCCGAATCTGGTGTGCTGGTCGAAGGAAAGGAGGACGCTATGGCCAGTTTGAGCGCTTCCATGAATTCCGCTGCCGTCTGGAAACGATCTTCCGGGCGCTTGGCCAAGGCTTTCTTTACCACCTCATCAATGAACTTAGATACGTCTAGGTTTCTTAATTTGCTTGGGGGCACAGGCGCCTGGTGTATTACCTTGTGCATGATAATAGTCATATTGCTACCGGTGAATGGCCGATCGCCGGTGAGCAGTTGATATAGGAGGACTCCGGCGGAATAGATGTCGCTGCGGCGATCTACGTCAAGCCCCATAAACTGTTCGGGCGACATGTAAGCGGGCGTGCCAAGCACGGTTCCGACTTGCGTGAGATCGGAAGATTCGATTTTGGCAATTCCGAAATCCGCAATCTTAATTTTGCCGTCTTTGGTGATCAGGATATTTGATGGCTTAATGTCACGGTGCACAACGCCACGTCCATGCGAATATTCCAGTGCACCGAGCAACTGGAACATGATGTTTGCGACCTCGTCCATATGGAAGCGTTTTGCCTTGTCGAAGTATTCTTTCAGCTCCATGCCAATGAGAAGTTCCATGGCAATAAACGCCACGTCGCCCTCTTCGCCATACTCGTAAATAGAAACGATATTGGGATGGGAGAGGCGCCCGGCTGCTTGCGCTTCACGGCGGAACCGGCTGAATACCTCAGGTGCTTCGGATTGGTCAATTAAGGATTTTTGGATTGTTTTAATGGCGACGGCACGCTCTATAAAGGGATCAAATCCCTCATAGACGATACCCATGGCGCCTCTTCCGAGCTCACGCCTGATTTCATATTTACCCAGTTTATTTAGCACCAAGAATCCCTGAAATTACTGTTGTTGTACCGCATGATACCGTGACTACAAAAAATAATATCGTCAGCTGCCTACACTTGGAGTGTAGCAGGATGGATGTGCCCAACAACCATTACAGGCTGAGCCTCGAACGTCCGCTACTGGCACGCAGCGGAAAACCAAACTTGGTTATTGTCTACCCGAAAGCGGTCGCTGAAATTAAAATTTAGTTTTCTCTTTGAATCGCCTAGAAGCCGACGCTCGTGACCTGCAGCACCCGACCCATTCCTGCCGGCCGATCTTCTCCAAGCGGAAACCCATTAGCCGGTCGGAGTCAAGGACAAAACGAAGCCATCGCAAACAGATTGCGTCAATTTTGTGAAACAAACAATGCATGCCACCTTCATTCCTGCAGACTCTAACAGCGCCAGTTTTCTCGCTCTGTTGGTTGCGAAGCGAATCGCACCAGACAACTTTTGAATTTGCTGGTCTGCGCGGCCTTTGCGCAGGTCCGGTGGAATGAATATCGGCCTGCTTCAGGAGGCATTGGCAGGTACTCGTAAAATATGGAGATTAAGTCTCCAATACCCGCAATTCCGCATTCGTATAACGCAACCGGCGCGAGAGCACGCTGGCGAGACCCTCCATGAAAGCTAAGGCAAGCTTCTTGTGTTCTTCGGCCACCGAGTCGAAAGTCTTGCGCGAAAGCACATAGAGTTCGGTATCGGAAAATGCAACCGCATCGGCGGAACGCACATCGCCATCGAGGAAAGCCATTTCGCCAAAGAAAGACCCCCGACCGAATGTGCCGAGGTGGTGACTCAGCTTCTCGGAAATCGGGAGCATGATACGCACAGCACCCTTGCGGATCAGGAAGAGTTCGTCGCCGGCATCGCCGCGCTTGAAGATTTTGTCACCGGCCTTGTAGGAACGCTTTTCCATGCACTGATCCAGCGCAGCAAGCGTTTCCGCCTTGCGGTCCTTGAATAGTTCGATCTCGTTGAGGCAGAGCGCCCCTTGCTCGCCAAGATCGCAGATTGCGTCCTCGAGGATGCGGTCCTCGACCCATTCGAGCGCCTCGTCGAGTTCACTAAACACGCGCACCGGGCTTTCCGGGCGCACGAGGCCGACCTGATCGAAATACTGCTGCATGTCGCGGCCTGAAGGCAGGTTTTGCGGCAATTGGCTGAAGATGAGGAAACCGTGGCGGTCGGCAAGCATATCCTTGACCTGATCCAGCATGTGGGCGGCAGTGACGTCGACGGATTGCACGCGACGCATGTCGAGGATGACATAGTCCCGTGTCTTCAGTTCCGGCTCCAGCGCCGAGTAAAGCTGGTTGGTGGTACCGAAGAAAAGGCTGCCCTGAAGCTCGACGACAACGCTGCGCTCGCCGTACGCAACGAGAATTTCCATTTCTTCCTGTGTCCGTACTCGTTTCGAAAAAGTCTCGTTACAACTAACCTTGCGGCGGACGACGGCGCCGCCGATCTGCTCGCGGATGAACAGGAACACTGCGAGCACAATACCCGTGCCCGACGCCGCGATCAGACTCACAGTCAGCGCCGTGGCGACAACGGCCGCGATGACGGCAAAGTCCAGCATCGTGGAGCGCTGCTTGAGAAACTGGAAGCTGTGGCGGTCGATCATGCGCACGCCGACGACAATCAGGATCGCGGCGAGCGCCGCCACCGGCACCCAGGATATTAACGCGCCGAGCACAAGGAAGGCGACCAACGCCAGCACGCCTTCAAAGACACCCGATAACCTGCTCACCGCACCGCTGGACATATTGACCAGCGTCGCACCCATCGTGCCAGCGCCGGGGATGCCGCCAATCACGGCGGAGGCCACATTGCCAAAGCCTTGGCCGATCAGTTCGCGGTTTGAGTTGTGGCGCGAGTGTGTCAGCGCATCGAGCACCATGCAGGTCTTCAGCGTGTCAATGGAAAGCAGCACGGCCAGCGTCAGCGCGGGGACTGCAATATGCTTGATCTGGTCGAGGCCAACATCCCCCATGGCGTGCCAGCGATCCGCCATGGCATCGGTAAAGCTGCCGCCACCGCCGAGCGAGCCGACGACGAACGGATTACCTTCGAGCGTGAGCAGTGCAGGGTCCGCCAGCCCGAGTCCGAAATAGGTGAGCACACCGGCCAACAGCGCGAGAATGGCAGCCGGCACGGCCCGCGTAACTCGCGGTGCGGCGAGCATCACGCCTATAGTCACCGCGCCGACGACCATGCTCTGCCATTTCCAGAATCCCGGCATGGCAAGTGATTCCCAGAAATGCGCACCCTTAGGCGCACCGAGAAATATGGGCACCTGGCTGCCGATGATGATGAGACCAACGCCGGACAGATAACCACTCACCACGGGATAAGGCATATATTTAATCAACTGCCCGAGACGCACCGTGCCGAAAAAAATCTGCAACAGGCCTGCCAGGAGTCCCAGCATCGACACCATCAGCAAAGCGGTCTGAATATTGCCGCCGCCATGCATAAATTCGATGACAAAGGCCGACAGCACAGCTGCGGCGGGAGCGCACGGTGCAGTGATGAGCCGATTGGTGCCACCCAGCGCCGGTGCGATAAGACCGAGGGCGGTCACACCGAGGATGCCAGCCAGAGCACCCTGCGCCGCGTAGGAAGCGCCAAGCGGTGAATAGATGGTGACGCCGAAGGCAATGGCCGAGGGTAGCGCGACAAGCATCGCGGCAAGACCACCCCAGAAATCTCCCGCTTCAGGCTTAGGCAGTTTCATGGTTCATGCCTCCGATTCACAGTTGCCCCATCCTAAGCTCATACGCAGGCTTTCACAACGCGAAATGAGCGCGAGCTAGCGACCGTCCGCTGTTGGCACGAAGCGGATGAGTTGCCTCGTTACTACTCCGCCCGGTAGCGGAATTTCACGAGCCCGGATTATGGCAGCGGAATTACAAGATTGTCTGGTAACTATATTCCATTTCTCAATCAATGGACGATGTGTTATTTTTGCAAGCGATGATTATTACTCAGCAATGCGTCAGATCTGATTTTTCAAAATTATTTGCAATTAAGGGAGAGGAGTGAAAATGTTCGCTGTTACACTAATTGACCAGCAACATCGGGAACTCGTTAGCATGCTTAACAGATTGAACGATGCTGTGAAAAATAACGAGTCGCGGGAAGATATTTACCGGATCATTGATGACGTAATTGCATTTACACGTTTACACTTTGCAACCGAAGAGCAGCTTATGATTCAGTCTGGATACACTGATATTGAATGGCACAAGGATAAGCACAAGGAGTTGATACAGGACGCGCTCCATCTCAAAGGAAAATTAGCCTATGTTGGAGAAGAAATGTTCACGGATTGGTTCAATCACTGGCCGTTCGCCAGAGTACTCGCGCATATTCAATATGCAGACAAACAGTTTGAAGACCAACTTCTCCAGAGTGGCATGAAGGAATAACGCCTTAGTGCTGCTATTCGCAATAACATCATTCATGGGGATTCCGCCCGTTCAATAACGAATAACCCAAAATAATTTTCAAATCCGGATGTCAGGTCCCGCTTTTGGCACATTGCAGCCCTTCAGGTTCAGGCTTAACCTTACGCTTTAACATTCCAAAACGTAACCGTCTGAGTGGGATTTTTTATGTCTGTTGACTTGATGAAATTTTACTTAATCTGCTTACATATCGCTTACACGGGCTTTATTTCCATGTTGCAGGCTATTCAGTCAAAACGCTGTAAGCCTTGAATCTATTGGTGCCGGGGGAGGGACTCGAACCCTCACACCATTTCTGGCACCGGATTTTGAGTCCGGCGCGTCTACCAGTTCCACCACCCCGGCTAAGCGGGGCGCATTATCCATGAAGAGACGCGCCATATCAACTACAATCCCGGCTTTGCAAAATTTCCGTCGCTGTTCATGCGTACTGATGAATTTGATTTTGTTTTGCCTGAGCGGTTGATCGCGCAGCATCCGCCGGAGCAGCGCGGCGCCAGCCGCTTGTTGTATGCGCATGATGGCGTGCTGGAGAATCGCCGCTTTGCCGAGCTGTTGCAGTTAGTCAGGCTCGGCGATGTGCTGGTGCTGAATGACACGCGTGTCATCAATGCGCGTTTGTTTGGCAGCAAGGAAAGCGGCGGCAAGGTCGAGGTGCTGGTTGAGCGTGTATTGAATGAGCATGAAGTGTTGGCGCAAGTGCGCGCCAGCCATGCGCCCAAGGCGGGCAGTTTTTTGCATTTGGCTGCGGAAGGGTCGCTGTGCAGCAGCGGGGCATCCACCGGCGTACCCCTTGCGGGGGCAGGCGCATTGCCGGTCGAGGTGTTGGGGCGCAATGGAGAATTCTTCCGCTTGCGTTTCGTCTCCGGGGAAGACGTGTTGGACTTGCTCGAACGCTATGGTCAGTTGCCCTTGCCTCCTTACATCACCCATGCGGCTGATGATGAAGATGAGCAACGTTATCAGACCGTGTTTGCGCGCCAAGCAGGCGCGGTGGCAGCTCCCACGGCGGGGCTGCATTTCGATGAAGCGATGCTGCAAGCCTTGCGCGATAAGGGGGTGAGGCTGGCTTATGTCACGCTGCACGTCGGGGCGGGAACATTTCAGCCGGTGCGCGCCGAGCATATTCACGAGCACGCCATGCACAGTGAGCGCTATGAAATTCCGCAAGCGACCGTGGATGCTATAGCCCAAACGCGCAATGCAGGCGGGCGGGTCATCGCGGTGGGCACCACCAGCCTGCGTGCACTGGAAAGCGCAGCGATGGGCGGTAAGTTGGTTGCGGGAGAGAGCGAGACCAACATTTTTATCATTCCCGGTTATCGCTTCAATGTGGTGGACGTGCTGCTGACCAATTTCCATTTGCCCAAGTCCACATTGCTGATGCTGGTGTGTGCGTTCGGCGGGATGAATGAAATGCTTGCCGCCTATCGTCATGCGGTTGAAAATGAATATCGCTTCTTCAGTTATGGCGATGCAATGCTGATTGAAAGAAAACCATGAAATTTTCTTTGCATAAAACTGACAGCCTTGCCCGTCGCGGCACTTTGCAGCTTGCCCACGGCATGGTTGAAACCCCCGCCTTCATGCCGGTAGGCACCTACGGCTCGGTAAAGGCGATGTCGCCGGTCGAGTTGCGCGAGGTAGGCGCGCAGATCGTGCTGGGCAATACTTTCCATCTGTGGTTGCGTCCAGGGTTGGAGGTGATCGAGGCGCATAGCGGGCTGCACCGTTTCATGGGATGGGATGGGCCGATCCTCACCGACTCCGGCGGATTTCAGGTGTTCAGTCTGGGCGCGTTGCGCAAGATCACCGAGGAGGGCGTGAAGTTTCAGTCACCGGTGAATGGCGACAAGTTGTTCCTTACGCCGGAAGAATCCATGCGCATCCAGCGCGTGTTGAATTCCGATATTGCGATGATCTTTGATGAATGCACCCCGTATCCGGCGAGCGAGCTCGAAGCGGCGGATTCTATGCGTATGTCGCTGCGCTGGGCCTCGCGTTCCAAAGCCGCGCATGAAGGCAATCCGAATGCGCTGTTCGGTATCGTGCAGGGAGGGATGCATGAACACCTGCGCGATGAATCGCTGCGTGAACTGGAACGTATCGGCTTCGACGGTTACGCTATCGGCGGGCTGTCGGTGGGCGAGCCGAAGGAAGATATGTTGCGCATTCTCCAACACACCGCGCCGCAATTGCCGCAGGACAAGCCGCGCTATTTAATGGGAGTCGGCACGCCGGAGGATATCGTGGCGGCGGTCGCGCAGGGCATCGACATGTTCGATTGCGTGATACCGACGCGCAACGCGCGCAACGGCATGATGTTCACGCGCCTAGGCGACATCAAGATCAAGAATGCGCAATACCGGATGGACATGCGTCCGCTGGACGAGCAGTGCGCTTGTTACACCTGCCGCAACTTCACCCGCGCTTACCTGCACCACCTGCATCGCATCGGCGAGATACTCGGTGCGCGCTTGAACACCATCCACAATCTGTACTACTACCAGCAACTGATGAGCGAAATCCGCACAGCGATCGAAGCCGGTGCGTTTGTAGATTTCGTGGCGCGTTTCCGTCTGATGCGTGACCAGTGTTGAGGCAGGTGGACACCATAAGCTTCGGAATTTAGAGCGCTTCGGTGTATCGACCTGCACAGAGAATTCTTGAAAACATTGCGCCAATTCGGCAGCTACTGCGGAAGATGGAGCTGAAACAGCGACTGGGTGATGAGCATATCTCGCTTTTCCAATACCAGCGATAAAAACTCGTCGGCCGGCAACGGACGGCTGAACAGGAACCCCTGCGCTTGGTGGCAGCCGAGCTGTCGCAAGAATGATACTTGCGCGTCGGTCTCGACACCTTTTGCGACTACGGCCAGCTTAAGACTATTCGCCAGCGCGATGATCGTCGTCACGATCGCCGCATTGTCCTCATTGTCGGGCAGATCCTGAACGAACGAGCGATCGATCTTGAGCATGTCGATCGGGAAGCTCCTCAAATACCCGAGACTCGAATAGCCGGTGCCGAAATCATCGAGGGAGAACTTGATGCCGATGCGCTTGAGTCCTTCGAAATTGGCGAGAACTGATTCGTTCATGTCTGTCAGCAGGCCAGCCGTGATCTCGAGGTGCAACCTCCCCGGATCTATCTCGGCCTGCTCAATCACCCCGGCAATCATCGTCGCCAGACCCGCTGTCGCGAAATGACGTGGCGACAGATTCACCGCCATGGTGAAATCGCTTAGTCCTTGCCCGCTCTGTCGCCATGCTTGCAACTGCGCGCAAGCCTCGCTGAGGATCCATTCGCTGAGCGGCACGATGAGGCCGCATTTCTCGGTCATGGGGATAAATTCCGCCGGTGAAAGCCATGCTCCATGAGCATTGGGCCAGCGCAGCAGTGCTTCGGCTCCGACGATCTCGCCCGACTTCAGGTCGACGACAGGCTGGTAATAGAGCACGAATTCGTTGTTCTCGAGGGCGCGCCACATTTCGTCTTCCAACTGCACCTGCTGCTGCACCTGCTCGCTCATGTGTTCGGCGAACATCTGGTGCCTGTTGCGGCCGAGCCGCTTGGCGCTGTGCATCGCCATGTCTGCTTTACGTATCAGCGTCTCCGCATCTTTTCCATGCTCTGGATAAAGGGCGATGCCGATGCTGGCAGTGAGGTGAAGCTCGCGCCCCTCTGCCTCGATGGGCAAAGCGATGGCAGCGAGCATCTTCTTGGCAATCTGGAACAGATCCACGTTGGAATGGATGTCGGGCAAACTCGCGATGAATTCATCGCCGCCGAGGCGGGCGATGGTGTCGCTTTCGCGCACACAGCGTACCAGACGTTGCGCCACGGTTTGCAGCACCTTATCGCTGATGAGGTGGCCCAGGGAATTGTTGATATTCTGGAAATTGTCGAGATCGATAAAAGCCACAGCAAGCAGATTGTTGCGGCGTTCAGCTGAAGTCAGCGATTGTTTGATCCGATCCAGTAGCAGCAACCGGTTCGGTAAATTGGTCAACGCGTCGTGGGTGGTCACGTGCCCGAGACTTTGCTCGATGCGGCGTTGTTGCTCGTATTGCTTCCTGATGACGCTGTCGGCGTGCCTTGCGATGAAGAACAGGATGCCGTAGAGCGCGGTCAGCACTGCGACCACGCTCAAGGTGACGAGACGTTGTTGCCTTTCGTCACTTGCCAGCAGGTCAGTGACGTCGGTATAGATCGTCATCACGCCTTCGATTGGTGCGTCCGTGCTGCTGCGTAGCGGGATGTAGCTCGACAGCACATCGCGGTTCACGAACTCCCCGTCGAGGGCGCTGAACTTGTCGTGGTGGGTGATTTCGCTTAGCGCCAGCCCTAGTCTTGCCGAGAGAAAACCAGCATCGCTGCCATTGCGGGCGCCGATCTGCGTGGCATCCGTTGAGAACAGCGTGCGCCCGTCGAGTTGGTAAATTTTCACCCTGACCGTTGCGGTGTTGCGCACAGCATCACGCACGCTTTGGCTTAGTTTGGCGATGTCGGGATGACGACGCAGGGCATCTGTGTCAAGTAGTTTCGCCGCATTGGCGAAGCTGCGAAACTGCGGCCAAATGCTGTTTGAAAAAGCCTGTGTCAGTGTAACGTTCTGACTTTCGCCAACTCTAAGCAGATGACTTTTTTCAAATAACTGATGGAGTGTGCCGAGGACGATTGCCGCCAGCACCATTGAAACCAAGCTCGCGATAGAAAAATAGCGCAGTAGTCGAAACATGAGTTTCCCTTGTTGTGTCCCATCATATTAGGATGTTCTTGGCACTGTCAACACGAAGGAAGCACTGAGTCGGCAATAGGATTCAGACCGCATTTCAAATTTGTGTTTCGTTCACTTCAACTCATTAAAAAAGCTTTTAATGGCGAGCACGCGCTGGTTCAGGTCGCCGTACTTTAATTCGATGCGCAGCTTGTCCTGGCCGCTCAGTTTGTAGTGGCGTTTGGCTTGGATGAGGTGCAGCACGCGCAGCGGATCGATCGGCGGATTCGGGATGAACTGAATCTGGATCGCTTCGCCGGAAGCATCCACCTTGCTGATGCCGAGCGGCTTGGCGAGGATGCGCAGGCGGTGGCTGTCGAGCAGCGTTTGCGCGGGTTCCGGCAGCAGGCCGAAGCGGTCGATCAGCTCCTGATGCATCTCGTCCAGTTCTTCCAGAGTGTTGCAATTCGCCAACCGTTTGTAAAGCATCAGGCGTTGATGGATGTCGCCGCAGTAATCATTTGGTAAAAGTGCAGGGCAGTGCAGGTTGATCTCGGTGGTGATGCCCAGCGGGTGTGCCATGTCCGGTTCGCGTCCCTGACGTAGCGAGGTGATCGCGGCATTCAGCATGTCGGTGTACAGCGAGAAACCGATTTCCTGCATCTCGCCGCTCTGCGATTCGCCCAGCACTTCGCCCGCGCCGCGTATCTCCAGATCGTGCATGGCGAGATAGAAGCCGCTGCCGAGTTGTTCCATCGCCTGGATCGCTTCGAGGCGCTTCTTCGCCTGCGCGGTGAGCGCTTCGGTTTCCACCAGCAGATAGGCGTAAGCCTGATGGTGCGAACGCCCGACGCGGCCGCGCAACTGGTGCAACTGCGCCAGACCGAAACGGTCGGCGCGATTCATGATGATGGTGTTGACGGTGGGTATGTCGATGCCGGTTTCGATGATGGTGGTGCATAACAGCACATTGAAACGCTGCTGGTAAAAATCGCGCATTACCGCTTCCAGATCGCGCTCGTTCATCTGCCCGTGCGCCATGCGGATGCGCGCTTCTGGCAACAGCGTGGTCAGTTTCTCCGCCATGTTGGCGATGGTGTCCACCTCGTTGTGCAGGAAGTAAACTTGCCCGCCGCGCTTCAGTTCGCGCAGCACCGCCTCGCGGATGATGCCGTTGCTCGCCTGCGCGACGAAGGTCTTGATCGACAAACGGCGTTGCGGCGCGGTGGCGATGATAGAAAAATCGCGCAGACCTTCCAGCGACATCGCCAAGGTGCGCGGGATCGGCGTGGCGGTGAGCGTGAGTACGTCCACTTCGGAACGCAGTGCCTTGAGGCGTTCTTTTTGCTGCACGCCGAAGCGGTGCTCCTCGTCGATGATGACCAGCCCGAGGTCGTGGAATTTCACGCCCTTCTGGATCAGCTTGTGTGTGCCGATGATGATGTCGAGCTTGCCGTCGGCCATGTCCTTCAGCGCCTGCGTCTGCTCCCTGACGGAACGGAAGCGCGACAGTTCGGCGATCTTGATGGGCAGATCGGCGAAGCGGTTGGAGAAATTCTGGAAATGCTGTTCGGCGAGCAGGGTAGTGGGCACCAGCACCGCAACCTGTTTGCCGTCCATCGCCGCGACGAAGGCAGCGCGCAACGCGACTTCGGTCTTGCCGAAGCCGACATCGCCGCAGATCAGCCTGTCCATAGGCTTGCCGGATTGCAGATCGTTGATGACTGTGGTGATGGCAGCGGCTTGATCCGGTGTTTCCTCGAAACCGAAACCGGCGGCGAACGCTTCGTAATCGTGTGGACTCAACTTGAAAGCGTGGCCTTTGCGCGTGGCGCGCTGCGCGTAAAGATTCAGCAGTTCGGCGGCGGTGTCGCGCACCTGCTGCATGGCGCGGCGTTTCGCCTTGTCCCACGCTGCCGTGCCCAGCTTGTGCAACGGCGCGGTTTCCGGCGCGCCGCCGCTGTAGCGGCTGATGACATGCAGTTGCGCCACCGGCACATACAGCTTGTCGCCGCCAGCATATTCCAGGAGCAAGAATTCGTTTTCGCCCTCGCCCATGTCGAGATTGAGCAGTCCGGCATAGCGCGCGATGCCGTGCTGCTCATGCACCACCGGATCGCCCGTCTTGAGTTCGGACAGGTCGCGCAACATGCCTTCCACGTTGCTCCTCTTCGCGGCGCGGGCGGCACGACTGCGCGGTTGTGCGGCGTAGAGTTCGGTCTCGGTGGCGATGGCGAGCTTGTCGTCCGTCAGGACGAAACCGTTTTGCAGCGCGGTGACGCTGAGCATGAATTTTTCATTGCTTGAGAGGAACTGCGCATAGCTCTCGCACAGCGCAGGCGACAAGCCGTATTCATTCAGATAACCGGAAATGATCTCGCGTCGGCCCAGGCTGTCGGCCAGCAGCAGCACACGCCCGTCGAAGTTTTGCAGGAACTGCGCGAAGGCATGGGTTGGAATATCGGCGCGGCGATTTACAGCGATGTCCGGGATGGCGCGGGTGGCGCAGGGGGTAAGGTTGGCGGCAGCGATGTCGTCTACGATGTCGAGGCGCGCGAACTCTTTTGCGCGGATAAAGAACGCTTCGCCATCCAGAAACAATTCTTTTGGCGGCAACAGCGGACGCTGCGGATCGCCTCTAAGCAGGTTGTAGCGCGACTGCGCCTCCACACCGAACTGAGTGATCGCCTCATTTACATCGTGATGCAGACACAGCGTGGCGTGCTTGGGCAGGTAGTCGAACAGCGTTGCGGTCTTTTCGAAAAACAGCGGCAGGTAATACTCGATGCCCGCCGGGGCGTTGCCCTTGCTTACGTTTTTGTAAATGTGCGATCTGGAAGGATCGCCCTCGAAGCGTTCGCGGAAACTTTGACGGAAGCGTGCCTGCCCGGCCTCATCCAGCGGAAACTCGCGCGCCGGCAGCAAACGGATTTCCGGCACCGGATACAGCGAGCGCTGCGTGTCCACATCGAAGGTGGCGATGGTTTCGATCTCGTCGTCGAACAGGTCGATGCGATACGGCAGCACGCTGCCCATCGCGAACAGATCGATGATGCCGCCGCGCACGCAATATTCGCCGGGCGACAGCACCTGTTGCACATGGCTGTATCCGGCTAATGTCATCTGCTCGCGCAGCTTGGCAAGGTCGAGTTTTTCGCCGCGTTTGAGGAAGAAGGTAAAGGCGGCCAGATACTCCACCGGCGGCAACGGATATAGCGCGGTGGTCACCGGCACCACCAGCACGTCGCACGACTGGCTGCGCACATGATGCAGCGTCGCCAGCCGCTCGGAGATCAAATCCTGATGCGGCGAAAAGTGATCGTAAGGCAGCGTCTCCCAGTCCGGCAGTAAATGCACGCGAAGCTTAGGGTCAAAGAACGGAATCTCCTCCACCAGCCGCTGCGCTTCTTGCGCATTGGCGGCGATCACCACCAGCGGAGCATTCTTTTCGGCGTATTGCGCCAACGCCAGCGCGTCGGACGAGCCGATCAACCGGGTATAGCGGGGGCGGGAATGGGAGGATGAGAGCAGCATGAGAAGCGCGCCAGGGTGTTTTCTAAATCAAGGCGCGGATTATAAGGGATGAGCTTAATCTTTTCGGTGCTGCTTGCAGCGGAGCCGTTTATTCAGGGGTTGAGAATACCGTTGAAATTTCTCCCGGATTCAGCGGAGTCTTTTTTATCCGGCGGGTAGTGCTCAAAGAGAATGTTATTTTTGCCGCTCTTTTTGACTTGATACATCAGGACATCGGCCAGCTTGATCGCCTCATCGAAATTAGATGGCGGCAAGTCGAAGGAGATGGCGCCGATGCTGAAGCCGACAGACCAGTTGTTTTTTTGCATTGCTTGGGCAAGATTTTTTCTGAGCTTGTTGAACGCAGATTTTGCGCCTGCCTCATTGGTTTCGGGCAGTGCGATGGCAAATTCATCCCCACCCAAACGCCCAGCCACGTCGGTTTTACGCACAGATTTAAGAAATACCTCACCGACGGTTTGCAGTACCTTATCCCCCTCGCTATGACCACGCTGGTCATTCACTTGTTTGAAATCATCCATGTCGATGTAGGCAAGGCAAGTCGGCCTGCCATGCCTCGCGCCTAATTTGAACATTTTTTCCGCCGCCTCGGCGAATCCGCGTCCATTCATCATTCCGGTCAGACTATCCGTTCTCGACAGGTTCTTTTCATTGTTCAATTGAGATTTTAATAAGGTAAGAAAGAGAGTGGTGATTAAAAACAATCCCAGTCTCACACTTGTATTCCAATACGGAATTAAGGGATGGCTATAAGGGTGTGCAGCAAAGACGGTATCGATCAAGTGCCAAATGAATGCGGAAAGGAGTGCGAAATAAACGCCTTGGCGGTAACTGCCGTACCACGTCGCCAGCGCAATGGGTATCAGGAGGAAAGTCGAAGTGGTTATTTCATATCCCAGTAAATAGGCCGCTACTGAAATAATAACGACCATTAATATCGCGGTCTTCCTTATCTCTTTGGCCGAACGTCGCCGAAGCACGGCATCAATATGGCGAAGATATCTTTTCATGGTTTCTTTTCACTGCAATGGAACATTATATCAAGGGCAAGAATATCGCGTGGCACCTGCCTGATATATTCCATTACAATCCCACCTATGTCTGAATTCCACGCTTTAGTTCCCGCCGCCGGTTTTGGTGTGCGCATGGGGCACGAGTTGCCCAAACAGTATCTGCCCCTGGCCGGGCGGCCGATGATCGCGCACGCGCTCAATACGCTGTGCGCCAGCCCGGAAATCACCACGGTGTTCGTGGTGCTGGCTCCCGATGACAACCTGTTCCATAGCTACGACTGGTCGCGTTTTGGCGACAAGCTGCAGCCGTTGTATTGCGGCGGGGAAAAGCGCGCGGAGAGTGTGCTGAACGGCCTGTTGGCTTCCGAGATAGAGCCGGATGATTGGGTGCTGGTGCACGACGCGGCGCGTCCCTGTCTGACACAGGCGCATCTGGTCAAGCTGATCGCGGAATTACGCGACGATGCAGTGGGTGGCATTCTCGCCGTGCCGGTGGCGGATACGCTGAAGCGTGCCGATGCCAACGACCGCATCCTGCGCACCGAGAGCCGCGAGCAATTGTGGCAGGCGCAAACACCGCAGATGTTTCGCGCCGGACTGCTGGCGCAGGCGTTGCAGCAGCCCAGCAGCTTTACAGATGAGGCGTCGGCGGTCGAGGCGTTGGGCTTGCAGCCTAAACTCGTGTTGAGCGAACCGACTAATTTTAAAGTGACCTATCCGCAGGATATGCTGCTCGCGGAATTGCTGCTGAGCCAACAAGGAAAATGAACATGAGAATCGGTCAAGGTTACGATGTGCATCAGCTGGTTGAAGGCCGCAAGCTGATCATCGGCGGGGTGGATATTCCCTATGAGAAAGGCTTGCTCGGGCACTCTGATGCGGATGTGTTGCTGCATGCGATCTGCGATGCGCTGCTTGGCGCGGCGGCACTGGGCGACATCGGGCGGCACTTCTCCGACACCGATGCCAAGTTCAAGAATATCGACAGCCGTATCCTGTTGCGCGAAGTGGCACACCTGGTTCGTGAACAAGGCTTTCGCGTCGGCAATGTGGATGCGACCATCATCGCGCAAGCACCGAAAATGGCACCGCATATTGCACACATGGTGGCGAACATCGCTGCCGATCTGCGCGTCGAGAAAAGCGCCATCAATGTGAAGGCGACCACCACCGAAAAGCTGGGCCTTACCGGGCGAGGCGAGGGGATTGCGGCGCAGGCGGTGGCGATGCTTTTAACAGATAATTGATGCGCATATTGGCACTAGAAACCTCCAGCGAATATTGCTCGGTTGCACTGTGGCAGGATAGCGCAGTCGTTGAGCGTTGCGAGTTGGTCGGTCAAAAACATTCTGAAGTGTTGATGGAGATGCTGGACGAATTGTTGCGCGCGGCCGATACGAAGCTAGCGCAGCTCGATGGCATCGCTTTCGGCATGGGGCCGGGTTCGTTCACCGGTGTGCGCATCGCGTGTGGTGTGACGCAGGGTTTGGCGCTCGGCGCGAATCTTCCGGTGATCGGCGTGTGCACCCTGGAAGCGCTGGCCGAAGCTTCCGGCAAGCCGCGCGTGATCGCCGCGCTGGATGCGCGCATGGGCGAGATTTATCACGCGGCGTATGAAAAGCATGATGATGTCTGGACGACGGTGAGCGAGCCGTGTTTGTGCAAACCGGAAGCAGCGCCATCGGTGCCGGGCGACGATTGGTTCGGTGTGGGCAGTGGCTTTGCCATGCATGGCGCGGTGTTGGGCGGGAGATACGCCGGACAGCTGCTTGGCGTGGATGGAAGCATGGTGCCACAAGCTGCAGCGATAGCCGCCCTTGCCGCAATGCAATTCGCACTGGGTCACGGCGTGGATGCGGCAGCAGCTTTGCCGCTGTATCTGCGCGACAAGGTGGCTTTAAAAACCAGCGAAAGAGAACAGCGTTAATGCGCGCCATGACGCAAGCGGATGTGGATGCGGTGCTGGGTATCGAACGGGTGGTGCAAGCTTATCCGTGGACGCGCGGCAATTTCACTGATGCGCTGACCCATGGCTATGTGTGTCGCGTGGACGCCGAAGAGCTTTTGATGAAACCACTAGCCATTCCGCTAGCCAGTCAAAATACGACAGCCAAGCGGCTGGTTATGGCCGGGCACCCGGAACAGGGCGGCGAGATACGCGGCTATGCGGTGCTGATGCCGGTGCTGGAGGAGGCAGAGCTGCTGAACATCGGCGTGGCGGCGGGGCAACAGCGCAAAGGATTGGGACGTGCAATGTTGCGCGAAATACTGGAGATCGCACGCGCAAAAAATATGCGCCGCGTGTTTCTCGAGGTGCGCTCTTCCAATGTCGCAGCGATTGCCTTGTACCGCAGCGTCGGGTTTACTGAGATTGGCGTGCGGCGCGGTTATTATCAGAATGCGAGCGGCAGCGAGGATGCCATCACGATGGCATGCAAGTCGACGGGTGAGATAAATGGATAGACGTGAAGCTATTTTGCGTGAGTTGAATGTGTATCCGCTATGGGTACGGCGTAATCAGCCTGTGCCGGTTGAAGCGGAGCAACACGCACATGTATTGCCGGCAAGTAGGTTGGGTGGAGGCGAAGCCGATACCCAACGATCGGCGATGGGTATTGTGGAGCCTGTCCTGAGCGAAGTCGAAGGGCTCAACCCATCCTACGTAAGCTCCCCCTCCGACGGGGGGCAGGAGATCGCGAACCTCGATTGGCCACAACTCAAGGAGGTTGTGCGTGACTGTACTGCCTGCAAACTGCGCGCCGGATGCACGCAAACGGTGTTCGGCGTGGGCGACGAAAAAGCCGACTGGTTGTTCGTCGGAGAAGGGCCGGGCGCGGACGAGGACGCGCAGGGTGAGCCGTTCGTGGGACAGGCGGGCAAGCTGCTGGATAGCATGCTGGCGGCGATCAAACTCAAGCGCGGCAAGAATGTTTATATCGCCAATATCGTTAAATGCCGTCCGCCGAATAACCGTAACCCGGAAGCCGACGAGATCGCGCAGTGCCTGCCCTATCTGCAACGCCAGATCGAGCTTATTCAACCCAAGCTGATCGTGGCCTTGGGCAAGACTGCCGCGACAGCATTGCTGATAAAACCACTAGCCAATCGACTAGGCGAGTCAACTACACTCGCCAAGTCGCTGGTTATGGGCAAGGAAGCCACCCTCGGTTCGTTGCGTGGCACGCTGCACGACTACCATGGCATCCCGCTGATCGTCACCTACCATCCGGCATACTTGCTGCGCAGTCCGACGGAAAAGGCCAAGGCGTGGCAGGATTTGTGTTTTGCGCTGGAGACCATACAGAAGGCATAGGGGGCCGGTGCAGCGGAGAGTCTGATGGAACTACTGATGAGACTACTAGCCATTCCACTAGGCTACCAGCCGAAAAGCATTTGGCCGGGCACCCGAAAGACGGCAGCCAAGTGGCTGGTTATCAGACCCGCCCCTATGATGGCCAACCAAAGGGTATTGGATCACCCACAATCTATTATCCGCAATCAGCGAAATGTGAATTATCGGGTTGGGTTTGCCAGAATTCATGCACAGCGCTTTCAATGCGCATCAGGTCAATCATGCAAAACCAGCTGCGCGGTAAAACCAATCTGTTGCTGCAATCTATGACTAGAGTTGAGTTTTTTGCTCATCGACCGACCATGCCAGAGCCGATAGAAAATCAATACAGGTCAGGTGTCTGGAGTATCATCGTCTGGCCAGTTTTCAATGCGCGTAAATAATGGGCCGGATATCCGTATCTAAAATTAGATTCATACTTCCAGCGCTACCGCTAATGTTGGGCGTAGTAGTTCTCATTGGATGGGCTTTGGATATCAGCATCTTGAAGCAAGGCACCGCTTCGAGTATCGCCATGAACCCGGCAACCGCCGCTTGCTTTATTTTCCTGGGGCTCGAAGCAACCCGGTTACATGCCAGAAATAATGTTGCATTCATAAGCCGGGCCGGCCAGTTGGCGATATTTCTTGTAATCATCGCCAGCGGCATGAAGTTGAGTGACCTCATGTTTGGCACCTCATTCTCTATAGACACACAGCTTTTTTCCACGAAGCTTGCTGAGGAATCGGGATATCCAAGCAGGATGGCTCCCAATACAGCCTTTTGTTTTTTCGTGCTCGGTTTGTCCATGCAATTTCTGCGTTGCCGGTCAAATTCATCGCTACTCACAGCCCAGTTGCTCGCGATGGTTTCCTTACTTTCCGCACTGCTGGCGATTGCCGGTTATATGTATGGCATCAAGGCCTTCTATGGAATTGGTGTCTTTATTCCCATGGCGATCAATACTGCAGTTTCCTTCTTATTCCTTTCCGTGAGTGTGCTGTTCACCTATCCCAATAAAGGATTCATGCGCGTTCTTACCAGCGGTGGCCATTCCAGCTCGATTGCATCCATTTTGTTGCCTGCTGCGGTATTGGTTCCGTTGGTGTTCGGCTGGCTCAGTGTTGCCGGCCAACGTGAAGGCCATTACGACATGGGGTTTGCTCTTGCCCTTACCGTAGTCCTGAATATCGCCGCGTTGCTTTTCTTAACCTACATTGGCGTGCGAAGACTATTTTTATCAGACAGCCTTCTAAAAAATACTGAAACAGAATTACGCGGTAGCGCAAAACTTACCAACGAGCTGAACCTTGCCAATGATCTGTTGCAGGAAGAAATTCTGAAGCGCGAACGAATAAGTGAGGTCGTCAGGCTGGAAAATGATTTCCGCAAGGAGATGATCAATTCACTGCCGGGGGTTTTTTATATGCTGGACTCATCGGGACGTTTTTTGATGTGGAACAGAAATCTGGAGAGTGTGATGCATTACAGTAGCGAGGAAATCGCCCGCAGCCACCCGCTGGAATTTTTTGAAGGGACAGATCGTGTCCTGATCGAGGAAAATATCCGCAAGGGATTCGAGGCGGGCGAGACTTCCATGGAAGCGGTGTTGGTGGCAAGAAACGGCACAAAAACTCCTTACTTCTTTACCGTGCGGCGCATAGATCGTAATGGCGAGCCGGTGCTGGTCGGTTTTGGTGTGGACATCGCCGAGCGCAAGCTGGCCGAAGAAGAAATTTACAGCTTGGCGTATTACGACGCGTTGACCAAATTGCCTAATCGGCGTTTGTTGCAGGATCGCTTCGGCCTGGCTCTCGCTGTATCCGAACGCAGCGGCAGCTATGGGGTGGTGCTATTCCTTGATTTGGATAAATTCAAGACACTTAACGATACGCTGGGGCATGGCTATGGCGATTTGCTGTTGATCGAAGTGGCGGGGCGCATCAAGTCCTGTGTGCGGGGAATGGATACCGTAGCCAGGATGGGCGGCGATGAATTCGTGGTGCTGATCGAAGAGGTGAGTTCCGATGCTGAAGAGGCTACACAAAAGGCCGCGCATATCGCCGAAAAGATTCGGAGTGCGTTGGCGCAACCATACTTCCTTGACGGGCATGAACAGCATAGCTCTCCGAGCATAGGCGTTTGTTTGTATCGGGGACGGGCAGAAGCGGTGGAGTCTCTGCTTAAGCATGCCGATATGGCGATGTATCAAGCCAAAGAATCCGGGCGCAATACGGTATGCTTCTTTGATCCGGTGATGCAGCAGGCGGTAGAAGGACGTGCCGCGCTGGAGGCGGATTTACGCCGTGCCGTTTCCCTTCAACAACTGCGTTTGTATTACCAGATTCAGCTGGATAACGAACATCGTCCGTTGGGTGCCGAAGCTTTGCTGCGCTGGATACATCCAACCCGGGGCATGGTCTCGCCGGCGCAATTCATTCCGCTTGCCGAAGAGACCATGTTGATCCTTGAAATTGGCCACTGGGTGCTTGAGTCGGCCTGCCGGCAGTTGATGCTGTGGGAGCAGCACGCACGAACGCGCGATTTGACGATAGCGATCAACGTCAGTGCGCAACAATTTGCGATGCCGGATTTCGTTGGGCAGGTTGCTGCGGTGCTGCGCAAGCATCGCGTCGATCCGGCGCGCTTGAAGCTGGAGTTGACCGAAAGCGTGGTGCTGGATGACGTGCAGGGCACGGTGGAAGTAATGCATGCGCTCAAAGGATTGGGAGTCGGGTTGTCGATGGACGATTTCGGCACCGGCTATTCGTCGTTATCCTATTTGAAGTTACTGCCGCTCGATCAACTCAAAATCGATCAGAGTTTTGTCCGCGACATCACCTCGGACCCGAACGATGCGGTATTGGTGAAGACCATCATCGACATGGCACGGAATTTCCGCTTGAATGTGATCGCCGAAGGGGTGGAAACCGAAGCGCAACTGGCCTTCCTCAAGCAGCACGGCTGCATGGCCTATCAGGGCTATCTGTTCAGCAAGCCGGTTCCGCTTGAGGAGTTTGAGGCGCTGCTGGGCGGGGGGTAGGGACGCGCCGTGCCCGTACAGGGAGCCTCTAAAAATTCAGAGTTCGCCCAAATGCAAGGCGCGGAAAAAATTTCGCCGCGCCGCATATGTTTTATATGTAAGCAAGAAATTTTTTACGCAACGCAGCAGTTGGGATGAAATGTGGATTTTTAGAGGTTCCCTACATCTGCCCATGGTCCTGGTCATGCCCATGACGCCTGTATAGCGCAGTCATGATGCCGGATAGTAGGAGGCCGAACACCAGAATGATGAGGTAGATGCTGAGGTCCAGTTTCTCCATTGCGGCATACAGTCCCAGCATGGCGAAGATACTCAGGTTTTCATTGAAATTCTGTACCGCGATAGAGCTGCCTGCACCCATCAGCAAGTGCCCGCGATGTTGCAGCAGGGCATTCATCGGCACCACGAAATAGCCGCCCATCGCGCCGATCGCAATCAACAGAAAAGTTGCCAGCATACTGTTGGTGATGGGAATCATCACCAACACCATCAAGCCCATTGCGATGCCGACCGGCAACACTTTCACCGAATGTTGCAGCTTGACGAATTTCGCCGCCAGCACCGCGCCGATGGCGATCCCGACCGCCACCCAGGCTGTCAATGCCGCCGAGCGGGCCATGTCGTAATTCAGTGCGATTGCCGCCCAGCTGAGTACCAGCAGGCGCAGCGTGGCTCCGGTACCCCAGAACAAGGTGGTGACGGCGAGCGAGACTTGCCCCAGGGGATCTTTCCACAACAGTTTGAAGCAGTGCCAAAAATCCTTGGTCAGGAAAATCGGATTGCGACTGAGCGGCTTGTGGTCGATCGCCACGCGCGGGATGTAGAGATTGAACCAGGCAGCGACGATATAAATTCCGGCGATGATGGCAATCGCCAATTCTGGCGGAGTGTCGATGCCGGTGTCGATGAATGGCACGTCCCACCACTTCAGCATTGGTTCGGCAATGGCCGGGCTGATGAATATGCCACCGATGATCGCGCCCAAAACAATGGCAAGCACCGTTAGACCTTCCATCCAGCTGTTTGCCAGCACCAATTTTTCCGCGGGCAGATATTCGGTAAGGATGCCATATTTGGCGGGCGAGTAAGTCGCCGCACCCAGGCCGACCAAACCGTAAGCGAGCAACGGATTGACCCCGAACAGCATGGCGACGCAGCCCAGGATTTTGATGTTGTTGCTGATGAACATCACGCGCCCCTTGGGCAGCGAATCGGCGAATGCGCCGACGAAAGGGGCCAGCACGATGTAGGAGAAGATGAAGGCTTCTTGCAATACCGGCGTGTACCAATCCGGCGCCTGTAAAGATTGCAATAAGGCAATGGCGGCAAACAACAGGGCGTTGTCCGCGAGCGCGGAAAAAAACTGCGCCGCGAGGATGATGTAGAAACCGGGATTCATTCAACTGAGATTGATTTATCAGGTCGTTTTATAACACGAAAGTATTGCCCCTGCTATCATTCATTCCTATCCAAATATTCTTGCGGTAAGTCAGTTTTCATGGCACGTCCTATACAAGCTTATATCGATTTAAGCGCGCTGGAGAATAATCTCCAGGTGGCTCGCCGCGCCACATCGGCACGCATCATGTCCGTCATCAAGGCGGATGGCTATGGCCACGGCCTGCTGCATGCGGCCGAAGCGTTGGCTGCGACAGACGGATACGCGCTGCTGGATATTCAGGATGCGGTGCGCTTGCGCGAGGCGGGTTTCCGCCAGACCATCCTGCTGCTGGAAGGTTGTTTCGGCGCGGAAGATTTGGCGCCGGTTGCCGAATTTGATTTTACCTGTGTGATTCACAGCGCGTGGCAGATCGCCATGCTGGATGCCTATCCCGGAAGCGGGACGCCGGGAAGCGGGAAACTCGATGTCTGGCTCAAGGTGAACAGCGGCATGAATCGCCTGGGTTTTGCGCCGCAGCAAGTGGCGCAGATGATGGAACAATTGCGCCGTCATCGCGCAGTGCGCGACATCACGCTGATGACACATTTCGCCAATGCCGACGAGGCACGCGGAGTGGCCGAGCCGCTCGCCTTGTTCAACGATCTCGCCGCACCTCATCGCGTCGCGCGCTCACTGGCGAATTCCGCCGCCTTGCTGCGCTATCCGGCAACCCACGCCGACTGGGTGCGCCCCGGCATCATGCTGTATGGCGCGTCGCCATTCGCCGAAGTAAGCGCGCAACAATTGGGGCTCAAACCCGCGATGACCTTGAGCAGCCGCATCATCGCCACGCAGGAATTACGCGCCGGCGGCGAGGTCGGCTATGGCGCATTGTTCCATGCCGAACATGCCATGCGCATCGGCATCGTCGCCTGCGGTTATGCCGATGGTTATCCGCGCCACGCGCCGAACGGCACGCCGATACTGGTGGATGGACAGCGTGCCATGACGCTTGGACGTGCATCGATGGACATGCTGTACGTGGACTTGAGTACGTTGCCGCAAGCCGGTGTCGGAAGCCGTGTCGTGTTGTGGGGCGAGGGATTGCCGATCGAAGAAGTCGCGCGTGCGGCCGGAACCGTCAGTTATGAATTGATGTGTGCGTTAAGCAAGCGAGTGCCGATTAAATTATGAAAGAGCTATCATGAGCTATGAATTGCAGTCCGGCCCAAACGGCAATAAACCAGCCGAAAATTTGTTGGCGCTTAATCTGGGTATCGGTGATGCGCTTCAGTTGCAGGATTCTTCGGTATCGAACCGGGCTCCGAATCGGCGTTATTACGTCAAGCTGATCGGTTTTTTGAATAAGGCGAGCATCGTTGTCTCGCACCCCATGCAAGATGAAAAATTGCTGCCCATTGAGGATGGGCTAAGTTTCCTGGTGCGCGGCTTTTCCGGCAGAAAAGCTTATGAGTTCAATGCCAATGTGCTGTTTGCCTCCCATATTCCTTACCCTCATTTGCATCTCTCTTTTCCAAAGCAGGTAGAGTGCCTGACGATGCGCAGTGCGTTGCGTATTCAGCCGAAATTGGCGGGCTGGATCGAGCCGATGGACGCTGCTTCCGCCCTGATCAAGGTCCCGGCGGTCGTGGTGGACCTCAGCACTTCCGGCGCGCGTGTCCAGGCCAACAGGCAATTTGGCAAGATAGGCGATGAGGTTAGAGTTGCCTTTCGTTTGCCTATCGATGATGAAGAACAAGTCTTTTCAATATCAGAGGTGATTCGTAATTCATACAACGAAACGTTGACGAAAAATCTTGGCGGCGCTGAAGTCATGACGCACGGTTTGGAGTTCATCCAGCCGGAGGGAAGCATGCGTATGGCATTGCAGAATTTTATTTATAAAACCATGGCGGAAGGCTGAAGGGCACCTCTCAAAATCCAGATTTCATCCCAACTGCTGCGTTGCGTAAAAAATTTCTTGCTTACATATAAAACATATGCAGCGCTGCAAAATTTTTTCCACGCCTTGCATTTGGGCGAACTCTGAATTTTTAGAGGTACCCTAAAGGGGAGCGGAAATGCCAAAGGAGAGAAAATGTTAGCTGTCATCGGAGGCAGCGGTGTTTATAACATTGAGGGCTTGGAGAACACCCGCTGGGTGAAGGCCGTGTCTTCATTCGGTGAGCCGTCAGATGAGGTGCTTGTTGGCGAACTGGCGGGGCAATCCATCGCTTTCCTGCCGCGTCATGGGCGCGGGCATCGCATCCCGCCATCGGAAATCAACTTTCGCGCCAACATCGACGCGCTCAAGCGTCTCGGCGTGACCGACATCATTTCGGTGAGCGCGGTGGGTTCGCTGCGCGAGCACCTTGCCCCCGGCACTTTTGTGATCGTCGATCAATTCATCGACCGCACCTTCGCGCGAGAGAAGAGTTTTTTCGGCAACGGCCTGGTCGCGCATGTCTCGATGGCACATCCGGTGTGTCATCGTCTGGGCGATCATCTGCACGCAGCCGCGCAGCAAATCAACATCCCGGTGTTGCGCGGCGGCACTTATCTGGTGATGGAAGGGCCGCAATTTTCCAGCCTGGCAGAATCCGAGCTGTATCGCTCGTGGGGGTGTGATGTGATCGGCATGACCAATATGCCGGAAGCCAAGCTCGCGCGCGAAGCCGAGATTTGTTACGCCACCGTCGCGATGGTGACCGACTACGACTGCTGGCACCCAAATCATGATGACGTGACGGTGGACACGGTTGTGAAGGTGCTGCTGGAGAACGCCGACAAGGCGCGCGCCCTGGTGAAGAACGTTGCGCCGCGTGTGCAGTCCGATGCAAGCGCAGGCAAATGCGTTTGCCGCAGCGCATTGCAATACGCGATCATCACCGCGCCCGAAGCGCGCGATGCGGCGATGCTGGAAAAACTGTCCGCCGTCGCGGGCAGGATGCTCAACCAATAACAACGTAGGGGCACGGTGCGCCATGCCCCTACGTATCAACAAGGACACAACTATGACCATCAAATCCCGTATCCGCACCGTCCCGCATTACCCCAAGCAGGGCATCCAGTTCCGCGACATCACCACCCTGCTCAAAGACCCGACAGGTTTTCGCGCCACCGTGGATGAGCTGGTGGCCCGCTACAAGGACGTGAAGATCGACAAGATCGCGGGCATCGAATCGCGCGGCTTCATCCTCGGCGCGCCGCTGGCCTACGCACTGAACAAGGGCTTCATCCCGATCCGCAAGAAAGGCAAGCTGCCCGCCGAGACCATAGGCCATGACTACGAACTCGAATACGGCACCGACCGCATCGAGATCCACACCGACGCGATCCAGAAAGGCGACCGCGTGCTGCTGGTGGACGACCTGATCGCCACCGGCGGCACGGCGGAAGCCGCCTGCACGCTGATTGAAAAAATGGGCGGCAAGATCATCGAGTGCTGCTTCATCATCGACCTGCCCGACATCGGCGGACGTGCGCGGCTGGAGAAGCATGGGCACAAGGTGTTTGCGTTGTGCGAGTTTGAGGGGGATTAGTGGAGAGTAGGCTCACGTTTGCGGAAGTGTTACGGAATATCAAAGGATATTACGGTGTTCGTCCATCTACGCTTCAAAAGATAGGTGTCTTCACTATTGTGTGGGGCATGTTTGAGTCTGGGCTGGAGCTAACTGTTCTGGCTGTAGCCAAAGAGGAAATGAATAAGGATAAACGCCCATCCACTGACGCAAATAAAGTCAGTGACTTGATTAAGCGCCTAAGAGAAAAATCGATACAGCTTGAAAAGTCAGTTTGCAATATTTCCAAAATAATGTGCGATGCAGTTGACGATTTATTGGTTCTTCGCAATGCCATTGATCATGGGTGGATCGTTCCAGGCAAGCCCAAGAAAGGTATTGAGTTCATCAATAACCCAAGATGGCTTAATGTTGAAAGAAGACGTGGCACGACAGAAGTGCATCTAACAGATCAATTACTGGAAAAATCCATTGAAGCAGTCGCCATTCTTCACGAGTGTTCCATGCGGCTCCAACTTTTTGCTGGGGGTTTGGGTTACTCCGCTGAGTGGGTTACTGAGCTTGCTTCCGAGGTGGATCGTGCGAGATACATCGCAAGTTTAGTTAAGCCTTCTCATACTACACTGCGAAGTGAATAACTCATTACCGCCCAGCAAACCATGAAAATCAACGGCACCCCTTATCGCACCATCTGGCCCACCGCCGACAACGCAGCGGTGGAGATCATCGACCAGACCAAACTCCCGCATGTTTTCACCACGCTGCGCTTGAACACCATGCGCGATGCCGAGCGCGCTATCCGCGACATGCAAGTGCGCGGCGCGCCGCTGATCGGCGTGACGGCGGCTTATGGCGTGGCACTGTCGATGCGGGATCATGCCTCGGATACCGCACTGGCCGCCACTTGCAGCGTGCTGCTGGCTTCGCGCCCCACTGCGGTGAATCTGCGCTGGGGTGTGGAGCGTATGCGCGCGGTGCTTGCGCCGCTCTCTGCGAATGAACGCGCCGATGCGGCATGGCAGGAAGCGGCACGCATCGCCGATGAAGATGTGTCGATCAACGCGGCAATCGGCCGGCATGGTTGCGACATCATCCGCGCCATTCATCAGCGTACCGGACGTACGGTCAACATCCTCACCCACTGCAACGCGGGTTGGCTGGCCACGGTGGATTGGGGCACGGCACTCGCGCCCATCTATACCGCGTTCGACGCGGGCATTCCGCAGCATGTATGGGTGGACGAAACCCGTCCGCGCAATCAGGGCGCCAGCCTCACCGCGTGGGAGCTCGGACAGCACGGCGTGCTGCATACCGTCATCGTGGACAACGCCGGCGGGCATTTGATGCAGCATGGCATGGTGGACATGGCGATCGTCGGCTGCGATCGTGTCACAGCGCGCGGCGATGTGTGCAACAAGATCGGCACCTACCTCAAAGCATTGGCGGCACACGACAACGGCGTGCCGTTCTATGTGGCGCTGCCCACCCCGACCATAGACTGGACGCTGCAAGACGGCGTTAAAGAAATCCCCATCGAGGAACGCGCAGCGGAAGAAGTGACGCATATCGCCGGACTGTGTGAGGATGGGCAAGTGCGCAGCGTGCGCCTTACCCCGCAAGGCTCACGCGCAGGCAATTACGGCTTTGACGTGACCCCGGCGCGACTGGTGACGGGATTGATTACCGAATGCGGTGTAGTGGCGGCGAACGCTGAGGCGATGCGCGCTTCCCTCTCCCTCGATGGGAGAGGGTTAAGGAGAGGGTGAGATGATGAACGAGACCGAACTACGCAGCGAACTGGTGCGCATCGCCGGCAAGCTGGACGCACAAGGATTGAATCGCGGCACATCCGGCAACCTCTCCGCGAGATATGGCGAGGGCATGCTGATTACCCCTTCCGGCATGGGCGCGGAAGGTCTGACGGAAGACGACATCGTGTGGGTGAATTTCGACGGGACCTCACGCGGACGCTGGCAACCTTCCAGCGAGTGGCTGTTCCATCGCGACATATTGGTGCAGCGCCCGGAATTCGGCGCAGTCATCCATACCCATTGCATCGCGGCGACCGCGCTGGCTTGCCTCAGAAAAGATATTCCGCCATTCCATTACATGATCGCGCTGGTGGGCGGCGACAGCATACGCTGCGCGAACTACGCCACCTTTGGCACGCAGGCGTTATCCGATAACGCACTGATCGCGCTGCAAGGACGCAAAGCATGTCTGCTGGCGAACCACGGCATGATCGCGGCGGGAGCGGATCTCGCCGAGGCATACAAGATCGCCGTGGAAGTGGAAACCCTGAGCGAACTTTATTTGCGCGCATTGCAAGCCGGTCAGCCGGTATTGCTGACGGCAGATGAATTTCAGGCGGCACAAAACAGGTTTGCCAGTTATGGCAAACCCGAGCGAACGAACAAAGATGAATAGAACAGCGGAATAGATGCCGCGCCAGCCAGGGAGGAGAAGAAGCCGGCGCGGGCTTTAGAACACTATACGGAAGTACTGAAAGAAGCGAAGGTTGGCAGCGCGACGATGAGGGATATGACACCGGCGATAATCCAACGCACGAATCGTGAAATTGTTTCTTTCACTGCGGAATAAGCTCTTTTCATAATGGCACTCCTTTAACAATTGGAATTAAACACCCGTTCCAGCACAGCTTTGCTACACGATGCAATTACGGGCATGGATTAAGATAGGGATGATGAAAAAGAGTTCCCGGCACCTGAAAAATTAGCGTGCTGACGAGTCGGGGAGGGCTGATTACATTCGCCCGCTCGGGATGCCAAATACCAGGGCGTTTGCCCGGAAAAATCAGCGCAGCAGCGTTAGCCTCGTTCCACGGAGAGTGAAAAAATGAAACGCGCAAAAAAATTACCCAACCGCGCACCGTGAAATCCTTGGCGGTTGTAAGCATCCATCCGCCAAGGGTTATAGCGATAACAAGAATGACACCCGCAGAATACATAATTTTTTCCAAGCTTCTATCAAGTTTATCGCCATCGCTTGCTGTACTTCCGCAAATGATATTTCTTGAGCGCATACCATGCGGTAAGTTACAAATTTTAGCTGGTCTTTCTTACCGGCATCCCACGCGCTGATTCGTGGCTTTGGCCATAGGTTTCGAGGATCGCTTGGATTGCCCCCGATACTGGGTGGAGTGAGATGAACTTCCTCGTAATACTTGGGGTTTGTGTCTGTATAGCCATACTCGCACAACTGCCGCTTCTTGAGTTTGTTGGTAAAGTGAGCGGGGGGGCGAATCGTTTTGGTATATCCCTTCACGCACACAGTCTGCTGGATATTTTCCTGGGCCACGTTGAGATTGGTTGCGCCCTGGGTAAGCACCGGGTCGGGCAGGTCAGATGCCCATGCAGGAAAAGAAAAAGCCAGCGCAAGACTGGCTAGTAGCAAGTTCACTCTCGCTAACACCCCTTGAATTTTTTAGCAGTGCATTTTTTGGCAAGTTGCTGCGCTTTGGCAATTTGCTGTGCAGTCATTTTCTTTGCTATTGAATCACGATAGCTGGCAGCCAGTTGTTTTAATTCACTGGCAGAAGCATTGACAGCAGCAATGCTTACCCACATATATGCCAGCGCGTAATCTTGAGGAACACCTTGTCCCTTGTCATACTTCACCCCAAGGTTGGCTTGTGCTTTAGCATCACCCTGTTTTGCTGCCAGTCGAAGCCACTTCACTGCTTCTTTGTAATCTTGCGGAACACCTTGTCCATTGTCATACATCATCCCAAGGTTGAGTTGTGCATAAGCATTGCCCTGTTTTGCTGCCAGTTGATACCACTTCACTGCTTTTTTGTAATCTTGAGGAACACCTTGTCCATTGTCATACATCACCCCAAGGTAGAATTGTGCTGAAGCGTTACCCTGTTTTGCTGCCAGTTGATACCACTTCACGGCTTCTTTGTAATCTTGATGAACACCTTCTCCGCGACCATGCATCATCCCAAGGTTGAATTGTGCATCAGCATTACCTTGAGCTGCTGCCAGTTGAAACCACTTCAATGCTTCTTTGTAATCTTGAGTAACACCTTGTCCATTGTCATACATCACCCCAAGTTCTGTTTGTGCATCAGCATTGCCTTTTTTTGCCAGCGGTGTGTATAAACTTGCTGCTTTTGCAAAATCTTTTGCATGGTAGGCACGTTTCGCATCTGACAGCGAATCGGCTATTGCCTGACCAGTCAATGCCAACAAGCACACACAAACCAACAACACCTGTTTTAGCAACTGATTCATTTTTGTTACCCCCTTATCGGTGCTGAACCTTGAGCTCAGGCTACGCCCATACCGCCCAACAATCAATGCGCCAAATTATCTTATGAGTTGACTCAATATAAAAGTAACCGAAGAAGTGCGTAAGAAGGATTCGTTGCCTCAAATTGTGGGTAACCGAAATAACGGAGGGTTACTGACATGGGTAAACACGAGAAACGCGCCTATCTGGAGGCAATACGCAATCGCTATTGCCGTGCCAACCGCACTGACCAGGGCAAGATACCAGACAAGTTCTGTTCGGTGTGCGGTTATCAGCGCAAGTACGCCATTCGGTTGTTAGGATGCAAGTCACCCAAGTTGTTCGGCTACGAGCGTTTTGATAATCTAAAACGGGTGAAGCCAATGAACGCGCTGTATGCCAAGGAGTGGAGCCAGCTACAGCATCATTGCTGCCCAACACTGAAGCTCAAAACCAAAGGGCGAGACGGGGCGCGCTATCGCAAACAATATTACGCACCCGAAACACCGTATCAGCGCGTCATGGTCTGCGAGAGCGTGTCAGACGATACCAAATCAAAACTCCGCATCCTCCGCGATTCCTTGAATCCGTTTGATCTGAGGCAGCAGATTAATGCTAAATTACGAACCCTATTTTCTATGGTCGAAGTTACCTCAGTCGTGAGGCAACGTTCCTGACCTTCGGTATCCTTTTGTTATGAGGCAACGCGGACGGCAGAAAATAAAAAAACCGCCAATCACTAGGATTTAACTGGCTTTAGTGGACTGCGTCGGATCGGGTAATACAGGAATTTGGTGTCCTCGACAGGAATCGAACCTGTAATTGACCCTTAGGAGGGGCCGGTTATATCCATTTAACTACGGGGACAACTTGCACTACGAAAGCAGCGCGCGCATTCTAGCGTAAACACCACACAACTAACATGCCCCGACGCAAATGACCCGACGCAAATGACCCGGCACAAATTACCCGCCACCGTGATTGCCATCGGTTTGGTCAGTTTCCTGAACGATCTGGCTTCGGAGATGGTGACGCCGTTCATCCCGATACTTATCGCCACCGTGCTCGGCGCGGGACCAGTGATACTGGGTCTGGTGGAAGGTGTGGCGGATGCGGCGGCGAGTTTTCTCAAGTTGTGGGCGGGACGTTATTCGGATGGCAAGCGCGGACGGCGCAAGAGGTTGATGGTGTTCGGCTATGCCTTGTCCAATCTGGCGCGTCCGCTGTTGGGCCTGGTGTCGAGTTGGGGCGCGCTGTTATTGCTGCGCAGTCTGGATCGCGCCGGCAAGGGTTTGCGCGATGCGCCGCGCGACGCGTTGCTGGGGGACAGCGCGCATCCCGAGATATATGGACTTGCTTACGGCTTTCATCGCGCCATGGATAACGGCGGTGCGCTGGGCGGCACGCTGCTCGCCATTGCCGCGTTGAGCTGGCTGCACTGGTCGGTGAGCGAGGTGATTTTGTGGTCGGCGGTGCCGGGCGCGCTGGTGTTGCTGGTGCTGATTTTCGGCGTGCGCGAACCGCCGCGCCTGGAAGTGGAAATAGAAAGATTGCGCGCGCCGCTGGCTTGGTCGCTGCTGTCGCTCAACATGCGCCGTTATTTGTGGGTGCTGGTGCTATTCACCTTTGCGCGCGCGTCGGAAACTTTCATTTTGCTGCGCGGCAACGAGTTGGGTATGAGTCTGGTGCAGGTGTTATTGCTGTGGGCGACGCTGAATGTCAGCAAATCCGCCACATCGCTGCTGGGCGGACGCATGGCGGATGCGTTTGGGATGCGGCGTGTGACGATCATCAGCTGGTTGGGATACGCAGTGAGTTTTGTCCTGCTCGGTCTGGTCGAACACGGCGATGCGTTGTGGATCGTCACCGTGTTGTACGGCTTGCTGATTGGCTTGGGAGAAGGCTCGGAGCGGGCATTGATCAGCCTGTATGCCGATGAGCGCGAGCGCGGCACGGCGTTTGGCTGGTATCATCTCGCCGTCGGTATGAGTGTGATTCCAGCCGGAGTGTTGTTCGGCGCGGTTTGGCATTACTGGAATGCCAACACGGCATTTTTATTTGCCGGAGCGTTGGCATTGCTGTGCGTGTTGTTGCTGCGCTTCTGGAGTTTCAGGAATTTATCAATCGGAGGAAAATGATATGAAATGGTTGGCTATCGTTGTTGCGCTGATCGTGTTCGCGGCATTGCTGGTGGCGCGTGCGGCGCGTGCCGGTGAATTGCCGGAAGTGGGCAAGCCTGCGCCGGATTTCAATCTGCTTGACCAGAATGGCAAGCGGCACGTCTTGCAGGATTATCGCGGCAAGTGGCTGGTGCTGTATTTTTATCCCAAGGACGATACGCCGGGCTGCACGCAAGAGGCGTGCGCGTTTCGCGATGACCTGAATCAAATCACCGAGCTCGGCGCACAAGTGGTGGGCGTGAGTGTGGACGATACCGACAGCCATGCGGAATTTGCCAAAAAGTATCACCTGCCGTTTCCTTTGCTGGCCGACAAAACCACCGAAACGGCGGAGCGATATGGCGCGCTGATGAATTTACTTCTAATTAAAGTCGCGCGGCGTTACACCTTCCTGATCGACCCGCAAGGCAACATCAGCAAAATTTATTTGAGCGTGGAAACCTCGCGCCACTCAAAACAGATCATCGAAGATTTACAAAAATTAACATCAGGGAGCAAGTCGTAATGCGGGTCGCTATCGCATCTCGCAACAGATCGTTAGAAGCTTCCTGATGCCGTTCATCACCTTGGACAAGGCGAGTCTCGCCTTCGGGCACGTCGCGCTATTGGATCATGCCGATTTTCAACTCGATGAGGGCGAACGCGTCGGCCTGATCGGGCGCAACGGCGGCGGCAAATCGAGCATGATGCGCGTGCTCGCAGATCAGGGAAATCTCGATGATGGTCTGGTATGGCGCGCGCCGACGGCGCGGATTTGCTACGTCAGCCAGGAGCCGGTGCTAAATGCCGATGACACGGTGTTCGATGCGGTGGCGCGGGGCTTGGGCGATTTGCATACGCTGCTCAGCGATTATCACCATGTCTCGCATCAACTCTCTGAACCGGATGCGGATGTGGACGTGCTGCTGGAAAAAATGCAGCACTTGCAGACGCAACTCGAAGCACAGAATGGCTGGTCGGTGCAGGCGCGCATCGAGACTGCGATTGCGCGTCTGGATCTGGATCCCGACAAGCGCGTCGGTGATATGTCCGGCGGTCAGCGCAAGCGCGTGGCATTGGCGCAGGCCCTGGTTGCCGAGCCGGATGTGTTGATCCTCGACGAGCCGACCAACCATCTGGATTTCGCCTCTATCGAATGGCTGGAAGGCTTGCTGAATAATTTCATCGGTGCGGTATTGTTCGTCACCCATGACCGGCGTTTTCTGGACAACGTCGCCACCCGCATCGTCGAATTGGATCGCGGCAAGCTGGCGAGTTTCCCCGGCAATTTTTCCGCCTATCAAGCGATCAAGGAACGCATGTTGAGCGACGAGGCGGTGGTGAATGCCAAGTTCGACAAAGTGCTGGCCCAGGAAGAGGTGTGGATACGCCAGGGCGTCAAAGCCCGCCGCACGCGCAATGAAGGACGCGTGCTGCGCCTGGAACAGTTGCGCCGCGACCGTGCCGCACGCCGTGAAAAAATCGGCAAGGTCGAGATGAGCGTGGACACCGGTGAGCGTTCCGGCAAGCTGGTCGCGGAGCTGAGCAACGTCAGCAAATCGTATGGCGGGCGCAACATCATCAACGATTTTTCCTGCCGCATTCAGCGCGGCGACAAGATCGGCCTGCTTGGGCCGAACGGCTCGGGCAAGAGCACGCTGCTCAAGATCATCCTCGGCGAGTTGCAGCCTGACAAAGGACAGGTGAAGCTCGGCACAAAAATTTCGGTGGCCTATTTCGACCAGTTGCGCGCGCAACTCGATGATGAAGCGACAGTGGCTGATACCATCAGCCAAGGCTCGGATTTTGTCGAGATCGGCGGGCAGAAGAAGCACGTCATCAGCTATCTAGGCGACTTTCTGTTCGCGCCGGAGCGCGCCCGCTCGCCGGTCAAGAGTTGTTCCGGTGGCGAGCGCAATCGCTTGCTGTTGGCGCGTTTGTTCACGCAGCCTGCCAATGTTCTGGTACTCGACGAGCCGACCAACGATCTCGACATCGAAACGCTGGAGTTGCTCGAAGAACTGCTGGCGCAATACGACGGTACACTGTTTCTGGTCAGCCATGACCGCGCCTTTCTCGATAACGTGGTGACGCAAGTGATCGCGTTTGAGGGCGATGGCAAACTGATCGAATACGTCGGCGGCTACGAGGATTGGGTGCGGGTGAAAAAATACCAGGCAACGGCTGCGGCAAATAAATCTCCCTCCCACTTGCCCCCGCAAGGGGGAGGCCGTGGTAGTACAGCCGCTAAAGCGGCAACAACCACGCACCAAGGGGAGGGTAGGGGAGAGGGTAGAAGCGGCGGACCAAAAGCTTCACCCTCTCCCCAGCCCTCTGATAAAACTACTAGCCATTCGACTAGGCCGCCGAAAGGCGGCGAACAAGTCGCTGGTTATCCCTCAAAGGGAGAGGGAGTTAAAAGCAAACTCAGCTACAAGGAAGCGCGCGAACTGGAAGAGTTGCCCAAGCGCATCGAAGCACTGGAGCGCGAGCAAAGCGATATAGCCGCACATCTGGCGGATGGCGCGATCTATCGCACCGATGCCAAGCGCGCCAAACAACTGCAAACGCGCAACGAGGAAATTGAGGCGGAAGTGCTGGCGGCGATGGCGCGCTGGGAAGAACTGGAAAAACGTTCTCGTTGAACTGTCGGTGAATCCAAAGCAGTAGTTTTCCCGGTATGCGATGAAAGATTGTCGGGTTACGCTGCACTACCAGACCTGCGAACTTGCAGTGAGTGTTTCACCGCCGCGCTGAGCAGCAGTACGCTGCAGGCTGCCAGCACGCCAACGCCAAGGATGTACGGCGCGTCCCCGGAAAAATGGAACAGCCCGCGCAGCACTGGCACGCTTAACACCAGTGCCAGCCCGGCACTACCGCCCAGCACGATCCACCACAGCACCGGATTTTGTCGCGACCAGGCACCTTGCCAGGATGCGTCCAGTGAGCGGTTGCTGAATACCAGCGCGATGTTTCCCGCCACCATGGCCGTGAATACCAGTGCGCGCACGGTGTTATCGTCCCATCCTTTCAACAATGCCCAGACATAAATCACGGCGGCAACCGCGAAAGCCACCAATCCCTGCAGCAGACTGTTGGTCAACAGCATGCCGCCGAACAGCGGCTCGTTCGCTGCTCTGGGTGGACGCTGCATGATGTTTTTTTCTTCCGCTTCGGCCTCAAAAAAAATCGAGCAGACCGGGCCGATAATCAGTTCCATAAACATGATATGCGCGGGCATGAGCAACAACGTCTGACCGGTCAGCACCGGCAACAAAGCCATGCCGACGATGGGAATGTGCACCGCAATTGCATAGCTCATCGCCTTGCGCAGATTGTCGTAGATGCGACGTCCCAAGCGGATGGTGACGACCAGCGAGGCAAAGTCATCGTTGAGCAGCACCAGTCCGGCAGCTTCGCGCGCCACGTCGGTGCCGCGCTTGCCCATCGCCACGCCGATGTGTGCGGCCTTGAGGGCGGGCGCATCGTTCACGCCATCGCCAGTCATCGCGACGATCTCGCCATTAGCCTTGAAGGCTTCCACCAGGCGCAGTTTCTGTTGCGGCACGATGCGCGCGAATACCTGCACGTCGCGCAATCTGGAACGCAATGCTTCATCGGATAGCGCGTCCAGTTCGCTGCCGGTCAATACTTGCTCGGATGGCAAGCCGAGTTCACGGGCGATCGCCTGTGCGGTGCGCGCATGATCGCCGGTGATCATCACCACCCGGATGCCTGCCGCGCGGCACAGCGCAATGGCTTCCGGCACATCTGCGCGCAGCGGGTCTTGCAGGCCGAGCAAGCCGACAAAAGAGAACTCGATGTCATGTTGCTGTGCCGGCCACTCCTGGCCGGGCTTGAGTTTGGCGCGTGCCACGCCCAGTACACGCAAGCCCTGATCGGCCATTCCGGCGGCAACTTGCGCGATGGATTTGGCCTGCGCATCGGGCAGGTGGCACAGGTCGATGATGGCTTCCGGCGCACCCTTGGCAGCGACCATGTGATGTTCTTGCTCATCGCCTTGCCAGACATGCGACATGGCCGCCAGCTCCGGCGACAGGCTGTATTCGTGTACCAACTGCCATGCTTCATGCAGGTGTTCGCTGCCGTTCAGGGTGCGTCGCCCCAATTCGTGCAGGGCACGCTCCATCGGGTCGAACGGGTCGCGTTCGCTGGCCAGAATGCCGAATTCCACCAGCTCGTGCCACGGTTCGGGCAGCGGACTGTGGCTGTCCACTCGCAGCATTTGACCGCCGCTATATAGCTGGCGGATCATCATGCGATTTTCGGTCAGTGTGCCGGTCTTGTCGGTGCACAGCACGGTGGTGGCACCGAGGGTTTCGATGGCATCCAGCCGCCGCGTCAACACATCGCGCCGCGAGATGCGCCACGCGCCGAGCGCCATGAACACCGACAGGATCACCGGAAATTCTTCCGGCAGGGCGGACATTGCCAGTGCGATGCCGGCCAGCAGCGCATCCAGCCAGTGACCGCGCGTGATGCCATATACGACCACCAGTATCAGACAAAGGGTGATGGCCAATATCGCCACGCGGCGCACCATCCGGTCGATCTGGATGCGTAGCGGCGATATGCCGGAGCGGGTGTCTTGCAGCGATTTGCCGATTTGCCCGATGGCACTGGACTTGCCGGTCGCCGTCACCAAGCCGATGCTGCTGCCTTGCACCAGTACCGTTCCCGCGTATACGAACGGCTGGCCGTCGCCGCCCGGCTGACGTGCCACGGAGTCCGGACTGCCTGTGATTTTACGCACCGGAACCGACTCGCCAGTCAGCATGGATTCGTCGGCAAACAGATCGTTGCAACTGAGCAGCACAACATCAGCGGCGACGCGATCCCCCTCAGTGAGCAGCAGCAAGTCGCCTTGCACCACCTCGCGTCCTGCGATGCGTTGCCGCTTGCCATCGCGTATCACCAATGCGCGCGGGCTGGACAGGTCGCGCAACGCTTCCAGCACCCGTTCGCTTTTGTGCTCCTGAAACACGGTCAGGCCTATGATGAGCACCACAAAAAACAACAGCATCAGCGCGTCTCCGACATCGCCCAGCAACAGGTAAATTCCGCCCGCTGAGATCAGCAACAGGAACATCGGTTCGCGCAACACGTCGGCAACGATGTGCCACACGCGGCGTGGTTTGGGCGGGTTCAACTCGTTGTAGCCGGACGCGGCAAGACGTTGTTGTGCTTCTGCCGTGCTCAGCCCTGAAATTAACTGTTCGTCGTTCACTGCGCTCATGCTGGTTGGTTCCTTGCTTTGGACTGAGTGCCGTAGCCCGGATGCAGACCAAAGGTTGGAATCCGGGAAATCTTCAGGTATGCACGAGAATGCCCGGATTACGCTTTGCTTCATCCGGGCTACGCGCTATCCTACAGGTTCCATAAATTGAGGAGTGAAGTTATGACGCAATACAGCAAGCGCATGGTGATCGTTCATTGGTTGACTTTGGCATTGTTGATCGCCGCCTGGTATCTTGGCGACAGCTTGGCAGAGGCGACCGATGACGGCAAGGCGACATTGGCCGGATACATCGTACATATATCGATGGGCGGCACGATTTTGTTGTTGACTTTGTCGCAACTGTATTTCCGCCGTAAGGATGGTAGGCCGCCGTTGCTGGCCGATACGCCGATGTACCAAGCAGTGGCAAAATACGTTCATTACTTTCTCTATACCGTGCTGATTTTGTTGCCGGTGACTGGCGTGACGATCATTCTCACCAGCAAGGTGGGTGCGGCGTTATTGGCGGGCGATGCGGCTTTGTTACCCAAGAAATTTCACGGTGTGTTTGCCCACGTGGTACATGAACAATTGGTCACTGTGTTGATCGTGCTGACGGTGCTGCATGTGCTGGGTGCGATCAAGCATCAATTCATCATGAAAGATGGTTTGATGAGCAGAATGTTACTGCGCAAAAAGGACTGATTTTTCAGGGGTGTCCTTCACAGAGTCCAAATGCAGGGGCGGGTCAAACACTCATCTTATTTTTTGGGATTCTAAAAATTGGCTGTTTGCAGCAGCCAGCCTATTCCACCCGCTGTCTGGTTCAGTCTTGATTCGTAGCGCCGATCTTGCTACGGTAAGCGCCTGATTCAGGTCGCCAGTTCAGGTCGCTAGTCTGGAGGGAAAATGAAACTTGCCGTGCTCGGCTGTTATGCCGGAATTGGTGGTGCGCGGCGCACCACCGCGCTGCTGCTGGACGATGATGTCCTGATTGATGCCGGCTCGGGTGTGGGTGAGTTGAGTCTGGAGCAGATGGTCAAGGTGGATCATGTTTTCTTGACCCACTCCCATCTCGATCATTGCGGCTTCATGCCGCTGCTTGCCGATGCCGCGGCTTTTTTGCGCCAAAAACCTCTGCTGGTGCATGCGCTGCCGCAGACTATCATCGCGCTGAAGGAAAACCTGCTGAATGGTCAACTGTGGCCGGATTACAGCGCGCTGCCAACCATTGATAATCCTTACATTCGCTTTGTTCCGGTCGCTCCCGGCGAGCCAACGCTGCTGGGAAAAAGGCGAGTCACCCCATTGCCGGCCTGCCACGCGGTGCCAGCCGTGGGTTACCGCCTGGATAGCGGGGCGGGAAGTTTCGTGTACTCGGGTGACACGACAGACTGCGAGGCATTCTGGGCGGCGCTGAACGGTATCGAAAATCTGCGTTACCTGATGATCGAGACCACGTTTCTCAATGCCAATGCCAGCGGTGCGGCACTATCCGGGCACATGACTGCCGCACTGCTGGCCCATGGATTGGCGCGGCTGCAACGCCCGGTGACGCTGCTCATCACCCACATGGAACCGGGCAAGGAAGATTTGACCATGGCGGAGGTCGTTGCAGCCTGTGCGAAGTACCAACCGATGCGGCTGGAACAGGGGCGGCAATTCGAGTTTTGAGATGCGGCTTACAGTTTCAGAAGCCCGCCTATGCAACTGTGCGATTGCTCCAGTCGTGTGATGGTAGGCAGGAGGTTGAGGCCGGTTTCCTTTTTCAAGGCCAGCGCGTTTTCTCTCAGGTCGTCGAAGGAGATTTCGACAGGATTGCCACCCGCCGCGAAGGCAATTGCATTGCCGCTTTCGCAGGAAGGAAACACCATCGCGCGATCTTCGAACGCATCGGTAATGTGCGCGAAGCCGCCCATCACCCCGCGACTGAGGCCGAGCAAATTGACCGCCATTACGCCATCGTCGCTCAAACGGGTGCGGCACACCTGATAGAAGGGCAGGGTGTTCAATGCGCCGGGATGCGCATGTTCGTTGAAGCCGTCCACCAGAATCAAATCGAATTTTTTCTCGTTATTCGATACGTATTCCGCGCCGTCGCCGATGACGAGGTTGATGCGCTTGGGGTCTTCAGGCAGCTTGAAGAATTGCCGCGCGGCGGCAACCACCGCAGGTTCGATTTCCACCACAGTGAGATGCGCCAGCGGCCGATTGCGATACAGGAATTTGGTCAGCGAGGCTGCGCCGAGGCCGATCAGCAACACCTTGCGCGGCCAGCGTGCATCATCGCGCAGCAGCAGGCTGGCCATCATCTCGCGGGTATATTCCAGTTCAAGATTCCACGGGCGCGCGATGCGCATCGCGCCTTGTATCCATTCGGAACCGAAGTGCAGCGTGCGCACGCCGGCTTCTTCGCGGATGTCGATGGGGGTAGTCATTTTTTGAGTGATTTTTTTGTAGGCTGGAGGTAAACCTGTCCTGAGTGTAGTCGAAGGGCGCAGTCGGCGTAGGGCGGAAGCCCCAAAGGGGCGTTCCGCCAAAGGCAAACCATGCGGTGGAACCGCTTCGCGTTCCGCCCTACGATTTGGATGCCCATCGATTCAATAGCCATCTTGCCCACTCTGTCACCTCCGTCGCGGTCATGCCGATAGTTGCCTGTTGTTGTGCCAGTGCATCACCCGCCGCGCCATGCAGATGCACTGCCAATAGCATTGCGTTGTCCGCAGTCAGTCCTTGCGCGATGAAGGCGGCAATCATGCCGGTGAGCACATCGCCCATGCCCGCGCTGCTCATGCCGGGATTGCCGGTTGTATTCACGAACAGCCGGCCGTCGCGGGTGGCGCACAAGCTGCCCGCGCCTTTCAGCACCACGCTACAGCGCAGTTGCCGGGCCAGTTGTGTTACTGTCGCAACGCGGTCCGCCTGTATTTCTTTCGTGTCGCAAGCCAACAAACGCGCCGCTTCACCGGGATGCGGCGTGAGCACGCAAGCGGTCTCGCGTGCAATCAGCAGGGTGCGCAAATCGGGGCGTTGCGCGAGGATGTTCAATGCGTCGGCATCCAGCACCAGCGCGGCATTGCTGTTCAATGCGGCGTGGAACAGTTTCTGCGCGGCCATGTCGCGGCCCAGGCCGCAGCCGACCGCGAACACGTCCACATCGGGCAGTTGTAATGCGGCTGACGCGCTGTGCAGCATCAGTTCCGGTTGCAGAAAATCCACGCTCGGAGCGTTTTCCGCCAGCAGGCCGACATGCACGCAACCAGCGCCCAGCTTGAGTGTGGCGCGTGCCGCCAGCAGCGGTGCACCGATCATGCCGCTCGCACCGCCGATCACCGCGACCGTGCCGAACAGTCCCTTGTGACTGTCGCGCGGGCGTTTCGGGAAGTTTGCCATGACCTGCTTTTGGGTAATGTGTTTGGGGGTAAGGGCTGAGATGCGTTCGCTCATTTTTCAAGAATCATTCATATGGGTGGTGCATAGTATAATCGCGCCTCGAATTTTATATCGCGGACATATCCATGTTTCGAGTTTCTGTTGGCTCCGCTGCCTTGTCTGTCTTTCGCCTGGAAAAACTGCGCAGCGTACTGCATGCAGTTGCGCCCGGTGTCGCCATCGCTGACACGCGCCACTGGTACTTCAGCGCACTGCGCGGCACTACCCTGAGCAAGGCGCAAGCCAAGTTACTGGACAAGGTGCTCGGCTTGGATAAAGAAGCCGGTGAACCCAAGCAAGCCGGTTCAATGCAACGTGTTCTCGTGGTGCCGCGCCTCGGCACGATTTCGCCGTGGTCTACCAAGGCCACCGACATCGCGCAGCATTGCGGTCTGTCCGGAGTGCTGCGCATCGAGCGCGGCGTGGTGTATTACCTGGACACCAATAACGGTAAGGGGTTGAGCAAATCAGAACAAGCGGCGATATTGCCGCTGTTGCATGACCGCATGACTGAATCGGTGTTGAGCGATGTAGACAGTGCGGCGGAAAAAATCTTTCAGCACGGTGTGCCACAACCGCTTGCCACGGTTGATGTTCTGAAAGGAGGCAGCAAGGCGTTGGCGAAAGCCAATCGCGAGATGGGGCTGGCTCTTTCGGCGGATGAGATCGAGTATCTGGTCGAGAACTTCCAGAAGCTGAAACGCAATCCGACCGATGTCGAGCTGATGATGTTCGCCCAAGCGAATTCCGAACACTGCCGCCACAAGATTTTCAATGCCGACTGGGTGATCGACGGCGAGACGCAGGACATTTCGCTGTTCGGCATGATACGCAACACGCACAAGGTCAGTCCGCAAGGCACGGTGGTGGCGTATTCCGACAATTCTTCGGTCATCGAGGGCGCGCGCATCGAGCGTTTTTATCCGCGCGCCGATGGCGGTTATGCGTACAGCGAAGAGTTGATGCATACCCTGATGAAAGTGGAGACGCACAACCATCCCACCGCCATCGCGCCGTTCGCGGGAGCAGCGACGGGCTCTGGCGGTGAGATCCGTGATGAAGGCGCGACGGGCAGCGGCTCAAAACCCAAGGCCGGGCTGACCGGTTTCTCGGTTTCCAATTTGAATATTCCGGGATTCGAGCAGCCGTGGGAACAATATTCACCTTCCCTGACTGCGGAAGGGTCGCTGCATCGCAGCGGGGAACCCACCGGCGTACTCCTTGCGGGTGCAAGGGGAGGCCGGGAGGGGTTAGCGCAGTACGGCAAACCCTCCCGCATCGTTTCCGCGCTGCAAATCATGCTGGACGGTCCCATCGGCGGGGCAGCATTTAACAACGAATTCGGTCGTCCGAATCTGGCCGGCTATTTCCGCACTTTCGAAGAGAACGTCAGCGGCGAGATGCGCGGCTATCACAAGCCCATCATGCTGGCTGGTGGGGTGGGCAACATCTCGGCGCAGCACACCCACAAACACGAATTGCCGGTAGGCGCGCTGGTGGTGCATCTCGGCGGCCCCGGTATGTTGATAGGTCTTGGTGGCGGTGCCTCATCCAGCATGGATACCGGCAGCAATGCCGAGAATCTGGATTTCGATTCGGTGCAGCGCGGCAACCCCGAGATGCAACGCCGCGCGCAGGAAGTGATCGATCGTTGCTGGCAGATGGGCGCGAACAATCCGATCCTGTCGATACACGATGTCGGCGCAGGTGGCATGTCGAATGCGCTGCCGGAGCTGGTGCATGGCGGCGGACGCGGCGCGCGTTTCGAGTTGCGCAAAATCCCGCTGGATGAAACCGGCATGTCGCCCAAGCAAATCTGGTGCAACGAATCACAGGAGCGTTATGTGCTGGCGATTACTCCGGAACGCCTGGCAGAATTTCGCGCGCTGTGCGAGCGTGAACGCTGTCCGTTCGCGGTGGTCGGCGTAGCGACGGCAGATGACCAGCTTACCGTGCATGACCGGGAGTTCGGCGATTATCCGGTGGACATGCCGCTGTCGGTGTTGCTCGGCATACCAAAGGCAGGCAATCCACTGATGAAACAACTAGCCATCCCACTAAGCAACCCCAAGACGGTTGCCAAGCGGTTGGTTATGTCCAGCAAGCTGGGCGTGGAGTTGTCACAGCCGCCCAGAATGTCGCGCAATGTGGTGCGCGAAACAGCGCGGCTGTCTTCTTTCGATACCGGCAATATCGAGTTGCGCGAGGCGGTAGAGCGGGTGTTGCGTTTACCGGCTGTGGCGAACAAGACTTTTCTCATCAGTATCGGCGACCGCACTGTGGGCGGCATGACCGCACGCGATCAGATGGTCGGCCGCTGGCAAGTGCCGGTGGCCGATGTCGCTGTCACGCTGATGGGTTTCAAAACGAATCGCGCCGAAGCATTTGCCATCGGCGAACGCACTCCGCTGGCATTGGTGAATGCGCCGGCTTCGGGCCGCATGGCGGTGGGTGAGGCGATCACCAATATCGCGGCGGCGCGCATCGATAAGATCGGTGACATCAAACTCTCGGCGAACTGGATGGCTGCCGCCGGACATCATGGCGAAGATGCCGCGCTGTTCGATACGGTGCGCGCGGTAGGCATGGAGCTGTGCCCGCAGCTCGGCATCTGCATTCCGGTCGGCAAGGATTCCATGAGTATGAAGACAATCTGGACCGAAACTCCCTTTCCCAGAATGGGAGAGGGTGGGGGAGAGGGTAGTGGAGAGGCTGTGCACAAAGAAGTAATCGCCCCGCTGTCGCTGATCGTCACCGCATTCGCACCCTGTCCCGATGCGCGTGACACGGTCACGCCGCAACTCGGTGCTTACCTGGATACCACGCTGTTGCTGATCGATCTGGGACAGGGCAAGAATCGCATGGGCGGCTCGGCATTGGCGCAGGTGTACAAGCAGGTCGGCGATGTCGCGCCGGATGTGGATGATGCGCTGTTACTCAAATCATTCTTCGATCTGATACAACGGCTAAATGACGAGGGTAAGTTGTTCAGCTATCACGACCGCTCCGATGGCGGTGTGTTTGTTACTTTATGCGAAATGGCCTTCGCTGCGCACATCGGTTTGACGATCAGTCTTGATGAGTTGCACGGCGATACGTTGCGCGCCTTGTTCAATGAAGAACTCGGCGCGGTGATACAAGTGCGCAACCGTGATGTGCAGCATGTGCTGGAATTGGCGCATGACGCGGGACTGAGGAGCGTGCAGAAAATCGCCACGCTGAATCAAACCGGCATGATGGAAATATCACGTCACAACGAAATGTTGTTTGCGGAAAGCGGCGTGAATCTGCAACGCATCTGGTCGGAGACCACGTATCAGATGCAGAAGCTGCGCGACAATCCGGATTGCGCTCAGCAGGAGTTCGACCGCCTGCTGGATGCCGCCGATCCGGGTTTGCACGTCAAATTGACTTATGACTTGAATGAAAGCATCGGGCAAGGAATGTTACGTAATCGTCCAAAGGTCGCCATCCTGCGCGAGCAGGGCGTGAACGGTCAGGTGGAAATGGCGGCGGCGTTCGATCGCGCCGGGTTTGCTGCGGTGGACGTGCATATGAGCGACATCATCAGTGGCCGCGTTTCATTGCGCGACTTCAAGGGTGTTGCGGCGTGCGGCGGGTTCTCTTACGGCGACGTGCTGGGAGCAGGGGAAGGGTGGGCAAAATCCATTTTGTTCAATTCGCGCGCGCGCGATGAGTTTGCCGCATTCTTCCGGCGCAAGGATACCTTCGCACTGGGCGTGTGCAACGGCTGCCAGATGATGAGTAACTTGCACGAAATCATTCCGGGCGCGGAAAACTGGGCGCACTTCGCGCGCAACCGGTCAGAGCAATTCGAGGCACGCTTCGTGATGGTCGAGGTGCAACCCTCAGCGTCGATTTTATTTAACGGCATGGCGGGCAGTCGTATGCCTATCGTGGTGTCGCATGGCGAAGGCTATGCCAATTTCGGTGACAGCAAACGCCTCAAAGCGGCGCAGGAATTAGTTACGTTGCGCTATGTGGATCATCACGGCAATGCCACGGAAAACTATCCGCTCAACCCCAACGGCTCGCCGCAAGGCATCACCGGACTGACCACACCGGACGGACGTTTCAGCATCATGATGCCGCATCCCGAGCGCGTATTCCGTGCCGTGCAGAATTCATGGTATCCGCGCGAGTGGCAAGAGAACGGCGCGTGGCTGAAGATGTTCCAGAATGCGCGGAAGTGGGTGGGGTAGTGGTTTTCTCTTGAAAAGAATAAAGGCGACTGGATGGTCGTCTTTTTTTCGTGGTCTGTCCCCGATTATTCTTCCTCCTCATGAGCACATCGATAATCCGATCAAAAACTGGAAAAACTTGCTGGAAGATCCCGAGTTTGTGAAAGACCCTCGTGGTTGGGAACGGCGTGAGGCACTCAAAGTTCTGGACGAACTACGATCAGCAAAGAAAGTTGATTGAAATTTCTAATAAAGAGGACAGTATGAGATTAGGCCATTTGCTAAAACAAATATTGTCGGTTTGTGTGTGCATGTTCGCATTGACCGGACAGGCAATAGCCGATTCGTTATCAGATGCAAAGGGTGCATACGATGCGGGGGATTATGCAAAAGCCGCAAAGTTATACCAGCCGCTGGCAGAACATGGGGACGCATCAGCACAATTAGAACTTGGGGTGATGTATGACAATGGAGAAGGTGTTCTTCAAGATGACAAAGAAGCAATAAAGTGGTTTCGAATGGCAGCAGATCAAGGTAATGCTGATGCACAATTCAACCTTGGGGTGATGTATGACCGCGGTGAAGGTGTTCATCAAAGTTACAAAGGGGCAGTAAAGTGGTTTCGACTGGCAGCAAATCAAGGCAATGCTGATGCACAATTCTACCTTGGGGTGATGTATGACAATGGACAAGGTGTTCCTCGAGATTACAAAGAATCAGTGAAGTGGTATCAACTGGCAGCAAGACAGGGCAATGCTTATGCACAATTCAACCTTGGGATGATGTATGACAATGGACGAGGTGTCCCGCAAGATTACACAGAAGCGGTGAAGTGGTTTCAACTGGCGGCTGAACAGGGTGATGCTAAAGCACAAGCCAACCTTGGAGCGAAGTATGACAAGGGGCAAGGTGTTTCTCAAGATTATGCTCTGGCATATATGTGGGCAAATATTGCATCTGCCAAGGCTCCTGCTAGCGAATTACAACAAATTGTGAGTTATCGTGATTCAATAGCAAAGAAAATGACTGCACAACAAATTGCCGAAGCGGAGGAACTCGCCAGAAAATGCACCGCTAAAAAATTCAAGGGATGTTAGTGTCAGTTAAGGAGATGAGCATGTCGGGAAAAGTTCAAGAATCTGGGGTGTCTGAAATCATGAGATGTGCGCATTGTGGCGAACCAATCACGGACGGTTTCGCTGAACCTCGAATAGTCGTTTACCCAGGTGTTGGCAAGGTTTTGTTCTATCAAAAAAACTGGGAAGAGTGTCTTGAAGCGAGCAAATCAGGACAGCAGCGCTGTCGATTCCCAGTGCCCAAATTTATCTCCTCGGGCGCGCCAATATCAAACTGGAACCACGATAATCCAGTGCCCAGATTTGTCCGAACCGGCGAGCCAACCACAACTCGAAAGCTGAACGTCCGGAACGGGTCGATAGCTGCCCGTCATCACTTTTGGCGTTCGACACCGACTGACAATCTGCGCGATATTTGGTGACCGGAGATTAAAGGATTGAAGGCTTTGGCTGGACATGGTTTTTTCAGGTAACAAGGATGGTCAGGGTAAATCGCGCAAACTGGTCAATTTTCAACAAGCGGCAGCACATTAATCTTCAACGAGAGGAAACAGCCTTGCCGGATGGGCTGATACAGCGGCGGGGAATGCAGAAGGTATAATGCGCGCCTTTTTGTTGTGGCTGGTTTCTGTTTAATTTTCATTCTGGAGTTGTCTTGTTTAAGCTGATTGGCGTCATTGCGGGTTATTTGTTTTTCGGATTTTTCGGGGCGCTCTTCGGTCTGTTCGTTGGGTCATTTATCGATCGCATGAGGGCGTATGGCTCTGGCGGGATGAACCCGTTGCAGAATGCGCTTCGTCAAGCCGTTTTCCTTGAGACGGTGTTCGTCTCGATGGGAAAACTGGCCAAGGCCGATGGGCATGTCTCTCAAGATGAGATCGATCATGTCGAGCAGTTCATGCAAAAACTGGGCATGACCGGAGAACATCGCCTGCAGGCTATTGCTTTGTTCAAGCGGGGAGCGGATCCGGCGTTTGACATAGAACCGACATACAAAAGATTCATGGCCATTTGCGGGCACACCAAGCATCTGAAGCAGGTGTTGCTGGTTTATCTCATCGTGATGGCGCTGGCGGACGGACATTTCCATCCGGCTGAAGAAGCTTTGCTCGCCGACATCGCCAGCCGTCTTGGCTATGACAAAGCCGCATTCAAGCAGATGCTGGACATGGTGCTGAATCAATCCCATTTCGCCGGAGGGCAAGCCAACGCAGCCGCAGCATTGAACGATGCCTATAAAGCTTTGGGCGTAACTAAAGACAGCACCGACCAGGAGATCAAGCGCGCATATCGCAAGCTGATGAGCCAATACCACCCGGACAAGTTGATCGGCCAAGGCGTGCCGGAAGACATGATCGCAATGGCAACCGAGCAGGCAAAAGAAATCCAGCTTGCCCACGACTTGATCAAGAAGAGCAGAAATATTTGAAATCCGATGCGTGCTCTACAAACCCTTAAGGAAACGCCGATTTAATCCGTTCGTGGTGAGCCTGTCGAACCATGATCGGATTGAATCTATTGGCAATCAATTTGCAAGAACCAACCCTTCGACAAGCTCAAGGCGAACGGCGTATTTAATCGACGTTTCCTTAACTGTTTTTTTCCAGGATAAATGATGACCACAACACTCCCCATCCTCTCGCTCCTTGAAACCCGCGTCCTCGGCGTACTCGCCGAGAAGCAGCGCACGGTGCCGGATACTTATCCGCTGACGCTGAACTCGCTGGTTTCCGGCTGCAACCAGAAGAGCAGCCGCGATCCGGTTATCGAAGCTTCCGAAACGGAAGTGCAGGCGGCGCTGGATAGCCTGAGGTCACTGTCGCTGATAGTGGAAACCAGCGGGGGGAGGGCGTCGCGTTATGCGCATAACATCGAACGGGTGCTGCACATCCCCACGCAGTCCACCGCCTTGCTGGCCATGCTGATGTTGCGCGGCCCGCAGACGGCGGGGGAGTTGCGCATCAATTGCGAAAGGTTGCACAAGTTCGCGGACATTTCTTCGGTCGAAAGTTTTCTGGCCGAGCTGGCCGAGCGTGCGGCGGGCGGCATGGTGGTGGAGTTACCGCGCCAGCCCGGCTCGCGCGAGAATCGCTGGATGCACCTATTCTCCGGCGCACCTGTCATTGAGGAGCATGTGTCCGCCAGAGCGGCATCTGCCACTCCCGCAGGCGATGTGACGGTGGGCGAAATTGCTGCGCTCAAGGCCAACGTCGCCAAGCTTGAAGCGGAGGTAAGCGAGCTGCGGGCGATGATGGGCAAGCTGCGTGCGGAGTTGGGCGTTTCAGCATCATGATGCCGCATCCTGAGCGCTTGTTCCGCGCCGAGCAAAACTTCTGGCATCCCTCCGGTTGGCAGGAAAATTGGGCATGGCTGCGCATGTTCCAGAATGCACATAAGTGGGTAGGTTGATTTTTTGTGGGTAGTTTGAATAAAAAAGGGGATGCCAACGGCATCCCCTTTTTACTGCTGCTGTGTGTTTCTAATTACTCGATCTTGGCTTTGCTGCGCAGGTCGGCAATATATTCCTGGATGGATTGCTGCTGCAGGCGTTGTTGAATTTGTGGTTTGAGTTCTTCAAACGAGGGTACTTTCAGGTCGCGCACATCATCCAGCTTGATGATATGCCAGCCGAATTGGGATTTCACCGGCTCTTTGGTGTAGGTGCCTTTTTTCAGGCTGAGCATGGCGTTGGCAAAAGGCGGAACGAAGTTGCTCGGTACTGCCCAGCCCAATGAGCCGCCGCGTTCTGCGGAACCGGCATCTTTGGATTTTGCCTTGGCGATTTTATCGAATTTACCCTTTTTGCCGAGTTGCGCGATGATGGCTTTGGCTTCATCTTCGGTCTCCACCAGGATGTGGCTCACGTTATATTCACTTTTGCCGAGATTGGCTTTCAGCTTGTCATATTCCTGTTTGAGTTGATCGTCGCTGATCTGGTGATTCTTGGTATAGTCTTGCACGAATGCGCTGACCAGCACCGATTGCTTGGCCAGTTCGGTTTGTTGAATAACCTCGGGATCATTGTCCAGTCCCTTTTTCTTCGCTTCCTGCGCCAGCACCTCGAGACTGATCATGTCTTCACGGATCGCCTTGCGCAGCTCCGGGCTGTCTGCCTGTCCTTGTGTGACGGCGATTTTGACGCGCAGATCCACACGCGCTTGCGGAATGGAAACGCCATTCACCAAGGCGGCGGATTTGTCTTCGGCAAAAGCCGGGTTAACCGCCAGTGCGCTTAATATTGCCAGTGCTGCAAATTTTCCAGTTTTCAACATTGCGAGTCCTCTTAAAAATTATCAAAGTGTGACGATTAAAGCTCATTCGGCGCAAGCGCCTGTAGGGTAAGTGCGTGGATTTCGCGCTTCATTAACTCTCCCATTGCGGAATATATCATACGGTGGCGAGCTACTGTGCTTTTGCCGGCAAACTGTGCCGAAACGATGCGTACCACATAATGCCCACCGCCGTCTCGCGCACCTGCATGTCCGGCGTGTTTCCGGCTTTCGTCGATAATTTCCAAAATCGTCGGATTAAGCACGGCAAGTCGCGCGCACATTTTTATTTGACATTCATTCATTGCGGAAATGTTTTTCTGAACGGTTGTACACGAACTTCAGCATATACTCCGGCCGTTGCGTAAGGGTCGGCCTTCGCCCAGTCTTGAGCGGCTGGCAATGAAGTAAATTCGGCGACGATCAGGCTGCCGGCGAATCCCGCCACGCCCGGATCAACGGCATCCACGGCAGGGAAAGGGCCGGCCAGTAGCAGGCGACCCTGGCTCTGTAGTTCTTGCAAGCGCGCAACATGTGCGGGTCGAGCCTCCATGCGCTTGTCCAGGCTATTTGGCACGTCCTGCCCGATGATTGCGTACCACATTTATGCAGCATCCATTAGTTGCCCTCTTTCTTCTCATCCACATATTTCGCCAGCCATGCTCCCTGCGCAAGGATGAATAGCGCTATCAATCCGATGAAACCGAACAGCTTGAAATCTACCCATGTATCGGTAGAGTAGTTGAACGCCACATACAGGTTGATAAAGCCGAGCATCCCAAAGAACAGGCTCCAGATCAGGTTCAGACGATTCCATGCATGCACTGGCAGGGCGATTTTCTCATGCAACAACGTGCGCATCAGATTTTTGTGAAACAGCAAATTCGAGAACAGCAAAATGACGGAAAACAGCCAATACAGCATGGTAGGCTTCCACTTGATGAAAGTCTCGTCATGCAGCAGCAGCGTTGCACCGCCGAACACGCTGACGATGGCAAAGCTTACCCATAGCATCGTGTCGACTTTGCCATGCCTTAATTTCGTCCAGATGATCTGGGTGGTAGTGGCGATCATCGCAACCAGAGTGGCAAGGAAAATAGCGGGTTTGATTCCTTCCCCCAAGACTATGTCAAGCGAAGTTAATAGCGCAGTCGCCGTCTCTGGGTGGGTATTGCCAAATTTAAAAAAGACAAAGAACAGAATGACGGGAAATAAATCGAAGAGCAGTTTCATGACGATAGGGGAGCTAAGTTAGTTTTTGTCCAGCGTAAGTGCGGCGGAGTTGATGCAAAAGCGCAATCCGGAGGGTTGCGGGCCGTCGGGAAATATATGCCCGAGGTGCGCGCCACATTGTTTGCAGCACGCTTCCACACGTGCCATGCCGTGGCTGGTGTCGGTTCGCGACATGACGTTTTCGGGTTGATAGGGTTGCCAAAAACTCGGCCATCCGCTGCCGGAATCAAATTTGGTTGCGGAATCAAACAAGGCGTTGCCGCAACACACGCAGCGATAAATTCCCGCATCATGGCAATCCCAATACGCACCTGTAAACGGTGCCTCGGTGCCGCATTGGCGACATACATGGTATTGCTCAGGCGTGAGTTCGTCGCGCCATTCGGCAGGGGATTTTGTAATTGGTGTAGTCATTAAGTAATCATGAAAAACAAGTTAGCCACATAACCAGCGACTTGGCTGGCGTCTTTCGGGTGCCCGGCCAGAAGTTCTTCGGCTGGTAGCCTAGTGGAATGGCCAGTAGTTCCATCAGTCGAATGGCTAGTAGTGACATCAAAGTGCACAGAGTTCACAAAGTAAAAACATGGGGATGTACATTATTCGCCTTTTTCTGTGATCTCTGTGGCTTGAATTGCGGTTTTAAAGAACTTCACCTGCATAATCCGCCAACCGCGAGCGTTCGCCGCGCATCAGCGTGACGTGCCCGCCGTGTTGCCAGCCCTTGAAGCGATCTACCACATAGGTCAGACCGGAGCTTCCTTCGGTGAGATAAGGCGTATCGATCTGTGCGATGTTACCCATGCACACCACCTTGGTGCCGGGACCTGCGCGGGTGACCAGCGTCTTCATCTGTTTGGGTGTGAGGTTTTGCGCCTCGTCAATGATTACATATTTGTTGAGGAAAGTGCGCCCGCGCATGAAATTGAGGGACTTGACCTTGACCCGTGAACGAATCAAATCGCGTGTGGCGGCACGACCCCAGTCGCCGCCCTCCTCGTCGGTTTTGTTCAGCACATCGAGATTGTCTTCCAGTGCGCCCATCCATGGTGTCATCTTTTCTTCCTCGGTGCCGGGCAGAAAGCCGATGTCTTCGCCGACCGGAACCGTCACACGGGTGATGATGATTTCTGAATAAAGCTTGGTTTCCAGCGTCTGCAGCAAGCCGGCAGCGAGGGTCAGCAAAGTTTTGCCAGTACCCGCCTGACCCAGCAATGTGACGAAATCGATCTCCGGATTCATCAGCAGATTGAGCACGAAGTTCTGTTCGCGATTGCGCGCGGTGATGCCCCACACGTTGTTCTTGCTGTGGGTGTAATCGGTCAGGGTGCACAACTGGGCGGTCACGTCGCTCTGTTCCAGCACTATGGCATAGAACGGTGCGGGGCCATTTTCCTGATAGACGAATTGGTTGAGGAAAAATGCCGCGCACAGCGGGCCGTATATCTGGTAATAAGTGCGGCCTTCTTTTTGCCAAGACTTCATGTCCTTGCTGTGCCGGTCCCAGAAATCGTCAGGAAGGAGCAGCACACCGGTATAAAGCAGGTCGCTGTCTTCCAGCACCTTGTCGTTGAAATAGTCCTGCGCTTCCAGCCCCAACGCGCGCGCTTTGATGCGCATGTTGATGTCCTTGCTGACCAGGATCACCGAGCGATGCGGTTGCTGTTTTTGCAGCCCGATGACTACGCCGAGAATCGCGTTGTCCGCTTTGCCCAACTCTAAATTCTGCGGCAACTCGTATTTGACAAAACTGGTTTGCAGATACAGGCGTCCGGTGCAATTCTTGTGTGCGGCGGATTCCAGTGCGATGCCTTCCTCTATCTTGTGCGGCGCATCACTGACGATCTGATCCAGGAAGCGGCTGGCCTGCCGTGCATTTCTGGCGACTTCAGTCATGCCTTTTTTCTTGTTGTCCAGTTCCTCCAGCACGAACATCGGCAGGCAAATGTCGTGCTCCTCAAAGCGGAACAAGCTGGTCGGGTCATGCAACAACACGTTGGTGTCCAGCACGAACAGCTTGGTGTCGGTATTCTTTGCCGCTTTGACCGTTTTGTTGCGTGGGGGTGGGGACATTACGTTCCTTTAGTTGAGAGTTGTGACGAAATCCAGCACTTCCTGCGCGTGTCCATCGGCATTGAGGCTGCGCCATTCCTGGCGCAGTATGCCATCTTTGTCGAATACAAAGGTGCTGCGCTCGATGCCGCGCACTTGCTTGCCATACATGTTCTTCAGCTTGATGGTGCCGAACAGATTACAAGCCGTTTCATCGGCATCCGATAGCAGCGCGAACGGCAGGGTGAACTTGGCTTTGAAATTCTCATGCGACTTGAGGCTGTCGCGCGAAATACCCACTACCTCGCAATTTGCCTTTTTGAATTTTGCGTACAAATCGCGGAACTGCTGCGCCTCGGTGGTGCAGCCCGGCGTATTGTCCTTGGGGTAAAAATAAATGACCAGATGCTTGCCGCGCGCGCCGGATAGGATGAAGGTCTGATTGCCCGTGGCGGGCAGAGAAAAATCTGCAATAGTGTTTTCTGACATGAATGAACCTGCTAAAGATGGCGACATTCTTGTCAAAAAACGCACTAAAGGCAAGCATCATCGCGCCCTCGTCAAACTGGCGCGGTTGTGCTACGGTTGCAGCCCGTTTTACCAAAGTTGCCTGCTTTGACAAAGTTGCCCGTTTTACCAAAGTCGATCGTTATGACGGATGCAGATTACATGCGCCATGCGCTGGAACTGGCAAGCATGGCGCTGGACGCCGGCGAGGTGCCGGTGGGGGCGGTGGTGGTACAGGATGGAGTGATCATCGGGCGCGGCTTCAATGCGCCGATTTCGCGCCATGATCCTTCCGCGCATGCCGAGATGACGGCATTGCGCGATGCTGCGCAAAAAATCGGCAATTACCGGCTGGTTGGCTGCGAGTTGTTCGTCACGCTGGAGCCGTGCTTGATGTGCGCGGGGGCGATCATGCAGGCACGTATAGCGCGGGCGGTGTATGGGGCGAGCGATCCCAAGACCGGCGCATGTGGCAGTGTGCTGAACGCGTTTGCCGAGCAGCGTTTGAACCATCATACGGAAGTGGTGGGTGGCGTGTTGGCGGACGAGTGTGGTGCCATGCTCAGCAATTTTTTTTCTCTGCGTCGCGCGCAGCAGAAGGCGTCGTGAAAATAAACGTTCACATTTCTATCCAACAACTCGAATTGCTGGATGACTCGGGTCGGGTGCTGCGTCGCTATGCAGTGTCCAGTTCTGAAAAAGGCGTGGGCGAGATGTTCGGCAGTTGTTGCACGCCGCGCGGCAAACATATCATTCGTGCCAAGATAGGCGCAGGGCAACTCGAAAATACCGTGTTTGTTGGCCGCCGCCCCACCGGAGAAATCTATACGCCGGAATTGGGGGCGCAGTTTCCCGATCGCGATTGGATGCTGACGCGTATCCTGTGGTTGTCCGGTCGCGAAGTGGGCTTCAACCGTCTGGGCGAGTGCGATACTATGCGCCGCTACATTTACATCCACGGCACGCCGGATTCGGTGCAGCTGGGCACACCCAATTCGCATGGCTGCATCCGGATGCGCAATGCCGATTTGATCGAATTGTTTGATATAGTATCCGCAGGAACTGCAGTCGAAATCATCGAATGATTTTCCAAAGGGGGATACAAGCGTGAGTCATCCTTTTACCGTTAGTCTGGTTTGCTGGCATGACGGCGAGCCCTTGCTAAAATCAATTCGCGAGGCGGTGTTTATTCGCGAGCAAGGCGTTCCCGCAGAGTTGGAATGGGATGGATTGGATGAAAGTTGCCGGCATGCGCTGGCGCTTAGCCATCAAGGTGATGCCATCGGCTGCGGACGGATGCTTGCCAACGGCCACATCGGGCGCATCGCGGTGTTGCCGCAGTGGCGCAAAAAAAAGGTCGGCACGGCGATCATGGAAGCGTTGCTCGAATATGCCCGCGCACACGACTACAAACAGGTGGGTGTGGATGCGCAAACTTACGCATTGCCGTTCTATCACAGCTTCGATTTTGTCGAGCGGGGCAAAGTGTTTATGGATGCGGGGCTGCCGCATATCAAGATGGACTTGCGGCTGTAATTATTTGCGCTGCGATACTTCGCTGTTAAAGCGTTTGTCTGTTTGTGCCGGAGCGGTATAAGCATCGAAACCATCGCTCATGATCTTATCCAGTAAGCTGAGTCGCTCGCGTGGCGCGGGATGAGTCTTGAACATCAGGGCCAGTGACGAATCTTGCGCATTGCTCGCCTCGAGCATTTGCAGCACGGCGGGCAGGCCGTAAGGGTCATAGCCGGCGCGGGTGGCGATCACGATGCCCATACGGTCCGCCTCAAACTCATCGTTTTTATCCAGCCCACGCGCATACACCTCGGTGCCTGCCTTGATGGCTTTGTCCAGTACGGCGGGGTCGCCTTTGTTCTTGAGAGCTTCGCCGGCGAGGTCGGAAGCGATGTCCATGCGCGCCCCTTTTTGCAATGCCGCCAGATGATGTTTGCGCAATACATGAACTATTTCATGTGCCAGCACGCCGGCTAATTCCGATTCGTTATTCAGTTTCTGCAACAGGCCATGGGTGATAAAAATCGTGCCTCCGGGTATGGAGAAGGCGTTGATGTCGGTACTTTCCAGGATGCCGAATTTCCAGGGAAGATCGGGGCGTTCGGTTTGTAAACTCAGCCAGCGCCCAACCTGGTTGACATACTGCTGTGCTCTGCTGTCGTCAAGCAAGGATGAGGCTCCCAGCAGGTTCGCGGCAATGCCGTTGCCTATTTCGATCTCCTCCGGCTCGTCTATGGTTTTGGTCGCTTGTTGCGTTTTTTTCGCGATGCTTAACACTTTTTGAAGATCGAAGTCGAAAGCGTGCGCAGGAAACGAAAATAGCAGGCAGAGGCCGGAAAATAATAATGCGCGGATAAACATGACTTTTTCCCCTTAATTCAGGATTTGCTGTCCAACGGCAAATAATCAAGCAGCTGGGTTTTGAGCTTTGCGTTGCGCGCAAATTTTTCAGCTTTTGCCTTGCTGACCGCATAATTTTGCAGCTTTTCAAACTCGCGCGGATTGGGATGCGCGTTCTTCAAATCTTCTTCAGACAGTCCGCGCACGCCGGTGGCCACGGTGATACCGCTGCTGCCGGAACGTCCCACATTGAGCAGACTTTGCAAACCGGTGTCGCCTTGCTTCGCCGCTGTGTTATCGCTGCGCAAACTGAGCATCTTGACCCAGCCGTTGCCGCTTTCACTGGTGATACGCACCCAGCCGCCCTGGCGCGACAAAATGTTGACGCTGGCTTTTTCACTCAGCGTGGCGACAGTGGCCGCATCACTGAACGGTTGTTGTTTGATCTCGGTGCTGCGCACGGTATACGCGGGTTGCTTGGCATAAACCGGAGCCACAAACGAGGCGCATAGCAAAAGTGCATACAGGTATCTCATGGGGTCACTTGGCTAGGGATAAATAACTCGACTTCCTGTAAACGACCCTTCACTTTATAAGAGCCGGTCGGGCTAAAGTCAAACGCATTTTGACAGTGTGCGACGGTGTCGCTGGAAACCAGTATGCGTGCCACACCCTTGGTCAATCCTTCGATGCGGCTGGAAAGGTTGACCGTATCGCCGATGGCGGTGTAGTCCATGCGCGCATCCGAGCCGATGAATCCCACCACGGCCTTACCGGTATGGATGCCGATGCCGACATCAAAATCTTTTCCGTCCTCGCCCAGCTCGTCTTTGAAGCGCAACAGGCATTGCTCCATTTCCAATGCGGCTGCCACCGCGTGTGCGGCGTGTTGCGGGTCGTCCTGCGGTGCACCCCAGAACGCCATGATTGCGTCGCCGATGAACTTGTCCAGCGTGCCGCCGTGGCGGAAGATGATTTCGACTTGCAGGCTGAAATAACGGTTCAGCAAGCTGACGATCTGTTCCGGCGAGCGTTTTTCAGACAAGGTGGTGAAGCCGCGTATGTCGGAAAACAGCACGGTGATTTCGCGCGCCTGCCCGCTCAACGATTGCGGCGTTTCTCCATGTGCCACTAACGAGCTGACCACGCGCGGATCGAGAAAGCGGTTGAAGATGCGTACCGTTTGTTCGCGCGATTTTTTCTCGCGCAGATATTCGCTGAGCGCGGCGGCAAAATAGAATCCCCAGCCGAACAGCAGCGGTGTCAACAGCGCGACGCTGTAAAGTTGCGTCATGGCGAAGTATTGCGCACCCAGCAGCAAAAGACTCAGCAGCAGTAATGCGCCGCCGATCTTGAACACATCGACGCGGCGCTGAAGAAACAATGGCAATTGCATGACGATCAATAACACTGCTGTGAGAGGAGCGAAATAAGCCGGTGCCGCGCGCAGATAGCGTTGATTCTTGAGGTTGTCCAATGCGGTGGCCAGAATCGCCACACCGGGATATAGGCTGGATATTGGTGTGGCGCGGATGTCATGCAAGCCGGTGGCGGTGGTGCCGATGATGACGATTTTTCCGGTCAGTTCGTGAGCGTCACGCTGTTGCTTCTGGCGCGATTGGTCGGCATATAACTCAACGTAGGAGATGTGCTTGAATGCATGGCTGTCGCCACGCCAGTGCAGGCTGATGTCCGGCTGTTGTGGAATCGGGTAGCCGAGATCGCGCATCACGCGCGCGGGCAACGACTCCAGTTGCCAGCCGGACACATCGCGGTACAACTCATAGCGTCGCGCGATGCCGTCCGCATCTTCCGTGAAATTAACCAGCCCGACGCGCCACGACTCGGTCGCAACGGCCTGTGGCGGTAGCAAAATGGCACGCGCGTCCGGATCGGCGTTGGCGGCATGTGGCAGGTCGATGACGCGCGCAATTTCCGACAGGGGGACGCCGCCGGTCTGTTTGCCTTCCAGTTGCAACATCGGAAAATACACGTTGTGCAGATCGTGCAGCACTTCGTTAAAGAACCGGTCACTTTCCGGGCGGTAGCGATCCGGTTCGCTGAATAAAATATCGAACACGATCGCACGCGGTTGTTGCCGCGCGATGCCTTGCAGCAGTTCGCCATGCACCGCGCGCGGCCACGGCCAGCTCCCCGCCGTGTCCTGCATCGCGGCGAGGCTGGCTTCGTCGATATCGACGATCACGATGTCCGTGTCAGGGCTGAGTTGTTGTGCGACATGACGCACAACAAAATCACTGAGGCGGTTGTCGAGAGTGCTGAATATGTTCAGCCACATACTGTTGAGTGAGATGAGCAAGACCACAACTAACGCGATCAAATGGATGCGGGAGAGCGGTGAGTAGGGCTTGTCCATTGAGGCGACTGGTGAATATAGAATCTGAATTTATTTCTTGGGGGGAAGTGGTGCTCAAGCGAGCGAATAAGGCAGCGGCAAAAATTGCAATGCCTCACCCTGCAACGACTTCCAATGCACCGCCTGCGTTTCCCGGCTGGCGATTTGCACCGTCGCCAGCACGTCGTATCCGCCAGAAGGAGCGGGTGCGGCGTTGACAATCATGCCGCTGGCTTGCCCTTCCATCCGGTGCCGGGACAATTGATTTTCGTCGTCCGCGCTGAATAATTCGTCGCCTGCTTGAGGATTGTCGCTACTGTCCAGATGTGCCAGATAGCCCAGATGCGCCAGATACATGCGCCGCTTCAATTTGCCCAGATACTGCATGCGTGCCACGATTTCCTGCCCCGGATAGCAGCCCTTCTTGAAATTCACGCCGCCGATGAGATCGAAATTCACCATTTGTGCGACGAATTGCTCCTGCGTCTGCGGCAGGATCATTGGGATGCCGGAGCGAATATTGAGCCAGTCCCAACAACCGCTGCCAACGGGTTGCGCGTGCCGGCTGAGTATTTCCCACAGAGCTGGCGCGTGTTGTCCCGTGGTGTTGATTTGCAGGCGTGTGTCGTCGATTTTCATCACACTGCCCGGAGCGATTCCGGTCAAACCCAGTTGCTGCTGCGGCAATTCGCCGAATTGTTCACGCAAAACTTCCTGCGCACTTGCGCCTGACAGTCCCAGTGAAATGATTTCGTCGCTCGCATCGGTAATTTTCACCTTGGCGCGCAGCACATACATGCTCAACTTTTTTCGGATCGCCTCAGCCAGCGGGCGCGGCAGTTGCAACAGATAATCGTCGCCTTCGCGCCAGATCAGCATGGTCGCCAGCATCCGTCCCTTGGCGCTATTGAAGCTGCTGAGTTGCGCGCGGGTGGTGCTGACTTCACGGATATCGTTGCTCAACAGGTTTTGCAGAAACGACTGCGCTTCCTCACCGGACACGCGCAACGTCCCAAACTGGCTTAAATCACACAGCACCGTACTTTGTGCTGTTGCGTTCAGTTCAGCGGCGGTGTCACCAAAGCGTTGTGCTACCCCGGAGACCAGGGTCGCGCCGTGTCGCATCAAGAAATTCTGCCAGTCTGGGGTCATGGTTGTTTCTGCGTGTCGAGAGGTGCCGATAATTTGCGCACACAGTGTTGTTCAACAGCCTGGCTGTGTCAACCTTAACTGTGCCAACCTTAACCATGACGTGTTTATGCTATTCCGCTAAACTTCGCGCCATGAGAGTCATGTTAGTTTCCCTGCTAGTCGTGCTGCTTTCCGCCTGTGATGGAGGGTTGTGGAACAATCCTTATCCTGCGGCGGATGGGGGCAAGTCCATTTTTTATACCGCGTTCACCGAACGCCCCAAACATCTCGATCCGGCGCAGGCGTATAGCGAAAACGAGTATGAGTTTCTGGCGCAGATTTACGCGCCGCCGTTGCAATACCATTACCTGAAACGCCCTTATCAACTGGTGCCACTGGCGGCGGCGCAAATGCCGACAGTGCGTTATCTGGACAAGCATCACCAGCCGCTGCCGGACACTGCGCCTGCGGAAAAGATCGCCTTCAGCGTGTATGAGATCCATATCAAGCCGAACCTGCGCTATCAGCCGCATCCGGCGTTTGCCCGGAATGCATCAAACCCGAATGCGCAGGGCAAGCCGGAGTACGACCATCTCACGCCGCACGATTTGCGTGATATCCATGCATTGAGCGATTTCCCTCACAGCGGTACACGTACTGTCACGGCAGCGGATTATGCGTATCAGATCAAACGCCTCGCCCATCCGCAATTGCATCTGCCGATTTTCGGCGTGATGAGCGAATACATCGTCGGTCTGAAAGATTACGCCGCGGCGCTGCAACAGGCAGTGAAGAAAAATCCCGGCGCGTTTCTCGACCTGAACAAGTATCCGCTACCAGGCGTGCAGGTGGTTGACGAACACACTTATCGTATCGAGGTATACGGTAAGTATCCTCAGTTCGCTTACTGGCTGGCGATGCCGTTCTTCGCGCCGATGCCGGTCGAGGCCGAGCGGTTCTACGCGCAGGACGGCATGCGTGAACGCAACCTGATTCTGGATTGGTGGCCGGTGGGTAGCGGGCCATATTACCTGTCCGAGAACAATCCCAACCAGCGCATGGTGCTGACGCGCAATCCGTATTATGACAGTGAGACCTATCCCACTGCAGGCGAAGCGGGCGATGCAACCGCCGGCTTGCTGGTGGATACGGGCAAGTCGTTGCCGCTGATCGATCAGATCGTGTTCACGCTGGAGAAGGAAACTATTCCTTACTGGAACAAGTTTTTGCAAGGTTATTACGATGCATCAGGCATCAGCTCGGACAGCTTCGATCAGGCGGTGCAGGTGAATGTCGGCGGCGAGGCAACAGTGACCGACGCGATGAGGGTGCAGGGCATCACGCTTTCGACTGCGGTGGCGACTTCAACCATGTATACCGGCTTCAACTGGCTTGATGCAACGGTTGGCGGCAGTAGTGAGCGGGCGCGCAAGCTGCGGCAGGCGATTGCGATTGCGGTGGACTTCGAAGAGTTTGTCTCCATTTTCGCCAACGGGCGCGGCATCGCAGCACAGTCGCCGATCCCGCCCGGCATCTTCGGCTACCGCGAGGGCGAGGCGGGGATCAATCACTATGTGTATGACTGGGTGGATGGCGCGCCGAAGCGCAAATCCATCGAAACAGCCAAGCGGCTGCTCGTTGAAGCAGGCTACCCTAACGGCGTGGATGCACAAACACGTCAGCCGCTGGTGATCAATCTGGATACCACCGCGAGTGGCGTAGGGGACAAGTCACGGCTCGACTGGCTGCGCAAACAATTCGACAAAATCAACGTGCAATTGGTGGCGCGCAGCACCGACTACAATCGCTTTCAGGACAAGATCCGCAAGGGCGATACGCAGATGTTCTACTTCGGCTGGAATGCCGACTACCCCGATCCGGAAAACTTTTTATTTCTATTGAGTGGCGCGCAAGCCAAGGTGAGCAAGGGGGGCGAGAACGCCGCGAATTACAGCAGCCCGGAATATGACAAATTGTTTGAGCAAATGAAAAATATGGAAAACAGTCCGGCGCGTCAGGCAATCATTGATCGCATGCTGGAAATTGTGCGCCGCGATTCACCGTGGCTGTGGGGCTTTCATCCGAAAAATTATGTGTTGCAGCACAGCTGGCTGAGCAACGTCAAAGCCAACGTGATGGCAAACAATAAACTCAAATATTGGCGCGTGGATGCCAAGCGGCGCGATGCACTGCGCCGCGACTGGAATCAGCCCGCACGCTGGCCGCTTTGGCTGGGTGCGGTGGTGGTGTTGCTGTTTGGTGTTTGGCTGTGGCGCGTGTTGCGTCAGCGCGAGGAAGCGAAATGACGCTTGCCGAAATGACGAAGTTTTGCAGGTGACAAAAAGGCCAACACTAGTTTGGCCTTTTTGTTTGCGGCGCCCGCAAGAAGCGACGCGGTCTACTTGTTGCGATAAATGTAAACAAGAGACCATGATCCCGCCGTAACCAGCCATGCGATAATCTTAAAGATGGTTGCATTGAATATCAGCATATCCATTTGCAGTATCACCGTGAAGGCGGTGATGTTGAAAGCCAGCATGGAAAAAAGAACGAAGAATGGATAAGGCAGCAGCTTGTTCATGGATAGTAATTCTTCCTGGGTAATCGCAAGTAGCAAACGGGAAAATTATACCTGCTAATTCTATTCAGAATTGTCTGAAGTCTTGGTTATTGTCAGATGTGCTTCCAACAGGAAACACGCCACCTTGCGGTGGCGTTAAATCGCGGGGGTCGTGCCGGATTGTTACTTTTTGCCAGATGTTGGTTCCGGCGTGTCCATCATGTTGCCTGTGGCCAATCCCACAATGACGATGCTTAAAAATACGCAAATTATCCCAAGTACATGGCCAAACACAAATCCGCCCAGCACCCATAAGATCACAGCCACGATTATCGATATTACAAGCGTGCGAATTTTGGAATCCATGATAAACCTTTCATATTAAATGTCTGCCCGGACCAGATTTTTGTCCGCGCTGGCTAAATGATAGCTCAATACCCTAGGAAAGTGTCTAGTAAATTAGGGGCGATTCATACATAATTTTGCAACTATTTTACCTGATTGATGCAGTCTCGACTTATTTCTCTTCAGTAATTGTGTATCTTCCAAATTATGGAATGAGTTTGAAGCGGAGGTGCATTTTCAGCGACAGCAGGAAAAAGCGCAGGGTAATTGGGTAAGCCAGCCTGATGCGTTTACTCATCGCCTGTGAAACAATGGTGGCGCGCCAGCACAAATTACTTAACCACTTAACCCGAACTTAACCCGAACGTTTCATAAAGTTAGCGTTAGCGGACAAATTTGCGGGGTTTGCGGAAGTGGGGGTTTTTTCGTCCACCGCAAAATTTTGCGGTATCTGTCAATATTGCTTGAGCACTGGCGCGTGGCAGATTGAGCAACTTTGTTGCATCACGCCAATTATTCTGAAATGTTCGGGTTAATTACTGAATGATCGCCTACCTAATCCGCCGCATTTTGTATTCCCTGCCAATTCTGGTCGGGGTTAACCTGCTTACCTTCGCGTTGTTCTTCGTGGTGAATACACCGGATGACATGGCGCGAATGCAGCTTGGCATCAAGCGCGTCACACCCGATGCGATTGAAAAATGGAAGCAGCAGCGCGGTTATGACAAGCCTTTGCTGCTGAACAGCGCTGCCAGCGGCACGGACAAAATCACCGGCACGATTTTCTGGCAGAAGTCCGCCAGCATGTTCGTGCTCGACTTCGGTTACTCGGATGACGGGCGCAGTATCGGTCGCGAAATCACAACACGCATGGGGCCCAGCTTGGCGATTGCGCTGCCGACCTTTTTGATCGGGCTGGTAGCGTACGTCAGCTTCGCGCTGCTGATGACGCTGTTTCGCGCCACCGCGCTGGACATGGCGGGTGTGGCGTTGTGCGTGCTGCTGATGTCGGTGTCCGGCTTGTTCTACATCATCGGCGGGCAATTTGTGGTGAGCAAGCTGTGGCATCTGGTGCCCATTTCCGGCTATGACGGCGGCATGGGCGGCTTCAAGTTCGTGGTGTTGCCTATCGTTATTGGTGTGATCGGCAGCGTTGGTTCCAGCAGCCGCTGGTATCGCACCATCTTCCTCGAAGAGATCGGCAAGGACTATGTGCGCACCGCGCGTGCCAAGGGCTTGTCGGAATTGGCGGTGCTGTTCCGTCACGTGTTGAAGAACGCGATGATCCCGATCCTCACCGGCGTGGTGGTGATTATCCCGCTGCTGTTCATGGGCAGCCTGCTCACCGAGTCGTTCTTCGGCATTCCGGGCTTGGGCAGCTACACCATTGATGCGATCAATGCGCAGGATTTCAGCGTGGTGCGCGCGATGGTGTTTCTCGGCTCGCTGCTGTATATCGTCGGGCTGATCCTCACCGATATTTCCTACACCATCGTGGACCCGCGGGTGCGTCTCTCATGAGTTTCGTGCCGGTCATGTTGTGGAGCGATGCGCTGGTGTTCCTGTTGTTGCTGGCAGGCATCGCCAGCGCGTGGTATGTGCGGCAGCGCGAGCATCTGCTGCTGCCGTGGCGGCGTGTGGCGACGAGCAGCGTGGCGATGGTGTCGCTGCTGGTGCTGTCGTTTTTCCTCGTGGTTGGCCTGCTAGATACGTTACATTACCGCGTCGCTTTGCCGGAGCAGAGCAATGGCAAAACGGTGTATTCGCCGGAGGTGTTGAGCGTGTTCGACAAGCTGGTTACGCCGCTGCGCGCACAAACCGAGAAAACCTATTCCGCGCCGTTGGCAGTGACGCTGTATGCCAAGGAGAGTACCAGCGATGCTAGTGGAAACATACTGCGCGACTATCCACGTTTGCGCTACGGTGGCGTCCATCTGACGGATGAGCAGCAGCGTGATGGTGATGTACTGTGGCGTGGACTGACAGGTGCGCTGGTTGGGCTGATGGTGGGGTTAGCTATTGTGTTTGGCAGCAAGAGATGGCTGGCGCAACGCGGCTGGCCGCTACGCGCCTTGCTGATTGCTACTCTCATCATCTCGGCTTTGATCGGCATGACCGTTAATCTCGCTGCTGCGTATCACGTGCTCGGCACCGACAAGGTCGGGCAGGACGTGCTGTACCTGTCGCTGAAAAGCATCCGCACCGGGCTGATCATCGGCACTGTTACCACGCTGGTCACCTTGCCGCTGGCTTTGCTACTGGGCATCGCGGCAGGATATTTGCGCGGCTGGGTGGATGATGTGATCCAGTATGTCTATACCGTGCTGAGTTCCATACCCAGCGTGCTGCTGATTGCCGCAGCGGTGCTGATGATGCAGGTGACCATCGATACGCATCCGCAATGGTTCGATACCTCCGCGTCGCGCGCCGATCTGCGTTTGGTGTTCCTGTGCATGATTCTCGGTGTCACCAGTTGGACCGGGCTGTGCCGCTTGTTGCGCGGTGAAACGCTCAAGTTGCGCGAGTTGGAATACATCCAGGCGGCGCAGGCGTTCGGCGTGTCGTCGTTCCGCATCCTCACGCGCCACATCATGCCGAACGTGATGCACATCGTGCTGATTTCGCTGGTGATGGATTTCAGCGGGCTGGTGCTGGCCGAGGCCGTGCTGTCTTACGTCGGCGTGGGCGTTGATCCATCCATGATCAGTTTCGGCACGATGATCAACGCGGCGCGTCTGGAGATGGGGCGCGAGCCTATGGTGTGGTGGGCGTTGGCCGCCGCCTTCGGCTTCATGCTGGTGCTGGTGCTGGCGGCGAATCTGTTTGCCGACGCGGTGCGCGATGCGTTCGATCCGCGCTTTAATCGGACCGAGGTCGTTACATGAGCGCCTTGCTCGAAGTGAAAAATCTGGTCACGCGGTTGCGCAACGGCGCGCGCATCGTCGACGATATTTCATTCAGTATTCGGGCGGGCGAGACCTTTGCGCTGCTCGGAGAATCCGGTTGCGGCAAATCCATTACGGCGCTGTCGCTGCTGCGGCTGCTGCCGGATGGGGTGGTGCGTGCGGGTGGCACGGCGCTGCTGGATGACATCGACCTGTTCGGCTTGCGCGAGCGCGAGATGCGCGCAGTGCGCGGCGGCAATGTCGCGATGATCTTCCAGGAACCTGCGCTGAGCCTGAATCCGGTGATGACGGTGGGGCAGCAGATCGCCGAGGTGCTGGCATTGCATCAAGGGATGGGCGGCGCGGCGGCGCAACAGCGCAGCGTGAAATTGCTAGCTCAGGTCGGCATCTCAGATGTCACGCGGCGCGTGGCGGAATATCCGTTCCAGCTTTCCGGCGGCATGAAACAGCGCGTGATGATTGCGATGGCACTGGCCGGACAGCCCAAATTGTTGATCGCGGACGAGCCGACCACCGCACTGGATGTCACGATACAGGCGCAAGTTTTGCAACTGTTGCGCGACACCCAAGCCGCCAGTGGTATGTCGCTGTTGCTGATTACGCATGACCTCGGTGTGGTGGCGGAAATGGCGCATCAGGTCGGCGTGATGTATGCCGGACAAATCGTCGAGCAGGCCAGCCGTACGCAGTTGTTCGCCCAGCCGCTGCATCCCTATACGCAGAAACTGTTCGCCGCTTTGCCACATGCGGCACGACGCAACCAGCCGCTGGTCGCCATTCCCGGCAGCGTGCCGCCGCTGGGCAGCATCAAGCAGGGCTGCCGCTTTACCGCACGCTGCGATAAAGCCTGGTCGCTGTGTAGCGAGAAAACGCCGGATTGGACGGTATTGGAAGATGGGCAAGGCGTGCGATGCCATCTTTATGCTGCTGATGCAGCGGGAAGGGATAAGGGGGAAGGGATACGGGTGGATGCCGCGCCGAGGTTTGCCCCTTCCCCCTTATCCCGTCCCCCTTCACTCTTGCAAGTCAAAGACTTGCGCGTCCACTTCCCCATCCGCAAAGGGGTGTTGCAGCGCGTGGTGGGGCAAGTGAAAGCGGTGGACGGCGTGTCGCTGGAGATTCCGCAGGGACGCACGCTGGCATTGGTCGGTGAATCCGGTTGCGGCAAAACCACGCTGGGCAAGGCATTGCTGCAATTGATTCCGCCCACCGCTGGCAGTGTGCAGTTTGCCGGTCGCGAGTTGATCGGACTCGGAGCCGGTGAGCTACGTACGCAACGCGCCACGATGCAGATGGTGTTTCAAGACCCTTATGCTTCGCTGAATCCGAAAATGCGCGTCGCGGAAATTCTCGAGGAGGGCATGACCGCGCTGAATATCGAGAGCAACAGTGCGGCACGCCAGGCGCACATCGATACTTTGCTCGAACAGGTTGGTCTTGCGCGCAGTTCCAAGTGGCGTTATCCGCATGAGTTTTCCGGCGGGCAGCGGCAACGCATCGCCATCGCGCGCGCGCTTGCGGTGTCGCCGCAACTGTTGATCTGCGATGAACCGACCAGTGCGCTGGATGTATCGGTGCAGGCGCAAATTTTGAACTTGCTGAAGTCGTTGCAACAAAAATTGGGCCTGAGCTATTTGTTCATCACTCACAATCTTGCGGTGGTGGAATATATCGCGCATGAGGTGTGCGTGATGTATCTCGGACGCATCGTGGAGCGCGGCACGGCAGAGGAGGTGTTGCGCGCACCCAAGCATCCATACACCCAGGCGTTGTTGTCCGCCGTGCCACGCATTGACGGTGCGCGAGGGGAACGCATCAGGCTGGAGGGGGACTTGCCGTAACCGGCCAATCCACCGCAAGGCTGCCATTTTGTCCCGCGTTGTTCACATGCCGTGGAACAATGCCGCGGGAGCTATCCGCCAGCGACAAATTACTCGTCAACACATAGCGTGCATTGCTATTTATATGTCGATAGTTTGGGTTGACGACAGGGTACTTTAGGTTTACAAAGGTAACGGGTTCTCCGGTAGTAAACGGAGATTTGAGTGGTAATTGACCACGATAATTTTTATTTTAAGGAATGGATCATGAGAACCAAATTAGCAAAAGCAGAAAGCGAAGTCAGCAAAGAAAAACTTATGCAGGATTTTCGCGTAGTAGTGACAGACGCCGAGGAGTTGTTGCGTGCAACAGCCGGTCTTGCAGGCGAGAAAGTGTCCGTAGCGCGTGAGCGCATTCAGGAAAATTTAGCGGCTGCCAAGGTGCGCCTTTCCGACGCCGAGGAGGCTCTGATCGCCAGGACCAAGCAAGCGGCAATGGCGACCGACGAGTACGTGCATGAGAATCCATGGAAGGCAGTAGGAATCGGTGCAGGTGTCGGCTTGATTGTGGGCATACTGATTTCACGCCGTCAATAAGCCATGCCGGAGGCAAGTTCAGGCCTGATGGGGTCGGCCAAGCGACTGGCTTCGACGCTGACTTCCATCGTTTCGACGCGGCTTGAACTGCTGGCGAATGAGCTGCAAGAGGAGCGTCTGCGCCTGACGCAGATGCTCCTTTTTTATCTGTGCGCACTATTTTGTTTTGGCATGGGCGTGCTGTTGCTCACGGTCTTCATCCTGGTGCTGTTCTGGGATGACTGCCGTTTCGCTGTGCTGGGTGGACTATGTATCCTGTTCTTCGTGCTGGGTACGCTGATGGCGATGTTATTGCGCAATAAGGCGCAGTCCAAATCAAAATTGTTTTCCGTTAGTCTTGCCGAGTTGGCTAAGGACAGGGAACAACTGGAGCCAAGGGAACAACTGGGGCCATGAATGAAAAAATGTTTGAGCTGATGCAAAGTCCCGGTGAGTTGTTGGCAAGAATCACCGCGCAGCGCGAGCAGATGACTGAGACTGGAACGCATTGGCGGACCCCGCTGACATTGGCCGACCAAGGAGTGGCTGCCGTGCATTTTTTGCGTTGCCATCCTTTGCTGGTCGTCGGGGTAGAGGCTTTTTTCGTGATTCGCCGTCGCGGCGTGGCCGGTTTGGTGAGGGGGTGCGGCGGGTGTGGAAAGGATACCGCTATTTCACTTTCTTTTCGGCAAAGTTGTCGTCGCGCGGCTAAATCCCTTTGGGAACCTTTAAAAATTCAGAATTTCGGGATGAAGCGCAAGGAGCCGCGCAGAGAATGACGAGGCATATCACATCGATAGACAAGGAATGAGCGAGCACGCGACGCCGGGATTCGCCCGAAAAATGAATTTTTAGAGGTTTTCTTGTGATGAGTCGTTATTGTTTGTGCTACTTTATGCCACTTTGCGCGAGCGATCCCTGGATTTGCTACGGTGACCATAAGGTTGGCTGAGTCCTGCCTGCGCAGTAATGATGGTTTGACCAATCCTGATTATTTTCAGCGATCCATTCCATTGTTGCAGCTTGGCGATGCTGACATGATAACGGCGCGCCAGACCGCCAAGCGTTTCACCCCTGCGCACGATGTGTCTGGTTCCTGTGCGACTATCGGTGGGAGCGAGTTGCATATTGAAGGCTTCGA
>PLWV01000030.1 GCA_003153155.1 Gallionella sp.
GTCTTCACCGGAACCACAAATTCGCCGAGTCACTCGCCAAGACAGTCGCTCGATCGTTACGCCATTCGTGCAGGTCGGAACTTACCCGACAAGGAATTTCGCTACCTTAGGACCGTTATAGTTACGGCCGCCGTTTACTGGGACTTCAATCAAGAGCTTGCACCCCATCATTTAATCTTCCAGCACCGGGCAGGCGTCACACTCTATACGTCCACTTTCGTGTTTGCAGAGTGCTGTGTTTTTATTAAACAGTCGCAGCCACCATTTCACTGCAACCCCATCGAGCTTCGAGAGCAAGTCTCTACACTCTACCGGGGCGCACCTTCTCCCGAAGTTACGGTGCAAATTTGCCGAGTTCCTTCTCCTGAGTTCTCTCAAGCGCCTTAGAATTCTCATCCTGCCCACCTGTGTCGGTTTGCGGTACGGTCTCATTACAACTGAAGCTTAGTGGCTTTTCTTGGAAGCTGGGTATCAGCAACTTCGCGCTCATAGAGCACTCGTTATCACGCCTTGGAATTGACCCTCCGGATTTGCCTGAAGAGTCTTCCTACACGCTTGAACCGGGACATCCAACACCCGGCTTGCTTAACCTTCTCCGTCCCCACATCGCATTGCATTGAGGTACAGGAATATTAACCTGTTTCCCATCGACTACGCATTTCTGCCTCGCCTTAGGGACCGACTCACCCTGCGCCGATGAACGTTGCGCAGGAAACCTTGGGCTTTCGGCGAGGGAGCCTTTCACTCCCTTTATCGCTACTCATGTCAGCATTCGCACTTNNATCCGCGATTTCGGTGCATAGTTTGAGCCCCGTTACATCTTCCGCGCAGGACGACTCGATCAGTGAGCTATTACGCTTTCTTTAAATGATGGCTGCTTCTAAGCCAACATCCTGACTGTTTTAGCCTTCCCACTTCGTTTTCCACTTAACTATGTCTTGGGGACCTTAATCGGCGGTCTGGGTTGTTTCCCTCTTGACACCGGACGTTAGCACCCGATGTCTGTCTCCCATGCTCGCACTTCCCGGTATTCGGAGTTTGCAATGGTTTGGTAGTCAGCAATAGACCCCTAGCCATAACAGTGCTCTACCCCCGAGAGTGATACATGAGGCACTACCTAAATAGTTTTCGGAGAGAACCAGCTATTTCCAAGTTTGTTTAGCCTTTCACCCCTATCCACAGCTCATCCCCTAATTTTTCAACATTAGTGGGTTCGGACCTCCAGTGTGTGTTACCACACCTTCATCCTGGCCATGGATAGATCACTTGGTTTCGGGTCTACACCCAGCAACTATCGCCCTTATCAGACTCGCTTTCGCTGCGCCTCCCCTATTCGGTTAAGCTCGCTACTGAATGTAAGTCGCTGACCCATTATACAAAAGGTACGCAGTCACGGAACAAGTCCGCTCCCACTGTTTGTATGCATGCGGTTTCAGGTCTATTTCACTCCCCTTCCGGGGTTCTTTTCGCCTTTCCCTCACGGTACTGGTTCACTATCGGTCGATTACGAGTATTTAGCCTTGGAGGATGGTCCCCCCATGTTCAGACAGGGTTTCTCGTGCCCCGCCCTACTTGTCGCAACCCTAGTTCCACTTCTGTGTTTTCACTTACGGGGCTATCACCCACTATGGCCAGCCTTTCCAGACTGTTCTGTTAACACATAAGCTAAAAGTTGCCGGCTGTTCCGATTTCGCTCGCCACTACTTTCGGAATCTCGGTTGATTTCTTTTCCTCCAGGTACTTAGATGTTTCAGTTCCCTGGGTTCGCTTTACCTGATCTATGTATTCAATCAGGAATGACCCTTGCGGGTCGGGTTTCCCCATTCAGAGATCGACGGATCAAAGCTTTTTGCCAGCTCCCCGTCGCTTTTCGCAGGCTAACACGTCTTTCATCGCCTGTAATCGCCAAGGCATCCACCACATGCACTTATTCGCTTGACCCTATAACGTTAAGCCCTCAACCTTACAGCCAAGGCGTTATTCGTGTTTCGCATTTGTGACCGCATCGATACGACTAGCATCAATACGGCTTGATACAATCAAAACCCATTGTTTTTCATACGCTCGCATCAATAGGTCGCCCCATCAACGCTCGCGCGTGAATCACTTTCTTTACTTCTTCCAAATTTTTAAAGAACGGCTCACCATAAATGGTGAAAGCTGTACAGTGAACCGATCCCGGTCCACGATGCAGTTTTCACAACTCACTCTATATTTTCTTGCCACCAACCTGACTTGATTTCAAAGTGGTTGGTGGAGGTTGACGGGATCGAACCGACGACCCCCTGCTTGCAAAGCAGGTGCTCTCCCAGCTGAGCTAAACCCCCATTTTTCCTTGCTCTGGTGGGTCTGGTTGGACTCGAACCAACGACCCTTGCGTTATCAACACAATGCTCTAACCAGCTGAGCTACAGACCCTGTAACTTCTCAGGATCGCGGAGCGAGGAGCGAGGGGGGTAAAGCAGCACGCTGCCCCAACTCAATCCTCAATCCTCGTTCCTGCTCTTAAACAACCGATGAGTGTAGGCACTCAGCCTTTGGATTCTCTAGAAAGGAGGTGATCCAGCCGCACCTTCCGATACGGCTACCTTGTTACGACTTCACCCCAGTCATGAAACCCACCGTGGTAAGCGCCCCCCTTGCGGTTAGGCTACCTACTTCTGGCAGATTCCACTCCCATGGTGTGACGGGCGGTGTGTACAAGACCCGGGAACGTATTCACCGCGACATGCTGATCCGCGATTACTAGCGATTCCGACTTCATGCAGTCGAGTTGCAGACTGCAATCCGGACTACGATCGGCTTTCTGAGATTGGCTCCCCCTCGCGGGTTGGCAACCCTCTGTACCGACCATTGTATTACGTGTGAAGCCCTACCCATAAGGGCCATGAGGACTTGACGTCATCCCCACCTTCCTCCGGTTTATCACCGGCAGTCTCATTAAAGTGCCCAACTGAATGATGGCAATTAATGACAAGGGTTGCGCTCGTTGCGGGACTTAACCCAACATCTCACGACACGAGCTGACGACAGCCATGCAGCACCTGTGTTCAGGTTCCCTTTCGGGCACAATCCCATCTCTGGTATCTTCCTGACATGTCAAGGGTAGGTAAGGTTTTTCGCGTTGCATCGAATTAATCCACATAATCCACCGCTTGTGCGGGTCCCCGTCAATTCCTTTGAGTTTTAATCTTGCGACCGTACTCCCCAGGCGGTCAACTTATCGCGTTAGCTGCGGTACTAAAGAAGTCTCCTTCCCCAACACCTAGTTGACATCGTTTAGGGCGTGGACTACCAGGGTATCTAATCCTGTTTGCTCCCCACGCTTTCGTGCATGAGCGTCAGTGTTAGCCCAGGGGGCTGCCTTCGCCATCGGTATTCCTCCACATATCTACGCATTTCACTGCTACACGTGGAATTCTACCCCCCTCTGCTACACTCTAGTCTTGCAGTCACAAACGCAGTTCCCAGGTTAAGCCCGGGGATTTCACGTCTGTCTTACAAAACCGCCTGCGCACGCTTTACGCCCAGTAATTCCGATTAACGCTCGCACCCTACGTATTACCGCGGCTGCTGGCACGTAGTTAGCCGGTGCTTCTTCTGACGGTACCGTCATTAGTCACGGGTGTTGGCCGTGACCGTTTCTTTCCGTCTGAAAGAGCTTTACAACCCGAAGGCCTTCTTCACTCACGCGGCATGGCTGGATCAGGGTTGCCCCCATTGTCCAAAATTCCCCACTGCTGCCTCCCGTAGGAGTCTGGACCGTGTCTCAGTTCCAGTGTGGCTGGTCGTCCTCTCAGACCAGCTACGGATCGTCGCCTTGGTGAGCCTTTACCTCACCAACTAGCTAATCCGATATCGGCCACTCCGAAAGCGAAAGGTCTTGCGATCCCCTCCTTTCCCCCTCAGGGCATATGCGGTATTAGCGTACCTTTCGGTACGTTATCCCCCACTTCCGGATATGTTCCGATATGTTACTCACCCGTTCGCCACTCGCCACCAGGGTTGCCCCCGTGCTGCCGTTCGACTTGCATGTGTAAAGCATGCCGCCAGCGTTCAATCTGAGCCAGGATCAAACTCTTCAGTTCAATACCTGTTTTGATTCTTTGCAGAATCGGTCCTACTCAAAGTAAATCACTTGCATGATTTGTTTCGACTTCGCGTAGGTTGCTACTATATTTTTAAAGTCGTTCCCACACCCCGAAGGATGCAAAAACTTCCCAAAAACCAAGTACCTACACTCGTCGGTTGTTTGTTTGTTTTTTAAAGAACTGGCTGATGGGTTGCGGGGACAGGATTTGAACCTATGACCTTCGGGTTATGAGCCCGACGAGCTACCGAGCTGCTCCACCCCGCGTCAGCGAAGACCGCCACTATAACAAAGCATCCCAACCTCGTCAAACACTATATGCGTTTTTTATTTTCCCCCGCATGACTGAAGCAGCACCCCCACTTACCTACAACTGTTATTCATGTTCCGCACCTACTTTGCAGCAACGCTATAATCGCCGCTCAATGAAACAGCAGATAACACCCATGGGCGCCTCTAAAAATTCAGAGTTCACCCAAATGCAAGGCGTGGAAAAAATTTTGCCGCGCCACATATGATAGATATGTTAGCAAGAAATTTTTTCCGCAACGCAGCATAACCAGCCATTTGGTTGTCGTTCTTTGACAACCTAGTGGAATGGCTAGGAGTTTCATCAGTGGAATGGCTATAACCAATGACTTGCCCAGCGTCTTTTGCTGGGTTAGTCAGATGGCTAGTAGTCATATCAGTAGCTCCATCAGTTGGGATGAAATCTGGATTTTTAGAGGTGGACATGACCATTACTGACTGGATCGGCAGTACCGCTGCTACACTTACCACCACAGCCTTCATCCCGCAGGCTTGGAAAGTATGGCGCACCAACCATACCGCTGACATCTCATTGGGTATGTATATCCTGTTCACGATCGGGGTCGCGCTGTGGCTGGCCTACGGTATCCTGCTCGAATCATGGCCGATCATCATCGCCAACTCTGTCACGCTGTTATTGGCGGGGGCCGTGTTGGTAATGAAAATCAAATTCGGCTAAAGCACAAACACATCATGAACAAAATCCTCGAAATCAAACCCAATCAATCCGTCGAGTTGCTCAAAGAGTTGCATATCCTGACGCGTAACGGCAAGCTCAATCAGGACAGCCGGCGCAAATTGAAGCAGGTGTATCACTTGTTTCATTTCATCGAACCGTTGCTGGATGAAGTACTCGCCGCCAAGCAAAATCTGACGCTGGCGGATCACGGCGCGGGCAAATCCTACCTGGGTTTCATCATCTACGATTTATTCCTGAAGGCACGCGAGACTGAACATATTTCTGGGCATATTTACGGCATCGAAACCCGCGAGGAATTGGTCAGCAAATCGCAAGGATTGGCGGCCAAGCTGGGCTTTGCGCGCATGTCGTTTCTGAATCTGTTGGTGGAAGAATCTATCCACTCGCCGCAACTGCCCGAGCAAATTGATGTAGTCACCGCACTGCACGCCTGCGACACCGCCACCGACGATGCGATCAAATTCGCTCTACACAAACAGGCTAAATTCATTGTGCTGGTACCGTGCTGTCAGGCCGAAGTCGCGGCAGTGTTGAACAAAAATAAAAACCAGTCATTTGGCAAAACACCGCTCTCGGAAATCTGGCGGCATCCGATTCACACTCGCGAATTCGGCAGCCACCTCACCAACGTGCTGCGCTGTTTGCAACTGGAAGCGCATGGTTATCAGGTGACGGTGACAGAATTGGTCGGCTGGGAACATTCGATGAAGAACGAGCTGATTATCGCCAGCCGCAAAGGCGCGGCGAGAAAAAATGCGCAGGAAAGACTTGAGCAGATTTTGCGCGAGTTGAATCTGGAAGAATTGCGCAATAGGTTCATCTATTAGCGTGTTGCAACAGCGCCCACGCAACGTGTTCTCGCACTAACTCGGATGGATGTTCGGCGCGCGACTTCAATGCGGCTATCACTACGATACTCTTAGTCGCATTACCCAGTGCCACGGCAATATTGCGCAGCCATTGTTCGTGGCCAATGCGATAGATGGCACTGCCCGAAAGCTTGGTTTTGAACTCAGCTTCATCCCACGCGAACAACTCCGCGAGCGACACATCATCCAGCCCGTGCCGCACTGCAAAATCCGGCTCGACTGTGGTTTGCGCAAAACCATTCCATGGGCACGCCAACTGGCAGTCGTCGCAACCGTAGATGCGATTGCCGATCAGCGGGCGCAACTCGACCGGAATGCTGCTCTTGAGTTCGATAGTGAGATAGGAAATGCAGCGGCGCGCATCCAGCCGATACGGCGCGATGATCGCTTGGGTCGGACATATCTCGATGCAGCGTGTGCAACTGCCACAATGTTCTTCTTGCGGTATATCCACTGGCAGCGGCAGGTTCAGGTAAATTTCGCCGAGAAAAAACCACGAGCCGTGTTCGCGCGATAGTAGCAAGGTGTGCTTGCCGCGCCAACCCAGGCCGGCTTTGCGCGCCAGTTCCACTTCCATCACCGGCGCGCTGTCGGTGAATACACGCCCGTCGAAGTCGGCGACTTCAGCACGAATTTTATCGGCCAGTTTCGCCAAGCGATTGCGCAGCACTTTGTGATAATCGCGCCCCAAGGCATAGCGCGAAATGAAGGCGCGCTCGCCCTCTGCCAACACTTGCCAACTGTCGCGTGCCTGGGGCGGTAAATAGTTCATGCGCAGCGAAATTACGCGCAAGGTGCCGGGCACTAACTCTGCCGGACGGCTGCGTTTGGTGCCGTGATTTGCCATATAATCCTGTTCGCCGTGCCAGCCGAGTGCGAGCCATTCCAACAGGCCGCTTTCCGCCGCAGAAAGATCGGTGTCGCTGATGCCCACGGCCTGAAAGCCAAGCTCATGCGCCCACCCGCGTATCTGTGCTGCAAGCGCGGCGTAATTTACCTGCTGAGGATTTCCGTTTTGCCCCTGTTGAGGTTTTCTATTTTGCATAGTCACGATGATAGCCGAATCAGCATGAATCTAGCCGATGAAAGCGCGACCGTCGCGCTGGCGCAACGCCTCGCGGCGCGCCTCAAACCCGGTATAGTGATTTATCTGCATGGTGATCTGGGGGCTGGCAAAACCACCTTGGTGCGTGCTGTGCTAAACGCGCTGGGTTATTCCGGTCGCGTGAAGAGCCCCACCTATACACTAGTTGAGCCTTACAATGCCGCTGGGTTAGAATTTCGCCACTTCGATCTGTATCGTCTGCACGATGAGGAAGAATGGGAAGCAGCCGGGTTCCGCGATGAGTTTGACGGGCACAATATATTTTTCATCGAATGGCCGGAACACGCACAGGGATTGATTCCGCAAGCCGATGTGGAGATTATGTTTGAAATTTTGTCGCATGGGCGCAACGTCGAGATTAGGGGCAACACACCAACAGGACGAGAATGCTTAAAGCAGTTTTAAAACTCGTTACATTATCGTTTTTTCTCTGGCTGCCACAGGGGCACGCAGCCATCGCCATCAATTCGGCGCGTGTCTGGCCAGCGCAAGATTACACACGCCTGACGCTCGAATCCAAACAGGCCATCCGCCACAACATGTTCAATTTGAGCAATCCTGAACGCTTGGTAATTGACTTGGAGGAAGTTGAACTCGGCAACGCGCTTAACGACCTGGCCAAGCTGATCGGCAACGACGATCCCTACATCAAGAGCGTACGCGTGGGGCGTTTCAAGCCCGGCGTGGTGCGCTTGGTGCTGGACTTGAAAAGCGAGGCCAAGCCCCAGCTATTTGTCCTTAAGCCGGTCGCTGAATACGGCTATCGCCTGGTGCTGGACGTGTATCCCGCCCGGCCGCCGCTTGACCCGCTGATGGCTTTGCTCGAGCAACCCAGAATCAGCATCCCCGAAACTGCGGGCACACCCACCACAACCAATCAGCCCGCAGAAAAAGCTCCTGCCGACGAAAAGCTTTTGATGGAACCACTAGCCATTCGACTAAGCGAGCAAACAACGCCCGCCAAGTCGCTGGTTATGTCCGGGCACCCGGAAGACAAACTGCAGATGGCCCAGAGCTTGAGTATCGACAACAACGATAAGCCGCCTCCCAGCGCAACCGCAACGCCCAGTCTGCCTGAAATGCGGGCACGCACCCTGATCATCGCGATCGATGCCGGACACGGTGGCGAAGACCCAGGTGCGCGGGGAAGATATGGCTCTCGCGAGAAGAATGTGACACTGGCGATTGCACGCAAGGTAAAAGCATTGGTCGATGATGTGCCAAATATGCGCGGCATACTGATTCGCGACGGAGATTACTTCATCCCGCTGATTGGGCGCGTCGCCAAAGCACGCAAAGTGAACGCAGATTTGTTCATCTCCATCCATGCAGATGCCTTCATCAAAGCGAATGCGCGTGGTTCGTCGGTATTTGCCTTATCTGAACACGGTGCGACCAGCACCGCCGCACGCTGGTTAGCAAAAAAGGAAAACGAAGCAGACTTGATCGGGGGCGTGAACATCGCGGTAAAAGACCCCTACCTTGCGCGCACCCTGCTCGACCTGTCACAGACCGCCACCATCACCGACAGCATGAAGCTCGCCAAACATGTGCTGAACGAACTGGGCGGCATCAACGACCTGCATCGCGGACGGGTGGAACAGGCAGGATTCGCCGTGCTGAAATCACCGGACATCCCGTCCATCCTGGTTGAAACTGCTTTCATCAGCAACCCCAGCGAAGAGCGTCGCTTGAATGACAAAAACTATCAGATGAAACTTGCCAATGCGATTCTGGGTGGCATCAAACGCTATTTCGCACAGAATCCGGCATTATCCAAACCAAAAATCGCGCAGATCAACTAGAAATAAATTATGGGGAAGAACCGATGGATCAGAGACTACTCAGAATATTAGGTGGGGAAACGAAGTTCTATCCATACTTGCTGGAAAGTAAATATCCACGAATTCTTGCGCAGATCATGTTGCTCTGGGATGAGCCCGGAATGAGTAATTATTTTATGGAATTGATGGTGAGTGACCGCGAGGACCGTTCCGGTTTTCCTCCCGATGTTGCGGCTGAAATTATCCGCTTGAGCCTGATGCATGCCAGCTCGCACAAACCTCACAAGAAGCCTGATATTTGGGAGGTATCTGCAAATAAATTTTCCGACTTCAGGCCCCCAGTCTCTATCGCAATGAGCAATGTATGGAAACCGCTTTCAGATACAACAACAAAGGCATTAAAAAGATTTGGCATTCCCGGCTCGGCCCGGGGTTTTCATAGCGCGGCAGAAACAGGCAATCGCCCAGCAGTCGCGTTATTTCTTGAAGCTCGTGTCAACACCGAAATTCATAATGAACGTGGCTGGACTCCCCTGATGCTGGCCGCTTTCAATGGGCACAATGAAGTTATCAGAACTCTGATTAAACATAACGCGAACGTACACGCCAGCGACTTACTCGGCAACACCGCCTTGCATTGGGCTGTGGGTGCAGGACAAACATCTAGTGCAAAATTACTTATCGAAAATCGCGCGGGGGTTGACGCATGCAACCATTCTGGCATGACACCTTTATTTCAGGCAACAATACACCGTCGCTTGGGAGATGTGCTGCTGTTAATTGACAGTGGTGCCAACCTGAATTTGGCAACACGCGACGGTTCGACTGCTTTGCACAAAGCTGCCGCAGAAGGTTACACCGAAATCGTCAGAACACTATTGCACCACGGTGCCGATACGAGCATCAAAAATCTCGACGGGAATCTGCCACTCGCGTTAGCCGCAAAAAACGACCGGAAGGCTGTTATAAAGATACTTATGTCCAACTCCAAGGCTGGGTAATATGGTCTTAGGCATAACTTAATTAGCGCGCTTGTTTCCCCAGGAAAAAACCGTCAAGCAGGAAACACACTAGTCGATAGATAACGATCGCAGCGATCACACACGATAAAGGCAATCACCTCATTCTCAACTTGTTGCGAGATGCGCAGTGCTAAACTCAATGCGCCACCGGTGGAAGCGCCGCCGAAGATACCTTCTTCGTGCACCATGCAACAGACGCTATTTCGCACAGAATCCGGCATTATCCAAACCAAAAATTGTGCAGTTCAATTAGCTATAAAGGGCATTATTCGGATCCAGATTGCGTCCCATCTCCGTTGCCTTTGCCCAAGCCATTCCATCCCCCAACAACTTCAGATGCTGCGCCACCGCAAGGAAGGCGATGCTATCCTCTCGCGCAAAATAAATACGCAACAACCTCAGGTAAGCGTGCGGATTTTTCGGATTGATCTTAATGGCTTCCCTCAATACCTCCTCGGCAAGTTTGTCGTGTCCAAATCGCAGATAAATGTCCGCTTCTTCCAACATCTCATATTCGGGCGGCAGAATGGACTGGGATTTCTCTTCGTTATAAGCGGGAGTTTTAATTGTTTGCTCATCCACTGGCAAAACCGTTTGAACAATGACAGGCGGCTCTACCAATTCAGGGTCGTGCACATCACTTAAATCATGGAAAGAGCCGCGCTTCCATTGCTGCTTAGTCTTATATCTGCGATACCAGACGAAACCCGGCACGGCAAGCAACACCAAGCCTAGCCCTATTGCCGGTTTTATCCAACTCATCTTAAGCAACTCGACCCGACTATTCTCTTCCTTGCTTGTTTGCCGAAGAACTGGCGCAACAATTTTCGGCTTGGGCTGCTCATTGCCAACCCCAAGCACGCTGCTAACCCCGGACAAACCACCAACCGCTGAACTCTGTGCAAGCACCCCGGAAGGGGCAACACGCGAATAGGACGGGTTCGTCGAAATATCCAACTGACTTTGCTGCGCCTTGATCATCTGTTCCATTTCGGTGATCTGAGTGTTCAACACACTGAGCGTTTTTTCTTTCGCGATCGAATCCGGCTGCAGTGCCTCGCCAATTTTTGTCGAGTTGTCTGGCCGAACTGGCTCGTTTCCGGGAAGGGATAACTTCATTGAAAGCAACAACGGAAACTTGCCAAACGGCATGGTGTTTTGCTCGCTGCCAACATCGCCGGATGTCTTGCCAGCCGCACGCGATGCTGAACCGGATAAAACCTGTCCTGAGTGTAGTCGAAGGGATGGTGATGCTACGCCTGACATCTGTTTGCTGTGTTTTATACTATGCACACCCGGCTTTTTGATTACGGCGGGCTTCGTCTCTCCATGCTGGGGCGCGGCCACGCTCCCAGAATTTGGCTGCTTAGGCTTTGTCCCTTCAGGGCGCTGTGAATTTTCCGCTTGCTCGGTAGATACAGACGGGATCAGCGCAATCTGCGCCTTGTCCATCTCGCCCGGATTGCTGTTCGCTTGAATCTCGCCCAGCCCTAAAGCGTTTGCATTGGCCACAAACAAAACAGCCACGGATAACATCCATATCCGCGCTGCATTCCCCGCATGGCGAATTGCCTCTACTCTCATCAACGACAGTCATCTTTCTGTTTAAGTTAGACGTGACTATTCTAGCCGCATTTGCTGCGCTGAGCCTATCAGACAGGGAATACGCCCGTCGAAAGATAGCGGTCGCCGCGATCGCACACAATGAACGCAATCACTGCATTTTCGACTTGCTGTGAGATACGCAGCGCAACACTCAACGCACCGCCGGAAGAAATACCGCAGAAGATGCCTTCCTCGCGCGCCAAACGGCGCGTCATTTCTTCAGCGTCCGCTTGGTTCACATATTCCAGCCTGTCGATATCCTTGCCGTTGTAAATTTTCGGCAAATAGGCCTGCGGCCATTTTCGAATACCGGGAATCTGTGCGCCCTCTTCCGGCTGCACGCCGATGATCTGAATGTTGGGTTTCTGTTCCTTGAAAAACCGCGAGCAACCCATGATGGTACCGGTGGTGCCCATGCTGCTAATGAAATGCGTGAGCTTGCCATCCGTATCGCGCCAGATTTCCGGTGCAGTACCTTCATAGTGCGCCAGCGGATTATCCGGATTGGCGAATTGATCGAGGATGATGCCTTTGCCTTCGGCACTCAGATTTTCCGCCGTATCGCGCGCCAGCTCCATGCTGCCTTCTTTCGCGGTCAGCACCAGTTCCGCGCCAAATGCACGCATGATCTGACGGCGCTCCACGCTTTGATTTTCCGGCATCACCAATATCATGCGGTAGCCGCGCATCGCCGCCGCCATGGCCAGCGCGATACCGGTGTTACCGCTGGTCGCTTCAATCAATGTATCGCCCGGCTTGATCTCGCCGCGCTGCTCGGCACGCGCAATCATGAAAAGCGCGGGTCTGTCCTTCACCGAACCGGCAGGATTATTGCCTTCCAACTTAGCCAACAGCACATTGCTGGTATTGCCTGGAATACGCTTCAAGCGCACCAGCGGGGTGTTGCCGACGAAATTTTCTAGGGATGGGTACACGTATACTCTGTAATTAATCAAGCAACCGTATCTATACCGCCATCTTAAGCATTTGCTCCACATACCTTGCCACACCTTGTTCCACATTCAGGAACGGTTCGGCATAGCCACTATTGCGCAGCGCGCTGATATCGGCTTGGGTGTAACTCTGATACTTGCCGCGCAGTTGCTCGGGGAACGGAATGTAACTGATCAGTCCCTGTTGTTGCATCTCGACGAGACCCAGCACAGGCTTGGACTCGGCAACGCGCAAGGTATTGATGGTCGCCACCGCCACGTCGTTGAAACTTTGCGCTTGTCCGGTGCCCAGATTGAAGATGCCGGATTTGTGCGGATTGTCCAGGAAATACATGTTCACTTTTACCACGTCTTCAATCGAGACGAAGTCGCGCAGTTGTCCGCCGTTGGCGTAGCCGCCACAGCCTTCGAACAATTTGACCCGACCTTCGGCGCGATACTGGTTGAAGAAGTGATATGCAACCGAGGCCATGCGCCCCTTGTGCGCTTCGCGCGAACCGTACACGTTGAAGTAACGCAGCCCGACAATCTGCGCATTGCGCTTTTGCCAGCGGCGACGCACGATCTGGTCGAACAGAAATTTGGAATAGGCATACACGTTTAACGGGGCTTCGCATTCGCGGCTTTCCTTGAACACGCTGCCACCACCGTACACCGATGCGGACGAGGCATACAGAAACGGCACTTCTTCATTCTGGCAGTAGTTCAGCAACTCCAGGGTGTATTGGTAGTTGTTCTCCATCATGTAGCAGCCATCAGTTTCCATGGTGTCCGAACACGCGCCCTGATGCAGCACCGCGCTGATCAGCCCATCGAAAAAACCATCCTGCAATTTTTCCAGGAAGTCTTCTTTGTCGAGATAATCGGCGATTTCGCAATCCACCAGATTCTTGAACTTGTCAGCGTTCTTAAGATGGTCCACCGCGATGATGTTGTTCTCGCCGCGCTCATTGAGTGCTTTGACCAGGTTGGAACCGATAAATCCGGCCGCGCCGGTGATGATGTAATACATAGCTATTCCTCTCTAAAATCTGACATGGCGGGTAACGATAAGGGATAAGAGTGAAGGGGTAATGGTAAAACCATAAGCCCCGCGCCACCCTTCAACCTTGCATATCCTGCACGATCTCATCGCGGCTGACCACCGCCGTCCCCAGCTTGCCGACCACGATGCCCGCTGCACGATTGGCGATGCGCATGGCTTCGGGCAAATCCGCGCCGCTCGCCAACATCACCGCCAGCGTGGCAATCACGGTGTCGCCCGCACCGCTGACATCGAACACTTCACGGCTGTGGGTCGGTTCGTGCTGCACTTCGTTAGCGCGAAACAGACTCATGCCGTCTTCGCTGCGCGTGACCAGCAGCGCGTCGAGTTGTAATTCGGTGCGCAGTTTCTCTGCTTTTGTGCTGAGTTCGGCTTCGGTTTTCCAGCTGCCTGCCACTTCGCGAAACTCGCTGCGATTCGGTGTTAGCAAGGTTGCGCCGCGATAACGCGCGTAATCATCGCCCTTGGGATCGACCAACACCGGTTTGTCCGCAGCACGCGCCAGCCGAATCATTTCGGCAATATGCGTCAACCCCCCCTTGCCGTAGTCGGACAGGATCACTGCATCAGCCAGCGGCAACTGCACGCGAAAATCTTCAAGTGCGGCGTGCAGCACCTCGTGACTGGGCGGCGTTTCAAAATCAATGCGCAGCAACTGCTGGTGGCGCGCGATGGCGCGCAACTTGATGATGGTGGAAATGGTGTTATCGCGATGCAGCAACGCAGTGAGGTTGCTGTGCTCATTGAGTAACTTTTCCAGGCAAGCACCCGCTTCGTCGTTTCCGACCACCGACAGCAGCGTAGCTTGCGCACCGAGTGCGGCGATGTTGCGCGCCACGTTGGCTGCGCCACCGGGGCGCTCTTCGACACGTTCGACTTTGAGCACCGGCACCGGGGCTTCCGGCGAGATGCGGTTAACATCGCCAAACCAGTAGCGATCCAGCATAACATCGCCGACCACTAATATTTTTGCTCCATCAAATTTTGGTAACGCGGTCATAGCCACCCTGCGCTTTTCTGATTCATCCCGGTTCTCCCCCGTTTTTCCGGCTCATACCAAGCTCCTGATTGATATCGAGCAAGGCCTGCAACGGATCCGCTGCTTGGGTGATCGGGCGACCGATCACCAGATAGCTGGAACCGGCTTGCATGGCAGCTTTCGGGCTCATCACCCGCGACTGGTCGTCGAGGCTGGCATGTGCAGGCCGGATGCCCGGTGTCACCAGGCAAAATTTATCGCCGCAATGTTTGCGCAACAGCGCGGCTTCCTGCGCTGAGCACACTACACCATCCAGGCCGCTGTCGCGCGCCAAAGTCGCCAAACGCAACACCATCTCGGCGGGTGTCGCGTTGATGCCAATTTCGGCGAGATCTTCCTGCGCCATGCTGGTGAGCATGGTCACGGCGATCAGCTTTGGACGCTGTGCACTGCTAACAATCGCCTCTCGCGCCGCCACCAGCATCTTGCGTCCACCCAGCGCATGCACGTTAATCATCCACACCCCCAAACTGGCGGCGGCTTTGCAGGCTTGCGCAGTGGTACTGGGAATATCGTGAAATTTCAGATCGAGAAAAACCTCAAAGCCGCGCTGCATGAGTTCTTCCAACAAGGCCGGGCCAGTGGCAGTGAATAGTTCCTTGCCTACTTTCAAGCGACACAACGATGGCTCCAGTCTGTCGGCCAACGCCAGCGCGGGCACAGCATTCGGGTAATCCAACGCGATGATGATTTTTGGGTCGCTCATAACGGCATTCCGGTTTCTTCGCCACGACGCGGGGAGTAGCTGCCCCAAGCCTGACAGGCCGGGCAGTGCCAGTAGAACTGGCGCGCCTTGAAACCGCAATGGTCACACTGATACATGGCCAGATTGCGCGTACGTTTGTGGACCAAATCTTTCACCAGTTCAATATCGGCGCGCATGCCCGCAGGCACTTCCAGCAATCGCGCTTCGAGCAATTTATCCAGGCCCAGCAAGGTCGGGTTGCGCTCCAAATCATCGCGCACCAATTGGTAGGCGGCAGCGGGGCCTTCGTTTTTCAGCACACCGGTGAACACCACATTCATCAAATCCAGCGAATGATATTTGCTCAAATATTCACGCAACAGGGCGATGCCGTCTGCTTCACGATTCAGGCTCTGATAGGTACTCAACAGGCGTTCCGCAACCAGAGGCAAATATTGCGCATCCTGCGCTTCGATGTTTTTCCAGAGGTTGATCGCCTCCTCGTGCTTGCCCTCGCTGAGGAGCAAATCACCCAACATCATGGTGGCACGTACCGCGTTTGGATCATCCTGCAACGCCTGTTGCAAATGTTCGCGTGCCGCGACTGGATCGCCACCTGCAATTTCATCGCTCGCCAGTTCGCAATAGAAAAAAGCGGCCTGCTTGCTGTATGACTGCCCGGATACCGCCGCCAACCGTTGCGTCACCGCGATCGCCTTGAGCCAGTCATGTTCTTTTTGGAACAACTCCAGCAGGAATTCCAAAGACTGTTTGGCATACGGGGTGCTTTCCAATTCTCTGAACAGACTCTCGGCACGATCCAGAATTCCGGCCTTCAGATAATCCTGAGCCAGTTCGAAGATCGCATGCTGGCGTTTGTCATCATCCAGATCGGCTCTGTCTACCAGGTTGTGGTGCATACGCAAAGCACGATCCACTTCGCCGCGACGGCGGAACAGACTGCCCAGCGCAAAGTGCAGCTCGACGGTTTGCGGATCGACCTTCACCACTTCAATGAAAGCTTCGATGGCCTTATCCTGTTGCTCATTGAGCAAGAAGTTCAGCCCCTGAAAATACGAATGCGGCAGCACACTCGATTCCGAGAGCAAGTCTTTAATGTCGATGCGTGCGGCCAACCACCCCATTCCAAAAAACAAAGGGAAAATCAGCAGCATCCAGAGTTGAAATTCCATAACTAAAAGTGTTTATCTAGGCGTTTATCTGGGCGCTTGTTGCGTTTCGCCGATACCGGCAAGTTTATTCTTGACCCGAATATCGCGCTTCAGAACTGCGATTTCACGGCGTTGTTGCAGCACATTGGCGAACATCGCGAGCACGCCAACGGCCGCGCCAGCGGCAAAAAATATCAGCAGCACAATCACCAGAGAAGACTGCCACTCGTAGCCGAAAAAATAGCGCAGTGTGATCGGCTGATCGTTTTTGACTGCAAAGCCAAGCAGCACGATGAACAGTACTACCCGTAAAATCCAATTGAGATAACGCATGGCACACCCCGATAAAATCATTGCAACGATAGCATAAAAAAAGGCGGCTATACCTTGCGATATGCCGCCAAGAATTGAAAATCGCCTTTCTCGTTTGCTTCCTCTCCCGCAAGCGGGAGAGGATTGAGGTGAGGGCTAATTCCTAATCAGGATTTCTTTTCGCAGACTCGCTCCCTGAGTTCCTTGCCTGCCTTGAAGTGCGGAACATACTTGGCCGGCACTTTCACTTTGTCGCCGGTCTTGGGATTGCGCCCCTGACGCGGCGGACGATAATTCAGGCCAAAGCTGCCAAAACCGCGAATCTCGACACGTCCACCACGCGACAGCGTGGCAGACAAGGCATCCAGAATCACTTTAACGGCAAGCTCTGCATCCTTGGCCAGCAGTTGCGGATGCAACTCGGTCAGCTTGGCTATCAAATCAGAACGAATCATGTCGGGAACCTCAAACTCAGGCTTCGGTCTTGCTACCGCTCATCTTGGCCTTCAGCAATGCCCCCAGATTGGTGGTACCGGCACTGGCATTGCTTTCTGCGGAGAGCTTCTGCATTGCTGCGGTATCCTCCGTCTTGTTCAGAGCCTTGATCGACAGGTTGATGCCGCGATTCTTGCGATCCACGTTGATAATGACAGCTGTCACGCTATCGCCTTCCTTGAGGTAATTGCGTATATCCTCAACGCGATCCGCAGACACTTCGGATGCCTTCAGATACGCTTCCACATCACCCTCCAATGCAATCGTTGCGCCCTTGGCATCCAGCGATTTCACCTTACCGGTGACCACAGCACCCTTTTCATGGCTGGAAGCAAAACCACCGAATGGATCACCTTCCATTTGCTTGATGCCGAGAGAGATGCGCTCGCGTTCAACGTCGATCGCCAATACCACGGCTTCGACTTCGTCGCCCTTCTTGTAGCTGCGTACCGCTTCTTCGCCAGGCTGGCTCCATGACAGGTCGGACAAATGCACCAGACCGTCGATGCCGCCATCCAAACCGATGAACACACCAAAGTCAGTGATGGACTTTATTTGCCCCTTCACTTTATCGCCCTTCTTGTGGTTGATTTCAAAATCATCCCATGGATTGGATTGACACTGCTTCATCCCCAGGGAGATACGACGGCGTTGCTCGTCGATTTCCAGAATCATCACTTCGACTTCATCGCCCAGGCTCACTACCTTGGAAGGATGAACATTCTTGTTGGTCCAATCCATTTCCGAAACGTGCACCAGACCTTCGATACCCTGCTCGATTTCCACGAACGCGCCGTAGTCGGTCAGATTGGTCACCTTGCCGAACATGCGTGTGCCTTGCGGGTAGCGGCGTGCCAAGCCATTCCAGGGATCATCGCCCATTTGCTTGATGCCCAGCGAGACGCGGTTCTTCTCCTGATCGAACTTCAGAATCTTGGCTTCGATTTCGTCGCCCACGGTCAATACTTCGGAAGGATGCTTCACGCGACGCCATGCCAGGTCGGTGATGTGCAACAGGCCGTCGATGCCGCCCAAGTCAATGAATGCGCCGTAGTCGGTGATATTCTTGACCACGCCCTTGACGATCGCGCCTTCCTTGAGATTTTCCATGACCGCTTCACGGTCGGCACCCACGCTCGCTTCGAGCACGGCACGACGGGAAACCACCACGTTATTGCGCTTGCGATCCAGCTTGATGACCTTCAATTCCATGGTCTTGTTTTCGTAAGGCGTAGTGTCCTTGACTGGACGGATGTCCACCAGCGAGCCCGGCAGGAATGCGCGGATACCGTTGACCATCGCGGTCAGACCGCCTTTGACCTTGCCGCTGACGAAACCCTCCACAATCCTGCCTTCTTCCATGGCCAGTTCCAGCTCGTGCCACGCCGCCAAACGCTTGGCTTTTTCGCGCGACAGCTTGGTTTCACCGTAGCCGTTTTCCAACGATTCGATCGCGACGGTGACGAAATCACCCGCCTTGACTTCCAATTCGCCTTTAGAGTTATGGAATTCCTCGATTGCTATTAAACTTTCGGACTTCAGTCCGGCATTCACGACCACCATGTTGTGGTCGACACGCACGACTTGTGCGGTAATCAGTTCGCCGGCGCGCATTTCCTTGCGCGTCAAACTTTCTTCAAACATTGCGGCAAAACTATCGGGGTTTAGTACAGCTGCTGCTGCGGTTGCGGTTGCGTTCATCGGATACACCTAAAAAATTCCGCCCCGAACAAAGGTTCAGCACAGAGGTTAGTTAAAGTTCCCAAATGACGGAGAGTCAAACGGGGCCTAGCTTTTGGAGCCTTTCGCCGGGTAGCGTGCCAGCACTTCCTGAACTGCCTGCTCGATGTTCAGAGCCGTGGTATCCAGCAGACTTGCACCCGGTGCCTGTTGCAGAGGAGATGCGCTACGCTGAGTATCTCGCTCGTCGCGCACGCGTATATCCAGCAAAAGGGCGGCGATATTAGCACTGATTCCTTTTTCCATCAACTGCTTATAACGGCGCTCGGCACGTGCCTCAGCGCTGGCGGTAAGAAAGATTTTCAACGCCGCGTCCGGGAACACCACAGAGGCCATGTCGCGCCCGTCTGCCACCAATCCCGGAGCCCTGCGGAAAGCGTGTTGCTTGTTCAACAGCGCGGTACGAACCTTGGGCAAGGCTGCCACTTTGGAAGCCGCAGCAGCACATTGTTCGCCGCGCAACTCATCACCGACCAATTCGCCATCCAGCCAGATTTGCTCCCTCTCAAAACGTATCTCCATGCGTTCGGCCAATGACGCCAAACCCGCTTCGTCTGTCAGCGGAACACCATCGCGCTGCGCCGCCACCGCCAGCAGGCGGTACAGCGCGCCACTGTCGAGATAGTGATAGCCGAGCTTTGCTGCAACGAGTTGCGCTACCGTCCCCTTACCTGATGCCGAAGGACCATCGATCGCAATCACCGGCACGGCCTGCACCACCTCACGGAAACGCGCGAAATAATCCGGAAAAGTTTTGGCGACACACTGCGGATCGTTGATGCGCATTCCCTCCGCGCCGAAGGCGGCGAGCGAAAAACACATCGCCATGCGGTGGTCGTCGTAGGTATCTATGCCGGATTGAGGATTGTGGATCGAGGATCGAGAAGCAGGCGGCGTGATACGAATAAAATCCGCGCCCTCCTCCACAGTCGCCCCGACCTTGCGCAACTCGGTCGCCATCGCCGCGATGCGGTCGGTTTCCTTGACGCGCCAACTGGCGATGTTGCGCAACGTGGTCGTACCCTCGGCAAACAACGCGACAACCGCCAGCGTCATCGCCGCATCTGGAATGTGATTGCAATCCAGATCGATTGCCTTGAGTCGCCCTGATTCCCCGCAAGGAGGAGGCCGGTGGGTACCCGATGCCTCCGGCATCACCCTTCCGCACCCCGGCGCACGCGCCTCCATCCAGTTCGTACCCTGTTCGATCTGCGCACCCATCAACGCCAGCGCATCGGCGAAGCGCACATCGCCCTGAATACTGCCGCTGCCCACGCCTTCGATGCGCACCGGCCCGCCGCCGATTGCACCCGCCGCGAGAAAATACGACGCCGACGACGCATCGCCTTCCACATAGATCACCCCCGGCGACTTATAACGGCTCCCCGCCGCCACCGTGAAACTGCGCCAACCATCCCGCCGCACCTGCACACCGAAGCGCGCCATCATCGCCAGCGTGATTTCGATGTAAGGTTTCGAGATCAACTCGCCAACCACTTCCACCGTGACCTCGCTATCCAACAGCGGCAAGGCCATCAGCAGCGCGGTAAGGAATTGGCTGGACACATCGCCGCGCACACTGACGCGACCTGCTCCACTCAACGTCGCCGGATGAATCTCTAGCGGCGGAAAACCTTCATTGTCCAGGTATTCGATGTTCGCGCCGAGTTCGCGCAACGCATCCACCAGATCGCCTATCGGCCGCTCATGCATGCGTGGTGCACCGGACAGTTTGTAGTCACCGCCGGACAACGCCAGTGCCGCCGTCAGCGGACGAAACGCGGTTCCGGCATTGCCCAAGAACAATTCTGCCTGCTTGACCGGAAAATTACCGCCACAGCCCTGCACACGGAACACATGCGACTCCAGTTTCTCCACACCGACACCCAGTGGGCGCAAGCCATCCAGCATGCGCTCGGTGTCGTCGGACAACAGCACATCGCGTATCTCAGTCGTGCCTTGCGCCAAGGCAGCGAGTAACAAAATGCGATTGGAAATGCTTTTCGAACCGGGCAGCGTGATCGTGCCGCGCGCACTGAGCAATGGAGGAAGATCAAGAAAATTTACGGATGTCATTACGATTAAACTGCATAGCAGATTTGCAAGGGCGCGATGATACCGCAAAGCAAAGACTAGCGATGGGATCGCTACGTTAATATAGACTCAGGCGAGGACGACGTGGCATGGTATTCGGCAAAAATCAGCTAGCTAAAAACAATTCACTCTGGCCCCTTTAATTCAATAACCTCACCGTCAATCACGCGACCAGGTGGCAGCAGTTCATAGCTACGCCCTTTCTTGCGCCTTGGTATATCGCCTATCTCATGCGCGAAATACAAGGCATAGCGCATCTGTTCCTGATTATATTGCGGGAAGTGTTTGTAAATCGTGCTTTGCAGCACGCCGGGTTGCGCGGTAACAATTGGCATTACGTGGTCAATAATGTCCCGATAAAGCGGGTCTTCGTTCGCGAATGATGTCATGAGCTGCTTGAAGCCTTCGCGCTGCTCATCCGTAACTGAAGTCCCAACCATTCCATAGGCAATCTTCTGGAGCATCTGCCTTGCCTGATCGTAATCACCGTTTTGCCATGCTTGCTGAAGCATCGAGCATTGATCCAGCCAAATCGAATCGGTTTGGTCGATTTCACGGATTTGATGTGCCGCAATTACCTTAGCTTCGATTTTGCGACGCATCTCAGGCATCATCTGCTCTACTTTCCGAGCTGCCTTATTCTCCGGATCAATTTTCAGCAACTCTTTCAGGTTTTTTTCGAGCAAGGTCATCTCATAGAATTTGGTTGCCAGATCACTGGTGTTGTCGAAGCTCTCTATTGAGGTATTACACATTTGGATGTATTGTTCCAACATTGGTGAGGTTGGCACTGGCTTGGGTTGTATTTCGCTTTTTCGCCCAGACCTGAATACCGCTGGAACCTTGGCGCTGCCGTCAACATTATTTTTTGTTTTGTTGCCTATCTTCGCAAGTCTCGCCATTTTGCGTGCTTCACGCTGCCTAGATAGTTCACGCCTCTCCTTTATCAACTTTGTATAAATCTTGAGCGTTTGTTTATACATCGCCTGCTTTCCAGGCTTTCCCACAAAAACTTCCGGTTGATCCATGAACGAAAATTTCCTGGCCATTCTTGGCACCTCCTCCAAAAGCTTCTCGAATTCAAGCTCGGATTCTTCAAATCTCCCCGCTTGTTGCAATACTAAAGGCAATCTGCACCATGCTTCAATGCCGAAATTCACAGGAGATGTCCACATTCTTTCTTTCATTTCGCGCAAGGTATTGATAGCACCGTCCCAATCTCCAGCATCCTTGAGGGCAGTCGCTTTGCGGCTTAGAGCGGAAGTCTCATCATCTCTTGCAAAACCAAATCCACTTGTTGTTTCCATGCCATCCTCCTAAAGACATGCCATCCTCCTAAAGAGAAGAACTCTAAAACAACCCTTGCTGCCTGTCATTCACTATCCGCCGCCTCGGCCACATCCATGCCGCTATTTAAAAAAAGATAAAGGGGCTAGGCTGAATTGTTTTTCATCTCATTCCCCACTCCGTTCTTTCACTTCAGTCCGCGCCCACCCCTTGGCAAAGGTAATGCGCAACTCAGCACCAACCGTCACCTGCCCCGCATCCGACACCACGCTGCCGCTTGCGTCTTGCACCATGCTATAGCCGCGCGCCAGTACTTTGGTCGGGTCAAGCAAGATTAAATGTTGCGCAGTGTTGTCCACTCGCCCGATTCGCTGTGCCTGTGCTGCGTGCATCGCCTTGATAAGACGATCCGCGAGATTGGCCTGCCGGTCTTGCATACGGGCAAAGTCGATGCTCGCGACGCGCAATCGTTGCGCCAGCGATTGCCATTGCCAATATTGATGCTGTTTGCGATAGGCAAAGGCGCGCAGCATGCGTTGTTGCAGTTGGTCTAATTGTTGAGTCTGGCGCTGCAACTGTTGCGCGGGGTGCACCAGCCTGCGCTGTAGGTAATCAACCGCCTGCATCGCGTTCTGCATACGGTTGCGCTGCGCGCGTTGCAGGTGCTGCGCCTGGTCGCGCAAACCCCTGAGCAGGGCATGGCGATCCGGCACGACGCGTTGCGCCGCTGCGGTGGGAGTCGGGGCGCGTTCGTCGGCGACGAAATCGGCGATGGTGAAATCGGTCTCGTGCCCGACCCCGCTGACGATGGGGATTTCACTGGCGGCGATCGCGCGCGCCACGACTTCTTCATTGAACGCCCACAGGTCTTCGATGCTGCCGCCACCTCTACACACGATCAGCACATCGCATTCCGCGCGCCGGTTGGCGAGCTGGATGGCGAGCGCGATCTTCTCCGCGCTGCCGGTGCCCTGCACCGGCGTGGGATACAGCACCACCGGTACGCTCGGCAGGCGGAGTCTTAGAGTAGTGAGCACATCGCGCAATGCGGCGGCCTGCGGTGAGGTGATGATACCGATGCTTTTGGGGAAGACGGGCAAGGCACGTTTGCGCTCGGCGGCGAACAAGCCCTGGCTTTCCAGCAATTGTTTCAGCCTGGCGAATTGTTCATACAGTATTCCCAGCCCGGCCGGACGTATCTGCTCGACGGTCAACTGAAAATCGCCGCGCTGTTCGTATAAAGTAGCGACCGCTAATACTTCGACCTGCTGCCCATTGCTGATCGGCTCACTTAACAACTGGTTCTTATGCCGGAACATCACACAACGAACCTGCGCTTGATCGTCCTTAAGTGAAAAATAAAAATGGCCGGAAGCGGCCTTCACCAAATTAGAAATTTCTCCGCGCACCCATAACAAAGGGACGTTGCTTTCCAGCAACTGCTTGATTGCAAAGTTGAGTTCCGCGACTCGAAAAACGCGCGTTTTTTCTTCAAAAAATAGATCGAAAGACATATTGACAATCCGAAATAATCCACACTCCAAGGAAATTTGCCGCTTTTCACCACTTCACTCAGCAACAAAACCATAAACTTACGCTAACTTATTGTTTTAATTTGATATTATTTAGTTACAAAAAATAGGCAAAGTAACAAAATCCCTTGCGCCACGCCAAGTTAAAGGGCTATCCCCGAGAGTCATCCACAAAGTTATCCACAGGTTTTGTGAGTAAACAGAAATACTCTTTTCAAATGGTAGCTTAGCAAAATAGTGCTGAAGTAAATCCTGAGAAAGGTTGCTCAACTCAGTGCGACACGCTACAGTTGCGACCTGTTAATTTAAGCACATTTGGAGAATCCGCGTGTTTGCAATTGTAGAAGCGGCCGGCTGGCCGATCTGGTTTTTGATTCTGGCATCCATCATTGCAGTCGGCTTGATCATTGAACGCTTGATGTTTTTGCGCAGCCATCGCATCGCTCCTCCCACCCTGCTGGACGAAGTCATCAAGGAACTCAAGCAACGCGGTGTCAGCGACGGCATGCTAACCAAACTTGCCGGTAGCTCGCCACTGGGGCGCATTTTCGCCGCCGGTTTGAAGAACATCAAAAGTCCTCCCGAAGTGATGAAAGAATCTGTCGAAGAAGTGGGACGTGCAGTCTCACACGATTTGGGACGATTCCTTACTACTTTAGGTACGATTGCCTCGATCAGCCCATTGCTGGGCCTGTTCGGCACGGTGGTCGGCATGATCGAAATCTTTGGCTCACAAACTGCGGTAGGCAACTCGCCGGCGATACTTGCACATGGTATCTCCGTGGCTCTCTACAACACCGCCTATGGTCTGATCGTGGCGATTCCGAGCATGATTTTTTACCGCCACTTCCGCTCGCAAGTGGATACCCTGACCATAGAGATGGAACAGCAGGCGATCAAACTGGTTGGGATTGTGCACGGCCAACGCACGGGTTAATCAGTAATGAACTTCCGACTTGGGCGTAGACGCGAAGAACCGGAGATCAATCTGATCCCGATGATAGACGTATTGCTGGTGATTTTAATTTTCATGATGGTGACCACCAGCTACGCCAAGTTTTCCGAATTGCAGATCAATCTGCCGCAAGCGGGCGGAGAAGCATCCGGCACAAAGGCCAATATCATCAACGTTGCGGTGGATGCCTCGGAGCACTATGCCATCAACAATCAAGGCCTGTCTTACACCGGTGTAGACGCGTTGGCAGCTTCCCTGAAAAATGCTGCGGGCGATCAAACCGACCCCACCATCGTCATTAACGCCGATGCCAAAGCCACTCATCAATCCGTGATAAACGTGATGGAAGCGGCAAGGCGGGCCGGCTATGGGCGCATCACCTTCACCACGCAGAGCCAACCCAAATAATTCCAATCCTATTTCATCGGTGAAACAGCGTTGGCTTCCTCGCTCACTCCTAGCCGTGCTATCAGCACTGTCTGCGTCGTTTGCTCGTCGCAGCCTTGTTTGACCTTCGAAATAGAATTGGAATGAGGCATGAATTGGCTTGAACACCACTGGTATCGCATCACCCCGCTGCACCTGATTCTTTTCCCGATCAGCCTGGTTTTTCGCATGCTGGTGGCGTTGCGTCGCGAGTTGTATCGCAGCGGCATCCTGACCAGCCATCAATTGCTGCTACCGGTCATCGTGGTCGGCAACATCAGTGTCGGCGGAACCGGCAAAACCCCGCTCACGCTTGCCTTGGCACAACAACTCATCGAGCGCGGCTGGCATCCGCTCATCGTCAGCCGCGGCTACGGCCGCACAATCTCAAGCCCGCAACCAGTAAGCCTATCAAGCACAACCGCACAAGTCGGAGACGAACCTTTGTTGATGGCGCAACGCGATATTTGTCCGGTGTGGGTAGGTGCGGATCGCGTCGCCACGGCGCGCGCGGCGTTGCAAGCCCGTCCGCAATGCGATGTCGTGCTGTGTGATGATGGCTTGCAGCATTACCGCCTGCAGCGCGATGCGGAGATTGCGGTCATCGACGGCGCGCGCGGATTTGGCAATGGTTTGATGCTCCCCGCCGGCCCGCTACGCGAACCGGTATCGCGCTTGGAGACTGTGGACGCGGTGGTGGTGAACGGCGATTCTTCACCAGCGGGCCAATATGCGATGCGCTTATCGGGAGATATGTTCTATAACCTGCTCGACCCCGATATGAAAGTCTCTGAAGATCATTTTTATAATCAAAAAAGCCATGCCGTCGCGGGCATCGGAAATCCTCAACGTTACTTCCGGCATCTGGAAAAACTGGGTATCTCCTTCACGCCGCACGCTTTTCCCGACCATCATCCTTACCGCGCAGCCGACCTGTCCTTCACGGATTGCGATGCGCTACTCCTGACCGAAAAAGATGCGGTAAAATGCGCCGCATTCGCTGATGCGCGATATTGGGTATTGCGTGTGGATGCCCAAATCGACCCAGCCCTGATAGACCACATACTGCGAAAGATCGCCCCCCATGGACACCAAACTGCTTGATATCCTCGTTTGCCCGTTGTGCAAATCTCCGCTGGTCTATCAAAAAGCCGCGCAGGAACTGATCTGCAAGGCTGACCGGCTGGCCTTCAAAATCGAAGACGATATTCCGGTGATGCTGGTCGATGAAGCGCGCAAGCTCACCCCAGAAGAAGCCGAAAAAATTCAATGACCGCTTTTCACGTTGTCATTCCGGCACGCCACGCGTCCACACGATTACCCGGCAAGCCGCTGCTGCTGATTTCCGGTAAACCGATGGTGGTGAGGGTTGCCGAACAAGCGGCACAAAGCGGTGCGCAACAAATCTGGATCGCCACCGACCATCACGCGATTGCCAACGTGGTACACGAGCATGGCTTCAAGGTGTGTTTGACCAAAGACAGCCACGCCAGCGGCACGGATCGCATCGCCGAAGTGGTTGAGCAATGTGATTGGCCGGATGACACCATCGTGGTCAATGTGCAGGGTGACGAACCGCTGATTCCGCCCGCGCTGATCCGCGCCGTTGCCGAACATCTGCACACCCATCCTGAATGTGCGATTGCCACGGCCTGTCATGTTATTCACGATGAAGCATCGATGCGCAACCCGAACATCGTCAAGACGGTGCTGGATAAAAATGGCAACGCGCTGTATTTCAGCCGCGCACCGATTCCTTATCCACGCGATGCATTTAACTTTTCATCCTCTGATGAAACTACTAGCCATTCGACTAAGCCGCCAATAAACGGCGGCCAAGTCGCTGGTTACCCCGAAGGGAGAGGCGATTGCTCTTCCTCCCTCCCGAGGGGGAGAGCGGAGCGAGGGGGCATTGGAAGGGGGGCGCTACCAGCTGATTTACCCGTGCTGCGCCACATCGGCATCTACGCTTACCGCGCCGGTTTCCTGCGCGCCTATGGACAGCTTGCTCCGGCAGCGATTGAACAATTTGAAGCACTGGAACAGTTACGTGCACTGTATCATGGGTACAAAATTGGTGTGGTCATCGCTGAGCATGCTCCGCCAGGTGGAGTTGATACCGAACATGATCTGCACGCGGCACGACAAATATTTGAAGCACAAATAAAATCGGAGGTAAACAAAAAATGAGACTGATACTGCTAGGCCCACCAGGTGCAGGCAAAGGCACCCAAGCGAATTACATCAAGGAAAAATTCAACATCCCGCAAATTTCCACCGGTGACATGCTGCGTGCGGCTGCCAAAGCGGGCACACCGACGGGAATCGCGGCAAAGAAGCTGATGGATGCGGGTTGCTTGATCTCCGATGGCATCATCATCAGCCTGGTGAAGGAACGCATCAAAGAGACCGACTGCGCCAATGGGTTTTTCTTCGACGGCTTCCCACGCACCATCCCGCAAGCACAGGCGATAAAGGATGCCAGCATTCAGATCGATTTCGTGGTGGAAATCGAAGTGGCTGATAGCGAGATCATCCAACGTATGAGCGGTCGTCGCGTGCATCTGCCTTCCGGTCGTACTTATCACGTGAAGTTCAATCCACCCAAGGTGGAAGGCAAGGACGACCTCACCGGTGAAGAATTGGTGCAGCGTCCCGACGATGTAGAAGATACCGTCATCAAACGCCTCATCGTTTACCACGATCAGACCCAACCATTGGTCGATTACTACACCGCTTGGGAGAAATCCGGCGACGCGAAAGCACCGAAGTGCGTGAAAATTCCCGGGGTGGGGGGGGTGAAAAAAATACGTGACCAGATCTTCACTGCTTTGGGCGGTAGCTGATCATGGCTGACAAACCCATTCTCACCTTGGAAGATGCCAAGCGCATCGCCACAGCGGCGCAAGCCGAAGCGCAACGCAACGACTGGCGCGTGGTGATCGCCGTGGTGGACGATGGCGGTCATCTGCTGTATTTGCAGCGCAGTCACGACACCCAGTTTGGCAGTGTGGAAATTGCGATCCAAAAAGCCCATGCGGCAGTGGCTTTTCAACGTCCCACCAAGGCCTCGGAAGATGCGGTGCAGAGCGGCCGATTGATACATCTCGTCCTCCCCGGCATGATCCCTGCCGAAGGCGGTGTGCCGCTGCAGATTGATGGTGTGGTCGTGGGTGGCCTGGGGATCAGCGGCGTGCGCTCGTTCCAGGACGGGCAAATCGCAGCAGCAGGTGTGGCTGTCCTGACTGATGAAGATTAACAATGGGGAGCCTCTAGAAATTCGCTTTTGCGGGATGAAGCGCAAGGAGCCGCCAACCCCCTTCCTAACCTTCCCCCAGAGGGGAATGAACGATCGCCTCCTCTCCCTTCGGGGGAGGATTGAGGTGGGGGCTGTGCGAATGACGAGGCATATCGGATAGATAGACGCACCCGCAAGGGGTAGGCCGCGCGGTTCCCGTAACTGAAGCTACGACCGCTGCGCACAGGAGTGAGCGAGCACGCGACGCCGCGAGCGAGAGGGTCGCTACGCAGTAGCGGGGCACCCGTCGGCCTACTCCTTGCGGGTGGATTCGCCCGGAAAATGAATTTATAGAGGTTCCCAATGCTCTATCGCCTGAACGAACGCGTCCCCGAACTACGCGGTGAACAACATTTCATCGCCGACAATGCCTCAGTCATCGGCACCGTCATTCTGGAAAACAATGTCAGCGTGTGGTTCAACGCCGTGCTGCGCGGCGACAACGAACCGATCCACATCGGCGCGAACAGCAACATCCAGGATGGTGCGGTGTTGCACACCGATCCCGGTGTGCCCCTCACTGTCGCAGCAAACGTCACGGTGGGACATCAGGCCACGCTGCATGGCTGCACCATAGGTGAAGGCAGCCTGATCGGCATCAAGGCGGTGATACTCAATCACAGCATCATCGGCAGAAACTGCTTGATCGGCGCGAACACCCTGATCACCGAAGGCAAGGTTATCCCCGATAATTCACTGGTAATTGGTACGCCGGGACAAGTGGTACGCGCATTGACGGAAGCAGAAATCGCCGCGCTGCACGCCAACACCGCGCACTACGTGGAACTTATGGCACGCTATGCCGACGGACTGCATCCTATAACCCACAAGTGCACGACACTATAACCCACAAGTGCACGACACTATAGCCAACAAATGTACGACGCTTATCCAAAATTCGAAGTATCCTAGACACCTGAAGTTGCTTCTCGGTGCTCTAGCATGCGTTTTGAATGTCGGGGCGGTTGGCTGATTTATCTTTAGGGAGGGGTACCATGTCAGGTGGTTTGGGATTTGCGTTGTTATGCGCCATTGTCGCAATCTTTTACGGCATATTTTCCATCAAATGGATTGTCGGTAAACCAACCGGCAACGAAAAAATGCGCGGGATTGCCGCCGCAATACAGGAAGGCGCTTCCGCCTACCTGAATCGGCAATACACCACTATCGGCATAGTCGGTGCAATTTTGTTTGTCGTTATTTTTGTCGCTCTGAAATGGCCGACCGCCGTCGGCTTCGCCATCGGCGCGATCCTGTCGGGATTGACCGGCTATATTGGCATGAACGTATCGGTGCGCGCCAATGTGCGTACCGCTGAAGCTGCCAAAGAAAGCCTGAACGCAGCATTGAACATATCCTTCAAAGGTGGCGCGATCACCGGCATGTTGGTAGTGGGCTTAGGTCTGCTCGGGGTGGCGGGCTATTACGCTTTCCTCACCCTGATGATGGGCACCAATACCGAAGATGCAACGCATGCTCTGGTGGGTCTGGCCTTCGGCGGTTCGCTGATTTCCATCTTCGCCCGTCTTGGCGGCGGCATTTTCACCAAGGGCGCTGACGTAGGTGCCGACTTGGTGGGTAAGGTCGAAGCCGGCATTCCCGAGGACGACCCGCGCAACCCGGCGGTAATCGCCGACAACGTCGGTGACAACGTCGGCGACTGCGCCGGTATGGCGGCCGACTTGTTCGAGACTTACGCGGTCACCATCATCGCCACCATGTTGCTGGGCGGTTTACTGATAACCGGTGCCGGTCCGAATGCGGTGATCTATCCGCTGGTGCTGGGCGGCTTCTCCATCATCGCTTCCATCGTCGGCACCTTTTTCGTCACAGCACGTGAGGGCGGAAAGATCATGAACGCGCTGTATCGCGGCTTGGCCGTCTCCGCCATGCTGGCGGCAATCGCCTTCTACCCCATCACTACCATGATGATGGGCGATGGCGTGATGATAGACGGCATGCTGGTTTCGGCACAGCATATTTACTATGCCACCTTGATCGGTCTGGCACTGACCGCTGCCATGGTGTGGATCACTGAATACTACACCGCCACCGAATATGCGCCGGTGCGCCATATCGCCGAAGCTTCCACCACCGGCCACGGCACCAACGTGATCGCCGGCTTGGGCGTTTCGATGAAGTCCACTGCCGCTCCGGTACTCGCCGTTTGTCTGGCGATCTGGGGTGCTTACGAACTGGCCGGACTCTACGGCATCGCCATCGCCGCGACCTCGATGCTGTCCATGGCCGGCATCATCGTGGCGCTGGATGCTTACGGTCCGATCACCGACAACGCCGGCGGCATCGCCCAGATGGCCAACTTGCCGGATGACGTGCGCAAGATCACCGACGCGCTGGACGCAGTGGGCAACACCACCAAAGCCGTCACCAAAGGCTATGCCATCGGCTCCGCCGGTCTGGCCGCGCTGGTATTGTTCGCCGACTACACCCACACCTTGCAGGCTAAGCTGGGGGGCGTGGTCACGACCTTCGATCTGTCCAACCACATGGTCATCATCGGCCTGTTCATCGGCGGCATGGTGCCTTACTTGTTCGCCGCGATGGGCATGGAAGCAGTCGGCCGCGCCGCCGGATCAGTTGTGGTGGAAGTACGCCGCCAGTTCAAGGAAATTCCGGGCATCATGGAAGGAACCGGCAAACCGCAATACGGCACTTGCGTGGACATGCTGACCAAGGCCGCAATCAAAGAAATGATCGTCCCGTCGCTGCTGCCCATTGCAGTGCCTTTGATAGTCGGCCTGACACTCGGCGCACAGGCACTGGGCGGCGTACTGGTCGGCACCATCATCACCGGTATCTTCGTGGCAATTTCCATGACCACCGGCGGTGGCGCGTGGGATAACGCCAAGAAATACATCGAAGAAGGCAACTTCGGCGGCAAAGGTTCGGAAGCACATAAGGCAGCGGTGACAGGCGACACTGTGGGCGACCCGTACAAGGACACCGCCGGCCCTGCTGTGAATCCGCTGATCAAGATCATCAACATCGTTGCGCTGATGATCGTACCGCTGATTTAAGCCGGGCTGTTAGAACAAAAACCGGCGGAACAAGAAAACAGGGCGGACCTTCCACCCTGTTTTTTTCGCCTGTCCCTGATCGATCCAAAACACCTCTGCCTCTACCCTGCCCATCGTCACCGGATAGCGCTTGTCTTGAAACAAAATAAAGTGTTTAATCCGGTCTGAATAATACTGTTTTTGGGTGTCGATAGTTTGCACGGGATATGCTCTTTAATAATGACTCCAAAATAAGGTATTGCCATGCAAAGCGCTGCTGACGTTACGACTGTCGCTCATGTCATTCAACTAGCCGTTGCACCAGTATTTCTGTTGACCGGTGTCGGCGCAATTCTCGCTGTGATCACGAATCGTCTCGCCCGCATCGTGGATCGCTCCAGGGTGTTGAGCAACTCAAGCGATCAAAAGCAGTCCGCGCAGAAGGAAGAAATGGCGATGCTTGCGCGTAGAGCGCGATGGGTTCATTGGGCGGTTAGCTTATGCACAATGTCTGCTCTCTTCATCTGTATCGTGATCGCGGCACTTTTTGTAGGCTCTGAAATAGGCATGGATCCATCGCGCGCAGTTTCACTGCTTTTCATTTCAGCAATGCTGACGTTGATTTCCGGTTTGTTGTGTTTCCTCCGTGAAATATCTCTAGCCACAGGAAGCATAGGAATACGAAAAAAATAGGATACACAGCGATTGAAATTGATCGCATTTAACCTTGCCCCCTTGACCCCTTTAACCTCCCATTCTATGAAGCAGAAGCCATCGCGTGTATTGATCGTCGGATATGGTGAAATGGGGCATGCGATGGAGCATTTGCTGGGGGGAAAACATCAATTGGCGATCTATGACTGCCGCCCTATAGAAGGCTTGCCTTCCATCAACGTTGAACAACAAGCGGCACTAGCCGATTTTTTGTTGCTCTGTGTGCCTGCTTCTCCCCATCATGAACTTCTTGCAAGGCTCGCCCCTCATTTGCAAAGCCATTGCATTTGTCTCAGCATCGCCAAGGGCCTTGATGATAAAGGGCGGACACCGGCGCAAATATATGAACAGATATTCAATGGGCAACAGCCTTACTGCTTACTTTATGGCCCGATGATCTCAGAGGAAATCCGCGCAGATCGATATTCCTTCGCTGAATTGGGTTGTGCAGATATTTCGATCTACCGCAAGGTGCGAGACCTTTATCAGGACACCAGGCTGTATATCAAGCACAGCACCGATATACCGGGTATCTCCTGGTCTGTCATTCTCAAGAACGTTTATGCCATTGCTTTCGGCATGGCGGATGAACTTCAGCTCGGCGACAATATGCGCGGTTTTCTGGCGGTGACAGCATTGGCAGAACTGGGTTCTATCGTGAAACAGATGGGCGGGAAGCCAGCCGCACCTTTGCATCTGGCCGGGCTGGGTGATCTCATCACCACCGCCACCAGTGCCGGATCTCATCATCATGAACTGGGGCGCAAACTTGCCAGAGGCGAGACGGGAGACATCAGTGGTGAAGGCATACATACGCTTAAAATGATGGGGAAATACCGCCTGTGCGACACCGCACCTTATCCCTTGTACGGCCTTATCCATGATGTTGTGCAAGAACCGATCGACGTGGCGCAAAGATTTCGCGAGTATCTGGTCTGCGTCCAACGATAGAAAAGCTGGGCTGGCTCGATCTACCCCCTGCTCTTCTCACGATCAGTCAGCGAACCCTCCGAAAAACTTATGATAGAACCTCTGATAGGACTACTAGCCATCTGACTAACCCAGCAAAGGACGCTGGGCAAGTCATTGGTTATAGCCATTCCACTAGGCTATCAGCCGAAGAGCTTTTGGCCGGGCACCCGAAAGACGATAGCCAAGTGGCTGGTTATGGCCGGGCACCCGCGAGACGCCACAACGATGTGATCTCCGCCGCACGGGCGGTGTGCAGCGGATCAGCAGCATCGGAAACCTTGGGATGATGCGGCTTAACATCCATCCGCCCGATCACTTTCAACCCTGCCGCATCGAATGCAGCCAGCATCTCATCTCGAGTACGCAGGCCCAGATGCTCGGCTATATCCGAGAGCACCAACCAGCCCTCGCCGCCAGGCTCGAGATGCGCAGCCAGCCCGCTGAGGAATCCGCGCAGCATGCGGCTGTCCGGGTCGAATATCGCACGCTCGATGGGAGAGTTGGGGCGAGCCGGTATCCACGGTGGGTTACAGACGATCAGCGGCGCTTTTCCTGCGGGGAACAAATCGGCTTGCACCACCTCCACCTGTGCACTCAGCCCGAGCCGCGCGATGTTCTCGCGGGCGCACGCCAATGCTCTAGGGTCTTGATCGGTGGCCACGATGTGCTTGACTCCACGGCGCGCCAGCACCGCGGCCAGCACGCCGGTCCCGGTGCCGATGTCGAAGGCCAATTCGGTCGAAGGCAGCGGCGCTTCGTTCACCAACCCCACATACTCACCGCGCACCGGCGAGTACACGCCATAGTGCGGGTGGATACGCGCACCGAGCGCCGGAATCTCGACGCCCTTCTTGCGCCATTCATGCGCGCCGATCAAACCCAGCAGTTCGCGCAGCGACACCACGGAAGGCTCGCTCGGGTGCCCGGACAAAAGCTTTCCATCTCCCGCACCATACGCTTCTGTGCAGGCTTGCCGCATGTCCGGCGCACGGCGCAGCGGGATGGTGTAATCGCTATCCAGCGACACTAAAATCATCGCCAGCGCGCGTGTGCGTTGCGATTGTGACTGGCGATGCAGATTGAAAGCCGCGCCAGCCACCTCGGATGTCTTGCGGGGCTTGCGGTCGGCCCGCCGCGACATCGCCAACAACAACTGCCGCGCGTTCTGAAAATCGCCTTGCCACAACAGTGCAGTCCCCTCGCAGGCCAAGCCATATGCCTCATCTGCCTTCATCGTGTCGTCCGCGATGACCACGCGCTTGGGCGGCGCTGCGCCACTCTCGGAACGCCATCGGGCGGAGCGCTCCTTGTCTGCCTCAGTCCATCTGATGGTTGGGTGTTCACTCACATCAACACCTTACACTCGCAGAAAGAACAGCCCAGTTTGTAAGTCAGGTTAGGTCGTAGTCTGTAACCCGACGCAAGAACATTAATTAGCGTCGGGTTACGCGGAAAGCCGCTCTGACGATTTCTCACGCGGTTTTTTGCGTAGAGAATCGCGTAACTTTGCCTCGTAGAGGTTCTCGCACTCGGAGGGTGTTGAACTCGACCTACCAAACCAATAAACCTCGATTGATTTTCACGACTATTACAACCTTCCCATTTTAGGAAGTTCACCAACGAGAGGTCCGACATAATCCAGCCACGCCTGCGTCACATCATTGCCCGCCGCATTGATATATTCGTCCTTCATCTCGGTGGCTACTTTTGCCACTGTCGACAAGGGCGTGATGAAGCATTCGCTGGAATATGGCTTGCTGCTCAGGCGGCGTATCGCCACTGAACCGGGCTGGCCGCTGCTGGCGGCGTAATTCACCGCAAAGTCGCCGACCATGCGCGCCTCTTTCGCATCCACCGGAGAGATGATAGTGGGGAAAGAGCGCTGCAAGTAACCGAAGGTGTCGGCACGTACGCGCACTTTTTGTCCGGGGAAGGCTTCTTTCACCAGGGCCGCCAGCGTGTCGCCCAGCGCGCCGCTGCCGGACAACTGGATGTTGCCGTGCGAATCGCGTTCGCCACTGGTCGAGATCGGATTGCCGTCTTTGTCGGTGATGCCTTCGGAAGCGGCGATTACACAGCGGCCATATTTCGTCACCGCATCGCGCACGTCCTGCTTGAATTTTTCGATATCGAACACGCGCTCCGGCAAGTAGATCAGATGCGGGCCGTCGCCTTCCGCCTGGCGCGCCAAGGCGGATGCGGCGGTCAGGAATCCGGCACTGCGCCCCATCACCACATTGACCTTGACGCCTGACAAGGCACGGTTGTCTCTGTCATCGCCCATGAAGGCGAGTGTCACGAAACGCGCCGCCGAGGCAAAGCCCGGGCAGTGGTCGGTGACTTTCAAATCGTTGTCTATGGTCTTGGGAATATGCACGGTGCAAAAATCGTAATTCGCTTCCTTCGCCATTTCAGCGATGATGTACGCGGTCTCGGCAGAATCGTTGCCGCCGATGTAGAAGAAATAACGCACGTCGTTTTTCTTGAACACTTCGAATACTTTCTCGCATTCGGCTTTGCCGGGCTTGAGGCGCACCGAGCCCAGTGCTGCCGCCGGAGTCGTGGCGACCAGCTCAAGTTGCTCGGCACTTTGCTTGGTCAGGTCGATAAAATCTTCTTTCATGATGCCGACGATGCCATGACGCGCGCCGAGGATGCCGGTGATGTTGGGCTGCTTGCGCGCCGCCAGCACCGCACCGACCAGCGATTGATTGATGACCGCGGTAGGCCCGCCCGATTGTCCGATAACCATCTTGCCGATTAACTTTCCCTTCGTTGCCATAGCATCAACTCCCTGAGTGGAACTCGTTGCATTCTAAACCTAATATGGTTTCGCGGCTTAGTCAGGCATCGCTTATAATCACAATTTTTATCAACCGAAAGGAAGTCGCATGAGTCTTTTAAATGTCCGCCCCGGCGACAATCTACCACACGAATGCAATGTCATCGTTGAGATCCCCAAACACGCCGATCCGGTCAAATACGAAGTGGACAAGACCTCTGGTGTGCTGGTGGTGGATCGCTTCATCGGTTCGCTGATGCGCTACCCCTGCAACTACGGCTTCATCCCGGAAACCATCGCGGATGATGGCGACCCGGTGGATGTGCTGGTGGTTACCCCGTTTCCTATCGTCCATGGTGCCATCATCCCCTGCCGTCCGGTCGGCATGTTGAGCATGTCCGATGAAGGCGGCGATGATGCCAAAATCATCGCGGTGCCGACCGACAAACTCACCCCGCTGTACCACAATGTGCTGACGTACAAAGATTTACCTGAAATCACGCTGGAACAGATCAAGCATTTTTTTGAACTCTACAAGGCACTGGAGCCGGGAAAATGGGTCAAGATCAAAGGCTGGGAAGGAGTTGAAGCAGCCCATGTGGAAATCATGAAGGGCATCGCAGCTTATAAGAAATCTTAAGAAGAAAAAATGACTGCACAAATCATAGACGGCAAGACCATCGCCCAGCAGGTGCGCGCCGAGTGGAAGGTGCGCGCCGATGCGCTGAAGGCGCGCGGTGTAACACCGGGCTTGGCGGCAGTCATCGTGGGCAACGACCCCGCCTCCAAGGTGTATGTCGCGAATAAAGTCAAAGCCTGCGCGGAACTGGGGCTGTATTCAAAACACATCGAGTTGGGCAGCGACATTTCCGAGGCCGCACTGCTGGCCGAAATCGCTGCGTTGAATAGCGATCCCAAGATACACGGCATCCTCGTGCAACTGCCGCTGCCCAAGCATCTGGACGCGCACAAAGTCATCGAGGCGATCAACCCGGATAAAGACGTGGACGGCTTCCACGAAAAAAATGTCGGCGCGCTGGTGACCGGCGAAACACCCTTCCCCTCCTGCACACCATTTGGCGTGATGGTGCTGCTGGAAAAAACCGGCATCGCGATCGAGGGCAAACACGCCGTGATCGTGGGTCGCAGCAACATCGTCGGCAAACCGATGGCACTGCTGCTGCTGCACAAGAATGCCACCGTGACGATTTGCACTTCCAAGACCGTAGATTTAGCCAAGCACACCCGCGATGCGGACATACTGGTCGCGGCGGTGGGCAAGCCCAACTTCATCACCGGCGACATGGTCAAACCCGGTGCGGTCGTGATTGATGTCGGCATCAATCGCAACGCGGAAGGCAAGCTGGTCGGCGATGTGGACTTCGCCAGCGTGAAGGAAGTGGCGGGCTACATCACTCCGGTGCCCGGCGGCGTTGGGCCGATGACCATCACCATGCTGGTGGCGAATACCGTGCGCGCGGCGGAGCGGTTATCCGGTTTCAGCAAGTAACGGGTATCAGAATTTCCAGCTCGCGCTCGCGCACAGCTTGTTCGGCGATGAAGATGGGGCATTGGTGATGCCAAGGCCACTAATCGCCGCGGCCTTGACTTGGCCGGGCATGGCGGTGTAAAAAAACTATCGATTGGAGCCCTTCATTGTGAGCAAACTGTTTTCCCCGATCACCCTTGGCAGCCTGGTTTTGAGCAACCGAATCGCCATCGCGCCCATGTGCCAGTACTCCGCCGAGCATGGCCAGGCAAGCGACTGGCATCTGATTCACCTTGGCCACTTGGCTTTGTCTGGCGCCGGCCTGCTGTTCACCGAGGCAACGGCGGTAGCGCCGGAAGGCCGCATCTCTCCGCGCGACCTTGGGCTGTGGTCCGACCAGACGGAGGCGGCGCTTGCTCGTGTCCTCAAGTCGATTCGGCAGTACTCGGCTATGCCCATCGCCATCCAGTTGGCACACGCCGGGCGCAAGGCATCCACCCTGGTGCCGTGGGAGGGTGGTCAATCAATCGCGCCGGAGAACGGTGGCTGGCAAACCGCCGCCCCATCCGCCTTGCCCTATGATGCGGACAGTGGTCAGCCCCTCGCGTTGGATGGCGCTGGATTGCAGCGAATCCGGAACGACTTCGTGTCCGCGGCGCAACGTGCGCTTCGGCTGGGCGTGGACGTTATCGAACTGCACGCGGCGCATGGCTATCTGTTGCATCAATTCCTGTCGCCCTTGTCGAATACCCGCGATGACCAGTATGGCGGCATGCTGGAGAACCGGATGCGCTTCCCGCTTGAAGTGTTCGAGGCCATACGCAGTGCTGTGCCGGACGACAAGCCGGTTGGCATCCGGATTTCCGCAACAGACTGGGTGGCCGGCGGATGGGACATCGAGCAGAGCGTCGTTTTCGCAAAGGAACTGCAGCGTCGGGGGTGCGCATTCATCGATGTTTCGAGCGGCGGGCTGTCTCCTTTGCAACAGATTCCGGCTGAGCCGGGCTATCAGGTTCCTTTCGCCGAAAGAATCCGGCGCGAAACCGGTTTGACCACGATCGCCGTGGGCCTGATCACCGAGCCGGAACAGGCTGAAACGATTGTCTCCTCCGGACAGGCAGACATGGTGGCGCTGGCCCGGGGCATGCTGTATGACCCGCGCTGGCCATGGCACGCAGCAGCAAAGCTGGGCGCCCAAGTCGACGCGCCGAGACAATATTGGCGCTCGCAGCCGCGAGGGTTCAAAACTTTGTTCAAACCAGGATGAAGGAAGTGGCGGGCTACATCACTCCGGTGCCCGGCGGCGTTGGGCCGATGACCATCACCATGCTGGTGGCGAATACTGTGCGCGCGGTGGAGCGGTTATCCGGTTTCAGCAAGTAACGTGTATCAGATTTCGGTGATGGTTTAAGGTCAAAATGTTCTGTGTTCAAGAACAAGGTCGGTGTTGATGCAGTCGGTTCACATAAACGCAATAACCGCTTTGTGCCAAAACAGGACGGTCGAGTATTTCCTCCATAGCAGACGCTCGATAACATTATTGGTCAGCTGAGAGCATCAATTAATATTTCCTGGCGGTTATGAACTTAACCCAGAATTATCCAGGTCGTTTTGCATATTCTTTGCGATTGCCACAAAAGGTCGGTTAAGGTTCAAAAAATTGGCCAGATTGCGTCCCTTGGCTCAAGTTGCATGCGCTGGCCAACAACTGCCCGGCAGACTTGGGCGAGTTGCATCTCACCGCACGCAACAAGCTCAAGAGTGACCAAACACGCTCCTCGATCATCGCTGCTTGTTGGATGTAGACCACCCTTTTTGGTAGTATCATGATCCGTTGAAACATCAATAATGAAGCTGTGTCCATAATAGAAAATCTGCATGAAATTACTTGTCTTATTCTTGACTGCCGCCGCTCCCCTCTCCGCCCTAGGAGCGAACATCGACATCGACATCCAGCCGATTCCCGACCTGCCGCTCAAGAACATTCCCTCTGCCCCTTCAACGGAGACGGCTCCGCCTGCCGGCGTCTGGCGATTCGCCTTGGGCGGCGGCGCAAGTTACGCCCCGCGCTATGAAGGCGCTGCGGGCAATCGTCTGCGCTTCATGCCGCTGCTGGATGCCAGCTACAGTAATGGCAAGCTCTTCATCAGCCTGTTGCGCGGCATAGGCTACAATTTTTCCGATGCGAAAGATGTGCAATACGGTGTACGCCTGATGCCGGGCCATAGCCGCAGACAAAACGCTGATCCACACTTGAACGGCATGGGCGACATCGGTTACATTCCCGAAGCAGGCTTGTTCTTCAACCAGCGCTTTGCTCCCTGGTACGTCTCCAGCGGCATCACCACCGGCAGCCACGGCACCCACGCCGAACTGGGAGGCGGCATTGGTTTCCCCCTTTCCGCTGCCGACCGCCTGCGCTTGGGCATCAACCTCAACTGGGGCGATACCAGCTACAACCAGACTTACTTCGGCGTGACGGCGTCACAGGCCGCAGCCTCGGGCAATGTACTCACCGCCTACAACGCCAGCGCAGGTATCAAGGATTACGCCCTGACCGCCAACTGGGTGCACAATTACGACAAGGAATGGTTCAGCAACGCTGGACTGTCATACAAGTGGCTTACAGGCTCCGCTCAACAAAGCCCGCTGACACAGCGCAGCTCGATGGGCAGCCTAAATTTCCTGATGGGTTACCGCTTTTAAAGCCCAGCGCTACTCACAACTCGCGATCAGCTCGGTTGTTTGCGCAGCACGGTTTTGTCGTGCGCATCTCTCCCGTGAATTGAATTGAGTGCAAGAAAAAAACCGAAGCTATCCTCAGCTTTTTTGCGGCAGTTCAATTTGAAGATATTAGAATCACCTCCTTCAGGGGACAAGAAGCAAAGGCGTAGTTTAGAATTGCACTTTCGTTTGCACCAACAACTGTAATGATCGCATCCACATTAGCCACCCTTTACCTCACCGGTACTCGTTAGAGAATGTCACGTGCTTAAATCAAAGATATTGTTATGGCTATTACTCATGACCGGGACAGTTCATGCCGCCCCTCTGCTCACGCTGGGAACATCCGATAATTACTGTGTGGTGACTTGCTACATCAGAATTCCATTCACCATCACCCACTATGAATCCACCCGAAATGTCGGGATGGTGTACTGTGATGTCGATGCCGAAGTGACATCAATAATGGCTGCTTATGACGGACAGATCCGGACAAAAAATCTGCGGCAGTCACCTATAGGTGTTTTCAAAAACACTGCGGGAGCAATCAAAGGTGAAGTTGAAGTGGATACCGGAATCAGCAAAAAGAACTTCAGGGAAGCCAAGGTCAAGACCGCCAGTTGCCACCTGTAGCTGAAGCTAAACGTCCAGGTGCTGGTGCAGGCGGAGCTACTATCAGCTATGTGGGCGGGGGAATAAGCAAGAATATACAGCGTCAGCCGATCCACGGGAGCTGCCTAACGCGAACGGCAGCAGCGTGCCAAAAGCAGACCCCTAGGGTTGCTATCCATTTTGGGTTAAGGCACGATGCGACGATGAAAAGAGATTTTCTACAACTTCGTAAAAGCACATTAGCAACCGCTTATGTTTGATCAAACGAAATCACTGGAAGAATTGGAAGGCCAAGTCTGGCCGTACAACGACTTTGGCTCGCACGTTGTGCAGGAATCTAATCTCAGCGGCTACGGAAGGTATTGCAACACTTCTACGAAACATTTCCTATGTCACACTATGACCCAGTTCCATGCATCGCAAGGGACTAACCGGTTCTGACCTCATATGGCCGGGAAACGACCGCTTATCGCATTTCTGATTTTCTCCATCGTTTTTGGGGCGGTTGCTGCATACCTCAGATCCCACAGGATTTTCGAACCATCATGGTGGTACGCCTTATTTATGGTCGTAGAAGGGTTTCTGCTGTTCGATTGGTACTACCTTGACAGCAAAGCACGCTCTTTCGTATGCCCAAAGTGGCTAAATATCGCGGTTGTTGCTGTGCCATTCATAGCCATGCCTTACTACTTAGTCCTGAGTCGAGACCGGTTGCAAAGGGCTAGGTCACTGCTCGTATGTCTTGGCTTCACCGCTCTTTGCGTCTTGGCCGCGGTCGCTGGCGCAGTAGTCACTCGATACGCTGACACAGAATACGTAGTCTGGGCTCAACGCAATCACATAACCAGGAAACTTGCATTCTGGCAGCAGGCGTTCGCCAAACCGGTTGAGGAACGCATTGGCTCAGCACCTCCTGAGTTGGTGAACTACCTCGAGTTGGACAACATCAAGGAAGGCCTTCCCAACAAGCCGCGATCCGTCATCCTAGCTCCCGATTTTTTCTCCGACGTGCGCGATGCGTTTGCGGATATCCCCGCCCCGGTGAGGCGCCTCCTCGCACAGAAACTGGCGGGCATTTATTTTGTCGAGGACCTAGGAGGGAGCGGGTTCACTGAGCAAATCTATGAGGGTTCGAAACCCGTCGCTGGCTTTATCGTCCTCGATGCGTCAGTCTTGCAGAGCAGAATAGCCAATAGCTGGGCAACCTGGAAAGAAAATACCCCATTCAGAGGAAGCCCCGATTTCAAGCTAAATGCAACTATCGAGGAAGCGTCGCAGGACAATCGGAAACAGGCAATCCAATACATCCTGCTCCACGAGCTGGGACACGTACTTTCCATTGGTGGGGGCTTTAACCCCAATTGGGACACTCCTCCAAATGAACTCACGACGCCAACAAGCTATCCATATTTTCAGCTATCGTGGGTAATTTCGAAAGACACCAATCGATACGTAACCGTCTTTGACCAGAGCTTTCCACAGCGGAAGGACGTTGTTTACTATTTCGGAGCGAGACTCCCGGCGGCGGCGATGGGCGATACCTACGAAGCACTTGAGCGTACAAATTTCTCCACGCTTTATGCTGTCACGAATCCCAATGATGACTTTGCCGAGGCTTTCGTGAGTTACGTTCATACAGTACTGATGGGTAAGCCATTTGAGATCACAATATATACTGGTGGAAAGATTTCGAAAGTTTACAAGTCTTGCTGGACCGAGGAACGCTGTGCGGCGAAGAGGAAGATACTGGAGCATCTTCTCAATCTGGGTTAAGCGATCATCGATTGGCTAATTGTTCGCCAATATGGGCGACAGACCATCCAATTACGTCCGCTTTCTGGAACAATCTTTAGGACAAAGCTAAAATTTATGGAAGGGGTTTATCTTGGACGACAAATTCGCTGAAGAACTTTTTGCTCATCAAAAAAAACAGACTGAACGAACTATGAAAATAGTGGTTACATTACTTGCTGCCGTGCTTCTACTTATCTTATATTTCCTTTTGACGTAGAATTAACGTTACTTTTGGAAAGGAAGATGTAGGATAAATTGCGGTCATTTTGTTCCGAAAATTAAGAGAGGATTTATCCTTCCATTCGACGAAAGAGAGCAGGCAATGGTGATGCCTGAATCGTCCCATCTTCTCTAGACACCTTTGACCGTTTACTTGGGTCGGCTGCTGCCGGTCGCGGTAGTCAGCTCTGTGCCAAAAGGAGACAGACGAGAATTTCTCCTTTAGCAGACATTCCATGATTAACCCGGAACGCGCCGGGATAGAGGATGACTCAATGATCGTTGGTTTCGTGAGCCTAGTAATGGCCTTTACGCGGTATCAAGTGCCTGACACCGGGGATTATCTACATCACCTTGTTGGCGCAGAATCAGGTGGATGTGACAGTGGGAAATCGGCTGCCCAGCAACTTCGCCCGCATTCATGCCAATGAGGAGTAACATGCCCGGATGAGAGCCAAACCTGCCGTTCCGCCCGTTCTGCCGGCGTCGCCTCCGGACTCCCGTGACACACCAGTCGAATCCGAACGCGACCAGATCAGCCAAAATATCGAGGCCGTTCTGGAGTTCTACACTCGTGAAAATCAAAAGATCAGCCGCTCGCAACGGATCCTCGAACGCATCAGTAATTTTATCGGGCAGCCGGTTTTTCTCGGCTTCATTCTGCTCTTTGTCGCGCTATGGATGCTCGCCAACGACGCATTGCGTCAGTTTGGCATGGCCGAATTCGACCCGGCGCCGTTTTTCTGGTTGCAGGGGATTGTCGGTCTGGGCGCGTTGCTGACCGCGACCGTGGTTCTGACCAAGCAGAACCGGCTCGCCAAGCTCGCGGAACAGCGGGCGCATCTGGATTTGAAAGTGACGCTATTGACAGAACAGAAGGCCGCCAAACTTATCGACCTGCTGGAAGAGTTGAGGCGCGATTTGCCTAATGTCAAAAACCGCCATGATCCCGAGGCGGCAGCGCTGCAGCAGTCGATGAATCCGGATCTGGTGCTTGCCGCACTGGATGAACGCAGCGAGCCGGACGAGCAAACGAATCCCGCCGAAGAAGCCAAAGAGGACGCACACGGCAACGAATGAAACCGCACGCTGCGCTGGAGCTCGGACACCTAACGCAACAAGGCGCATACTTCAGAGCGGCGCCACCGCATCCTCTTCGAATCGGCCAAAGATGGATTTTGATCCTGGATGCTGAGACTGACTACCGCGCACTGCAGCAGTGTGCCCAGAAGGGGACATTCAGCACAGTCTTCCGGAAGATTAGCTCGTAGTTCAGAAAACGGAAAAACTGGTAGCATGAAATCCACCTTTTGGAAGACGAAAAACAGAGGGAATCTCACCAGGATTTCCCATTATCCTGAAGAACAGGTGATTTTTTGGCTCTCAGAAAAGTATGAACCATCTGAGAATGCCTGTGTCGAAAAAAAGTGGACAAAGGCGATCGAAGAAAGCTCAGTGCGCCGGAGCTAAAAAAGCTGCCCAAACAGGTGATCCGTGCGTACTTGTGCTTTAGAAGTTGCAATATGTGTCAGCAAGATGCGATGTAACGGGTTGTTGGATTGCTTGTTCTCCTGATCAATTGGTTGTCAGAAAAACAAGGGTAATCCCATCTACAGACATTCTTGCAAAGTTAAGAATTCACTGGGAGTCATACCATGAAAAAATTATTGATTGTATTTCTTGCGATTTTATCAACCACTCCGGCTTACGCTGAAGGTGATCATGGCCGTGGCGGGGGGCGAGGCGGTGGCTGGGGTTGGGAAGGTGGCTGGATTTTTCCAGCGCTGATAGGCGGCGCTGTCATTTATGACCTGACCCAGCCGCAAACTGTATATGTACAGCCTGCACCGCCCTATGCACCAGGGTATGTACCTAGCGTTGCACCCTCATCAGTGCAGTACTGGTATTTCTGTCCTGCCGCCAATGCTTATTACCCCTATGTGCCTTCGTGCCCGAGTGGATGGCAAGCCGTACCGGCCACTCCACCCGCTACTTTATCGAGTGCGCCATACGGCGCCCCGGCACGATAATAAAAATGGACACATCTGGCACTAGCACCTAAACGCTAGCCGTTGTGAATTCTGGCTCGCCGGTTCGGACTCGAACCATGGGTTTGTGAATGTCTGCTCAGGAGGGGGTCGACCGTCCGGATCGGGTCGGAAGCTGCCATTGAATCTCTCCCGATAGCGGCTCGTCACACAAAATACAATTTAGCTCTGGAAGAACATTATCCAGTAATCAATCACAGAATTGGATGCGCATTATTTGGGAGCACCGGAAACAGCAGAAGCAGGCAGTGACATCGCCTGCTTCTCTGTTATCTGAGCAGATGGATCTTCCAGAATCTGGTAGAACACTTCGTCGCGTTTGATCATGCCCAACTCGCTGCGTGCACGTTCTTCGATAGCCGCCGTCCCTTGCTTGAGATCGCGCACTTCAGCATCCAGCACTGCATTGCGCGTTTGAGTCTGCTGATTGACTTGCTGTTGTGCTTCAACTTGGCGATGCAAGTCCCAAACTTTCAACCAGCTGCCTTTGCCCAGCCACAGCGGGTACTGCAACAGCAGCAGCAGAACGACCAGTATCAGTGTGACTGCACGCATCAGCCCAGCTGATAATACGCGTCGCGTCCCGGATAAGAGGCGGTGTCACCCAAGTCTTCTTCGATGCGCAACAGTTGGTTGTACTTCGCCATGCGATCAGAGCGCGACATCGAACCGGTCTTGATTTGCATCACGTTGGTCGCTACCGCAAGGTCAGCGATGAAGGAGTCCTCAGTCTCGCCGGAACGATGGGAAATCACGGAGGTATAGCCCGCACGCTTGGCCATCTCGATCGCCGCAAAGGTTTCGGTCAAGGTGCCGATCTGGTTGACCTTGATCAGAATCGAATTCGCCAAACCCTGACGGATGCCTTCGCGGAAGATTCTGGTGTTGGTGACGAACACATCATCGCCCACGATCTGAACCGATTTGCCGAGACGGTCGGTCAACAACTTCCAGCCGCCCCAGTCGTGTTCGCTCATGCCGTCTTCGATGTTGATCAGCGGATACTTGTCCGTCCAGTTGGCGAGATAATCGACGAACTGTGCCGAGGTCAGTTTCAAACCTTCGGAATCGAGGTGATACAGACCATCCTTGTAAAACTCCGAACTGGCGCAATCCACGCCGATCGCCACGTCCTGCCCCGGCACATAACCGGCGGCCTCGATGCCTGCGACGATCAGTTGCAGCGCGGCTTCATTGCTCGGCAAGTTGGGTGCGAAGCCTCCCTCATCGCCCACGGTGGTTGGCATCCCTTTTTTATCGATCAATTTCTTCAGGGCGTGGAACACTTCCGCACCATAACGCAAGGCTTCACGGAAGCTCGGCGCGCCGACCGGAATGATCATGAATTCCTGCATGTCGATGTTGTTGTTGGCATGTACCCCGCCGTTGATGATGTTCATCTGTGGCACCGGCATAGACATCTTGCCGGAACCGCCCAAATAACGGTACAACGGCAAACCGCTTTCCTCGGCTGCGGCACGCGCTACTGCCATCGACACCGCCAGAATCGCATTCGCGCCGAGGCGCGATTTGTTTTCCGTGCCATCCAGTTCGATCATGGTTTGGTCGATGAAAGCTTGTTCGGCGGCATCCAGGCCGATGATCGCTTCGGCGATTTCGGTATTCACATACTCCACCGCCTTCAGCACGCCCTTGCCCAGATAGCGTTGCTTGTCGCCATCGCGCAATTCAATCGCTTCCTTTTCGCCGGTGGACGCGCCGGACGGCACGGCGGCACGCCCCATCACACCAGACTCCAACAATACGTCCGCTTCCACGGTAGGGTTGCCGCGCGAATCCAGAATTTCACGGGCGATCACATCAACAATTGCGCTCATACTTTTTTCCTTCTTCTTTTTTCTAAACGTTCTTCAAATCAATATTTTCTTCGATCAGCCCCTGTTGCTTGACCGTTTCGTCCAACACTTTCAACGTTTGCAACAACGCCTTGAGATGCCCAAGCGGAAAGGCGTTCGGCCCATCCGACAAAGCTTGCGACGGGTTCGGGTGCGTTTCCATGAACAAACCGGAAATCCCCGCCGCTACTGCGGCACGCGCCAGCACCGGCACGAACTCGCGCTGCCCGCCGCTGACCGTGCCCTGTGCGCCCGGCAACTGCACCGAGTGCGTGGCATCGAACACCACCGGACAACCGGTGTTGCGCATCACTGCCAGCGAGCGCATATCCGACACCAGATTGTTGTAACCGAATGACGCACCGCGTTCGCACACCATGATGTTGTCTTGACCGCTGGCTTCACGCGCCTTCTCCACCACGTTCTGCATATCCCACGGCGACAGGAATTGTCCCTTCTTGATATTCACCGGGCGGCCACTGCGTGCCACGGCGTGTATGAAGTCGGTCTGCCGGCACAGGAACGCCGGGGTTTGCAGCACATCGACCACCGCCGCGACCGGCGCGATCTCTTCGATGCTGTGCACGTCGGTCAACACCGGCACACCCAATTGCGCTTTCACTTCGCTGAGGATTTTCAATCCGGCATCCAAACCAAAGCCGCGAAACGATTTGCCCGAACTGCGATTGGCTTTGTCGTAAGAAGATTTGTAGATGAACGGGATATTCAACTCGCGGCAGATTTCTTTCAGCTTACCGGCGGTATCCAAAGCCATTTGCTGTGATTCGATCACACAAGGCCCCGCAATCAAAAATAACGGTCGGCTTAGCCCGACATCAAATCCGCATAGTTTCATAATTCACAACCCTCATGATGATGTCGGATGCGCCCTGCCCGCAGTGTCAATTCCAAGTGCGACTTGTCGCACACCCACAAGGTGCAAGAACCTCTTCGAGGTAGTGGATTGCCTGACTTTGTTACCGCGCGCTTCGCGCCACCGTGTCCGGGCGCGACATCAAAACCACACAATTTCATGCCGCCACCTTATCTTGTTTAAATATTGCCTGGCGTTGCAAAGCCGCTTCCACAAAAGCCTTGAACAACGGATGCCCGGTGCGCGGCGTGGAGGTGAATTCGGGATGGAATTGCACCCCAATGAACCACGGGTGCACGGACTGCGGCAATTCCATCATCTCCGGCAAATTTTCACTGGGCGTGCGCGCGGAAATGATCAGCCCGGATTTTTCCAGCGCAGGCACGTAATGGTTGTTGACTTCATAGCGATGGCGATGGCGTTCGTTTACTTCATCGCCGTAAATGCGTTGTGCCATGGTGCCGGGCTTGATCGGGCAACGTTGCGAACCGAGGCGCATGGTACCGCCCAAATCGGAGTCGTTGTTGCGTGTCTCGACTTTGCCATCGCGGTCTCGCCATTCGGTAATCAGCGCGACGACAGGATGTTCGCTGTCCAAATCAAATTCAGTGCTGTTCGCATCGGTCATGCCCGCCACATGGCGTGCATATTCGATCACGGCCAACTGCATACCCAGACAGATACCGAGATACGGCACTTTATTTTCGCGTGCAAAACGAATCGCGGCGATTTTGCCTTCCGTACCGCGCTTGCCAAATCCACCCGGAACCAGTATCGCATCGAAATGCTCCAGTCCTTGCATGCTAGTTGTTTCCAGTGCTTCCGAATCGATGTACTCGATATTCACCTTGGTCTGGGTGTGTATCCCGGCGTGACGCAATGCCTCGATCAGCGACTTGTAGGATTCGGTCAGATCGACATATTTGCCGACCATGCCGATGGTGATTTTATGCTGGGGATTTTCCAGCGCAGTCACCAGTTTCGCCCATACCGACAAATCAGCGGGCGGCAGACTCAGCCCCAGCTCTTCACAGACGATACGATCCAGGCCTTGCTGGTTCAGCATTTGCGGCACTTTGTAAATGCTGTCCACATCCCACATCGAAATCACCGCTTCTTCGCGCACATTGGCGAATAGCGAAATCTTGGCGCGCTCGTCATCTGGAATCGGCCTGTCGGCGCGGCAGATCAAGGCGGTCGGGAAAATACCAATCTCGCGCAACTTCTGCACGCTGTGTTGCGTCGGCTTGGTCTTCAACTCACCCGCGGTGGCGATGTAAGGAACCAGAGTGAGATGCACATAAGCGACTTGATTGCGCCCCATGCGCAAACCCATTTGTCGAGCGGCTTCGAGGAACGGCAGCGACTCGATATCGCCGACCGTGCCGCCGATTTCTACGATTGCCACATCGGCCTTGCCATCATGCGAAGCGGCCGCACCGCGCTCGACGAAGGCTTGGATTTCGTTGGTGATATGCGGAATCACCTGCACCGTCTTGCCCAGATATTCGCCGCGCCGCTCCTTGCGGATCACGCTGTCATAGATCTGCCCGGTAGTGAAGTTGTTGGCCTTGCGCATCTTGGCGGAAATGAACCGCTCGTAATGTCCCAAATCCAGATCAGTTTCCGCACCGTCTTCCGTCACAAAAACTTCGCCATGCTGGAACGGACTCATGGTGCCGGGATCGACGTTGATATAAGGGTCGAGCTTGAGCATCGTCACCTTCAGTCCGCGCGATTCCAGGATGGCTGCGAGAGAAGCGGCAGCGATGCCTTTTCCCAGGGAAGAAACAACGCCGCCAGTGATAAAGATGTACTTGGTCATGCGGGTGCCTGGACAAAAGTTTTTCGTAGGGCGCGATGATACCGTAAAACGCCCTGCTATCAAAATTCAGTAGGGGCACGGCGGTGTCAATTCCACATCCAGCTTGCTGGATAGTGGATTGCCTGACTTTGTTGCGCCGTGCCCCTATGGAGACCCAATCACGGCTTGCGAAAAATTGCCGAATCCAAACCCGGACATCGAATATCTAATGGGAGCCTCTAAAAATTCAGAGTTCGCCCAAATGCAAGGCGCGTAAAAAATTTCGCAGCGCCGCATATGGGTTATATGCAAGCAAGAAATTTTTTACGCAACGCAGCATAACCAGCCACTTGGTTGCCGTTAACCAATGACTTAGTTGGCGTAGTTTGCCAACTTAGTCAGATGGCTATGCAAAGCTTTTTGGCGACTTAGTGCAATGGCTATAACCAATGACTTGCCCAGCGTCTTTTGCTGGGTTAGTCAGATGGCTAGTAGTCATATCAGTTGTTTCATCAGTTGGGATGAAATCTGGATTTTTAGAGGTTCCCTAATGCAGCAACAAGGATTGTTGGACTGACACGGCGCAAACCGACATCAGAGTGCCGGGCAGCAAACCAAGCAACAACACGCCCAAGCCGTTCACGCTGATCAGCAGCGTGGTATCTTGTCCGAAGATAATCGGCTCGTGACTTTCCGGCGCGTCGAAATACATTAACTTGACGATGCGCAGGTAGTAGAACGCGCCGATCAGCGAAAACAGTACCGCCACGACAGCCAGCCAGATGTACCCCGCTTGCACGACGGCATTCAGCACCGAAAATTTTGCGTAAAAACCCACGGTGGGAGGCACCCCGGCCAAGGAGAACATCAGTATCAACATCAGGAAGGCGAGCCATGGACTGCGCTGGTTGAGGCCTTTGAAGTCGTTGAGGGTATCAGCCTCGAAGCCTACCCTTGACAGCAACATGATCATACCGAACGCACCCAGCGACATCAGCACATAAATCACGGCGTAGAACATTGATGAACCATAGCCTTCTATGTCACCGCTGATAAAACCCAGCAGCAGGAAGCCCATGTGCGCGATGGTTGAGTAGGCGAACATACGTTTGAGGTTGGTTTGCGCAATCGCGGTGATGTTACCGAGCGCCATTGAGGCAATCGCTAGAATGATCAACATGCCCGACCAGTGTTGCACCAGCGGTTGCAGCCCTTCGACCAAGATGCGCGAAACAAAAGCAAAGGCGGCGAGTTTGGGTGCCGATCCGATCAGCATGGTCATCGCTGTCGGTGCGCCGTGATACACGTCCGGCAACCACATATGGAATGGCACCACGCCAAGTTTGAAGGCCAGACCGGAAACCACGAACACCAGCCCGAACACCAGCAAAGTTTTATTCGCATCACCGGATTGAATCGCGTTTGATACCTCCCCCAGCTCCAGCGAGCCGGTCGCCCCATACAGCATGGACATGCCATACAACAGCAAGCCGGAAGCCAGCGCTCCAAGGATGAAGTATTTCATCGCAGCTTCGGTGGCGATGGCTGAATCGCGTTGCAATGCGACCATTGCATACAGACTCAGGGAAAGCAACTCCAAGCCGAGATACAGCGCCAGGAAGTGGTTGGCGGAAATCATCACCATCATGCCGAGCGTGGCAAACAGGGTCAGCACCATGAATTCACCGCTGAACAGACCGCGCACGGTGAGATATAGCCTTGAATATATCAGCATCATGGAAACTGCCAGATAGGTCAGCAGCTTCAACACATCGGACATCAGATCGTCCACGAACATGTTGTGGAAGAGGTACGCCACACCGTTTTCATGCGTGCCCACGGTGATCAGCGCACAACCCATCAAGGTGAGTTGCACCAGCATGTAAGTGGCCAGCCTGCCGCTTTGCTTGATCAGCGAATCCGCAATCAGAATCACACACGTCATGATCAGCAGGAATATCTCCGCGCTGGCTGGCATCAAATTAGTCATCAAATCCATATTCATCTCAAAATCAGTCGTTAGTTATTAGCTGGTGGCTAGTAGCTTGTAGCTGGTAGCTACAAGCTACTAGCTGTCCTCTGTCCTCTGATCACGGCAGTTTGGAACGAGCTGCGTGTACTAGTAAATCATTCACTGACACATGCATGATTTCGCTGAACGGTAGCGGGTACAACCCCATGCCCAGCACGGTAAGCGCCAGGATCGCGAAAATCACTTTGTCGCGCAGGGTGATGTCGGTCAGTTTGGCAACATGCGAGTTGGCAACTGCGCCGAAGATCACGCGCTTGTACATCCACAGCGTGTAGGCCGCGCCGAAGATCAGCGTGGATGCCGCGGCAAAAGCGTACCAGAAATTCGCTTTCACCGCGCCGAGAATCACCATGAATTCACCGACGAAGCCGCTGGTGCCCGGCAGGCCGACATTGGCCATGGCGAACAGCATAAAAAATGCGGCGAACACCGGCATGGTGTTGGCCACACCGCCGTAATTGGCAATGTTGCGTGAGTGCATCCGGTCATATAGCACGCCGATACAAAGGAACAATGCACCGGACACAAAGCCGTGTGAAATCATTTGCAGCAGCGCGCCTTCCATACCGTAATCGTTAAAGATGAACAAGCCCAGCGTGACGAAGCCCATGTGAGAAATCGATGAGTACGCCACCAGTTTTTTCATGTCGGTCTGGGTTAATGCCACCAGACCGATGTACACCACCGCAATCAGCGACAAAGCGATCATCACTCCGGCCAAATGATGGCTGGCATCCGGCACGATAGGTATGGAGAAACGCAGAAAACCATAAGCGCCCACCTTCAGCATGATCGCCGCCAGAATCACCGAACCGCCGGTAGGCGCTTCGACGTGGGCATCCGGCAACCAGGTATGCACCGGGAACATCGGCACTTTCACCGCGAAGGCGAAGAAAAAAGCGATGAAGATCAGAATTTGCGCAGTCATCGGGATCGCGACCTGATGGAAGTCAAGTATCTCGAAGCTGCCGCCGGATTGGTTATAAAGATAGATCAACGCCACCAGCATCAGCAGCGAACCGAGCAAGGTGTAGAGGAAGAACTTGACTGCCGCATACACACGATTCGCACCGCCCCACACGCCGATGATGAGAAACATCGGGATCAGCATGGCTTCCCAGAGCACATAGAACAGTATGGCATCCAGCGCGGCGAACACGCCGATCATGATGCCGGACATGATCAGGAAGGATGCCATGTATTGCGCAACGCGCTTCTCGATCACCTGCCATCCGGCCAGCACCACGATGGGGGTGAAGAAAGAAGTGAGCAGAATGAACAGCACCGAGATGCCATCCACGCCGAGGTGATAGTGAATGTTGAAGCGTGCGATCCAGTTGTGCATCTCGACGAACTGCATCTCCGAGGTATCGCGCACAAAACTGGTATATAGAGGAATCGTCACCAGAAAGCCGAGCACCGAGCCGACCATGGCCAGGATGCGCGCCAGCGGCGCATTCTTGTCGTCGCCGGTGGCCAACACCAGAATGCCGAAGATGATCGGCAACCAGATCGCAACGCTAATTATGGGTAATCCAAAAAACATGCTGTTGTTCCTTCACTTTCTCGCTGCTATCACGCTGTTCAAACCACACATCACTCAAACCAGTTCCGCACCGTCAGCAGCACGAACACGCCGATGATCATGGAAAACGCATAGTGATAGATATAGCCGGACTGGAGATGCCGGAGCACTCCGGAAAACATGCCTACCAGCTTCGCCGAACCATTCACTATCATTCCGTCGATCAGCTTCACATCGCCGAATTTCCACAGCAAGCGACTCGTACCGCGCGCCCCGCCGGCAAAGAACCAGTCGTTAAAGCGGTCGAAGTAATATTTGTTGTCCAGCAGGGTGTAGATGGAATGAAAACGCTTTTGAATCGCAGCAGGAATATCCGGGCGCTTCATATAGAAGAACCATGCGGTCACGACACCCGACAAAGCGAGCCAAAACGGGAGTTCACCCACTGCATGCAAGACCTTTGCCACCGGGTCGAAATGCTCGATGGCCAGCACCGTCATGCCAGCATGATCAAGCGAAATGTAGATGGCATCTTTAAAAAAGTTGCCAAACAGTAAAGGCTCCATGGTGAAATAACCGATGAAAACTGATGGGATCGCCAGCATGATGAGCGGGAATGTCACCACCCATGGCGATTCGTGCGGCTTCTGTCCTGGTGCGAGACCGTGGTGAGGGTCGTCGCCCGATGCTTTCTCCTCGTCATGGTCGCCATGCGCATGAGCATCCGTCTGTCCTGAGCCTCCTGAGGTATCGAAGCCTGTCCTAAGCCTTGTCGAAGGGGGCGAAGGATGCACTTGTGTCAATTCCGCATTCGCTTCAGCGGATAGCGGATTGCCTGACTTTGTTATGCCAAAACGCTCCTCGCCATGAAACACCAGGAAGTACATACGGAACGAATAAAATGCGGTGACGAACACCCCTGCCACCACAGCGAAATAGGCAAACTCGGCACCCGGCAAGGTCGATAGCTCAACTACCTCAATGATGCTGTCCTTGGAATAGAAACCGGAGAAGAACGGTGTGCCAATCAGCGCCAATGAACCGATCAGAAAGGTCCAATGGGTAATCTTCATGTACTTGCGCAGGCCGCCCATGTTGCGGATGTCCTGATCGTGGTGCATGGCGATGATCACGCTACCGGCGGCAAGGAACAGCAGCGCCTTGAAGAAGGCGTGGGTCATCAGGTGGAAGATCGCCACCGAGTAAGCGGAAGCGCCCAGTGCCACGGTCATATAGCCCAGTTGCGACAACGTGGAATATGCGATCACGCGCTTGATATCGTTCTGGATAATGCCGAGAAAACCCATGAACAGCGCGGTGATCGCACCGATGATCATCACGAACGACAGCGCGGTATCGGACAACTCGAACATTGGCGACATGCGCGCCACCATGAAGATACCGGCGGTCACCATGGTCGCAGCGTGAATCAGTGCGGAGATCGGGGTCGGGCCTTCCATCGAATCGGGCAGCCAGACATGCAACGGAAACTGTGCCGATTTACCCATCGCACCCATGAACAGCAATATGCATATCGCAGTAAGCAAATTCACCGACATGCCGGGGATTGGTGCCATATCGGCAGCGTGACTGGCCGCATTGGCGAACACAGCGGCATAGTCCAGCGTACCGAACACCATCAACACCAAAGCGATGCCCAGCAGGAAGCCGAAGTCGCCGACGCGATTCACCAGAAAGGCTTTTAGATTGGCGTAAATCGCGGTTTCCTTGTTGTACCAGAAACCGATCAGCAGGTAGGAAACCAGGCCCACCGCTTCCCATCCGAAGAACAGTTGCATGAAATTGTTGGCCATCACCAGCATCAGCATGGAGAAGGTAAACAGCGAAATGTAACTGAAGAAACGCTGGTAGCCGGGATCTTCTTCCATATAGCCGATGGTGTAGATGTGCACCATCAGCGACACAAAGGTGACCACCAGCATCATGGTGACGGTCAGACTATCGATCAGGAAACCAACCTGAAACCTGGCATCACCCGAGGTCAGCCAGGTATAGACCGGGCCGTTGAACCTATGGCCTGCCTGCACATCGTCGAAAATCACCACAGAGGCAAAGAAGGAAACAGCTACCAGCGCGATAGTGATGCGATGCGACCAAGCGCGACCAAGCCACTTTCCGAATAAACCGGCGGCAATCGCCCCGACCAGCGGAGCCAGCGGAACCAGCAGATAAAGGCTTTGCATATTCATAATGAAACCTTTAAAAATCGTAGCGAGCGGTTCGAGAGCAAGGCGCACGGCGCGTTGCATGGCCATTCGACTAAGCTGGCAAAAGAACGCCAGCCAAGTCGCTGGTCAGCGCAGCGAACGAGACATACCAAATGGGTAGGCGAAGAGCGAGCACCGCGTAACGCCGCTATCGAATCGCGCAGTAGATTTTTAGAGGTTTCCATTGCGCATCAACCTTTCAAACTGTCGAGATCATCGACATTGATGGTGTTCAGATTACGGAACAGCACCACCAGAATCGCCAAACCGATGGCAGCTTCGGCTGCGGCCACGGTCATAATAAAGAATACGAAGACTTGTCCGGCGGTATCGTTCAAATAATGCGAAAACGCCAGGAAGTTGGTATTCACCGCCAACAGCATCATTTCGATCGCCATCAGCAGCACGATCAGGTTTTTACGGTTCAGAAAGATGCCGACCACGCTGATGGCAAACAGCACGGCGCTCAGTACAAGATAATGCGACAGTGTTAGCACTCTTCTCGCTCCCTTGATTGGTTTAGTCTTTACGCTCGGACGGGTGCCCGGCCACAAGTTTTTCGGACGGGTGCCCGGCCAAAAGCTTCTCGGACGGGTGCCCGGCCAAAAGCTTCTCGGACTGCATCGGAACGATACGCAAGCGATCCGCCTTCTTTACCGCAACCTGTTCGGAGACCACCTGCGATTTGGCATCTTTGCGACGACGCAAGGTCAGTGCAATCGCGGCCACCATCGCCACCAGCAGGATCACGGCGGCAATCTCAAATGGATACACATAGTCGGTATAGATCAAACGCCCCAACTCTTTGGTATTACTATAATCAGCAGCATGTTTGACAGCGACCATGCCATCGGAAGTCTCATGCGAGCCCAGCACCCAGATCATCTCAAACGCCATCAAACCGGCCAATGCCGCACCAAATGGCAACCACCGCCAGAATCCTTCGCGCAGGCGCACCAAATTGATATCCAGCATCATCACCACGAACAGGAACAACACCATCACCGCGCCAACATACACCAGCACCAGCGTGATGGCGAGGAATTCGGCTTCAAGCAACAGCCAGATGCCGGCGGAGCTGATGAACGCCAACACCAGGAACAGCACCGCGTGCACCGGATTGCTCGCGGTGATCACACGCAATGCCGCGAACACGATCAACGCCGCGAATACATAAAACACGATGGTTTCAAAACTCATTAACTTGCCCTTTATTCCTGCTTACCGGTACTTGGCATCCGCCGCCCTATCCTTGGCGATCTGCTCTTCATATTTATCGCCCATCGCCAGCAACATCGGCTTGGTGTAATACAAGTCGCCGCGCTTCTCGCCGTGATACTCGAACACGCGCGTTTCGACAATCGCGTCCACCGGACAGGACTCTTCGCAGAAGCCGCAGAAGATGCACTTGGTCAGGTCGATGTCATATTGCGTAGTGCGCCTTGTGCCGTCCTCACGTTCGGCCACTTCGATCTTGATCGCCAGTGCCGGACAGACCGCCTCGCACAGCTTGCAACCGATGCAACGTTCTTCGCCATTGGCATAACGGCGCAGCGCGTGCAGGCCGCGAAAACGATAGCTCTGCGGGGTCTTTTCTTCGGGGAACTGCACGGTGATCTTGCGCGCGAAGAAATACCGCCCGGTCAGCGCCATGCCTTTAACCAACTCATAGAGCAGGAAGGTCTTGAAGAAATTTTTGATCTTTTCCATTTTTATATCCTTGTACGGGCGCGATTAATCGCGCCCCTACCACCACCAATACGGGGTCTGCATCCACACCGCAATCACCACGACCCAGATGATGGTGAGCGGAATAAACACTTTCCAGCCAAGGCGCATGAGCTGGTCATAGCGATAGCGCGGAAAGGTCGCGCGGAACCACAGGAACAAGAACAATATGAAGGAGACCTTGCCCAGCAGCCAGATGAAGCTGTCCGGCAGGAACGGCAGCGGCGACAACCATCCACCCAGAAACATGATCGAGGTAAGGAAGGCGATCAGAATCATGTTGGCATATTCGGCCAGGAAAAACAGCGCAAACGCTATGCCGGAATATTCCACATGGAAACCCGCGACGATCTCCGACTCGCCTTCGGCCATGTCAAACGGCGCGCGGTTGGTTTCCGCCACGCCGGAAATCAGATACACCAGGAACATCGGGAACAGCGGCAATACATACCAGTTCAGCATGCCAAGACCGCCTTGCTGGCCGCGCACGATGTCACCCAGATTCATGCTTTGCGAGAGCATCAGCACGCACACCAGCGCGAAGCCCATGGCGATTTCATACGACACGATCTGTGCTGCGGAACGCACCGCGCCGATGAATGCATATTTGGAATTGGATGCCCATCCGGCGATGATGATGCCATACACCCCCAGCGAGGTCATCGCCAGGATGTACAACAGCCCGGCATTGAGATCGGCCACCGCCATCCCGTCACTGAACGGCACGACTGCCCACGCCGCCAGCGACGGGGCCAAGGCCATGATAGGAGCAAGAACGAACAGGAATTTGCTGGAACCGGTCGGAATGATGATTTCCTTGAGCAGCAATTTCACGCCGTCGGCAATCGGTTGCAGCAGCCCGAAATAACCGACGCGATTCGGACCGATACGGATTTGCATGTAGCCGAGGACCTTGCGCTCCGCCAGTGTCATATAGGCGACCCCACCCATGATCGGCAATACGATCGCCAGGATTTTTACCAGCGTCCAGATCGGCAGCCAAGCTGGGCCGAGCAGGTTCTGCCCGGCCAGTTCCAGAGTTTGCAGCAGCTCCATCATGCCCGTTCCCCAGATATCGGTTCCACGGTAAGCGTCCCAAACATCGCACCCAACTCCGCCGTGATCGGATGCCCCGCCGCTACGCGCGCAGTAGCGACAGGCATGCTGTCATCCGCCCGCGCCACCAGGCTCGCGCTTGCTTTGCCCTGATTCACTCTCACAGTATCACCGGATCGCACACCCAGCTTCTGCAACTCGCTGCTATGCATCACCACACAGGGAGTTGCCGCGTCGTGCGTCATTTGCAGCGAGGCTGCGCGACGCACCACCGCATCGGCGAAGTATATCGGCACATCGCTGACGCGCTGCAAACCTTGGCTGTTGCTGCTTGTCGCAGCTTGCAGTGCGACAGCGAGGATATGACTGTCCAAACCGGTGATGTGATTGTTCAACTTATCCGCCACGCTCATTGCGCCATCTTTCTTGGGCAACACTTCATCGCGCACCGCTTCGCCGGAGTCATAATCAAAGCCCGACACCTCCAGCAGGTTGCCCAAAACGCGCAACACCTTCCATGCCGGACGCGATTCGCCGAGCGGTCTGACCGCGCCCCTGAAACTTTGCACGCGGCCTTCGGTGTTAACAAACGTACCGGAAGTTTCCGTGAACGGCGCGATAGGCAACAGCACATCGGCGTAATCAGTCGCGTGGTGTTTGTAGGCGGATAACGCCACCACCATATCGGCGGCGTACATCGCAGTCATCGCCTGTTGCGGATCATGCATATCAAGTTCCGGCTCGACATTCAGCAGAACGTAGGCCTTGCGCGGCGATGCCAGCATCTGCGCGGCATTCATGCCTTTTGCACCAGACGGCATTGCCCCGGCCAGATAGCCACCGACACTATTCGCCGCTTCACCCAGGAAGCCGAACTTCGCAGCGCACAATGCGGCGATATGCTCGGCCAGCAAAGCGATCTGCGCAGCTTGCGGATGTTGTTGCGCGAAGTTGCCCAGCAGCACCGCGGCACGTTCGCCGCTCGCCAGACTGTGCGCGATGGCAAACGCTTGCGCGGAGGGTTGCACAGCTTCGATGATTTTCTGCGCTTCGCCAGACAGTGCGGCTGTCTTTTCTACCGCGAGTGCTTTCAAGATTTGCGCCAAAGTACTCGTTAACTCGCTCGGTGCGACGATGGACTTGTTCATCACCGGCATCAACAGCTCATCATCGCTTGCGTGAACGATGTTGGCCTGCGCACCGCGCTTGACTGCCTGTCTTACACGTTGCGCCAACAGGGGGTGGTCTTTGCGCAGGAAGCTGCCGACGATCAGGAAGCGGTCACGGGTATTGATGTCCGCGACCGGCATCCCCAACCAGGGAGCACCAGACTGCCTGCCATCGGCACTGAAGTCGGACTGACGCAAACGGAAATCCACGTTGCCGCTGCCCAATCCGCGCATCAGTTTTTGCAGCAAGTACAGTTCTTCTAGCGTGCTGTGCGGCGTAGCCAGCGCGGCGATCTGCTCTGCTCCGGCTGTGGTGCTGATTTGGCGCAAACCGTTCGCCACATACTCCAGCGCGGCTTGCCATCCGACTTCTATCCACTTGCCGTCTTGCTTGAGCATCGGCTTGGTCAAACGCTCAGTAGCGTTCAGCCCTTCATAACTAAACCTATCCTTATCGGAAATCCAGCATTCGTTGATGGCTTCGTTCTCGATCGGTAAAACGCGCAGCACTTTATTGTCCTTCACCTGCACCGCCAGATTGGAACCCAAGCCATCGTGCGGGCTGACCGACTTGCGCTGCGACAACTCCCAGTTGCGTGCGGTGTAACGGAACGGCTTGCTGGTCAGCGCGCCTACCGGACACAGATCGATCATGTTGCCGGACAACTCGGAATCCACCGTGCTGTTCACAAAGCTCATGATCTCGGCATGCTCGCTGCGGAACGCCATACCCAGTTCCATTACCCCGGCGATCTCCTGTCCAAAACGCACACAGCGTGTGCAGTGGATGCAGCGGTTCATCTCTTCGGTGGACACCAGCGGCCCGATGTCCTTGTGCATCACACTGCGCTTGGGTTCCTGATAACGCGATGCGCTGTCACCGTATCCCACCGCCAGATCCTGCAATTGACATTCACCGCCCTGATCGCAAATCGGGCAATCGAGCGGATGGTTGATCAGCAAGAACTCCATCACGCCTTGCTGTGCCTTGACCGCCATCTCCGAGTGGGTGTGTACCTTCATGCCTTCCGCAGCCGGGGTCGCGCAGGCAGGCATCGGCTTGGGAGCCTTCTCGATTTCAACCAGGCACATACGGCAATTGGCCGCGATGGACAATTTCTTGTGATAGCAGAAATACGGGATATAGATGCCGAGCTTGTTCGCCGCATCCATCACGGTGGAACCGCGCTCGGTCTCGACTGACTTGCCATCAATTTCAAAGTTGATCATTACTCACTCAATCCTTCAGCTTTACACCAACGGGCATGACAAGTTGCCACCCCTGATAATGAAACCAGCCATGCCCGTTTCCCTCTCCCCAACCCTCTCCCGCAAGCGGGCGAGGGAGCAAACGAATCGCTGCGCGAGTTTCACGTTAAACAACGCTTGTGTTCGATGTGATATTCAAACTCGTCGCGGAAATGCCTGAGCATGCCCTGCACCGGCCACACCGCGGCCTCGCCCAAAGCGCAAATGGTGCGCCCGGCAATGTTCTCGCCCACGCTTAACAACAAATCCAGATCTTCCTTGCGCCCTTCGCCATGCTCGATACGATGCACGATGCGATACAGCCAACCGGTACCTTCGCGGCAAGGCGTACATTGGCCGCAGGATTCCTCATAATAGAAGTAAGACAAACGTTCCAGCGCACGCACCATGCAGGTGGTGTCATCCATGATGATCACCGCACCGCTGCCCAGACCGGAACCCGCCTTGGCAATGGAGTCATAGTCCATGTCCAGATCCATCATGATCTCGCCAGGCAACACCGGCATGGACGAGCCGCCCGGAATACAGGCTTTCAGTTTGCGCCCGCCGCGCATCCCGCCGGCCATTTCCAGCAGTTTCTTGAACGGCGTTCCCATCGGCACTTCGAAGTTGCCCGGATTATTCACATGGCCGGAAACGGAAAACAGCTTGGTGCCGCCGTTGTTGGGCCTGCCCAGTTCCATGAATTTCTGCCCGCCGTGATTGATGATGTAGGGAATGCTGGCAAAGGTTTCGGTATTGTTGATGGTGGTCGGCTTGCCATACAGACCAAAGCTGGCCGGAAACGGCGGCTTGAAACGCGGCTGGCCTTTTTTGCCTTCAATGGATTCCAGCAATGCCGTTTCTTCGCCGCAGATATACGCGCCATAGCCGAGATGGTTGTGCAGGTCGAAGCAGAAATCCGTGCCCATGATATGGTCGCCGAGATAACCGGCGGCACGCGCCAGTTCGCAGGTTTCTTCCATGCGCTCATAGGCCTCAAAGATTTCGCCGTGCACATAGTTATAGCCGGTTTTCACACCCATGGTGTAAGCGGCGATGGCCATGCCCTCGATCAGCAGATGCGGGTTGTAACGCATGATGTCCCAGTCTTTGCAGGTGCCCGGCTCACCCTCATCAGAATTGCAGACGATGTATTTGTCGCCCTCGAATTGACGCGGCATAAAGCTCCACTTCAATCCGGTAGGGAATCCCGCGCCGCCACGCCCGCGCAACGCCGACGCCTTGACCTCGGCGATGATCTCATCCGGCGTCATCTTTTCGGTCAGCACCTTGCGCAGCGCCTGATAACCGCCAACCTTGAGATAATTTTCCAGCGTCCATGGCTGGTCGAAACCCATCGTGGTAAAAATGACAGGGCCGTTCATAATTTTTTCAGCGCCGCTCATGATTTATCCAGCTCCGCTAATATTTGATCGATCTTTTCCGGTGTCAAACGGCCGCACAATTTTTTATTGCTGATGGTGAACAGTGGCGCATCTATACACGCCCCCATACACTCGCCCTCGCGTAAACCAAATTTTCCATCTGCGGTCGCTTCACCGAAACCGATGCCCAGCCTGGATTTAAGATACTCAACAGTTTCATTGGCGCCGCCCAACTGGCAGGACAAATTGGTGCACACAGTGATGGTGTGCTTGCCCATCGGTTTGAGGTTATACATGTGGTAAAAAGTCGCCACTTCGTACACCGCTATCTGTGGCATACCCAGATATGACGCGATGTCCGCCATATCATCAGTGGCAATCCAGCCCTTTTCGTCTTGCACAAAACGCAATGCGGACATCACCGCAGACTGCTTCTGATCCGCCGGATACTTCTTCAACTCGCGGTTGATCCTGGCTTGAATTTGTTCAGACAGCATCAAAACACTCCGATAAATTTGTTTACAGAAACATCCATCAACGGTCTACTTCGCCGAAAACGATGTCCTGAGTACCGATAATGGTCACCACGTCCGCAATCATATGACCGCGCGCCATTTCATCCAGCGCGCTTATGTGGGCGAAGCCCGGCGCGCGTATCTTCATGCGATAAGGCTTATTCGCCCCGTCAGAAATGAGGTAAATGCCGAACTCCCCCTTGGGATGTTCAACGGCAGCATAAGCCTCACCGGCAGGCACATGCATCCCTTCGGTGAATAGCTTGAAGTGGTGGATCAGTTCTTCCATGTTTTCCTTCATGGATTCGCGCATCGGCGGGGCGAACTTGTGGTTGTCTGTCATCACCGGGCCGGGGTTGTGGCGCAGCCAATTGATACATTGCTGGATGATACGGTTGGACTGGCGCATTTCCTCGACACGCACCAGGTAACGATCATACGAATCGCCCTTTGCACCCACCGGAATATCAAAGTCCAAACGATCATACACTTCATAGGGTTGCTTCTTGCGCAAATCCCATTCCACTCCCGAGCCGCGCAGCATCGGGCCGGTGAAACCAAGAGCCAGCGCGCGTTCCGGCGTGACCACACCGATACCCACGGTACGCTGCTTCCAGATGCGGTTATCCGTCAACAGGGTTTCATATTCATCCACATAGTGGGGAAAACGGTTGGTAAAGTCTTCGAGAAAATCGAGCAGCGAGCCTTGGCGATTTTCGTTGAGTTTTTTTACCGCCGCGGTATTGTGGATCTTTGATGCCTGATATTGCGGCATGGTATCCGGCAAATCTCGATACACGCCGCCCGGACGATAGTAGGAGGCATGCAAACGCGCACCGGATGCGGCTTCGTATATATCCATCAAGTCTTCACGCTCACGGAAGCAATACAGGAATACGGTCATCGCACCGATATCCAGCCCATGCGCGCCCAGCCATAGCAAGTGGTTCAAGATGCGGGTGATTTCATCGAACATCACGCGGATATATTGGGCGCGCAATGGCACTTCGATTCCGGCCAGCTTCTCGACCGCCATCACATAAGCATGTTCGTTGCTCATCATCGAGACGTAATCAAGCCTGTCCATGTAGGGCAGTGCTTGCAAAAAGGTCTTGTGCTCGGCAAGTTTTTCGGTGGCGCGATGCAGCAATCCGATATGCGGGTCGGCGCGTTCGATCACCTCGCCGTCCAATTCCAGCACCAACCGCAACACCCCGTGTGCAGAGGGATGCTGCGGCCCAAAATTCATTGTGTAGTTTTTAATTTCAGACATTACCGCGCCCCGAGTTACTAGCGTAATTTTCTTCACGCACGATGCGCGGCGTCACTTCGCGCGGCTCAATCGAGACCGGCTGATACACTACACGCTGCTGCTCCGGGTCATAGCGCATTTCCACATTACCGGACAGCGGGAAATCCTTGCGGAACGGGTTGCCGACAAAGCCATAGTCGGTCAGGATGCGGCGCAGATCGGGGTGTCCGGTAAACACGATGCCATACAGATCGAAGGCTTCGCGCTCATACCAGTTGGCGGCTGGCCAAATATCGATCACCGATGCCAATACCGGAAAATCATCTTCCTCGGCAAAGATGCGCACACGCAAGCGCGCGTTATGCGTCACCGAAAGCAGGTGATAGACCGCCGCAAAACGATGGGGGTATGCGGCAGTGTCGGCCGGAGCGATGTCAGATCCGAAATATGCGCCCCCCTCGGAAACATCACTGCCATAAGCGGAGTAATCAACCCCGCACAGGTCTATCATTTGCTCAAAACGCAACTCTGTTGCATCCCGCAAACGCGTCAACACGTCCAGCATAACGGCCGCCTTGACCACGACGGTCAATTCTCCCAGTCTTTCTTCCACGCTGACCAGCTTGTCGCCAAACAAACTCGTCAGATTAGTACGCAAGGTACCCAAATCAGCAGCCATAGTTCATCCTAGCGCGCAATGGTATTGGTTCGTTTGATTTTGTTTTGCAACTGGATGATGCCGTAAAGCAAAGCCTCAGCCGTTGGCGGGCAACCCGGCACATACACATCCACCGGCACGATGCGATCGCAGCCGCGCACCACCGAATAGGAATAGTGATAATAGCCGCCGCCATTCGCACAGGAACCCATCGAGATCACCCAGCGCGGCTCGGCCATCTGGTCGTAGACCTTGCGCAAGGCGGGAGCCATTTTATTGCACAGCGTTCCGGCCACGATCATCACATCCGATTGACGCGGACTGGGACGGAACACCACACCGAAGCGATCAAGATCGTAACGTGCCGCGCCTGCATGCATCATTTCCACCGCGCAACACGCCAGCCCAAAGGTCATCGGCCACAGTGAGCCGGTACGTGTGTAATTTATGATGGTATCGAGCGTCGTGGTGACGACACCCTTTTCCAGAATGCCTTCTATTCCCATTCCAAGGCTCCTTTCATCCATTCGTAGATAAAGCCCACCACCAGGATGGCCAAAAATATCATCATGGAGACAAAGCCGAAAGTGCCGATTTCCTTAAGCACGATCGCCCAAGGAAAAAGAAAAGCAATTTCAAGATCGAAGAGAATGAACAGAATGGCAACGAGGTAATAGCGCACATCGAATTTCATGCGCGCGTCTTCAAAAGCCTCAAAACCGCACTCATAAGGAGACAATTTTTTACTGTCAGGCCGATTGGGAGCTGCCAGTTTACCCAGTATTACAGGGGCTACGCCCATCGCGATACCAACACAGATGAACAACAGCACCGGGAAATAATTTTCCAACATTGGGATACGCCCCCTCTGTTTATGGTTAGTGAGTTAACCCTGAATCACTTTTGAATCGCTTAACTTGCCAACACGCGCACGCATCGACTTGAATTTTGGTGCGGATGGGGAGACTCGAACTCCCACGCCCTTGCGAGCACAAGCACCTCAAGCTTGCGTGTCTACCAATTCCACCACAACCGCAATACCGCTATAAATCTATTTTGGAATGTCATTGGATTTTGACCCGTCTGCTGGGATTGCCGCAGGCGCGACTGGAGCCGCCTGAGTGGCAGCCGGACTCACTTTATCCATCACTCCCTGTTGCTGCGCGGGATGAGAATAAATGTATGTCAGCGACAAGCTGGTAATAAAAAACAGCGTCGCGGCGACTGCCGTACTACGACTGAGGAAATTTGCGGAACCGCTGGAACCAAACAGACTGCCTGCCGAACCCGTGCCAAACGCTGCGCCCATGTCGGCACCCTTGCCGTGTTGCATCAACACAAGACCGATCAACACCACTGCCGTCAAAACGTGCACTACCCAAACTAATGTTTCCACACACTACTCCACAATAACAATTCAAATCCGATATACGGAACTAAAGGTAACCTCTAAACTTGACCGGGACGAAAAACTTTATGATGAAACAACTAGCCATTCCACTAGGCTGTCAAAAGACAACAGCCAAGTGGCTGGTTATGTCCGGGCACCCGCACGACAAATCGCCAAAAACTCGTCGGCCACCAGTGAAGCCCCGCCGATCAAGCCACCATCAATATCCGGCATTGCAAACAACTCTGCCGCGTTATTCGCCTTCACACTGCCTCCGTAGAGTATACACAACCCGGACGCGATTTTACCATCGTGAGATGCAACACGCTGCCGGATAAACGCATGCACCGCCTGTGCCTGCGCAGAAGTTGCAGTTTTGCCGGTACCGATTGCCCATACCGGCTCGTAAGCCACCACCGCGTTGCGCAATGCCTGCACACCACCCAACTGGATCAACGCATCCAATTGTCCGGCAACTACCTCCTCGGTAATTCCGCTTTCGCGTTGCTCCAGCGATTCGCCGACACACAGGATAGGCGTTAACCCTACCCGTTGTGCGGCCAAAAATTTCTCGGCCACCAGATGGCTGCTTTCACCATAGTAAGCGCGCCGCTCCGAGTGCCCGACGATCACATAGCTACAACCGAAATCGCGCAACATCGCGGCAGACACTTCTCCGGTATATGCGCCTTTGTCCAACTGATGCACATCCTGCGCGCCCCACTTGACTGCGCCACCGGAGAGTTTTTGCTGCGCCTGAGCCAAGTAAGGGAACGGCACACAAACCGCGCAATCGACACCCGGCATCGTAACCATCCCGCTACGCACCGCGTCCAGCAGCTCGGCGTTCTGAGTCAGGGCACCGTGCATCTTCCAGTTTCCGGCAACCAATTTGCGACGCATCGTAATCAATCCGCTAAGCATCAAAGCGTGCAATCCTACCTGCGAACAGTCGAATGGTCAATGAAACAAACAGAACAAACTGAATGGAAAGTGGCTTGATGTTGGATTGGCACGCATAACTGTGCGATCGACGCTGCCGCCATGCAAACGGGGAGGATTTTGGTTAATGCGTGGCGAGCTAGAACGGATCGGCAAAAATGTCGCGCCGTGTTTGCTTCTTTTTGCCTGCGTATTCGGCCTGGGAGAAACTGTTCTGCCGATTGGCTGGATTGGATTTGCTCATTGCGTTTTATCTGCTTGATTTCTGTTCACCGATTAACGCTCAGACCACTTGCTCGGTTGTCAAAATTGTGCGATTTAATCGGCGTTTCCCTAGCAAATATTAGCAAATACCGGTTGAGTAGGCAGACTGGAACGGATCGACGTGAATTTCGCTCATCGAGGCACCAGCAAAGAAGGTTTGCCGTCTTGCCGCATTGACCATGTCCGGATTACCGCATAAGAAAACGCCCCAACCGGAAAGATCGGGATGTTCAGCCAGCGCAACATCCAGAACCATTCCTTGCGCATACCCCGCCGACGCCTCCCCTTCGGATACGCATGGAACATAACTGAAGTTGGTATGGGTTTGCGCGAGCTTTCTCAATTCCTCGACCAGATAAAAACCTCCGGTGTCATAGCTTCCATGGTAAAGACTGAGCTTGCCTTGATGTCCGTGCACTAGCGCGTCACGGATGATGCCATACAAGGGAGCTAGACCGCAGCCGGTCGCAATGAGAAGAATATTCTGTTCGGGATTGCCAGGGACGTAAAAGCAATCGCCGGTAGCCTCTGATATCGTGACTTCATCACCTGCCTTGAGTTTTGCAAAAACCCAGCCGCTAACCAAGCCGCCTGGAACCTTCCTCACGTTGAGAAAGAGTTCTTCACTCAGCTCGGGAACACTTGCCAACGAATAGCAGCGCGCAGTAGTTTCGTCCTTGTAAAGACTAATGAACTGCCCGGCCTTGTATTCGAAGAGCCGGGAAGGTTTGAGCCTGATGCCGAGAATGTCGGCATTGAGATATTCGACACTGGTCACCTTGGCCTCAAGTTTGCCCATCCCCGCCTCGGGCAGGACGACCTCGATGTCTTTTTCCGGGTAACATGAACAAGCTAAAAAATAATTCTGTGCTGCGAGGGTCGGCTTCAACCCCGCCTTGGCCTTTTCGGGCACCTCGCCCCCGACCACGCGCATCAGACAGGACTGGCAGATACCGGAATGGCAGGAAGAGGGAACGGGAACCCCATGGGCAATCAAACAATCGAGAACCGAATTCTCCCCGCACTCGTATGACTGCCCGCCATAAGCAACTTTGGCCATGGCTGCCTGACCTTATTTGCCCAAAACGTCTTTTCTCGTGGTTTCACAGAGTGCGGCGACTTGTGCAATCAGATTTGCTGATACGTTAAGCTCCTTAAGCGTGGCAGCAAGATCCTCCACCACAGCATCAAAGTGTGAATCGTTAAGACCCCTTGCCACCAGATGTGCATGGCCTTTCCTCATATCCATGCCGGTGTAGTTGTTCGGTCCGCCGAAAGCCATCGTCAGAAATGCCTTTTGCTTGGCTACCTGTTTTTCCATATCGACATCGTCGAAGAACCGCTTGATACGATCATCCTTCAAAACCTTGCGATAAAAAATGTCCACTGCGGCGTTAACAGCACCTTCCCCACCAATTTCGCTATATAGACTCATATCCATTCTCCAAATTATATTGATCTTATTGCCAGAATGCTCCGGCAATTGTATAAATGCCTCCTTAGGATGTATATTTGAACTGCTGTAGACAAACACGGTTTTAAAATATATCCTGAATGCATCTTATTGTACGTCCACAACCCTGTCAAGAATAATGCTTTAACGAGGGGGTAAAAAAACGTGGCGAGAAGCGGATCAGGCAAGGCGGAAAGCGGCGAAAATGTGAAGTCTACGCGTATCAGATGGGCATTTTGAACTGGCTTCCCAGCGCAACAATCGCCCCGCTGTAGTTTTTCAATACTCCGTTAACCCGGAAAGGTATGAAATGCGTTTAACCCGGTACACCGATTATTCGCTGCGCGTCCTGCTTTATCTTGCCAACCGGAAAGATGAAAGCGCGACAATCAGTGAACTGGCAGACTTTTACAAGATTTCGCGTAACCATCTCGTAAAAGTGGTACACAATCTGGGACTCAACGGCTACATCCTGACAACCAGGGGAAGGTACGGCGGACTCAAACTCGCCCGTCCCGCGAAAGAAATTCAGATCGGGGAGGTGGTACGTTCAACTGAACCCGATTTCGATTTGCTCGAATGTTTCAATCCTGCCACGGATCAGTGCGTGATCACCCGCTCCTGCAACCTGAAATCCGTCATATTCAACGCGCAAGCCAGCTTCCTGGGCGTACTCGACAAATACACGCTGGCCGACATAGCCAAGACCTCCAAGAAAACATTGCCTTCATTCAAATCTATCCCGATCATTCACCGCTAATGATTTATGGGAGCCTCTAAAAATTCAGAGTTCGCCCAAATGCCCCACAAGAGGACGCCGATCCGCTACGGGCAAAAGCAGCCCGTGCGGAGTCGCCAGCAAGGCGCGGAAAAGGGGTAAGCAGGCAAGCCGCGTAGCGGCTGCTCGCAAAAAATTTTAGTTTCGGCCAACCTAAAGGTTACCCTACACTGAAACTTCGTTTTGCCACGCCGCATATGTTTGACCCTTCGACTAGGCTCAGGACAGATATGTAAGCAAGAAATTTTTTACGCAACGCAGCATAACCAGCCACTTGGTTGCCGTTAACCAATGACTTAGTTGGCGTAGTTTGCCGACTTAGTCAGATGGCTATGCAAAGCCTTTTGACAACCTAGTGGAATGGCTATAACTAATGACTTGGATGTCGTTTTTGGACAGCCTAGTCAGATGGCTAGTAGTTCCACCAGTGGTTTCATCAGTAGTCCTATCAGTAGTTCCATCAGGACAGCCCGGCGATGCGCAACTTTCGGGGAATGATGTAGGCATTGGATTCGCTGGCTTTGTGCAGCTCAGCACGTTTCGACCACGGCCACCCTGCTACCTAAGCCGCTTGCACCGGGATCTGATCGCGTTGCGCGATGATGCGGTTGTGCTCGTCCACATAGACCAGTTGCGGGTGGTATTTTTGCAGTTCGATTTCGTTATACATGGCATAGCTGGCGATGATGATGATGTCGCCCGGGCTGGCCTTATGCGCCGCCGCGCCATTCACGGAAATCACGCCGGAGCCGCGTTGCGCGCGGATGGCGTAAGTGGTGAAACGTTCACCATTGGTGACATTGTAAATATCGATCTGCTGATATTCCCTGATATCGGCAGCATCCAGCAAATCGTCGTCGATCGCGCAGGAGCCCTCGTAATGCAACTCGGAATGCGTGACATGCACCCGGTGCAACTTGGCTTTAAGCATGATTCTTTGCATGGGACACCTCTTATTTCAGTGGGCGCGGATTATATAGCATCCTGCCGTCCAAGTAATCAATCAACGAGCAATCAATCAACCAGACAAACTTCGATGTTATCCAGCAAGCGGGTATTGCCCAACCTGGCTGCCGCCAAAATCACCAGATCGCGCTGCGATTGGCTTGCTGGCAGCAAATCTGACCGGTTGCGCACTGCCACATAATCCACCGACCAGCCTCTTGCAATGAGGGTTTCGACCGCTTGTTGTTGCAAACGTTCAACATCGCGCTCGCCTTGCAGGATGGCCAGTTGCATACCTTGCAGTATTTTATACAGAAAAATCGCCTCGCTACGGTCTGCCTCGCTCAAATACTGGTTGCGCGAACTCAACGCCAGGCCGTCCGCCGCACGCACCGTCTCGCCGCCGACAATGCCTACCGGCAGATTCAGTTGCGCGACCATCTGGCGGATGATGTGCAGTTGCTGGTAGTCCTTCTTGCCGAACAGCGCGACCTGCGGCTGCACGATGTTCAACAGCTTCAGCACCACCGTCGCCATGCCGCGAAAATGTCCGGGGCGCGCCGCACCACACAACTCATTGGCAATCGGCGGCGGCTCGACGAACACCGTTTGTTGCGCGGGATACATTTCGTTCACCGGGGGCGTGAACAACACGTCCACCGAACCTTGCAGCTTGGCGCAGTCCGCTTCCAGCGTGCGCGGATACCTGTCGAAATCCTCGTTAGGGCCGAATTGCAGCGGATTGACGAAGATGCTCGCCACCACGCAGCCGCCATGCTCGCGCGCCACATTCTCTCTGGCTAGCCGCATCAGATTGAGATGCCCTTCATGCAGATTACCCATGGTCGGCACAAAAGCGATAGCGCGTGCCTTACTCAGTAGAGCACGCAATTCGGCGATGGTCGAAACAGCCTGCATTAAAAACTGTGTTCCTGCGCCGGGAAAGAACCCGCCTTTACTTCGGCGACATAATTCGCCACCGCTGCTGCAATGCTGGTCGCACCCTGCATGTAATTCTTCACAAAGCGCGCTTTTTTGCCGGGATAGACATCAAGCATGTCGTGCAGCACCAGCACTTGGCCGGAACACGCCGCGCCCGCGCCGATGCCGATGGTGGGGATGGTCAGTTGCGCAGTGATCTCCGCAGCCAGCAGCGCGGGCACGGCTTCCAGCACCAGCATTCCCGCGCCGGCCTGTTCGAGTACCACTGCATCCTCCAACAACTTTTGCGCAGCGGCGGATTCTTTGCCTTGCACGCGATAGCCGCCCAACTGGTGCACCGACTGCGGGGTCAGCCCGATGTGTCCGCACACCGGGATGCCGCGCCCAGTGAGAAAACGCACCGTCTCGACCATAGATGCGCCGCCTTCCAGCTTGACCATTTGCGCGCCCGCCGCCATCAACTGCGCGGCGTGTTCAAAAGTTTTTTCCGGGCTGACCTGAAAGGTGCCGAACGGCATGTCGCTGATGATAAAAGCCTGCTTCGCGCCGCGCGCCACGCAGGCGGTGTGGTAAACCATGTCGCCCAGCGTAACCGGCAGCGTGGTTTCGTGTCCCTGCAACACCATGCCGAGCGAATCGCCGACCAGCAGCACGTCTATACCCTGCGCTTCGAGCAGCGCGGCGAAGCTCGCGTCATAGCAGGTCAGCACGGCAATTTTTTCGCCCTTGCCGCGCATGGCTTTCAGTGCAGTTAGTGTGGTTCTCATTATGTCCCCCGGCTAAAAAATTCGCGAGGCCCGCGCATTTCCTCAATACGACTCAACAGCAAGGTGAAATCTTCATCTCCATCCACGAAGTTCAGATGCTCGCTGTTCACCATCAACACCGGAGCCGCGTCATAATGATAGAAGAAATCGCTGTAGCTTTGTGACAGACGCAGCAAATAACTTTCGCTGATGCCGAGTTCGTAAGGCTGGGCGCGGCGCTGCACGCGCTCCACCAGCGTTTCGGGCGCGGCCTGCAAATAAATCACCAGATCCGGCACGGGCGCCTGCAATTGCAGCGACCGGTAAATTTGCTGATACAGCGCGAACTCTTCTTCATTCAGATTCAGGCGCGCAAACAGCGGGTCCTTGTCAAACAGATAGTCCGCCACGGTGCTCTCGCGGAATAAATCCATCTGCGCAAGGTCGCGCACTTCGTTGCCGCGCTGGAACAAGAAGAACAATTGAGTCGCCAACGCATAGCGCGGCGGATCCTGGTAAAACCGGGCGAGAAAGGGATTTTCGTCGGGCTTTTCCAACAGCGTCCCGGCACCGATTTGTTGCGCGAGGCGATGCGCAAGGCTGGTCTTGCCGACGCCTATCGGCCCTTCTACGACCACGTAGCGATACTTATCAAACAGCATTGCGTATCCTATCCAATACTTGATCCTGACATCTTGCAAGCGCCAGTCCTGCCTGACCGACCCCGGGTATGCTGACATCCGGCGCGATCTCCAACAAGGGCTGCAACACGAACGCGCGCAGGTGCATTTGCGGATGCGGGATGGTCAGGCCATGCTTGTGCAGTTGCACATCGTCATACAGCAGCACGTCCAGATCCAGTGTGCGCGGCGCGTTGCGAAAGGTGCGCTCGCGACCGTGCTGATGCTCGATTTGCAACAGCGCTTGCAGCAAGGCTTGCGGCGTAAGGTCCGTCACTATTTTCGCTACCGCATTCACGAAATCCGGCTGATCCAGACAACCCAATGGCGCACTCCGATACAACGATGACCGAGCCGCCAAGCGCGTGCCGGGCAACTTATCCAGTGCAGCAAAAGCACGTTGCAACTGGCTGTGCGGGTCTTCCAGATTGCTGCCGAGTCCGATGAAAGCGATGTGCGGCATTATGCTACCGGCTCATCCACTGCCGACTCATCCAATGCAGGTATTTCAGGTTTCCTGCGCGGTTTGCGGCGGCGACGTTTTTTCTCGCTGGCCTCCTCCGGCTGCAACATTTCCGTCTGGCGCTCGGCACTGGCATCCTGAAACTCGTCCCACCACAAGCCGAGCTCGTCATCCAGTTCACCGCTGGCGCAGCGCAACAACAGAAAATCGAATCCGGCGCGGAAGCGCGGCTGCTCCAGCAAGCGGAACGGGCGTTGTCCGGCGCGTTGCTCAAAGCGTTGCTGCATCAGCCAGATTTCTTTCATTACCGCATCCTGGCGATGCGGAATGGCGAGCTGTGCCCTCTGCCTGGCCAGCACCTCGTCCATCGCCTCGTGCATTGCGCCCACCGGACGCTTACCTTGCTGCACGCGCAGATTCCACGCTGCCAGCACCTCATGCCACAACAATGCGGCAAACAAAAACGCGGGTGAAACCGTCTTGTCCTGACTGAGACGCTCGTCGGTATTGCGCAACGCCAGCATGATGAATTTCTCGCCCATCGGCTGTTCCCAAATCACGTCCAGCAACGGCAGCAAGCCATGATGCAGATTCATTTTGCGCAACTGTTGGATGCACTCCAGCGAATGTCCGGACAACAGCATCTTCAGCACTTCATCGAGCAAGCGCGCCTGCGGCACGTTGTCGAGCAAGTCTTTCATCTCAGCGACCGGCGCGGCGGTTGCCGCATCAAGCTTGATGCCGAGCTTGGCGGACAAGCGCACCGCACGCAGCATCCGCACCGGGTCTTCGCGGTAACGCACCAACGGATCACCGATGATGCGCAGCAGATGGTCGCGCGTGTCGGCATAACCGCCGTGATAGTCGTAAATTTCCTGGGTGGTCGGATCGTAGAACAGCGCGTTGGCAGTGAAATCGCGGCGCGCCGCATCCTGCTCCTGATCGCCGAATTCATTGTCGCGCAGCAAGCGGCCATGCTCGTCGGTCTGCGCATCTTCGACTTCAATCATGCGGCGGAAGGTAGACACCTCAACCACCTCCTCGCCGAACATCACATGCACCAGGCGAAAGCGCCGGCCGATGATGCGCGCGCGGCGAAACACGCGGCGCACCTCCTCAGGTGTGGCATCGGTCGCAATATCGAAATCCTTGGGCGTGCGATCCAGCAACAAATCGCGCACCGCGCCGCCCACCACATAGGCCTGATAGCCTGCGGCTTGCAAACCGTCGGTGACTTTCAGCGCGCCGTAGCTGATCTGCTCGCGCGCCACCCCATGCAATTTGAACGGAATCACCTGGGCATTTCCCACCGATTTTGTTTTGGCAGGCTTGCGAAATACACGCTTGAGGAATTTTTTGATCATGCAATCTTTGGACAATTGGACACGACGAGGTCGCGTAAGGAGCGCGGATTATACACTGCAGGGATTTTGCGGCTTCAGGCTTCAATGAAAAACGCGCCTTGCGGCGCGTTCCCGGTGCGGCGAATAACGCTTAGCCCTTGAGACAGGCGCTCATGAACTTCTTGCGCTCATCGCCCTGGAGTGCTTTGGCTTTTGCCTCCGCATTGCAAGATTTCATTTTGTCCTGTTGCTTAACCTTTGCGGAGGAAGGAGCAGCACTGGCGGTGGGTTTGGCATCCGCCTTGGCAGGAGCCGCAGCCTTCTTGTCTGCGGCAGCCGGGGCAGCAGCAGCCTTCAGCACGTAATCCTTTTTCAGACATTTACTCATAAACGCTTTGCGATCTGCTCCCTTCAGGTTATCAGCCTTTGCTTCCTTGTTGCAGCCCTTCATCTTGTCTTGTTGCACACCCGCGAAGGCTGGAGCGGAAACAGCAAATGCAAAACCAAAACAGGCCAATGCGATCAGTTTTTTCATGGAATCCCTCTTGATGTAGTCGGTAAATAAAGTTTCCTGTACAGCGGAAACGCGCCCATTATAGCCAACTCGGCAAATTCCATCAGCAGCATTTATCGGCTGGTTCGTTAAGCGGATAAGCCCTTGACCCAGTGACTATACAACTGATCCGCCACGCTGTTTAAACGCGGCAGCTTGCCATTCATTTGCTGTTGCATCTCGCTCACGGATTGCACTGCCGGACTGCTGCTGGCAGCGATTTCGCTCGCGCCCACTGCACACCAGGCCGCGATCATTTCCGCGGTCATTTCGACGTGGCATTGCAGCGCGAGGTGTTTGCCGATGGAATATGCCTGATTGACGCAGTACGCACTGGACAGCAGGTGTGTCGCTCCTTGCGGCAGGCTGAAGGTTTCGCCGTGCCAGTGAAATGCGGCAAAGCTGCGCACTTCGCCGAACCAGGCGCGCGCGCTATCGTTATCCGACACCTGCACATCGCCCCAGCCGATTTCTTTCACCGGATTGCGCGACACCGAACCGCCCAATGCCTTGGAAATCAGCTGCCCGCCAAGGCAGTGTCCCAGCAGCGGAATGTCGCGCGTCACGGCATTACGAATCAGCGCAAGCACAGGCGGTATCCACTGCAGGTCGTCATTGACGCTCATCGGCCCGCCCATGAAGACCAGCCCGGAATAAGCTGCGGCATCCTGCGGGACGGCATCGCCCACATCAATCGCGATCAGCTGCCACGGGATTTGTCGCTCATCCAGGAATTTGGCGAGGTAGCCAGGACCTTCTGTGTCCGCTTGACGGAAGATGGCGATGGGGTTCATAAGGATCAAGGGAAGGGATAAGGGTTGAAGGGATAAGGGTGGCGCGCTTCGCGCGCGGCATTTCCCTTCTCCCTTTTACCCTTACCCCTTTGCAGTTTTATCCCGCTCGATTAGTGCATACGCCGAGTGATTGTGTATGGATTCGAAGTTCTCGGACTCGACCACATATGCATCGATGCGCTCATCCGCATCCAGCACCGCCGCCACATCTCGCACCATGTCCTCGACGAATTTCGGATTGTCATAAGCGCGTTCGGTAACGAATTTTTCGTCGGGACGTTTCAGCAAGCCATACAGCTCGCACGAGGCTTGTTCCTCGGCAATGCGCACCACGTCCTCGATCCAGACGAAGCTATTGGTGCGCAGCGAAAGTGTAACGTGTGAACGCTGATTATGCGCGCCGCGTTCGGAAATCTTCTTCGAGCACGGACACAGACTGGTGACCGGCACCAGCACTTTCATCTTGAAGCTTGACTTGCCGTTAACAGTTTCGCCAATGAGCGTGACATCATAGTCGAGCAGGCTTTGCACCCCAGACACCGGCGCAGTTTTGTTCACGAAATACGGGAAACTCATTTCGATGTATCCGGACTTCGCTTCCAGACGCGTCACCATTTCGTGCAAAATGCTCTCAAATGATTCCACCGAAATCTCGCGCTCATGCTGGTTGAGTATCTCGACAAAACGCGACATGTGCGTGCCCTTGAAGTTGTGCGGCAGATGCACGTACATATTGAAAGTGGCGATAGTGTGTTGCACACCGACACTCTTGTCTTTGACCTTGACCGGATGGCGGATACCTTTGATACCGACGCGATCGATCGCCAAGTGGCGCGTATCTGCCGAACTTTGCACATCGGGAATAAAATTGGGCACGGGCTTATTCATTGCTGACTTCCTATTAGGTTGCGTAGGCAAAAGATTATAACTAATCCCGACAAATTTAGTTGGTCAATTTATTTTTGATGGCGGCGACCAATCCCTTGGCATCCAGACCACAATCCGCCAGCATCTGCGCGTGCTCGCCCTGTTCGATGAATCTATCCGGCAAACCAAGTTGCAGCAATGGCACGGCAATGCCAAGTTGCAGCAGGCATTCCGCCACCGCACTGCCCGCGCCGCCTTGCACGGTGTTTTCTTCCACTGTGACAAGCAGTTCATGCTCGCCCGCCAGGCGCAATACCAATTCGGCATCCAGCGGCTTGATGAAACGCATGTTCGCCACCGTCGCATCAAGTTGCTCAGCCGCCGCCAGCGCGGGGGCCAGCATAGTTCCAAATGCCAAAATCGCCACCCGCCTGCCCTTCCGGCGCAGCTCGCCTTTACCGATAGGCAAGGCACTCATCTCGTTACTGATCGCCACGCCCGGCCCGGTGCCGCGCGGATAGCGCACCGCGCTCGGCGTATTCAACTGGAACGCGGTGTACAACATCTGGCGACATTCGTTCTCGTCAGCGGGAGCCATCACCGTGATGTTCGGGATGCAACGCAAGTAGGAAAGATCGAAGCTGCCCGCATGCGTCGCACCGTCTGCACCGACCAGACCGCCGCGATCGATCGCCAACACCACCGGCAAATTCTGTATCGCGATGTCGTGGATGAGTTGATCGTAAGCGCGCTGCAAGAAGGTCGAGTAGATCGCCACCACCGGCTTATAGCCATCACATGCCAACCCTGCGGCAAACGTCAGCGCGTGCTGTTCGGCGATGCCGACATCGAAGTAGCGTGCCGGAAAACGCTCGGCAAATTTCGCCAGACCTGAGCCTTCGCACATCGCCGGAGTGATGCCAACCAGCCGTTCATCCTGCGCTGCCATATCGCACAGCCACGATCCGAACACTTGAGTGTAAGTAGGCTTCGCGGCTTGCCCTTCGGCATTGTTCAGGACAGGTTTGGCGACAATGCCCTGAGTGCGATCGAACTTGCTCACGCCGTGATACAACAGACAATCCTGTTCAGCCAGCGCGTAGCCCTTGCCCTTTTGTGTGACGATGTGCAGGAACTGCGGCCCGCTCAGATTGCGGATATTGCTGAGCGTATCCAGCAACACATCCAGATCATGCCCATCGATCGGGCCGATGTAGTTGAAGCCGAACTCCTCGAACAAGGTACTCGGTGTCACCATGCCTTTGACGTGTTCTTCAGCACGCTTTGCGAATTCCAGCACCGGCGGCATAACCTTCAACACCTTCTCGCTGCCGCGCCGCATCGCGGCATAAAAGCGCCCCGATATCAGCTTGGCCAGATAATTATTCAGCGCGCCGACCGGGCGCGAGATGGACATGTCATTGTCGTTAAGGATAACCAGCAAGTTCGCATCCATCGCACCGGCGTTATTCAGCGCTTCGAAGGCCATGCCGCCGCTCATCGCGCCGTCGCCGATGATCGCCACGGCACGCCGCTCGGATCCCTGTAGCTGCGCCGCTACCGCCATGCCCAACGCCGCCGAGATCGAAGTGCTGGAATGCCCGGTGCCGAAGGTGTCATACGGACTCTCTTCACGCTTGGGGAAACCGGCGATGCCGCCCGCCATGCGCAATTTGCTCATCGCCTCGCGCCGTCCGGTAAGGATTTTGTGCGTATAGGTCTGATGTCCCACATCCCAGACCAGTTTGTCTTCCGGCGTGTCATAGATGTAGTGCAGCGCAATGGTCAACTCGACTGTGCCAAGGTTGGAGGATAAATGCCCGCCGGTCTTGCTGACCGATTCGACCAGAAACTCGCGCAACTCACTCGCCAATTGCGGCAACTGCTCGCGATCCAAAGCACGCAATTCGTCAGGAGTGTTGATGGTTTTGAGTAAGGTATACATCAGAATTTTCGTAATACAATGAAGTCAGCCAACTCGCGCAGGCGTTGTGCGGAATCGCCGAATTCCGCCAATGTTTCCAGTGCCTCGCGATGCAGGCGCAGGGCCATGTCGCGCGCGCCATGGATACCCAGCAGGCTGACATAAGTCGGCTTGTCGTTATCGGCATCCTTGCCCGCCGTTTTGCCCAGCGTGACAGTATCCGCCTCGCAGTCCAGCACATCGTCCACCACCTGGAACGCCAGGCCGATCAGCTTGCCGAAATGATCCAGCTTGTCCAGTTGCGCCGAGGAGACTGAACCGCGCTGGGTATCTGGCCCACAGTGGGCTCCCAACAGGATCGCTGCACGGATCAACGCGCCGGTCTTATGGATGTGCATGAATTCCAGTTCGGGGAGCGTAAGCGACTTGCCCACGCTGGCGAGGTCAATCGCCTGCCCGCCCGCCATGCCGCGCGAACCGGCGGCCACCGCCAGCAGTTTGATCATTTCCAGTTGACGCAGCGCGTCATCGCTCAAACGATGTTCAGCGAGCAGTTGAAACGCCAGCATTTGCAGACTGTCGCCGACCAGCAACGCGGTCGCCTCGTCATATTGAACATGGCAAGTCGGCTTGCCACGACGCAGCACATCGTTGTCCATGCACGGCATGTCGTCATGCACCAGCGAATAGGCATGGATCAGTTCGACCGCCGCAGCTGCGATATTCAAACGCGCCGCATCCGCACCGACCAACTCGCCTGCGGCAAATGCCAGCAACGGACGCACGCGCTTGCCGCCATCCAGCACCGCGTAGCGCATCGCTTCATGCAATCGCTGCGGAGCGGCTTCCGCACGCGGCAACAACTCGCGCAACACATCCTCGAAGCGCACTTGCTGCGCGGCGATCCAGCTCTGAAAATCAGCGCGCATCAAGATTGTCCGGATTCACCAGTACCAGAAAAATCTTTCAGGACGCCATCCTCCAGCACGCGCACCTGCTGCTGCGCGTCTTCGAGACGAGTGCGGCAGAACGTCAGCAATTCCGCGCCGCGCTTGTAGGCAGCCAGCGAATCTTCCAGCGACAACTTGCCCGCCTCCATGTCAGCGACGATTTGCTCGAGCTCGGTCATTGCCGACTCGAAGCCTTGTGATTTCTGGGATTTCGCTTGGGTTTTATGGGAAGTTCCGGGCATGTGTATATCCGTTTGCAAAGAGGCGCATTCTACCCAAAGGCTCAGCTCTGGACAATTTTTTGCATTACCAGAAAACCTTCGGGCAAAAACTCAAGACCATCTTCAAATCGGTCTGGTTTATTCCAATGCGTGGCCTCGCACTGATCTTCTGATTGCCTTTTGCTATGAGTTAACGCATTTCGTACCCAACCAAGCAGAATCTTTACAACTTTTTTACACACAGGGGATTCATCTTTACACCATTTTGATTCGCCATTTCCTACCATCCGTCGTTGCATTTTTTGTGTAATTCCTACTAGGAGAAAGAGCATGGACTGGATCTATCTATTGCTGACCCTGGCCTTCTTCGGCCTGAGCGTGCTGCTGATACGCGGCATCGAAAAACTGGGGAGGCCATCATGACCGAATTTTACATTCTGGGCGGCATCGTCGCCCTTGGGTTGATGGTTTATCTCGTCATCGCATTACTTAAACCGGAGTTGTTCTCATGAGTGCCAACGGATTGCTACAAATTGCCTTGTTCCTCGGTGTGCTTATCGCCTTGGCGAAGCCACTCGGCTGGTATATGGCGCGGGTCTATGAGGGCAAGCTGCCGGCGTTCGTGCGCTGGATAGCTCCGATCGAAAATCTTTTTTACCGCCTGTGCGGCGTGGACAGCAAGCAGGAAATGCGCTGGACCCGCTATGCGCTGGCGATGCTGTGGTTTGCGCTGTTCGGCGTGCTGACAGTGTATGCGATGCAGCGCCTGCAGGGCATGTTGCCGCTGAATCCGCAAGCTTTCGGCGCGGTCAGTCCGGACTCGTCGTTCAACACGGCGATCAGCTTCCTGACCAACACCAACTGGCAGGGCTATAGCGGCGAATCCACGATGAGCTATCTGACGCAGATGGCGGCCCTGGCGGTGCAGAACTTCTTCTCCGCCGCCGCCGGCATGGCCGTGCTGGTGGCGCTGATACGCGGCTTTGCGCGCCACACGGTGGAAACCATAGGCAACTTCTGGGTGGATATGACGCGCAGCATCATCTACATCCTGCTGCCGATCGCTACGGTAATCGCGCTGTTGCTGGTCAGCCAGGGCGTGGTACAGAACTTCTCTGCCTATCAGACCGTGCCGACGGTAGAGACGCTCACCTACGACAATCCCAAGATGGATGCCACCGGCAACCCGGTGAAAGACGCCGCCGGCAATCCCGTCACAGAGAAGGCGACCACCAAGGAGCAGGTCATCGCTCTGGGGCCGGTCGCTTCCCAGGAGGCGATCAAGGAACTGGGCACCAACGGTGGCGGCTTCTTCAATGCCAACTCGGCTCACCCTTACGAGAATCCTACGCCATTCGCCAATTTCCTGGAGATGCTGGCGATTTTCCTGATTCCCGCTGCGCTGTGCTACACCTTCGGCAGCATGGTGGGTGACACGCGCCAGGGCTGGGCGATCCTCGTCGCGATGACGCTGTTGTTCGTCGGCTTCCTCGCCGTGGCTGAATACGCCGAGCAGCATGGCAATCCCGCCTTTGCGGCATTGGGTGTTGACCAGAGCGCTTCCGCCACGCAGTCCGGTGGCAACATGGAAGGCAAGGAGACGCGTTTCGGTATCGTCAATTCCGCGCTGTTCGCCACCGTCACCACGGCGGCTTCCTGCGGTGCGGTGAACGCCATGCACGATTCATTCACGCCGCTGGGCGGGCTGGTTCCGATGGCGCAAATTCAACTGGGTGAAGTGATTTTCGGCGGGGTCGGTTCCGGCTTGTATGGCATGCTGGTGTACGCCGTGATCGCGGTGTTCCTTGCCGGGCTGATGATAGGCCGCACCCCGGAATATCTGGGCAAGAAGATCGAGGCGTTCGACATCAAGATGGCTTCGCTGGTGATCCTGATCCCTCCGATGATCATCCTTGGTGGAACTGCGTTAGCAGTCATGGTGGACGCCGGCAAGGCCGGCGTGGCCAACCCCGCCGCCCACGGCTTCAGCGAGATCCTGTATGCGTTCTCGTCGGCGGTCGGCAACAACGGCAGCGCCTTCGCCGGCCTGTCGGCCAACACGCCGTTCTATAACACTGCGCTGGGCTTCGAGATGTTCTTCGGGCGCATCTGGCTGATGATCCCGGTGCTGGCGCTGGCCGGTTCGCTGGCGGCCAAGAAACGCATTCCCGCCAGCATAGGCAGCATGGCGACCCATACGCAAATGTTCGTCTGGCTGCTGATCGGCACGGTGCTGCTGGTGGGTGCGCTGAACTTTGTACCGGCGCTTGCGCTGGGCCCGGTGATCGAACACCTGAACATGATTAGTACGCATTAGGAGATTTGCATGACAACCAAGACTGTTCCGTTTCCCCTGTTTGAGCGCGACATCTTCAAACAGGCCGTGGTGGACTCGTTCAAGAAACTGAGCCCGCAGCAACAGATGAAGAACCCGGTGATGTTTGTGGTGTGGGTCGGCAGCATATTGACGACGCTGCTGTTCATCCAGGCGCTCACCGGACACGGCGAAGCGCCGTCCGGCTTCATCCTGGCGGTGACGCTGTGGCTGTGGTTTACCGTGCTGTTCGCCAACTTCGCCGAGGCGATAGCCGAAGGCCGCAGCCGCGCTCAGGCGGCTTCCATGCGCAAGGCCAAGCGCGACGTCCAGGCCAAGAAACTGACCCGTCCGAAGTATGGTGAAAAGTACGCTCTGGTGCCCGGTTCCGGCTTGCGTAAGGACGATGTGGTGCTGGTGGAGGTGGGCGACTTCATTCCCGGCGACGGCACAGTAATCGAGGGCGTCGCTTCGGTGGATGAAAGCGCCATCACCGGCGAGAGCGCGCCGGTGATACGCGCATCCGGCGGCGACTTCAGCGCGGTAACCGGCGGTACACGGGTGTTGTCCGACTGGCTGGTGGTGCGCATCACCACCAATCCGGGCGAGACTTTCCTGGATCGCATGATCGCGATGGTGGAAAGCGCCAAGCGCCAGAAGACTCCCAACGAGATCGCGCTCACCATTTTACTGGTAGCGTTGACGCTGATCTTCCTGTTTGTCATCGTCACCCTGTTGCCGTTCTCCCTGTATAGCGTCGAGGTGGCCAAAGCGGGTGCGCCGATCAGCATCACCGTGCTGGTGGCGCTGCTGGTGTGCCTGATCCCGACCACCATAGGCGCCCTGCTTTCCGCCATCGGCATAGCAGGCATGGGGCGCATGTTGCAAAAGAACGTGATCGCCACCTCCGGCCGTGCGGTGGAAGCGGCGGGCGATGTGGATGTGCTGCTACTGGACAAGACCGGCACGATCACGCTGGGTAACCGCCATGCCAACAACTTCCTGCATGCCAGCGGCGTGACCGAGGCTGAGCTGGCCGACGTGGCGCAGCTGGCCTCGCTGGCCGATGAAACGCCGGAAGGCCGCAGCATCGTGGTACTGGCCAAGGAAAAGTTCGGCCTGCGCGAACGCGACATCCATGCGCTGGGCGCGACCTTCGTGCCGTTCAGCGCACACACGCGTATGAGCGGCGTCAACATGGAAGGTCGTCAAGTCCGCAAAGGTGCGGCCGATGCCATCCGTAATCATGTCATCGGTCTGGGCGGAAGTTTCCCGGCTGAGGTGGAAACCATCGTGGACAGTGTCGCCCGTCGCGGCAGCACGCCACTGGTGGTGGCGGATGGAATAAAAGTACTGGGCGTGATCGAGCTTAAGGACATCGTCAAGGGCGGCATCAAGGAACGCTTTGCTGAACTGCGCCGCATGGGCATCAAGACCATCATGATCACCGGCGACAACCGGCTTACCGCCGCCGCCATCGCAGCCGAAGCCGGAGTGGACGACTTCCTCGCCGAAGCCACGCCGGAAGCCAAACTGAAATTGATCCGCGAACATCAGGCGCAAGGCCGGCTGGTGGCGATGACCGGGGATGGCACCAATGATGCCCCGGCACTGGCGCAGGCCGATGTCGCGGTGGCAATGAACACCGGCACACAGGCGGCCAAGGAAGCGGGCAACATGGTGGATCTGGATTCCAATCCGACCAAGCTGATCGAGATCGTCGAGACCGGCAAACAGATGTTGATGACCCGTGGTTCCCTGACCACATTCAGCATTGCCAACGATGTGGCCAAGTATTTCGCCATCATCCCGGCGGCCTTCGTGACCACTTATCCGGCGCTGGGCGCACTGAACGTGATGCACCTGACTACGCCGTCAAGTGCAATTCTGTCGGCAGTCATCTTCAATGCGTTGATCATCATCGCATTGGTTCCGCTGGCGCTGAAGGGCGTGAAATACCGCGCCATCGGGGCAAACGTTTTGCTGCGCAACAACCTGCTGATCTATGGGCTGGGCGGCATCATCATCCCCTTCATCGGGATCAAACTGATCGACATGATACTTGTCGGTTTTGGCTTGGTATAACGGGCATGGCAGGAATGCCGCACCTGATGATACATATCATGCCCGTTTCCCCCACCCTCCCCCGGAGGGAGAGGGGCGAACGAATCGCTACGCGAGTTTTACTTTAAAGAAAGGAATTGCCATGTTGAAAGAAATTCGTCCCGCTGTTGTAAGTTTTCTGTTGCTGACGTTGCTTACCGGAATCGCGTATCCCCTGCTGGTGACAGGAGTTTCCCAAGTGGTCATGCCCGGCAAGGCCAACGGCAGCCTGATCATCAAAGACGGCAAGCCGGTTGGCTCCAGCCTGATCGGCCAGTCGTTCTCCGACCCCAAGTATTTCTGGAGCCGCCCATCGGCGACCAGCCCGACGCCCAATAACGCCTCGTCTTCCAGCGGTTCGAACCTGGGGCCGACCAACCCGGCGTTGATGGATGCGGTCAAGGGCAGAGTACAGGCCTTGCGCGATGCCGATCCCGGTAATCAGCAGCCGGTGCCGGTTGACTTGGTCACCGCTTCTGCCAGTGGACTGGATCCACATATCAGTCCGGCTGCAGCGGAATACCAGCTTGCCCGTGTAGCGCGGGTACGCAATCTTAACCCGGATGCCGTGCGCAAACTGGTGGCTGAGCACACTGAGGGTCGTCAGTTCGGCATTCTGGGCGAGCCTAGGGTGAATGTGCTGGAACTCAATCTGGCGCTTGATGTATCTCACTAAATCTGCATTTTTTAAAAATTAACTCTATAGAAGGAACGAGCATGTTGAAAAATAAATTGTTGTACACCCTGATCCTGACTGCATTGAGCGCGCCTGGGCTGGCACTGGCTGCTGATGCACCTGCCACTCCACCCGCTGTTACCGCAAACGTTGGTTTCGTTACCAATTATCTGTATCGCGGCATTTCACAAACCGGTGCCAAGCCGGCCATACAAGGCGGTTTTGATTACGCGCATGCCAGCGGCTTTTACGCCGGAGTGTGGGGTTCCAGCATCAGTTGGTTAAGCGATGCTTACACCGCTTCCGCCAATGCCAATGCACCTGCTGCCGCTAATGCTGGTGCCAACAATGCCGGTTTGGAACTGGATATCTACTTCGGTTTCAAAAATAGTTTTGCCACAGACTATAGCTATGACGTGGGTTTCCTGCGCTACAACTATCCTGGCACCTATGCAGTTGGCGCGACCAAGGCGGATACCAACGAAATTTACGGTTTGATCGGCTGGAAATGGTTGACGGCTAAATACTCTTATAGCTTGGGTGATACTTTTGGTGTGCCTGACGCCAGCGGCACCAGCTATATTGATTTGAGCGCGAGCTATCCAGTTGCAGACACAGGTATCACGTTGGGCGCACACTATGGCAAGCAAACCTATAAAGGTTCTTCAGTGGCTTATACGGCGGCAGGTGGCCAAAATGCAACTTATAGTGATTACAAGTTGAGCGTATCCAAAGATTTCAGTGGCTACGTAGTTGGATTGGCCTATAGCTCAACAAATGCCACAAAAAGTGCCGGGCAATTCTACAACGTTCTTGGTAATGATTTAGGCAAGGGCACCGCCGTGTTGTCTGTAACCCACTCGTTCTAATTAACGGGGCTGTTGGTGTCGCCATGCGGCACTGTCCACAAAATGCGCATAGCGAATCGGTCTTTGCTATGCGCATTTTCACATTCTAGCGAGTGTTGTACACCTAAAGACCAATTTACCCGCAGTGCTAATTCTTGATACTTTTTTTACACCTGACAGCCAACAATTTACCCTGTTTTTACGCAGATCCTCATAGTATGCATTCCATCCAAAGAAGGAGGATTGTATGAAACGAATCACTACAGTGTTGAAAGAGTCGGAAGCGATGGCAGTGCGCAAGGCGGTTTGGGTTGCAGGCGCAGAACGTATCGTGATTACTCCGATGCCACAGCGCCTGTGTGCCATTGACTTGGGGGAATGTTACTGCGAGCAATCTGCGGCTCAAATGGAAATGCATGTTCGCCTCGAAGTGACGGCGAATGACATTCACTATGGCGGCATTGTTTCCGCCATTCAAAGAGTCGCGCAAGCCGGGAAAATTGTCCTTAACTCGCATCTTGACATGCTGCCCATACACGCCGCCTATAACCAATAACTTGCTGCGGTTTTTGCAGCTTAGTCAGAAGGCTATAACCAGCCACTTGCCGCCGTTGTTTGGTGGCTTAGTGGATTGGCTAGTAGTTCCATCAGTGGTTTAATCAGACATGGACAATATTCTGGAGCCGCTGCTCGCCATTCTCGCCATCGTCGTTCCACTTGGATTGGCGTATGTCATCGTGTTATTGCAATCGCGCAAGCCTGCTTGCGGTTGCCGGAAAGTATCTGCAATTACACGCGATGATCTGCTGCAGAAAAGGACGGAATTATCCTGTGCCGAGAAAAAACACGCTGCACGATAATGCCGTACTGCCTGTCTTGATTTTAAGTTAATGCTGTCTCAATTAGGAGCTTTATAATGAAAGCAAATGTTCAGATTAAATCGAATGATCATCTTTGTGGTTACTGCCAGAGCTATCTTGATCGCATAGAACCAGAGCCGCTTACTCTCCAGCAGATCCATGAAATCGAAGCACGCATTAGTCAAGGATGGAGGCTGCACGGGGACCTGCAACATTTGATCCATGATGTTAAGCATTACCTTGCCCAACAATCACATTAATTCATGTCAAGTTAAGAAAACATACCTGCGCCATATAAGCAAGGAGTGTCGAGAGTGAATACATCACTTCAGCTTTCATTGCTCGTAGTGATGGCTATGCTATGTGTGCTTGTAACGGGGAATTATATGGTTAACCACTATCAGGTGCAGGATTCAGCACTCAGGAAGCACACAAAAGAAACGCCACCGGTTGATAACGCGGGAACTCGCTCCTCTCAAGAAGTCCATCTACAGCATCATTAGATCTGCGCGAGATTCTCAAGGGCTGCAACAGCCGTTACCTCGAATTCCTATCCTCGCTTGATGACTACTCCGATGGACACCGTGCTTTGCAACGAATTGCCTACCTTTGGCAGAATGGCAGGTGATGAGGGAGCGCACTTTGAAGTATCCATTCCAACTGCCGGATTTAGGTTTACCCACAGAGGTTGATCCGGCCAAGGCCACGGCCCACGCTCTAAGATGGTATCCTGAAGTTGACCCTCCCCAAGATCGCGACCCAAGTGGAAGTCAGCGTGACCTGGGCATGGGGGAAGGCGCTTTGGGTTGAGATGCTGCACCGTTGTTGGAGGAACCAGGATGTTCGACGTTAGCTTGGAGGTTCTGCTCTCGTTCCTTGCCACTCTCGGGTTGGTGCTTGTCAACGGAGTGTTTGTTGCCGCGGAGTTCGCCATCGTCCGCGTGCGCCGAACGCGCCTGGAGGAGCTGGCAGGGCAGGGAAAGGAAGCGGCCAAACGTGCGATCCTCGTCGTCGATCGCGTCAGCGAATACCTCGCAGTGACGCAGATTGGTGTCACCGCGGCCAGCCTGGGCGTCGGCTGGTTTGGCGAGAGAACTTTCGCTCGCCTGTTCATCCTGCTTCTCCCCGGCGGCCACGCCCCGAGCGTGATAATCCATGTGGCGGCGACCGCTCTTGCGTTCCTTCTCATTACGACGATGCACGTCGTCTTGGGAGAGTTGGTCCCGAAAAATCTCGGCATCAGGAGGTCCGAACATCTCCTGCTCTTCCTCGTGCGACCGCTGCAGATGCTTCATCTTGTCTTGCGGCCCATACATTGGCTTTTCGTGAAGCTCTCGACCTGGATCCTAAACTGCATGGGACAGGGGGCGGTCTCCCAGTCGGCACTCAGCGAAAATGAGCTTAAGCTGGTCCTCATGGATTCGCACGAGGAAGGTGTTATCAGCGAAGGCGAAGTTAAGATCATTATTCGGGCCTTGGAATTCGCAGACAAGACGGCGGAGGAAATCATGATTACCGCCGAACGTGTTGCTTTCATTTCGCTGGCGCGCACCGTCGAGCAGAATCTCGAAGCGGCGCGGAAACATATGCATGCCCGACTCCCGCTTTGCCGCACCGGACTCGACTCGGTGGTGGGAGTCGTCAGCATGAAGGACGTGTGGCCGCTTCTTCGGCTTGAAGAAGCGAACACCGCTTTCGAGCACGCATCCCGGCCTCTGATCAAAATTCCCGCCGGTCTCTCCCAGGACGGCATCCTGAGACTTTTTCAGGAAGGCCGCTGCCAGCTGGGAATCGTGCGCGATCGAGACGATCAGAAGACGCTGGGCATTGTCACCCTGGAGGACGTACTCGAATCGCTCATCGGCGATGTGCGGGAAATGCATCCGCTCGGAGGTAGGCCGCTCAACGGGTCTATGGCCGATTCACGCCGTGCAACTCCGATTTCAGGTAACTCATAGGAGCGCACATTGGACAGCATCTTTCAAAAAAGAAGCGCGGGTTACATCGCTGCTGTGCTGGGCATTGCCGCAGTAACAGCCATCTGCGCGCCATTTTACGACCAGCTCAATCACACGACCGTGGCGCTGGCGTTGCTGCTGGTGGTGCTCTTTGTCGCGACCGTGTGGGGAAGTTGGCCAGCGCTGATTGCTTCGGTGCTCGGCATGCTCTGCTTCAACTTCTTCTTCCTGCCGCCCGTGTATACCTTCACCATCGCCGACCCGCAAAACTGGGTCGCACTCGCTGCATTTTTCATCACCGCAATCACTGCCGGGCAACTTTCGGAGCTGGCTAAACGACGCGCGGCAGAGGCCGAGGCCGTGAGGAAGGAAACGAGGTTGAGGAGCGCATACAACCGCAGCCTGCTCGAGGCCAGTCTCGACCCGCTCGTGACCATCGGTTCCGACTGCAAGATAAATGACGTGAACTCCGCCATCGAGACGGTGACTGGCCGTTCACGAGTGGACCTCATCGGCACGGACTTCTCCACCTATTTCACCGAGCCGGAGAAGGTCCGGGCGGTTTATCAGGAGGTGCTTCGTGAAGGCTTCGTGCGGGACTATGCCTTGGAGCTGCGCCACCGCGATGGACACGTCACTTCCGTGCTCTACAACGCGTCGCTCTATCGAGATGACAGCGGCAAGGTGATCGGGGTGGTCGCGGCTGCGCGCTCCATTTCAACTTCTGCCGGAAAACCCGTGAGCGCTCTGTAGGACCCCGGCGTGGTGAGGGCCCTGAACCGCTTCGTCGGTTTTACCAGCTTGTTTTCGGTAACCGTCGGATTGCTGGCGCTTATCGGCTGGACGTTTGGCATCGCTGTCCTGAAGAGCGTCATCCCGGGGCAGGTGATCATCAAACCCAACGCCGCCGTCTGTCTGGTGTTGATCGGTCTCTCTCTCTGGTTGCTGCGGAAAAAGGACGACCGGCCCTTCCCCCATCTCAAGAAGCTCGGTGGTCAGTTGTTGGCAGCAATCGTCGCACTCGTGGGCCTGCTGAGCCTGACGGAACATATCTTCGGCTGGGACTTGGGTATTGATCAATTGCTCTTTCTTGATGAAAACCCTTGGGAAGCGTTCGGCAGTGTACGACCGGGATTGATCGCCCCGATTACAGCTTTGGATTTTCTTCTGCTGGGGCTGGCGCTTATCTTGCAGGACTGGACGATAGGGTTGAGAGCGCGACGCTATTGGCCCGCTCAGTTCCTGGCGTTTTTGGCGGGCGTCGGTGCCATCGTTGGGCTCCTGGATTTCGTTCTTGGGACTCACACTTCTTACACTCACATCGCCCTGCAAGCTGCTGTCACCCTGTTGCTGCTTTCCTGTGGCTTGGTCAGTGCGCGCACTGAAGGGGGATTGGCCGCGCTGCTGACCAGTTCGAGTGTCGGCGGCGCCCTCACCCGGCAGTTGTTGCCCGCAGCCGTCATCATTCCATTGGTGATCGGCACGCTGGCGTGGACAACCTATGCCGCTGGTCTTTACTCCGAATGGGGCTCTGGCGCCTTGATGACTGTCGCGATGATAGTTCTGCTCGGCAGTCTCACGGTTTGGAACGGATACATCATTGATCGCAGCGATTCCGAGCGTCGTAAAGCGGAAGGAAGTCTGCGCCGAAGGGAAGAAGAACTGAGAGAGGCACAGCGCCTGGCGCGAGTGGGCAATTGGTGGTGGGATCCAAAGACCGGCAATGTCACCTGGTCCGAAGGGCTTTATCGGATTGCAGGCGATGATCCGAAGCTGCCCCCGCCTGGCTACAAGGAGCAGTCCCGTTTCTATACGCCTGAGAGTTTTGTGCGGCTGGAGGCGGCGGTGGAGAAAGCCATCCAGACGGGCACACCTTACGAACTCGAGCTGGAGATGGTCCGTGCCGACGGCGCCATCAGATCCGTCACGAGCCGCGGCGAAGCTGAGCGCGTGACGTGAGTGGAGCCAACAATATACGCATACTTGCTAGGGAAATCTTGTCAATCTGAAGTTCGTTGTTCGTTCTTGAAGGTCATAAAGTGATGAGTGTCCGCTTGGAGAACATTCTCGAATGACTATATTGGCACATCCCCGCCGTTCGCGCCTTAATCACAGCTTTTTCGGCAAGGGAAGCAACGTAAGATTGTTGTTTACTATTTGACTACTGCTGAGAAATCTCTCCAATGGAAAAAAGATGCCACGCTCCATTTTTACTGGGAGAGTACAGCGCAACATCATTTTCAATGTAGACGATGCCGGGATTAATTGGTGCGTGGTCAGGCAGGGTGGCTCGTCATCAGCCACGCCAGTGATAAGCCCCGGCCCGACCCGCGACAAGGGGTGCTCCTTCAGGCGGCCTCAAAGAACCCGAAAGGCGTTCACGCGCTGCGATCCATTGACGTCATCCTGAGAGCACGGCATGCACTCACCTGGCTAGTGGGAAACAAGCACCGGTATCCTCGATGACAAGAGAATGGACTGAGTGGCTCCGCCGAAGATAAATTCCAGCCACATGGGGTGCGAGTAGCCCCCCATCACCAATAGATCATAATATCCTTGCTCGATCTGCTTTCGGAGTGAACCATGTTCCTCGACGGTCCTGATTTGGAGCACGTCCGTTCCGATTCCGATCCCGTGTTTGGCCAAGTGCGCCAACAGGCTTTCCGCATCGACCTCGTTGTCCTCCGCAGCCGGGCGAATCATCGTCACGATTTGAACTGACTGCGACAGGCGCAATAGTGGCAAGGCGTCGTGGACTGCCCTAACGGATTCACGGCTGCCGTCCCAAGCGACCGCAATTCTCGCGAGCGAGTTCGGCTGTACAACGGCGGGCACGACCAAGACCGGGCGACCGCATCGCAAGACTACCGAGTGGGCGATCGGCAATGGATGGGTTTTAAAGGAGCCTTGCCGTTCGTACTGTCCAATGATGACAATATCCGCGTAGCGGGCTCTGTTGCTGATGCCCTGGACTACGTCACCTTCCGCCTCGAACCAGCATACGTCAGCCACGCGACCTGCGGTTTCTTCGCTAAACACCGTCGCCGATGCATGGGCGTCCAAGGCCAACTTCGAGGAGAGATCGGCGGCCACCTTTGCTACTTGGCTCGGTTTATACAGGGGCGGCACCTCCGCCGGTGGGGTCACGTGTATTCCGCTGAGCCGCGCGCCTGTGCGTACCGCCAGGTCGGCAGCGAATTGCACCCTGCGCCGCCCCGCTTGGCTCCCGTCCACGTGTACCAGCAAGTCGCGAAGCATGTCCGGTCTCCTAGCCTCACCAAAAATCCGGTTGTATGGCTGCAATCTTTACCTTCTCAAAATCATCGATTGAAAGCTTGGCAAAAGTGGGCGTCCATTTATGACCCTTGTGCAAGAAATCCACTAGGTATTCCGCACGCCACACAACAGGCATAAAAAGGCCAGCCATTTCTAGCGAACTTTATCCCAATCACGCCGCGATTAGCCTGCTTGAATATTGGAGGCTTGCTTACCCTTGGGGCCTTGCACCACATCGAAGGAAACCTTCTGGCCTTCTTTCAGGGATTTGAAGCCGTCCATGTTGATAGCGGAGAAATGCGCGAACAAATCATCGCTGCCATCATCGGGAGTAATGAAACCAAAACCCTTTGCATCGTTGAACCACTTTACTGTACCAATTGCCATGTGTAATCTCCTTGAATAAAAAATATCTAACGCTGCCTATATCGCCATGAGGAAATGGCCGCGCACTGTGCAGACCGTCACTTCCGGTCGATTTCGTCATTGTCTGTGTGTCGTATCTCTGGAAACCAGCTGCCCAAACATGCCGCCCGCCGGGTTTCCCTGATAATGCTGACCGACAGTAACTACCTTGCGAGATTTATTTTGCTTAGTAAAAAGCCAGGCTAAGGCCGAGCGGTTTAGTTCGTTAATTAGGGCTGTTGTTTTAGCGAAATTGAAAATCATGATGACACCCCCACAAATATATCCTTCACAAAGAGCCAACAAGCAATGCGTTATGCTGCTAGCTTGCAGAAGTTGGATAAGGCATGTTTTGCATTGACAGGGCTGATATTTTCTATCTTAACGAAATGTGCCGTCGCAAGAATGGCGGAAACAACTTCATCGGATAGTCTATCAACGACCATCAAGCCAAGCCGTACTGGTGCGCCTTCTGCTGAGGCCTGCGGGCTCGGAAACCAGGCACATTCCCGATGAGAAATGGGGTGGACAACGACATGGTTTGCACCGGCAATGCATGCCGTCTTACGAACAGACATAACTTCCGATGCTTTCAGGATGAGGGTGATTCGTTTCATTGGGTCCTCTTTCACCATTGCCACTCGAAACAATTGAACTGATTTTCATCTTAGGGGAGCTCGGATAAAGACCTTCTAAAATATGACTCGCAAAACGTAAATAATCCGTAAAAAATGGTGGGGCAGTCTCCTTGTTGTGTTTTCCTCGCAATGCTAATTCTTGATACTATTTTTACACCTGACAGCCAACAATTTACGCTGTTTTTATGCTACTTCTCATAGCATGCATTCCGTCCAAAGCAAGGAGGATTGTATGAAACGAATCACTACAGTGTTGAAAGAGTCGGAAGCGATGGCAGTGCGCAAGGCTGTTTGTGTTGCCGGTGGAGAACGTGTCGTGATTACTCCGATGCCACAGCGCCTGTGTGCCATCGACCTGGAGGAATGGTACTGCGAGCAGTCTGCTGTACCAAGGGACGTGCATGTTCGCTTCGAAGTGACGGCGGATGACAGTCACTATGGCGGCATTGTTTCCGCCATTCAAAGAATCGCGCATGTCGGGAAAATTGTCCTTGCCTCGCGCCATGACAGGCTACATAGGTGCGCCGCGTAGATATGGACAATATTCTGGAGCCGTTGCTCGCCATTCTCGCTATCGTCGTTCCGCTTGGATTGGCGTATGTCATCGTGTTATTGCAATCTCGCAAGCCTGCTTGCGGTTGCCGGAAAGTATCTGCAAGTACACGTGATGACCTGCTGCAGAAACGGGCGGAATTATTCCGTAACGAGGAAAAACACGCTGCACGATGATGCTGCGTTGGAAACCATCGAAAAATGCGGGGTCGCGTAGCGATAAACTATATGTAAACTCCATTTTTTCGCCGGTTCCCGCCTTGCCTGATCCCCTCTCGCCACGTTTTTCAACACCCTGTTAAGTTAATGCTGTCTCAATTAGGAGCTTTATATTGAAAACAAATGTTCAGATTAAATCAAATGATCATCTTTGTGGTTACTGCCAGAGCTATCTTGAACGCATAGAACCAGAGCGACTTACTCTCCAGCAAGTCCATGAAATCGAAGCACGAATTAGTCAAGGATGGAGGCTGCTCGGGGACCTGCAACATTTGATCCACGATGTTAAGCATTACCTTGTGCAACAATAAAATGATTCATGTCATTTCTTGTTTTGATCGACAGGGTCGGCCGTGAGCGGCGTGACCAGGGAGCGGGAGTTGGGGGGCTGGATGCGTAGCGACTCAAGCTTGTAGTGGACGCTGTAAGTAGCAGACACAAACACGTATACTTCGCGCACTCGTAACCGGACATGAACCGCCATGCTGATCAATTGCGTTGCCTACCAGAACGGTGTCAAGCTCGCCGAACCATCCATTGAGGATATCAGCGAATATCTTAAACAACCAGGCTGTTTCGTCTGGGTTGCGTTGCGCGATGCGACCGATGCCGAGCTCGATAAAATGCAGGAGGAATTCGGGCTGCACGATCTGGCGATCGAAGATGCCCGGCACGGACACCAGCGCCCCAAGATTGAGGAATACGGTGAAACGCTGTTCGTGGTGATGCACTTGGTAGAGGTTGTCCATCCCGATCTTACGGTCGGTGAAGTCAGCATATTCGCCGGGCACAATTTTATCCTTTCCGTGCGCAACCGCAGCAGCCGGAGCTTGCTCGGCGTGCGCGCACGCTGCGAACGCGAGCCGGAACTGCTGCGGCTGGGCTCGGGCTTCGTGCTCTATGCGTTGATGGACGCAGTGGTGGACCTCTATTTTCCGGTGATCGATGAGCTGGAGTCGCAACTGGAATCCATCGAGGAACACCTCTTCGACAAGGGCAAGGCCCTCACCAACATCGCGCAACTATATGAACTCAAGCGCAAGAGCGTGGTGCTCAAGCATGCAGTCCTGCCGCTGATGGAAGCTACCGGGAAACTGCACGGCGGGCGCGTGCCGCCGGTCTGTACCACCACCCAGGAGTATTTTCGCGATGTCTATGACCACCTGACCCGCATCAACGCCACGATAGATGCCATGCGCGACACCATTACCACCGCGATTCTGGTCTGCCAGTCCACGGTGGGCATCGAACAAAACGTAATCAACAAACAACTGACCGCCTGGGCGGCGATCTTCGCCATCGCTACTGTTTTCACCGGCATTTGGGGCATGAATTTCCAGCACATGCCAGAACTGCAATGGGGTTACGGCTACCCTGTTGCGCTTCTCATCATCATCGCAGCCTGCGGCTTTCTTTACCTGCGCTTCAAGCGTTCCGGCTGGCTGTAATTTCCCAGGAAGATAATGATGGCCGACCAACGTCCCGATCCCGACTCTTTGCTGGAAAGAGTGCAGCGCGCAGAAGCCAAGCGCCGCCGTGGTAACTTGAAGGTTTTCTTCGGCGCCTCCGCCGGCGTCGGGAAAACCTTCGGCATGTTGCTGGCTGCCCGCGAGCGCCGTGCCGAGGGGCTGGACGTGGTGGCGGGCTATGTGGAAACGCACAAGCGTGCCGAGACAGAGCAGTTGCTGGAAGGACTGGAAGTCCTGCCGCCGCGCCTGGTGGAATACCGGGATACGCAATTGCGCGAGTTTGATCTGGATGCCGCGCTCAAGCGCCATCCGGCGCTGATCCTGGTGGACGAATTGGCGCATACCAATGCGCCGGGTTCGCGCCATCCCAAGCGCTGGCAGGATGTGGAGGAATTGCTGGAGTCGGGTATTGATGTCTATACCGCAGTCAACGTCCAGCACATCGAAAGCCTCAACGATGTGGTCTCGCAAATCACCGGCATCCCGGTATGGGAGACTGTGCCCGACGCGGTGCTGGAGGGCGCCAATGAAATCGAGTTGATCGACCTGCCCCCGGACGAATTGTTGCAGCGGCTGAAGGAAGGCAAGGTCTACCTGCCCCAGCAGGCGGAACGCGCGGCGCAGAATTTTTTCCGCAAGGGCAACCTGATCGCGCTGCGCGAACTGGCGTTGCGGCGCACGGCAGACCGGGTTGATGCGCAGATGCGCGACTACCGCGAAGATCATGCCATCCAGAACGTGTGGCAAGTGAAAGAGCGGATGCTGGTCTGCATCGGACCGGGCGGCTCTGCTGAGAACCTGGTGCGGGCAGCGTACCGCCTGGCGCAGTTGCTGAAAGCGGAGTGGATTGTGTTGTATGTCGAGACGGCGAAGCTCCAGCATCTTTCCAAGGAACAGCGCGATGCCGTGCTGCGTACACTGAAACTGGCGGAGGAGTTGGGCGCGGAAACGGTAACGCTGGGTGGCCGCAAGCTGTCCGAGGAAGTGATTTCATATGCCCGCACCCGCAATGCCACCCGCATCGTGTTGGGCAAGCCGACACTGTCAGGCTGGAAACGCTGGCTGCTCGGGTCGCTGGTTGACTCCATCGTCCGCCAGGCCAGCGACATAGACATTCATGTGGTGGGCAAGGAATCCGATTTCCTGTCGCAGACGAGGGAGAATCCCTATTTCTCGCGCAGCCGCTTGTACCTGGGGCTGGAATCCGGGGAGCAGCGCCCGTTGTTCAAGTGGCGCGCTGATTACTTCTGGGCGATTGCAGCGACCGCGGTCTGCACTTTCGTAGCCTGGTTTATGGTGGGGCATTTCGACCTGGCCAACCTGATCATGGTTTACCTGCTTGGGGTGGTGGTGGTCGCTGCCCGTTACGGTCGCGGCCCATCGGCGCTGAGCTCGTTCCTGAGCGTGGTGTTGTTCGATTTCTTTTTCGTGCCGCCGCGATTCAGCTTTGCCGTTTCGGATACACAGTACCTGATTACTTTCGCCGTCATGCTGCTGGTAGCCCTGGTGATCAGTAGCATGACGGCAAGCACCCGCCACCAGGCCAAGATCGCCGGTCACCGCGAGCGCCGGATCGCCTCGCTGTACGCCATGAGCCGCGAACTGACTGCGACACGCGGCGAGGAAAATATCGTGCGCATTGCGGTCAAGCATATGGCGGAGGTGTTTGAAGCGCAGGCAGTCATATTGCTGCCCAATGAAACGGGACGCATCGTTTATCCCAAGGGCGAGGGGTCTGCGCAATCCAGTCATGGCAGTGACCTGAGTGTGGCGCAATGGGTGTATGACCATGGACAGATGGCGGGACAAGGCACGGACACGCTGCCGGGAGGCGAGATGGTTTACCTGCCGCTGAAAGCCTCTTCCGGAATGATAGGCGTGTTGGCCTTGTTGCCGCTCAACCCGGCACGGCTCGCACTTCCAGAACAACAACGTCTGCTGGAAACTTTTGTCAGCCAGATCGCACTGGCGCTGGAGCGGGTCAAGCTGGCGGCGGAAGCGCACAGCTCCCAGTTAAAAATGGAAACGGAGCAGTTGCGCAACTCCTTGCTGTCGGCGATCTCGCATGACTTGCGCACGCCGCTGGCGGCGATTGTGGGCGCATCCAGCAGTCTGGTACGGAATGAGGACAAGTTGGACGACCATGCACGCCACGAACTAAGCCTAGCCATTTATGACGAAGCCACACGCATGGCCGGACTGGCGAACAACCTGCTGGACATGGCGCGGCTTGAGGCGGGCGCTGTCGTGCTGAACCGGCAATGGCAACCGCTGGAAGAAGTGGTCGGCGGTGCGTTGGCGGGACTGACCGCGCGCATGGTCAATCATCCGGTAACCGTCAAGCTGCCACATGATTTACCTTTGGTCGAGATAGACAGTCTGCTGATCGAGCGGGTGTTTGCTAACCTGCTGGAAAACGCGGTGAAGTACACGCCGCCCGGAACCCCCGTCGAAATTTCTGCCGCAACCGGATCGAACGAATTGGTGGTGACAGTTTCCGATCAGGGACGGGGAATTCCGGCTGGGGAAGAAAAGCAAATCTTCGAAAAATTCTACCGCGTCACCAGCGAGGGTAATCAGGGCGGGGCGGGTCTGGGCCTGAGCATCTGCCGCTCCATCGTGGAGGCGCACGGCGGACGAATATGGGCGGATAATTTGCCTTCCGGCGGAGCGGCATTCCACTTCGCGTTGCCATTGACCGAGCCACCGCCCATGATTGAGCACGAAGAAATCGCCGAATCATGAACAATCCCGCCACCATCATCGTCATCGAAGACGAAGCGCAGATACGCCGCTTCCTGCGGACTACGCTGGCCTCGGAAGGCTATAAGGTAATCGAAGCGGAAACCGGCAAGCAGGGTTTGTCCGAAGCCACGACGCGCAAACCGGATCTGATTGTTCTCGATCTCGGCCTGCCTGACATGGATGGCGTCGAGGTGGTCAAGGAGTTGCGCACGTGGTCTTCCGTTCCCATCATCATCCTGTCCGCACGCTCGCAGGAAAGCGACAAAATTTCCGCCCTGGATGCGGGTGCGGGTGATTATCTGGTCAAACCTTTCGGCGTAGGCGAGTTGCTTGCACGGATACGCGTGGCATTACGTCATGTGTCTTCTACTGCGAATGGGGAGGAAGAAGGCGTTTTCTCGGTGGACGAGCTGAAGGTGGACATGATTCATCGCAAGGTCACGGTCAGCGGCATAGACGTTCACCTCACCCCGATTGAATACCGCTTGCTGACCGTGTTGGTAAAGCACGCAGGCAAGGTGCTGACGCACCGCTTGCTGCTCAAGGAAGTCTGGGGGCCGAACTACGTGGAACGCGCCCACTATCTGCGCATCTACATGGGCATCCTGCGCCACAAACTGGAGAAAGACCCGGCGCGTCCGCGCTTCCTGCTGACGGAAGTCGGGGTTGGTTACAGGTTGGCGGCTGTCTGAAAGCACCCAGCACTCATTCAGCTTAACGTATTCATCCTATCTTTCTGTAAACGCTGTTCCGGCAATTTTTATTGCCCTGCCCTTGAATTTCGGGGACAATCCCTGCCCCTATGAAATCGTATTCACTTTTCTTGAAAGGGATGTGGGTATGTCTGAAATTGCAAAACTCGATCACCTCACCAAAGTTCCTGAACAACCCCCCTTGAGTTGGTACTTCGATCCCAAGGCGTTGGAAGTCGAGCAACGCCTGCTGTTCGAGCAAGGGCCGAATTACGTCGGACATGAGCTGATGGTTCCGAATCCGGGCGACTACCAGGTGCTGGAAGGTGCGGCGCAAATGCTGGTGCGCAATCCGAATGGCGTGGAGCTGCTAAGCAACATCTGCCGCCATCGCCAGGCCACCATGCTGCAGGGTCGCGGCAACGCGCAACACATCGTCTGCCCGATACATCACTGGACCTACAAGACCAGCGGCGAACTGCTCGGCGCACCGCACTTCCCGCAGAATCCCTGTTTGCACCTGAACAAATCGCCGCTGCAAAACTGGAACGGCCTGTTGTTTTCCGGCACACGCGACATCGCCAGGGATCTGGCCAAAGTCGGCGTGATGCAAGACCTCGATTTCTCCGGCTATATGCTAGATCGCGTGGAAGTAGACGAATACGCGTTCAACTGGAAGACCTTCATCGAGGTGTATCTGGAGGATTATCACGTCGGGCCGTTCCATCCCGGCCTGGGTAATTTCGTGGATTGCGACAATCTCAAGTGGGAGTTCGGCGAACAGTACAGCGTGCAAACCGTCGGAGTCAGCAACGGGCTGCGCAAAGTCGGCAGCCCTGTGTATGGCAAGTGGCAGGAACAAGTGCTGCGTTATCACGGCGGCAAGCTGCCGAAATACGGCGCAATCTGGCTGACCTATTATCCCAACATCATGGTCGAGTGGTACCCCGGCACCCTGGTCGTCAGCACCATAGTTCCGCGCGGCCCGGAAGCCTGCACCAACATCGTCGAGTTCTATTACCTCGAAGATATCGTATTGTTCGAACGCGAATATGTCGAAACCGAACAAAAGGCCTATCACGAAACGGCAGTGGAAGACGACATCATCTGTCTGCGCATGCACCAGGGGCGCAAATCGCTCTATCAACGCGGCATCGAAGAACACGGCCCCTATCAGTCGCCCACCGAAGACGGCATGTTGCATTTCCATGAGTATCTGCGCCGCAACCTTGCGTCACACCTCTGAACGTCATTCCGGCTTGCACCAAAGGCAAGCAATCCACTATCCGCTAAAGCAGATGTGGAATTGACACCGCCGGAATGACGAAGAACATGGGCTCCCTCTGGATGCTGGTCGCCGGATTCCTGTTCGGCTGCATGGGGGTGTTCGTCAAACTCGGTGCGGCACATTTCTCGTATGTTGAACTGGTGTTCTATCGCTCGTTCTTCGGACTGTTGCTGGTCTATCTCATCATGCGTCAACAGCGCGTCAGCGTTGCCACACAATACTGGCGCAACCACCTGTGGCGCGGCATTTCCGGTTCGGTGGCCCTCGCACTGTTCTTCTACTGCATCACCGTGCTGCCGCTCGCCACTGCCGTCACGCTCAACTACACCGCGCCGCTGTTTCTCACCCTCCTCACCATGCTTGTGTTCAAGGATAAATTTCATCTGCCGCTGACCCTCGCCATCGCACTGGGATTCGGCGGCGTGGTGTTGCTGTTGCACCCGGCCTTGCAACACGATCAACTGCTGCCCGGCCTGCTCGGCCTGATCTCCGGCTTCCTCGCCGGAGTCGCCTATCTCAACGTCAAGCAACTCGGTGTCATCGGCGAACCAGACACGCGCACCGTGTTTTATTTCAGCCTGACCGCCTCCATCGGCAGCGGCGTGTGGATGCTGTTCGACACGGCGCATACCATCACACCGCAAGGCTTTGCCCTCCTGCTTGGATTGGGCAGTACCGCCACTCTCGCACAACTCGCCATGACGCGTGCCTACCGCGTCGGCAACACGCTGGTAGTCGGCAGCCTGGCATACAGCACCATCGTGTTCGCCAGCCTGTTCGGCATGTTGTTGTGGAATGAAGTACTGCCGCTGAGCAGCTGGCTGGGCATGGCGTTCATCATCGCGGGTGGTGTGTTAAGCTTACGCCTGACACCCAAACACCCGTCGCCAAAACAATACCCGACTCCCAAAAAATAAGAGGGCAGAAAAATGATCACCATCGAACAAACCGAAAACCTCGTCAACGCCGCTGTCCTTGGCGAATTCACCATCGCCGATTTAAAGGTGTTTGAAGAACAATCGTTGTACAAACTGAAATCGCTCGGCGCAGTGAACCTGCTGTTCGACCTGCGCGCCATGGTCAGCTACACCATCGATGTGGCTTGGGAAGAAATCAAATTCTTCCGCCGCGAACACAATCACGACTTCAGCAAAATCGCCGTGGTCACTGACAATCAATGGATCACCTGGCAGGCATGGCTGTCACGCATCTTCGTGGATGCGGATATACGCGTGTTCACGGATTATGAAGAAGCGCGGGTCTGGGTTCAAGCTTAAAGACCTCTGGGCAACTACTACGCTTGGTGATACTTCGTCGAAAAGCAGCTCAAAATCCTCATGTATAGCCGCATACATTCCGGTTTTTCGCCGCTTTTCTCCTCGTCTGACCTGCGCTCGTCACGTTGCTCAGAGGTCTTAGTGCGTAGGATAGATGCCAGTTTATATGACCTGAAAGTGCCTTTACTGGCGCATTTTAGTTTGTCTACTTTACGTTGGGCAGCGGAACAGGAGTAACCATGCGAACAGGTATCGGGATCCTTCTCGCGGCAGGAGCAGCATACGCATTTAGTTTTGCCATCGATCTCCTGCTTGGGGCATTGACGGGTGTATATTCGTCAACAGCGTATCTACCGGTTGTCACCTGGTCTGTCATTGCAACGTTGGCTTTATCTGTGTCCTACAAGGTCGCCGCTGGTAGTCGTTGGTTGGCGGTACCGTTCGCTGCCTTTGGAGCACTCGCTCTCTTCGGCGCGCTCGTCGGCCCTCATCCACATAGCTATGGCGTCGCCGCTCTCCTTCTTACTCAAGCGTTCATCATCTGGCGGCTAGCTACCCGACCTGCTTCCGCTAGCGGTCATGCATAGAGACACCGTAGCTAGGCATCCTAACCGCATGCCCAACAAGGCGCTCCAGCGGAACGGTCATTCGCTGCGCTCGCGGCCATCCGCTGAGCTTGGGTGTTAGGCTTAAGGAGCGACACATGGACACACTGCCATCTACCTCCACTTGGAAACCAATTGACCTTCCCATACTAAGGTCAGTTGAACTGACAACGGCCGCATGCGAACTCTCTCGCGCACAATGGCCAAACTGGGCAACTAACAGCACGCAGTTCAATCGCATAGTGGCGTACTGCCCAAACCCGGCGGGTGAACTTAGCTCGATTTCATCGTCATCGGGGGCCTTGACCGCTTTGTTGACTGAACGGATTGATGCGAAAGATTACCCAAAGGTTTTCAATTACAACGTCTATCTCATTGCCCAAACAACCGATGGCAAGCTCTATCAGTCACCCCCAATTATTCCAACAGATCCAACGCACCATTCGTCTTCACCATCCACATGGTTCAACAACCTCGGTTCGCCGATATGAGCCTAATAAACCAAAGGTACCGGTACCGGAATCGAATTGATTTTGAATCGCCCAACAAAAAACCCGCTTTCGCGGGTTTTTCTTTGCACTACGAAACAGAGCTGAATTACTTCAGCTTGGTTTCCTTGTACATGACATGCTTGCGTGCCTTGGGATCGTATTTCTTCATTTCGATCTTTTCCGGCGTGGTGCGCTTGTTCTTGGTCGTGGTATAGAAATGACCGGTACCGGCACTGGATTCAAGTTTGATTTTTTCGCGCATGTTCTATGCTCCTTAGATTTTTTCGCCGCGGGCGCGCATCTCTGACAGCACCGCGTCGATGCCATTCTTGTCGATGGTGCGCAGCGCTGCATTGGTCAGGCGCATGCTGACCCAGCGGTTCTCGCTCTCGACCCAGAAGCGGCGGCGTTGCAGGTTAGGCAAAAAACGACGCTTGGTTTTGTTGTTCGCATGGGAAATATTGTTCCCATACATCGGGGCTTTCCCCGTCACTTGACATACACGTGCCATGGTTCTACTCCAACCCATTTCAAAAGAGCGCGGATTCTACCGAAGTAATCCGGAATGTTCAACCTGAATTTTGGGCTGTACCACCAAAACACCCCTCTGCCGATATCTTAGACCCGGCTAATCCATTGGCACAAAAACAGCGTCATTCCCGCGCAGGCGGGAATCCAGATGATAAAAAAACCTTCCGCGAAGCGGGACAACATCGTGGTTTTGTCCGCTTCGCGGGATGCTTGTCCTTGCTGGACTCCCGCCTGCGCGGGAATGACGGGCTAATGAATTATTCGGTCTTAACAAAACTGAAACATCCACGGCTTATGCTGCCCCGCCTGCCCATACCAGGGGTACCCACAATGAACATTCTCAGGATAAAGATGGAAAGTCCCTACAAAGGCAAGACCGGTTTGAAGCGCGTGTGGAGCGCATTGTTCTACTCGCTGGCCGGATTGCGCGCTGCGATCCGCCATGAGGATGCGTTCCGCCAGGAAGTGCTGCTGGCACTCTTGCTCGTGCCAACGGCGTTATTTATGCCTGTCAGTGCAATCGGCAAGGCACTGATGATCGCCAGCGTGTTGCTGGTGTTGATAGTCGAATTGCTCAATTCTGCAGTGGAGGCCGCCGTGGATCACACCTCATTGGATCAACATAAACTGGCCAAACGCGCCAAGGACATAGGCAGTGCGGCAGTGTTGCTGAGTTTGCTGAACGTCGTTTCGGTCTGGCTGCTGATCCTGCTAAATTAAGCTGTTAACGGGCATGGCAAATCGCCACCCCCGATGATGAAACGTTACCGTATCCTCGCAGGAGCGGGCCATGCCCGCGAGCCGCTTGATCGCGGGCATGGCCCGCTCCTACATCCACGCTGTCACAAAATCCTCATAAAACCTTCATCAAACTTTCTCATTCGGATGAGAAAGTGTGCGCCATGAATATTCAAAACCAAGGAAAAAACATGGCAGATCGTAAGCTGCGTATCGCTGTAGTGACCGAGACTTACCCGCCGGAGATCAACGGTGTGGCGATGACCATCAGCCGCATGGTGGAAGGCCTGCGCCGACGCCACGTGGTTGAACTGATACGGCCGCGCCAGAATAAACAGGACAGCGCGAAACTTGAGCCCACCTTGCAGGAAGTGCTGGTGCGCGGCTTCCCTATTCCCCGCTATCCCGGCTTGAAGCTGGGTCTGCCGGCCAAGCAACGGCTGGTCAAACTCTGGACCGAAAAACGTCCCGACGTGGTTCATCTGGTCACCGAAGGTCCGCTGGGCTCATCTGCTCTGTCCGCCGCACGCAAGCTCGGCATCCCGGTCAGCAGCGATTTCCATACCAACTTCCACAGCTACAGCCGGCACTACGGTTTTGGCTGGCTGCAAAAGACCGTTGCCGGTTATTTGCGTAATTTTCACAACCGCACCGATACCACGCTGGTTCCCACTCAAGAGTTGCGCGACACACTTGCGCAAGATGGTTATCAAAACCTGCAGGTCGTCGCGCGCGGCGTGGACACTACCCTGTTTCATCCGGACAAGCGCAGCGCTGAATTGCGCCAGCAATGGGGGGTTGCCGATGATGAGTTGGCGATCATTTATGTGGGCCGCATCTCGCCAGAAAAGAATTTGCCGCTGGTGCTGCTCACCTTCAAGGCCATGCAAGTCTGCAATTCGAAATTGAAACTGGTATTGGTCGGTGATGGCCCGGTGCGCGCAGAGTTGCAGCGGCAAAATCCTGAATATATTTTTGCCGGGATGAGAACCGGCGAAGACCTTGCGGCGCATTACGCGTCAGGAGACATCTTCCTGTTCCCAAGCATGACGGAAACCTACGGCAACGTGACGGTGGAAGCGATGGCCAGCGGGCTTGCCGTCGTGGCCTACCGTTACGCGGCAGCGGCCGAACATATCGCACATAAAGAGAACGGTTTGCATGCCGAGTTCGGCAATGAAGAAGAATTCATACAACTGGCATGCGGATTGGCCAACGATGCGGCGCGTGTCGACAAGATGCGCAGGCAATCACACCAAACCATGCTGAAACTCGATTGGCAAAATATCGTGGATGAATTCGAGCAAGCCCTTGCACAACTAGCCGTAAAACCGGAGGTGCGCCATGTCACATCGAATCTACAGCCTGCAACGGATCAAAACCTGGGATGAAGCATGGTGTTTGCGCTTCAACCGCGCAAGCACCAGTCCATCGATACGCCAGGCATTTCGCCTGATCAGCCGGCTGGGTGACGGTATTTTCTGGTACTGCCTGATGTTGTGGCTGTTGGTAAAATATCAGGCTGCCGCGCTATTGCCGGTGTTTCACATGGCTGCAGCCGGACTGGTTTGCACGGTCCTGTACAAATGGTTGAAGCGCAAGACCCACCGCCTACGCCCATTTGACAAGAATCAAGTGATCAACTGCGGCATCGCACCGCTGGATCAATTCAGTTTTCCTTCCGGCCACACGCTGCATGCCGTGGCCTTCAGCGTCATAGCACTGGCTTACTATCCGGCTCTCGCCTGGCTGCTGCTGCCGTTCACCGCACTGGTGGCCATTTCGCGTCTGGTGCTTGGGTTGCACTATCCCAGTGATGTGCTGGCGGGAATACTGATAGGCGCAACCATCTCAGGCCTGTCACTAAGTTTCTAGGCACTTGGTTTCCAGGCACTCGTTTCCAGGCAATCAGCTTCCAGAAACAAATCCAGCGGTAACGGCAAGCGGTAGTTGATCTGCCGCAGGGTGTGCGACCTTACACGGTCATATGCCAGATGCGGCATCGGCGGCTCGGGATGCCAGACCGGATTGTGGCCTTCAAGCACCCGGTTGATTTGAACCAAGCGGCGTGAAGTCTCGCGCAAATAATAATTGAAGCGACGTTTCAGATTGCGGTCCAGCACCTTACCCGTGTGATATAGCCCCTCGGCTAATCGACTGCCGCGCAACACCGCATCACCGTGTGCCAACAGCATGATCGCGCGTCTGGCTTTTACCGGATCACATTGAAAGTGCGATGCGGCAAAATGCGCCAGCACGTTCTGATTCTGCTTGAGCAGTTTGGCAGGCGAGCTGTAAACATGACTTTTGACATGCGCATCCATCGCCCATTCGCTGGACGCATGCGTCAGTATCGGTACATTCATCCACAATTTTTCATGTGCCGGCACGAAGTGATTGTGCGCAATGATGTCCACCAGCAAGTGACTGGCAAAGCCCAGTGCGATGGCACGCTCTTCATCGCAGGATGCCTGCTCCAGCAATCTGCGGGCGGTATCCCACTGGTGCGTTAGTTTGAAATCATGCGTTCCGGCATACTGCCCGGTGAGGGATAAATCCGGCAGACACGCGCCAGCCATTACCCAACCCGGAAATGCACACACGGCACGGCGAAAACGTGTATCGGCTAGCGGAATGGCCCACACCAGTTGCTGGGCAAAATAAACATGTGTGTACAAACCCCATGCCAGCGCATCACTGCTGTAAAGCAACAGCGGGGTGAGCCACGCCAGATGCCGGAACTTGTTCATGCCGCCGCACCCTACACGGCGAATGCGAAGATTCCGTGAATGTTGTGTTGCAGAATAGTTAAACCTGGAAACGGCTCACGCCGCGGAATACACGGGCAACACGGAACAAAAGCGATGAATTACAAATTATTCGTTTATTCCGCGTGTCCCGTGGTTTCGAATCTTACAACCAACTTGCAACACCGCCTTAACGCAACTGAAACATTCGGCAATTATCCTGAAGTACCCTGCCACTCATTAGGATATTTACGATGAAAACGCTCCAGGACATACTCAACCAGCGCGACCTCTCGGCTCTTTTCCAGCCGATCATGGATTTTTCCAGCGGCACGTTTCTTGGTTTTGAGGCGCTGATTCGAGGTCCGGCTGACAACCCGCTGCATTCACCTATCAACCTGTTCGGCGCAGCCAGGCAACAGGGGCTTTCCCTGGAAATTGAAATGTTGTGCAGGCAGATCGTGCTGGAGTCCTTTGCCGCCCAAAACCTGCCCGGCAAATTATTCCTGAATGTCAGCCAGGAAGCTTTAACGCACCCCAGTTTCAAAAACGGACAAACGCTGACCTACCTTGAAAATCTTGGCATAGACCCGAAACGGGTCATCATCGAAATTACCGAGAATCAGCCCGCCTTCGATTTTGAGGGTATGCGCAATGCGCTACTGCACTACCGCAGCATGGGATTCCAGATTGCGATAGATGATTTGGGCGAGGGATTTTCGAGTTTGCGCTTGTGGTCTGAATTGCGCCCCGAATTTGTGAAAGTGGACATGCATTTCGTGCAGGGCGTAAATGCCGACCCGCTCAAACAACAGTTTTTAAGATCGATTCAAAGCATCGCACTCAGCTCCGGCACACAAGTGATCGCGGAAAGCATCGAAACGGCCGCTGAATTCAGAACCATACGCGATATTGGGATCGCCTGTGGACAAGGCAATTTCATTGCCCGCCCCAATCACATTCCGCCATTGAACCCGCCCGTGGAGGTCGGCTGTTTGATCAACACCAACCATCACGCTGAGCAACCCTATAGCAACGCCCGTAACGTCACGGTGGAAACAATCTTGCGTTATGTTGAGCCGGTGCAACCGGAAACAGAGATTGAAAAAATATTCGCTAACTTTTCCGAAAATAAAAACGTGCGAGCCATACCTGTCGTTAAAAATGGCCGTCCGGTTGGATTGATAAACCGTTATGAATTCGTGGACAGCCTTGCCCAGCCTTACCGCCGTGAACTGCTCGGCAAAAAACCTTGCGCAGACATGATGAATGCGGCGCCATTGCTGGTGGAGAAATCAACTCTCATCCATGAGTTGAGCGGATTTTTGAGTGAATCAGAAATCCGGCATTTTACCGACGGCTTCATCATCACCGAGCAAGGCCGCTACATCGGGATAGGCACCGGACAGGACCTGCTGCGCGAAATCACCAAAGCCCAGATCGAAACCGCACGCTATGCAAACCCGCTGACATTATTGCCCGGCAATGTTCCCATCAATGAGCACATCGAGTATTTGCTTCAATCCGGGAAATCATTCGCCGTCTGTTATGGCGACCTCGACAACTTCAAACCCTTCAACGATGTGTGCGGCTATCGCAAAGGTGATGAGTTGATCCAATTCACCGCCAGGCTGCTCAGCAATGTCTGCGATCCTGTGCATGACTTTATCGGTCATATCGGCGGTGACGATTTTATCCTGATCCTGCAAAGCCCGGATTGGGAGCAACGTTGCGATCGCGCACTCTCTGCTTTTGCGCACACTTCCGCAGCACTGTTCGATAAAGATCATCGCTCGATCGGCGGTTATCTGACGGGGGATCGTCATGGTCGCATTGTTCATCATCCGCTGCCCACGCTCTCGATCGGCGTGGTCTGGGTTAACCCGGAATTGTTCAGTTCACACCACGAAGTGGCGGAAGCTGCCACGGTCGCCAAAAAAATGGCTAAGCAAAAACCGGGCAACAGCCTGTTCATCGAACGACGCCGCCTGCATCAACACGAGGTGGCAGAAAAGCAACCCGAGATTGCGGGAGCCTATTATGGATAAGCACTCGCCGGATATGCTGGTAAGCGTGTTCCGCGGCAGCCGCCTCGCCCTGCACCTTTTTTATGGGATGTTGCTGGCAGTCATTTACCCGCATCTCAATCAAACCAGACAACGTCGTGCTATGAAGAACTGGAGCAGGCAACTGCTGACCATCCTCAACATCGGCATCCAGATCGAGGGACAACAACCCACGCGCGGCGAAGGCGGATGTTTGATAGTCGCAAACCATGTCTCATGGCTGGATATTTTTGTGCTGAATGCGATCCAGCCAGCGCGCTTCATAGCCAAGTCTGAGGTGCGCGGTTGGCCCCTCATCGGTTGGCTATGCCGACGCAGCGGCGCTATTTTCATTGAACGTGCCATGCGCCAGGATGCCTCGTTGATCAACCAGCGCGTCAGCCTCTTGCTCGGACAGGGTGCTTGTATAGGACTTTTCCCGGAAGGCACTACGACGGACGGCAAACAGGTCGGGTATTTTCACTCGGCACTCATTCAACCGGCGATTGATGCGGGGATAAGGCTGTGCCCAATTGCACTGCGCTATCAGGACAAGAATGGGGAGCTGGAAATCGCCGCAGCTTTCGTTGGCGACATGACACTGGCGCAATCCATCTGGCAAATTCTGCGCTGCCCACACCATAATGCATTGCTTGTGTTCACCCCGGTGCTGATGGCTGACAACGCGAATCGCCGCGTGTTGGCACGCTCTGCACAAGAAGCCATCGCACAAGTGCTGCAAACTATTGGCACTACCCGGAAAACAGTCGCACAGCAGGGAGCTTCCGCCTTTCCGCAAACCCTGCTTTCATCACAGTCGTCTTATGCGTTGCTTATCAATCCTGTCTTGAATCGACTTCCCAAGTAGAGAATTCATACTTTCTTCATATTCCCGTCATCGCCCTGCAACAAGACATCCCTAATCTGTGCGCATCTTCAACCAATCAAAAGGGAACGCGATGCTGGAGCTCAACCGACAAATTCAACCCGGTGTTCAACGCCGTTTAATAACCACTTTGGCACACCATGAAACGGAAATACTGGAAGCGCAACGCCTGCGCTTTAAAGTATTCGCCGAAGAAATGGGCGCCAATCTGCCCAGCGCTAAAGAAGGAATTGACCGCGACATTTTCGACAAATACTGCGAGCATTTATTGGTACGCGAGAGTGCCGGGAATAAGGTCGTGGGAACTTATCGCATACTCTCACCCGATCAAGCGGAAAAAATCGGCGGCTACTATTCACAGACCGAATTCGATTTGACCCGTCTGTTGCATCTCAGCGACCGGATGGTGGAAGTCGGGCGCTCCTGCGTGCACCGGGATTATCGCGATGGTGCGACGATCACCCATCTGTGGAGCGGCTTGGCTCAATACATGCAGCAACACCGCCATGAATATTTTATCGGCTGTGCCAGCATCAGCATGGCGGATGGCGGCCATGTCGCGGCCAGCCTCTATCGCAAATTGCACCGCATCTATTCCGCGCCTGCCGAATACAGCGTGTTCCCCCGTTGCCCGTTACCGCTGCACGCGCTGAATCAATATCTCGAAGCGCCGATTCCGCCGTTGCTCAAAGGCTATCTGCGGCTGGGCGCGTATATTTGCGGCGAGCCGGCCTGGGATCCTGAATTCAATACCGCCGATCTGTTCATCCTGTTGCCGATGTCGCGCATGAGCAGCCGCTATGCCAAGCATTTTCTCAAAACGTAACCTCCCTTTCTGAAGGGTAACAATCCTGTCATCTCCCGTTCATCAATTCTTAACACTCCACGGTTAATCTGCCCGGGTCGCATAGGGCGACTTTATTAATAAACGAGGAGTCATGATGATGCAGAAGAAAGTATTTACGCTCGCGCTGGTCGCGGGATTGGCTGCGCCGCTGGCGGCGTTCGCCGACAGTGCCAACGTCACTTTTTACGGTGTGCTGGATGCGGATGTTGAACACGTAAGCAATAGCATTCCTAATATTGCAACAGCTCCTGCCACTGCAACATTGCCTACTTCGCGCAATCGCGTGACTTCCAATGCTTCCCGTTTCGGTTTGAAGGGCAGCGACGATCTGGGCGGTGGACTGCAAGCTATTTACCAGGTTGAAAGCCGCGTGAACCTGGTTGGCAATGAAACCGGCGGTGGCGGCGGTGCATTTAGCGGAATACGTAATACCAACCTCGGTTTGAAGGGTGACTTTGGTACTGCGTTCGTAGGTAACTGGGATACCCCATTCAAGACCGCGCACAATCCGGTTGAGTTGTTCGACAACAGCTCTATCGCTACGGCTACGGCCTTGATGGGCACTACTACAGCAACTACTGTTGCGAATGGTGGTGCTGTTAATGCGGCTGTTGCGTACACGCTGCGTCAAAACAGCTCGCTGCAATACTGGACACCAGTGATGAGCGGCTTTCAAGGCAAGTTTGCATACAGCACCAACAACACCACGGTTGGAACAACCGCCGGTAACACCACAGCCACTGCTACGACTACAGCCCAAATTCCTAGCCTGGTTTCTTTGTCTGTTGCCTATGATGTTGAGCAGTTCTACGCAGCGTTTGCTTATGATAAACACACGGATTTCCGCACTGTTGCTGTTGGTGCTACTGTCCCTACTGCTTTGACAACTGCTGTGTCTGATTCAGCTACTCGGTTGGTCGGCGCATACAAGTTTGGCGAAGGCCAAGTGGGTCTGGCTTACGATCGTCTGACCGTTGCAACTCAAGCCGCAGCTTTGGCTGCAACTACAAACTCAACACGCGGTGCATGGGAACTGTCCGGTAAGTACAAGTTTGGCGCAAGCAACGTTGGCGCGTTCTACACCAAGGCTGGCAATGTCGGCAGCTTTGTGAGCACTGGCGCCAAGCAAGTCTCATTGCGTTACGGCTACAACTTCTCCAAGCGTACTGAAGCGTATGGTATGTACACAGCCATCACCAATGACGTTAACGCGTCTTACGGCATCGCTGACGTAGCTAACGGCTACACCGTTGCTGCAGGTTCCAAGGTTAGCGGTTTGGGTGTGGGCTTGCGTCACACGTTCTAACCAGCGACTTGGATGGTGTTAACCAATGACTTGATTGGCGTAGTTTGCCAACTTAGTCAGATGGCTATACCAGCCTAGTCGAATGGCTATGCAAGGCTGATCTGATGTAGCTAGCCGTGGGACTGCTGCCATGTAGCGTTCCTTCCGCAATCAACTCGGAAAAACTAACGGGTCTCTTTGGAGACCCGTTTTTTATTGTCGTTATATTCTCAAGATTTTTGGAAGTGCATGATTTAATTCTGTTCGCCAAGCTCATACCAGTGTTGCGTGGCATTGGCGATTTTCACCACCAGCAACATCACCGGCACTTCGACCAGCACGCCGACCACGGTGGCCAGCGCCGCACCGGATTGAAAGCCGAACAGACTGATGGCGGTGGCCACCGCCAGTTCAAAAAAGTTGCTCGCGCCTATCAATGCCGACGGTGCGGCGACACAGTACGCCACACCCAGGCGCCGATTCAGCCAATAGGCCAACCCTGCGTTGAACAATACCTGGATCAGAATCGGCACGGCCAGCATGGCAATCACCAGCGGTTGCGCGACGATGGCATTGCCCTGCAAGGCAAACAACAACACCAAAGTCAGCAGCAGCGCGCCCATCGACAAGGGTGCGATTCTTTCCATTGCCTGCTTGAATGCTGCCTCGCCCTTCGCCAATAATTGGCGGCGCAACAGTTGCGCAAGCATGACTGGAATCACGATGTAAAAAACCACCGAGACAAACAGCGTATCCCACGGCACGGCGATGCTGGCGATACCGAGCAACAACGCCACCAGCGGCGCGAAAGCGAAGATCATGATGGTGTCGTTGAGCGCCACTTGCGACAGCGTGAAATACGGATCGCCTTTCACCAGCTGGCTCCACACGAACACCATCGCGGTACATGGCGCGGCTGCCAACAAAATCAGTCCGGCAATATAACTGTCGAGTTGATCCTGCGGCAGATAATCGGCAAACACATGGCGGATGAACAACCAGCCGAGGAAGGCCATCGAGAAAGGTTTCACGCCCCAGTTGATGAACAGCGTGACACCGATACCGCGGCTATGCGCCCTGACCTGATGCAGCGCACCGAAGTCGATTTTCAGCAGCATCGGAATGATCATCACCCACACCAACACGCCAACCGGAATGTTGACCTTGGCCATCTCCAGACTGGCGATGGCCTGAAACACACCCGGCAAAAACTGCCCGAGCATCACGCCGACGATGATGCACAGCCCGACCCAAACGGTCAGATAACGCTCAAACAGGTTCATCTCATTAATCCTTTATGCGGCCGATTTCGGCAAGTTTTTCTTTCAGCTTGAGCTTGTCCAGCTTCTCAATCGGCAGGCTCATGAACAACTGGATGCGCCGCGCCAATTGGTTATATGCCATTTTGAAAGCTGCGCGCTTGGCATCGTCGTTGCCCACAACACCTGCCGGATCAGGAATGCCCCAATGCGCGGTGAAGGGCTTACCCGGCCAGATCGGACAAGTTTCACCTGCTGCGTTGTCGCACACGGTAAAGACGAAATCGATTTTAGGAGCGCCGGGCGCAGCGAATTCATCCCAACTTTTGCTGCGCAACCCTTCCGTGCTGAGCCCATGCTGCCCCAGCAACTCCAGCGCAAACGGGTTGACTCGTCCAACCGGCTTGCTGCCCGCGCTGTGCGCGATGAATCTTCCTTTGCCCAACACGTTGAACAGCACCTCGCCCAAAATGCTGCGTGCGGAATTGCCGGTACATAAAACCAGCACGTTGTATTGTTTGCCTTGCAAGATAAGCTCCTTCAATGAAAGTGAATTGATCCAAAATAATCTATTAGCCGAGTGAGTGCAGAAACGAAGCAAGATTTCTTCCTTCGGTCGAAATGACAGGGGCGTAGTCATCCCGAACCCAACGACTTCGCTCATAACCAGTGACTTGGCTATCGTCTTTCGGGTGCCCGGCCAAAAGTTCTTCGGCTGATAGCCTAGTCGAATGGCTAGTAGTTTCATCAGGGCAGGCTCCATGAGGGATCCTGGTTTTGAGCAAATTTTTCATGATAAAACGCCTATTGGATTTTCCGGGTTGAATTACTGTTTTTAGGATTATTTGTTTTTTGGATTGCAGGCCTCTGGATTGCCGCCGCAACAGTTTTCCGTCAGGTAAGCCAGCATGTCATTCATCACCGCGAAATTCGCAGCGTAATAAACAAAACGCCCGTCCGGCCTGCTCTCCAGCAATCCGGCATGGCTCAATGTTTTGAAATGAAACGACAGGGTAGCCGGTGACACTTTCAGTTTATCGGCCACCTGCCCTGCCGCCATGCCATCCGGCCCACACGCCACTAGCAAGCGATAAATCGCCAAGCGCGTGGGTTGTGCCAATGCCGATAATGCTTTTACAACTTGTGCCGATTTCATCATTTTATATTTCCATTGTTAAACAATTATTAAAATAACAGGTGCAATTAAAACACAAATATCGTGAGTATGCGGGATTGACTTGTATAATTTTATAAGAGAAACAGAATGCTGCATTGACAATGAACACATTAGTAACAAAAACGTCACGCCGCACGGGTATCATTACTCGTTTACCTAAGCTAGGTACATGCGGATGATCCCATGCAGCTCCAATTAAAAAACCGTCAGGATTTGAAAGCGCGCGCATTGCTGCTGGGCGATCGGCTAGACTTGAAGCTGTTCAAGATCGCCGATTGTCTTGCCACCACGCCGTTGACGCTGGAAGTAGATCGCGACGGCGGCATCGCGGTGTTGTTCCGCTACGGCGTTGTGGTGCTTTTTGGGGTGAAGAGTTTGGACGAGGCCAAGTTCATCGATACACTCAAGCCGCTGCTGACCAATCCCTATCAAACACCGGAAACGGAAGAACTGGAAATCCACTGCGGTATGAATAGCATCGGTGTGCAAAGCGGCGCGGTTTCGCTGGACGAAATCTCGCTGGAGAAGTTGCAGGTCATCGCCGATGCCTTGAGCAAGAATCTGGTGCTCACACTCTATGAGAAAAAAGTTGCTGGCGAATTCGACAAGATCGAACCGCTGGCGCAGGAGCTGGCCACGCATGGCAAGGTGAGCGCTGGTTCCAAAAAATTACTGTCCAAGATCGGCAATATGCTGCTGATCGAGCATCGCATGGTGGGTCGCGCCGAGATCGGCGACAAACCGGAAACGCTGTGGGACTTTCCACACTTGGGCGGGCTGTATGCCAGCATGGAAGACGAATTCGAGTTGAAGGAAAGGCAATCGGCATTGGATCGCAAGCTAGGTTTGATTTCGGATACCGCGCAAACGCTGGCCGACGTGTGGGACAACAAGCAGTTGCACAAGCTGGAATGGTACGTGATCGGGCTGATTCTGTTTGAGATCGTTCTTAGTCTGTACGAGAGGCTGGACAAGTTTCTGTAATGACAGGATTGCGTGCGCGCGGCGGTAATGGCAACTACCAGGAATACAAAGCAGAAAAGGATTAAAGGGATTAAAGGGGCCAGGCTCGGATTGTTCGAGATGCCCGCGTAGCTACTGCTGCGCCCCATCCATCCTGCGAACGATCAAATGGCTTTCAATGCTGCCAGCGCCGCATCGTAATTCGGTTCGTTCTCGATCGCGCTAACCAGTTAGGTGTGCGCACCACATTGCTGCTGCCCAGCACGATCACGGCGTGTGCGGTGAGCCCGGCCAGTATGCTGCCAGCTATCTTGACGCCGTAGTCGCGCATGAACTCGCGACTGCGCATGGTGGAAAGATTGACCACGTTGTCCAGTCCTTCGCTGCTGCAGAAAGCGATCGCGAAATGGGCGTATTCATTGCGAGATCGATTTGGTGGCCCCATTGCCATCTGCCTTGAGCCTGCCAAGGGCCCCCGTGGTCTATGCGCTGCAGCGATATGAATGAGCAGGTGGACGAGGAGTCCATCCCATTGCTTCTAGGAAGGTAATCAGCATGAGCGGTGGACAGGACCGTGCCAGCAGCGGACGGTCAGCCAACAGGCGTTGGGCCGGTCTGCCTGGAATACTCGATCCAGCAAGTTGGGCGACGCCTTGGTGTTTCGCGAGTCCGTGATAACCCGAAACCGTCGGACTGCCTTCGGCATGATCTGCGCCTGACGCATCAGCTTGGCAACCGCGTTTCGGCTGCACACAACACCCTGAGCAGAAAGCTCAGCATGGATGTGCGGTGCACCATACGTGTGTCGGCTTGCGGTGTGAATTGCCCGGATGTGCGAGGTCAGCCACGTTTGCCGTACACTGCGTGCGCTCGGCTGCCGACTGCGGGCGGCATAGTAACCGCTCGTCGAGACCTTGAGCGCTTGGCACAGCGCCTTAACGGCATAGCTGTGCCGATGGGTATCGATGAATGGGTACTTCACGCTGATTCCCGCGCGAAGTAGATGGCGCACTTTTTTATGAAGTCACGCTCCACCTTGGTTTCTGCCGATTCATGCTTGACCCTGGATAGCTCAAGTTCAGTCAGCGGTTTCCGGTGCTTGCCTACTGCGGCGAGTTTCCTTTGCTAGTCAGCATAAACCCAATTTTTTAATGTTGCCTTGGGCAAGGACAACCGTCTTGCGGTCTCAGCCAATGCCAGATCACTTTCTTTGTAAAATTTCACCGACTGTTCTCGGAATTCCGCGCTGTACTGCGTTCTTGGTAATTTCTCCATCTTCGTCCTCCGTTTCAAGTTTACATTCTACGAAACGTTGGACTCCATAAAAGTCAGCCTACCTCACGCTGGGCGATAAGTATGACGCTGGAGTGCGGACCTGCATGGTAAGCCTGCGAATGATCCAGGAGCGGCTCCTCACCTGCGGCAAACAAGTCTCGCGGTGTTTCGCGACACGTGTCCGCTGCGAGGCGCCAATGAGCGCCATTCGGTGCAGGTGGCACGCTGAAATCGACCGCATCAGCGCCGGCATTGAACATCAGGCAAAGTGCGTGCTGCTCATCTTCATGGATCAGACAGGCAAACTGTTTTTCTTTCGGGTCGGCCCAGTTGGGCACTCCTC
>PLWV01000019.1 GCA_003153155.1 Gallionella sp.
ATGTAGCGCGCTACATAAGGCCGATGAGCGGTCGCTCGCGGCAATTTTGGTCAATGTCTCAAATGTGTCGAAGGCGGATGGTCAAATTCTGGATATATTCATTCCTGTATTACTCACTCGCTAAAAAAGGGGATTTCTCCTGCTTCCGCTTACACCCTGCTTACACTACTAAGCAAAGCTAATGGTAACAGCATGATAAGTAAATAATTATTCCTGCACTGCAACGGATTATGAATCCGGTGTCTGAGAGGACGTGAGGGTTCGAGTCCCTCCCCCGGTACCATTAAGCGCTCTAAAGAAGTTCAAGAAAGTCCGGGTAATTCCAAAAATCATAATAGATTCAAGCAAAGAATCTGAAAATCCGTGCAGAACACCCTGAACTTCCCGAACAATAACTTATTCCATTTCCATTTCATAGGTAAAACAATCCTTAGGTCGGGCTGCGCCCGACAACTTGATCCGGCGGCCGCAGCCCGCCCTACACAAATGCACATTTGATCCAGAATCGGAATTATATGTCTGGCAACATCGTGAACTGCTGCCTGGTTGTTATTGTTAAGGACGCTCACAAAGATTTTTTATTGCGTAAAAATTCCTCGATCTGTGCAACCGGCACCCCGGGGCTGAACAAGAAACCCTGAATCTCGTCGCATTTTAGCAAGCGCAGAAGTTTCGCCTGTTCATTCGTCTCCACGCCTTCCGCGATGACCCGCAAATTCAGGGAATGCGCCATGGAGATGATGGCAGAGACGATGCTCAGATCGTCGGCATTGCTGGTCATGTTGATAATGAATGACCGGTCAATTTTTAATGAATTGATCGGCAGCTTGGCGATATAGCTGAGCAAGGCGACGAGGATGGTTACATCGGTGTGGGTGGATCTGCTCGTGACTGTTCCTCCCCCACTACCCCTGCCGACAGATCTTCACGCATCCGCGTTTTCCATGTCTGAATCCAGCCGGGCAGATCGGCGGCAGGCATCGGTTTGGCGATGAAATAACCCTGCGCGAGATCACATTCCGTGTTGCGCACGAAATCCCAATCGGCTCGGTCTTCCACCCCTTCAGCCACCGTTTTCATCCCGAGTTGCTTTGCCAGTCCGAGACTGGAATTGAACATCGCCCTTAGCGTGTCGTTGGCCCAGGCGCCATGCACGAAACTCTGGTCTATCTTGAGTTCATCGAAGGGAATGTCGCGCAACTGGGCCAGCGAAGAATGCCCGGTGCCAAAATCGTCTATGGATAATTCGAATCGCTTCAGGCGCAGCCGGGTCAGGATCTCGAGCGGTGCGCGCGCGTCCAGCATCAACCGGCTTTCCGTCACCTCCAGCACCACGCTATGCGGCGACACACCCGCTGCGGCTGCCTGTGCGGCGACAAAATCCGCGAAATCCAGCGCAGCCAGATTATCCATGGATACATTGATCGCCACCTGCAGCATCAGTCCCGCTTCCTCCCATCGCCTGATCTGGGCCAATGCACCGTCCAGCACCGCGCGGGTCAGGTCGTCGATCAGGCCGTGCGCCTCTGCCACGCCGATGAACTGATCTGGAAACACCATCCCATCCTGCGGGTGCCGCCAGCGCACCAGGGATTCTGCGCCCGCCACTACACCCGTGGCGACCACCACTTTGGGCTGGTAGTAATTGACCAGCTCGCCATTGGCGATGGCGGCGCGCACCTTGTCCGCAGCATAAATTTTTTTCGCCGCAATTTTTTTCGCCGCACCGCAGGGGCCGTCTTGCGCCAGTGCCGTCCACTTTTCCAGCAACGACGCCAGCCCTTCCGGCGTGGCTGGCTTGTGCAGGTGGCCCAGCATCGGAATCTTATGCGCCCGCACCAGCTTCTCGACAGACTGCTGCATGCGTTCATCTTCTCCGCTCACCAGAATGAGAGCACCAGCATAATGGTGCTCGACCAGGCGGCGCGCGAATTCGACCCCATCCATCTCCGGCATGTTGAGATCCAGCAAAATCAAATCCGGCGAGCGGTCTGGGTCATCAACCTGCTCCAGCGCGGCGCGTCCGCTGTCGAAGGTGCTGACCGAGGTATAGCCGAGGTTCGCCAAAATGCGGGCCAGCAGCTTGAGCATGAATGGCTCGTCGTCGAGCACCAGAATCCTGATGGCGAATTTTTTCGGCATGGTCTTCTTCCTTTTCTTGCGGTTCTCTCCAAAAGGGGAGCGCGCCTATAACGAATCCAGATAGTTGTTTACGGCGGACATTTCCGCCTCGAAGCGGGATAGCAGCGCGGTCAATGCTTGGATCTGTCCAGCCTTGCCCGCCTGTTCCATTTCGGCGCACAACTCTCCCAGCGCCAGCGCGCCCACCGAACGCGCAGAGGATTTGAGTTTATGCGCCGCCGCCGCCACTGCCGCTGTATTGCATGCGGCGCAGGCAGTGCGCAATTGCGCCGCAATTTTGTCTGCGCTGATGCGGAAGTCATGCAAAAACTCGGCTAAGGTCGCCTCGTCATCACCCACTAATTTCTTGAGCACGTTTACATCTACCGGCGAGGATGACGCGGCGAGAGCAGATTTTAATTGGATGGGCGCGGACTCGGCGGCAATGCGCAGCCATTTTTCCAGCATCTCTTTCAGTTTGACCAGTTGCGCCGGCTTGCTTAAATAGCCATCCATACCGACCGCAAGGCAGTGTTCGGCCTCGCCCTTAAGGACATTGGCGGTGAAGGCGATGATAGGCGTGCGTGGTTTGCCGGTTTTGCCGGTATCGCTTTCACTGGCTCGAATGATCGCAGTCAATTCATATCCGTCCATCTCCGGCATGTGCAGGTCGGTGATCAGCATGCCGTAATCGCCGCTCTGCCACAATTCCAATGCCTCGCGGCCATTGTTGATGATGTCGGCAGTATGACCGAGCAACTTGAGTTGTTGCAGGATGACTTTCTGGTTGATCTCGTTGTCTTCGGCAACCAGGATCAGGCTGCCCCGCCGGAGCGCATCCTCGCGCGACAGTGGCACGGGCGCCAACCTGGCGCCACTGGACAGGTCGATCAGGACTTGTTTTTTGATCCGTCCGGCGGCAATCGCCACCGCTTCCAGAAATACCTTGCGGTGCATGGCCTCAGCGTCCAGAGTAACCTGATCGGCGGCTTCGACCCGGCACTGCCGGCGTTTGCCGCGCCCGATGACAACAAAACGAACATCCGACCCGGTTCGGGCACAGGCGGCGGTGCGCAATGCATCCAGCAGCGATGGAGCACCCGTAGTATCTATGACCACAACGCACAATCCGGGCGGCCAGCTGGAGATCCATTGCCCGGCAGCGTCCCTGTCCATTACCCGCTCGACTATCGCACCGTCATGCGCGAGATAGACGGCCATGTCGTCTGCCAGACTATCCCCACCGCCCACCACCAGACAGCACAATCCGGCGATCGGCGAGGGCTGATCATCGGCTTCCGGATTTTGCGCCGGCAGTTCGAATGACAGGCGCACGCTGAACATCGAGCCTATGCCCGGTTCGCTCTGCACCGATATTTCGCCGTCCATTATGTTGGCCAACTGGCTGCTGATGACCAGCCCCAGCCCGGTGCCGCCGAAATTCCGGGTGGTGGACGAGTCGGCCTGGGAAAAGGGAGTGAACAGCTTGGCTTGGGTCGCTGCATCAATACCGATGCCGTTGTCGGACACGCTGAATACCACCATCACCTTCCCCGGTGAGCCCCTGTTCTCTGGTGCGACCCGGATCGCCCGTGTGACGCGCATCGACACACGCGCTTGCCTGCCCTGCCCGGTGGAAAACTTGATGGCGTTGTTCGCCAGGTTGACCAGTATCTGGCGCAGCCGCCCGGGGTCACCCATAAGAAGTGCGGGCAGGGTCGGATCGGTAAACAGGGTCAGTTCCACCGCTTTTTTCCGGGCCATGTGATCCAGTGCATCGCACGCCCCTTCCACCACGTCGGCGATGTTCATGGGCAGGCTTTCAACCTGAAGCTTGCCGGCCTCGATCTTGGAAAAATCGAGAATATCGTCAATCACGGCAAGCAGGGCGTATGCCGAATCGTGGATGATGTTGGACATCTCCATCTGCTGGGGATTGAGGCTGCTCTGTTGCAGCACATCGACCATGCCGATCACGCCGTTCATCGGGGTGCGTATCTCGTGGCTCATGGCGGCAAGGAAGGCCGACTTGGCTTGGTTAGCCTGTTCAGCATCGCGCCGGGCTTGCTCCAGATCGGAGGTGCGTGATGCCACTTTGTTTTCCAGCTCTTCGTTGAGTTGGCGTAGCGACTCCTCCGCCAGCTTCTGGTCTTCGACCACACTAAGCAGCGCCCGGCGTGATTGATTGGCAGCGGCCAGCAACTCCCGCGCCGACTTTTCGGAAGCGACGATGGCCTCGCTGCGCTTTTGCTCAGTCAGATCGGTTGCCACCAGGCAGAAAGCATCAGGCATCCCGGTGATGAGCAGGTTGCTCACCGAAAGCTGGACCGGCACCCGTGTGCCATCACTGGCGGTAAGTTCAAGCTGCTCACGGTGTTTTTCAGCTGCGCCTTTGCTCAACAGAGATTGAAGAATCTGCCGACTGTCGGGCGCAATCCAGATGTGAATTGAAGCGCCGATCACATTTTCGAGCGGCATCTTGAGCATCTCGGCAAAGCGCCGGTTGGCATACAAAATCACACCCTCCGCCGTCATGGTCAGCGCGCCTTCGTTCATATTCTCGATTAATGTACGGTAGGATTGATCGGCACCCTTGAGCGTAAAAAGCTGCGAACCGACCTCGCCCGAGACGAACATCGCGTCCACCTCGCCACTGCGAATGGCGCGCAAAGTCTCTTTGGCTTCGTCCAGTTGTGCGCGCAGGTCTTCCAGTTCTAGCTGGCATTGCTCCTGGGTTGTTGGATTATTTTGCATTACGCGTTCTTTCGCAAATCCAGCCCAACCAGCACGCGCTCGGTATTCGACATATCCCCGATGATGCGGCGCAACGGGTTCGGAAGTTTTCTGATCAGCGTTGGCACGGCGATGATCTGCTCGTCCTGCGCCAGTTGTGGCTGCTGGTAGAGATCAATTACCTTCAGCTCATAGCGCCCTTGCAGATTTTCCTCGCAGATTCTTTTAATATTGGTGATCGCGTTAGCAGATTTCGGCGACGTTCCGGCAACGTACAGCCGCAGGATATAGCGATTCGATTCTGCTTTGGGCTGGGCGGGGTTCGTTTTCATTTCGATCCCCTTTTTTGTTTGTTCGCTGTCACATCCGCATTGCGGCTCAGCCCCATGTCCACACGTCCTTGCACTAATTGCGCTTTCTCCGCTTTTTCCTGCCCGATGATTTTCACCGACGCGATCTCTTCCACCGCAAACTCGGCGCGCAACACGGCGATTTGTGCTTCCAGCGTCGTGCGCTTGCGTTCCAGCTCGATCCGCCGCAACTCCACTTCCTGATCGCGGATCATCAACGCGGCTTTCTCTTGCGCCTCTTGCGTCAATCGCGCCGAACCGGTCAGCACGCCACTCACACCGACGTACACATCGCGCAATTCCACGCCGTGATCGGTCAGCAGGAACTCGCGAATCTGGTTCGAGTGCGCCATGCCGCGCGATTTCATGATGTACAAGCCGCGATTGCGCTCGCCACCAATTTCGATGTCCCTCACCAACAGCCATGTGTCGATCAGGGACGAAATGGCAACTTCGCTTTGTTCGAGCACTCCGCTGCTTGATGTTAAGCTGGTGAACAAGCCGGTGATCTGATTCGTTTTCAAAAAATCTATCAGCCTTGTCAACATCGATTTGACTTCGATCTCATTGCCCCCGATGACAAAACTGTTCAGCGGATCCAGAATCACCACCTGCGGTTTGAACGTGTTGATCAATTTGTGCTTCGTGATCAGATGCGTTTCCAAGCCCGCAGACGAGGGGCGGTCCGCATAAATCTGCAACAGCCCTTTTGTCACCCACACTTCCAGGTCAATCCCGATGGAACGCATGTTGCGCATGATCTGGCTGGGAGATTCCTCGAAGGCGAAATAGATTACGCGCTCGCCGCGACGGCAGGCGGCCTCGGCAAAGTGTGCCGCGAGACTGCTCTTGCCGGTACCCGCCGTGCCGGAGATAAGCACGCTGCTGCCCCGGAAAAAGCCCTTTCCGCCCAGCATCGCGTCGAGGCGCGGGATGCCGGTAGAAGCGCGTTCGCTGGAGGCAGTGTGCTGCAAGCCCATCGACGTGACCGGCAGCACCGAAATGCCATCTGCGTCGATCAGAAACGGATACTCGTTGGTGCCGTGGGTCGAGCCGCGATACTTGGCCACGCGCAACCGCCGCGAGGAGGTCTGCTCGCTCACGCGATGGTCGAGCACGATGACGCAGTCGGAAACGTATTCTTCCAACCCCTGGCGCGTCAGCATCCCATCACCGCGTTCGCCGGTGATGATGGCCGTCACGCCCCTATCCTTCAGCCAGCGAAACAGGCGGCGCAGTTCGGCGCGCAGGATGGCCGGGTTGGGCAAGCCGGAGAACAGCGTCTCGATGGTATCCAGCACCACGCGCTTCGCGCCGATGGAATCAATGGCTGACCCCAAGCGGATGAACAACCCTTCCAGATCGTATTCGCCGCTTTCTTCGATTTCGCTGCGCTCGATATACACAAAATCCACCACGATCTTTTTGTGCGCGATCAGGTCTTTCAAGTCGAAACCGAGCGAAGCGACGTTCTGGGTCAGGTCTTTGGCGGTCTCTTCGAAAGCCATAAACACGCCCGGCTCGTTGAACTCTGTCGCGCCCCGCACCAGAAACTCCATCGCGAGCAGCGTCTTGCCGCAGCCCGCGCCGCCGCACACCAGCGTCGGCCTGCCTTTGGGCAATCCGCCGCCGGTGATTTCGTCCAGCCCCTGAATGCCGGTCGGCGATTTGGGTAGTTGCGGCCTCGATTTTTGTTCTGGCCTGGATTTTTGCTTTGTCCTGGATTTTTGTTCTGACTGGGATTTTTGTTTTGGCTTGGGCTTGGTCATGATTTATTCCTCTATTGGGTCTTGAGATTCAGCACTGGGGTAGCGCGGATGTTTGCCGGTTTTGCCCAGCAAATCGTTCACTTCATGCTTGAGGTCAAGGATGCGCTCCTCTCGACCCGAGGTTACCTCGTGCCAGCGGCGCAGTTCCTCGATCTGTTCGGCCTGCTTGACTTCGGTCTGCTTGCGCTCGGTGATGTCTTCGCCGATGCTTGCCGTTCCGATCACATCGCCGTCTCCCGAGCGCAGCACCGAATGGTTCCAGCGTATGAGCCGACGCTCGCCAGAACGGGTAAGTATCTCGCTTTCGTAATGCCTTGCTTCTGGTTTATTGAGGATGAGTTCCGCGAAAACCTTTTTTTTCTGTTTGGCAATTTCGGGCGGCACGAAAAGCTCTACCCAGTTTCGCCCGATAATTTCCTCGTATTTCCAACCAGTCAGGCGGAGCAGAAACTCGTTGCAGTAGGTTATCCGTTCTTCGCTGTCACGCATTACTGAAACCAGTTCCACATTTTCCAGCATGTCGCTAAAGCGACGCTCGCTTTCGCGTAGCTCCAGATTGATGCGGGATATTTCCTGTACAGCCATCTTTATGTCATTAATATCGGTGCAGGTGCCAAACCATTTGAGGATATTGCCGTCGGCATCTAGCAGAGGCACACCACGCACCAGCCACCAGCGGTAAATTCCATCTGCGCGACGCAAGCGGCTTTCGATCGAATAAATGCCGCGCCCCGTCACTGCTAGCTGCCAAGCATCCCATGTACGCTGCTGGTCGTCCGGATGGAATGGCTTGTTCCACCCGTGACCCAGGCTTTCCTCAAGGGTGAGTCCCGTGTAATCCATCCATTGCTGGTTGAAATAAATGTTCCAGCCATCCGCGCGGGTGATCCAGACAATTTGCGGCATGGCTTCGGCCAGCGTGCGGAATTCTGCCTCGCTCTTGCGCAAATCTTCCTCCGCCAGCTTGCGCTCGGTAATATCGCGCGCGATGCCCAGCACGCCGACCAGCTTGCCTCCGGGATCGTACATCGGCGTTTTGATAGCTTCCAGCAGGGCACGATGACCATCGTCGGCGAAGACGACCCATGCTTCGGGTTCGATGCTGGGTTTGTTTGCTGCCATTGCTATGCGGTCGTGCTCGCGGAAGAAGTCCGCCAGTTCCTTGTCCACAAAATCGTAATCGGTTTTGCCGACGATGTCCGCTTCCTTGGCACCATAGAAACGCTCGAACATCGGGTTGCAACTCACGTAAACGCCGTTCTCGTCTTTCAGCCAAATCATGTCAGGTATGGTTCCCACCAAGGTGCGCAAACGGGTTTCTTTCGCGGCCAAGGCCAGCTCCATTTGCATGCGCTCGTTCACGGCAAAGTTGAGTCTGAATATCACGGCCAGAAAAATCATCAGGCTGGTAAACGTGCCGATGAAGATGATGAGGTATGAGAACCGGGACATACTTTCCGATTCCTGTTTCAATTGCTGGATGAGTTGGTGATGCTCGCTTTTAATCTGATCGTATGTGATACGGAAGTTGTCCAGCAAGCCTTCTCCATACCTGATCATGTTGTTGCGGATAGCGTCGGTCATGCTGGTTTGCCTGGCATCAATGACTTGCTGAAACCACTGGAGTTGCGCCTTGGCCTGAACTTCGATCCGGGCGAACTGCTGTTGTTGATGCGGGTTGCTGGCGGTGAGTTTGCGCAGTGCGTCCAGATTCACGTTGCTGTTGGCTTTGGCCTCAAGATAGTGGGTCTTGAACTGTTCGTCGCCGGTGATGACGTAGCCACGAGTGTAGGTTTGGGCATCGATAATTTCGATCAGAATATTTTCAATATAGTCCTGCGCTTCTTCGCTATACGCTATCTTGCGGTTCGTTTCGCCCAGCCAGAATTGGCTCCGGTTGGTGTTGAAGCCGATGAGCACCAGCACTGCCATGCCGCAGGCAAACGCCGCCGTGGTATTCCTGCTGAGCGACCACTGCAAGACATCCGGCTGCCAGCTAATTGCAATGACGGCCATGCCCAGCATCGCGAACAATAGGGACGTGTGCATCGCCATGATGGTGAGGCCAAACCAGCCATAGGCGCCTAGACCCGGTGTGGGATAGGACAGCATCGCCGCCAGCGCGAGGGTCGTCACCAGCAGGCCGAGGCTCACCGACGCAAGCGCAGTCCAGCGGGTCTGGTGCGAACTGCCGGTGATCCACAATGCCGCAGCCAGCAAGACGAAACTCAAGGCCGTCTCCGGTGCCATCCGCCCCGGATACGATGTGCCCACCGTGCCGTTCGGCTCGATGAACAACCACTGGTCTATGCCGGGATTCCAACCGAAGACATATTCACCCAGCGACAGCAGGCCGATCAGGCCAACCAGCAACCCGCAAAGACGGGCGAGGCGAAATAACAAGGTTGAGAATTGCACCCGCAGGGGGTAGGCCGTGCGGTTCCCGTAGCCGAAGCTACGACCGCTACGCTCCGGATTGAACGTTGCGGGTGGGCGGGCAGTCAACAACAGCGCGATCCCCGTCAGGATGAAACAGACGGCGGTGTTCGCCTTCATGGCAACCCAGCCCGGCAAGACGCTCTTCAGTGTGACAATATCGAATGTCCAGCCGACCAGTACCATGGCGCCCACAACCACCGACAGAAGCGCAGCCCATGATGCGAGTTTCCGCGCCAGCACTGCAGGGTGGGTGTGGTCAGTTCTCATTATGGATTATGATCATCCTCATCAAGACTGTGCCCTCAATAATGTCCGGTTCACTGAATTACCCATTGAGAAAACTGCTACCACGCAAAGCTCTATTCTAGAATAGGCCCAAGTACAAGTAGGGTCAATTCAATTTTGCAATGCGCATCCGCATCCTCAATATCGGCAGTCGCCGCCCAGATACGCTCTATAGCACACGCGCCGCTTCCAGACGCGCTCGACCGCGCGCCAGTCGATATCGCCTTGTTGGTCTTTTGCGGGGTGGTCTTGGGGGTGCTCATGGCTGCATTTCCCTTATTCTGAAAAAACAGTTGGCCACTAGAGAACACAGAGTTCACAGAGAAAAACAATTGGTTGCCGTTAATAGCAATCCCATCCATCTGGTGAATATGAAAAATATGTGGAACTCGCTTCATCTCTGTGTTCTCTGTGATCTCTGTGGCTTGAATTAAGGTTTTTAGCCTTATGTGTTGCCGTCGCAGGCTGCGGCAAACTTGCCAGCAGGGACGTGACTATCTCAACCAGCCGCCCGGCAGTCAGCCCATCCGCTTCCGGCAGGGTTTCGTCCGGCGGATGCTTGCGCAACAGCAGCAGCACATTTCCGAAATAGCGCTGCGCCTCCCGGTAGCATCCCTGCGACTGATGCAGTTTCCCCAGTGCAAAATGAGCAAGCACGAACCGGGGTTCGAGATAGAGCGCGCGTATCAATGACTGAATGGCGTTATCGTGCAGCCCTTGTTCCTGCATAATTGTGGCGTTCAGATAATGGTGCACCGGGTTCAGCTTGTCGGCGGCGATCGCTTTTTCGCACCACTCCAGCGCCTCGCTGAGCCTGCCCTGATTGGCGCAATGACGCGCCATGAAGGCTGGTGCTTCATGTCTATCCTGGTTCGCTGCATCCGCCTTCTCGTTTTCAGATGGTAATTGGTACGACGGCGTATCTGCCATCTTCCGGTATAACACCGCTTCCGGAAACTCGACCGGCGTGAACAAGGAAAGCAAGGTGGTCGAGGCTTCTGTCGGACTGACGATCAACCACCCGCCGTCAACCAGCGCGCGGTAAAAATTGCTGGTGACCTGTTTTGCCCGTTGCGCGGTGAAATACATCAGGACATTGCGGCAAAGAATCACGTCCATCGCGCTGGTGTTGTTAACCAGCGAGGGATAAATATCCTCGGCAAAATTGAGGTAGGAAAACGTGACCATCTTCCTGATACGAGGATGTATCTCGAAGCGTCCATCTGCCCTCTTGGTGAAATACCGCTCGCGGAGCCAGACTGGCGCATCGCGAAACGACCATTCGCCGTACACGCCCTGTACCGCCTTGCGCAGAAATTTCGGGTTAAAGTCCGTCGCCAAAATGGTGACGTTCCAATCCTTGAGATCGGGAATGAGTCTGTCGAGCAGTATCGCGATGCTATAGGCTTCCTCGCCCGTGCTACAGCCCGCACTCCAGATACGCAAACGCCGCTCATTCTGGCGGCGTGATTGCAACAGCATAGGGAGGATATGCTCCTCGAAAATTCCTAAACTCTGTTTCTCCCGGAAAAAATAGGTTTCCCCCACGCTCAGGTGGCTGGCGAGAACCTCGTTCATGTGCCGTGTCAGCGGGGCTGACAACAGCCAGCGTGCGCATGATTCCCGATCCGAAAAATTGAAATCCGGCGCTGCCGCCGCTATTCCCCGCTCGAGATCGCTCCAGCGTTCTTGCGGGAAATACAGACCCGTCTGCGCGGCGACAAATTCGCTCAGCTGTGACAACAATGAAGAGGGAAATGTGGGGCGCATGTTTTGCCTCAAGAGGTTTCGAACGTCCGATTTTCCGGTGCCCGGTTTTCCAGCGCCTGGTCCAGAGAACTTTCTTCTTCCAGCGAAAGAAATTTGTCCAGGTCGTGGATGAGGATCAAGCCATCTGTTAGTTTTACCACCCCTTTCACATACTCAACCTTGGGAAGGATATTTTCTGTCGCGATCAGATTCTGCGCGGAACATGCGATGACATCCAGCACCGCGTCCGCCACCAGCGCAACAGGCCGTCGTGCCGTGTGCGCGACAACCAGTTGGTCGGTCAGTGCAATCTCACGATCCGGCAGGCAAAAACGCCGACGCACATTGATAACCGGGATGACTTGCCCTTGGAAATTGACCACGCCAAGGATGATGTCCGGTGCCTTAGGCAACGGGGTGATAGCCACCATGCGCACCACCCGATCCGCCGCAGGCAACGGCAGGGCGTAGCGTTGATCGTCCAGGGTAAAAATAACTAGGAAATCTGGCTTCTTCATTGCAGCCCGGAGTGATGTTCAGGGATGACAAAATGGTCAGGCATTTGTCTGTCCTATCGCATCCCGCCCGCCTAACCAGCGTTACTCGAAATTGTACTTCATTCTTGAATCCGCGTTCATTAATAGAAGCCAGACCGCAAAGCAGCATGTGGGAGTCGCGTAAGCCTTGTATGGCAAATCGCACCGCAGCAACTGTTCGCCGCTATGGACTCGCTACTCGCCCACCTCGATCAAGGATGCAAAAATCAGGTGACCATCAACCCGCATCGGTGGTCCGGCACGGTGTGCTTTGAAACCGGCATTGCGTAGCAATCGCTCGATGCCGAGCGGAGAAACGGTAATCAAGCGCTTCGCCCCATGTTTCGATGCGCAATCTATGGCTCCCTGCAGTAAATCTATCGCAATATCCGATGACATCTGCCGTAACGGAGATTGATTGGGCGAGTTGAAATCGAGCGCAGCAAAGCGGGAAAGCTCCCAAATTTCAGGAGAGTTCGGCGGTATTGCACCGTTCAACAACTGGGGAAAAACTTCGGAGAGGAGATAAGGGTGTGTGGTCGGTAACAGCCGGGCGCAACCGCATACCTCGCCCTCGTCATCGCGCGCGACCACATAGACTGTGTCCGGCCGGTCGAATTGGTCCTGTTCCAGACCATCCGGCGCATGCAAATCCCAGCCCAGGTTTTCGACAAAGACCTTGTGCCGATAGGCTGCTACCTGTCGGTAAGTGCCCAGTAAACTGTCCGCAGTGCCTGAAATAATATTCATACTCAACCCCCCAGAAAACCATAAAAACCGACGGGTTAATTTGAGCTTGCCAAACCGGTTCAAACAACTGTCAACCTTGACAGGGATGAGGTAATCATCTGCTGATGGTGCTTAGCGTTTCCGTTTGCCAATGGAAGGTGTTCAGCCAGTCCACCAACATCGCCGTGGTTTGCGCTGGTCCGAGATCCTGGCCGTGTTGGTCCACGAACATCAGGTTGCTTCCCGGTGTACCGGTTTGAATAAGGCGTGCCTTTCCTTGTGCGCCGGTTACTTCCCAGTCCCAGCCGATGCTGATCGCCGGTGTGCCATGACTTACCCATTCGGTGTAACCGGTGATGGTGGAGGAGTTAGCGCCGACCCCGCTGGCGATCGGCCGGTCTTCATCAATGCCGGAAAACAGGTGTACCATTTCAAGCTGCTGAAACGATTCAACCGTCAGGCGGATATAGCCATCCCGAGATAAGATGGCCATTGTGGTGTACCCTTGCCGGGGTTGGCATGCTTGAAAGTAATGTAGTGTCATGGGATGCGTTAACCTGAAAGTTGTCGGATGAGGAAGTGGGATAATACTGGCGTCGGGCGTTTGACTATGCTGTCAAATCTATCAGTGCTGTCAAATGTGACAGGGAAGATTCAGGTGCCTGACCACGGCACCATCTTCACGGTGGAGGGAAAATGAAAGCTTGGCAAGAAGAGCAAGTCCAGTTGCTGTTGAGTTGCGATTCTGCGGCGGATTCGTTTCAGCGTGTCACGGTGTTGGCGCGGGAGCTTGGTTTCGACTATTGCGCCTACGGCATTCGCATGCCGCTACCCATCTCCGCGCCCAGAACGGAGATGTTCAATAATTATCCGACTGATTGGCAAACATGCTATCAAGCACAGAGCTATCTTGTGGTTGACCCGACCGTTGCGCAGGGTAGCCGTTCGACATTGCCCTTTGTTTGGTCTGATGAATTGTTTGCCTCGGCCCGTGATTTGTGGGAAGACGCCAGAGCTTACGGGTTGGAATACGGATGGGTGCAATCTTGCCGGGATGCGCAGGGCATCAGCGGCATGCTGACATTGGCGCGCGCTCAGGAAGATTTGTCAGCCAGCGAGTTGCGCGCCAAGACCCCGGAGATGAGTTGGTTGGCGCAAACGGCGCACTTCGGCATGGCGCGTTGCCTTGACGGCCAAGCTGCTGCCGGAAGCCGAGGTGACGCTTTCGAGCCGGGAGGTTGAAGTGCTGCGCTGGACGGCAGAAGGCAAGACCTCAAGTGAGGTGGCGGATATTTTGAGAATCGCTGAACGCACCGTCAATTTCCACATCAATAACGCCATGGCTAAATTGAAAGCCAACAACAAGACTGCTGCGGCCATTCGAGCAGCGGTGTTGGGGCTGCTGTACTGAGAGTGCTTTATTGAAATACTGCAGCAGGGTTCGTTGAACTCACACGACCTTAGGTCAGTGGCTTCTTCTTGGCATCAGCAAGACAACCCAAGCATTAAAAACGCACACTGCCGCTTGGCAATCTGCGTTTGTGCTTGCGTTATTCGTGCAGCTTATTCGAACGGATGGCGCAGCACGATGGTTTCGTCGCGATCCGGTCCGGTCGAAACCATATCCACCGGCACAGCGCAGACTTGCGCAATACGTTCCAAGTAGTTGCGCGCGGCTTGCGGTAGATATTCATAACGCTTCGCTCCCACCGTGCCGCCGCTTCAACCCGGCATTTCTTCGTACAACGCCTGGCAATCGGCCATGGCATCCGCACCCGCCGGCAGGATATCGCTGTCCAACTCCATTGATGCGATAGCCGACATCGATGCGCACGCTTTCCATGCCGTCCATCACGTCCAGCTTGGTGACACACAGACCGGATACGCCGTTGATCTGGATCGACCGCTTCAGTGCTGCCGCGTCAAACCGGCCGCAACACTCATCGCGGCAATCTCGCGACTGATGGAGGAGTTCATCAGCATGGCAATGACATTCTGGTTATGTAAGGTTTTCAAGATGACGTAAATGTTGGTATCTGTCGTCTCGAATAAGGGATGTGAAATTCATCCTGGCAATTTCGGCGTAGTGTTCAAAGGGGCTGGATGCTGACGCACCTTATATACTTAACCCATTAACCAGAGTTGCACCTCGAACTTGGGGTGGCGGATATATTGGGAATCACTGAACGCACTGCCAATTTCCAGATTAATACCGCTGAGGTACTACCGATGTGAATACCCGTTTCAAAAATAACATGCAACACGCCAAACCTCACCGGTGCGTCGCGGTACAAGGGGCGCACCAAAATTTATTTAGGCGATAAGTGAGAGGTTTGATAGAATGCGCGCCGTCCCTGGCGGGGTTAGTGCATGGGTAAGCCCTCATCTTGATTGCCCGTTAAGTCCGCTGAAGCAAATAACGGCGCGACTTTCAGGAAATAGGTATTGCTCCCTGCCCTGCACTACATAACCAATGCCGTTTAGTAGTGTCAACCGAACAAATGTGCAGTGCGTTATAGGCACCGACACGGTAGTGTCTTAAACGTTTATTAATCTACTAAAAATTGGAGTTCACCATGAGCAAACTGTTATCCGTACTGATCGCTGCTGTATTCGCTGCTGTTTCTTTCACCGCTGTTGCTGCTGACGCGGCTCCAGCTAAGGCTGCTGCTCCTGCTGCCACTACTGCTGCTCCTGCCAAGGCAGAAACTAAGGCAGAAGAAAAGAAGGAAAAGAAAGCTAAGAAGGCTAAAAAGCACAAGAAGGCTAAGAAGGCTGCCGCAGAGAAGGCTGAAACTAAGTAATTTGTCACATGTTTGAAGAAGGCAGGGGTGACCCTGCCTTTTTTTATTTGTAGAATACCAATATGATTTGGAAACCCAATGTCACTGTTGCCGCCGTTATTGAGCGCGATGGAAAATTTTTGCTGGTTGAAGAGGAAACCGCGCAAGGCGTACGCTTCAATCAACCCGCGGGACATCTCGAAGCCGATGAATCGATATTGATTGCCGTGGCGCGCGAGGTACTGGAAGAATCGGCTTACCACTTTGTTCCGCAACATCTGCTCGGCATCTATCGCTGGCATTCCACCGAATCAGACACCACTTATCTGCGCTTCGCCTTTACCGGAGCAATCACCGGGCATGAGGCTGATCGCCCGCTGGATACAGGCATCCTGCAAGCCGTATGGCTGACACCTGATGAGATACGCGCCACGCAGGCGCGCCATCGCAGCCCGCTGATTTTGCGTTGCGTGGAAGATTACCTGGAAAACAAACGTTATCCGCTCGACCTACTGGTGCACTATGACTAACGAGCAAGCTCGTTCCCCTCTCCTCAACCCTCTCCCGGAGAAAAGCCCCCTATCCAACTTTCTCCCGCAAGCGGGAGAAAGGGCGAACGAGAAAAACAATTGTCAATCCCTGCGGGTGAGGGGGCAAACGTGAAAAACAATCTTCAATCCCGGCGCCGCATCGTGGTCGGCATGTCCGGCGGGGTAGATTCCTCGGTCACCGCGCTGTTGCTCAAACAGCAAGGCTATGACGTGATCGGCCTGTTCATGAAGAACTGGGAGGATGATGACAACGATGAATACTGCTCGTCTCGCCAGGACTTGCTGGACGCGGTTTCGGTGGCCGACACCATCGGCATTCCCATCGAAGCGGTAAATTTTTCCAAGGAATACAAAGAGCGCGTGTTCAGTTATTTCCTGCGCGAATATCAAGCCGGACGCACACCCAATCCGGACATCCTGTGCAATGCCGAGATCAAGTTCAAAGCCTTTCTCGAACATGCCATGCAACTGGGTGCAGACACCATCGCAACCGGGCACTACGCGCAAGTGCGCGAAACGGATGGGCTGTTCCAATTGCTCAAAGCCAGCGACGACAGCAAAGATCAAAGCTACTTCCTGCATCGCTTGAATCAGGCGCAGTTGAGCCATGCGATGTTCCCGCTTGGCAAGCTGCTGAAATTGCAAGTACGTGCAATTGCCGAGCAGCACTGTTTGTCCAATCACGCCAAGCGTGACAGCACCGGCATCTGCTTCATCGGCGAGCGTCCGTTCCGCGAATTCCTGAATCGCTATTTGCCGACTCAACCGGGCGAGATGCTCACGCCGGAAGGAAAGATGGTCGGGCAGCACATCGGGCTGTCGTTCTATACCATCGGACAACGCCAGGGTCTGGGCATCGGCGGAGCCAGGGAAGCCTCCGGTGAGCCGTGGTTCGTGTGCGGTAAAGATATGGCGAACAATCGTTTGATCGTGGTGCAAGGGCACGACCACCCCGCCTTGCTCGTGCCGCGCTTGACCGCGCTGGACAGCCACTGGATCAGCGGCACTGCGCCCGCACTCGAACATCCCTACGCAGCCAAGACGCGCTATCGGCAGGCCGATGCGCCATGCCGCCTTACACGCGTCTCCGACAGTTCATGTGAAATCGCCTTTGACGAAGCGCAATGGGCAGTCACGCCCGGGCAATCAGTAGTAATTTATGACGGTGAAGTTTGTTTGGGCGGTGCAATCATCGAACAAGGACATGACTGATTCGCGTAAAATACGCGCTTTGGCATTGCCTCGATTTTGACCATGACTACACTCACCAAACTCACCGCCCTCTCCCCGCTGGATGGACGCTACCACGGCAAGGTAGATGCTTTGCGCAGCTACTTTAGCGAATTCGGCCTGATCCGCTTTCGCGTGCTGATCGAAATCGAATGGCTCAAAGCACTCGGCGCGCAAGCTGATATTGCCGAAATCGCGCCGTTCTCCGCCGCCACTGTCGCGCAACTGGACGCGCTCAGCGCAAATTTTTGTGAAGACGATGCGCTCGCTATCAAGACCATCGAAGCCACTACTAACCACGATGTGAAAGCCGTCGAATACTGGTTGCGCGACAAATTATCGGAAACCCTCACCCCAACCCTCTCCCAGGGGGAGAGGGGGCTTTTTCCGAAGACGCTGGAATTCATCCATTTCGCCTGCACTTCGGAAGACATCAACAACCTCAGCCATGCGCTGATGCTCAAGGGCGCGCGCGATGCCGTGATGCTGCCGACGCTGAACGTCCTCACCACCAGACTGCAAAACATCGCCCATCAACTGGCCGATCTGCCGATGCTGTGCCGCACCCACGGCCAGACTGCCACGCCGAGCACGCTGGGCAAGGAAATGGCAAACGTGGTGTATCGCTTGCAACGTGCCGAACAGCGCCTCGCCGCAACGGAAATCCTCGGCAAGATCAACGGCGCGGTGGGCAACTACAACGCGCATCTGGCCGCGTATCCGAAGGTGGACTGGGAAGGCTTCGCGCAGCGCTTCGTCACGGCGCGTGGTATCGCCTTCAACCCCTACACCGTCCAGATCGAGCCGCACGATTACATGGCGGAACTGTTCGATGCCTATGCGCGCATCAACACCATCCTGATCGACCTGAACCGCGACATCTGGGGCTACATATCGCTCGGCTATTTCAAACAGAATGTGGTCAAGGGCGAAGTCGGCTCTTCCACCATGCCGCACAAGGTCAACCCGATCGACTTCGAAAATTCCGAAGGCAATCTCGGCCTGGCCAACGCGCTGTTGCGTCACCTTTCCGAGAAACTGCCCATCTCGCGCTGGCAGCGCGACCTGACCGATTCCACGGTATTGCGCAACATGGGCGTGGCGCTCGGCTATACCCTGCTCGCTTATGAGTCTTGCTTGAAAGGCCTGAACAAACTGGAAGCCAATCCGCAACGCGTGGCGGAAGACCTGAACGCAAGCTGGGAAGTGATGGCGGAACCGATTCAGACCGTGATGCGCCGCTACGGCATAGCGAACGCCTACGACAAACTCAAGGAACTGACGCGCGGTCAGAGCGGCATCAACCGCGCTTCGCTCCAGACTTTCATCGCCAAACTGGACATTCCAGAGGCGGAGAAACAACGCCTGTTGCAACTCTCGCCGGATACCTACATCGGCAAGGCGGCAGAACTGGCGAGGCGGATTTAACCCTCACCTCAAGTCCACAACGAACAAGCCCGCAATTGCGGGCTTGTTTGATTTTAACCACGGAGATGATCAGTGTGGCTGCTCTGTTAAGCCCCCTGTGGTTGTGGGTATAGTGTTCGTAACAGCATCCTCTGTGGATGGTGTTAACGTAGCGGCACCCTCCACTCCTGTTTTGTCCGTCGTCGTAGTTTCACGCATTTCGTTTTTGTCCATCGTTGTAGTTTCACGCATTTCGTTTTTGTCCATCGTCGAAGTTTCACGCACTTCCCTGCCACCTTCCCGGTTACCCTCGTGCTTGTCACCACTGGCTTGTGGCGCAGGCTGGGCTGTTACAGTGAAGATGTTGAGGTTGATCGGTTGCAGTTGTGGCATTTGATCGGCCGCACCGGCAAAACCCATCTGGTTGGGCAACACGAAGACCGTACCCTTCTCGGTCGTCATAGATGTCTCGCCCAGATTCACCTTGTTATAAGTGCCGATGGGTGTCGCTGCCGCCAATGAGCTGTCCGGCGTGACCACAAATGTTTCATGATCCGTGCCGCGAATGCCGATGACTGAGGCAGGGGTGGTAATGCGATAATTGGCCTTGTTCATCTTCCCGATCAAGCCGGTAATGGCACGAAAGCCGCCTTTGAACAGTGAAAAAAAGCTCCTTTCAGTACCGTCTTGCTGTCCATTGAATATGAAACGGTCGAACTGGAGCTTGGTGTCGGGGCGCATGGCGATGATGCCGCCATCTTCCATCCTGATTTGCGCGGAGGCGGTTTGCGCAGAGATCAGAGTATCGCCTTCGTTAACCGCATCGCCTTTCTTGATCGCATGCGTCACTCCAGTTGCGGTCGTCAGCTGAACCTTACCGTGCACGAACTGCACACGCCCCGCGATTGCGGCATAAACACTGCCGCTATTGCTTACCAACACCAGCATCGTAGTCAGACAGAGCAGCGCTTTAATAAAGTTTTTCATGTCACATCCTGTTTAAGTTTGGTTATTTGAAATTGCGCCGTATCGTTAACGAAACATCGGTGCGGTCGTAGGCATAGTTGGCAACATTCGAGAGGTTACGGAAATGAGTCAGTTGCGGGCGCACTGTCCACAGCTTATCCCGATACCAGTTCGCTCCCAACGTCAGGTCATACTGGCGGTCGGTGCGCTGGTTCGAAATTGTCGGATTGACCTTGTTGAAATTACCGACTTGCCCGCCTGCGCTGGCGAACAGTTTCGTTCTTTCACCCAAGGCTGCCTGACCACCGGCGCGAAATCCGCCGAAACGATTGGCACCATCGGTTCGTCCCCCGACATCATTCTCCATTCCATAATACAAGCTTCCAGACAGCGTCGACTTTGCGTCTCCCAGCACGTGCAGCCAACCGATACCCGCAGCCTGCTGATTAATGTCATTCAACTTCATGGCAGCATCGACATAGCGATATTGCACATACTGACCGAATACATTCAACTGATTGCTGGCGCCAACCGCATGGCGCCATTCCGCATTGAGGCCGGCAGTATCGAGATCGTGCGCGCTGCCCAAGGTGTGCTGCTCACCCAACACGCCCACACGGAACCGGTTAGCTCCCGTGTCATACGTCACGCCACCGCGTCCATCCAGACTGAGCGTATCAAAACTTTTTTGCGTTTTGTTACCGCGCTGACGCAGATCTGCCCCCGCATACAATCCCCAGTTGGCATTCAGGCTGTGATTGACTTCGCCGCCCGCAGCCACTCCATAGTAATAGTCAGCCACTTCCACGTTGGTCGAATTGAGGGTAGTAACAATACCGCCAGTGGTGACTGATGATTGGTCGGCAGCGTTATTGACGTTGCTATCTTGCCCAAGCATTCCCTCAACATAGCCACTGATGCGCGTCTGCTTCCAAGCTTCCTGCCCTGCAATGTTATCCAGATACTTCTGGATAGTGACACGCGCCGCTTCAGAGGGATTTTGTTTCAACACTGTTTCAAATTCGGTCTTGGCGCGCGGCAGATCACCGAGTTGATAATAAGCGCGCGCCATGTCCAGACGCGCACCGGCATAATCCGGATCCACCGCCAGCACCCGTTCAAAAGCGAGGGTTGCTTTATCCGGCTTGCCGCTATCCAACGCGGCAATACCGATCAGATAATCAAAGCGCACCTCGCCGGAACGGTCGAACTCTAGCGGCTCCAGCAGATTATAGGCATCGGCAGGCCTGTCGGCTTTCATTAAGGCTTCGGCATCGCGCAACGGTTTTTCGCGAGCCTCATTCTCGGCCGGCTGTTGAGATTCAGGTTCGGTAAGCTGGCGCGCTTTCTGCTCGACTTCTTGCGCATACACCCCGCTTGCCACCAGCATCAATCCAGCGAACACCCAACCTGCCGATTTTGCGAATTGCATAACCTCCACTCCATACAGTTGTATTTATCCCTCGTGGATACGATACGCCCGTTGTAGGGCGGTTGATATGTCAAAAGGTTCCCGTTATATCAACCCTTTTTCTGCAAACGACAGGGTCTGTCCCACCGCCACCACGAAGTGATCCAGCACGCGCACGTCCACCAAACTCAATGCCTGCTTGAGCGCATTGGTTAACAGTTGATCTGATTGACTGGGCTCGGCGACACCGGAGGGATGGTTGTGGGCAAGAATGACGGCAGCCGCGTTGTGCGCCAGAGCGCGCTTAACCACTTCGCGCGGATACACGCTGGTCTGGCTGAGCGTGCCGTGGAACAACTCTTCCGAGGCGATCACGCGATGTTGGGTATCGAGGAACAGCACCAGAAAAACTTCCTGCTGCCGTCCGCCCAGCAATAGCTGCAAATAGTCGCGCACCGCACGCGGAGAATTGAGCGCATCACCGCGCTGCAATTCCTCTTTTAATCCACGCAACGACATTTCCATTATGGCTTGCAACTGCACATATTTCGCCTGTCCCATGCCATGCACGGCGCAAAAGTCCGCCTCACTGGCAGCAAATAATTGCGTCAGGCTGCCGAACCGGGTGAGCAACTCGCGCGCCAGATCCACCGCGCTTTTACCAGCCACCCCGGTGCGCAAAAAGATCGCCAGCAACTCCGCATCGGAAAGCGATGCCGCCCCACGGGTGATGAGTTTCTCGCGCGGCCGTTCACCCGCAGGCCAGTCTGTGATTGCCATATAACCCTCCCAGCCCAGACGGGCTGTTTCTTGTTAAGATGCGCAGCATTATGGAACAAGAAAAGACAAAACACATCGTGCTCGGCATCACCGGCGGTATCGCGGCCTACAAGGCGGCTGAATTGTTGCGTCTGTTGATCAAGCAGGGCATGGAGGTGCAGGTCGTCATGACCGAGGCGGCTTGCCATTTCATCACGCCGACCACGATGCAGGGTCTGTCCGGCAAGCCGGTGTTCACCGACCAATGGGATGCGAGTGTGCCGAACAGTATGGCGCACATCCATCTGAGCCGTGCTGCGAATGCGATTGTGATCGTGCCCGCGAGTGCCGATTTTATTGCCAAACTGGCGAACGGACTGGCGGATGACTTGCTGTCCACCCTGTGTCTGGCGCGCAATTGCCCGTTGATCATCGCGCCGGCGATGAATCGCGAGATGTGGCTGAATGCGGCGACGCAGCGCAACGTCGCGCAACTGATTGCCGATGGCGTGCAGGTGCTTGGCCCGGATAGCGGTGTGCAAGCCTGCGGGGAAGAAGGCATGGGACGGATGCTGGAAGCGGCTCAATTGGCGCGGGACATTGCGGCCTTCCTGAATAACGCGCCCCTCTCCCCTACCCCTGAAGGAACTACTAGCCATTCGACTAGGCTGCCAAAAGACAGCAGCCAAGTCGCTGGTTATCTCCCCGCAAGCGGGGCGAGGGAGTCAGCTCAGCAGCCCGCCAAAAGAATGAAGGGAGTGAAAATTCTTATCACCGCCGGGCCTACCTACGAGGCGATAGACACGGTGCGCGGCATCACCAATCGAAGCTCCGGCAAGATGGGCTATGCAATCGCGCAAGCCGCGCTGGAGCTGGGTGCGAAAGTGGTGCTGGTATCCGGGCCGACCGCGCTTGCCAAGCCGCAAGGCGTGCAATGCGTGGACGTGCAGAGTGCCGAGCAGATGTTCGAGGCTGTAAAGCAGCACGTTGGCAATTGCGATATTTTTATCGGCGTGGCAGCGGTGGCCGATTACCGTGTCGCGCAACCCAGCACACATAAAATCAAGAAGAGCGCGAACAATCTCACCTTGGAACTCGTCCCCAACCCTGACATTCTGGCGTATGTCGCTAACCTGACCAACCCGCCGTTCTGCGTGGGTTTTGCAGCCGAAAGCGAGAATCTCGCGGAATATGCCGAGCAAAAACGCCGTGCGAAAAAACTGCCCTTGCTGGTGGGCAATCTGGTGCAGCAGGCCGTCGGCAGCGACGACAACGAACTGGTGTTATTCGATGACAGCGGCAGGCAAACCCTGCCACGCGCCGATAAACTCACGCTGGCAAGGCTATTGATGCAGCGCATAGCACAACGTAACAAGGGGGTAATGAAATGAAACACATTGCCGTGGATATCAAAATTCTCGACCAGCGCTTGCATGAAAACATGCCCGGTTATGCAACTGCAGGTTCAGCAGGGATCGATTTGCGCGCGTGCATCGAACACAACATGGTGATTCAACCCAAGCAGTGCGAACTCATCCCCAGCGGCATTGCCATTCATTTGGGCAACCCGGGCTATGCCGCGATGATTTTGCCGCGCTCCGGCTTGGGGCATAAGCACGGTATCGTACTCGGCAACCTGGTCGGCCTGATTGACTCGGATTATCAAGGGCAGATTTTCGTTTCGCTGTGGAACCGCAGCCAGATACCCTTCACACTGATGCCGATGGAGCGCATGGCGCAACTGGTGATCGTGCCAATAATGCAAGCCAGGTTTAACATCGTGGAGGAATTTCCGTTAAGCGAACGCGGTAGCGGTGGATTCGGCAGCACTGGTAAGCATTGACGGGGCCTCTAAAATTCAGAGTTCGCCCAAATGCAAGGCGCGGAAAAAATTTCGCAGCGCCGCATATGCGTTATATGTAAGCAAGGAATTTTTTCCGCAACGCAGCAGTTGGGATGAAATCTGGATTTTTAGCCGCGCGCGATCACTGCCTCGATTTCGGCAAAAGTGTGCGCTAATTCGAAACTCTGAACCTGGGCACCCAACTGACGGGCGATTTGGGTAATAGAGAACAAACCGCACACTGCCTGCTTGCCATCCGCACCTTCAGCGACCACCAGCACATGCTGCCTGCGGGATTTCTTCAGGCTGGCGACGATTTGCCCGACTTGGGCATTTTGCACATCCTCGATTTTCAGCACTTCCAATTCGCGTTGTGTAGTCATGACGTCACGCACCATGATGTCGGCATGAGTTCCGCCCATGTTTTGCAGGAAGTGCATCGGTTTTTCTCCCAACACATCGCTTGCCGTCAACAACCCCGCCGCTTGATCGTTGTCATCCAGCACCAACAGCGTACGCACGCCATAACGGATCATCTTGGCATTGGCCTTATCCATCGAAGTCTTGGCACGCACACTCACCACCGAAACCTTGTTCAAATCTGTCATTACGCTCGTCGCCGGATCGCTCAGCTTGACCCGCTCCGGAAGTTTCTGGACCGGACGCACAAAAGAAGAACCCGCTTTCAACAGGGAAGATCGCAGTGCACTGTATTCTTTAATCAAAACTTTTCTCCTCAATAAATGATTGGTAATTACCTATGCGCGTGTTGCAGATAGGCCGGATTATTCTTGGGTGCCGGAAGGTAGCCGGCCAGCTCATTAAGTGCCATCGTGTAAACCTCACGCTTGAATTCGATCACGGCGGTGATGTCCAGCCAGTAATTATTCCAACGCCACGCATCAAACTCCGGATGCGAACTGGCACGCAGGCAGACATCACAATCACGACCAATCAGGCGCAACAAGAACCAGATCTGCTTTTGTCCGCGATAACCACCGCGCGATTCACGCTTGCTCCAGCTCTGCGGAACCTCATAACGCATCCAGTCCCGGGTGCGTCCGAGTATTTTTACATGTTCCGGCATCAAGCCAACTTCTTCGTGCAACTCGCGATACATCGCTTGTTCCGGGGTCTCGCCATGCTGAATGCCGCCCTGCGGAAACTGCCATGCATGCTGCCGCACCCGCTTGCCCCAAAGCACCAGATTCCTGTCATTCGTGATAATAATGCCGACATTCGGGCGGTAGCCGTCTCGGTCTATCATTTGTCACTCTATTCGGTTAATTTCAATAGTCGGATTCTTTCACATTTCCACTTCAATGAAAAGAGAAACAACCCCCTCACCTCAATCCTGATGGAACTACTAGCCATTCGACTAGGCTGCAAAGAACCGCAGCCTAGTCGCTGGTTATCTCCCATAGGGAGAGGAGGCGATTGTCCCTTCCCCCTCTGAAGGGGGAGAGCGAAGCGAGGGGGCTTTAGGATGAGGGAAGACGAACCCCGAGCATTCCCTGTAAAATCGAAAACTCACAATCATAATCAGGTCGCACTCAGCCATGCGCGTCTCACAATTTTTCATCTCCACCCTGAAAGAGGCTCCCTCCGAAGCCGAACTGGTCAGCCATCGACTGATGCTGCGCGCGGGCTATATCAGGAAACTTGCCAGCGGCTTGTATACCTGGATGCCGCTCGGTTTGCGCGTGTTGCGCAAGGTGGAAAATATCGTGCGCGAAGAAATGGATCGTAGCGGCGGGATCGAACTGCTGATGCCCGCCATACAACCCGCCGAGCTGTGGCAGGAAACCGGACGCTGGGAAGTATTCGGGCCGCAGATGCTGAAAATAAAAGACCGACACGACAATCAATTCTGCTTCGGCCCCACCCATGAAGAAGTGATCACCGACATCGCGCGCCGCGAAATCCGCAGCTACCGCCAACTGCCGGTCAACTTCTACCAGATTCAAACCAAGTTTCGCGACGAGGTACGCCCGCGTTTCGGCGTGATGCGCGCGCGCGAATTCCTGATGAAGGATGCTTATTCCTTCCATGCCGATTATGCGAGTCTGGAGCAAACCTACCAGGTCATGTATGACACATACAGCCGTATATTCACCCGCCTCGACCTCAGGTTTCGCGCCGTCGCGGCGGATACCGGCGCGATCGGCGGCAGCGGCTCGCACGAGTTTCATGTGCTGGCGGATTCGGGTGAGGATGCGTTGGCCTACTGCCCCACTTCAGACTATGCCGCCAATGTGGAACTGGCGAAAGCCGTTGCACCGAGTGCGCCGCGCGCAGCTGCCACGCAGCCCATGGAAAAGGTTGCCACCCCCGGTCAAAAGAGCATCGCAGAGGTTGCTGCTTTCTTTAATACTTCTGCTCAGAGCGTGCTCAAAACCATCGCCGTTATAGATGCGTATGGCCAGTTCGCCCTATTGCTGTTGTGCGGCGACCATCAATTGAACGAAGTCAAGGCAAGCAAGGTGTTAGGCGGCGAGTTTCGTTTCGCCACCGAAGAAGAGATTCAACGCCACATCGGATGTCGTCCCGGATACATTGGGCCCATTAAGGCACAAAAGAAAAACCAAGAAATCGATTCGCCTTCGACAATTAAAACTGTACTCTCAGAGATGGCTAGAATTCATATCATCGTGGACCGTTCTGCCGCGACTATGAGTAATTTTATCTGTGGTGCTGATGAAGACGGTTTTCACTACGCCGGGGCCAACTTCGAGCGGGACATTATTCTGGACGAGGCCAATGTACACGACATCCGCAACGTGGTCGGCGGCGACCAGTCACCGGATGGCAAAGGCATGCTGGAAATCTGTCGCGGTATCGAAGTCGGCCATATTTTCCAGTTGCGCACCAAATATGCCGAAGCCATGAAAGCCACTTTTCTGGACGCGCAAGGTAAAGCACAAAGCATCGAAATGGGCTGCTATGGCATCGGCGTGTCGCGCATCGTTGCCGCCGCCATCGAGCAGAATTTTGATGAGCGCGGCATCATGCTGCCGACTGCGATGGCTCCGTTCCAAATCGCCATCGTACCGATCGGCATGGGCAAGAGCGAAGCGGTACGCGAGGCAGTCGAACAACTTTATGCCCAGTTGCAAACCGCCGGTATCGAAGTGTTGCTGGATGACCGCGACGAGCGTCCCGGCGTGATGTTTGCCGATATGGAGTTGATCGGCATTCCGCACCGCATCGTCATCGGTGAGCGCGGCTTGAAGGACGGCATGTTGGAGTATCAAGGACGACGCGATGCTGCCGCACAAGCCATCCCCTTGCAAAACGCGCTGGGGCTCGTACAATCAAAGCTATGAAACCAGATAAATCAGGATTAAGGATTCAGGATTCAGGAGCGAGGAAACCCCGCTGCCCTGTTTTTGACTTGATCCTGAATCCCGAATCCTTGATCCTTGCCGCAGGCTTGTTGTTCGCCTGCGCCGCACAGGCTGGCGGACAAATCTACACGCCGCTTTCCGCCAGTGTGCGCGCGGTGTTGCAGCGCAGCGTGTCCGATCAGGCTTCGCCCAAACTCGCCTTCGCCACGCAGTATGAAGCGGATTTTTGGCTGAATGAAATGTCGCGTCGTTTGCAAAAAAACTTGCCGGATGCGGCATACCGCGCGGATTTTCTAAAGTCCGTGCATTACGAAGCCACCCGAGCCGGTCTTGATCCGCAGCTAGTATTGGGCCTGATCGAAGTGGAAAGTGGTTTCAAAAAGTACGCCGTATCCAAGGTGGGCGCGCGCGGCTATATGCAGGTGATGCCGTTCTGGGTGAATGAAATCGGCACGAAGGAACACGACTTGTTCCATCTGCGCATCAACCTGCGCTACGGTTGCACCATCCTGCGCCATTATCTGGATATCGAAAAAGGCAATTTATATCGCGCCCTGGGGCGTTACAACGGCACTTTGGGCAAGCCGGGATATCCAAATCTGGTGCGCGCCGCTTGGCGCAACCACTGGGCCATGCCGCGCCGCACTGTCAGCAACTACTACTCGTCGGCCAGTTGATCTATTTGGCTATTTGATCTATTTCTTTTTGATATAAGCCTCGACGCTTGCGCGCGTCACTTCACCCGCCTGATAGCTCACCTGCTCACCCTTGGGGTTATACAAATAGCTGACCGGCAGAACCTCTACCGCGCCTATCTGGGCAGTGATCTTGCGATTACCCATCACCACCGGATAACTGATGCCATGTGCCTGGGCAAAGTCGGCGACTTTTCCGCTCGAGCCTGAATCCATCGCAACACCGATCACCGACAAATCCTTATCCTGATGCGCGTTATGCAAGCTGATCAGTTCGGGTATTTCGTTCAAGCACGGCGGACACCAGGTTGCCCAAAAATTCACCAGCACCCACTTGCCACGATAATCCGACAAGCGGTGCGTTTTGCCCTGCATATCCTCCAGCGAAAAATCCGCGGCATAGCCGGCCCATGAGCAAGCTAGCAAAAGTGCGAACAGCAAGCCTGTCCTGATGAAACTACTGATAGGACTACTGATGAAACCACTGGTGAAACGACTAGCCATCCCACTAAGCAACCAGAAGACGGTTGCCAAGTGGTTGGTTATAGCCATTCGACTAAGCTGGCAAACAACGCCAGCTAAGTCGCTGGTTATGAGCTTCGTCGAAGGACCTGTTCTGACCCTTCGACTAGGCTTAGGACTAAAGGCCTTGTCGAAGCCCGTCCTGAGCTCTCCTGATGCTTCGAAAGGCTCAGCACAGGGTACGCAGAGCGTATCGAAGGACGAAAGGTTAATGACCGTGTTGTTCGGATGCATCAGGGCTATCTTCCTTTTTTTCATGGTACGGTTCAGCAGCATGGCTGAAATACAGTGCCAGCGCGATCAAGGCAATACTCGCGCCCAGATAAACCAGATCCAGCGGCATAGTCAGCTTCATGTTGAGCGCCTCCTCAAACAAGGTAACGATCAGAATCATCAAGATCACTTTGGCCAAACGAGACTTGAGATCATCCAGGCTACCGATCACCAAAATCTTGCTGGATGCCTTGCTGCCATGCGCCTGGTCAATGTCACTAATGAACAACTCATACAGACCCAACGAAAAAATCAGCATCACAGTGGCCAGCAAATAACCATCCACCACTTCCACAATATGCGAGACGGTGCTGTCATGCAATGCCTTGCGCGCTTCGTCAGTCAGGCTGGAGTCGGCATAATGCAAGGCATGCAGGAACAAATTCACCACATCCACAGTAGCCATGTAAAAAATCGCAAAGCCGGCCAGCAGGCTGCCAATCACCGCAGCGATAATCACAAAGCGGCTATTCCACAACGCGCTCTCAAAAATAGTTTCTAAAAGTTTCATCATTTCTCCCAAGTTGCAGCATCACAATCGCCGCGCATTAAAACGCAATTAATCACATCGGGCAAGCATTCAGGCAGAGCGTCGCGCAAAGAGTTCATGCAGCGTGATATCCGTGCTTTGCTCAACCTGGTCGGCGCAAGCTGAAAGCCATTGCTGCAATGGATCGTCATTCTGCTTGGCGGGTAACGAGCCACGATCCAGCACGAACAAGTGCAATAATTCGCTGGCACGAATATGGTTCGCATCGCGCATCAGCAGCCAGCCTTGCCCTTCCGCTTTACGCACCATGTCGGCACTGGCCAGTTTCTCGAGTATCCTTTCCAGTTCGTCATAACCGATATGCAGAGACTTGGACATCTCCGGGAAAGTGTTCACTTTTCCCTGCTGGAAACCGTTTGCCATGATTTGCAACACGCGCAGGGCATCCAGCAAGCGGTTGGTAGATGATAGCTGCTGCGCCGCAGGAGTACGCCAGTGCGACAGTGATGCCGCGATCACCGCGCCGAACAGGATGGTCAACCAGGACAAATAAATCCACATCAGGAAAATCGGCACACTGGCAAACGCGCCATACACCAATTCGTAAGTGGGGAAATGGCTGATGTAATAGCCGAATATTCGGTTCATGGTCTCAAACAGCACGGCTGCCACCAATGCGCCGATCAGCGCATGGCTCTGCGGCACATAGCGGTTCGGCACGAGCCGGAACAACAGCGCGAATGCCAGCGTCGCGAACAATACCGGCAATGTTTTCAGTATCACAACACCGAATGGCGAAACAAGTTTGGCGTGACCCATGGACAACCCGACCAGCCATGAGGTCAGCGATAAACTCGCCCCAATCAGCAACGGGGCAAGGGTCAGCACGGCCCAGTAAGCCACCAGCCGTTTGACCAGGGGACGAGGTCGAGTTACCCGCCAGATAACGTTAAACTCCTTTTCTATGGTCAGCATCATCAGCATCGCGGTGACCGTTAAAAAAACAATACCCACAGCGGTGAGGCGTGCCGCGCTGTCGGCAAATTGCTGCATATACTGTGTGATAATTATTGCGGCACTTTCCGGCATCAAATTATTCATCAGATAAATTTTAATCTGTGTCGAAAAGTCTTCGAATACCGGGAAAGCCGAAAACACAGTCAACGCGATGGTTATCATCGGAACCAGCGCCAACAACGTGGTAAAGGTCAAACTCGCAGCAGTTTGCGCGCAGTGGTCTTGTGCAAAACGTGCCACAATAAAACGGACCAAAGCTTGAATATCGTGAAAATTTTTTCGCATGTCCTGGCCGTTTCCTTATAATTCGCTAATGATAACCGACAAAGAAATTCTCGTACTGTATTACAGCCAGCACGGCGCGACTCGGCAAATGGCTCAGCTCATTGCGCGCGGCGCGGAACAAGCGGCTGGCGTGCGCGCACGCCTGCGCACCGTGCCGAAAGTTTCCACGGTGTGCGAAACAACGGAACCGGGCATCCCCGACAGTGGCGCACCTTACGTCGAATTGCGCGATCTCGAAGAATGTATCGGCTTGGCACTAGGAAGCCCTACGCGCTTCGGCAACATGGCATCCGCAATGAAATACTTTTGGGATGGCACGGGCGGCTTGTGGATGAAACACACGCTGGTCGGCAAACCCGCCGTACTGTTCACCTCCACCGGCACCATGCATGGCGGTCAGGAAAGCACCTTGCTGTCGATGATGTTGCCCTTGCTGCATCACGGCATGGTCATCGTCGGCCTGCCCTATTCCGAAGCGGAACTTTCTGCCACACAAAGTGGCGGCACACCTTATGGTGCAAGCCACGTGGCGAGTCTCACCAACGACCGGCCGATTTCGGAAGCCGAAAAGAAACTGTGCCTGGCATTGGGTCGTCGGCTGGCAGAGACCGCGTTAAAACTCGCCGCATAACGGGCATGGCAATGCCACTCCTGATAATGAAACCCACCATGCCCGTTTCCCCCACCCTGACCCTCCCCCGCTTTGCGAGAGAGGGGACGAACGATCGCTACGCGAATTTCACTTTAAGGTTCCTATGAACAACGCCCACGAAGCTCGCCGGATGTTACGCGCCCATCGCTACGGCGCGCTGGGCACCTTGTCGAAAAAATTCGATGGTTACCCGTTCGGCTCGATTACGCCTTACCTGGTGGATCACGATGGCAGCCTGCTCATCCTTATCAGCACCCTCGCCGAACACACCAAAAACATCCGGCACGACCCGCGCGTCAGCCTGATCACCCATGACCAGCGCGACCCGCATATCCAGACCCAAGGTCGTGTGACAGTAGTTGGCAACGCCCGGCTGGAGCCGAATCGAGAACAGTCCGGACTGCGCTATCTGCGCTATTTCCCGGAAGCGCAGGCTTACTTCGCCATGCACGATTTTTCTTTCTACCGCATCCGCCCCGTTGCCATCCGCTACATCGGCGGCTTCGGGAAAATTCACTGGGTTAACATGGAAAATTATGCGGTGCAGCCCTACCCTTTGATCGAACAAGAATCCGACGTGATCGCGCACATGAACACAGATCATCAAGACGCTTTGCAAAACTACTGCCAGCACTTCCATCAATGCGCAGCGCTGGATATAGCAATGCTGGGCATAGACCTTGACGGTTTCGATGTGCGCGCCGATGGCAAAGTGTTGCGGTTTGATTTTGCGCAAGCAGTGTTTGATGCTCAACAGGCGCGGACAGCACTGGTTGAAATGGCGCGTGCCGCCAAACAATAGCGTAGTGCGCACAAACAAAGTGCAAGACTGCACACCCATAGTCCTTGGTCAAGCTCAGGAGCGAGTTGCTGAGCTTATTATCAGAGCTTGTCTTGCGAAAAAACCGGGAAATGACCAGAGTTGAAAAAGTGCTGAACATGTACCGTTCGCCCTGTTGCTACCGGACGAACGGTGTATATAACTGGTGGAACTACTAGCCATCTGACTGATGAAACCCCTAGCCATTCCACTAGGTTGTCAAAGAACGACAACCAAGTGGCTGGTTATAGGCTGTCCAAAAACGACAGCCAAGTCATTGGTTATAGCTTTGAAGGACTGGCGACTGGTTAGAAACGGAAACCCAGTTTGGCACTGTAGGATGGTGCTGAACCGGTCTTGTCATATTCCAGGGCAAAATTCACAAGTCCAAAGTTGAGATTGCCACCCGCAAAAATTTTATTTTGCCGGAAAGTTTCTTTCACTAAAGATGCCGCATTCGGTGTGCTGTCAACCCAGACAGAGCCTAGCCCAGCATATGGGGTAAATATCGCAAAACCTTTGGAAATAGAAACATCCAGACTTTTGGTACTGAATGCCAGTTGACTCACTCCGCTCAATTTAGTCAACGCACCGCGAATGCCGACTGCGGGTAAAGCCACACCCCCTTCAAGTATGGCATAGCGTAATTCCCCGCCATAAAGCTTGATATTGGTACTTGGTACGGCGGAGTAAAAAGCGCCAATATCGAAGTTAAGAGGCAGGCCTTTAAAGACATGCAACTTCGGCACAATCATGGAATTCAAAGCGCTGCCGCCATTTGTGGCTTTAGACCATAGTGCCGAGTTTTGCATTTTAGTCGAAGTCACTTCCAGACCCAGTTCAAAACCTGTCACGCCCAGTGGAGCTGGCGGGGTGACCGGTTTATAGCTTAATGCCGAACCTAAATCTTCGGAGAACAACTTGAATTCAGGCTGAGCCAAACTGCCCAAGGTACTGATGTTGGCCGCCAACACAGGTTGTGCAAAACAGCCCAGGACGCATAGCAATGATAAGTTTTTCTTCATGATGTGAGCCTTTCTTGTAGTTGGTGGTAATTTACACTGCACCGGCGTCAGCATAGCGCACTTATCGTTTCCGTGTCCACCGGGCTCCGCGCGCGCACAGTAGCCCGTTCAGAAAAAATGAAAAAGGGTTGGCAATTTACGCCAACCCTTTGAAATGCTGGTTCACCAACCGGACAAGGCCAAGATTAGTCAAGCATTGCTATATGTCGAATCAGACATTGCGTGGTTAACCCAAGATTGTCGAGATACTTGGTGTACTGGCATAGAACACGGTGCGCCCTTTAAGTAACCGGGCTTGCACCAAATTAATTATTTTTTCCTGGTCCATTGCGCATCATCCAAGTAGATGATGAGTCCGGTAACGAGAAACAGGCCAATCATAAGAATCACATGTAACATTTTAACTCTCCCTGATAATTAAGAAGAAACTTGGGACCGGTCTTACGCCGCCCCCACGGTTCGAGAAGGGAAATCCGTTAACGATGCAAGCCAACCGTTACGGATTCACACACCAAGAAACCACGAAGACGACATAACTCTGGACACCCGAGCTCATTATAGACCTTGATTAAAATAATGGTAATTTTTTAACTGCCTGCCTGAAAACAAAAAATTTCCTGGTGGGTGCACAGCCGACCCGCCATTTGAAAAAACGGCGCACGCACGAATGTGCACCGCTTATTTTGCAAACCGGACAGGTGTAAATTCAAACCTGCGGATGCGCACGCTCCAGCTTGCTGTGCAATTTGTTCAGTGCGTTGAGATAGGCTTTGGCGGAGGCCACCACAATGTCGGTATCCGCCCCCTGCCCGTTCACGATGCGCCCGCCTCTGGACAGCCGCACCGTCACTTCGCCCTGCGCATCGGTGCCGCTGGTGATGTTGTTCACCGAATACAATTGCAACTCGGTGCCGCTATGTACGATTTGCTCTATCGCCTTGAAGGTCGCATCCACCGGCCCGCCGCCTTGCGCATCGGCTTGATGCTCCGCACCGTCGATGCTCATCAACACACGCGCCACCGGCAACACGCCCGTTTCGGAATGCGCGCCCATAGCCACCAAGCGGTAATGCTCACTGACCTGCGCCACCGCTTCATCGCTGACCAAAGCCTGCAAGTCTTCATCGAAGATTTCGTGCTTGCGATCCGCCAATTCCTTGAAGCGCTGGAAGACCGCATTGAAAGCTTCTTCCGAAGCGAACTCGATATTCAGCGCGATGAAACGCTGGCGCAATGCATTGCGCCCGGAGAGCTTGCCCAGAGTCAACTTGTTGGCATTCCAGCCCACGTCTTCGGCACGCATGATCTCGTAAGTTTCCCTATGCTTGAGCACACCGTCCTGATGTATGCCGGACTCATGCGCAAACGCATTCGCGCCGACGATCGCCTTGTTCGGTTGCACCGGATAACCGGTGATACTGGAAACCAACTTGGAGGTCGGCACAATTTGAGTGGTGTCGATGCGCGTATCCAGGTTGAACACATCACGGCGGGTTCTCACTGCCATGACGATTTCTTCCAACGAAGCATTACCGGCCCGTTCGCCCAAGCCGTTGATGGTGCATTCCACCTGGCGCGCGCCGTTCATCACCGCAGCCAATGAGTTGGCCACCGCCAAGCCCAGATCGTTGTGACAGTGGGTGGACCAAACCACCTTGTCTGCATTCGGCACGCGCGCTATCAATTGCTTGATGCGTTCGCCCCACAAGGCGGGAATGGAATAACCCACCGTGTCAGGCACATTCAATGTTGTGGCGCCAGCCTGAATCACCGCATCGAACACGCGCACCAGAAAATCCATGTCCGAACGCACCGCATCCTCAGCGGAAAATTCGACATCGTCGGTATATTCCAGCGCCCACTTCACCGCACTCACCGCGCGTTCGACCACTTGGTCCTGGGTCATGCGCAACTTGTGCTGCATATGGATCGGGCTGGTGGCAATAAAGGTGTGGATGCGCCCCGACTTGGCCGGCTGAATAGATTCACCGGCGCGGCGCACGTCATTCTCGGTTGCGCGCGCCAACGAACATACCGTGGCATCCTTAATAGTCTCTGCAACTGCCCGTACCGCTTCAAAATCACCTGGGCTGGCCGCGGCAAAACCGGCCTCGATGATGTCCACGCCCAATTTTTCCAGTTGGCGGGCAATGCGGATTTTCATTTCCCTGGTCATCGCCGCGCCGGGACTCTGCTCGCCATCGCGTAAAGTGGTATCAAAAATTATCAATTTTTCTGTCATGCTGAACTCCATTGCAAAATAGATTTAACCTGCGGAACCGATACGGTTGCCGCGCTTGTTTCAAACTTGTAGGGGTGTGATTAGCGCGCGCCGCGCAGCAGCAGCGCAGCCAGCAGGCTGAACGTGGAATGGAGTGTTGCGATGTGGGTAGAGAAGTGCATGGGGCGAATATTACCAGTTTTATCGCTTCATGCAATGGGCTGTTATTTCTGACGTCTCCGCCGAACCCACAGCACATAGCCGGACAAGGCATAGCACATGAACAACCCGAACAACACGCCGGGCGGGTAGCTGGAAATAAAGATGAAGAATAATGCGGCCAGAAAGATCACTACAAACGGCACACTTTTGCGCATGTTGAAATCTTTGAAGCTGTAGAACGGCAGATTGCTGACCATACTCAATCCGGCAAACACGGCCAGCGCGGCTGCATACCAACGCACCGACTCACCACTAATATCATAGTCATGCATCACCCAGACAAATCCGGCGATGAGTGCCGCCGCCGCCGGACTGGGCAACCCTTGGAAATAGCGTTTGTCCACCACTTCGATATTGGTGTTGAAGCGCGCCAGACGCAACGCCGTCGCCGCACAATAAATGAAGGCGGCAAACCAGCCCCATTTCCCCAACCCTTTTAATGCCCATTCGTAAACCACCAAAGAAGGCGCGATACCGAACGAAACCATGTCGGAAAGGCTGTCGTATTCCGCACCGAATTCGCTTTGCGTATGCGTCAAGCGAGCCACGCGTCCATCCAGCCCATCCAGCACCATGGCGATGAAAATGGCCACAGCGGAATGTTCAAAATAACCGTTCATCGCCTGCACGATAGCGTAGAAGCCGGCGAATAGCGCACCGGTGGTAAACAGATTGGGCAGCAGATAAATTCCGCGCCTGCGCAGATTCATCGGTTTGCGTGTGTTGAATTCGTCCATATGCCTAGAGTAACCGTTTTACGCCAACACTGCCAAGATGGTTGTGGGCCGACACCTTGTCGCCGATACTAACCTTCACGCTGGCATCTAAAGGTAGATATACATCCACACGCGAACCGAAGCGAATGAAGCCATAGCGTTGCCCGCGCGTCAGCACATCACCTGCCTTGACGTAGCACAAAATACGCCGCGCGATCAGACCCGCCACTTGCACCGAGGTGATGTCCGTACCGTTGGCTGTTTTCAGCCAAACCGCGTTGCGCTCGTTCTCCGTGAAGGCTTTGTCCAGATCGGCATTCACGAACTTGCCAGGAAAATACCTGACCTGCTGCACCGTGCCGTCCACCGGACTGCGGTTGGAATGCACTTTGAACACGTTCATGAACACGCTGACCTTGATGGCTTCGCGCTGCACGTAAGGATCGTTGACGCGCTCTACCGCGACGATGCGCCCGTCAGCGGGTGATAGCACCGCGCCGAAATCCTGCGGAATTTCGCGCGCCGGATCGCGGAAGAATTGCAATACGAACAGCGCGATGATCCATGCCAGGAAAGCAATGATGCCGCCGGCAAAAATGGATAACAGCAGCGCAATAACGACCGAACCTGCCAGGAACGGCCAGCCTTCGCGGGCGATGACGGGATGAGGATAATTCATAAATGCAGTTGAGTGTCGTAAGACGTAAGTTGGTAGTTGGGAACGTAAGTTGGTATTGAAGATGTGAGTTGGGAGTCGGCCTTGGCCTTAACTAACAACTTACGTCTTCCAGCTTACGGCTAGTTCTTCGACTGATCAACCAGCTTGTTCTTGCTGATCCACGGCATCATCGCACGCAATTGACCGCCGACTTTTTCAATCGGGTGCTCTGCATTCAAGCGTCGGCGCGCGGTCATTTCCGGGTAGTTGGTGCGGCCTTCCAGAATGAATTGCTTGGCGTAGGAACCGTTCTGAATATTCTTCAGGCATTCTTTCATTGCGGCACGCGCTTCGTCGCCGATCACGCGCTGACCGGTCACGTATTCACCGTATTCTGCGTTGTTGGAAATCGAGTAATTCATGTTGGCGATGCCGCCTTCATACATCAGGTCCACGATCAGCTTCAGTTCGTGCAGGCATTCGAAGTAGGCCATTTCCGGCGCATAACCCGCTTCGGTCAAAGTTTCAAAACCGGCTTTGACCAGTTCCACCGCCCCACCGCACAATACGGCTTGTTCACCGAACAGATCAGTCTCGGTTTCTTCGCGGAAATTGGTTTCGATAACGCCGCCCTTGGTGCCGCCGTTGGCTGCTGCATAAGATAATGCGATGTCGCGCGCCTTGCCGGACTTGTCCTGGTACACCGCGATCAAACTCGGTACGCCACCGCCCTTGAGGTATTCGGAACGCACGGTATGACCCGGGCCTTTCGGGGCAATCATGATCACATCCACATCTTCGCTTGGCACGATCTGGTTGTAATGAATGTTGAAGCCGTGAGCGAAGGCCAGTGCCGCACCCTTCTTCAGATTCGGCGCTATCGACTTATTGTAGACGTCCAGTTGCTGCTCGTCCGGCAGCAAAATCATCGCCACATCGGCATTCTTCACCGCGGCCGCGATTTCCATCACCTGATGTCCGGCACTGACGGCCTTTTTCCACGAGGCGCCATCTTTGCGCAGACCGACCGTCACATTGACACCGGACTCCTTCAGGTTCTGGGCATGGGCATGGCCTTGCGAGCCATAGCCGATGATGGTTACCTGCCTGCCCTTGATCAGGGAAAGGTCTGCGTCTTTGTCATAATAAACTTTCATATTGCCCTCTTAAAAATAAAAAATTAGTCGTTAGTCGTTAGTCGTTAGTCGTAAGTCGTTAGTTAAACAAAACCCGCTTAGCGGACAAAGCCAACTAACGACTAACGTCTAACGTCTGCTTTTAACTGCCTTTAGCTCACAGTTTCAAAATTCGTTCGCCGCGCCCAATACCCGAAGCACCGGTGCGCACCGTTTCCAGAATCAGGTCGCGCCCGACCGCTTGCAAAAAGCTGTCCAGTTTGGCGCAGGTATCGGTCAGTTCGATGGTGCAAGTACGATCAGATTCGTCTATAACGCGCCCATGAAAAATATCCGTAATACGCTTCAGCTCCGCGCGAGCCGCTCCTTCCGAGCGCACTTTGATCAGCATCAACTCGCGTTCCAGATGCTCGCCTTCGCTCAGATCCATCACCGCCGCCACGTCAATCAGCTTGTTGAGTTGCTTATTGATTTGCTCGATGACCGCATCCGAACCGTTGGTGACGATGGTCATGCGCGACAAGGTCGGATCCTCCGTCGGGGCGACCGCCAGCGACTCGATGTTATAGCCGCGTGCCGAGAACAACCCGGCCACACGTGACAAAGCACCCGCCTCGTTTTCCATCAGCAGAGAAATGATATGCCGCATCACAGATCCTCCGACAAAATCACTTCCGACAAACCCTTGCCGCCCGGCACCATCGGAAACACGTTTTCCGTCGGATCAGTCTGAAAATCCATGAACACCAAATCTTTCTTGCGCGCGAAGGCTTCTTTCAAAGCCGGCTCCACATCGGAAGGTTTATCAATACGCATGCCAACATGCCCATAAGCCTCGGCCAATTTCACAAAATCCGGCAAAGCATCCATGTATGATCCCGAGTAGCGGTTGCCATGGAAGAACTCCTGCCATTGCCGCACCATGCCCAGATAACGGTTGTTAAGCGACACCACTTTGATCGGCAGATGGAACTGCTTGCAGGTGGAAAGTTCCTGAATGTTCATCTGGATACTGCCCTCGCCCGTCACACAGGCCACCGTTGCGCCGGGATTGATCAACTGCACTCCCATCGCGGCGGGCAAACCAAAGCCCATCGTACCTAGCCCGCCGGAGTTGATCCAACGGCGCGGTTTATTAAACTTGTAGTATTGCGCCGCCCACATCTGATGCTGTCCCACATCCGAGGTAACGAAGGCATCACCGCCGGTAACCTCGTAGAGTTTCTCGATGACGAATTGCGGCTTGATGATTTCGGTAGAATTTTTGTAGCGCAATCCACCGCCTTTGACACGCCACTCATCCACTTGTTTCCACCAGGCGGTCAGGTCCGATGCATCGGACTTTTGTTTGCTGCTGCGCAATGCGTTCAACATTTGGTCCAGCACCAATTTCAGATCGCCGACCACCGGCACATCCACCTTGACGCGCTTGGCGATGGAGGAAGGATCGATATCGATGTGGATGATTTTGCGTGGCACTTGAGCAAAATGTTCGACGTTGCCGATCACCCGGTCGTCAAAGCGCGCACCGACGGCCAACAGCACATCGCAATGCTGCATCGCCATACATGCTTCATAAGTACCATGCATACCGGGCATTCCGACAAACTGCTTATCGCTGGCGGGGTAAGCGCCCAAACCCATCAGCGTAGTGGTACAAGGGAAACCAAGCAGACGCACCAGCTCGATCAATTGCGCCGATGCCCCGGACAGCACTACACCACCCCCGCTGTAAATCATCGGGCGCTTGGCTTCCAGCAGTATTTGCACAGCACGCTTGATTTGCGCGCTATCGCCCTTGCCTGCCGGATTGTAGGAGCGAATGTTGACACTGCTCGGATAAATGAATTCGGCTTTATGATTGGATATGTCTTTTGGAATATCCACCAGCACCGGTCCCGGACGCCCTGACTTGGCCAAATAAAAAGCTTTCTTGATGGTTGGCGCGATGTCCTTCACGTCTTTAATCAAAAAGTTGTGCTTCACGCAAGGGCGGGTTATACCCACCGCATCGACTTCCTGGAACGCATCTTCGCCGATCGCATAGCTGGGAACCTGACCGCTGATCACCACCAGCGGGATCGAGTCCATATAGGCCGTGGCAATCCCCGTAACCGCATTGGTGATCCCGGGACCAGAGGTGACCAATGCCACGCCCACTTTCTCCGAAGAACGCGCATAGCCATCGGCAGCGTGTATAGCTGCTTGTTCATGGCGCACTAAAATGTGCTTAACCTTATCTTGCTGAAACAGCGCGTCATAAATATGCAGTACTGCCCCACCAGGGTAGCCGAATATGTATTCAACCCCCTCTTCCTGCAAACAGCGGATAGCAATTTCCGCACCAGTCAACTCCATCACAAACACCTTAAATTTAAACGAAATAGAACCGCGTAAGATAATGGTTGGCAGCGTTTTGGTCAACCTTTGCCGTGCTGCCAACATGGTTTCAAGCGGTATGGGTAACAATTTGCTACCATGAGCGCACTAGCAAAGGGTGATAAAACTGAGTACTTCCGCTGAATTAAGCCAATTTCTCAGCAGCGTTGAGCGTCGCGCATTTAAACATGCGGTGTTTGCCGTGCGCGATGATCACACTGCGTTGGACATCGTTCAAGACGCGATGCTCAAGCTGGCGGAAAAATATGGCGACAAACCTGCCGAGGAACTGCCGATGTTGTTCCAACGCATTCTGCAAAATACCATTCGCGATCATTATCGCAGGCAAAAAGTTCGATCCTCATGGATAACACTGTTTTCCGGCTTGCAACCCAAACACGATGAAGAAGAATTCGACCCGCTGGACGTGCTTGAAGACAGCGAAAACCGAACCTCACCTCTTGTGCCCGAGGAGTCTTTGCAACAAAGACAAATTATTGCGCTAATCGAACAAGCACTTGGTAAACTCCCTGCACGTCAACGCGAAGCCTTCCTGCTGCGTTACTGGGAGGGACTGGACACAACCGAGACCGCCGCAGCGATGGGCTGTACCGAGGGCAGCGTAAAAACCCACTGTTCACGTGCTGTGCACGCACTTGCTGTCTCCCTTAAAGCAAAAGGAGTAGAACTACCATGACCAACGAATTAGATCCCAGAAAGATAGCTCAATTGCTGACACAAAGCACCCGGCAATTGGATGAGGCCACTTTATCCGCATTGGTCAACGCACGCCAGAACGCACTGAAAAGGCAATCAGTACGCGCGGCCGTTTTCGCGCTTACTCCAACTTCCGCACACACCTCGGCTCGCTGGACAGATAGACTGATACCACACTCGGCCCAACCGTGGATAGCCGCCGGACTGCTTGCTGCTATACTCGTCGCTGGAACGAGTTATTGGCAACACGTTCAAGAACAGCAAATCGGCGAACTTGATGTGGCGATTTTGACTGACGACCTGCCGATCGAGGCTTTCGTTGATTAATTCCTAGAAGTGTCTTAACGAATGAAAAGTTTTGTGCCTGTTCAAATGCAAAATTATGTAGTTGCTGTGTTTTTGCTGCTGTGCTTGACCAGTGTACCCACTAGCGCCGCAACGCAGTCTTGGCGTTCCCTCACCCCAACGGAGCGAGAAGCTCTTGCCCCCATGGTGCAGCAGTGGGACACCCTGCCGGAACTGCAACGGCACCGCCTGCTCGAAACAGCCAAACGCTATTCACAACTGACACCCGAACAAAAGCAACGCTACCATGACCGCCTGGAAAAATGGAGCAAGCTTACCCCTGAACAACGCGAAGCCGCCCGTAAAAAATATCTCGCCTTTAACAAACTACCGGCAAAAGAACGGGAAAAGGTAAAACAGATGGTCAAAGAAAAGCAAGCAAGAAAAGCCCAGCAGCCAGCCAGCGGGGTTTCTGCTGCGCCAGTAACCAATCAGCAGTAATCAGCGTCGCTCCGTCCACCAAAGCATCACCATCCCAAGCAGCAAAAACAATCCGGTCATCGCAGTGGCGCTGATGAAGGGCTGCCAGTCGTTGAGCGCGCCCAAACTGGCAAATAACCGCCCGGTAAAGTGAAACACCAAGCCAAGCACAATGCCCAAGAATATCATCGCACCGACCCCCCCCGCGCGCCGATGGTAAGACGCAAACGGCAGCGCCAGCAGCATCATCACCAGTGATGCAAACGGATAAACCAGCTTGTTCCACATCGCGATTTCATAACGCGCGCTTTTTTGGTGGTTCTCTTTCAAATGTTCGGCGTATACGAACAAATCGTAGGCGGACATTTGTTCCGGCACCACCAACAACACGCTCAGAATGCCTGGGGTCAGCGCCGAACGCCATTCCTGTTTGGGCTGGACATCAATATCAGTACCGCCTTTGCCAAAGCGCGTCTCCAGCACATCCTCAAGCTGCCAACGCCCTTCCTCAATAAAGTTTGCCCGCTTGGCATTGATAATCGACTGCAAGTGATAGGTTTCATCGAATTGGTAAATATCAATATTCAACAGGCTGGTGTCCGGCATCACGTTCTTCACATTCACGAAGCTGCGCTCGTCCTTGACCCACACGCCGGAACGAAATTCCTTCAGCGAAACTTGCGCGTTCTGCGCCTTCAAACGCAATTTCTGCGCCATCCGCTCACTCGGCGGCGCAAGCAATTCGCCACAAACAAAACTCAACACCACCAGTGGCAAGGCAATCTTGAACAGCGCGCCGACCATCTGCCAAAGCGATGCGCCGGAAGATCGAAAAACCGTCAATTCCGAGCTGGCTGCCATTTGCACCAGCGCAATAATAGTACCGATCAGCACCGCCACCGGAAACAGTTCATAGACATGGCCTGGAATGGTCAGTGTGACGAACAGCAACACATAGCCCAAGTGATACTGCCCCTGCCCCATCACATTCAGTTCATGAATCAGATCCAGAAATGCGAACAGCATGATGAGCGCGAAAAACACCACCCCGATGCTGAGGTAAATTTCACGGCCAAGATAGCGCGTCAGCAGGTTCATACCTTTACCTCGGCTCCTCGCTTCGATCTCCTCTTCCAGAGGGAGATCGAGAACAATGTCATGCGGCGATAAAACATCAACGCCGTTATCGTCAGCATTACCGCATGTATGCCCCACAGGCCGATGCCGGGCGACAGTTTGCCTTGACCTACCCAGGCATTGGTGACACTGATCATGTTGCTATAAAGCATATACAGCACGATCGCCAAAATCAGATTGAGCGAACGACCCGCACGCGGATTGACATAGCTCAAGGGAATCGCCAACAGGGCAAGAATCGTCGCGCTGATCGGCAACCCGAATCGCCATTCCAGCTCGGCGAGATTCCACGTTGTGGGGTTGCGCCATAATTCCGGCGTCGGCATGGAGTGCACCTGAGGCTCGGACTGTTTGACAGGCGCTGCATCAATGCGGATCGCATAGCGTTCAAATTCCACGATGCTATAATCGCGCTGACCCGGCGTGCCTTCATAACGCGTGCCATTCAGCAACACCAAAAAACGATCCCCGTTTGACAAAGTTTCCTGCAAACCTTGCCGCGCCACCATCGTGCCGAGTTTGCCGTTTTGCTCGGATTGCACAAAGATGTTGCCAACGCGGTTGGATCCCGCATCGGCATTATCAACAAAATACACCCGGTCGGCCTGCTTGGACTCGCGGAACATACCCGGTGTCGCGGACGTGACATCACCACGACTTTCCAATTTACTCTTGAACTCATCGGCCTTACGCAGTGCCCACGGCGACAGCAACAGACTAAGCAGAGCAATCAAGCCCACCACCGGCACGGCATACCATAAGACCGGACGTATCCAGCGCGTCAGCCCGATGCCGGAACAAAACCACACCACCATCTCGCTGTCGCGATAACAGCGCGATAAGGTAAGCAGAATGGATATGAACAAACTGATGGATAGCAACACCGGCAGATAATTCATGGCACTGAAGCCCAGCAGAGCCAACACCCCATCCACTGCTATCACGCCGCTGACCGCGTCGCTTAACAGGCGTATCAGTTGGCTGACCACCACAATACCGATCAACACCGCGAATACCAGCAATCCATTGCTGGCAAATTCACTCACCAAAGCACGATGGAAAATCCCAGTGCGCAATGGCTTTGACTTTATACGGTAAGTTTGCGGATAATCGGACATATAGGCGCAGGTTTTTCAATATTAAGGAGCAACACGTGGAATTTAGCATAAAACAAAGCAGTCCGGAAAAACAGCGCAGTGGCTGCGTGGTCGTTGGCGTGTATGAAGGCGGCAAACTCTCGACGGCAGCTCAGCTGCTAGACAAGGCTGCAGCGCATCATTTAAGCGACCTCATCGCGCGCGGCGACATGAATGGCAAGGCCGGCAGCACCTTGATGCTGCATCACGTTGCCAACATCGTTGCGGACCGCGTGTTGCTGGTTGGCCTTGGCAAAGCCAATGAATTTGCGGCCAAACAACTCCTCGACGTGTTGCGCGCTAGTTTAGGCGCGCTGCAAAAAACTGCCTGCAAAGATGCCGCGCTGTATCTCACTGACCTGCCCGTCAAGGGTCGCGATGAGGCCTGGAAGATCATGCAGACCGTGCTGATCGCTGCCGAATCCGGCTACCGTTGTGACCAACTCAAGAGCAAGCCTGCCGATGCGTCGACGCTGCGCAAAATCCTGCTGGGCTGCGCCGACAAACCCGGCAACGCCGCACAAGCAGCACTCAGCCAAGCTGCCGCTATCGCACACGGCATGAAATTGACCAAGGATTTAGGCAATTTGCCCAGTAACATCTGTACGCCGACTTATCTGGCCGACCAGGCTAAAACACTGGCCAAAGAGCACAAACTCAAGGCAACTATCCTCGAAGAAAAGGACATGCGGAAACTGGGCATGCATTCATTGCTATCCGTCACGCACGGTAGTCGCCAACCTGCCAAATTAATCACACTGGAATACCAAGGTGGCAACAAAAAACAAAAGCCTGTCGTGCTGGTCGGCAAGGGCATCACTTTCGACAGCGGCGGCATTTCGCTCAAACCCGGCGCGGAAATGGACGAAATGAAATACGACATGTGCGGAGCCGCCAGCGTGCTCGGCACGATGCTGGCAATTGCCGAAATGGGCTTGAAGCTGAATGTGGTCGCGGTGATCCCCAGTTGCGAAAACATGCCGGACGGTGCCGCCAGCAAACCCGGCGACATCGTAAAGAGCATGTCCGGTCAGACCATCGAAATCCTCAACACTGATGCGGAAGGCCGTTTGATCCTGTGTGACGCGCTGACCTATGCCGCACGCTTTGAACCGGACACCGTGGTGGACATCGCCACCCTTACCGGTGCATGCGTCATTGCACTTGGTCACGTTGCCAGCGGGCTGTTCAGCAACGACGACAAACTTGCCAAGGAGTTGCTGGATGCGGGCGATTACTCATATGACCGCGCCTGGCACCTGCCACTGTGGGACGACTATCAGCAACTGCTGGACAGCAACTTTGCCGACATGCAGAACATCGGCGGGCGAGCCGGTGGCAGCATCACTGCCGCTTGTTTCCTGTCGCGCTTCACCAAGGATTACCGCTGGGCGCATCTGGACATCGCCGGAACCGCATGGAAGTCCGGCAAGGACAAAGGCGCGACCGGCCGTCCTGTGCCGTTGCTCACACTGTATTTAATCAAGCGCGCACAAACCGCCAAATAATGACCCCAAAATAATGACCAAAGTGGACTTTTACACCGGCTCACCCGACAAGCTGCGCACCGCTTGCCAGTTGAGCCACAAAGCCATGCAGAGTGGCGTGCGCACGGTCATCAGCGTGCCCGATGCAGCAACCACTGATGCGTTGGATAAACTGCTCTGGCATTACCCTGCCACCGCCTTTATTCCGCACTGTCGTAGCGATGCCGAAGAAGCAGAGCAAATGCCGGTTGTGCTGAATCTTGGTGGCGAAAAATTCCCGCATCATGATTTGTTGATCAGCCTGCACACCGAATGTGTGCCATTCTTCAGCCGCTTCGAACGTGTCATCGAGATCATCAGCAACGATGCAGAAGACAGCCGCATGGGGCGTGAACGTTTCAAGTTCTATCGTGATCGCGGCTATGAGCTGTGTCATATTGATTTATCCAAAACTCAAAATACATGACCTCCATCAAACAACCGGACAGCGATTCACCTTCCGAACAGACTTTGCCGACACGAACGATAGGCGAAACGACACTGGATGATTTACCTACTCTCACCGAGGTTGTTGCTGAAGCAGATACCCATCTGCCACATGTATTGAGCGCGGAGGAAATACAGCAGCTTCTGCATCAACTCGAGGCACACATTGAAACCCTGTTCACGCAAAAGCTCGGCCTCCACCTCGGACAACTGCAACGACTGGCCATCGACCAGGCACTCGACGAACTCAAAGCCGAGTTGCCCGAACTGCTGCGCGATGCGATGAATGCGTACCTCGATTCCCGCTAGCCAACAGTAGTGCCGCGGGGGCAATTCATGAATTGTCCCTGTAATTCCACAGTGACACTACACATCTGCTTTAGCCGATAGTGAATTGCCTGCCTTTGGTATAATCGCGCCCCTATGACAAGCTCAGGACAGGCAGTCCGCCGCAACGTATCGCAATGAATCTCGAAAAAAGCTTTGAACCAAAAAACATCGAATCGCGCTGGTATCCCAAGTGGGAAGAATCCGGTTACTTCAAGGCCGGAGACGGAAAACTTTTGTCCGGGCACCCGCTAGACCCGAACAAATCCGAAGCATTCTGTATCCTGCTGCCGCCGCCCAACGTGACCGGCACGCTGCATATGGGGCATGGTTTCAACCAGACCCTAATGGACGCGTTGACCCGCTACCACCGCATGAAAGGCGACAACACGCTGTGGCAACCTGGCACTGACCACGCCGGTATCGCCACGCAAATCGTGGTGGAACGCCAACTGGATGCACAAGGCATTTCGCGCCACGATCTGGGCCGCGAAAAATTCATCGAGAAAGTATGGGAGTGGAAGAAATACTCCGGCGACACTATCACGCGCCAGATGCGCCGCCTCGGCACTTCGCCGGACTGGTCGCGCGAACGCTTCACAATGGACGAAGGCTTGTCCAAGACCGTCACCGAAACCTTTGTGCGCCTGTACAACGAAGGGCTGATCTATCGCGGCAAGCGGCTGGTCAACTGGGACCCCAAGCTGCACACCGCCGTGTCCGATCTTGAAGTGGTCCAGGAAGAAGAAGACGGCTTCATGTGGCACATCCGCTATCCGCTTGCAGAGCCGGACAAAGCGCGCGGATTGACCCACCTCACCGTCGCCACCACCCGCCCCGAAACCATGCTCGGCGACGTGGCGGTGATGGTGCATCCAGAAGATGAACGCTATAAACATCTGATCGGCAAAATGGTGAAGCTGCCATTATGCAACCGCGAGATTCCCATCATCGCCGATGAATACGTCGATATGGAATTCGGCACGGGCGTAGTGAAGGTCACACCGGCGCATGACTTCAACGACTATGCGGTTGGTCAACGACACAAGCTACCGATGATCAGTGTCCTGAGTCTGGATGGCAAAATCAAGAGCAAAGCTGAGAACAAACTGCGTGTCCAATCAAAAGCATTACGTGACACTATCAGTGAAGCAATGGATTTCCATAGTGACGTTGAATTAATCCCTGTTAAATACCAAGGACTGGACCGCTTCGCTGCTCGCAAACAAATCGTTTCCGACTTGGAATCAGCCGGACTACTGGAAAAAGTCGACAAGCACAAACTCAAAGTGCCGCGTGGCGACCGCACCCATGTAGTGATCGAACCGATGCTCACCGACCAGTGGTTCGTCGCGATGAGCAAGCCGGGTAAAGAAGGTAAGAGCATCACCGAGCAAGCGCTGGAATGCGTCGCTTCCGGCGAAATAAAATTTCATCCTGAAAACTGGGTGAACACCTACAACCAGTGGCTGAACAACATTCAGGACTGGTGCATCTCGCGCCAACTGTGGTGGGGGCATCAGATTCCGGCGTGGTACGACGAAGACGGCAATGTGATAGTTGCTAAAAGCGATATCGAAGCATACATCCAATACTTCGATAAGTTAGGTAAGACTGAGTGGAGCGTAACGCTAAAGGCGATGTCCGCAATTGCGTGGGATCGACCAGAAATTGCTACTCTCCAATTGAATGGCGCTCTTGATGCATGGAATGCTCCACGCCTCACGCGTGACGCCGACGTGCTGGACACTTGGTTCTCGTCCGCGCTGTGGCCGTTCTCCACGCTGGACTGGGATGAAGGGAAACCATTCCAAGAACAGAATGCCTTTGTTCAAAAATATCTGCCGTCTTCCTTGCTGGTCACCGGCTTCGACATCATCTTCTTCTGGGTGGCGCGCATGGTGATGATGACCAAACACATCACCGGCAAGATCCCGTTCAAGGACGTGTATGTGCATGGCCTGATCCGCGATGCCGAGGGACAGAAGATGTCCAAGTCCAAGGGCAACGTGCTCGATCCGATCGATTTGATCGACGGCATCACGCTGGAAGATTTACTAAAGAAACGCACCACCGGCCTGATGAATCCCAAGCAAGCGGAACAGATCGAGAAGCGCACGCGCAAGGAATTCCCCGAGGGCATTCCGGCATTTGGCACCGATGCGTTGCGCTTTACCTTTGCGTCGCTGGCCTCGCCGGGACGCGACATCAAATTCGACATGCAGCGTTGCGAAGGTTATCGCAATTTCTGCAACAAGCTGTGGAACGCCACGCGTTTTGTGCTGATGAACTGCGACGGCAAGGATGTCGGACTCGACGAAAGTCTGCCGCTGGAATTCTCCGCCGCCGACAAGTGGATGATCAGTGTGCTACAACAAGCAGAGGCAGAAATGGCGCAGCACTTTGCCGATTACCGTTTCGACATGGCCGCGCGCACGGTGTACGAACTGGTGTGGAACGCTTACTGCGACTGGTATGTGGAACTGGCCAAGGTGCAGATCGCCACCGGCAATCCAGCGCAACAACGCGCCACACGGCGCACACTGGTGCGCGTGCTGGAAACCATTCTGCGTCTGGCGCACCCGATCATTCCGTTCATCACTGAAGAGTTGTGGCAATCCGTCGCGCCATTAGCAGGAAAATCCGGCGACAGTATCATGTTGCAAGCTTATCCAAAATCGGACGTAGCCAGGATAGACAAAGCCGCGATGGAGCAAGTCGCGCTGTTGCAGGAAATCATCAACGCCTGCCGCAGACTGCGCAGCGAGATGAATCTCTCGCCTGCGCAACGTATACCGCTGATCGCTGCGGGAGATGCCGCCACACTCAACGCACTATCTCCCTACATCAGCAGTCTGGCCAAACTCAGCGAAGTGCAGATCGTCGCTGACTTACCCAACGGTGACGCGGCGATCGCCATCGTTGGGGCATTCAGACTGATGCTGAAAGTTGAGATTGATGTCGTTGCCGAACGCGAACGGCTGGATAAAGAGATCGCCCGCCTGCAAAACGAAATCGGCAAGACACAAAGCAAGTTATCCAATGCCAGCTTTGTAGATCGTGCTCCCGCAGCAGTGGTGGAACAGGAGCGCAAGCGCATGGAAGAGTTCAGCGCGACGCTGGCGCAACTACAGACTCAACGCAGCAAGCTGGGTTAGTAAAAATCAACGGCGACGCAGATAAAAAATAAACTCGCCGTCATGCGCCGTCGAAGATAACAGTTCATTGCCCGTCTGACGGCAAAACACCTCAAAGTCTTTAGGTGATCCATTGTCAGTCGCGACTATTCTGATAACCTGGCCGCTGGTCATTTGCGACAGCGATTTTTTTGCGCGCAGAATCGGCAACGGACAGGCTAACTGACGGGCATCCAGTTCAACATCGAATTTCATGACTCTATCGGCAATCCGGCCTGCGCCCACGCCGTGATTCCGCCCTGCAGGTTATGCACATCGGTAAAGCCATTCGCCGCGGCAAATGCGGCAGCCTGCGCGGAGCGCCCGCCCACCTGGCAATAGAAGACGGTGGTGGAGCTCTTGTCCATCCCGCTTAAGCGCAACGGCAACAAATGTAGCGGCAAGGAGTCGCCCTGTGGAATTTTTCCGCGCGCCACTTCCGCATCCGTGCGCACGTCCACCAAGCGTAAGCCACCCTGTTTCATCATCGCCTGCAGTTCTGCGACGGTGATATTCTTGAATCCGTTAATGTTCATGGCACTAGGCATTTTCTTGCTCATCTTCCGGTTGATTATGATCAGCCAACAAATGCGAGACTCTGGTATTCGCAACCGACAAACGCTTTACCAGCATGCGCAGAAAAGCATCGACGAACTGTAACCGGCATCCAGTCGTTGCATGTTTCAGCACATCGGGGTTGATTTCGATCAGCACCACGTCGTTCTTGGCGATCACGTCGGTGCTGCGTTTGAAGTCACGCTCTAAAAGGTGCGCCATTTCACCAAAACAATTACCGCGATGCAAGAGACTCAATAACCTGCCCTGCTTGGTCACACGCACCGTACCTTGTCCCAAAATGAAGAAAGAGCGTCCGCTTTCGCCTTCATGGAGAATGTACTCGGATTCTGGAACTTTGCGCCATTCACTGATGCGCAACGCCTCCCAAAGTTCCACATCACTGAAATTCTTGAAAAACACCAAACTGCGCAGAGTGTCAAATTTTTCCGTATCAAAAATTTCTTTCTGAGCAGGTGCTGAATGACTGGAGAATCCGACCAGATCACTCGCAAACTCATCCCAAGTCTGATAGCGTTTGGCAGTATCCTTCGCCATTGCGCGCTGCACAATCGCATCCAGTTCTGGCGGTGTTTCCGGACGAAATGTGCTGGGTGGTGGTGGGTCGATGTTGATGATGTGATAAATCATGCTGAAATTATTGCTCGCGTCAAACGGCAACTTGCCGGTAAGCAGTTTGTACATCACCACCCCCAGCGAATAGATATCCGTCTGATGAGTCAGTTTCAACTCTTTGACTTGTTCCGGCGACATGTAGGCAGGCGAACCTATCCCGCTGACTTGGGTGGTTTGCTGGTTCTGGATAGCCGCCGAGCCAAAGTCTGAAATCTTGATATCGGTTTCACCCTGCAACAAAATATTGGCCGGTTTGATATCGCGATGAATCACGCCCTGATACTGCGCATATTCGAGAGCCTTGCAACACTTGTAAGTGATTTCCGCAATGGTGCTGATCGGCAACAGCTTATCCACCTCGGCGTATTGTTCAAGTGTACTGCCCTCGACGTATTCCATCACCATGTAATTGATATCGCCCTCCATCACCGCATCCAGAATCTTTGCGATATGCGGATGTGACAACTTGCCCGCCAGCGATGCCTCAGTCATCAAGAGCTTGCGATAAATCTTGGCGCGATTGGGGTCGCGCAACATCCCAAGATCGAATAACTTGATGGCGACCTGCTGCTTGTTGAACGGATCGATAGCGAGGTACACTGTGCTGGTCGCCCCGGTACCGAGTACACGTACTATTTCGTATTTGCCGATTTTGTCCATTTCCTGATTGCGAGATTGAAAACTTTCCAATTCTGCGCATTTTGCAGAGCGCTGTCTATACGGAATGAATACACTTTGAAACAATTGTAGCGCCTCCGGCAGTTTGAACCACAAGCAAAAACAACTATCATAGTAATCATGAAAAAATTGAAAGGCGCTTATCCCGGCACCGGACTGACCCTGGCACTGCTGCTGTGCTTTTCACCCTGCGCCGTGAGTGACGGCCTTCCTGACTTGGGCGATGTCTCGCAGGCCGCGCTTACCCCGCTACAGGAACGCCAGATAGGACAGCAGAGCATGATGCAGATTCGTGCCGGCAAACAATATCTGGACGATGCCGAGATCAACGATTACCTGAATCAACTGGGTGCCAAGCTGGTCGAAAACAGTCCCGAACCTTCACTCGATTTTGAATTTTTTGCAGTAGATGATTATAGCGTCAACGCGTTTGCCTTGCCGGGTGGCTTCATCGGCGTAAATGCAGGGCTGCTACTCATAACTCAAAGTGAATCGGAATTAGCCTCCGTGTTAAGCCACGAAATTTCACACGTCACACAACACCATCTGGCTCGCATGATAGAGGGGCAACGGGGTGATAGTCTGATCTCGATGGCGGCCATCGCCATCGCCATACTCGCCGCACGCACCAGCCCGCAAGCGGCAGAAGCCACCATCGCCAGCGTACAGGCGGGCAATATACAGAAACAGCTTAATTTTACCCGCGCTAATGAGGAGGAAGCGGATCGCATCGGCCTGCAGCTATTACAAAAATCCGGCTTCAACACCCACGCCATGCCGGAATTTCTGGAGCGGCTGCAAAAAGCAACGCGTCTGCTGGACAGCAACGCGCCAAACTATATGCGCACCCACCCGATCACCAGCGACCGCATCGCCGAGATCGAAAATCGCATCCATAACCAACCTTACCGCTTGATTCCGGATAGCCTGGATTTTCAACTGGTGCGCACCAAACTCATCGCTGCACAAAAGACCGCGCCGGATGCCATCGCTTATTTCAGCGACGCCCTGGGAACGCAAAACTACGGCAACCCGATTGCACAGCGTTATGGACTGGTGAGCGCGCTGTTGCGCGATAACCAGATCCAGCGCGCCGCTCAAGAGTTGACTATTTTGCGCAAACAGGCCAAGACCAATCCGATGTCCAAGAATAGCCCGATGATAGAAACCCTCGCCGGACAGGTGCTGCGCGCCACAAAAAATTATACCGAGGCGCTGGCGTTTTACCGCACCGCCGTACAGAACTTTCCGCAACATCGCGCCCTGATTTATGACTACACCGACCTGCTGCTGCAGGACAACCAAGCGGAAATCGCCGTCAAACTGCTCACCGAACAACTCACCCGCCACCCCAGCGACACTACGTTATATGACCTGCAAGCCAGGGCCTACGCCATGCAAGGAAAAACTCTGGAACAACATCAAGCACAAGCCTACAGCTATGCCTGGCAAGGCGATTTGCACGCTGCGATTGAGCAACTCGAATTGGCGAAACAGGCGGGCGGAAGCTTTTACCAACTCTCTACGATAGAGAGCGATTTGCGCGAGTTGCGCGAGATGCTGGACGCGCACGGCAAAAAATAGCTGCTGCGCTTATCGTTCCCACGCTCTTGATGAAACACCTGATGAAACCACTAGCCATCTGACTAAGCTGCAAAAATCGCAGCAAGTCATTGGTTATAGCCATTCCACTAGGTTGTCAAAGAACGACAACCAAGTGGCTGGTTATGCGTGGGAACGATAAAAAAGCCCCTCTTGCGAGGGGCTTATACTTGCAGCACTACCCTAAGGTAGCTCAGGCAAGATTAACTGCAAGACTTAGGCAAAACGGCAGCCGGCAACAGAGTTGCAGCGGCACCGACTTTTGCTATATCTGCTGATGCTCCTATGGCTGGATTCTCGGAACCTAGAGTTGTAACAACTCCCACAATGGTTATTGGATTGTCCGCGCTAGCATCACCATTGGCGCAAGTCCAGGAACCGCTGTTCGGGTTGTAGTACATGTGCACCTGCACACCCGTACCTGCGTTCAAAAGTCTACTACTCACACCCGTACTCTTAAACTGCGCTACGACACTGAATGGGGATGCGGTTCCTTTGATGCCCGCGGCCGGGCCAGAGTTAGTCGACAAGCCAACCCCCATATTTGCAACATACTTGCCCTGGGTAATGGCGCTAATGCCGCTTGCGGTGTTGATTTCGAATAGACCAGAGGTTGTATATAGCTCGGTCAACGGCGTCTTTATGCCGTCCAGCAGCGTGAAGGCTTCAGCAGCTTGCGCACGGGCGGTGTAATCGCCGTAAGCAGGAATTGCTACTGCAGCCAAGATACCGATGATCGCGACCACGATCATCAATTCGATCAAGGTAAAACCTTTTTGAATGTTTTTCATATTAAAGCTCCTTTTGAGTTAACTTTGTATAGCCATTCGACTAGGCTGCCAAACAGCCTTGCATGTCCGATCGACTAATCTGGCAAACTACGCCAGCCAAGTCGCCGGTCAACGCCAGCCAAGTCGCTGGTTAACACACAACCTCGTGTGTTGGTGAGTATCTCAGCAATTGCCATGCCAATATCGCAATGCATTGTTATTGCTGAATGTATAAAAAGCACGTGAGACCACCGACACATTTTTTATATCAATATCCGTCACCCGACTGACGATTTTGGGCAATTACTTGCACTTCTCTCGTCGTATTTCGACATTTTAGCTATCGTTCCCACGTTCCGCGCGGGAACGAGGTTTTTGACGCTCCGCCGGGTGCCCGGATAATAGCTTTTCATCGTCGCGAGAGATGGCGCGTTGTGTTGTTCATGTTGCCACCGCTGAGCGAATCCGTTCCCGCGCGTAACCAGCCACTTGGTCGGCGTTTTTTGCCGGCCTAGTGGAATGGCTATAACCAATGACTTGCTGCGTTTTTTGCAGCTTAGTCAGATGGCTAGTGGTTTCATCAGTTGTTTCATCAGAGCATGGGAACGATGAATCACTATGAATCCAGGTTGACACCCGGAATCTTGCCCAAATCCACATCGTCTATCTGTTCGGGCGCAAGAAATTGTTTGGCATAGTCGAGATAGACTTTTTCGCGCATGAAGACATCGAACAAATCGGGGTCGATATGCCCGCCCAGTTTGAACTTGCCGAGAATGGTCAGGGATTCGGTGAGGGTTTTACCTTTTTTGTAAGGTCTATCCTTGGCGGTGAGCGCCTCGAAAATATCGGCGATGCCCATGACTCTGGCTTGCACCGACATCTGTTCGCGCGTCAGCCCGCGCGGATAGCCCTTGCCATCCATGCGTTCATGATGCCCGCCGGCATATTCGGGGACGTTTTTGAGATGTCTGGGCCAGGGCAGCGATTCCAGCATTTTGATGGTGACATCGATGTGATGGTTGATGATTTCGCGTTCCGCCGCCGTCAATGTGCCGGCGCGTATGGTGAGATTTTCGACTTCATCTTCACTGAGAAAATTGCTCGCCTTTCCATCACCATCGCGCCATTGATAGGTGGCGATCTGGCGCACACGTTGCTGCGCCTCTGCAGACATTGCCTCGCTGCCGACGTTACAGTGCCGCAGAAATTCACGGTCATCATCGAGTTGCCGGATGCGCTCCGCGTACTCGGCATGGATAGGTGTGACCGCTTCACTTTTACCCCCTCTGATGGAACTACTAGCCATCTGACTAGGCTGTCCAACAACGACAGCCAAGTCATTGGTTACCCCACCCTCCCCCTTCAAGGGTGAGGGAGTTGCCGCAATTTCGCGCAGCCCCCGCAAGGGGGACACCGATGGGTGCCCGGCAGCTTCGCTGCCACCCTCTCGCAGCATTTCAATTTCGGCATCGCGCTTGAGCACCTCGAAACGCGTGTCCAGCAAATGAATTCGATCGAAGAGAGTATGCAGTTTGGTCGCCTTATCCACCACATGCACCGGTGTGGTGATCTTGCCGCAGTCATGCAGCAAGCCGGCGATCTTTAATTCGCGCCGATCTTTCTCGGTCATCACAAAATCTTTGAGCGGGCCTGATGTGGTGCGATTGACCGCTTCGGCCAGCATCATGGTCAGTACCGGCACGCGCTCGCAATGGCCGCCGGTATAAGGAGACTTGTCGTCTATCGCGGTATTGATGAGTTGGATGAAGGACTCAAACAACTCTTCCAATTGATCGATGAGATGACGATTAGTCAATGCAATGGCCGCCTGCGAAGCGAGCGATTCCAGTAACTGTTGGTCATCCCTTGAGAACGGGACGATCGCGCCGCTTTCCTGATCTTGCGCATTGATCAATTGCAACACCCCGATGACCTCATTCTCGTGGTTGCGCATCGGCACGGTCAAAAAGGACTGGGAACGATAACCGGTCTTGGCATCAAATTTTTTGGTGCCGGAAAAATCGTAGCCCTCCGCCATATAAGCATCGGGAATATTCACAGTTTCACCGCTAAGTGCCGAGTGGCTCACCACCATGGCGTGATTGGGCTTGCCAGCAGCATCGTAAAGCTGAATCGGATAAAAGGTAATCGGTACGCCGCTGGTTCCGCCCATCGCCTTATTCAGCGTATTGTTGCGCAAAATTTCAAAGCGCAACACTCGCTGCTCCTGTTCGTGCAGATAGAGCGTGCCGGCATCAGCGTGCGTAATGCGCATCGCCGCTACCAGAATGGTTTCCAGCAAGCTGTTGAGATCGCGCTGTTGAGACAGGGCAATGCCAATCTCATTGAGATCTTTGAGGCGATGCAGAAGGTTGTCAGAAGAATGCATGGGGTAGTCGTTGGTCGTTGGTCGTTGGTCGTTGGTCGTTGGTCGTTGGTCGGTTTGGGTTTGAATTAACTAGCGACTAACGACTAGCAGCTAATAACTATTACTTGATACAAACTGCGCGTACCTGATGCATATCGGTAACGCCCTGCAGCACCTTCTCCATGCCGTCTTGCTTCAACGTGTGCATCCCTTCGTCCAGCGCGATAGCCAATAACTCGGCAACCCGTGCATGTTCCTGAATGGCCCTCTTGACAGGGTCGGTACCAATCAGCAATTCATGCAAGCCCACTCTCCCACGATAGCCGGTGCCGGAACATTTTTCACATCCAACCGGTCCATAGATCGTAAATTGTCCTTTGTCATCGGCAAACAACTTCCGCCACTCGGCATACAGAGCCTTCATCGCAGCAGCCGGATCTTTCTTCCAGGTCACGGTATTGACCAGTTCGGCGCTGTACTCATCCAGCATCGCTTTTATTTCATCGGCGGTTGCGGTATGCGGTTTCTTGCAATCGGCACATAAGCGTTTTGCCAAACGCTGCGCCAAAATGCCGAGCAGCGCATCGGCAAAGTTGAACGGATCCATACCCATATCCAGCAAGCGAATGATGGATTCCGGCGCGCTGTTGGTGTGCAGGGTGGCGAACACCAAGTGACCAGTCAGCGAGGCTTCGATACCGATGGACACGGTTTCCTTGTCGCGCATTTCACCGACCATAATCACGTCCGGATCGGCACGCAGAAAGGCGCGCATGATGGTGGGAAAATCCAGCCCGGCCTTTTTGTTGATCTGCACTTGGCGCAGCCCCTTCTGGGTAATTTCCACCGGATCTTCGACGGTCCAGATCTTGGTGTCCGGCTTGTTGATGTATTTGAGGACGGAGTGCAGCGTGGTGGTTTTACCGGAACCGGTCGGACCGCACACGAAGAACAGCCCGTATGGCTTGCTGACCGTAGCTTTGACCAACTCTGAATTGCGCGCGGAGAAGCCCATCTTTTCCAATGGCAATGGCTCACCGGAGGCCAGAATACGCATCACCACATCTTCCACGCCGCCCTGCGAAGGAATGGTCGCCACACGCAGCTCGATATCCAGCGGGCCGAATTTCTTGAACTTGATCTTGCCGTCCTGCGGTTTGCGCTTCTCGGAAATATCCAGGTCGCACATGATCTTGATACGGGTGATCAGTGCGTTGCGATAAGTTGACGGCACTTCGATGTAGTTCATCAATGAACCGTCTTTGCGCACCCGAATCTGCGTCTTGGCTTTGCCCGGTCCCGGTTCGATATGAATATCCGACGCGCCCATCCGGTAAGCATCTACGATGACCTTGTTGACCAGCTTGACCAATTCATTATCGGCGGCGGCGCTGACGTCCTCCTGGCTGACACCGGAGATTTCTTCTTCTTCTCCACCCAGGCTAGTCAACAAATCATCCATGGACGATTCATCGACTACCATGCCACCGCTACCATCTGAAACAGCGCCGCCACCATAAAACAAATCCAGGGTTTGCTTGAATTCGCGTTGCGAGCAAACCTTATAGACCAGCCGACTCTTGGAAAAAATGTTATTGACCACCCGCGAAGCCTGAATCCGCTCCGGATCAGTGGTCAAAATCATCAGCCCCTCCTGGGTTTCCTCGATTGGAATCCAATGACTGCTTTCTACATACTCGCGTCTCAGGTTTTTCAACAACTCGGTAGGCTTGAGGCGATCGCTCCGGTATGGTTCGTAAGGGACTCCAAAAAAGCTGGACAGCGCCTTGCCCAAGGCGGCGACACTGACTTGAAATTCGTCTAGCAGCACCTCTTCGATGTCTATGCCCTTGCGCCGCGCGGTGCGCGTCGCCAATTCGAATTCCGCAGCAGAAAGTACCGCATCGGCAACCAGATAGTCATACTTGGTCTTGGTCGTGCTGCTTTGCTGACGCTGATGCTGGCGCAACGCCACCGCCATGGTCTGCGCCAGTTCCTGCACGCCTTCTTCGATCATCGCCGCAAAAGGGACACCAGCCTTGTTATTGATGACCTGGATGACACCAACCAGATCGCCACTGGCTGCATCCAGAATCGGAGCGACCAGCATTTGCTTGGTACGGTATCCGGTGCGCTTGTCTACTTCCTTAAAAAAACGCAGATGCGCGCTGTACTGCGCCAACTCTTTTTCATCGTAAACATCCTTGATGTTAAGCAGTTTTTTATGCATTGCCGCATAACCGGCAACGCTTTGCTCAGCGATGGGTAACTTGAGATCTTTGAAAGAATTGAGCCCGGTCTTGACCTTGGAAATAAGTGAGATATTGTCTTCACCCACGACATAGATGGTCAGCCGATCCGCATTGAACAGCGCGCAGATGTCCTTGCTGACCTCCAGCATGATTTCATCAACGTTACCGGTGGCGTGTATCTTATTGTTGACGTGATTGAGATTCTTGGTGAATTCGAGCCTGAGGCTCATATCACCGACATTGTTTGCTGCGCTATTGGTCGCCATTACTGTACTCATTCCACTCCCTCGCCCGTCTCTTTAGGCTGCTGTTGTGCCGACCTCGGCATCAACCATGGTCCATATCCAACCAGAATTTTGATGTCGGGTGTGTAACTCATCGCCTACTCTTAAAGCTCGAATTCTTGATTGTTCAACAACATCTTGGGACTCAGCCCACGCACACAATCTTCTATCTCCTGCATGATCAACTCCATCTCACCCGGTTTGAGATGAGTGATGAATACTTCTGCATCGCGCTTATATTTGAGCAACTCTCCAGCGAGCATACTGGTGCACAGATGCTTGGAAAGTACCGCTAAATCCTTTTCTCTGTTTGAAAATGCCGTCTCGATGATGAGGTAACGCAAATTCTCAATTTTGTTGACCACCTTCCATAACGCATCATTAGTGGTGGTGTCCCCGCTAAAAACCAGGCTCGCCTTACCACTGTCCAAATGATAGCCAACCGCAGGCACAACATGATTGGCGGGGACAGAGGTTATCTTGCGCCCATTCAGGACAACAGTCTCGCCCAGCTCCATCGACTGGTAACGCAGGTAAGGTTGCCGAGCATTGGGAATCTCGCTGAAATCCGGCCATATTTTCCAATTGAAAATATGTTGTTTGAGGATGTCCAGCGTCTCCTCGCTTGCATAAACAGTCAATGGGCGATCACGCATGAACCCAGCACTGTCCAACATAAATGGAATGCAGGTGATATGATCAAGGTGAGAATGGGTAACGAAAACATGATCAATCATAGCAAGTTCTGTCAGGCTGAGTTCACCCACCCCGGTACCGGCATCAATCAGCACGTCATGATCGAGCAGGAACGAAGTGGTGCGCAGATTGCCACCGATTCCACCACTGCATCCCAATACTCTGAGTTTCATTTTGTCCCGTGTATCCTGATAAATTAATCGGGTTACTTGGTCTGGAAATCGAACACGCCATCCCAATCCGCATTCGGTGGATTTTTACGGAAGAAAGCAACGCGCTCCGCGTATTTTCCATACAGGGCAGTACCCGGCGACATGCGCTGCAAATTCATCAGTTGCAATTCTGCCTGATCCCAATCCTGCTTGCGATACAGGCGACGCACTTCATGGAACAACTTGACTTCGTCCTGAAGTGCTTTGCTCGCCTCACTGACCAATGCTATCGGTTCGTAAATCGCCACGGGCCTATCTTTACCTTTTACCCGCACGTGGTCAAGTTCGCGATATAAAAAGTCCGTCACGAGGTTCTGGGTATTCTCACCGACGATGATGCCCACCCCGTATTGCTTGGTGATACCTTCCAGACGTGATGCCAGGTTCACTTCATCGCCCATCACCGTGTAGGCAACACGCACTTCTGAACCCATGTTGCCCACACTGACGCGCCCGGTATTGATGCCCACACCAACGTGAATTCCCGGCCAACCGCGTTCCTTGAAGTGTGGCTGCAATGCTTGCAAAGTCGCCTGCATCTCGATACCCGCCAGTATGGCGTTGCGGGCATGATCCCTGTCCGGCAGAGGTGCCCCCCAAAATGCCATGATGCAGTCGCCCATATACTTGTCTATCGTGCCGCGGTGTTTATAGATAACGCGCGACAAGGGGGTCAAAAACTCATTCATCAACAGGGATAATTCTTTTGGATCCAAGCCCTCTGAGATGGTGGTAAAGCCACGCACATCTGAAAACAGAATGGTCATTTCACGGCTTTCACCTACCATGGACACGCTTTCCGGATGTTTCGCCATTTCCTCAACCAGTTCGCTCGGCACATATTGCCCGAACAGTCCGGTAATCTGCCGCTTGGTACGCGACTCGACGAAGTAACCGTAAGACATATCCAAGGCGAATAACAAAGCGATCATTAACAGACTGTTCGCCACTGGCATCAATACATTCCCGTACTGCCAAGCAACCAAACTCAGCCCTGTCGTTGTGATGAGTGTAAAAACCGAGGCGAGAATCGCTTTGGCCGGAGTGAATAACGGCAACAAAAAGCTCAAAGCAATGCCGATCAACAACAGCCAAACCACTTCCGCACCCAGCATATAAGCAGGTCGCTCTTTCAAATTTTGATCGAGAATACCGGAAATCATGTTGGCGTGGACTTCCACCCCCGGGTAAACCTCCGACACCGGTGTGGCGCGCATATCCAACAACCCGGGAGCGGTTGTGCCCACCAGAATGATCTTGTCTTTCAGTTGTGCAGGATCAACGCGTTCGTGCAGCACATCGGTTATCGAAATATAACGAAAACTCCCCTGTCCACCGCGGTACGGCACAAAAGTTGCCACATCACTGTCGACCGGGATTTTTAGCCTGCCTCCGGCCGCATCCAGCTCCAACCACTCCAAACCGGCATACCCGCCGGTCTTGGCCTCGGCAAAGCCGGGTAACAATTTGGTTTGGCCCAGCAAGGTGCGAACCATCGCAAGAGATAAAGACTCATAATATGCGCCGTCGTATTCTACGAGCATGGGCACACGGCGTACCCGGCCATCAAAGTCCACCAAAGGATTGAAGTGACCCGCGCTGGCGGCGGCTTGTTGCAACTCGGGGAGATTGGCCCCGTAGCCATTCCAAGTTGTGAACTCTACCGAATGTCCCTTGAAGGAGCCAGATGGGAAGGTCGGCTCGGGAAGCATCCCGGAAGCACGCTGGTCTTTTTGATTGGTTAGATAATACCCCAACACCACATTGCGATTTTTGATCTTGCTGGCAAACAGGTTGTCGTACTCGAGTTGCGGTCGGATTTGGCTGAGCGTCGATTGAAACGACATATCGCCCTTGAGTTGATTTTGCCCGAGCTTCTGCAACACCTTTAGCCCTGAACTCTCATCCCTCTCGGCAAAAACGACGTCAAAGCCCACCACCGCGACGCCATATTTATCGAACAGCTTGTCCATCAACATGGCCAAGCGGTCCCGCCCCCATGGCCAGCGCCCTTCTTCCTTCAGGCTTTTTTCGTCTATATCGATGATAACGATACGATCATCCAGCGTGCGCGGCATGGTCAACCGCAACCGATAATCGTGAATAATGGAAGACAGCTGCTCGACAAAATCCAGTCTGTAAAAACGGGCGGCGCTACCGACAAAAAACAAGACTATCAGCAGCCCAAGCCCAATCAAGATTGCGTTTTTTTTCACGACGCTTAACTAGAGGACGGAAGACAGAGGACGGAGGACGGATTTTGTGTGCCGCCACACGGCACGTTCATTGAAGACGCGGCGCAGTCGCGACAACACCTCTGTCTTCTGTCCTCTGTCCACCGCTATCCCTTGAAATAGAATTCCATCTTGACCCCAGCCAACTCAATCACATCGTGCTCATTCAGCTGATGCGCCTGATTAGTCAGTGCCTGACCATTCACCAACGGGAAATTTTCCCCTTCGACATGGGTGATGAAGAAACCCTGCGGACGACGGGTCAGTACTGCCACCTGCATGCCCGGCTTACCTAAAGTGGTGAGGTTTTTTACCAACTCGAGTTCCTTCCCGGCATTAGGCCCAGTCAAAACTTGCACCACAGCGACCTGTTTTGGAGCACCAGCTTGCGGAGCAGCCGCAGAAGCAGAAACAGCTGGCTTTGCCGGCTGTGCTGGCTTTGCTGGCGCAGCAGCTTGGGCAGGAGCAGCCGGAACCGTCGGCTGGTGCGCTTCGAACTTGCCGGTCATTTCTACCGCCTCTTCATGTGTCGGTTTAATACCGGCTTGCGTTTGCATAAAACCGTGCATCTCCGCCGGTTTGTTCGCAGTTGGGGCTGGAGTCGCCTGCTTAACGGGCGCACGCAGAACCATAGTCTTTTCAAAGTCAGCCGGACTGGTTTGGGTGACTTGGTCGTTGATGTATTTCAGCTTGTATTTGCCGATTTCGATTACATCATTGTTTTGCAGGAAGTGCTTTTTAGTCGGTTTCCCATTCACTTCCAGCCCGTTGGTACTATCCATGTCCTCGAGAAAGGAATCGTGCAGGATGGTGACGATCGCAGCATGCTCACCGCTCACCGCCAAGTTGTCGATGGCGATGTCGTTGTGTGCCTTGCGCCCGATGGTCATGCGCTCTTTGTTAAGGGGATATTCTTTAATTATCGCCCCATCCATGCTGAGTATCAATTTTGCAGCCATAGTCGTAACCCTCGTACTAAATTATTTCTCAAACCAACTGAGCAGTTTAGCCGGCCAACCACGCGGCACGGCAAATTTGCCCTTTACCTTCACCAGTATCACCGAAACATTATCGCGGCCGCCATTATCGTTCGCCATCTGTATCAACTGACTTGCCGCAAGCGGCAAATTACTCTGCAACGCATAAAGCGTGGACTGAATATCCTCATCCTCCACCATGTCGTTCAAACCGTCCGAACACAGCAGGTAAATATCCCCGAGCAACACGTCATACACATGAATTTCTGCCTCAACATCGGCATCAATCCCGACCGCGCGCGTCACCAAATTTTTGTTCTTGGACAAGCGCGCATCTTCAACGCTGATCATTCCCCTATCAATCTGCTCCTGTAGCAGGGAATGATCTCGGGTGATCGTTTCCAGCACTTCGCCGCGCAATCGGTACATGCGCGAATCACCCACATGTCCAACCGCCACGCGATTATCATAAAACAGTCCGGAGACGATGGTCGTTCCCATCCCGGCATACTGCGGCTGACTTTGCGCAGCATGAAAAATAGAGGCATTGGCCTTCTGAATGTTGTCGCGCAACAGCGACACGCCCAGCTCCTCGCCGTTTTTCAGCCCTCTCCTCAATCCTCCCCCCAAGGGGGATGAGGCGATCGTCCTTTCCCCCTCGGGGGAAAGGTTATAACCAGCGACTTGGCTATCGTCCTTTGATAGCTTGGTCGAATGGCTAGTAGTTTTATCAGGATGAGGGTATACGCGTTCCACCGGGCTGGCGTTCAGCAAACGGTGACTGACTTCCGTCACGACCACCGAAACAGCAATGCCGCTAGCCACCTCGCCCGCATTGTACCCCCCCATGCCGTCAGCCAACACCACCAAGCCACAGGCAGGCTCACACGCCACACTATCCTCATTGTGCGAGCGCACCATGCCGGGGTGGGTCTGGCTGAATATTTCCAACGCCTCCGTAATCTTCATGTATACCCCCTATATGCTGGCAGCACACTGGCGCAATGCGTCGGCCATTTCAGCGCCATTGGCATAGCGATCCTCAACTTGCTTGGCCAATGATCGGTTAATGATCGCCACCAAACATGCCGGCAAATCTGCCCTGATGCTCAGAATATCGGTATGCGGTTCATTGGCGATCCGGAACATTAATTGCGCCATCGAATCCCCTTCGAACGGAAGCTTACCACAAGCCATTTGGTACAAACTCACGCCCAAAGAAAACAGGTCGGAGGCGCCTTCGATCTTCTTCCCGGCCAATTGCTCCGGCGACATAAAAGATGGCGTACCCAATACCATGCCGGTTTTGGTTTTGCTCGAGTCGGTGATACGCGCAATGCCGAAATCGGTCACCTTGGGCGTATCCGTCTCGGGGTCGTACATGATGTTGGCCGGTTTGATGTCGCGATGCACCACGTTCTGTTTATGCGCATAATCCAGCGCATCGGCGACACGTGCAATGATATTCATCACCTTGGGCAATGGCAGCAAATTATCCGGCTTGGTATAGGGAGCCAAGTCCTTGCCTTTGAGAAACTCCATCGCGATGTAGGCAAGGTCATGCTCTTCTCCCGCATCATACATAGTTACGATGTTCGGGTGATTCAGACGACCCGCTGTTTCGGCCTCGCGGAAGAAGCGGGATTTCACGTCTTCCAGCTCATCGGCCTCGAACTCTTGCGCCAGTGCCATGGTCTTGATCGCCACGACGCGACCGATTTTCGGGTCTTTGCCGAGATACACCACCCCCATCGCACCCTTGCCGAGCTCCTTCTCTATTTCATAACGTCCCAGCATCGGCTTGGACACGCCCGCCTTGTCCAGCACCATCGTACTGGCGTTACTCTTACCGGATGAACCGCCGAGCATCACTGTTTCCGACATCGCCTTGGACTGTGCCTGGCGCGCAGCCAAATCGCGGAACTTGGGGTTATATTCCGCCATGTATTTGAATACCGACTCCGCCTTGTTGAACTGACGCTTGCGCTCGAAGTCCAGCCCCAGGTTGTACAGCACCTCCATCAGACTATCGTCCACCCGCACCTTGCGGAACTTGTCGAAGGCGATATCCAGTTGCCCCTGGCCCTGGAAAGCCAAGCCGAGCATACGATTGCTTTCCGCAGATTCGGCATCGGATCTCTGCTTGCCCTTCTCGGTCATCAGGAAGCGTTTGGTTGTCAGCAACAAATGACCAACCAATAACAGCGCGGCGGGCAGCATCAGTTGCAACCACATCGCCTGAGTCATCATCAATACGAAATGCGCAACCAGCAACACGGTGAACAACGCGCCAGTGACCAGCGCACCGATGGCGGCATTCAGGCGCGGCAACAACAGAATCAGATATAGCGCGACCAGCAGGAATACGCCGATTTGCGCCCATTCAGCCCAACTGGGCGTAACAAAGAAATCACCTTTGAGTATGCTCGACACCGAATGCGCCAAAGTCACCACCGGTGCCATACCGGAAGAAATGGGTGTCACTTGCAACGACCCGATACCGGTTGCCGACGCACCGATCAGCACGATTTTGTCGCGATATTTTTCCGCCGGAATCTTGCCTGATAAAACATCGTAGAAGGAATCCACCGGAAAGGCGGGGCGTCCATCTTTATCCTTGTAAAAATAAGTGTGCATCCGCAAGGCCGGGTCTGTGGCGATTTTCTGATTACCCAGCTGCACCCCTTCGCCCAGATTGACGTGTATATCCTTGGGCTCGAGATTGAGGCTCTTGGCTGCCAGCATCAGTGACAGCGATGGATAGTATTGATTGTAATAGCCAACCACCAGCGGTTCGGTACGTATCGCGCCGTCCACATCCGGAAAGCTGTTCAAGTGTCCGATGGCCAATGCCTTGCTGCCCAACGCCGGAATCGGTGGCAACACGCTTAGTGATGACAACGGCATTTCGCCTGAACCACTGGCATCTTTCACATTCGTGAGATTATTGCGCAACACATAGTCAGGCAATTCCTGATCGGGTTTGCCTTGCGGTTCGCCCAACTCGAAGAACATCGCCAGCAAAACATCGTTCGCCTTGGCTATGCTTTCGCTGAGCTTTTGATCGTTATCGAGATTTTGCGCCGCCTCCTGCAACAAGGCACTGAGCTGCGCCAATTCGGCTTGTTGTGCGGGGTCGGTGGTATCTTTAAGTTTTGAATTGCCAAGCAATTCGGCAATCTTGTAAATATAGTCCAGCCCGGCATCTACCTGCGGCTCGAAGAAAAATGCGGTATACCCGATTACCTTGGCATGACCCGCCGCCAAGACATCCAGCATCTTGGCATGTATCGCACGCGGCCACGGCCAGCGCCCCAGGTTGGCGATGCTTTGCTCATCAATCGCAATCACCGCGATCTTGTCGCTCGGCGTCCGCGAGGAAGCCAAAACGCCCAAATCATAAGCCTTGCGCTCCAGACTCTGCATCAGGTCGCTATTGGCACCCAGAAAAAATACCAATGCGACCAGCAAACCTACGAACCAGTCCTTCTGCCAAAACAACCACCTATTCATGCTACCCCCTGATGCCTGTTGTCGAGCCTGATGCATGATGTCGAGCAAGTTATGGCGCGGATATTAATATATTTCGCAACAACGTACCACAATCCTTTAGATTTATTACGAATTATCTAAAATTAAGTTGGCCTGTCCCAGAAACCGGAGGGGTCGTTTTTCTATTTGACCAGCAACACCGGACAGCTTGTCAGATGCAACACCTTGTTCACCACCGATCCCAGCAACAATGATTGCAAACCGCCCTGCCCCTGCCTGCCCATCACGATCTGGTCCACGCTCTGCTCATTGGCGTATTGCACGATCGCTTCCGCCGGTGTGCCAATGCTGATGTGGTATTGGTAAGGTAACGCGGCGGCATCCAGAGCAGCGCGCGCCGACTGCAGCGCGGCCATGCCTTGTTCGCGATAATAGTCATTGATTGTTTTTTGATTGATGAACAGCTTGACGTTGCCTGTCGCCATATTCCACTGCACGTTCAGCAACAGCAGTTGCGGCGTCTCCTTCAGCGCGGCGATATTTTTAATCACGTAGTCAACCGAACGTTGGGCATTAGCCGAACCATCAAACGGAATCAGTATTTTCATTTTTTTCCCTTACGATTTATTGTGCGAATTGGGCGACTGGTCGCCCATCCCTGCCAGAACCTTTTCGATGCGACAGTCACTTTTTGCGAGTTGGGCGATTTGTCGCGCATCCCTGCTAAAACCGCTTCGTCCACCAGATCGATAACTTCGCTTTCAACAGCCTTGCGCATCGCCAACCATCTGCCAGCACCCAATACCAGCAGCGCGCACAGCACCGGTATCAACCAGTGCAAATAGTGGCGCGCCTCGACCAGCGGTTTAAACAGTGCCTCGCTGACCAGCATCTCGCCTGCCACGTAACCCAGCAGCGCTCCACCGCCGTAGATAATGGCGGGGAAACGGTCGATCAATTTCAGCACCAACTGGCTGCTCCAGGCGATCAGCGGAATACTGATCAGCAGGCCGAACACCAGCAACGGCACATTACCCTTGGCTGCGGCCGCCACACCCAGCACGTTATCCAGACTCATCACCAAGTCGGCGATGATGATGGTCTTGACCGCGCCGAACAGCCGCGTATCGGCTTGAATACTATCCGCGCTGTGCTCATCCTCGGGCAGGATCAGTTTGATGCCGATCCAGACCAGCAGCAGCGCCCCGACCAGCTTGAGATAGGGCAGCGAAAGCAGGCTCACCGCAAAAAAAGTCAGCACGATGCGTAAAACTATCGCGCCCATCACGCCCAGCAAAATACCTTTTTTACGCTGATCCAAAGGAAGATTGCGGCAGGCCAGCGCGATCACCACCGCGTTGTCGGCGCTCAGCAACACATCGATCATGATGATCTTGAATACATCGATCCAGAACTGGGAAGTGAAAAATACTTCCAGCATTGCCTAACCCTTCAATACCTTTTGCATCACGCGCCCCATCTCCGCCGGATTGCGCGTGATATGGATGCCGCATTCTTCCATCACCGCCAGCTTGGCTTCCGCCCCGCCCTGCCCGCCGGAAATGATCGCGCCCGCATGTCCCATACGCTTGCCGGGCGGCGCGGTCACACCGGCAATGAAACCGACCACCGGCTTCTTCATGTTGCCCTTGATCCAGCGCGCGCACTCTTCCTCGTCGCTGCCGCCGATCTCGCCGACCATGATCACTGCATCGGTGTCCGAATCGTCGTTGAACAGCCTCATCACATCGAGATGTTTCAGGCCGTTGATCGGATCGCCGCCGATGCCGACGCAAGATGATTGCCCCAAGCCCAATTCGCTCAATTGCCAGACCGCTTCGTAGGTCAGCGTGCCGGAGCGCGACACCACACCAATGCGCCCCTTGCGGTGGATATGTCCGGGCATGATGCCGATCTTGATTTCATCCGGCGTGATCAGCCCGGGGCAGTTCGGCCCGATCAGCAACGTTTTCTTGCCCAACATCTTGTAGCGGGTGCGCAGCATGTCGTGCACCGGAATGCCTTCGGTGATGCAGATCACCAAATCCAGTCCAGCTTCAACCGCCTCATCTATCGCGGCAGCCGCGTAAGCCGGCGGCACGTAGATCACCGACACCGTTGCGCCGCTTTGCGCCTTGGCATCCATCACGCTGTCATGTACCGGGATGCCATCGTAGCTCTGCCCCGCCTTGCCCGGCGTGACGCCTGCGACGAAACACGCCGCCCCATTCGCGTAGGCCTTGCAGTTCGTGGTATGGAATTGGCCTACCTTGCCGGTCATGCCCTGCGTCATCACTCTGGTGTTTTTATCGATCAGGATAGACATTACACAGCCCTCGCAGCAGCCACTACTTTTTTTGCCGCATCCGCCATGTCGCTGCCGGAAATAATCGGCAGGCCGGATTCCGCCAGAATCTTTTTGCCGATCTCGACATTCGTTCCTTCCAGTCGTACCACCAGCGGCACTTTGAGATGCACTTCACGCGCCGCTGCCGCCACGCCTTCGGCGATCACATCACATTTCATAATGCCACCGAAGATGTTGACCAGAATCGCTCTCAGTTTTGGGTTATGCAGCATCAGCTTGAACGCTTCGGTGACTTTTTCCTTGCTCGCCCCTCCTCCCACATCGAGGAAGTTCGCCGGGCTACCGCCATACAGCTTGATGATGTCCATGGTCGCCATCGCGAGTCCCGCACCATTCACCAGGCAACCGATGTCGCCATCCAAAGAGATATAGCTGAGGTCGAATTTTGACGCCTCTATTTCGGCGGGATCCTCTTCGTCCAAATCGCGCATTGCGACGATCTCGGGATGACGATACAGCGCGTTGCTGTCAAAATTAAACTTTGCATCCAATGCCAGCACACGCCCATCTGCGGTCAGCGCCAGCGGATTGATTTCCGCCAGCATCGCATCCTTCTCCACGAAGGCACGATACAAACCTTGCAACACGACTACCGCACCATCTATCGCCACATCAGGGATACCGATGTTGCGCGCGACTTGCGCCGCGTCCGGTGCGCTCAGTCCGGTTATAGGGTCGATGCGCACTGTGTGAATTTTCTCAGGGCTGTGCGCGGCCACCTCTTCGATCTCCATGCCGCCCTCGCTACTGCCCAACAAGGCGACGCGCTGCTTGCTGCGATCGATCACCATGCCGAGATAAAATTCCTTGGTGATTTGTGCGCCCTCTTCAATCAACAAGCGCCGCACCACTTGGCCGTCCTGGCCGGTTTGATGCGTGACCAGATGCATACCCAATATCTGCTGCGCAGCACTGTGCACCTCTTCCAGCGAGCGCGCCACTTTCACCCCACCGCCCTTGCCGCGCCCACCGGCGTGGATTTGCGCCTTTACCACCCACACCGCGCCGCCCAATTGCTGCGCCGCAGCCACTGCTTCATCAACACTGAAGCACGCCACCCCGCGCGGCGTGGGTACGCCAAATTGACGCAGGATTTCTTTACCTTGGTACTCGTGAATTTTCATAATGAATGATCGTCTGAACGGAGTCCGCGCCGCGATTGGCGCGCAGACGCAATCTTACCGAATTAATAGCGGGTAAGCGGGAAATCGTGCAGCAAGAGAAGAGGTGTTCCCGAAGAGATGAATGCGCACTGGATATAGAGAATATTTCACTGTCCTAATTGGTTCACCAGTTCTGATAAGCCTGATAACTGGATTTACTCGGTTCTTGTTTGTCATGGCTCGCCAGAGAAGCTGAATCAGCAAGAAGATTCCTGGCGCTTCCAAATTAAGTACGGACTATTTGTTCAATAGGGGGGTGATGAAGGAAATGAATTCATCAATAATAATCTCCTCGTGGCCAGCGTCTCGCATTTCCCATTTGATCGTATTGAGAAGTTTTGCTTTTTTATAAATATTCAGTTTATGCTTTAACGAAAATGTGCGTATGCGAACGATCAGACTATCGAACTTTTTCTGATATACCTTCGTTGGGATTGCCTTCCCCTTTTGATCCGTAGGGGGGAATAGTCGATTAACTTCGCGGACTATTTCTTGTGCAAACAAAACAGCTTCTCCAGCGTTGAACCAATCAAGTATCATGTTGTTGCTCCGGGTATATTCCTGGAATGGGAAGGGTAGCACCTAGTTATTGTCGGACTTAGTCCACGCTCACGTCGCATAAGTCTAAAACAACAACCCAGTCGATTCAGTTTAGCAAAAATCACCCCAGAAAGGTTGTGAGATGGGAATATTCGATCGATTTCGCTCTACCGGACAAGCCCTCGCGGACGACAGCGGAAGCAAGGTGGGCACATCTGAACAGGATGCGCTGCGTTTGATTGACGAAGGACATATTCTTGAGGCGGGGGGCCGGATCGAAGAGGCGATGCAGCGCTACCTGAGTGCCATTCGGCTGGCACCGAATCCGGCGCGTGCTCACCTCAATCACGGCAACATTTTATTGGCGAAGGGCGACTTGAAAGGCGCACTGGACGCTTTCAGAACTGCGATCAAGCACAATCCGGATTACGCCGGGGCTTACTACAACATGGGTAATGCCCTGCTGGGCAACGGACAGATCGACGAGGCGGTGGCGAACTACCGCCGGGCACTGGAGATCAATCCCGATTACGCCGAGGTGCATTGCGTTCTAGGCGTTGCTCTAAAAGAACTCGGACATCTCGACGGCGCGGTGGTGAGTTTCCGGAAAGCTCTGGAGATCAATCCCGATTTAGTCGAGGCGCGTACTAATCTGGGCAATGTCCTACAAGGCCTATACAACATGGGGAATGTTCTGCTGGGCAATGGAAAATTTGACGATGCGGTGGCGAGTTTCCGCCGGGCACTGGAGATCGAACCCAATTTAGCCGAAGCACATTACAACTTGGGCAATGCCCTGAAAGAACTTGGGCAACTTGACGCTGCAGTGGAGAGTTTTCGTCGGGCACTGGAGATTAAACCCGATTACCCCCAAGCGCATTTCTGCCTGGGTCTTGCACTGCAAGACCTCGGGCAATTTGATAACGCGGTGGCAAGTTACCGCAGGGCACTGGAGTTCAAGCCAGATATCGTCGAAGCCCATAACAATCTGGGACTCGTGCTGCAAGAACTTGGACAGCTTAAGAACGCGCTGGCGAGTTACCGCCGGGCTTTGGAAATCAAACCCGACTTCACAGATGCGCGTAACAATCTGCTGTTCATCCTGAACTACACCGGCGGTCTTGAACCTTCGTATTATCTTGAGCAGGCACGCCAGTATGGTCGGATCGTTGCAGAAAAAGCGGGCGGGCGTTTTTCCACCTGGCAGAGCGTGGCGCGGCCAAAGCGCCTGCGTGTCGGGCTGGTGTCCGGCGACTTGCGGATACATTCGGTAGGGAATTTTCTGGAAGGACTGTTGTCGCATATCGATCTGGCCCGCATTGAGTTGATCGCTTATCCGACACACCACAAGGAAGACGAACTCACTGCGCGCATCCGCCCGTATTTTTCTGCATGGAAACCGTTGTTCGATAAAAACGATGAAGCAGCTGCCCGCCTGATACACGCCGATGGTGTGCATGTCCTGTTAGATGTCTCTGGCCATACCGCCCACAACCGGCTGCCGGTGTTCGCATGGAAACCCGCACCGGTGCAAGTCTCGTGGCTGGGGTTGCCCAATACGACCGGGGTGAGTGCAATGGACTATGTCCTGGGTGATTCCCATGCGATCCCCCCGGAACATGAAAATCACTTTTCGGAGACCGTATGGAGGCTGCCCGATAGCTACTTGTGCTTTTCCGCACCAGCATACGCCTTAAATGTGGCTCCGCTCCCCGCACTTTCAGCGGGGCATGTGACTTTCGGAAGTTTCAACAACCTGACCAAGATGAATGATGCTGTGGTGGAGTTGTGGGCACGCATACTCCTGTCCGTGCCGAATTCGCGTCTTTATCTCAAGACTGGCCAACTGCATGACGCGGATGTCCGCGAGCAGACCCGGCGGCGTTTTGCCGCATGGAGTATTGCGCCGGAGCGTCTGCTTCTTGGCGGAACATTGGGCTCCATCGCCGATCATTTGTCCGAGTACAACAAAATTGATGTCGCCCTGGACACCTTCCCATACCCCGGGGTAACCACCAGCGTCGAAGCCTTATGGATGGGCGTGCCCGTCATGACCCTGCATGGCGATAGATTCCTTTCGCTTACAGCAAAAAGCATCGCCCATCATGCCGGGTTGCCGGACTGGGTCGCGGTCGATAAAGACAACTATGTGGCCAAAGCCGTGGCCTTCACGTCCAATCTCGAGCGCTTGGCCGCTCTGCGCGCTGGCTTGCGCCAGCAGGTGCTGACATCCCCGCTGTTCGATGCACCACGCTTTGCACGGAATTTCGAGGATGCGCTGTGGGGGATGTGGCAGGCGTGGAGTGCAACCCATGCCGAATCGGGAAGCCTGAGCGATGCGAAAACGCCGGATCAGGATACGACCAGCATCCCCCTGGCAAATGGCATACGCGTGACTGTGCCAAGGTCGCCGCAACATATGACGACCTTTGTTTTACATGAGCAGCATGACTGGTTCGAAGACGAAATAAACTTTGTTCGCCATTTTGTCCGGCAGGGGATGCGGGCGATAGATATCGGCGCAAATTTCGGGCTGTACGCGTTGAACATCGCAAAAATTATCGGCGATAGCGGCAAATTGTGGGCGTTCGAGCCAGCCGAATCCACAGCCTCCTGCCTGAACAGCAGCATATCCGAAAACAATTTCAACAACATCGTATTGATACAAGCCGGTCTTTCCGACAGGTGCGAAGAGGCCAGGCTTTTCATCTCGTCCAACTCCGAACTGAACAGCTTGTCCCAGGCAGCAACCGGCAGCGACCAGTTTGAAATCATCGATTTGCTTACGCTGGATTCGTGTCGCGAAAAATACGGATGGGATCACATAGACTTCATCAAAATGGACGCTGAAGGTGAGGAGTTGAATATCCTCAAAGGCGGGGAAGCATTTCTTTCTGCCACATCGCCTTTGATCATGTTTGAGCTGATGCACGGACAGGAAGCCGTCAGCCTGCCGCTGGTCAACAGATTCCTGGAGATGGGCTACAACAATTACCGCTTGGCACCAGCATTAAACATACTGATCCCGTTCGATCACAATCAACCCTTTGACGAATCCGTGTTGAACCTGTTTTGTTGCAAGGAAGATTGTGCCGTTCGGCTGGAACGAGATGGCGTTCTCGTCAGAAGTTGGGAGGAAAAAATTAAACGCGGCAATACAGCAGCGACGGAATATTTTGACGGCTGCGCATTTGCGGAATCGCTGGGTGCTTTCAGCAACCCGTCTAAAACAGGAGACTCGGATAGCTATCCGGAAATACTCAATTCTTACCTTGCGTCCCTTTCAGATCGCGTCGGCGGTTCTGACAGAGTGGGTTATTTGATGAGCTCATTAAGCGGGGCCGTGCGCGCTGTTGATCAGGGGGAGCGATCCGTAACGCGCCTGGTCACTTTTGCGCGAATTGCCATCGACGCGGGCGAACGTTCGCTGGGTGTAAAAATTCTGGGGTCGCTGATAGCCATGTATCAGGAAAAACTCGACTTTGAGATTGATGAGCGGTTTCTGCCTGCTGCCGCAAGATACGATGGTGTCCACCCTGGAGGAAAAATTAAAGAATGGCTGATGTCTTCTGTCATTGAGCAGTACATCGTAAAACATGCGTTCTCTGCTTACTTTACCGGGCAGGCATCGCTGCCGCTTTTTGAAAAGTTGCACAAACTCGGCTTCATGAACGAAGAAATGCAAAAACGCCATGAATTTGTGAAGTCGGTCTTTTCGCCGTAACCGTCATGGCTTGAATCCAGCGCTGCCAGCTCAACCGGTCGATGC